>DAONJS010000005.1:0-176149 GCA_035405785.1 Bacteroidia bacterium
CCCCATTTACCATCAATTTTTACCGGTGCTAAACCTTCTGAAAAATCACCTGCATCATCAAATTGTGGATTAATAACAAATTTGCCTTTTTTATCAATAAACCCCCATTTATCAGATACTTTCACTCTTGCAAGCCCTTCTGTAAAATATTTCGCCCAATCATATTGTGGCTCTATAACAAACTTACCTGTTTTATCTACATAACCAAATTTTCCATTTTCTCTTACTAATAATAAATCTTCTGAAAAATTTTCTAACCATTCAAATTGTGGTTTAATAACAAACTCTCCAACTTTATTAATATATCCTATCTTGCCAGAATATTGCACTCCTGCAAGTCCTTGAGAAAAATTTATTGCTAGTTCAAATTTTGGACTAACAACTATATTACCATATTTATCAACATATCCCCATTTTTCATCTTTATTTACAGCAGCCAATCCTTCAGAAAAATCCATTGCCATATCAAATTGGGGATTGACAATCATTCTCCCATTTTTATCAATGTAACCCCATTTATCACCCACCATTACTGCGGCAAGACCTTCTGTAAAAGATCTTGCTTCATCAAACTGCGGATTTATAACAATTTTTCCACTCTTATCAATATAGCCATATTTATCACCAATTTTTACTTTTGCTAGACCTTCTGAAAAATCATACGCGTAATCAAACTGCGGATCGATAACAATTTTTCCACTCTTATCAATATAACCACATTTACCATTTTGTATAACTGGGAATAAACTACTTGATTCATTACCACTTGATTCCTTTTTTTTACCTTTTCCCTCCTTTGAACTACAAGCAATTAAAAATACAGCAGCGAAAACAATTGCCAATGTTTTGATAATGTTCAATGAAAAAACTCTGTAATACATAGTGGTAATTTTTTGATTTTTTATTTGGTTGCAATGGTAAGTATTTTTTAATTATAAATTGATTTTAGTGGGAGGAAGTTTTTAAACAATTATCTTTCACCTAATAAAACAACACCAATCAAAAACAAGTACCCGGAGGGGGACTTGAACCCCCACGCCTTTCGGCATACGCCCCTCAAACGTACGTGTCTACCAATTCCACCATCCGGGCATTAAAATTTCCGCCGCAAATATACATAAAAAAAGTGAAGAGTGAAAAGTGAAGAGTGAATAATTCTTTATACCAAAACAAACTAATTTCTGAAAATTAGAACAATAATTTTTCTCTGCAATCTGCCTACATCGTCATTGCGAGTGCAGCGAAGCAATCTCAAAAGTATTATCCGCTTAACAATTACGAGATTGCTTCGGGCCAATGCCCTCGTGCTGACGCTTAAGGTCAGCATCCCGCACATTTATCGTCGGGACAATGACGGGTATTTCACAGTATTGGAATGGGAGACCCCAACGCAAGCTTCCAATGGCTTTGCTGATGCCGAATATAAATGTCGGCATGCTGACCAAATTGCGTCAGCACTAAAAGCAATGAAGCGGAATTTTTTAGAAATTAAATCACTATAATCCCATTATCCCTTCAGGATTTTTTTGTTTTTTGTTTTTCACTATTCGTTTTTCACTATTCACTCCATTTGCCTGCACCTTCTCTAATGAGTTCTATTTCTTCTTTTGTACAATCCAAAATAGTAGAAGGCACTACATTTCCAAATCCTCCATCAATTATTAAATCTACTTTGTCTTTGTATTGTAAATAAATATCTTGTGGATCTGTATAATATTCAGTTATTTCATTATTTTCATCTATCAAACTGGATGATAAAATTGGATTACCTAATTGTTGAATAATCTGGCGGGTGATATTATTATCTGCTACTCTTACACCTATCGTTTTTCTGTTTTGTTTCAATATCTTTGGAACATTTGAATTTGCATTCAAAATAAATGTATATGGTCCTGGAATAAGTTGTTTAATGGTTTTGAAAACAGGATTTGGTATGGGCAAAACATATTTTGAAACATCAGAAATATCAGAACAAATAAAAGTGAATAATGCTTTTTGAGGATCTAATTTTTTGAGACGAGCAATTTTTTCAATGGCTTTGGTATTATAGATATCACAACCAAGTGCATAAACAGTATCGGTGGGATAAATAATTACCCCACCATCTTTTAATACTTTTACTACTTTTTGTATTTCGTTTTCCTGTGGTTTATCAGGATTTATTTTAATCATCATATTTAGTCAACCTGATCGTTAAGATAAGGGCTATTTGGTTTAATGTTGCCATTCTCATCAATAGTATAATTTGAATGATCTTTTAAGGTATTCTTTTCATTTTCAGAGGCGGCTTTTTTGCGGATATAAGCAGGAACATTTTCTAACTCTTGTTGCACCTGTGGATTATTAAAATCCATAATTTGTTTTCTAATAGCATTAGTTTTATTATTTAATGCTTTGATATTTTCTGACAGATTTTGTAGTGCAGATAACTTATTAGATTCATTTGATTCTGATATAAAATTTTGCGTTGGTTTTTCAATTATTTTAATAACAGGTGAATCATTATCGGATAAAACAGAATCATCAGATACTTTGTTTTCGGATATGTTTTGTATTTCTGGTTCTACAACAGATGTAGGTTCTGTAAAAAGTGTATCATTAATCAAATTTTCTGATGGGCTTTCTTCTGTTGTAAATTCTGAAACTGTTTTATTTTCAAGTTCAAAAGATGAACTGCTGATTTCAATTGAAGTTTGTTCTGACTTTATTTCAGTACTTACTTCTTCTATGGTCATTTGACTTTTTACTTCAGAAACAATTTGTTTATTTTCTTCTACTGGATTTTCTTGTGAAACAGGTGTTTTATTTTCAACTTCTGTATTTGTATTTTTTGATAAATCAACAGTTTCAATAGTTGCATTCGTTATCACAGAAGAAGGCATTGCTTCGTTTTTAGAAAAAGATATTTTTTCCTGAAAACCAGTTGCCACAATTGTAATAGATACTGCATCGCCCAAAGATGGATCGTTTCCATAACCCGGAATAACATTGATATCTTCACCTGCAGTTTCCTGAATATAATTTGTAATGGCTTGAAATTCTTCTGTCAAAATATCATCTGTACCAGTAGTAATGCTTAATAAAATGTGTTTAGCACCTTCAATGCTATTATTCATCAACAATGGGTGATTGATGGCATTTTTAAGAGCTTCCAATGCTCTGTTTTCACCTCTTGCAATGGCGGTTCCCATTAGTGCAGTACCGCTGTTTTGCATCACAGTACGAACATCATTAAAATCTACATTGATATGTAAATTATTAGTGATGATTTCTGCAATACTTTTTGCAGCAGTTGATACAATATCATCGGCTTTTGCAAAAGCTTCTGACATTTTCAAACCCGGATAAACTTCATTTAATTTTTCATTTGGAATTACAATAACACTATCCACATGTTTTTTCAATTCTTCTAAACCTTTTTCCGCATAAGTAATTTTTTTCTTTCCTTCAAATTTGAATGGTAAAGTAACAATGGCTACTGTGAGAATGTTTAAACTTCTTGCTACTTCTGCTATAACTGGTGCAGCACCTGTACCTGTTCCACCACCAAGCCCTGCGGCAATGAAGAGCATTTCGGTATTATTTTCAAGCAGTCGTTTAATTTCTTCTTTTGATTCAATAGCGGCATCTCTTCCTTTTTCAGGAATACATCCTGCACCTAATCCTTTTGTCAGATTTTTACCCAACTGAATTTTGTTAGGTATAGGGCTTGACTGAAGATGTTGTACATCGGTATTACAAACAATGAAATCTACATTTTTGACATTCAGGTTATACAAGTATTTCACTGCGTTACTTCCGCCTCCGCCTACTCCAATGACTTTAATTATGTTTTGCATTGGATTTAAATTTTGTGGTATTTCAAATTGATTCATAGTTTTAAGTTTTAGGGTTAATTAATATTTATTTTGTTTTATTCGTTTCCTGGTGGTGTTTCAAAAATATCTTTTAAACTACCTACTATATTTGATATATTTGATAAGAAACCTTTTCTTTTTTTACCTATTTCTTCTACTTGTTTTTTCTGAATTTCCTGCTGCGTTGTTTCATTAAGGTTCTTTACTTTATTTTTAATTTCTCTTTGTTCAAGATTTTCAAAACCAAGAATGAGAAGACCAATAGCAGTAGAGTAAATAGGAGATTTTAATTCTTCAATAGAAGTTGAAATATGTTGATTAGGAATGCCTACACTTGTTTCAATTCCTAAATTTGCCATAAATACATTTTGAATGCCTTTCAATAAACTTCCACCACCAGTAAGAATAATACCAGATGAAAGTTTTTCTTTGTATCCAGAAAGTTCAAGTTGATGGTCAACAAATTTTATTATTTCTTCAAGGCGGGCATAAATTACTTCTGAAAGTGTATAAGCATTTATCGTTTTGGATTGTTCTAATTTGTCAATTAAGTTTTCTGTTTTAAAGTTTAGTTTGATATTTTTTGCACGAAGTTCTTCGCTGGGAAATGCATAGCCCTTTTCTATTTTAAGATGTTCTGCTTGTTTTTCTGTGATTTTGCATACTTCTTTGATATCTTGAGTAATGACATTTCCGCCAAAAGGAATAACTGCAGAATGACGAATGATGTTGTTTTGATAAATAGCCATATCAGTAGTACCACCACCAATGTCAATTAAACAAACGCCCGATTCTCTTTGTTCATCAGTTAATACGGCAGCAGCACTTGCAATGGGTTCTAAAAAGTATTCTTGAATTTCTAAATTTTTTCCTTCAAAAACATTAGATTCTACACATTTCTTGATGTTTTTAATAATGGATTCATTTACAGAAACCACATGAAAATTTCCTTTGATATGTTTTCCACAATACCCAATAGGATTTGTAATGCCATGCACTGTATCAATTGTAAAATCTTGTGGAATGATTGAGATAATTATAGTGCCAGATGTTTGAACTCTTAACTTGACATCGTTAATCATTTTTTGAATATCAGATTCAGTGACTTCATCGTTTGAAATAGTTAAAGAAGTTTCATGGTTTTCGCTTTTAATGTATTGCCCTGCCACACCTACCACTACTTCACTTACAACTGCCCCACATTTTGTTGCTGCTTCATGAATAGATCTGCCAATACTTTCAGTAGCATCTTTGATGTTTGCAACAGCACCTCTTAATACACCTTTTGATGGCACATTGGCGTATCCTTTAATTTCAATTTTACCATATTTATTTTTTTGACCAATAATCGTTACAATTTTTGTAGTGCCAATATCTAATGCAACTACAACAGGTTCATTGCTTTCGTAGTTAGAATCAGTGTTTTCAGGTTGTGTGTTTTTGTTGTTGTAAATTTCCATAGTTTTATTTTTTAGTACAATAGATGAGATTTTTATATTTTAAGTTAATTTGAGAATACTTTGTCCATGCATCGTTTTTATTTAATCCTTGTGTGATGAATAATTTAAGTTTATTCATTTTTTCCTGAAAGTGTTCAGAATTTCCTACTAATACTTTAAATTTTCCAATAACTGGATAAATTTCAATTTCTTTGTTTGATGTAAAATACAAATAATCAATAAAGTTTTGAATAGTAGTATCTTTCAAAACAGATTGAGTAACAAGATAAACATCATCCATTAATGATGAGTTAGAAAAATTTTCTGAAAGCAAAACTTTTCTTATTGGATAATGCTTGAAAATTGATGGATTTTCGTATAACTCACCCATAATTAGAGGCACTTTGTAAGATTTAGTTACTTTGAATAATTTCCATTCATCATCAATGTAATGATTGATATGATTAGTAAATATTCTTGCAATTGGTTTTCTTTCTTTTACTTCAATGTATAATTGATGGTCTGGTGTAAAATATACTGCAGATGATTTCACTTCATTTTTTTCATTGATAATTTTTTCAATGTTGTAAAAGTTTAACTCTGAATATGATTTATCAATTAACTGCAGGTTGTTTTTATCAATATAATTCTCAATTTCTTCAACACTACAAAGCATTGGATTGTTTTCTGAAATAATTTTAATAGATATATTTTGAACTTTTTTCTTTTTAAATTCATTATTGACAAATGCCATAGACACCAGAGCAAATGCTACAAAAAGCAACTTGCCAGATATAATCAATATATTTTTAATGATGTTTTTGGTGTTTGTCATTTTGAAAGTAATTTGCTTTTAATTGTTGGTATTAAAAGTTCTATATCACCTGCGCCAATAGTTAATACCACTTCCTGATGAGATTTTGCAAGGTATTCAGGTAATTCTTTTTTAGATAGTAATTTTTTTTGTGAGTGATTTATTTTATCTAATAAAGTTTTAGAAGTAATACCGGGTATTGGCAATTCTCTTGCAGGATAAATGTCTAATAAAATAATTTCATCGGAATAAGATGAAAGCACTTCTGCAAATTCATTGATAAAATCACGAGTGCGAGAATATAAATGAGGTTGAAAAATGGCAGTTATTTTCTTTGAAGGATAAAGCATTCTAACAGATTGCAAAAAATTTTTTATTTCTTCTGGATGATGAGCATAATCATCTATTAAAATCAAATTATCAGTTTTAATATGATATTCAAATCTTCTTTTTACACCTTTGAAAGATTTTAATGCAGAAAAAATTTCATTAAAAGAGATATTGAAATGCCTTGCAACAGCAATAGCAGCAAGGGCATTCAGAACATTGTGTTGTCCCGGAATACCTAATTCAATCCCTTTAAAAATTTGGTTATGAAAGTGTAAATCAAAAGTCATTTTGTTGTTTTCAAATTGAATATTAGAGGCATAAATTTGCCCATTCAAATTTACAGCGAAGGTGCTTCTGTTTTGAATGTTTTGAAAAAACTTATCCACAGAATTATTAACAAACAAAAAGCCATTGGGTTTGATTTTTGTAGCAAATGTTTGATAGGTTTTAATTAAATTTTCCTGATTAGAATAAATATCTAAATGATCTGCATCTACACTTGTAATGACTGCCACTTCTGGAGATAATTGTAAAAAAGATTTATCGTATTCATCTGCTTCTACGATGCTATAAATAGGTTCATTTTCATTAAATATCTGATAGATGAAATTAGTTGAGTAATTTGATAAAACGCCGCCTACAAAAGCAAGTGTATTTTTTTTGCTTTGATAAAATATATGTGTAATGAGTGATGTAGTAGTTGTTTTTCCGTGTGTGCCTGCAATTGCAATACAATGGTATTGATTTACAATTTCACCTAATACTTCTGATCGTTTTTTTATTGTGAAATTATTTTTTTGAAAATAAAGTAATTCTGAATGGTCTTTTGGAATAGCAGGCGTATAAATAACAAGAACATCATCTTTTGAAAAATTTTTTAATCTGTTTTTTAATTGATCAATATCTTCTGAATAATAACATTCTATGCCTTCATTGATAAGTTGACGAGTTAAATCACTTTCTGATTTATCATAACCAACAATTATTTTATTATGCCATTTAAAATATCTTGCTAATGCACTCATTCCAATGCCACCAATACCAAGAAAGTAATACAATTTATATTTTAAAATAGCATTCATTAATTTGATTTGTTATTTAATATATCATTCAAAATGGTTTGTGCTATTATCTTTGCAGAATCTGGTTTTGCAAATTTTTTTATATTTTGAGAAAGTGTTTGTTGTAATTCTTTATTTTTAATGAGTGTTTGAATATTTTGTATTAATGTATTTTTCACATCACCGTCATTGATTAAAACACAGGCATTTTTTTGTAAAAGAGCCATTGCATTTTTAGTTTGATGGTCATCAGTAACATTGGGCGAAGGAATAAGGATAGAAGGTTTTCCAACAATGGCTAATTCTGCAATAGTGCTTGCTCCTGCACGAGAAATAATAATATCACTTGCAGCATAAGCATAGTTCATTTGAGTAATAAAATCACTGAAAAATATAGAATGTTGTTGTAGTTTTTGTTTAAGTTCATTAGAAATTTGTTGGAAATAATTCTTACCCATTTGCCAGATGAGTTGAACATTGTTTTGAATAAAAAACTCAATATTTTCAGCAATTGTGTTATTGATAGTTCTTGCACCTAAACTTCCACCTAATACTAATACAACTGGTTGATTATTCTTCAAATTAAAAAATTTCAAAGCATCATCTTTAATTGAATTAAGATTTAATATATCACTTCTAACTGGATTCCCTGATACAATAATTTTATCTTTCGGAAAAAATTTTTCAAGATTTTCAAATGCCACAAAAATTTTAGAAGTTCTTTTTGCTAATAGTTTATTGGCTAAACCTGCATAAGCATTTTGTTCTTGAATATATGTTGGAATAGATTGCAGTTGTGCAGTTAATAATACAGGAAAACTTACATAGCCACCAGTGCCAATCACTGCATTTGGTTTAAAAGTTTGAAAAATTTTCTTTACTTGCTGAACACTTTTGAAAATGTAATATGGAATTAAAAAATTTGAGAGTGTCAATTTTCTTTGCAATCCAATAATATCAATTCCTTTTATATTAAATCCAGAAGCAGGTACTTTTTCCATTTCCATTCTACCATTGGCTCCTATAAACAAAATGTTGATATCAGGTTTTAATTCACGCAAAGCATTAGCAATAGCCACAGCAGGATAAATATGTCCCCCTGTGCCACCACCACTAATAATTATGTTGATAGGTTGATTCATTAAGTAGTTAATTTCGTTTCTAATTTTTGTTCAGTTATAGTTTCTTCTTTTTTAATTGATTGTTCATTGACTTGCCTGCTAATGTTTAATATAATTCCAATGTTTATACTTGAAAAAATTAATGATGTTCCGCCCATACTAATAAATGGCAATGGTTGTCCTGTAACAGGAATTAAATTTACAGCAACTGCCATATTGATAATTGCCTGAACAATTAAATTAAAAGATAAGCCCATCACAATGTAAGAATAAAAAGTATTTTTTGATTTTTGAGCAATTCTTATACATCTAAAAAATATAATTAAAAAAAATAACAATACTATAAATCCCCAAAAAGTGCCATACTCTTCTATTAAGATTGCATAAATAAAATCAGATGATGCTTGTGGCAAAAATGCTCTTTGAGCACTATTTCCAGGGCCTCTTCCTATAAAGGATCCATTAGCAATGGCAATTTTTGCCTGTTCTACCTGATAATTTGTTTTACTATCACCTTGAGAAAAATTTTCAATACGAGATTTCCATGTTTTACCTCTTGGCAATGCATTCGGAAAAAAATAAATAAGGGTAACAAACAATACCGCTATTATAAATACGATACCAATTATTTGAAATAATCTTTTAGCAGGAATTTCACTTAAAAACATCAAGTAAAAAACAGTGAGTGCAAGAATAAATGAAGTAGAAAAGTTGGATATAAGAATTGGTGTGCAAATTAAAATAGTTGGTAATAAAATTTTTAAGAATATATCTTTTAATGTATTTAATTTATTTTTGTAAATAGAAAGATTTCTTGCAATTAAAACAATCAAAGATATTTTTGCCACATCAGATGATTGAAAAGTAATTCCTAATCCTGGAATTTCCAACCACCTTGCGGCTTCTCCTGCACGAACACCTGTAAAAAGTGTCCATATCAATAAGAAAAAACTAATCAATGTTCCTACAATTCCTAAAACATTTAAATGTGTAGGTTTTATGTTTAGTTTATGAATGTAGTAGATAAAAATCAAACCTATCACTGAAATGAAAAAATGTTTAAATAAAAACACTTCTGAATGCCCATCTTTGTATCTATAAGCAAGAGCAATAGAAGAACTGTATACTACTAATACAGAAAATATAGATAGAAAAAATACTATCAACCAGATTGTTTTATCTCCCTTTATGTTTTTAAATAAATTCATTTTTCAATTACAATTGTTTTACTTGTTCTTTGAATTTTTCTCCTCTTGCTTCATAACTTTTGAATAAATCAAAACTTGCACAGGCAGGTGAAAGAAGCACAACATCACCACTTTTAGCAATACGGTATGCGGCTTTTACTGCATCTTGCATTGAGTGTGTATCCACAATCAAAGGCACAACATTTTTAAATGCTGCAATGATTTTAGAATTATCTTTTCCAAGACAAACAATGGCTTTAACCTTATCTTTTACTACAGAATACAACTCTGTATAGTCATTGCCTTTATCCTGACCGCCGCAAATCCATACTACGGGCTTTGTTTGACTTGACAAAGCATAATAAGCAGCGTGAACTGTTGTTGCTTTTGAGTCATTGATATAATCAACACCGTTCACTGTTGTCACATATTCTAAGCGGTGTTCAAGATTTTCAAAAGTTTTAAAACTTTCACGAATCACTTCATTTTTAATTTCTGCAACTTTTGATGGCAGCGCAGATGCTAAGGCATTGTAAATGTTATGCCTTCCTTTTAGTGCTAATTCTACTACATTCATAAGATTAGTTTTTGATTGGTTGATTTGTATGATGATTTGATTGTTTTCTATCCATCCTCCATCCGTATTCAATTCCTTTTCTATTGAAAAAGGTAATTGCTTCGGATGAAAGTTTTTTTTTTCTAAATAATTTGTGATGTTTTTATCATCTATATTGTAGATGAAATAGTCCTCAGTAGTTTGGTTTTGTATAATTCTAAATTTTGATTCAATGTATTTTTCCATTGAATTATCATATCTATTCAAATGATTCCTTGATATATTTGTAATAACAGCAATGTGCGGATGAAAAGAATAACTGCTGTCTAATTGAAAAGAACTAACTTCCAGAACATACCAGTCATAATTATTTAAAGCCACTACTTTTGCAAAACTAAATCCAATGTTTCCTGCTAAACAAACATTGTATCCTGCTAATTTCATTGTGTGATAAATGAGAGAAGTTGTTGTAGATTTCCCATTTGTGCCAGTAACTGCAATAATTTTGGCATTAGTAAATCTTTGAGCAAAATCTAATTCTGATATAAGTGGGATATTTTTTTCTTTAATTTTTTTTACTAATGGAATATCTAATGGAATACCAGGACTAATAATAATTTCATCGGCATATAAAATTTTTTCATCTGTATGTTTTTCTTCTTCATATTGAATGTTATTTTCTTTTAATTCTAATAAATAATCATCTTTAATTTTTCCTGCATCAGAAACAAAAACATTATATCCTTGCTTTTGAGCAAGAATAGCACTACCTACACCTGATTCACCTGCACCTAATATGACTATGTTTTTTGCCATTGAATTATCTTAATTTGAGTGTTATAATTGAAAGTGCTGCAAGCAAAATGCCTACAATGAAAAATCTCATTACAATTTTTGCTTCATGATAACCTAATTTTTGATAATGATGATGCAATGGTGCCATTTTGAATAAACGATGTTCTCTTGCATATTCAATTCCTCTTTTTCTTTTTTGATACTTAAAGTATGCAACCTGCAAAATCACTGATAAATTTTCTACTAAAAATATACCACATAAAATAGGCAACAATAATTCTTTTCTGATAGCAATAGCAAATACTGCAATAATTCCACCTAATGTTAAGCTTCCTGTATCTCCCATAAATATCTGAGCAGGATAAGTGTTATACCACAAGAAGCCAATGCAAGCACCTACAAATGCCGCAATGAAAACTACTAACTCACCAGTATTTGGCAAAAACATTATATTGAGATAATCAGAAAAAATTCTATTACCAGATACATAAGCCAAAATTCCTAATGTTACACCAATAATTGCACTTGTTCCGCTTGCTAATCCATCTATTCCATCGGTAATATTAGCACCATTTGAAACAGCAGTAACAATGAGAATTACAATAGGAATAAAAACAATCCAACCGTATTTTTCACAATCATCACAGAGCCATGAAATAAGTTTAGAATAATCTAACTCATTATTTTTTACAAAAGGTATAGTTGTTTTCAAACTTTTAGTAACATTTTTTGCATAAACAGGGATATTTATTTTTTCTTGATTTGATGCAGTTTTATCATCCATATATGCCCATGCATTTTGTTGATTAGAAATAATTCTTTCACGAATTACAACATCAGGATGAAAATAAAGAATGACACCTACAATTAATCCCACACCAATTTGTCCGATAACTTTAAATTTTCCTTTTAAACCTTCTTTATCTTTTTTAAACACTTTTATGTAATCATCCATAAAACCTAATACTCCAAGCCATATAGTTGTAATAATCATCAAAATGATATAAATGTTATTTAACTTTGCTAATAATAATGTTGGAATTAGAATGGCTGCTATGATAATAATACCGCCCATTGTAGGCATTCCTGCTTTTTGTTTTTCACCTTCTAAACCCAAATCTCTAATTGTTTCACCAATTTGTTTTTTACGAATAAATTCAATAATTCTTTTACCAAAAACAAGAGAGATTATTAATGAGAAAATAAGTGCTAATGCGGCTCTGAAAGTAATATAACGAAACACACCAGTTCCTGCTAAATGAAAATTTTCATGTAGATATTTGAATAAGTAATAAAGCATAAAAAAATTTATTTTAATGAAGTAAGATAATCTTTTAATTTTTGAAAATCATCAAAAGGGTATTTTACACCTTTAATTTCCTGATATGTTTCGTGTCCTTTGCCTGCGAGCAAGATAATATCATTGTTTTCAGCAAGATGAATAGATGTTTTAATAGCTTCATCTCTATCTACAATGCTTAATGTTTTTCTTTTGTCGGAAATTGAAATTCCACTTTCCATTTCTTTAATAATTTGTTGCGGGTCTTCATCTCGTGGATTATCCGAAGTAAGAATGACCTTGTCGCTTAATTTGCAAGCAATTTGAGCCATTACTGGTCTTTTTGCCGCATCTCTGTTTCCACCACATCCGACTACTGTAATAATTCTTTGATGTTCTTGTTTTGTATCATTTATAGTTTTTAATACATTTTCAAGAGCATCGGGTGTGTGTGCATAATCTACAATTCCTGTAATTCCATTATGATGAAAAACTTGAAATCTTCCTCTTGCAGGATTTAACTGACTTAAGTGTTTTAAAATTTCTTCTTCATCAATTTGCATTATTTTAGCTACGCTATATGCTACAAGAGCATTGTAAGCATTGAATTTTCCAACTAATTTAATCCACACTTCCTTTCCATTGATTTGAAGTAGAGTTCCATCAATATGTTGTTCAAGAATTTTTGCTTTGAAATCGGCTAATGTTTGCAGGGCATAAGTATATTTTTGTGCTTTGGTATTTTGCAACATAAATAGGCCATTCTTATCATCTTTATTAGTAAGAGCAAAAGCAGATGAAGATAAATTATCAAAAAATGCTTTTTTACAATCTCTGTAATTTTCAAAAGTTTTATGATAATCTAAATGGTCGTGTGTAAGATTTGTAAAGATACCACCTTTGAAATGCAATCCTGTAACACGATGCTGATGAACACCTATTGAACTTACTTCTGTAAAAACATACTCACATTTTTCATTGACCATTTTTTGAAGTAATTCATTAAATTGAATAGCATCAGGTGTGGTATGAGTAGAAGGAAGAATTTTATCTTTAATTTTATTTTCAATAGTTGAAATTAAACCACAATTAAATCCGAGAGCAGAGAATAATTGATACAATAAAGTAACTGTTGTAGTTTTTCCATTAGTGCCTGTAACACCAATTAAATGAAGTTTTTTAGAAGGTTCATCATAAAAAGCGTGAGCAATATAAGCAAGTGCTTCAGCAGAATTTTTAGTTACAATATAACAAACATTTTCATTTATATCAGAAGGTAAATCTTCGCATAAAATAGCAGTAGAACCTTTTTGAATAGCATCTTTGATAAATAAATGACCATCAGTAGAAGTGCCTTTAATAGCGGCAAAGAGAGTATTTTGAGATATTTTTTTGGAATTATTTGAAATGCTGGAAATCGGAATATCAGTATTCCCAATAATTTTAATAGGTTCAATGTATTTTAGTATGTCAGAAAGTTTTTTCATTTTAGATATTTGTTGAAAGAGTAAGCGTTATTTTCTGTCCTTTTTGAATTTTGGTATTTGGTGGAATAGATTGTTCGCTAATCCATCCTTGCCCTTTCACAGATACTTTTAGACCTTTTTCTTCAAGCAGTGGAAGCGTTTCGGTGATAGATAAACCTTTGAGATTTGGTAAGATATTTTTTTGCAGAAATGCCGATACATCATTTGTTTTTTGATGATATGCAAGAGAATCTTCATTTATGTATGAAATAATGGCATTTTCTGTTGCTTGTATATTAAAGGGAATTTGAAATTGTTTTGACAGATATTGTAATTTATTATATTGAGTGCCTGCAATAAATGGAAGATGAATTACTGATTTTTCTTTGTTATTCAATGGCTCAATAGTTTGGATGTTAGTTGAATAAACTTTTTCAGCAATTTCTTTGAATACTGGTCCTGCTACTAATCCACCATAATAAATTCCTTTACTTGGCGAATGAATTGTTACAATACAAGTGTATAAAGGATTTTCCAATGGAAAGAATCCCACAAAAGATGCAAGGTAAGTTTTATCTTTATTTGAAGTATAATATTTTCCTTGTTTGGCAATTTGTGCAGTGCCTGTTTTTCCTGCTACTTTGAATGTAGTAATGTTCAACGATTTTGCCGTGCCACTTTCTACCACAGCACGAAGTAATTTTTTGGCTTTTTCAATTGTAGAAGGTTTTAGAACATTTTCCGCAATAATTTCTGGTTCATATTTCTTTAATACTTTTCCATTGTATTCTATTTGTTCAACAAATTGTGGTTTTACAATAGTGCCGTTATTTGCAACAAGATTATAAAGCATTGCTATTTGCAAAGGTGTAAGAAGTGTTTCATATCCTATGCTCATCCAAGGTAAAGTAGTGCCATACCAATCTTTATCTTTTGGCTTTTTAATTCTTGGAATACCTTCTCCTGGAATATCAATATTATATGGTTTATCTAAATGAAAGCGAGAAAGGTGATAAACAAATCTTTCTGGATTTTTAGAAAAATATTTAGTAACTATTTTGCTAATACCAACATTAGAAGATGTTTTAAATGCTTCTTCAAGAGTAATAACAGGCGATGCAGGCGGATGCGCATCTTTCATAGTTTGATTGTAATACACACATTCTCCATTGCCAACATTAATTTTTTCCTGCGTATCTACATCGTATTCTTCTAATAGCGATAACACTGAAGCCAATTTAAATGTAGATCCTGGTTCAGAAGGATAACCAATAGCAAAGTTTAAACTTTCTTCATAAGTAGTAGAATCTTTTTTAACAAGGTTAGCAATCGCTTTTACTTTTCCTGTTTTAGTTTCTATAAGAATAACACTTCCATAAGTGGCTTGATTCTTAATGAGTGCTTTAAGGAGAGCATGTTCAGCAACATCCTGAATATTGATATCCAAAGTGGTAACAATATCTTTTCCATTTTGTGCTTGAATTTCTTCATCATCATTGATAGGACGCCATACATCACCTGCAATTTTTTGCATCAATCTTTTTCCAGATTTTCCTTTTAAGATAGAATCATAAGCACCTTCTAAACCGACGGGTTTGATATTTTCTCTTGCTAAACCAATTGTTCTGGCAGCGAGATATTGAAATGGCAATACTCTTTTATCATTTTGTAAAACAACTAAACCTCCTTTTTTACCATTTCGTAAAATGGGCAAATGCTTTACTTCCTGCAATTGCTGATAAGTTGCTTTTCTTTGAATAAGTATGTATCTATCTCCTGTTTGACGGGCTTTATTGAGCATTGCGAGATATTCCTTTTTTGTTTTCTTTGGAAAAATTTTACTTAACATCAATGCTAATGAATCTTTTTTCTGATTGAATGTTTTATCATCAAGGCCTGGCACATTCACATCTATTCCTATATCATAAAAGGGTAGTGAAGTTGCAAGTAAGTTGTAATTCTGGTCATAGATATTTCCCCGTGATGCCTGCACATCAACAAATTTTGTAGTAATTTCTTTTGAAAGTTTTCTCCAATATTCTCCTTCAACAAATTGAATTTTATAAATTTTATACAGTATGCTAAAACTAAATAATAAAAATAGTATAAAAGTCAAATTCGTTTTTATGTTGAATGTTGAGTTCATTTTTTTAGTAGATAGATAAAGTTGTATCCGTATTTAAGATTAAATAAGGTTGTTGAGTTGTTTCTTTTAATCCTAATGGTTCTACTCTTTTAGCCACTTCGGTTTGTTTGCTTAAAAACATCAATTCGGATTTTGTGATGATATAATTTGATCGGAGTTCTTTTATTTCTTTATTTAATTTATTGATGTCTCTTATTTTTTTATCTGCGATATTTCCATTCATTATGTAGATTATTCCTATTAAAACAAGAAATCCAAAATATGGCACTTGTTTTACCACTTCTTCATTTTCAAGAAATTGTCCTCCAAAAATTTTTCCAATAATTCTGATTACTATTCCTTTTTTTGCTGATTTTTCGGGTGTTTCAGAAGGAATAGTTGTCTTTTCTTTTTTTTCTTCTTGATCAATAGGTTTATTTTTTATGATTCTATTTTTTGTCATCATTTTCAATCATCAGATTTTTTCTGCAACTCTTAATTTTGCACTTCTTGAAGATGGATTATTTTTTATTTCATCATCAGAAGGTTGAATGGGCTTTTTTGTAATGATTTTAAAAGGATATTGAATTTTTCCATAAACAGGATCAGGTTCTAAATTTTTATCTGTATGGCCATTAGTCATAAAATGCTTGACAATTCTATCTTCTAATGAGTGATAAGTAATGACTACTAATCTTCCATTTGTATCTAAAAGTTCATAAGTTTGATTGAGAAATGATTTCAAATGATCTACTTCTTTATTAACTTCTATTCTGATAGATTGAAAAATTTTTGACAATAAAGGATAATCATTAACTTTTGGAAGTGCAGGTTTTACAGCATCTACCAAATCAAAAGTTGTTTCAATTTTTTTATTAAATCTATACTTAATAATTAATGATGCTAATTTATGAGCATTTTTCAAATCGCCATACTGATAAAATAAATTTTCTAATTGTTGCTGACTATAAGTATTGACAACATCAGCGGCAGTCATTGTTTGATTTTGATTCATCCGCATATCTAATGGATGATTGTAGCGATAGGAAAAACCTCTTTCGGGTGTTTGAAATTGATGCAAAGACACACCTAAATCTGCCAAAATTCCATTTACTTTGTATACTTTGTAATAATGCAACCATTGAGTGATGAAACTGAAATTGTATGGTATAAAAGTTAATCGTTGATCATTGATCAAATTTTTTTGAGCATCTTTATCTTGATCAAAAGCAAATAGTTTTCCATTTTCAGAAAGATGATTTAAAATAGCTCGGGAATGTCCTCCACCGCCAAAAGTAGCATCCACATACACGCCATTGGGCTGTATATTAAGATATTCAATAGATTCATTGAGTAACACAGGTATGTGGTAAGTAGCAGTGTTTGACATTTTTACTAAATATATTCGTAATTAATTTTTAGAATCCTTATTTTTTTCAAAAATTTCAATAGCCATTTTTTCAATATCAAAATCCTGATTTAAAAATTCATTGTATAAATTTTTATCCCAGATTTCAATAATGTTATTACTACCTATTACTTTTATATCAGATGAAATATGAGCATATTCAGCAAGTGGCTTGGGAACTAAAATTCTACCTGCACTATCAGGCATACAAATGGTAGCACCACCCATAAACTTTCTGATAAAAATATCATTGGCTTTTACAAGACGATTGAGGTTGCGAAGTTTTTCATTCAATGCTTCCCATTCTTGCATTGGGTATAGAGTAAGGCATTGATGATGTAAATTTCTGTTCATTACAAATCCTCTGTCAAAAGCATTGCCCAATTGCTTTTTCAAGTCAGCAGGAAAAAGCAATCTGTTTTTGGCATCTACTTTGCAATCAAATTCTCCAATAAGTGTTAGCACAGAAAAAGGATTTGTAATTGCGGACAAAAATATGGACAATTTTTCTATTTTTTACCACTTTTTACCACTTTTTACCACCTTGTTAATAAAATTCAATTATCAACAATAATTGTGGATAATTTTTATACGAAGAAAAATTTATTAAAATTCAATAAAATTGAGCATTTCAGGAGTTTTAATGACTTAAAATAAAAAATGGTTATCCTTTAAATTGTGGATAACCATTTTGTTGTAATGAGAAAATTTTACCTGAAAATTAGTTTAAAAAAGGGATTTTTTTAGAAAAAGTGGTAAAAAGTGGTATTGTGTGAAATTAGAAAGTTAATCTCAGTGCTACAAAGATATTTCTTCCTGGAGCATTGATACCACTGGCAAAAACGCGGTATTGAGTGTCTAAGATATTATCTACCCCACCATTTAAGTAAAGATACTTCCAAACATTCCATTGAAATCTAAAATTGATTGTATACCATGCAGGCATTCCAGTTGGAGGAGCATATTGTAAATTATCTTCCCCAAAAAGATTGTAATCCTGTAATTTTTTCTGTCCATTAAAAATTGAAAACAACTGAAATGAAAGTTTTTGTGATGGCTTATAAGTGAAAGAAATTCTTCCAAATACTGGTGGTATATGATCAAGAGGATAATCTACTGAATCAGTTTTAATTCTGCCATAAGTGTAATTTAATGAAGCACCTATGATGAAATGTTCATTTAATTCAGAATGTAATTCAGTGGAAAAACCATAAATATAAGCAAATCTTTTATTTTGATTGGCAAGCACCTGACTTTTTACACCATTGTAAATAATAGAATCTTGACCATTGTACTTAAATTTATCTGTAACAATAGCATCATAAATTTGTGTGTAAAATAAAGTTGTAGAGAAGTAACTATTTTTATTGAAGAAATACTGAATATTTAAATCTTCATTCAAAGTTTTTTCGGGCTGGATATCAGGATTTGGAACAATAACAGCACCTGGCTGTGAATCAAATACTTTTCCTAAATCATCTACATTTGGCACTCTGTATCCTGATGAAAGTAAAAAGGAAAGTTTCCATTTATCTTCAATGTTTTGTATAAGCCCTATATTTCCTGAGTAAGTAATGTTGTTTTGTTTAGCATCTTTAAAAGGAAATTTGAAGAATGTGGTATCATTAAATTTTGCGTAAAGATTAGCAATACCTGCTCTTACACCATCAACAAGAATTAATTTTTGACCATTGATATACCATTTATGAGATAAATAAAGAGACGCCCACATCATTTGGCTACCACCATCGGGATAACGAGTATCTGCAGGTGATACAGAATTGGTATTTACATTAGTAAATTTAGCTGTTGATTGAACTGTGTTATATTGGACATCAAGTCCATATTGTAAATGATGTTTTTCCCATTTTTTAACAGCATCCAAATTAAATCCATAAACATTTACATTTTCAATCTGGCTTTTTCTTTTGGAATTGTTGAATCTTCTTGAATGACGGCTTTCTTCAATTTGTTGATAATTAGCAATTACTCTTATGAAATCTGATATAGCAGTTTTTTTAGAATACTGAAAATCATAAGCTGTCAATAATCTTTTTTGTGGTCCATAATACCATTCTGCAAATTTTGGATTAGAACCAGAAAATTCTGTAAGACGGTCATAACGTGGTACATCAGATGAATTAGAGTATTGAATATTGATAATGTGTTTTGTAAATTCATTTTGTTGAAATAAAAATTTTTGAACTAAATCATATTGAGAATATTCACTTTTTACTTGTTTGTATTTGTCAGAATTTTTCACTTTCACATCAGTATTGTTTTCTCTATCCTGATAATATTCTCTAATTCCAAATCCTTGTGGATAAAAAGGATTAGCATTTTTTCCCATCATTAAATCTCCAAATTGAGAGTATGTAAAAGAAGTCCATGAAGCAAATTTTTTAAATCCTAAATTAAAATCAATATGGTTAGTAGATTCGTTATTTACACTACCATAGCGAGAAAAAGCATTGACTTTCAAATTGAGTTTTTGTTCTTCATTTGCTAATAGAGGATTTTTTGTATATAAATGGATAACACCACCTAATGCATCACTACCATAAATTGTGGAAGAAGGACCATAAATAACTTCCACTTTTTCAAAACTATTGTTATCAGTAGTAATGATATTTTGTAAATGACCAGATCTGTAAATAGCATTATTCATTCTAATACCATCTATCACCAGCAATACTCTACTTGCTTCAAAACCTCTGATGACAGGGCTTCCACCACCTTGCTGACTTTTTTGAACAAATGTTGCTCCAGAATTTTGAATAACATCAGCAGAGTTTTGAGTTTGAAGAAAAGATAATTCATCTTTTGTTAGAATTTTAATTTGTTGGGCTGTTTCTTTCTTTTTTTCAATTATTCTATTTACAGAAACTTCAACTTCCTGTAATGTATTTGCTTTGAGTGTATCTGTATTTGAATCATTTTGTGCATTTGTAGTTAATGTAATTGATATTGCACTTAATGCATATAATATTTTTTGAGTTTTCATATTTTAATTTTTTGTGATTATTGAATTAAATAAATTTTGTTTTATGGAAAATAATAAAAAGACAACAGAATGCACAATAAGTACATTCTAATTTGATAAAGTGAGTAACTTAAAAAACAAATTCAGGAGGAGGCGTAGATTTATCTATAAAAACATCTGATAAATTAACTGAACAAAAATTCACAAAAACAATTTTTTTTAAAACAATGTTTAATTTTTCAAAAATACTTTCTTTGTTATCATTGAAAAAATTTAAACTAAAAAATACGGAAAGATTTATCTTATCTAAAATATGTAATAACTTTCTGAACTTTTTCAACAATTCAGTTTCTTCTGAATCTTTGAAAATTTTTAAAACAATTTTATCCCCCACTTTATCATAATCAACAATATCATACATTTCATTATCTATTTGTATTTCTTTACCATCGTTTATTTTTGATTTAATATAATCATCAATCTTCATTTCAAAAGAAAAAATGTTTTTATTTGATAAATCATCCTTTAAATATAAATTTTCATATCTGATTAAATCCCGCTGAATACTTAAAAATAAAGGAATAACAGCAATATAAATTGCCAGCAACAATAACAAATATCTTGAAAAAACTTTATTCATTAAGGAATTGAATAATAATTTATTAAAGTTTATTAAATCTTTCTACAATAATTTTATTCTCTTTATTTTCAAGCCCAAAAAATAATGAATAAATCTTATTCCATCTTAATTTTGTTAGTTTTTGGTGTATTATTAACTTTTGCTCAGAAAAAACCCAAAGCATACAGCACTACTAATGAAAAAGCTATTAAATATTACGAAGAAAGCAAAAAGTATTTTGCTCAATATAAAGACAAAGAAGCAGAGGAATATCTAACAAAAGCCCTTCAAAAAGATGATAATTTTATAGAAGCACATTCTGCTTATGCTCAACTTTTAGTTGAGAAAAAAAGATTTTCAGAAGCCGTTACACATTTGAAAAAAGCCATTAGTATCAATCCTGACGCTTATCCTGTCAACTTTTTTATGTTAGCTAATATATCCATGATTCAAGGAGATTATGAAACCGCATATAATTCTTACAAAAAGTTTTTGTCTTACAAATACATCAATCCAGATATGAAGGAAATTGCCGAAAGAGAAATTAAAAATGCAGAATTTGGAATGAATGCCGTTAAACATCCACAGGAATTTAAGCCCATCAATATTGGAAATGCTATAAACACTGCAGAAGATGAGTATTTTCCTTCCATTACAGCAGATGGAGAAACATTTATATTTACAAGAAAAGTAGGGCAACAAGAAGATTTTTATATTTCAACAAAAGTAAATGGTAAATGGCAAGCCGCAGTGCCCCTAAAAGAAATTAATTCTTATGGAAATGAAGGATCGCCAAGCATTTCAGCAGATGGTAAAATAATGTTTTTTGCATCTTGTATGAATATAGAGGGAAATTATGGTTCACCAGATAGAAAAGGTTACGGAAGTTGTGATATTTTTTATTCTGAAAGAATAAATGGAAAATGGTCTAAACCAGTCAATGTAGGCCCGCCCATTAATACACAGCATTGGGAAACACAACCATCTTTTTCATCCGATGGCAGAACATTATATTTTGTAAGGGGGTATGTGAATCGTGGAGAAATAAAGCAAGGTGATATCTATATGGCAGTAATGGATGAGAATGGAAAATTCTCTGAACCCGTTAAATTAGGTAGCAACATAAACACAGACAGAGATGAAGAATCCGTTTTTATTCATCCCGATAATCAAACACTTTATTTTTCAAGTAATGGGCACATTGGAATGGGAGGTTTAGATATTTATATGAGTAAAAGACAAGCAGATGGAAGTTGGGGACCTGCTATCAATTTAGGTTATCCAATAAATACAAACAATGATGAAAACAGTTTGCTTGTAGATCCATCAGGAAAAATTGCTTATTTTGCAAGTAATAGAAAAGATGGTTATGGCGGATTAGATATTTATCAATTTGAACTTCCTGAAAATGTTCGTCCCGAAAAAATTACTTATGTAAAAGGCAAAGTTTATGATGCTGTAACAAAACAACCATTGATTGCAAATTTTGAAGTATATGATTTATCTTCACAAAATAAAGTAACCACTTCATTTTCGGATATTAAGGGCAATTTTTTAGTAACACTCACTGCTGGAAAAAATTATATGATTAATGTAAATCAAACAGGATACTTATTTTACAGTGATAATTTTTCATTAGAAAATGTTGAGACCAGTTTTGAAAAGCCATTTATATTAGACATTCCTCTAATGCCTATTGACACTGGATCAGTAACAGAATTAAAAAATGTTTTTTTTGATGTTAATAAATGGGATTTGAAACCAGAAAGTAAAGCAGAACTTAACAAATTAATAGCATTTTTAAAACAAAACCCATCAATTAAAATTGAATTAAGCGGACATACAGATAATAGCGGAGATAAAAAATTTAATCAAACACTTTCTACTAATCGTGCAAAAGCTGTATATGATTATTTAATAAAAGAAGGGGGAATAAGTCCGCAAAGATTAACATACAGGGGTTATGGTGATACACGTCCAAAAGTGCCCAATGATAGTCCTGAAAATAAAGCTAAAAACAGAAGAACAGAGTTCAAAATAACTGGGAAATAAGTTTAAAATAAAAAAGAGAAAGCTTAAATACTTTCTCTTACACTTAGTAGCGAGGACGGGATTTGAACCCGTGACCTCAGGGTTATGAATCCTGCGCTCTAACCAACTGAGCTACCTCGCCATTTTTTAGTCGCCGCAAAAAAACAAAATTTTTTATTGTCAAACAAATGTTTGATTTACATTTTTACAAAAACTAAGTTTAAAAATTCTATTTGAGTACATTATTTTAAACATTACCTTCGCACCCCTTAAACTTAAAACCTAAACACTGTGGACAAAAATTCAATAATTGGTATTTCACTGATTGCACTTATTTTAGGAGTGTGGGTATATATGACCACGCCTTCTGCCGAAGAATTAGCAAACCAAAGAAGAATAAGAGATTCAATTGCACTTGCAGAAAGTAAAACTCTTCAACAAAATGAAATTAAAAATAAAATTGAAGACAAAACTGCTTTACCTAAAGTATCCGATTCTACTGCTGTAAAAAATGATAGTATAATTTTATCAGAAAAACAAAACTATTACAAAGATTTTTTTATTGCCACAAAAGGAGAAGAAAAACTTTATACTCTTGAAAATGAAAAATTTAAAATAACTTTTACTAACAAGGGCGGAAGAATTAAACAGGTAGAATTAAAAGAATATCATCGTTATGGAGATACTTCTTTTTTAAAACTATTTGACAATGACTCTACTTATTATTCATTAGCACTAGACGCTTATGAAAGAAGTAGAATTTTTCACACAGATAGTTTTTATTTTTCAGTTCCAACTATTGAAAAAAATAAAATTGTTTTTCGCTTAAATACTGCTAAAGACAATTCTTCCATTAATTTTGTTTATACCTTACCAAATAATGACTACACAGTTAAATTTGACATTGAACTATATGGAATGAATGATATTATTTCATCTAATATTGATGAATTATTTTTTAATTGGAACTGCCTGATGCCAAGTCAGGAAAAACATATTGTAAAAGAAAAAGAAGTGGCTACAGTTTATTTTAAATACACTGATGATAGTCCAGATTATATCAACCCAAGAAAAGAAGAAGAAAAAGAAATCAATGAAATGCCAATAAAATGGGTATGTTTCAAACAACAGTTTTTTAACAGCACAATCATTGCAGATAAAGAATTTATGAAAGATGGAAGTTTAATCAAACTTCGCACAAAAGATGAGGATACAAATATAGTAAAAGCAACAAAAGCAGAATTAGGCATTCCGTTTAGTCATCAAAACAGTGAAACTTTTGGAATGAATTTTTATTTTGGACCCAATCATTATCCAACCTTAAAAAAATACGAAGGATGGGATTTACAAGGTATTATTCCAACAGGTTGGTGGATTTTTAAGTATATCAACTCAGGGCTTGTTATTCCAATTTTTAACTGGTTAAAAGGAACTTTAAATTTTGGCATTATTTTAATTATATTAAACATTATCATCAAAATCATTCTATTTCCAATATTCTACAAAAATTATATGAGTGGAGCCAAAATGCGTGCTCTTAAACCAGAAATAGATAAACTTAATGAAAAATACGGACCGAATGGAGATCCTGTAAAAAAACAACAAGATTTAATGGCATTATACCAAAAAGCTAAAGTCAATCCAATGATGGGATGTTTACTTTTACTTATTCAATTTCCTATTTTAATTGCACTTTTCAATTTTGTTCCCGCTGCAATTGAACTTCGTCAGGAAGCGTTTTTGTGGGCTGATGATTTATCCACTTACGATAGTATATGGGATTTCGGTAAGATTCCAATCATTTATTCAATTTATGGCGACCATGTTTCTTTATTCGCATTACTGATGTTTTTATCTACTATTTTATATACATGGCTTAATAGTGAAATGTTATCACCTCAGCAAAATCAACAAGTTCCAGGCATGAAATTTATGATGTATTTTATGCCATTGATATTTTTAGCGGTAATGAATAACTATTCTGCAGGATTAAGCTGGTATTATTTTACTGCAAACATCTTAACCTTTGGACAAACTTATTTATTAAAGTATCTAATTAAAGATGAAAAAATTCGTGCTGAAATTGAAGCTAACTTAAAACAACCTGTTAAAGTAAGTGGGTTTCAAAAAAGATTGCAAGACATGATGAAGCAACAACAGCAAATGCAACAACAAAAGTCAAAAGGTAAAAAATAGTATTTTTACATTTCGTACTCTTCCCTAAAAAGGAATTTGTAAATTTGCAGTGTATTATTTGTATGACAGCAAAATATATTGATGTAGAAAAAGTTTTATCAGAAAAAGTTCCAAAGTTTTATAAATTTATTCCAAAGGTATTCATTTCAAAAATCAAAAAAATTTTACACGAAGATGAAATCAACGCTGTAATGAGCAGGATTGGACATTTACAAAACTTAGAATTTAATGATGGTGTTTTACGGGAATTAAACTCTAACATTGAAGTAAAAGGTCTGGAAAATATCCCTGATTCTGGTAGTGTCATTATTTCATCCAATCATCCATTAGGTGGATTAGACGGAATGGCACTTATTAAAGCAGTCAGCGAAAAAAGAAAAGATATAAAATTTGTAGTGAATGATATTTTATTAAATCTGAAAAATTATTCTGATATTTTTGTAGGCGTGAATAAATTAGGCAACACTCCTAAAAATGCCCTTTTAGAAGTAGAGAAAGTTTTTGCATCAGATAATGCCATTTTATTTTTCCCAGCAGGATTAGTTTCACGTAAACAAAAAATTAATGGTAAATGGACTATACAAGATTTGAACTGGAATAAAACATTCGTTCAAAAAGCCAAACAATACAATAAACCAATAATTCCAACATACATAGAAGGAAAAAATTCCAATTTTTTTTATAACCTTGCCTACTGGCGAAAAAAATTAGGCATCAAAGGAAATATAGAAATGCTTTTTTTGCCCGATGAAATGTTCAAACAAAAAAATAAAACCATTCCTATCTACTTTGGAAAACCTATATCACCTGAACAAATTGATAAAAGCAAATCCTTTCAAGAATGGGCTGAAACAATCAAACAATTTGTGTATTCTGGATACATTCAACAAAATAAATCATTCAGTGATTTTTTAAATTCATTGAAATGACAAAAGAAGAATTATTTGAAAAAAATAAAAAAGTTTTAAGTAAATACATCCCAGAAAATGCAGTAAATAAGGCCTGTTCATTGATTTTTGAATACGATTTCAAACTTATCATCAAAGGCGATAGAAAAAGTAAGTGGGGAGATTTTAAATCAAAATACAAAAACAATAATTTTCCTGCTATTACAGTAAATGCTTCACTCAATAAATATGCATTTTTAATAACTTACATTCATGAAATAGCACATTGCAAGACATTTAGAGAATATGGACACAAAGTAGAAGCTCACGGCATTGAATGGAAAAAAAATTTTCAGTATCTTATGAAAGATTTTTTGAATACAGATATTTTTCCATTAGATGTTTTATATGCATTGAGAAAACACCTTGTAAATCCTCCTGCATCTGCAACAGCAGATGTTGAATTATATAAGATTTTATCAAGTTATGATGAAAATAAAAACTCATTTATTACAATTGAACATTTAAAAGACGGCGACACATTTGAATTTGAAGGAGAAATATATCAACGAATTTCAGTAAGAAGAAAAAGAATTGAATGTATTCAACTTTCTACCAAAAGAAAATATTTGTTTCAACCTATTGTAGAAGTTAAACCAAAATTGTAAATGAAGTTAGTATTCAACATTATTTTTTTTAAACACAAAGTTTCATAAAGTAAGAAGCAAAGTGCACAAAGAATCTTTAAACTTTTGAGTTATTCATGAAAAAAAACTAAGCATTCTTTGTGTTGCATTAGTTTTTATGTTTTTGCTTGATAGTTACTAAAAAAATTTTCATCCATTACAAAAATACTCAATTGCTTTTCTGCCTTCTTCTCCTAAATCAATACTGTATTGATTTACATACAACTCAATGTGTTTTTTCATCACATCTTCACTCATCTCTTGTGCGTGTTGTTTTACAAATGGCATTACATCTTCGGTATTTTCAAATGCATATAATACACTTTGTTGAATAAGTTTATCTACATCTTGTATCACTTTTTCTTCTAAACTTTTTTTTGCCATAATACCACCTAATGGAATAGGCAATCCTGTTTGTGCTTCCCACCATTCACCTAAATCCACAATTTTTATCAATCCTTTATCCTGATAGGTAAATCTATTTTCGTGAATGATTAAACCTGCATCAAACTTTTTTTGCAATAACAAATCTTCTATATCAGAAAATAACAAACTTGTTTTATCAGTTATTTCAGGAAAAAATTTTTTCAATAAATAATTAGCAGTAGTTAATTCACCAGGTATTAAAACTTTCAAGTTTTTTCTAAAATTTTTGTCTGAAAATTTTTCCTCAATTTCTTTTGAATGCGTTATCAATAAAGGACCACAACCAAATCCCAAAGCACTCCCACTATTCAAATACACATAATTTTCTTTGCAATATAAATATGCATGATAACTTAATTTTGTAATATCCAATTCACCCTTCAATGCCATTTTATTTAATGTTTCTACATCTTCAATTACAGGAATAAAATTGTATGTATTTTCACCAATCGTTGTAGAAATTTTTTGATGAATCAATGCATCAAAAATAAAGCAATCATTTGGACAGGGCGAAAAACCTATCTTTAATGTATATTGCATAAATATTTTATTAAAAAAATCAATGTTTTATTTAATTCTTGAATGGCTAATGGAATATTCCATTTTGTTTTATCTCTTTTTTCAACATAATTGCTGATTGCACGAATTTGCAAGCATTTCCATTTATTATGATGACATGCAAAGTAAAAAGCACCACCTTCCATTGATTCAATTTGTGGTTGAAATCTTTCCACTACTTTTTTAATGGAATGAATATCTCCATGAACAGTATTCACAGTGATGCCCCGCACTTTTTTCAAGTGAGATAGTATTTTTTTTGGAACAAATAATTTTGAAGGAATAATTTTTTCATTACCTAAATTCAATTCAGAAATTTTCAAAAAACTTTTTCCATCTTCTGATCCCAATTCTGAAAATATCTCTTCTTTTACAACAACAACTTCACCAATTTTAATACTTTTATCAAACGACCCAGCAATTCCAACATTTATAGCATAATCAAATTTTTCGTGAGATAATTTTCCTAACTCATAAGCCGTGCTAACCATGCCAACGCCACATATTTTTATATGTATTTTTGTTTTATTTAAATTAAAACAAAAGTAATTTTTTTCTTTACTGCATAAAACGCTATTTCTTTTTAGCCACTTCAAAAATGGCTCTATTTCTTGAATTGTAGCAGATGTTATTAATATATTTTTTAGCATTGCTGCAAATATATTGAAAAAGAATAAAGTGAAGAGTGTAAAGTGAAGAGTGTAAAGTGAAAAAAAATATTAAATGTTCAATGCTCAATACTCAATGTTCAATACTCAATGTTCAATTAAAAATTCATAACTCAAAACTAAAAATGCTGACGATTTTGCTATGCAAAATGTCAGCATGCCGACCAAGAGCGTCAGCACTAAAAACTAACTCCATACATCTCATAAATTCACTACTTTTATTGCGAAGAATAAAAGTTATGTTAAATAATATATTGCATGATATTAAAGTATTAGATTTATCAACTGTTTTAGCAGGACCTTCAGTTGGAATGTTTTTAGGTGAATTAGGTGCAGAAGTATTAAAAATTGAAAATCCTAAAACAAAAGGTGATGTAACTCGTCAATGGAAAAACCCAAATGAAAATGTTGATGATCCAATAAGTGCGTATTACGCATCCGTTAATGGTTTTAAGAAAATAATGTATCTTGATTTGAATGATGAAAAGAGCATTACAACAATTCACCAAATGATTCCTGAATTTGATATTATTTTGTGCAACTTCAAACAAAATGATGATAAAAAATTTCAATTAGATTATCCTACTCTTAAAGCAATTAATCCAAAAATTATTTATGCACACATATCAGGATTTGGAAAGAACCATCCAAGAGTAGCGTATGACTTGATTTTGCAGGCAGAAACGGGCTTTATGTATTTGAATAGAGAAGCCCATCAATTACCCAACAAAATGCCTGTAGCACTTATTGATGTGTTGGCGGCTCATCAACTCAAAGAAGGAATTTTATTAGCATTATATCAACGATTAAAAAACAATAAAGGGGCTTATGTGCATTGTTCTTTGTATGATGCAGCAGTTACAAGTTTAGTCAATCAAGCCGCTAATTATTTAATAGCCAATTACAATCCTCCACCATTAGGTTCAAAACATCCAAACATAGCACCTTATGGTGAAATTTTTTTTACTCAAGACCAACAATTAATCACCTTTGCAATAGGTTCAGATGAACAATTTCAAAAACTTTGTGAATTGCTTAATTTACCTGATATTCCTAAAAACAATGATTTCTCAAATAACTTAAACAGAGTAAAAAACAGAGAGAAATTATATCAATTACTACAAAATGCAATTAAAGAATTAAATGCTGAATGGATTTATGAAAATTGTTTGAAAAATAACATACCAGTTGCCCTCATCAAAGATGTAAAGCAAGTCATGAAAAATCCTCTTACAAAAAGATTGATAAAAAATACTACAATAGAAAATAAACCCCTGCAAATACTCACTACTATTGCTTTTGAAATGTATGATTAAATTAGCAACAACAAAAGAAGAATTAGAAAAAATTTTTCAACTCCGTTATGAAGTTTTGCGGAAACCTTGGAATCAAACTTATGAAAGTTCTTTTGATGAGTTAGACAAAATTTCTTACAATGCTTTTATAGAAGAATCATCTATCTGTATAGCTTGTGGAAGATTAGATATATTGAATAGCACAACTGCACAAATTCGCTATATGGCTGTAAAGCCCGAATACAGAGGAAAACACTACGGACAACAAGTTTTAGTTTATCTTGAAAAATTAGCCAAAGAAAAAGGTATTCAAAAAATTATTCTCCACGCTCGTGAAAATGCAGTTGATTTTTATTTAAAAAATAATTACAAAATTATTCAGCCATCACATTTATTGTTCAATACTATTCAACACTATTTAATGGAAAAAACTCTATAAAGAATTTCTACCAAGCATTCTTAATTTTGTATAGTGAGATTGAACCGCTAAAGCCAAATTAGGATGTGCATAATAGGGAACATTGAATTGATTACAAACCTTTTGAACAATAGGACTAATTTTTGGATAATGAATGTGTGAAATGGTTGGAAACAAATGATGTTCAATTTGATAATTCAAGCCACCTAATAAAAATGTAAGCACTTTATTATTCATTGCAAAATTAGCAGTTGTTTTTAATTGATGTTTCATCCATTCATCAGGCATTGTATTTTGATTATCAGGTAAAATAAATTCTGTTTCCTCTACAATATGTGCTAATTGAAATACTATACTCAGTACTAATCCTGTAGTAAAAGTATAAATCAAAAATAATAAAATAAACTGATTAAATCCTAATTCATAAACAGGAAGAATAACAAAAACAAATAAATGAAATATCTTAGAAAGCCAAAAAATTACTTTTTCTTTAGTAGTAAATCCTGATATTTTTACTGAGTGTATTTTTTTAGTAAAATATTTATGATAATCTGCATAAAATACCCAATATAAATATAAAAGTGCATAAACAAAGGGAAAATATATATGTTGAAAACGATGAAACCAATATCTTTTTTTGTTTGGATTTAATAATAAAAAAATACCCGCATCTATATCATCATCTACATCAGGAATGTTAGTATAAGTATGATGAATAACATTGTGTTTTGTTTTCCATAAAAAAACATTTGCACCTAAGAAATTTAAGGAGTATCCTGCCGCTTCGTTTATAAATTTATTTTTATTAAAACTATGATGTGCTCCATCGTGCATTACATTAAATCCAATAAATGATGTAATCATACCTAGAGAAATACTTAATAAAATCTTTACCCATAATTCCGTATCATTAAAAACCCACAAAAAATAATTTGCTATAAAAAGTATGCCCAACAATACGGCTTTGATAAAAATTTTCTTTCCACCAAATTTAGAAAGATTATTAGAATGAAAATATAAATTAACTTGTTTTCTTAGTTCTTGTGCAAAACTCTCAGTAGGAATTGCAAATTTTGGAGTGCTGTTTTGTACCATAATTGATTTTTGTTGCAATAATAAAGAAAGTATTCTACACCATTTTCTTTTTTAACATTACTTGTGTATTTTATACAAATGAATTATTGTGTCTGCAAACTGATAACTAAATTCTACACTACCATTATATTTCAAATGATATTTATCTGAAAATTTATTGATGTTATATGAAATATCTGGAATATCAGAAAAATCTAAGCATTCAACATTTTGTTTTTGTAAATAATTTTTTAAAAAATAAATAGCGTTTTTAATATTTTCATCAGGTTGATAAATAGGAGAAACTGTAAATAATATCTTCACATTGTTTTTTTTACATAAATAAATAGCAGAATCAATATATTGTAAATTAAAAGGATGGAATTGAAAAACATGCGTAGTATCTGGATAATGGTCTTTTTGATAATCTGTGTGAGAATGATAACATCCGGTTTTTTGAAAAGTTGTATCATACCTTCCCGGATTATTCATCAGTATTCTTAAAAATTTTGAAACTCCTCTTAATCCATAAAAACTTAATTCATACATAGGAAAGTAGTAAGCATACTCTACTCTTTTATCTATTTTAGAAAAATTTTTTCTCAAACTTTTGTTTCGCAAAAAAGGAGCAAACTGTTCAATATTCAACAAAGTATCAATGCATTCTAAATTATGAACATCAATATCAAATATTACTAATTTTGGCAATGAATGTGCTAGAAATATCTGCTTCAGTATATAATAAGATTGATCTGTTTTAGCCCCGTGAATGCCTGCATTAAAAAAACTTAATGAAGTTCGATGGGCAATAATTTCAGTTTCAAATGCTGTTTCTGCCCTTGAAGAACCTATTATCCATGCATCAAAATAACTTGTTTCTTCTACAATGTTATAAATTTTTTGATAAATACCCCAACTTGCATTTCTAAAAGTAAAATTAAAAATAACATCAACTAACCAGATACCAACAAATGCAAGAGATATTACACCAAATACTTTTTTCAAAACTTTTTACTTATCAATTTTTTAGCAAAACTGATTATACACTTCTTTCAAATGTTCTGCAAGCATTTCGGCACTTCTGCCTTCAATATGATGCCTTTCAATAAAATGTATCAATTTTCCATCTTTAAAAAGTGCTATACTTGGTGATGATGGTGGGTAAGGCAAAAGATACTTTCTAACCTGTGCTGTTGCTTCTTTATCTACTCCAGCAAACACAGTAAATAAATTTTGTGGCTTTTTATTATTCAATAAACTTAACACCACACCCGGACGAGCAGACCCAGCGGCACAACCGCAAACAGAATTAATAACAATTAAAGTCGTTCCCGCAGATTTTACTACATTATCTGCATCTTCGGGAGTAAGTATTTCTTTGAAACCTTTTGAAGTAAGTTCATTTTTCATTGGTTTTACCATTGCTTCTGGATACATAAATTTTAATTTTTGGCAAAGATACTGCATTCTATTTCAATATTGTATAAAAATTGACATTTTTTAGATAAAAAATTTTTCCTTATCTTTGCAGAAAAATTTTTGCTATGAAAAATAAGTTTTTGTTTTTAGGTTTAATATTTATAGTATTAAATCTTTCAGATTTAAAATCCCAATGGGCTTGGGATTTTGGTGGAGGTGTTGGAGTTTCAAATTATTTAGGTGATATAGGCGGAAAAGATAAAACAAGAAGAGATTTTGTATATGATATGAAATTATCTAAAACAAAATTTAATGTTGGTGCGTTTGCTCGTTACAAATGGATGCCAAATGTTTCTATAAAGGCGGCTTTTGATTTTATTAGAGTAGAAGGTGATGATAAATTAACTACAAATCCTGCAAGACATTACAGAAATCTGAATTTCCGTAATAATCTTTATTGCTTATCACTCACAGGTGAATGGTTTTTTTATGAAGATCCTGATCTTGGTAATACTTATCGTTATAGAAATAGTTTTCGCTCATACTTGTTTGCCGGAATAAGCGGTTTTTATCATAATCCACAAGGATTGTATCAAGGACAATGGATTAACTTAAGGCCATTGCAAACAGAAGGCGTTGTTTATTCTCCTATTAGTATGGCAATTCCTATGGGACTTGGATTTTATTTTACTTTCCAAAAAAAACATCGTATTGGATTTGAAGCCACTTATTGGAAAACATTCACTGATTATATTGATGATATTAGTGGAAATTATCCTTCTACTCCACCCAAAGATAATCTTGCAAAAGCAATGTCTTTAAGAACTCCTGAACTTGGCCCCCAAGCACTTTTAGATAATCCTGGTGTTTATTTATCACACAATTGGGGACAAAAAAGAGGTGATAAATCACATAAAGATGCTGTGCTTACTATGAGTTTAACTTATAGTTATGTCATTCGTGGAAAAAGTTCATTTTATCGCAGTAAATTTTCCTGGTTTGGAAAAAAATCCAAAAGAAGAGTTAGAAAAATCAGAGCAAAATTCTAATTCTATCTAACAAAGGATTATTCGCTTTCCTAATCGTTTATTAATTTCTTTTTTAAACTCTTCTAATTTTTGAATTTCTATTAGTATAGCATTACTTGTTTCTTCATCATTACTATCTTGTGCTTTTTTTAGTTCTTCTTGCTTTGCTAAAATTAATTTTCTAATTTTCTTTTCCTTAAATGAAAGAACTAAATAACGAATTACTTCATTTATTTCTTCTAAAATATGCGGTGTGTAAATTTTATATTTCAACTCCCATTGTGGGCTTAATTTATATTCTTCACTCAATTTAATAGCAAGTTCACTCACAAATGGCTGTGGATGATGAATAAAATATTCTTCAGTAGGAATAAAATTTTTGTTCAAACAATTTTCTATTTCATCAATAATTAATTGTAAATCTTTGTTTTCAAAATATGCTTCATCGTGTTTTAATTCATATAAAACAATATATTCACATATTGGTACTTCCCATTGTTGTGTTTCTCCATTAGTTTCAATATCTACATTTATCAAAACATTTCCATATTTAATCAAATGCTTTATCAATTCCTTTTCTTCTGTATCTGTTGAAACATATTGTAAATTATTTACAGGTTGAATTTCTGTTTCTACTTTTTCTTGTGAATCTTCTATTTGAATTTTTTCTTTTTTCAAATAAATATCCTGCCTTATTTTCTGAACATTTCGTAGTAATGTGCTTTCTTCAATTTTTAAATCATTGGATAATGTTTGAATATATACTCTTCTTTGAATTTCATTAGGAATACGAGCCACAGAAGTTAATATCTCTTCTATTGCTTTGGCTTTTTCAATCGGACTTTGATTTTCTGAATGATACAATTCTTTTTTGAACTGAATAAAATCTTTTTCATTGTTTTTCAAAAAATCAAATACTTCCCGATTAGAATGCTTGTTGACAAAACTATCTGGATCATCACCATCTGGAAACATCACAATTTTTACATTCAATCCTTCTTCCAAAAGCATATCAATAGCCCTGATACCTGCTTTAATACCCGCCGCATCCCCATCATACAAAACAACCACATTATTTGTAAATCTATGAATCAATTTAACTTGTTCTGTAGTTAGCGAAGTACCTGAAGAAGCCACTACATTTTCAATACCTGCTTTATGCAATGAAATAACATCGGCATATCCTTCTACTAAATAACACAAATCATTTTGCATGATGGCTTTTTTGGCTAAATGAATGCCGTAAAGCGTTTTACTTTTATCATACACAATGGTTTGCGGTGAATTGATATATTTAGCAATACTTTTATCATCACTCAATGTTCTGCCGCCAAATCCTATTACTTTTCCTGAAATATCGCAAATAGGGAATATTACTCTTGCAAAAAATTTATCGTAAATTTTATGAACATCAATGGGTTTATTTTCTTCACAATCAGGGCAATTCACTAATCCTGCTTTTACAAGTATTTCTGGTGTAAAACCTGCCTGTAATGCAAGATCTGTAAAACTTCTTTTATTTGAAGGACTAAATCCTAATTGAAATTTTTGAATGAGTGAAAAATCAATTTTTCTTTTGTTGTATAAATAATTCAAACCTATTTCTTTGCCCTCGTCAGTTGTGAGTAATACATTAGTAAAAAATTTTTGTGCAAATTGTAAAACCTCCAACACTTTATCTCTCTCAGATTTTTCTTTTTTGGTTTCCTCTGTTTCTTCTACTTCTTCAATAATTATATTGTATTTTTTTGCTAACCAACGCAAAGCATCAGGATATGAAAGTTTTTCATGATCCATTAGAAATTTCACAACATTACCAGACGCTCCACAACCAAAACATTTGTAAATACCTTTGGTGGGTGATACAGTAAATGAAGGTGTTTTTTCATTATGAAAAGGACAAAGCCCAACAAAATTAATACCTCTTTTTTTCAGAGCAACAAAATCTGAAATAACTTCTTCAATCCTTGCAACAGAAAGTATTTTATCTATTGAGTATGGTGTAATCATATTTTTATCAAAAGCAAATGTACTGCATATTTTTCAAAAGGTGTAAAAACAATTCAAAATAAAAATGTTCGTATCTTTGAGCAAAAAAATGAAGTTCATTTGTATTGGAAAAAATTATTCAGAGCATGTAAAAGAAATGGGATGGAAAGATGATCATGAAATTGCTTTATTCATGAAACCTGAATCTGCGTGGTGCAAAAATAATGAAGTGCCCTACCCTCATTTCTCAAAGGATTTGCAGCATGAATTAGAATTAATTATTCAAGTTAATAAACCCTTGAAAAATGTTATTGCATCCGAAGCTATTAAAAGTATAGAAAAAATAAGTGTAGGAATTGATTTTACCGCCCGCGATATTCAAATGGAATTAAAGAAAAAAGGTATGCCATGGGAAAAATCAAAAAGTTTTGATAATTCGGCAGTAGTGGGAAAGTGGAAAAAATTTAATCCTGATGTTCATTATGAATTTCATCTTGAAATAAATGGTAAAGAAATTCAGAGAGGAAATTCCAAAAATATGATTGTCAATTTTGCTCAATTATTAGCCGAAGCATCAAAGTATTTTACTATTATGCCAGAAGATATAGTATTTACAGGCACTCCACAAAATGTTGGCAGTGTTCATGTTGGTGATGTTTTAGTTGGATATTTAGAAAATGAAGCATTATTTGAAATCAAAATCACATCATAAATTAAAGATACTAAAATGAAGTACATTGCACTTTTACTCATTAGGTTATATCAATTAGTGATATCTCCCATTTTACCAAATGCATGCCGTTTTACACCAACATGTTCTCAATATACTTATGAAGCCGTAAAAAAATATGGTTTTTTAAAAGGCACATGGTTAGGCATAAAACGAATATCAAGATGCAGACCTGGTGGAGGAAGTGGATATGACCCTGTTCCTTAATTTATTTAGTGGCTATTCCGTAAACAATATAATGCCAATAATTTGGAGTGATCTTATTTAAGATAAAATTATCTATTCTTGCGAGAATATTTCTTTGTGATTCACTCCTGCCAAATGCCGCTATAAATCCCGTTGTATTTATTTTATAATCACTAAATTTTGATAGTAAAGAATGTGTTTCTTCAATTGTAAGATATTTCCAACTATTTCCCCACTTTACAAATTTTTTCCTGGCTAATTGATGAATTAATGATGCCTTTAAATTTTCGGCAAATAAAAATTTTCCGCCTTTTTTTAAAGATTTATGGATTTCTTGTATTGCCTTTTGCTGAGAATTATTATTTCCATAACTTCCAATTCCTCCAAGTACTGACTTTACTATAACAACATCAAAATAGTTTTCATAAGGAATATTTGTAGCGTCAATATCTTGATAAGAAACTAAGTAATCAACATGATATTTCTTATGTAATTGTATTGCTTTTTCGGAATTGCTAATATCTGAACAAATTACATTTTTATTTTTTAATGCTAACCATAATGATAGGCCACCATCACGAGCACCTATTTCCAAAACATTAGTTACTTTATCCCAACTAATATTTTCTTCCCAAAAATCAATTGCCTTTTTCCAAGATAAAACATCCCATTGAATAATATCCTTAAGAAGTAAATTATCCATTAACAAAATTAAATTCCAGAACTAAAGTGTGCTAAACTTTCTCTTTTCATTGGATTTACTATCATTACCGGAATGTTGCTTATATCAACAATTTTTTGAACATCTGTACCACTAAAAAATTCTTTTACTGATAAATCAGGTTTATTCATTACTATTATTAAGTCCGCTTCAATTTTATTAGCATATTCAACAACAGTTTTTGGAATATCATCTGTACCAATAGATTTATTTGAACAAGGAATTCCTTTACTTTTAATGAATTGTTTTACCTGATGAGAATAAGCCAATAATTGATTTTCATATCCTTCATCTTCAGGAGAAAATACTGCTAACAAACGGATTGAAGCATTGTAATATTTAGCAAATTGTATAGCTACATCTACTTTTTCACGACTTTCAGGAGATAAATCTAATGGTAATAAGATATTTTCACATCCATCTCTTTGTTCTTTTCCTCTAATAGTAATAACAGGACATGGTGCTTTTCTTATCATACTAAAAGCACTTGGCTTAAATACATCCTTGAATTCAATATGACTTTCTAATCCTACCATTATTAAAGTAGCTCCAATCTCTTTTGCTACATTATTGGTTTCTTCATAAACATTACCTTTCACCGTCATAAAATCTGTAGGTAAGCCACTTTCTTTTTCAGTTTGCTTTGCCAATTCTTTCATTTCTTCAAACCTCTCCATTCCCCTTTTTTCATAACAATATAAAAGTACAATTCTGGAATGGGTGTACCTTGCAAGATTGTAGGATTGCTTAATAGCAAGTAACGATTGTTCTGTAAAGTCAATTGGAATTAAAATGATACCGCGTTCTTTTAACTTCATATATTTATAGTTTTAATGTTTTAATCAACTTTTTCTACCTCAATTTCTTCACCATTTTCTATTTTCACATTTTCTTTTTGAGGAGTTGGTTTTTCAGGTTGATATAATTTATTAAATTCCTGAATGGCTTGACGAACCTGATCAATTTGTAAATACCACTTATCTACATTTTCAATAAGCATTGGTTGATCTTTAAATAATTCTTTTAGTACTCTTTTGTATGGTTTTTCTTTTGGCAACTCTACTACACCTGCTATTTTACTTTTAGGATCTGCCTGAGCATCTACAATATAATAAACTGGTTCTGCCTTTTTTTTATCTTTCTCAACTTTTTCCTCAAAAATTTGGTATAGTGTAACCCTTCCTCTTTCTAAAACTTCTGCAAAATAATCTGTTTCATTAATTTTTAAGATTTCAAATTGTCTGTCACCAAACCCGTATGCTTTTGCTTTTTTTGTTGTAATTTCAGTTACTTTTTTAGCATTCACTGGCTTAAAGAAAAAACTAATATTATATTGTGCTTCTGTTTCACCTGCATTGGTTTGTATTTCTCCTTTTATAGTATCTCCTTTAAATGGCAAATACCATCCTTTTTCAAATTCTGGAGATACTCCCATTGCTGCATTTTTACCCCCTTTTTTTGCCTGAGAAAAAGCCATATTTACTGAGCCACATAACAATACTAATACCAATATTTTTCCAGATTTTAATACTTTCATTTTTAGATGAATTTGAAATTTTCAATGGACAAATGTAATGAAAATTTAATTATATCTATAAAAAAATCTTTATTTAATAAAATCCTTATAAAGTCAGTTTTTTATAACGAGGTCTTTTGGGCTCTAAATTACCTAATCGTTTTTTCTTGTTTTCTTCATATTCTGAGTATGTTCCCTCAAACCAATAAAATGTACTATCTCCTTCATAAGCCAGAATGTGAGTACAAACCCTGTCTAAAAACCATCTGTCGTGGCTGATAATGACTGCACATCCTGCAAAATTTAATAAACCTTCCTCTAAAGCTCTTAATGTATTCACATCCAAATCATTTGTTGGTTCGTCTAATAAGAGCACATTACCGCCCTCTTTCAATGCCAATGCTAAATGCAATCTGTTTCTTTCACCTCCAGAAAGCACTCCACATTTTTTGCCCTGATCTGCTCCTGTGAAATTAAATCTTCCTAAATAAGCCCGGGAACTTATTGTTCTGCCTTCAAATACTAAATTATCTAATCCACCGCTCACTACTTCAAATACTGTTTTTTCTGGATCAATGGCTTTGTGGGTTTGGTCTACATAAGATATTTTTACAGTAGGACCAATTTTAATTTCTCCTGATGTTGGTTTTTCTTGTCCCATTATCATTTTAAATAAAGTAGTTTTTCCAACACCATTTGGACCAATAATTCCGACAATACCTGCAGGTGGTAACTTAAAATTTAAATTTTCAAATAATACTCTATCGCCAAAAACTTTCGTTAAGTTAATAGCTTCTATAACATCGTTCCCTAATCTTGGGCCATTTGGAATAAAAATTTCTAATTTTTCTTCTTTTGCTTTTACATCTTCGTTCAATAGTTTTTCATAATTCTGCAAACGGGCTTTTTGTTTAGTTCCCCTTCCTTTTACACCAGCTCTCACCCATTCTAACTCTCTTTCAAGGGTTTTTAATTTTTTACTTTCTTGTTTTTCTTCCTGTCTTAGCCGTTCTTGTTTTTGTTCTAACCAACTTGTATAATTTCCTTTCCATGGAATACCCTCACCTCTGTCTAATTCTAATATCCATCCTGCAACATTATCTAAAAAATATCTATCGTGTGTTACTGCAATCACTGTTCCTTTATAATTTTTTAAATGTTGTTCTAACCATTCAACGCTCTCTGCATCAAGGTGGTTAGTGGGCTCATCTAATAATAACACATCGGGCTCTTGTAATAACAACCTGCACAATGCCACTCTTCTTCGTTCTCCTCCTGACAATACTTTTATAGGAGTATCTGATTCAGGGCATCTTAAAGCGTCCATTGCTTTTTCAAGACGATTATCTAAATTCCACAAATCGTGATGGTCAATTTTTTCCTGAAGTTCTGCCTGACGATTGATAAGTTTTTCCATCTTATCTGGATCATTCATTATTTCTTCATCTGCAAATTTTGCATTTACTTCTTCGTATTCATTTAATATATCTACATATTTTTGAACGCCTTCCTTTACAACTTCCAGCACAGTTTTATTCTCGTCTAATTTTGGTTCTTGTTCTAATAATCCAAATGTATATCCGGGAGAATAATGTACTTCACCTATATAATCTTTATCTATTCCTGCAATGATTCTTAATAATGTAGATTTTCCAGCACCATTCATCCCTAATACACCAATTTTTGCACCATAATAAAATGACAAATAGATGTCTTTCAAAACCTGCTTATTGGGTGGATGTATTTTACTTACATTCACCATACTAAATATTATCTGTCTGCCTTCTTGATTGGACATAATTTTTTTGCTGCAAAGATATTCAATAATTTTTAGTTTTTATTTTAGAATTATGAGTAATTGAGTTCTCAATGTTCACTTTTCACTATTCACTAGTCACTTTTCACTTTTTCAACTCTCTACTTTTTAGTAATATAGCGGCTATAAATCACAATGGCTTATTATAAAGATATTTTATATCAGGATATCGCTTATGTAAAAGGTATTGGACCTGAAAAAGCAAAAATTTTAAATACTGAATTACAAATTTTTACTGTTTTTGATTTACTCAACTATTTCCCTTATAGATACGAAGACCGTTCAATTATTCATTCAATCGCATCCATCAATTACACAATTGACTATGCTCAATTAAAAGGTCATATCAAATCTACAAAAATTATTGATAAATTAGGAAACAGAGAAGTGCTTATAGCTACACTCAATGATGGAACTGGTCAAATTGAAATGATTTTCTTTAATGGAATTAAATGGTTATCCAAATTTTTGAAAATTGGGAAAGAATATATTGTATATGGAAAAGTTAATCAATTCAAAGATACTTATAATATCCTGCATCCAGAAATAGATGAAGTCAATAATGAAATTTTACACTTCAAAACCGGACTTTGTGCAGTATATAATACTACTGAAAGATTAAAAAATTCTAAATGGAAAATTGATAGTGAAACTATAAGAAAATGGATTTTTAATATCTATCAAAATTATCCTCAGCTCCAAATACCTGAAAATTTATCTCAATATATTATTACAAAAAATCAACTTATATCAAGGCAAGATGCTTACAAATGGATTCATTTACCCGAAAATAAAGAACAAATCAACAAAGCAAAAGAACGATTAAAATTTGAAGAATTATTTTTTGCTCAATTAGAAATAGCAAGACAACACAAAAAAATGAAACAAAGTAAGGGTTATGTCTTTCAAAATGTTGGTGAACTCTTTAATGAATTTTACAACAAACATTTACCATTTGAACTAACTAATGCTCAAAAAAGAGTCATTCGTGAAATTCGTAATGATACTAAAACTGGCCGTCAGATGAATAGATTGCTGCAAGGTGATGTAGGTAGTGGAAAAACCATTGTGGCTGTATTTGCGGCACTCTTTGCTATTGATAATGGTTATCAGGTAGCAATGATGGCTCCTACTGAAATTTTAGCACAACAACATTATTCAACTATTTCAAAATTACTTCAAAACTTGCCTGTTAATGTAAAATTACTCACAGGTTCTACATCTCAAAAAGAAAGAAAAATAATATCTGAACAGCTATTATCTGGCGAATTAAATTTTCTGATAGGCACTCATGCTTTAATTGAAGATACAGTCAATTTCAAGCAATTGGGGTTAGTTATAATTGATGAACAGCATCGTTTTGGAGTAGCACAAAGAGCAAAAATTCAATTAAAAGGCAAAATTCCACCACATGTTTTAGTAATGACTGCTACACCAATTCCAAGAACACTTGCTATGACCATTTATGGAGATTTAGATGTGTCAGTTTTAGATGAATTACCACCTAATAGAAAACCTGTTGTTACAGCTCATAGATATTACAATAAAAGATTAGATGTTTTGAATTTTGTAAAGGAACAGGTAGATGCAGGCAGGCAGGCATATTTTGTTTTCCCCCTTATTCAGGAAAGTGAAAAAATGGATTTAGAAAATTTAGAAAAGGGATTTGAAGAATTATCACAATTTTTTTCCCCACCCAAATACACATTGGTAAAAGTGCATGGCAAAATGAGTAATGAAGAAAAAGATGCCGCTATGCGTGCTTTTTATGAAGGTAAAGCAAAAATAATGGTTGCTACTACTGTAATCGAAGTGGGCGTAGATGTGCCTAATGCAAGCATAATGGTTATTGAAAATGCCAATAGATTTGGTCTTTCACAACTTCATCAATTAAGAGGCAGAGTAGGAAGAGGGTCAGAAAAATCATACTGTATTTTACTCACCAATAATTTAAGTGAAGATGCTAAAATTAGAATTGATACAATGGTCAGAACATCTAATGGTTTTGAAATTAGCGAAGTGGATTTAAAATTAAGAGGTCCAGGAGAATTAGCAGGAACAAGACAAAGTGGTATGCTTGCATTTAAAATTGCAGATATAACTACCGATTACAATATATTAAAAGCCGCAAGAGAAGCGGCCATTGAATTATTAGAAACTGATGAAAACATTCAATTCCCCGATAATTGGCCTATCAGAGATTATATTTTACAAAATGAAAAAGAAAAACCGCTTTGGATAAAAATTGCTTAAAAAAAATAATAAAAAAGTAATGATAGAATTTCTTTTACCAGTACCTGAATTTTTCACAAGAATAATAAGGAACTAAATTTCCACCAAACTCTCTAAAATACCTTTCAACATTTGGAAGCATGCTGCCTTCAAAATCAAATATCTTTAAATTCATTTGTTTGGCTTTTAATATGCTTTTCCACATACAACTTACTCCTGCTCCATGATGAGCCAATTCATTATCATATCCTCCTAATAAATAATACGCCTGATGTTTATCATACACGCAAAAAGTGCAAGCAATAGGCTTTTCATTCAGGTATGCAACAAAAGCAAAACTATTATTTTCATTTGCCCATTCTTTCAAAATCCTTGATAATAAAGTATAGTTGATTTTTTTATTTTGCCTTGAAAAAGTTTTTTTAATTAAATTTTCTACTTCATTATACTCTTTTACCTGAACAATTTGAATACCATCTTTTTCGGCTTTTCTAATACTTTTTCTTTTTTCAGAAGATAAATTTTCAAATAATTGATCTTCAGTAATATCTAAATTTAATTGATAAGTATAATTCACACACACTTTCCACTTATTCCATTGAAATACTTGTGTATCAATATAATCAGGAGAAAAAACGAATCTTGTATAAAAAGCCCTCTCTTTTTTTGTAAAGTACTCTGAAATTAAAAATTGTAATTCTTTAAAAGCAGAATTTTTTGTTTCATTTTTTTCTGATGAAGGAAAAAATATCAACCCATTATACGGTTGAAATGGCGGAGGAATAATATATGTTACTCCAAATCTTGACTTTTTGAAATAATAAAATAATCCAATTAAAGTTTGATTTTCATTAAAAATACCAACAATATGAATATTCGGGATATAAATTTTCAAAAAATCTTTTTGATGAAATACAGATAAGCAATTTTGCCAACTATCAGGATAAATTAAATCAGATATATCTATTTGTTCCAGTTGCATTAATTTTATTTTTCAAATATACTTTTCAAAAATAAAAAATCCCCTCTCTTTTGACAGAGAAGGGATTTCAGATAATCAATGAGATTGTTGTTATTTTGCAATAATCAATTTACCTGTTTTTACAAAATCATTTGTTCTAATTTGAATAATATAAATACCTGCATTTAAATTTTGAGTATTGATTTCCATTTCTAAATTATTTCCTGTACTATTGATTCTTGTATTTTGAGAAGTAATAATTTTTCCGGTAATATCCATAATTGTCATATTTACATTATGATTTCCAATAGGCAAATTAAATTGAACTTTTGTAAAATCATTAGCAGGATTTGGATAGATGAATAAATTATCAACATTAGAACTTGAATTTTGAATTTCATTTACAGACACCACATAAGGAGTAGCAAATTTTGAAGTTGCCCAGATTCCTCTTCCGTGTGTTGCGGCATAAATGTATCCAGAGTTGTAACATAACCAATGTGGAAGAATTTGTTGTTTTAATTGATAAACAGGAACTAAAGGTAATTGACCATTATTATCTTGTGTCCATACTGGATTTGCAACGGTAATATCAATTGTGGAATAAACACCTTTTTCAGTACCAACAACTACTTTATTATTATCTTGATAAATGAATAAAGAAGCGTATACAGGAATATTTGGTAGGTTACCAGTTTTATCTACAAAATTAGTAGCATCAGTTTCATTTCTGGATAATAATCTGGCATCGCTTACTGTTGCAAAAACTCTACCACCAGAAGTATTATATCCACCCAAAGTTACTAAAACTGTTTGGTTATCATCTGATACTGAAATGCTAGTTATCGGATAATTAAATTTACCAATGCAAGTAGTTCTTATAGGGTTAATCTTTCTGAACTTGGTTCTATCTGCTACAATACTACTTCCACTTACTTTAGTAAAAGCTGAATCAATATCAGATGTAAATACTCCACTATAATCTCTAAAATCATTATCCAAAATAGCCCCTAAGTGAGAAATTCTGTATAAATAATATGCATTTGTTGTAGCATCATAAGTTGAAAAATATAATTCTGTGCCTGCAGGAGCCCATTGTAAATTTGTAACATCACCCTTCACTGCTACAACAGTTGAAGAAGGAACTCCACCAGGACCATCAATTCTTGAATTAGAACCTGCTATTTTTATCCATGCTGGCGAAATATCACCATTTAATCCTCTTTTAGTTAGCATAACTCCTTTTTTAACTCCCACAGCTAATCTTGCGGCTCTTGTTTGAGGAATCTTTACAATGTTAGTAGTTATAGGAGATGCTGTGTAAGATAAAGGAGAAGTCAATTGAATACTATCAAGATGAGTATAACCTGGTATTCCCAAGTCAGAATTTACAGCATACACCCAATCGCCTGCATTATATCTTAAAGCAACTTTAATCATTATAATAGTATCATTGTTGCTGGATAATGGCGTATAATTTAAGGTTATTCTAATAGAGTCCAATAAATTTGATTGTAGAAAAATTTGATTATTTGCAGTACTAGAATTATCAAAACCAGTTCCTGAAAATGAATATGATGTTATATTATTACCAGTATAAGTTGGATATAATGTAAATTGCTTTGATGGGCTTGTTACAGCTTGATTGTAAGTAGCTCCTGTGCTAACAATAACCATATCATAATAAGCGTTCTTTTGAGGGCGGGTATAATTAAATACAAATTTCTTCTTGGTATTACCAGCGGATACTTTTGTAAATAAAGTATCTACAGCATTCCACAAAATTGCAGAATCAGCAGGTGGTACTTGTCCCCAGTTTTCCCAAAGTGCTAATGGTGTATTTAAGCCAGCAAAACTTGGGAAAAATGGCTTTGTTCCTGATGAAGCAACAGCTGAAGTATATAATACATCAGTAAATCCTGCAAATGGATTAGTTGAGATATTGGTATTTCTTTGAATACTTCCAAAATTAAAAGAAGTAAAAGCAGTTTTATTATTAATTTTTGAAAATTCAATACCGTAAGCATCCTTAGCAGTATAATTAATAGCATTCATAGCAACAGAAGGTGTAGCACTACCTTTGATGTATAATGGCCCTTCATTGAAAGATGCTCCCAACACACCGCCAACTGGCACGGCAGTAGAAGTACCTACATTTGTAGGGAAGTTTGTCATTGTAGCAGTATTCATTTGTGTTGTATTATAACCTTTGTTTGCGGCTAAAAAATTGTAGGAATTAGCAGTTGTATTAAAAATACCTTTAAAGATTCCTCCGTTTGTTGCAACCATAAATTCATTAGGATTATTAAACTTAAAAGCAATATCATGAACAAAAGGATGTAAGTAAAATTGTGCCATTGGCTCAATAAATGTTTCCATACCCACCTGTGACCATGTTCCATTTCCAAAACTTGCACTGGGGCTTTGTTTCCAATGATATAAAATATAACCTCCTATAAATATCTCCTGTGGATTAGTTGGATGAACTTTAATAGTATTTGAATACGCTCCATAATAATTATACTTTAAATTACCACTTTCATCTGCACCATAAAACTGTTGGAAAATATCAAATTGACCATTGCTACCAAGTGTGATTGCAGTCCAAGTAGCACCTTTATCTGTTGAACCATAAACAGCGTTTAATTCTTGATCTTGAGGTGAATAGATATTAGTGGTAGAAGCAGTTCCAGTTTTAGAGACTAAAAGATATACATAATTAGGATCGGAAGGAGCAATTGCAATCTCAATTCTACCCATTTTATTAACATTTGGATTAGAAGTTGAAGTTGGTGTAATATCTGAAAATGAACCAGGAGCACCATTTGAACTTCTGTAAACTTTATTATTTGTTGTAGTATAATCGCCAGCAGAATAATAAACATATCCATCAATTCCTACTTTTACATCTTGAGCAGGTGTAGTACTTTCCTGAGTAAATGTTGAACCACCATCAGTAGAGATAAAAAATCCTTTAGTAGCAGCTACATAAATTTTCTGAGGATCTGTAGGATGTGTAGCTACTTCATTAACATCTCCTAAAAGAGATGAATCTGCCACTAAAGTAAAAGTATTACCGTTAGGAGAAAATTTATAAAGTCCTGTACCTTTGAAAGCATGAGATTTATATTGATATAAGTTTCTATAAAAGAAACTTTCACCAGTACCTACATAAATAGAACCGTCTGCACCTTGCGACATGCAGGATACATTAAAAACGCCTGATTGGTCATTCACTGGCGACCATGTGCTACCGCCATTTGTAGATTTAAATACACCACCGCCAACACTTCCGGCAAAAATTGTTTTGCCTGTCGGGTCGGTTTTATCATATAAAATAGCGCGGGTTCTACCACCTACATTATCTGGGCCTACTTCTTGCCAGTTCAATCCTAACTGGGCAAAGCCCAAAGAACTCATGCTTATCAAAACAATTAAACTCTTTTTCATAGTATTCTTTTTAAAAAGATTTCGGCCAAATATAAGGAGAAATATTTAATTCATAAAAAAAATTAAAATTTCTGCTAAAAAATAAATACCCCTAATAATTAAAACCCCAAAAGGCGAACACTAAAAAGTATATTTGGAGATGGGCTTTGTGTAAAGTTTGGAATGATTTCAGGTTGAATTATCAAAGACAAATTATCAGATACATCAAAGGTTTTTAAATGGGCATCTACATTAGCGTCTAAGATGTTCAAAACATAAATGAGTACTGTGCCTGCTATAGATAAATCCCGCCACTTTTTACTTTGATTTTTTAGTAAAGTCAATTGTTGAGATGAATAACCATCAGAATTTACGCCACCATTGATAACATTGATGAGTTCTTTTTTGTAATACAAATAATGGTTGTTTTGCTGAAAAGCATTGTAAAACAATAATCCGCCGACGCCGTAAATAATGGGCACTTTCCAATACTTTTTATTATACATTTGTCCAGCACCTGGAATGATAGCACTTAATACACTTGCTTTTTTAGGAGGAGACCAGTTTTTTATATTTAAAAATGAGTGGGATTTTTTGGGCGTGTAAAAAGGAGATGTAGAATCTGTTTGAGAAAAATTTTTATTCATTAGAAAAATGAGTGCTATTAAAAGTAAGTGTATTATGTTTTTCATTATGTATTATTTAAATTTAGTTACAATAATTTTTACCGCAGAGACGCTAAGACGCAAAGTTTTATTAGTTATAAGTTTTGTGTTTTTAATTTTAAGTTAATAATTAAAAAATTAATTGAAATTAAGCGAAAAAAAAGATTTAATACTTTGCGTGCTTTGCGTCATTGCGGTTTAATTTTACTATTTTTCTTTTCATTCAAATATCTTTAACTAATGTGTTGCCAAAATTTTGATGTAATATAGTTTCAATTTTTTCAATAGTTTGGGAGGCATTTAAGAATTCCTGTGTAGTATCTACGGGTAGTTGGTTAGTGCCTTTGGAATCTAATGCTTTGACAAGTTCGCTTACAGTAATTTGATAATCTGGTTTTAATGGTAAGTAAACAGGGTCGTCATTTTCTTGCTTTACTTCTATGATGAAATTCACATCTATTAAGTCGTTTAAGATTGTTTGCGTTAGGCGAATAGGAATATCTAATTGTTCTGAAATTTCACTTGCTTTAATGCCTTTATTTTTTTGAATAAAATAGTTAAGTAGTTTGCTTAATATCATTATACTAAATACTTTTCTCATTCTCATACTTAGGTGTGAAATTTCTGTTTCTAACTCAAACTTATTAATATGTTGATGAGCATATACCCACTCAGCACCAAATAATACTATATACCAACTGTATTGCACAAATATCAAAAATAAAGGCAGTGCAGCCAAACTTCCATAAATAGCATTAAAGCGAGAAACGCCAATTTGAAAATGAATATATGCCCATTGTAATAATTCAAATAATAGTGCTGCTACAAATGCCCCAATGAATGCTGATTTTACAGATATAAAAGCATTAGTGAGTGTTTTATATAAAAAGAAAAAAACTAAAATCAACAATACAAATGATAATAACTTAATGCCAATAACAGCGGCACTTGAAAATAATATCGCTGATATTTTTGTTTGTAATAAAATAGTAATACTGCTTGAAAAAATTAAAAACAATGGAGCAAAAATCATAATGGCAATATAATCTGCAATTTTTCTAAACCAATTTCTTGGCTTTTGGGCTTCCCATATCTGATTAAAAACGGATTCAATATTATGCAATAATGAAACAACACTATACAATAATAAAAATACGCCAGCCCCTGCAATAACTCCACCTTTTGCTGCTTTTAGCATTGCATTTGCGTATTCAAAAACATTTGTCAATAAAAAAGAATACTGAGGATTTTTTTCAATAATATCTTTTTCTAATTCTTTTTCTAATCCAAATCCTTTGGCAATAGCAAAAGCAAGAGCAACCAACGGAACGATTGAGAAAAAAGTGAAATAGGTAAGAGCAGATGCTTGTGTTAAACATTTATCTGCAATAAACTTTTTCCACGATAATACAGCAATTCTAATTGTTTTAAGAATGTTAGCTACTAATGGCCTTTCTTTATCTAAACGAGTATTCCATAAATTCGTTTTAATAATATTAAATATATACTTCAATAATTGCATCATATTAAGTTTTTAAAAATTTTGGTACAAAGTTTCAAAAAATATCTTGGATATTTGTTTAATTTTTTCATTAGAGGTATTAAAATTATTGTACATCAAGCATACAGACAGTATTTTTCCTGATTTTGTTTTTAGAAATCCTGCGTAAGTTCTGACTCTTTGAATATAGCCTGTTTTACACAATAAATTTCCTGACAAAGGAGGTGAATTAGAAAAGTTTTTCATAGTGCCTGATTCTCCTGATATCGGAAGCGAATTTTGAAAAATGTTTTTATTTTTGCTATTAAATATCAGGCTTAAAAATTGTGTCATTACATCAGCAGAAATACCATTTAATCTTGACAACCCACAAGCATCATCTATGTTTATTTCATTTGTATTGATGTTTTTTTCTTTCAAAAAGTTCAAGATAATTTTTTTTCCATTCTCATAATTTCCATTTCCTAATGCGTATAACATAGCTTCTGCAAAAAAATTGATGCTGTGTAAGTTAGTTAATCTAACAATTTCATAAAGTGGGGGAGATTTTAATGTGAATAATAAATGGTATTGCAAATAACTTAATGTATCTGCATTAGTGATAATAGGGAATTGTTGTTGATTAAAAGAGATATTATTTTTTGAAAAAGTTGAAATCAATTCTTGAGCAAACATTCTTGCAGGATCTGGCAAAGCACCTTCAATGGAATAATCTTTTTGAAATGGAGGAATGGAACCATTTATTCTTTTTGAGTAATTAAGCGGATCGCCGTAAATATAAGCATTATCACCACCTTGCTTTGAGATTAAAGTGTTTTCTGTAATTTCAATTTTTGGTGATTTATTATATTGAGGAAAAATTTTAGTTATCTGAACTTTAGAATTTACTTCATTAGATTGAAGATAAATGTGAAATTCATTGTCGTAGATATTGATAGGATAAGGAATAGCAGAATAATAATTATTAATATCTTCCCAAACCCAATTGTCGTTAATTTCTGGTTTAAAATAAGAATTGTCAATGATAATTTTGCCAGATATATTTTCAATGTCTTTGTTTTTCAATGATTCACAAATTTCCTGTAAGGAAGGCGATTTAAAGAAGCGAGATTCAAATGTAGGATCGCCGTATCCTTTAATAATCAGGTTTCCATTTAATGTTTTGTTCTCAACATTTCCCGAGTAATAAACTTCTGTTTTAAATTGAAAATTTGCCCCTAATTTTTCTAAAGCAACAATGGTAGTAATTAACTTAAAAGTGCTTGCAGGAGCAAGTTGGATGTGGCTATTATGTTCTAAAATTGTTTTGGAATCAGATGCATCTTTTACAGATACAGCAATGATTGCAGAAGATAATTCATTATTTTTGAGAATAATATCTAAACCTGCATTTTGAGAGAATAAAAATTTAAATAAACAGAATAAAAATGTTAAAATTCGCGGCATAATTTCAAAAAAGCAAAACTAATTAAAATTTTAGTATATTTACACAATTTTTTTAATTTTCATTAACCCATTTAAATTTTTTTATGTCAAAGAAGAAAGATAAAAAGAAAAAACCTTCTGTAAAAGCCCAAAATAAAGGGAATAAAAAGAAGGTTTCTGCGAAAAAAAACGACAAAAAAAATACCGCAAAATCAAGCTCATCAAATAAAAAGAAAACAACCAACAAACCTAAAATAAAGTCAAAAGAAGGTAAAAAGCCATCTAAAGAACTTTCAAAAAAGATTCTTAAAAAAACGAATAAAGAAAAAGAAAAAAATATTGATAAGGTTGAAAAGCCCAATGATTCTGACAAAAAGAAAAGAAGAAGAAGAGATAATAAACCTGTTATGAGCATAGAAATGCTTTCAAAAATGCCTAAACCAAAATACCTTGTTAAATTAAAAATAGATTCAAAAACTATTATTTTTGTTAAGGATGAAAAATCATTAAAAAAATGGAAATCCATGTATCCAAATGCAGAGGAAATTCTATAAAGTGAAAAGTGAAAAGTGAAAAGTGAAAAATTTTTCAAAAAAATCCCGAAGGGATGACAAGATTATAGTGAATAGTTTTAAATGTTTAATTTTTTGTTTGCTGACCGTTAGCATCGAAGGTTTTAATAATTCATATCATAAAAAACAAAATCTATAAAAGTTTTTTTGATAATAATATTTTTTGTATAATTGCACCCCTTAATTTTAAAAACAAAAACAAATGGCTACAAAAATCAGATTACAAAGACATGGAAAGAAAGATTATGCTTTCTTCCACATTGTGGTAGCAGACAGTAGAGCCCCACGCGATGGGAGGTTTATTGAAAAATTAGGTTTTTACAATCCTAACACTGACCCTGCCACTATTGAAATAAACTTTGACAGAGCGTTACATTGGCTCAACACTGGTGCTCAACCTACTGAAACTTGCAGAAGAATTTTATCTTACAAAGGTGTTTTATACAAAAAACATTTGTTAGATGGAATTAAAAAAGGTGCTTTAACAGAAGAACAAGCAGAGAAAAAGTTTCAAGCTTGGTTAAATGAAAAATTAGCAAAAGTTGAAGCTAAAAAACAAAAATTAGCCAAAGAAAAAGAAGCTAAGAAATCTGCACAATTAAAAGCAGAAGCAGAATATAGAACTCAGAAGGCATCTAAAAAAACTCAAGCCCCTGAATCTTCTGAAACACCTGCTAACGAAGGATAATTTTTTCTTTCAAATAAATTTTTGTTGTTGATATTTTTGAGTTGAGTTTTAACTCAAATTCTTATCTATTGTTTAAACATTTAATGTAAATTTGTCGCTTCTTATATAAGAGTTTAGTAATTTAATTTTTACTTTAATGATTATATCAGAAGCGAATTTATTTTTTATTTACGATAATTTATTATCAAAAAACATTCAAGGTTTAAATTTCAATATTTTGAGAACATTATAAATATTCACTATAAATGACCAGCCGCCTTCTTGATAAAATCCTTAAAGATTTCGCTGAATCTAATTTATCTCATCAAAGAATTGTTTTTGTATTACCTTCCAAAAGAAGTGTTTATTATTCTAAAAATTTTTTGAAAAATTACTTTTTCCAAAAAGGCATTACTCGTCAATCGCCTGAATTTACAACCATTGAAGAGTTTTTTGAAAAAATTTCAGGTCTCACCTTGTTGTCTAAAATTGATTTGAATTATTACTTGTATAAATCTTACCATAAAATTTTTGGGGACGATTCTGAACCATATTTCAACTTTTTGAAATGGTCTTCAATGCTGCTGGATGACTTTAATGATATTTTAATGTCTCATCCAAATAATCCTCAAAAACAAAAAGATATTTTCACAAATCTAAAAAATATCAAGGACATAGAACACTGGAGTTTGAACAAAGAACCGCTGTCAGAAAATCAAAAGAGATACCTTCATCTAATGGAAAAATTCTACGATATTTTTACTGACTTTAATAACACTTTACTTTCAGAAGGTCTCGCCTACAAAGGTCTCAATGCAGAACAAGTTATTAAAATTATTTCTAATCCTTCAGAATATCAGAAAAATCAATATCTTCAAAGTGTTCATCAATTTATATTTGTAGGTTTAAATGCTATTTTGCTCGCAGAAGAAATTGCTTACAAATTTTTGAAACAAGAAAATAAAGCCAAATTTTATTGGGATTATGACCCTTATTACACACAAGAAAATTCATCAGAAAAAATTAAAAACGAAGCAGGTTTATTTTTGAGAAATAATTTCAAAACATTTGGAATTGAAGAAGACAATCGTTATCAAACATCTTTATTTGATGAACCAAAAGAAATTTTAATAACATCTGCTGCTAATGATGTAGAAGAAATTTCATTTATTAAAAAAACATTATTAGACCATCAAAAAGAAAATCCAGAATTTAAAAATGTAGTCATTATTCTCAATAAGCCCGAAGCATTGAATCTTATTTTATCTGCTATTCCTGATGATGTTGATTACAATGTGTCTTTGGAATATCCATTAAAACTCACACCTTCTTATCAGTTATTAATTCAATTACTCAAAATTTTTGTTCATCTTTTAACTGATTCAAGAAAGAAAAATCAAATTTATCACAAGCATTTTACAACCATTTTATTAAATCCAGTATTAAAAAGTTATTTGTGGCACACTTGTAAAATCAGCCCTTTTGAAATAAATAAAATCATAACTTCCATTACAAAATTAAATAAAATCTATATTTCAGTTGATGATGAAATTTTAAATCTTGAAGATAAAACCGATAATTTCAAAAAACACTTACTTAATATTTTTAATGAAAAATCATTTACAGACATTATTACTCAAATTCGTAAGATATTTGAAAGTGAATTGGATTATTTAGAAAATGAAAATAAAAATTCTGAACATAAAAAGAATATCATTACAAAAAATATAAATCAAGCAATTGTAGAACAACTTAACAAAATTGAATATCTGCTACAACTTGATAACAATGAAGTTTTCAAAGATATAAAAGATGTATATGCACTTGTTCAACAAATAGTATCAAGAGAATCTTTGTCATTCAAAGGCGAGCCGATGAAAGGATTACAAATCATTGGATTATTAGAAACAAGGTTATTAGATTTTGAATATTGTATTATTCCATTTATGAATGAAGGCATATTTCCACCAGAAAGTAGCAAGCCCACTTTTATTCCATTTGATTTAAGAATTTATCATCAATTGCCTACTTATTACAATGAAGATGCAATTTCATCATACTTATTTTATAGAAGCATTCAATATCCAAAAAAGATTTTTCTATCATACACAAGTTCTGTTGGAAATGATGAAAGTGGATTAAAAGATTTAATCAAAGAAAAAAGCAGATTTATTCAGCAAATTAATTTTGAATTAGTTGAAAAACAAAATATAAAAATTCAAAATAAAAATATTAATACTGCAATATTTAAGCCAGCATCTTATGAAATTTCAATTGAAAAAAGTGATGAGATAATAGAAAAATTAAAACAAATCAGATACTCACCGTCAAGTTTAAATACTTACTTAAAATGTTCATTGAAATTTTATTTTGAAAAGATATTAAAGTTGAAAGCACAAGAAGAAGTAGATGAAGATTTGGCCGCAAATGAAGAAGGTAATATCTTCCATTCATTTATGGCTCATTTGTATAGCAAAGAAGATGTATTAGATGAAAATAAATGTATTGATACAAAAAAACTAAAAGCATTTATAGAAAACAAAAAGGATTTTATTTATCAATATGTAGAGAATGAAATCAAAAATTTATTCAGTGGTGAATACAACAACAAATTAGAAATTACAAAGAGAGTATTGGCTTATGACATCATCAAATTGCTTGAAAAAGAAATCAAAGCCATAGGAAATAAAAAAATAAAAATAATTTATACCGAAAACGAAAAGAATAAAGATAATAAAAATAACGATACCATTTATTTAGAAACAAATTATGCAAAAGTTGAATTATCGGGATTTATAGACAGAATTGATTATGTATTGAATGAAAATTTATACAGAATTGTTGATTACAAAAGTTCTTTCAAAAATGATAGTGATCCCCGAAAAAAAGATGATTTAGAATTTAATTCTTCACAATTGGATGATTTAATTAATGATAAAAATTTTATTAAGAAAACAGAAAAACTCAATCAATTGTTATTTTACATTCTTTATGCTAAAAACAAAAATCTTATACCTCATTTTGAAAAAATTTCAGGTGTTATTATTCCTTTAAGAATGAGTAAAAAGAGTGATGAACTATACCAAAATGTTTTATTTAATGGTAAAAATTTCTTTACCAAAGATGAAACTAATAAGATAGAGGAATTTTTTGCTGGCATCTTTAATGAAATCATTTTTAATAAAGAGATGGATATTAAACAAACTGATGATACATATACCTGCAATTACTGCGATTTTAAGTATATTTGCAAAAAAGAAGTAAAAGAATATAACTCATAATGCTACTTCAAAGTGATATAAAAATAAGTGGCTACACAGCAGTGCCTCATAAAGTAAGTGAAAAGGAACTTCAACAAAAAACTCTTTTGCTTACGCTTTCAATTTTTCAAGATGAAATAGAATGTGCCATTATTGATTCTGCTTCAAATTCTGTTATCACTTCATCTTCTTATTCTTCATCACAAAAAAAATTTTCCGATAACGAACTACTTTTTTTAATCAATGATTTTATTCAAAGATACCACTTACAACAATTAAAGTATAGCACTATACAAATTATAGTGTCATCACCACATTCAACACTTTGTCCATCTGAATTTTATTTACCAGAACAAAAAGAAAACTTGCTCAAATATGTGCATCCTGTTTCACCAAATGAAATTATACTCACTAATGATTTTGAAAATATCAAAATAATTTTCTCTGTTTCTCAAACTCTATATCACAATTTACAACAAATTTTCCCATCAGCAAAATTCTACCATTCCTGCACTTCAATGTTGCATTTATTTTTTTATCACCCTTATTTAATTCATTCTAAAATATGGCTGCACATTCATCCAAATTACATTGAAGTAATTGCAAAGAATAACAAACAACTTTTATTTTACAATTCGTTTGAAATAAAAACCACATTAGATATTTTGTATTACGCATTATTCAGTATAGAACAATTAGGTTTTTCACCTGCCGAAACAGATGTGTTTATTAGTGGCAATTTATCTACTAATCATACTATTTTTCAGTTATTACAAAAATATCTACACAGTGTTCAATTAGTGCATCATCATCCAAAATTACATATTTTACCAGCAGATAGTTTATTACTTTCACACCATTATTTTATCACATTAAACCATTACTTATGCGTATCATATCAGGAAAGCGTAAAGGAAGAAAAATAAAAGCACCTTTTTTAGAAGAAATTCGTCCCACTACTGACTTTGCCAAAACAGGATTATTCAACATATTGAACAATCACATTGAATTTGAAAACATTGCTGTGCTTGATTTGTTCAGTGGCTTTGGCAATATCGCATTTGAGTTTGCATCACGTGGTGCTCGTTTTGTAGATGCTATAGATACTCACCCGCAAGCCATTAAGTTCATTAAAAAATTTTCTGAAACTACCGAATTGCCTGTTCATTCTCATCAATCAGATGCGTTGCAGTTTATTCAAAAAGTTCAACAAAAATACGATATTATTTTTGCTGACCCGCCTTATCAATCATCTGAATTATTACCACAAATTCTTGAAATCATTTTACAAAGAGATTTATTAAATGAAAACGGAATTATTATTTTAGAGCACGATAAAGACACTTCTTTTGAAGCACATCCACTTTTATTTGATACAAGGAAGTATGGAAAAGTGCATTTTAGTTTTTTTAGAAAAGAGAAGAAGTAAATGATTTTGAATTTGTATTTACACAAAGATGTTCATTGCTTTTAATTTTTATCAATCCAAACTTTTTCTATTAAATATAGGATAACCAAAATGAAAAAAGAAAGTAAAGTTTTGGTCGGCATTCTTGTAATAATTGATAGAAAACGCAATTGGTCCTAATGGGCCATGAAACACAATTGAGCCGCTTCCTGCAATATTTTGATATACCAATGGATTAGCAAAGTTGGCTTTATAGTTATTGTTAATAATAGCTTGAATGGGTTGAAACCAATACAATTCAAATCTTACATCCAATCTGCTAAAAATAGAGTAAATAGTTTTTCCTCCTAATGCAAAATAATGATACGCTCTAAAATTAGGTAAAAATAAAGTATTACTTTCAACTGTGGGATAAAATGCAGGAGCTGAAAGTATTGTAGAGGTATAATTTGAAAAAAAATCTTGTGAAGAAAATGCGTATTCAAAATAATATCCTAATTTCAACTTTTTAAATGGCTTGACATAATTATCAGACAGCATTTTAAAATACAACCAATCGTTATGAAATTTGTTTTTAAATGAAGTAGTATCTGGGGATAAATTTCCAGGAAAGAATGATTCACTGCCCTTCATAAATTTTAGTTTAATAAATAATCTTGATCCTTCACTAGCATACAATCTTCTGTTTTGATTATTGACATCGATTGATGATTGAAAATAATAATAATTGAAATGCGTATTGTCGGCAGTATCCTTATTTGTAAAATTTTCATTTTGATAATAGAAATTATCCCAATTAGCAATACCTCCACCCCATTTGAAAATTCCTTTTTTTCCAAAAGGAACACCCATATTTAATTCTGTATAATTATCTTCCTGAATTAAATAAGATGGTTTTTTAAATTCAAAAAACAATGTGCTACTCTTGTAAAAATCCCATCTTGAATAGCAAATAGAAGATTCTATAAAAAAAGGATTTTTTGCAGGAAAATCAATACGAATCTTACCTAATGCACCATTATACAATCTTCCTAAATAACCATTCCCATAAATTTGCAATCCAATTTTTCCAACATAATTATATTGAAGTGCCGCAAAAATCTCATTAACTGGTCTGTTTGAAACAATTCCACCTAAATCAAAATAAAAAGGTTTTTCATATTTTGCCTGAATATTCATTGCTATCTTTGAAGAATCAAGTTTTATCATTCTTGGATACATAAAATGAATTCTTTCATCACTTGCTAATCTGTAATAATTATCTTTAAATTCTTCAAATGTCATTGGCATACGATTAATGGACAAAGATTTATAAATATAAGCTGGATTTTTTTTATCTAACATTTGAATGTTTATTTTGCTTATTAAAATTGGTTTGAACTTATTTTTGTAAGCATTTCTTTTTTGTTCAAGTTCATACTTGTTTTGGTAACGATAAATATGTTTCAAAATTTCTGGCATTTTACGAATAGTAGCCGCATATCCACTATCTATCAATGACCTGGCAGATTCAAAATCAAACAAATTATCACTACTATAAGGATGAATGGTAATTTCTGTATCACATTTTTTGGCTGTATCTTTTCTATTCATCAGCATATTTCTTAATTGCAGGTAGATATCATCAATTTCAGGTGGTAAATGATTATCACTTACATCAGAACCAATAATAACATCTGGATAAAATTCAGTATAACAAACATCTGTAGGATAATTATCATATAATCCGCCATCATACAAAAGTTTTCCATCTACTAAAACTGGGCGTAAATAAAATGGATAACTCATTGATGCTCTGATTGCTTCGGAGAGTGTGCCATTTCTAAAAACTACTTTTCTTTTATTTTCTACATCTGCCGCTACACTGCGAAATGGTATAAACAAACTATCAAAATTACTAATTGTATTGCTGTATGAAAATTTTTCTAAAATGAATAAATCAATGGGCATTGAGTTAATAACATTTGAAGGGATATTTTTTACTAATTTATCTGTCAATGAAAATCTTAATCTTATCCATGATGCATATTCTGATGGGGATTTGAAACGAAAATAATATTTATCAGGAATTTCACCTTTGCTTACTTGAATAAATTCTTTATCATCTAACAAACTTTTAATTTCATCTGGAGAATAACCTGCTGAATACATACCACCAATAATCGCACCCATTGAAGTTCCTACAATATAATCAATGGGTATATTATTATCTTCTAATGCTTTTAAAACTCCAATATGCACTAATCCCGCCGCACCACCGCCACTTAATACCACACCTACTTTTTGAGAAAACAAAACTTTGGATAAAAGACAAAACAACAAAACGATTACTCTAAATTTCATAATTACAAAGATGAAAATCCAAATTTTTCACGAAGCATTTGAATCATTTTTTCCACTCTTCTCATACGAGTATCTTCTTTCTTTGCTTCTTTTATCCACAATATGTATTCTTTTTTATGAGAATAACTTAAATTATTAAAACTCTCTAAAAGCCCTGTATTTTCTAATGCTTCTTTAATATAAAATGGTATTTCAATATTTTTCGTTTTAGATTGATTGATTCTTATTCCTTTGATATTATTATCAATTGATTGTAGCAAATAGTTTTTAATAATTTCTTCATTGATTTGAGAAATATCAGAAAATTTAATATGTCTGTTGTGTAAATTATCAGAATGAGAACACAAAACAGAGTAAACATCATCAATTAGTGCTCCCTGAAAAAAAACCAAAGTTACATGGTCTTTAAAAGCCCATATTCCACAAAGCATTCCGTTGCAATAATAATTAGGATGTTGCCACTTCCAATCTTCTTGAACATTTGGAGATATTGATAAAATAATGTTTCTTAGTTTGATACAAATTTCTTTGCTCCATTGTGGTAAATTATCAATATAATTATTCACTAAATTTGGAGCATCAGGATGAACTTTAAAATGTGTCATCTTTTTATTTCGTAATTTTGTAAAAGATGTTTCAAGAATTTTTGACAAACATAAAGAATAATTCCCTATTTAGCAAAAAGGATTTTTTATTGCTTGCAGTAAGTGGCGGAGTAGATTCAGTAGTGCTTGCTCATTTATTACATTTAAATCAATTTAAATTTGCAATAGCACATTGCAATTTTTCTTTACGAGGCAATGATTCTGATGAAGACGAAAAATTTGTTCAAAAATTAGCCCATCAATACAAAGTTCCTTGTTTTACTATAAAATTTAATACTCAACAATATGCTTTAGAAAAAAAATTATCCATTCAAATTGCCGCACGAGAATTGCGTTATCAATGGTTTTCAGAACTTTTATCGCAATTTAATTTTAATTATTTACTCACCGCTCATCATTTAGATGACTCTATTGAAACAACTTTTTTAAACCTGATCAGAGGCACAGGAATTAAAGGCATTACAGGCATTCCACAAAAAACAAATAAAATTGTTCGTCCATTATTGCAGTTTACAAAAAATGAAATTTTGCAATACGCACGCACCAATAATTTAGAATTCAGAGAAGATATTTCTAACTTAAAAGATGATTATCAAAGAAATTATTTAAGATTAAAAATTATTCCACAATTTAAAGAACTTCAACCAAATATCTATTCTGTTTTTCAAAATAATTTTCAACATTTTAATGAAGCACAAAAATTTATAGATGAAAATTTATCAAGTATTCTAAATACCTTGATAATTAAGGAAAAAGAAAGCATACAAATTTCAAAAAATAAATTATTACAAATTCCAAATTTACATTTTGTTTTATTTCAATATCTTTCAAAATTTGATTTTAATGATGACCAAATACATTCTATATTAAATCATTTAAATGCTCATTCACAATCAGGAAAAGAGTTTTATTCAAAAACTCACAGATTGATTATTGACAGAGAAAATATTTTTATTACAAAATTAAATTCTCAAAAAATTTATTCAGAATACATTGCTCATACATTAGATGAATTAAATTTATTTACAACAAAATTTCATTTTGAACTCATTCCTTCCTCAAAAGAAATTGATTTAAAAGATAAAACAGCAAATTATATTAATGCAGATAAACTTACATTTCCTTTAATTATCAGGCACAAGAAAGATGGCGATGTTTTTCAACTTTTAGGAACTAATTATCAAAGAAAACTCAGTGATATTTTTATTGATAAAAAAATGCCGTTGTTTAAAAAAGAAAAATGCTTATTATTGTGCAATTCAAATGAAGATATTGTATGGATTAGCGAACTAAAACTTATTAATGAAAAATATAAAATTTCACATACAACAAAAAGTGTTCTAAAAATTTCATATTGTGAATAGATATTTACTATACGAAGAAAAACAATACATTGGTCAAAACCGATTGGGACAAATATTGCGATTGATATTTGCAATGCTTTGTTTTGTAGCATACTACTGGAGTGAAAATCCTAAACCTGTAAAAATTATCATTATTAAAATTGGAAGTTATCCTATTCAGCACATACCACATTCAGGTACTATTTTTTTCTGGTTAGGATGTTTTATTTTAATTTTATCATTGATTTTCAACTTCATTTATCATTTTCACTTGCAAATTTTTCCAGATAAGATTAGCATAAAAGGACAATTAACTTCTAAAAATGTGCTTATTCCATTATCCGATATTAAGAAAATTAAAGTAAAAAATATCCGTCATTCTTTCTTTAAATCTATTAAGTTTAATTTGCGTAGAAAAAATAAATATCATTTTTATACATTTGGCAATAAATTATTAGAAATAGAATTACAAAATGGTGAAAAATATATGATTGGCACAGCGAATGCAAGATGGATTAAAAAATTACTTCTTGAAATTATTAAAAACAATTTTTCTAATAACTCTTAAAATTTATATTGTATGAACATCGCATTATATGCAAGAAATACTGCGGCTAACAAATACGAATATGTATTTGATATTTATCAAAAACTTAAAGAACATAACATATCGCTTTATTTATATGAACCATATTTTGAATTTCTCAAAAATAATTTTCCAGATGTTTTAAATTTTCCAGTTATCCAAAACAATGATGATTTAGAAAAGCACAATATTGAAATGATTATCAGTTTAGGTGGAGACGGCACTTTATTAGAAACATTATCTTTAGTAAAAAAGTTGCCCATTCCTGTTTTTGGCATCAACACAGGTCGTTTGGGATTTCTTGCTTATGATTTTAAACAAAATGTAACCGAAGCCATTCAAAGAATTATTGACAAAAAATACACTATTGAAAAGAGAAATTTATTGCAATTACTTCATCCGCAACTACCAAGTAACGATGTTAATTATGCTTTAAATGAAATTGTCATTCACAAAAAAGATACAGGTTCAATGCTGTATATTGATGTATTTATTGATGATGCATATTTGACAACTGTTTTTGCAGATGGTATTATTGTTTCTACTGCAACAGGTTCTACTGCTTATTCATTAAGTTGTGGAGGACCTATTTTAGAACCCGGATTAAATGCAATGATTATCACACCAATTGCATCGCATTCATTGAATGCCAAACCCATTGTGCTTTCAAATCAACATATATTATCCTTTGTTATTTCAGGTAGAAATCCACAATACCATTTATCACTTGATTCAAATATCTATTCATTAAATGTAGATTTTCAAAAAGAATCCATTAAAATTTCAAAAGCCAATCATTATTTTCATTTAGTGATGCCACATCAATTTCATTTTTTTGATTCTCTGAGAAATAAACTCTATTGGGGAAGTGATAAAAGAAGATAATGATTCAACTTAAACAAAGCAAGATATTTTGGTGATAATAAAAAAATGTTCAATGTTCAAGTATATTCAGTTTTGAGTTATGAACTTTATCGTCATTACGAGCAAAGCGAAGTAATCTCAAATATTACACGTCATTGCGAGCAAAGCGAAGCAATCTCAAAAGTATTATTCTCATAACAATTACGAGATTGCTTCGGGCTAACGCCCTCGCAATGACGAAATAACTAAAAATTCAAAACTATTCGCTATTAACTATTACTTTAATTATCTGCGTAATTGCAGTAAAAAAATATATCAACTAAAAAATTTTACCTTATCTTTGCACTAATGAATTTCAAGTTATTTTTAATCACAATTTTATTTCCTTTATTTTTGCAATGTCAAAACACAAAATCAAAATTTATGTCTAATGAAAAAATTGTAAAATCTGAAGAAGAATGGAAATCGATATTAGGAAAAGAAAAATATCATATACTAAGAGAAAAAGGAACTGAGCCACCATTTAGCGGAAAATATTACATGCACTTTGAAAAAGGTGTATACAAATGTGCCGCGTGTGGATATGAACTTTTTACATCTGATATGAAATTTGAATCACATTGTGGATGGCCAAGTTTTGATAAAGAAATTGGAAATAATGAAAGAATTATCAAACAACCAGATTATAGTTATGGTATGATTCGCACAGAAATTTTATGTGCTCGCTGTGGTTCTCATTTAGGACATCTATTTGATGATGGTCCTACTGAAACAGGAAAAAGATATTGTGTAAATTCTTTAAGTATAGAATTTGAGCCAGTAAAAGATTCTACAAAAAAAGATTAAACTTTCTTACCTTGTTGTTTTAAAAACTCAATATAAGGTTGAATATATCTATCCTTTTTTGAAGGATAAATATCTGCAATGGTAACCATTAAACCAGTTTCTTCAACACCCCCAAACCCAGGATTGATAGCCGTTCCAAAAGTTCTCATTGTAGAAGACAAATTCATATAATTATTGACAAGTGGCGGAATACGCTCACCACGTTTTTTTACTTCGTGAGTTAATTCAAGATGTGCTTCTTTATATGAAAGTCCTTTTATTTTTTCAATGAACCAGGAAATATCATTTTCTAATTCTATTGGATGAATAGGCCAAACTAAATTATCTTTATCTGGAAAGAAAAATCGCATAAAACCTAAAATCAAATCCCTTGCTTCTCTATTGAAATGCGTGTACATAGTTACTTTGCCAAAAAAATACTTCATATCTGGATAATCTACTACCAGTGCTCCAAGACCATCCCACAAATTATCCAAACTAAATAATCCTTTTCTATAATCTTCAGTTGGCTGATATTTTGGTTGAATAAATGAACGACCTAATTCAATTGTGTAAGGTGCATATTCATTGATAAACTTTTGAGAAAAGTGAAAAAGTTCTGATGTAGCAAGATGAAGTTGATTGTTTTTCAAAGCATTTTTACAAAGAATATATCTGTATGATCCAACAATTTCTTTTTCAGAAGGATCCCAAACTATCAGTTGTTGATAACAATTTTCAGAAGTATCAAATTCATCTAAATCAATTTCTTTTCCTGTGCCACCACCAGCATGCCTAAAAGTTATTTCTCTTAATCTGCCTATTTCTCTTAATACATTAGGTGCATTATGATAATTAACAATATAAATTTCGTTTTTACCATTTTTGGTATAGCGAATAAATTTATCCTTAGATAATTCTGCAATTAATATATCTTTTGGTACAGGTGCAATGATTGTTTGTTCCATAATATTTTATTCGCCACAATAATAATCATTTTAGTGCAAGTAAATAAAGAATTTGTTTTAAATTGATTAAAAATGATAAAGAATATTTAATGATTTAAAATTTTTAAGATGAAAATATTATGAGAAAACAAGTTTGCATGAATTATCCATAATTATTAAATCAAATTGCGTTTAACTATTTGTTTATAAAAACTATATTTTAATTTTTATTATTTCATTATCATTACAAATAAATTCAGGTAAACTATCATTATCTATTATAGCAATTTTAAAAAATTTCTTTTTAACTTTTTCAATTTGGATTTTATCAGGCACAAAATCATATGCAATAAAATCTGTATAAAACATTAGTGAAATATGTCCATTTAATCTAATATCTGCATTAAATACAACCCAATCGCCATTTTTCAAAGTATCTTTAATTATCTTTATAGCAGTTTTTTGTTTAATATCTGCATTTCTGTTAAAGTTATCATGAGGTTTCCAATCAGTGTGGTAATTTTTAATTTTAGATAAATCAATAAGGAAAAAACAAATCACAATTACTGCTATTGATCTTAAAAATATTTGATACATCCTGGTTTTTAATTTCAGACATAAGAATGTTATTATTGAATTAACCAAAACACCAAGTGAGATAAATCCAAATGAAGAAACGATAAGGCAATATGAAGTCATTTTTGTTGAAGCAATTGTGTAAAATCCATAAGTTATTATTATGGCACCTAAAATAATTGTACGATATAATCTGATTGAGATATTTTTTAAATACAAAATTAATCCCAGTAATAGTATAAATGGTACAGCATCACCTGAACCATAAATGTCCTTTATAGCATTAAAATGAAACCAAAAATCGCCGCCATGATTCTCTATTGGTTTGAAAAAGTGATCTGTATTTAATTGAAATTCATATTTTGATTCTAATGGATAGTTTAAAAGAACATATAATTGCCATGGGATAAAAACTAACAATGATATTAAAAGAGAAAATACAACAGGAAAATATAATTTTAAATTTAGAAAATTCTTTTTATTATTTATACCTACTGAAATTATCCAAATAATATATATCAATAATCCCATTAACCATTTAACAAGAACAGCAAAGCCAGAAAAAACACCTATCAAAATCAGCCAATATTTTTTTTGAGAATTTTGATATTCAAACCATGCCCAAAAACTTGCTGTTACATAAAAGAGAAATGCAATATCATTATGATCTGTAGCAAATTTACCCGCTACTAATTCCAGTTCATAATAAGCAAAGGTAAAAAATATTGCACCATAATACCCAACTATTGAATTATAGGTAATTTTTCCAATACGATAAATCAATATTGTCATAATTGCGTGAAGCAGAATACTTGGTATCCTTACAGCAATTTCATTTATTCCAAAAATCTTTAAACTTATTGCAATTTGCCATAGAAAAAGAGGTTGCTTATGTAACCAAATGTAGTTTCCTGTCCAGTTTCTATAATCATATTCTAATAAGGGCACTGAATATAGTTTTGGCTTAAATGGATTATTAATCATGTTTTTTGCTACAAGAGCATGATATTGTTCATCCCATATATTTAAAAAATTATCTAAACTGGCAACAAAAAAACCAAGTCCTATTGAACCAAGAAATAATAAAATAATCGCTAATCTTTTTTTATCAAAATGAAAAGCAAATACTGAAGTGATTTGAATAACTGAACTTAATATGAATAGAATAACTTGCTCCTCTGTAAAGTAATTGATAAATGAGTATATCATTTTTATATTCTATCAATAGATAAATAACTGCTCATTAATAAATTTGAACTCTAAACAATAAATTTCCAATTTCTTTTGTCTTTATCATACAATTTACAATAATAGTTATTTTAATTATACAATGAGTAAATCAAAAAAATGTTTTTAGAAATCAAATTCATAACAATTATCTTAAATTATAGTTAATACCAAAAAAAACTTTTGGTACAGGTGCAATGATTGTTTGTTCCATAATATTTTATTCGCCACAATAATAATCATTTTAGTGTGTGCTTAAAAATGAATAAAGATAATTATTATTTTTGATGAAAATGCATTTGTAAATTACTGATAATTTAATGTTATTTGCACAAAAAAATTTATGGCTAATTTTAAAACTTATATTGGAGAATGGGTAAAAGGTTTAGACCGCCTCAAAAAAGAAAATTTTGATGAAGAACTGCTTGAAGAAATTGAAGACCTCACAAAAGATTTAGTTGAAAGTATATTAACTTTTTCCAAAAAAAATTCTCAAAATCTGAATTACAATGAAGTGCTTACACAACTCTTGAGCGAATGGTTTGACAGTATTATTTTGTTGAAAAATTCAGGTTATGATTCAGATAGTATTTCTGCTATATTGAACGATATTGTCAATGCTCATTATTATAGTGTCAATGACGATTCTGACTATGACGATCCATTTATCAACATCTACAACGAAGATGATGAAGATGATGATTATGATGACGACGATGACGATGATGATGACTTTGATCCTAAAAAGTTTTTTCCAAGAAAAAAATAGATCTTAATTAAACAAATTCGGTTGTATTGTGTATTCCAAAAAAAAAGCATTTGTTTTACTAACAAAACACAGATTATCTTTATTAGTAGTTTTTTCAGCAGTAGTAAGTTATATTACTATTGCTGATGAACCAAAATGGACAATTGTATTGTATTTAAGTTTAGGTGGATTTTTAATAACAGGTGCATCTAATGGATTTAATCAAGTAATTGAAAAAAAATTAGATGCCAAAATGCATCGCACCAAAGACAGGCCTTTACCATTAGGCATTCTTTCAAATAAGGAAGCCGTTTTCAGTTCTGTAATAATGACTTTAACGGGTTTGTTTTTTTTGTGGTTATGTTCGCCATTTACTGCTATTATAGGATTATTGTCTTTGTTGCTTTATGTTTTCATTTATACTCCACTTAAACAAAAAACACCTTGGGCAGTATTTGCAGGTGCATTTCCAGGAGCATTACCTACACTCATAGGAGCAGTAACAGGACAAACTCATCAAAACACAATAGAATTTTTTTCTGCATTATTATTTTTAATTCAATTCATCTGGCAATTTCCACATTTCTGGACATTAGCATGGTTTAATTATGAAGATTATGCAAGAGCTGATTTTTATTTATTGCCTAATAGAAAAAAAGATAAATTTTCTGCATACTTGATTTTTCTTTATTCCATCTTTTTAGTTATCTGTGCTTTATTGCCATATTTATTTAATTATGTAGGATGGATATCCGCTATTATTATTAGCATTGCATCTATTGGATTACTCATTCAGGCGTATTTATTTTTTAAGCATCCTACAGACGAATTAGCAAAAAAATTATTTAAAACCTGTATTGTATATTTGCCCGTGGTGCAATTAACTTTAATGACAAGATTATGAATGCAGAAAATTTTCAACTTAAAAGAAAAGCATATAAAAATATGCTGTGGTTAGGCATATTTAGTATTATTATGGTTTTTTCAGGATTAACAAGTGCTTATGTAATCAGGGCACAGGGCGGAAACTGGCTAAAATTTCAATTACCTGATATATTTTATATTAGTAGTGTGGTTATTTTATTAAGCAGTGGTAGTATTTTTTTAGCACAAAAATACATTCAGCAAAATAACATCAAACAAACATTTATTTTTTTATTAATAACTTTTATATTTGGAATTACATTTACAATTCTTCAAATACAAGGTTGGAAAGAATTATACAAAAATGGCATTGTATATGCCGGAAAATACAGCAATCCATCAGGTTCATTTTTATATTTATTGACTGCATTGCATTTAGCCCATTTAGCAGGTGGTTTGATTGGTTTAATGGTAACCTCTATCAAAACATTATTAAAGAAATATACTCCTGAAAATTATTTAGGAATAGAACTCATTTCAATCTATTGGCATTTTTTAGATGCCTTATGGATTTTTTTATTTTTATTTTTATTATTTATTCGTTAAACTTGCCCCCAAAAATTTATCACTATGTCTCATTCAACACATGCAGTAGTAAATGAAAAAGAATTATGGAACGGCGGTGTATCGCCATTCAACATCAGTTATGGAAAAATAATGATGTGGTTTTTCCTTGTGTCTGATGCTTTAACATTTGGTGGATTACTTTGTGCATACGGATTTATGCGTCATCGCTTTGGAGATGTATGGCCTCATGCAGAACATGTTTTTGTGCACTTTCCATTTGTAAAAGAACATATTCCATTAGCGTATGTAGGTTTAATGACCTTTATATTAATTATGTCATCTGTAACAATGGTGCTTGCAGTAGAAGCAGGTCAAAGAAACAATAAAAAACAAGTGATAATATGGATGTTAGCAACTATCGTTGGTGGGTTAATGTTTTTGGGATCACAAGCATGGGAATGGTATAATTTTATTGTAGGAACACAAGAAGGTGCATTAAGATGGGTATGGAATGATGATCAACAAAGATATGTACAACAAATTATTCATGGGGCTAATATGACCGTTAATGAATATGGCATTCCTCAATTTGCTAATTTCTTCTTCTTTATTACAGGTTTTCACGGATTCCACGTATTCAGTGGTGTTGTTTTGAACATTATTATATTCATTCAAGTAGTAAATGGTGTTATGGAAAAAAGAGGACACTATGAAATGGTAGAAAAAGTTGGTTTATACTGGCACTTTGTAGATTTAGTGTGGGTGTTTGTATTTACATTCTTTTATCTACTCTAAAAAAATCATTAACCATTAAAAATTAAAAACTATGCATTTTCACGACAATTTCCCAGAATATGAAAAAATGGCTCTTCATGGAGAAGAGGAAGGAAAAAAGGCCAGAAGAACATTATGGAATGTATTTTGGCTTATGTTAATCGTTACCATCATTGAGTTGATTGTGGGTTTTATTGCCCCTGAAAAAGGATGGACAGGTACATTAGGATTAAAATTCTTCTTTATTACATTAACACTTGTAAAAGCTGGTGGTATTGTGATGTATTTTATGCACTTAAAACATGAAGTTACTTTTTTCAAATATACCATTTTAGTTCCTTATTCAATTTTTATTTTGTACACTATTTTTATTTTGATTACAGAAGGAACTTACACAAGCCGACCAGAATACAGAAATAAAGTAGATAAACTTTATTTTGAACAACAAGAACAATTAAAATCTCATTCTGCTCATCATTCTGCTGAACAAGAAAAACATTAAAATAAATTGGGCAAATTTGGAAGTTTAAAATTTTTAGTATATTGCCCACCAAAATTTAAACCTATGACAAAAAAAATCATTACTCTTGTATTATCTGCATTGCTTACTGGGTTTGTAATGCAGGCACAAAAAAATTACACAAAAGCCGCAGATGAGGCCTTTCAGTATGGACAGTATTTTAATGCCATAGAACTATACAAACAGGCCTATACAAAAGCCAAAAAGCCCGATACAAAAGCCAAAATTTTATACAAAATGGGGCTGGCATACAAGAGCATCAATGATTTAAAATCTGCAGAAACATATTTACAAAAAGCTATTTCTGCTAAATATCCTGACCCTGCAGTACATCTTGCATTAGCAGATGTATTGAAAGCTCAAATGAAATACCCCGAAGCAATGGCAGAATATGAAGCGTATAAAAAAGAAAATCCATCTGACCCAAGAGGAGAAATGGGTATTAAATCTTGCCAGTTAGCACAAGAATGGAAAGATAATCCCACCAGATATAAAATTGAAAATATGTCTTTGATTAACTCAAAAGAATCAGATTTTTGTCCTCAATATAAAGATGCAAAATACAAAACATTAGTTTTCACTTCTACAAGAGAAGGATCTCAAGGAAAAATTGACATTACCACAGGTCAAAATCACTCTGATTTATATGAAACTACATTAGATAAAAACGGAAAATGGAGCACACCAGTTCCATTAGGAGTAATCGCTTCACCTTTTAACGAAGGTTGTGCATGTTTTACTAAAAAAGGTGATTTTATGTTTTTGACTCGTTGTCCAGAAGCAAAAAACAAAAAGTTATCTTGTCAATTATATATTGTAAAAAAGCAAGGAAATTCATGGGGAGAACCAGAAAAACTTCCATTTAATATTGATAGCATCGCATTTGGACATCCAAGTTTAGCACCAGATGGAAAAACACTATATTTTGCTGCCAAATTACCTGATGGAAAAGGTGGAAAAGATATTTGGAAATCAGTTTGGGATCAAAAAGCCAATACATGGTCAAAACCAATTAACCTTGGAGATATGGTAAATACACCCGGCGACGAAGTTTACCCTTACATTCATTCAGATGGTAAAACACTTTATTTTTCATCAAATTATCATCCTGGAATGGGCGGTTTAGATATTTTCAAAGCAGAAGCAGATGAAAATGGAAACTTTACAAAACCCGCAGAAAACTTGAAATATCCAATTAACTCTGCCGCAGATGATTTTGGAATTATTTTTGAAGGTAAAGCCAAAAGAGGTTATTTTACATCTAACAGAGAAGGCGGAAAAGGCAGTGATGATATTTGGTCATTTTACTTACCACCTCTAACCTTCAAAATGAAAGGAACTGTTGTTAGTACTGGTGGAAACACGGGCGTAGGTAAAGGTGAAGGTGTAGCCAATGTTAAAGTTCGTTTAGAAGGAAGTAATGGCGATATTCAAGAAACTACTACTGATAAATCAGGAAATTATAATTTTACAGGGTTGAAAGAAAATACTTCTTACACAGTAAGTATTGAAACAAGTAAAAATTCTGTATCAGAACATTACCCAGATGGTTATCTTGCAAGTAGTGAAAAAGGCGTATTTACAACAGTAGGAGTAAATAACTCAAAAGAGTTTGTAAAAGATTTTGAAATTAAACCTGTAGAAAGAGAAATTCGCTTACCAAAAATTTTATTTGACTTAAACAAAGCAACATTAAGACCTGAGTCAAAAGATTCTTTAGAGTTCTTATATAAAATATTAGTAGATAACCCATCAATAATTATTGAAATACAGGCACACACTGATAGCCGCGGTAGCGATGTGAAAAATGATAAACTTTCACAAGAGAGAGCACAATCTGTTGTTGATTATTTAATTAATGAGAAAAAAATTAATCCTGCAAGATTACAGGCAAAAGGTTATGGTAAAAGAAAATTACTTATCAAAGATGATGTAATAAAAGCGGCTAAAACAAAAGAAGAACAAGAAGCACTTCACGAAAAGAACAGAAGAGTGGTGTTTAGAATTATCAGTTGGGATTTTGTTGATCCAAATGCACCTAAAAAAGAAACACCAAAAGTGAAGCCGAAAATTGAAGGTGAAGAAAATTCAGAAGAAATTCCAGAATAAGAAAGTATAAAAGGGCGAGTTATTTCGCCCTTTTTTGTTAATAATACTGAATATTTTCAAATTATAATATCTTATTACATTTTTAAAAAGCATCTTATCAATAAAATAATTTATGCATCTTTTTATTTTTCTTCATCTTTTATTTATACTTACTAACAACAATCCAAGTTATGTGCGTGGAAAAGGTTATGAAGGGTATATTTTTGATGAAAATCATTTTGTAATGTTATCGGTACCAAATCAAAAAGTAGATATACTCCTACAAAAAAAGATATTGAAGCTGCCGAAAAATTATTAAAAGAAAAATTACCATTACTTAATAAAGATCATATTAATCAAATAGGAGGATGCCATATTCTTGAGAAGAATTTAAAAAAGTATAAAAGACAATATGTTGGATTTGAAAATAATAAAGGAGATAAAATTTTATGGATCAATTTTGTATGGAACAAAGAAAAAGAACTTTTATTATCAAAAGAAATAATACATGTTCTTGATGGGTGTAGTTATTACTGGAACATAAAAATAAATATTTGTACTGGTGAGGTCTTTGATCTTAATATCAATGGAGTAAGTTAAATAAAAGTAAAAAATGTAGTAAAAACTCTTATTTATTGTTATTTAGGCGTTATAGGTATGCTTTAAATTAAAATTCTAAATAAAATCACAAACATATAGATTATTTATTATACTCAAATTTTATAATTCAGAAATTAATGTTACTTCAGTATAAAAATAAATTTTGAGCGTTTAAGTTTTAAAATACTATTCCTTTTAACTGTAAATAGAAAAATTTCATTAGAATATATAAAACTAAAAACCAAAATAAAATGGAAGCATTTAAATATAAAATAACTTTGCTTTTATCTTTGAAAAATTTTTCGCCTAAAAATGCTCCTAATGGTATAGATAATAATACAGGAGAAAGTAATGCTATGCCAAACAATCCTAATTTATTTTTCACTTTAATAATCAATCGGTTTTGTTTTGTAAAAATTTTTTGTGGTTTTTTATTCCATTTTTGCTTGAAATTCTTCCACCATTTAATAATATAATAACTAAAATAAGTATAAATAAAACTTCCTGCAAAACCTGAACCTACTGAAAAAACAAAAGAGTAAAAAAAATCAAACCGAAAGTAAATAACCAAAGAAGGCATTCCCATTTTAAAAAACGCAGAACACAATAAAAGTAAAGGCAATAAATAATACCAATTCATTTGAGTAATAATCAGTAACCAAAAATTTCTTTCAAAGAAACTTCCTGAATATCTCCGTATTTTTTCAATATACTTTTATCAATTTTTTCTGGGTCTCCGATGATAGCAATGTTTCTGGGCTTTTTACTTATATATGTTTTTTGGAAATTGAATAAGTCCTTGAAATTCATTTGTGGCACTTGTTGAAAAACATCTTTACGAATATCATAATTTAATCCTAACTTTTTATTGTAAAGATAGTTAAAGAAAATTTGAGTTTTAATAATTCTTTCACTTCGTATTTGTTGAACAATGGCTTCTTTGGCAGCGTCAAATGATGATTTATTAAAAGGCATTGAATCTAATAAAGAATATAAGGCAGGCAAGGCATCTGGTAATTTATCAGCTTGAGTGCCAATATATGATCGTGTTGTAATAGGATATTGTTTATTTGGTGGTGTAGAAATATAAGTATTTGCTGCATAAGCAAGGGCACGGGATTCTCTGATTTCCTGAAAAATTACACCACTCATAGATCCGCCAAAATAATTGTTGAATAATACAATAGAAGGAAATAGTTTGCTATTAAAATCGCCAACTTTTCCAACGACTACCAATTCTGCTTGCTGCATTGGATAAGGTGTAAAAAATACTTTTGGTGCTTTGTCAAGATTTTTTGTTGGATAAATGGTTACATTTGTTTCTACATTTTGCATTTTCCATTTATGGAATTGTAATAAGATATTTGAAATTTCAGATTGTTTTTGTGGTCCATAAAATAAAATCTGATGTGGATAATTGTGTAATTTTTTGAGGTAATCTTCCAATTCTTTTACACTTAATTGTTTGAGTTCTTCATTAGTCAATACATCATTTACAGGATTTTTTTCACCAAAAGTAGCATAGTAACTTAAATTTCTCAAAATAATATTTTTATCTTTTTTATTGTCTTCTCTTTCTTTGATAAGATCATTGATAAATTCTTTGAATGTTTCTTCATTTATTTTAGGTTGATTGATAATGGCTTCTGTTATAGCAACTGCTTCTTTAATGTTTTCTGCAAGACCTGATATAGTTACATAAGCCTCGTTATTAGTAACAGAAACATACCAACTGATATCACACCCTATTTGATACAATCTTTTGAAAATTTGATCTGTATTAGCAGATTCAGTAGAAGGAAATTTATTAAGATATTCAAAAAGTATGCTGTATTTTTTTAGTTCATTGCTATTTAGGTTGTAATAGTAAGTTAATTCAAACAATTCATTTTCTTTATTTTGATTGTATAATAACTCAATGCTGCGATTTTGTTGATTTGGGAAAGTAAGTTTTGAAAATTGAATGTCTTTTTGATAATCTAAAAATTTGGGAGCAAGAGGTTTGGGCTTATTATTAATAATTTGTTTTGCAAATTCTGAAATGTTTTCTCTATCTAATTCTACTGGAGTAATAGCAGGTTTTGAAACTTTTATATTTTGACTTTCGCCAGTTTTTTTGTAAATTACTGCATAGTTATTATCTCTCAGATATTGTTGAGCAAAGTGCATAATATCTTGTTTGGTAATTTTTTTGAATTCATTAATTTTATTGACAATATATTGCAATGGCATATCTTTAGTAAATGCTGAAAATATGGTAAATGCTCTTCCAAAATTATCTTCAAGAGTTTTTTGTAATTCTAATTTTTTATTTGTCAAAATATCTTTAAGTAGTTGTTCATCAAATTCACCATTTTGAAGTTTGTGTATTTCTTCTAACAAAATTTTTTCAACTTCTTCTAGTGTTTGATTTTCCTTTGGAGTAGCAAATAAGGTAAAGTTAGAATAATCTTTATTGATTTCATAAGATGCATCAGCACTTAAAACTTTTTGTTTTCCATTTACATTGACATCAATCAAACCAGATTTTGAATTATATAATATTTCTTTAATGAGTTCTAAATACAAAGCATCTTTGGAAGCGGCACCATCAGCTTTCCATCCCATTATCAACATTTCTGATTTTGGGCCATAAATGGTTTTTTGAATTCTTTGCGAAAGATTAGGTGAAGTAAAATTAACAGGTTCTACTGGTTTAGAAGGTTTGTTGGCAAATCGTGCAAAAATTTTTCTGATTACGGTATCAGGATTAAAATCACCACACATAATAATTGCCATATTGTTTGGCACATAATATTTTTCGTAATACTTTTTAATTTCTCTTAATGATGGATTTTTCAAATGTTCAACTGTTCCAATGGTAGTTTGTGTTCCGTAAGGATGATTTGGAAAAAGTTCTTTGTAAAGTGCTTCATACATTTGATATTCATCGTTGTCTAAACTTCTGTTTTTTTCTTCATACACTGCTTCTAACTCTGTGTGGAATAAGCGAAACACAGGGTTTCTAAATCTTTCACTTTCTAAATCTAACCAATTGTCTACCTGATTAGATGGTATTTCATTGATATAAACAGTTTCGTCTTTATCAGTAAATGCATTTGTAGAATTAGCACCAATACCAGTAGCCATTTTATCGTATTCATTTGCAATTGCATATTTAGCGGCTATAAATGAGATGCTATCAATTTGATGATAAATTTTCTTACGCTGTGTTTCATCTTTTGTTTGACGATATACTTCAAATAGTTCTTCAATTTTATCTAACAATGGTTTTTCTGCTTCATAATTTTTAGTGCCATATTTATCAGTTCCTTTGAATAACATGTGTTCTAAATAATGTGCCAATCCGGTAGCATCTGCGGGGTCATATTTGCTACCTGCTTTTACAGCAATCATTGTAAAAATTTTTGGCTGTGCATGATAAGGAGACAAATAAACTTTTAAGCCATTTGGAAATGTATAAATTCTAATATGAAAGGGATCACCAGGAATTGAATCGTAAGAAAATATTTTGTCAAATGCTTGTTTAATTTGCTGTGAAGCAGATTTGATGCTTTTTGTAAATCCTGATGCAGGTTGTTGAGCACTTAATGAAAGTGCAGATAATAAAGAGATTACAGTGATGCTGATTTTTTTCATATAATTTTATTTAAATTCAAGATTGAGTTTTATTCTTAATTCCTCTAATAAAGGATTTTTTGCAAGTAGTGCTTCGTATCTTTTTTCGGCAATGTTTTGTGGAATGGGATTTGTATTTATTGTATTTGTTGGTGTTGTATTTTTTTCTGTTATTTCTTCCTGAATTTTTTCAGAAGAAACAGAATAATTTGTTTGTGGTTCTTTTACAATATTTTCGGGGATATTAGATGCTTCATCATTAGAAGTTGGAATTTCAATTACTTTTTTTGTTTCAATTATTTCTTTTTCAATGATATTAGCAGATTGTTGAATTTGTGTGGTTAAAGTATTTGATTGAATTTCTTTTTGAGAAGAAATGATTTGCTGAACTTCTTTGATAGATGCGGTTGTTTTTACAGTAACTTCTTTGAATACGGGTTTATCTGCAACTTTAATAGTTTTTTTGATATTTGATTCTGAATTACTTTGGGCTACTGAAGTATCTTCTTCTAGTATGCTATTTTTTTTTTCGGCCTCAGCAATAGTTTGATTAAGGTTTGCAATTTGTAAGAAATGAATTTCAAGATGCAATCTTTGATGGCGGGCAGATTTAAAACTTACATCTGCTTTATTAAGAATACTCAAAGCATTGAGTAAAAATTTTTCTGAACATTTTTTAGTTTGTTCGCTGATGGCTTGTATTGCAGAATTGGATAAGTCAAGAATAGCAAGTGTTTGATAGTTTTTTGCAAGTAATAAATAACGAAGGTGATCCATTAATCCAACTAAAATATTTTGTGGATCAAAACCTTTTGATAATATGTTATCTAAAAGTGAAAGAATTTTGGTATAATCTTGAGAGAGAAATGCTTCGGTGAGTTGAAAATAATAATCATAATCAAGCACATGAAGATTTTCTCTTACAGCAGAAGTGGTGATATTACCTTGTGTAAAAGCAGCAATCTGATCATAGATACTACAAGCATCGCGTAAGCCACCATCTGCTTTTTGGGCAATAATGTAAATGGCATCGTGTTCGTATTTATGATTTTCTTTTGCAGCGATTCGTTCTAAATATCTGGCAATGTCTTCGGTTTTAATGCGATTAAAATTGAATACTTGACAGCGAGATAAAATGGTTGGTAAAACTTTATTTTTTTCTGTAGTGGCTAAAATAAATTTGGCATAAGAAGGTGGTTCTTCTAATGTTTTAAGGAATGCATTAAAAGCGGCAGTAGAAAGCATGTGCACTTCATCAATGATATACACTTTGTATTTGCCCGACTGAGGCGGATAGCGAACTTGATCTATTAACTGACGAATATCTTCAACGGAATTATTGGAAGCCGCGTCTAATTCGTAGATATTAAAAGATGTATTTGAATTAAATGCTTTGCACGATGGGCATTCATTACATGCTTCACCATTAGGTTGTAAGTTAGTGCAATTGATAGTTTTAGCAAACACACGAGCACAAGTAGTTTTTCCAACACCACGGGGACCAAAGAATAAATATGCCTGAGCAATTTGATTATTGAGAATAGCGTTTTTCAAAGTATTGGTTACATGTTCTTGCCCAACAATGCTATCAAAAGTTTGAGGTCTGTATTTTCTTGCAGAAACAATGTATGTATTTGTATTTTTTTCCATAATTAAAAACTAAGTAGCAAAAATAATGAATTTAATACACTTATTAAAAAATAAAAATTGTGAAAAATAAAGGGGTAAAAGAATAGATTTGAAATAATTATTTTTGAAGCGAATATTGTTGATAATAAATGTTTTCAGTAAAATTAGATATTAGATTTTTTATACTAATATTTTTTGTTTGTTTTATTCTTTCTTCTTGTAGTGTAATACTTTCAAGGTTTTTAAGTATAAGCGAGCCAAAGGTTTTACCAAAAGAAAAACTTGAAAAATATTTTAAGAAGAACAAATATCATCTATATGGAAAATTTTGTTATTATATTGATGAAAAAATCATAGATAGTTTAAAGAATTTTCCTTACAAAATCGGATGGGAAAAAGGATTTAGACCTCTACAATTCAAAGTATTTGATAGTGCAGGAAAATTAATTTTGCAATACGCAAGTTGTGAAGGCAATATCAAAAAATTAAAGATATTAAGCACTTATCCACCTATGCCCATAAGATATTCTCCTTACTTGCACGATACAACTTACACTATCATTAAAGAATTTTCATTTATAAAAAACATTTGTAATGATACTTTTGATTTTTACAAAAATCATTACGATTTACACATTGTTATTTACTGGGCAAAATGGATGGGGAAACCTTCTGTAAAATTAGTAAGAAGAATAACGGCATACAAAAAAATGTTTTCAGACAAAAAAATCAATATCATATTTGTGAATATTGCTGAATTATCAGATATAAATAATTAAAGTAAATAAGAAAATTTATGTATTTTCGCATAATCAAATTGAACATTTATGAGAAGTTTAATTAGTTTAGTATTAGTAGGATTAATTATTTGCTCGCTTAAAAGTCAATCTGATACTACAAATCAGAACAACTTAAAAGGGAAACTTGAACTTAAACACTGGATAAGTTATGGTTTGGTTTATCAAAATCAATGGATTGTTAATAGTATAAATAAATTACTTAATGTAACAGAAAATAGTAATTACATGGGCATTATAAAGTATAGTCAAATGTTATTTATTAAAAGAAAATTTCTTGTGAATTTAGAAGCGTCTATTTTGTCGGGATGGTTTCAAAACTTAAAGGACACGAGAATAAGTGCTATTCGTGGGACTTTTAATGTAGGTTATTCTATTTTGAATTTACAAAGAACACAAGGTTTTTTGAATCTCAATTATTCTTATGGAACATTTTCATATTATGTCAATTACTTGCCTGATAAAACATCTATTAATTTAAATCCAAATAATTTCAATGGCGGAACATTTGGATTATATAATACAACAAGTTTATTAGGTTCATCAATGATATTTGTATTCCGAAAAGAAAATCAAAAAATTAAAACAATACTTGAAATTTCGTATAAATTTGGAATAGGGAAAAATCATTGGAGGAATGATAAATACAATTTGAATAATTTTAGAATTCAGGAAAGTTTTTCAATGACAGAATTTTGTTTTAGAATATAAGGTGATTTTTTTGATTAAGGTTTATTAGTGACTAAATAAAAAGTCAATTTGTCCTGATAAATTAAAAAATTATTGATTAATTTTAAGCAAAATATATTTTCATTTTAAATTCAAAAAATTGAGAAGGTTTTATTATTGCTATATTTTTGGAATTTTGATATTATTTTCTTGTAGTGATAAGCATTCAATGAATAAAGCATTGCAATCTGAATTCTTTAAAATTGAAAATAACATAAAATTACCTTTTAATGATGATACGATTTTAAGCATTAAAAATTTTCCCAAAAGTGAAAACTTATATTATTTTTTTAGTAAAAATTATTTCCTTTATTTATGGGATTTAGAAAATAATGCTGTAACAAAATTATTTGAAAAGAATTTCAGTAGATTTAACGATGTTTATATTGACTATTCATTTAATATTTATTTTTTAGATGAACATCAAATTACAATTTCTGATACTTCATTAAAAATTATTGATACAATTAATTTATGGTCAGAAAATTATAATTATAGTGCATCTGCTTTATTTCCATTTTATGTAAAAGATACTCTTGCTTTTGCATTTAAATACCCAAATTACATTATCAACTCATTAGATAATTACAAAAAATTTATATCTGAAAAAAGAGAATTTTGTTTTGATTTGAAGAATAAGAAGGAAGTGATTTTTAATATGAATTTTGAAGAATATCCATCTGATTTAAGCAATCATTTTAAGTATGTCTTTAATCCATTTAGAATATTAGATGACAACAATAATTTGATATATTCTTTTGAACATAATGATACGATTGAAATTTTTAATTTAAGCAGTAAAACAAAAAATAAAAGAGTTATTAGAAGTAATTATTTTATTCAAAACTCGCATTTTAATTTTAATGATGTGCAAAATTTTGAAAAGGTAAGTCAATATCTCATTGAAAATTCAAGGTATTATTGTTTGTATTACGATAAATACAAAAAACTTTATTACAGAATAATTCGTCATAAATATCCATACAAAAACAAAGATAAAATCAATTTGATTACAGATGCTGACTGGTCAATTGTTGTTTGTGATGAAAATTTCAATGTTTTATATGAAGTTTTATTTGAATCAGGTAGATATTATTTCAACAAAATTATTATTACAAAAAAAGGTGTTTTAATTAAAAATCAAAATGATGAAGAAATTTATTCTTTATTTGATTTTTCTCGTCATTAGTGCTTGTAATTATTCAAATGAACGAGAATCAAAAAATGCTATTGAAAGAGATATTTTAAATACATTAAATATCTTAAATATAAAATATGATTCAACCGCTGTTTATTTTTTAATACCATCTAACACTTGTTATGGTTGTAGTAAGCATACTATTAATGTTTTAAATGAATATTCTATTTCTAAACAAGTAATTGTGATATCATCGGATTTATCTTTATCTCAAATTCATTTGAATAAAACAAAAATATATATTGACAAGAAAAGAAATATTGATAGAACAATAACACTAAAAGAGAAAATTACAATCTATGACCCATCAAACAAAAAAATTAAACAATTTAATCAATTAACAATTGATAGTTTGCAATACTACATAAAATCACTTAATCATTTATGATGTTACAACTTTATTTTCTGATGCTTAAAAAATCTCACTCTTCCTTTTTAATCAAAATTTTATCCTCTCTTAAATACAGCAAAAATCCTTTGACTTTGAAATCATTATATAATTCAGAAATAAGTTGAATATAATTTTTTAATTGTTGTTTATGTTTGTCTTCTTCCTTTCCTGACTTGAATTCTAATACAACAATTTCTTTATCTTTTGTAAAAATCAATTTATCAGGGCGATAGGTTTCTTTGTCTTTTCCAAAAATTTCTATTTCACTCAAAATGTATTGAATATTTTCTGATTCAAAATATCTTTTCAATTCTGAATTTTCTAACAATGGTAAAATAATATGACGAATTTTTTCAATATCAGAATGATTTATGTAACCCTTGATATATGCTTTTTTGAGCGTTTTATCAAGATTATTGTCATTAAGTAATTCAAGAACTTTATGCACTTTAATGCCTAATTCGTGAGCATCAGAATAGGGATTTGAAGAGTCGGCAATTAAAATGTTGTGATTATATTTGAGTTGTATGTCACTAATGTCAATATCAGTATTTTCAAATGTTTTGAGAGATTGCTTTTGAAAATCAGAATTTCCGTAAGAAATAATTCTGTAATTTTCTGACTTTGAATCGTCTTGAGAGTATTTTTCTGATGATAATCTGTCATTTATTTTTGGAAAGTATACATCGTCATTTACAAATACATGTAATCTATTGATAGCACGGGTATAAGCCACATAAATTAAATTTAACTCTTCAAGAATTTTTTCTTCTTCTAAAACACTTGCGTCATTACTATTTATATTTTTAATATCACTAATATTTAAATAAAAATAGATATTCTTTAATGAATCAAGTATTTTAGCAATTTTATCATTGTAAGGTTGAATATCAAATTCATTAATTTTATACCAATAATTATCATTTTTATTTTGATTCCCCCTACTACTTTTATATTGATAATAAATAACTACTGGAAATTCTAAACCTTTGCTTTTATGAATAGTCATTATTTTTACTGCATTGGTTTCTTTGTTGATATTGATAGAAATTTTGTTTGCCTTTTCATTCCAGAACTGTAAGATGCCCTGAATAGTGTTGTTTTGAGTAGCATATTGATGCATAAATGTATTTGCAACAGATAAAAGTTTTTGAACAGAAGGATCAAATTCAATTTCAAAGTAATCTATAATTCGCATTATCAATTGAAAAATATCTACATTAAGGATATTAGAAGTATCAAAGTATAATTTAAATTTTTCATCATTAAATTTTTTGAGAAAATTTTCATCAACATTAATAATTTCACTAAATGATTTACGTTCGTAGTATTTTATACAGATTGCATTAGCAATTTTATTTTGATTATCTAACAACAAATTTAGAAAAGCAACGATAAATTCAACTTTCTCAGATTTGATTAAATTACCATTTTCTGCAGATTCAAATTGAAGTTCTTCACCATTGCATAATATTTTACCTTTTAGGTTTTCTATAATTATATTGATGTGTTTATTTTCTCTTGCTAATATGCAAATATCCTTTTGTTGAAAACCTTTTGAGATACAATCATTAATTACTGAAAAAGCGTAATCAGAAAATATTTTCAAAGGGTCTATTTTATTATCTTTATCGGCATCTTTATTTTTATTTTTATCTTTATCTTTTTTATTTTTGAATTCTGCTAATTCAACATAACCATTAATATCTGTTCTTCCTACTTTTTGATTACAATTTCTGAAAACTTTTTTAATACTTTCATATTCTTCTTTATATTCAAAATTATTAAACACATCATTATTAAACTCTACAATTTCTTTTGCACTGCGGTAATTAAATTCCAACTTTTCAGTTTTAATTTTATCCTTAAATTCCTGCCACTCATTTTTTAATTTTTTCAATGAAATATCTTTATTCACAAACAAATCAATACATTGTTTAATACTTGCATTTCTCCATCTATAAATGGATTGTTTAGGATCACCTACTATAAAATTTTCATTGCCTTCAGCCATTGCATTGTGCAAAAGTGGAAGTAAATTTTGAAATTGTAATTCTGAAGTATCTTGAAATTCATCAATCAAAAAATGCCTGTATCTTGTGCCCACTTTTTCAAAGATAAAATCAACATTCTCTTCATTCTGAATAATCTCACTTATTTTTTTGGTGAAATCAGAGAAAAACATCACATTTTCTTCAACTTTTATATCTTGAAGGATTTCTAATAATCTAAGTGATATTTTAGTAAGGTTAATTTTGGATTTGATAGTTTTTAAGATATTTAATTGTTCTTCCTGAGTTTTTAGAAATTCATAATTGTATTTTTGTTTTATAACATCTAAAAACTTATTTATTTCATCATTAACAAACTTTTTATCCCCTTTGAATACATTAAATTTTTCAATATATTCTTTTACTGAAAAAGGATCTTTAATAAATCTGTAAAATTTAGAAACTTTATTTTCTGCAATTTTTTCTAAAATATCTGTTATTCCTCCATCTTCAATTTTAAATAATTCTCCATCATATAATAAGAGTTTATTTCTAATTTCATTATTCAATATTTCAACATATTCCTTATGTTTTTTTATTTCTTCTGTCAAATCAAAATCTAAATTATTAATCTTTTCCTTCATTTCCTGAATATCCTTCTCACTTAATTCTTTTTCAACAAGTTTTGATAAAATATTTTTAATTTGATTTGAAAAATCATCAATTTTGAATTTTTCTTTTAATTCTTTTTCACTTTCAATAAAACTAACAATGCTTTTAATTTGCTCATCTGTTATAGATTCAAAAAATATCTCAACTGATCTATCATAATATTCTTCTGTATTATTAGTTATTTCATAGTTTTCAGAATATCCTAATTCTTTAGCAAAACTTTTTAATACTCTATTAGAAAAAGAATCTATTGTAAAAATGGATAAGTCAGAATAATTGTGTAACAAATACTTCAAAACTTCTCTTAATCTTCCTTTAATTTCATCATCATTTAATTTTACATCTTCAAAATAAACTTTTTTGTAATTATTAAATTTTTGTTCATCACTAATGGATTCATATAAAATCTTCACTAATCTTTCTTTCAATTCATTAGCCACTGCATTTGTAAATGTTAGGCCAATAATTTGTCTTACTTTTCTGTAAAATTTTTCATCACGATATTCATTATTTACATCTATACAAAGTTTAAGAATTTCTTTAATTAAAGTAGTAGTTTTGCCACTTCCAGCAGATGCGTTATAGATAGTTAATAAATATTTTTCACTCATTTTATTTTGCTTTTTTTGTAACTAACAATATAAACAAAAGAGCATATACAATTAAAATACCAAGCACAATAGATGATGGTAAATAATATGATAAAAATGAAATAGCAAAAGCAATAAGTGTGTATAAATAAATTATCAATGATGTTTTTGAATGAGAATTTGTTTTATTCAATAAATGATGATGTAAATGATTTTTATCTGCTAAAAAAGGTGATCTTCCACTTAATATCCGCATTGAAAAAACCCTTATTGTATCTGTAATAGGATATATCAATAATGCCATTGCACTAAGTGGTCTTGAATAATGAATTAAAAGTTTAGGTATATCTGATATTGGGTATTCAATAAAACTCACGCTCAAAAAATAAATGATTAATCCAATAGACAATGAACCTGAATCGCCCATAAAAATTTTAGCAGGTGAAAAATTATATACTAAAAATCCACATAAACCTCCGCACAATGCAAATGATAATATAGCAAGAGAATTGTCTTTTAAAATCAAGAAAAACACGCCCATACAAAATGTAAATATAGCAGATACCCCACCCGCCAAACCATCTATACCATCAATTAAATTAATTGCATTTACCAAACTAATATAAACAAAAAATGAAAATATAAAACTTAATCCATAAGGAATTTCTTCTATTCCAAATATGCCATGAAAACCAGTAATCCTTACTCCACCAATCACTATTAAAATAACTCCTGCTATAAAGTGAGCAATGATTTTTTTCTCTGGTGCTGTTCCTATCAAGTCATCTTTTATACCCACAAAAAATATCAATAATGCAGCAGATAATAAAATTTTTGAATCCGTTAAAACATGTCTTATTTGATAATATAATTGCAAGTCATCTATGTTAAGCCACAAACCATAAGAAAAAAATGTTGCACCAAAAATGATAATTCCACCTAAAGTTGGAACAGGTGTTTTATGTATTTTTCTTTCTTCTGTTGGCAAATCAGTCAGCCCTTTTTGTTGCAATACTTTTATCAATACGGGAATTGTGTAAATTGATATTGCAAATGCAGTAACGAATGCTAATAATGACCAAATCATAAAAATATATTTAATTAAAAATCATAATAGATATTATACAATGCTGTTTGTAATTGAAGGTAAATATAGTTAGAATTTTTGTCAGCACTTCTGTTTTCGTAACCAAAGTTTATCATCAGATTGTAAGATGGATTGATAATGAATCCAAACCATGTTTTGTAATAAAATATATTAAAATCTTCTCTTTGTTGATAAGAAAATTGACCACTCCACAACCACCTGTTTTTCTTAATAGATAATATGCTCAAAAATTCATTTTGAACATTGATAGGTGTAAATGCTAAATTTTGATTGAAATGCGAATACGATGAATTGCTATACACATCAAACACAGGTGATGTATAAGTGTATTTACTCATTCCGTTCATTTCTGCTAATAAAAATATCCTCCATTCATCATTAATTTTACTTAACCATTTAAAACCTAATTGATATGCATAAGAATAATCATTACTCAAGATATTTTTTTTATTATCATCTAAAACAAATTGTCCGTAAATCATACTTGTTTTAAATTGTTGTTGAATATCTAATCCTAAAAGCACATTGTTTTTGGAACCTAAACCATAATAAACCTCTTGCGAAAAAATAACAGGACTAAAAATTATTCCATCACCACGCCAAACATTTTTTGTATCTGCTGATTCACCAATTATTCCTTGAAATAATCCTACTCGTAAATGTTTAGTTATTCCTACATTCAGATATTGATAAACAAAAGGTTTCTTTTGAAATAATCTTTCTGTATTTGGAGGTGTTTTAATAGATGCAGGTATCAAATTATTCAGCATTGCATAATTACAAATGTATTGTAATCTGCCTTTCCACCATTGCTGTTCAATTTTGAAATAAGGATACACAAAAGCATTGTCACTTAATATCATTGAACGATAACCATTTCCAATTTTTTGTTTGCCCGTTCCTGCTGTAAGATAAATATGTTCATTAACTTTCACACTAACCAATCCCGCACTGAATGCATAATCAAAACCATTTTTTTTAAATAACTTCCATCTGCCCTGCCCCGGCACTACTTGAGTATTTTTTGAAAAAGTATAAAGATAATCAGGAAATATAGATTGATTTTCAGAAAGCATTGTTTCAATATACACGTTCTTAAATTGAACTGAACCAATAAATCCACGAGTATTAGTGTATGCACTGATGTTAGTATCTGCTGTTTGTTTACCTTTTTGAAAATTCAATAATGGATCAATTCTGATTTGAAATTCTTCTTTTTTTATATCCACTAAATTTTTTTCAAAAATCACATCCAGTGCAGGATCATTTTTAATATACTTGAATAATTTTTTAGATGTATCAATTGCAGAAAATTGATGAACAATAAAAGGATTGAATGGATAAACTGATGTAGGTAATGTTGTATCTGCTTTTAATAAATGATAATCCTGTATTTGTTGAAAAATATAATTGTTAGGAAGAGTATAAAATTGAGCAAACAAATTTGAACTTGAAATTAAACTAACAAAACAAAAAAGTTTTATTAAGGTGATTTGTTTAATACTAAAAAAGTTAATCCTATTATAAATAAAAAAGGTTTGCAATCTCCAACATTTGAGAGCAAACCTAATCAAAATTATAGAATAATAAAAGAACTATTTTAAAGTGCCTTTTTCATCGGCTTCTTTATTTAGTTTAGGAATTTTATACATCCAGTAAAATAATAATGCAACAATAATTCCTCCAAAAAGAAAATTTGGACCATGACCTAATGATCTTAAAATTGGGAAAATTCCATTTGTAAATAAATCACCAATTCCATTAAAAATATCTGTCCATGTAATCATTAATTGAGCCATAAAAAAATTTTTGGGCAAATATACAAGATAGTTTTCAGTTCATCAATAAATTTTTACCAAAAAATTTATTGAATTATATTTACAAATTTATACTTTTCTTATACTCTTCTGCAGATAATAAAGTATTTAATTCATCTGGATTATCTATGCTTATTTTAATAATCCAACCCTCTCCATAAGGATCTTGATTGATTTTTTCTGGAGAACCATCTAATGATGAATTAAACTCTAACACTTTTCCTGTAACTGGACTAAATAAATCTGATACTGTTTTTACGGCTTCAATAGTGCCAAATACACTATCTTTTGAAACCACTTCTCCAACTGTTGGAATATCTACATATACTATGTCTCCCAACTCTTTTTGTGCAAAATCAGTAATACCTACAATACCTACATTTCCTTCTACTTTAATCCATTCATGCTCTTTTGTGTACTTTAAATTTTCAGGGAAATTCATATTTTTTTTGTGCAAATTAAATGGATTTATTGTTTATTTTCAAAAAAATCAATAAACATTGACAATTTGTTGCCGTAATTCCTTAAAAACCTTATGGATATTCTTAAAATCTTCAACATTATTTTTGAAATCTTTCATGTAATTATATGCAAAATCTAATTGTTCTTTTAATTTTTTATCTTCTTCATCTTTTGAATTTTCTAATAGATTTATCAAATAAGAAAGTGATTCTTTTTGCTTAAAATACAAAGGCGATATTGTATTAAACTTTGTACTATCATTTTCATTTGATAAAATATATTCTCCTGCAACACTCATTGATTCTACAAATGATCCAGTAATCATCAATACAGAAAGCTCGCCTCTTTTATTATCAGAAAAAATTTTATCTGCCTTTTTAAATGACTGCATAATTATTTGTAAAACGCTATCTCTGTTTTCTTTATTTTTTTCTAATCTGTCCATAGTTTGCTCATCAAATGCTGAACTAATACCTAATTCTCTGGCAAGATAATTTGTACACTTTAAAAAAAACATACTTTCCTGAACCTGATTAAATGCAGATGATATAGCCATATCAGCACCGTAAACGCCTAAATTTAAAGCCATTGATTTTTCAAGAGAATAATTTTTATGCTTTGTAACATCATTTAAATAATCAGGATTATAATTTATTTTGGTTTGTTGAATTACCTGAAACACTTCCATTGCGGAAGGAATGGTATTAATGAAATTTTGAACATTTACCTGTTTTTGCAAATCTTCTTCTGATAAAACTTGCTTTTCAACATTATCTGCATTATTTTTTGAATCAGTACAACTAAAAATGATGAGGGTAAAAATTATAAACAAATTATATAATATCGCTTTATTCATATTTCGGCAAATATCTGAAAAACTTTTCATATCTAAAAAATTTTGTATAAATCTCTTATGTTCTAAAATTTAATGAAAATTTTATTATACCAAGGCACTTTAATTTCCAAAAAATTCCGCTTTAATGCTTTTAGACAGCAAAGCCATTGGAAGCTTGTGTTGGGGTCTCCCGTTCCAATCTTGTGAAATTTTCGTCATTGCGAGGGCGTTAGCCCGAAGCAATCTCGTAATTGTTATGTGGATAATACTTTTGAGATTGCTTCGCTACGCTCGCAATGACGATGTAAGCAGATTGCAGAGAAAAATTATTGTTCAATAATTTTCTGAAATCAGTGCCGTTTTGGTATATTATTTTCTTTCATTTAAAATTCCTGCAATTCTTAGTAATTAAAATTTTTTAATCTGATACCATTCTTAATAAAAGAAAAATCTAAAATATCCATTGCAGAAATTTTTTCTCTTTTCATAAAAAAATATACTATTAAAATACATTGTATTGTATAACTAATTGTTGCCACCATTGCTGCCCCACTAACGCTCCATTTCTGAATAAATAAACTGCTCAATAAAATTGTAAACAAACACGCTATTGTGTTACTTATTGCATTAAACTTCAATACACCTATCCCGCTAAAATAATGCGAAAATACTGCTGAATAGGAAATCATTATTACACCAAATGAAAGAATAATCATCGGAAATTTTATACCTGTAAAACCTTTTCCTAATATCCATATCAAAAAAGATTCAGGAATGGCTAATAATATCAATACTGCCAAAATAGTTAAAATAAAACTACCTGTTGCCGCCTGAATAGTCAATCTTTTGGCTTTTTCTTTATCGTTTTCATTTGATACATAACTTAATACTACTGTAGAAATTCCGCTATAAATCACAAATACGCTTTCTATTAAAGATGTTGCTGTAGAATATATTCCCAAAGATTGCAATGCTACTGCTGATAAAACATAATAACTGAATCTGTTTGATAATAAATTCATCCAGTTACTCCATTGAGATAAAAATCCATTTGAAATAATCTTCGTCAATTGAAAATCAATATTTTTATCCTGAGAAAAATACTTCAATACTAAATATAGATTTAAAATCAATGCAAATCCAAATGAATAAAACAAAGCATCAAAATACGCATCCAGTGTTACTTTTTTTTCAACAAAAATATCAAAACTTAAAACACTCGCTAATATCAATGGTTGCATTATACTCAACCAATTATACCATCTAATATTTTCTTTACCTAAAACTATTACCATACAAAATGTATTCAATATCACCATCAAACATACTATTCCAAATTCTAACTCAAAATTTTTAATTAGCAAATTAAAATACTTCAATAACAATGTCCCTAAAATAGTAACTACTATAATCCACATTAATCCAAAACTCACAATTTTTTTCAAAGAAAATTTTGGAATAAAATGCACTAATGCGTATCCTGTAAATATCTCACTAATCATTTGTAAATTCGCAATATTTAAAATCAATAAACTAATTTCTCCTCTTGTTTCTACTCCCAAATATCTTGATGAAACAATTAAAATTAAAAAGTTGATAATTGCTACTAATCCTCTTGTTATTATACTGTAAGAAAATTTTTTAAACAACATAATTAATCAAAATCTCTTGTTACTTTTATAAAATACCAGTGAAAATGCAAGCCAAATGCTATCCACGACATATTCATTTTATTACCAAGTTTTGAATAATCCATATACTTATCTAATGTGGCATAAGATGGTTGAAATAAACTAAAATATAAAGTATAATTCATATATGCTCCAAATCCCAAATTTTCTTCAACCATAAATGTATATGAAAAATGTGGTTGAATAAATGCTGTTCTGAATTCCAATGGTGGAGCGGGTTTTCCACTATCTACTTTTAATTCTACATTAGTATATCTGTTGTAACTATACCCTGCTCTTAATTCTATAGATCCAAATTGTTTTGGTCTGTTGCTTTCAGTTTCTACAGGCATAAAATAACCAAGTGTAAAATTTGGATTATATGACCTTAGAAAAAAATCATAACGCAAAGATGTGTTTCCACTGATAAACTGAAACTTATTAGATGTTTTGAATAAAGCGTAATTAAAGCCCACACCGCTATAAAAATTTTTATGAACCTTTATTACAAATTGTCCTCCTGCCTGAAATTCTCCTACAAAAGTATTTCTAAATGCTTCACTGCTGATGATGGTTTGAATACTACCTTCTCCTTTCAAAGAAAAACGAGATAATTGATTTTGAGCGAATATCCACATATTCAAATTCACTAAAAAAATCAATATCCATTTGTATTTCATCATCAACTTAATTTTCAAAAAACTTTTGCACAAAAATAATCAAATTATCTGGTCATTATTTTTATTGTTAATTTGTGCCGAATATTGTAACTCTATTCTTGCTTAAATAATAAACTCAACTCAATAAAAATAATATGCCCATTCAACCTCATATTTTTCAATACCTTCTTAAAAGTATTCAAAAATACACAGATATTGATGAAAATTTATTCCTACAATCTTTTGATGAATCGCCATCTACAAGCATCTTAATCAATACAAATAAAATTGAACCTCAATTTCTGGATTTTGAATTATCAAACAAAGTTCCATGGAATAATAACGGCTACTATTTATCTACCCGTCCACAATTTTATGCTGACCCTTTATTTTACGCAGGGGCTTATTATGTAATGGATAGTTCATCAATTTTTTTAGAATACATTTTATACCAAATTAATTTGTCCAAAAATGCCATCGCTTTAGATATTGCCGCCGCACCTGGCGGAAAATCAATTATTTTAAGTCATTATTTAGATGAAACTGGATTTCTTTATAGCAATGAAGTAAATTACAATCGTGCTAAAATTTTAAATTACAATCTCGCTAAATGGGGAAAATGCAATTACATTGTAACCAATAATGATTCTCAAGTATTTCAATCTGCAGAACAATTTTTTGATGCTGTGCTTTGTGATGTGCCTTGCACTGGTTCAGGTCTTTTTAGAAAATTTCCCGAATGGGCAAATGCTTTCAATGACAAACTAATTCAAGAATGTGTTTATCGTCAGAGAAAAATTCTTTCAAATATCTTTTCTTCACTCAAAGAAAATGGGTATCTCATATACAGCACCTGTTCTTATACAAGCGAAGAAAATGAAGACATTGCTCAATTCATTTTACAAAATGGATTTGAAATTGTAGATATTCAAATTCCAAAAGAATGGGGCATCATCAAAACAAAATATGGCATTCGTTTTTTTCCACATCTCACTTCATCAGAAGGATTTTTTTATGCCGTTTTTCAAAAGAAAAAACATTTTTCACTGAATTTAAATGAAAGCAAAAAGAATTTCCATCATTCACTTAAAGAAATAAAATTTTCAGAAAAAGCACCTTTTTTAGAATGGATAAATATGAAAGATTTTCATTCTGTGTATCAATGGAAAAACAATTACTATTTGAGTAATACAAAAAACAAAGAAATTCCTTCATTTAACTCATTAAAGTTAATCAGTATAGGCACAAAAATTTCCGATAATTTATTACCTGCACCAGAATTAGCACTTTCAAATTATTTAAATAAAGAGATTATTCCAAATATCTCATTATCCCGCACAGAAGCACAGCATTTTCTTAAAAAAGAACCCTTAAAAATAAATGCTGAAAAGAAATTATATTTAATGTCTTACAAAAATTTAGGGCTTGGATGGGCAAAGGTTTTAGAAAACAGATTAAATAACTACTTCCCTTCCGAATGGCGAATCTTAAAAGAATTACCTGAAAATTAGAAATGAGAAATTTTCAATTGATTTTCTGACTAAGAATCCAAGAAATATTATTTCTCACCTTCTGCAGGAATCATTTCTTCAACCTGCCCATTTTGTTGTCCTGTCTTTTTTGCTTTATGATATTCTTTTAATCGTTCAATTTGTGCTGGTGTCAGGATATTTTTCACATCCATTCTATATTGCTTTCTTATTTGATGAATTTCTTGTTTTGCCACTTCTTTTTTATCCTGTTGTCCCTTATACTTTTCAATAACTGCATCCACTGATTTTGCCCTATTCAATGCCAGTTCATAAACTTTTGTTTTTTGTTCTTCACTTAATCCTACAATTTTATTCAACTCATCAACCGACTTTTGTGCCCTTTGTTCGGGGCTTAATTTTTGATGTTGCTTTTTAAGATTCATTTGCTTTGGTTGATTAGCAACATTAGGCGATGTTTGTGATTGGATTTGAAATGATGCTAACATTAAACATCCTCCTGTTACAATGTAAATTAACTTTTTCATAATTTTTTATTTTTCACATTAGATGAATATTACTTTGAAAAGTTTAAATTAAAATTAAATTTTCTCTCAAAAATATCTCCTTAAAAATCATTAAAAAAAATTATTTGGTAAATATGATTTAAATTCAATAATTTTGTGCCCAAAATAATTAAATCATTATTTATGAAACTTTTAATTGTATTAGCCGTTATTTTATTCATCCTAGCAGTTCATCAACTCCTCAAAGTAATAGAATATGCAAGAGAATTAAGGCAAACAAAAGAATGGGAACCAACAGATAATGAAAATGATTTAATGGGAAAGTTAATGTTGTTGTTTGGTATTACATTTATAGGATTGTTTTTTTATCAAATAAACAGATGGTATGATAAAGCCCTTCCTCCTGCCGCCTCAGAACATGGCAAACATATTGATGAATTACTGTTTTGGAATTTAATACTTATTTCATTTGTTTTTGTTGTAGTTAATGCTTTATTGTTTTATTTTGCATATAAATATAGAGGAAATTCTCAAAGAAAAGCCATTTATTATGCAGATAACAGCAAATTAGAAATGCTCTGGACTGTTATACCCGCAAGTGCTCTTGCATTTATTATTACATTTGGATTAAAATATTGGAATGAAATTACTGCTCCGTCTAATGAAAAAAATCCAATAATTGTTGAGTTATATGCAAAACAATTTGACTGGACTGCAAGATACCCAGGTAAAGATGGAAAATTAGGTTCCACTGATTTTCGCCATATAGAAGGAAGCAATCCCGTTGGATTAGATACTACTGATAAAGCAGGTTACGATGATTTATTAGTAAAAAATGAGTTTCATATTCCTGTTGGAAAAGAAGTTGTTTTTCATTTCAGATCAAGAGATGTAATACACTCTGCATTTATGCCACATTTCAGAGCACAAATGAACTGTGTACCTGGTATGGTTACATCATTCAAATTTAAACCCACTAAAACAACCAAAGAAATGCGTCAGGATCCTTATGTGCAAAATTTAATGAAACAGATTAATGAACAAAGAGCAAAAGAAGGAAAAGAGCCTGTAGAATTTGATTATACCCTTTTATGCAACAAAATTTGCGGTGCATCACACTATAATATGCAAATGAAAATAGTTGTTGAAACCGAACAAGAGTTTAATGAATGGCTAAGACAACAAAAAGCATTCAAAACATTAGCAAGTAACTAATTTAATTAAAAAATAAAGTATATGGAAACAGCAAATATCACAAATGCAGCCCTACACCAACAAGAGCATATAGATATTCATCGCTACGAAGAACACGAAGAAAGTTTTATTTCTAAGTATGTGTTTAGCATGGATCATAAAATGATTGCTAAACAATACTTAATTACTGCAATGGTGATGGCTGTTATTGCAATGACAATGAGTATTGTTTTTCGTCTGCAATTAGCATGGCCGGGAGAAAAATTTGCATTTATCAATTGGATAATGGGCGATAAATGGGGAAAAGATGGTATTTTAGACCCAAATGCTTATCTTGCTCTTGTAACTATTCACGGAACAATAATGGTGTTCTTTTTATTGACAGGTGGTTTATCTGGAACATTTGCTAATCTTTTGATTCCATATCAAATTGGTGCAAGAGATATGGCTTCCCCATTTATAAATATGTTATCATATTGGTTATTTCTAGTTTCAGCAGTAATAATGGTAATTTCCATCTTTTTACCTGATGGTGGAGCATCAGCAGGTTGGACAGTATATCCACCACTTTCCGCACTTCCTCAAGCAATTCCAGGGAGTGGATTAGGGATGGATTTATGGTTATTTTCTATGGCTCTTTTTATAGCATCTTCATTAATGGGTGGATTAAATTATATAGTTACAGTATTGCAATTAAGAACTAAAGGAATGAAAATGACCCGATTGCCTCTAACTGTATGGGCAATGTTAATTACAGCTATTATTGGTTTGCTATCATTTCCAGTATTATTATCTGCTGCACTATTGTTATTATCTGACAGATTATTAGGCACAAGTTTTTATTTATCTGATATTTATATTGGCGGAAGGCCTCTTGATTACAGCGGTGGTAGCCCTATATTATATGAACATTTATTCTGGTTTTTAGGACACCCAGAAGTGTACATTGTATTATTACCAGCACTTGGAATTACTTCAGAAATTATTTCAAATGTAACTCGTAAGCCAATATTTGGATACAGAGCTATGATTGGGTCAATGTTGGCTATAGCTTTCTTATCTTTCATTGTTTGGGGACACCACATGTATGTAACAGGAATGAATCCATTCTTAGGTTCTGTGTTTGTTTTCACAACATTATTGATTGCCATTCCATCTGCAGTAAAAGCATTCAACTATTTAACCACCTTATGGAAAGGTAATATTCAATATACACCAGCTGCTTTATTTTCCATCGGATTAGTTTCTTCATTTGTAACTGGTGGTGTAACAGGTATTATTCTTGCAGACAGCACATTAGATATTACTGTTCATGATACTTATTTTGTTGTAGGACACTTTCATATAGTAATGGGTTTATCAGCAGTTTTTGGAATGTTTGCAGGTGTTTATCACTGGTTTCCAAAATTGTATGGTAGAATGATGAATAAAAAATTAGGTTATGTTCACTTTTGGCTAACATTTATTTCTGCTTATGGTGTATTTTTCCCAATGCACTTTTTAGGATTAGCTGGTGTTCCAAGAAGATATTACACCAATAGCGAATTTCCAATGTTTGATGCTTTATATGATGTTAATGTTGTCATTACAATATCAGCAATCATTGGGGCATTGGCACAATTGATTTTTATATTTAATTTCTTTTATAGCATGTTCAGAGGTCCAAAAGCACCACAAAATCCATGGAATGCAAATAGTTTAGAATGGACAACACCTGTTGCTCATATTCATGGAAACTGGCCTGGCGAATTACCAACAGTTCATAGATGGGCTTATGATTATAGCAAACCCGGTTATGAAAAAGATTTTGTTCCACAAACAGTTCCATTAAAAGAAGGTGAATTAGATGGTGGCGGACATCATTAAAAGTGAAGAGTGAAAAGTGATGAGCGAATAAATAAATGATTGTGGAAGGAGCGTATTTGTATTACGCTCCTTTTTAATTTTTTAATTCTTAGTTTTTATAGAATTGAAAAACGTGTGAATGAAGTACTGAAGACATTCGTGTCCAATTCTGTTAATTTTATTAACGGCGCTGAATTAGAATTTATGGTCAAAAAAGGAATTAAACAATATTTCATAATTTCATTTAGTTTTTGAGTACCAATGAAATCTGTCGTTATGCTAACTGGAAACATTAGTATTTTAAGTGCTTAGATTTTGATACATTATTAATTTTCAATATTAAAAAGCTAATGATTAAATATCAGTGTCCTCTGCGTGAGAAATATATTTACACTAAAAGTAACAAATAAAATAAAAAACCCCGAAAGTGGTTTCAAAATTTCCACTAACGGGGTTGATTAGTTGCTCTGAGGCTTTATAAAAAACTCTTCGTGATTACTTAGCTTTTACTAATTCTACTTTACAATTAATATTTACTTCATCACTAACTACTACTCCACCTGTTTCAAGTGCAGCATTCCATGTTAAGCCAAATTCGCTTCTTTTGATAACTCCAGAAACTTTAAAGCCATAACGAGTATTACCCCATGGATCTTTAACAGTTGTGCCACTTCCAATTGCTTTCAATGTAATAGTTTTAGTAACACCTTTGATGGTTAATTCTCCTTTCAATTCATATTCATTTTTGTTCTTAGTTGGTTTCATTGAAATGGACTTAAAAGTGATGGTAGGATACTTTGCGGCATCAAAGAATTCAGGTGATTTTAAATGACCGTCTCTTTGTTCATTATCTGTGTTAATGCTATTCACATCTGCAGTAAAAGTAATGGTAGCATCTGTGAAATCAGTTTCTGATTTAGAAGTTACTTCTCCCCCATACATTTTGAAGTATCCTTCTACTTCGCTAATCATCATGTGGGTTACTGTAAAGCCAACTTTTGAGTGGCTGTTGTCAATGTTCCATTTTACCTGTGCCTGTGTGGCGATTGTTGTTGCTGTCATAGTTGTAAGGATTAATTTTTTCATAGTTTTTAATTTTGGGTGCAAATATATGTATAAACATTTGTTGTTTGAACATCTTTTTAATTTTTTTAACTATTTTGTAAGAAAGTGTAACCTCAAAAATGCGTAAGGGATGCAAAGGGTGAAGCTCTATTCGCTCACGGGCAACACTGACTCAGCAAAGCGAGAGCGGGCACTAAATAAATTATCAAACTAATTTATTTAATTCAACTTAATAAGTGATTGAAAAATTCGGGATATGATTTTGATACTGCTTGTGGATTATTAAGATTTACAAGTGATTGAGCAATAGTGGCGGCAATTGATCCTGCCATTGCAATACGATGATCATTATTAGAATCCATTTCTCCACCCGATAAATATCCTTTACCATTAATAATCATTGTGTCGCCTTCTATGTATAACTCTGCACCTAATTTTTTGAACTCATTCATTAAAACCATTGCACGATTGCTTTCTTTATTAACTAATCTTGAAACGCCTTTGAGTTGAGAAATACCATTTATGCCAAATGCAAGAACACACAAAGGTGGGAATAAATCAGGATAATGCTTTAAATCTACATTGATAGGGTTTAATTCGTTTTTTTCAACAATAAGTTTTTTGTCATTTGTCCAAAATATTCTTGCACCACATTGCTGAACTATTTCTACTATTATTTTATCCCCTTGAAGAGAATCTGGATTTAAATTTTCAAGAATACATTTTCCTGATAAAGCGGCACCAACAATGAAAAAAGCGGCATTACTCCAATCGCCTTCTGCTGTGATAGTTACAGGTGATAACCCAGAATTTTTGGGTATGAAGTATTCAGTAAAATCAGTGTTGTGATGAATTGTAACGCCAAATTTATTGAGGCATTCAATGGATAATTGAATGTAAGGTATGCTCACTGGATTTTTTATTTTAATAAAAACTTCATTTTGTGAAAAAACAGATGCATATAAAAGACCAGTAATAATTTGTGATGAATCAATAGAATTAAGTTGAATATCTGATAATTCAGCAAAACCTGAAATTTCCAATGGAAGGTGAAAATGATTAGAATTTACTTTACAATTCATCATTTCTAAAACATCTACCATTTCTTTCATTGAACGATTCAATAAACTTCCTTTTCCATTCAAATAAACTTTTTCAAATAGAACAGACAGCATTAAACCAAACAATCTTGCAGATAAGCCAGATTCATTGACATTCAAATGAAGTGTGCGATGATATTTATTTATTTCAATACCTTTAATTTTTAGTGAATCATCAATAATTTCAACACTTGCACCAATATCTTTTATGCAATTAATAGCCGCATTAACATCATCACACCAGTTGATATTTTTAATAACAGATTCTTGATTACAAAAACCAGCAAGTGCAATTAATCTTTGTAAAACACTTTTAGAAGCAGGGACTTGAATTGTTTTATTTAATTGAAATGAAAATACTTCTTTATTCATTTAATCTTTCACAAATTTATATTCTGTGCTAATAGCAGTGTTTTCACCTACTAAATTCCATTTATCAATTTCAAATTTTAAGATAATTATACCGCATGTTGGAATGTTATCAAAAAATTTATCTTTTGAAATTAAGTTTGTCAAATTTGTAATAGTAGGATTGTGTCCAAAAAACATTGCAGAATCAATATCATTACTTAAACTATGAATATTACTTAAAAAATCATCAGTAGTAGCATCGTATATGCCATGTTTGATAAGAATTTTTTGCTCATCATATTTTATTGTTCTTGCAAAAATAAGTGCTGTAGATATAGCACGAATAGCAGGACTTGAAACAACTATTTGTGGTGCATCAAAACTTTCTGCAAACCATTTGCTTTGTTGATAAGCATCTCTGTATCCTCGCTCATTAAGCGGTCTGTCAATATCTTTCAAAAACTCATATCCCCAATCTGATTTTGCGTGTCTTACTAAAATGAGTGTTTTCATCTTATTTGTTTTTTGTTTTTGTTTGATAGATGGAAATCAATGATTGCGAACTTCTGAATGAAGTTCTTTTTTATTTGTGCTTGATCGCAATCATGTCCATTTTATAAAATTTGTTTTATACAATTAATTTTTGAGAAGCAGAAAAAGCAATAGGTTTATCATTGAATAATTGTTTGGTATAAGACCATACTTTGTTAAATATTTCAGAGTTTCTGTATTTTTCAATAGATGCTTCATCTTTCCAAATACTGAATGTGTAAAATACATTAGGTTGATTAAAATCTTGCCAAAGTTCTAAATGTTCGCATCCATCAAAGTTTCTGATATGTTCCTTATGTTGACGAAACCAATTCAAAAAATCTTCAACTTTATCAGGATGAAAACTCATTCTAACTATTCTTCTTATCATAACTTAGGTGTTAATTTAATAATTATAAAGTAATTATCTTTACTAAAAATGTTTTTGTTAGCAATTAAAGGGGCTAATTTTGCACCGTTCATAGCTATTTCAAGATAACCTGCATCATTGAATAATGCAACAGCTTCGGAATTTTTTTCTTGATTGTAAGTAGAATAAATTTTATCTATATCATAAAAAGGCACAGAGATTTTTACATTGTAATTTTTAATTAAATCATCGTATTCACTCTTTTTGAATTTTAGAATAATGTTTTGATACGCATCAATATACATTACAGGTGGAATAATTTGGATTTCTCTTTGATTTGAATTTCTTTGAATAGTATTTGGCCACATTATCTTTTCACAATCTTCAAAAGAGATTATTGTCCAATCTTTTGAAACAGAAAAATTATTGTCAACTAAATTTTTCAAGGCATTCAATTGTTCATTCTTTGCATAAAAACTGCTTGAAATAAATTCTTTCCAATAATAAATATTTTGAATTTTATCTTTTTCTAAAAGTCCTACTATTCCATTATCAGGCGTGATTATCCATTTTGAATCATATTGAATTAAAAGAATTTTTTGATTTGTTTTTTGATTTGAAGTATTGACCTCTAAAAAGTATATTGTATTATCATTAAAAGAATGATTGCTCAAAAGAATATTAGCGGCTGATTTTTTTATATTATCTTCCTGTGAAACAAGACAAAGAAAAATTTTTGCAGAAGGAATTTGATGAGTGAAAGAATATTTCAGAATTGAAAGATAAATATCATCTTTACTACTATCAGAAATTAAAACAACTGGAATCATAAATATGGCGGCTAATTTACAAAAGATAAGGAATTGAAGTTATTGATAAACACTCAAGATAATAAAATGAAATGGTAATGGTAATAGAATTTGTATAATTAACTAAGCTAAAAAAATAACATACTGATAAAAATCATACCCCTTTCTGACGCTTGTCATATTTTTATGAGGCGTGTTGTCTTTAGATTTGTGCCCAAAAATAAAGTATATGGAAAATGCAATGACAAACTTAGGCAAATCTCACAGAATCTTGTTCATGAGTACTTTGGCATTTACAATTTGCTTTGCAGTTTGGATGTTTAATGGTGTGCTTGTAACATTTCTTGTAGATAATCAAGTTTTCAAATGGACACCTGTTCAAATCGGCTGGCTGATGGCAATTCCTCCACTTACTGGTTCAATACTCAGATTAAATGCTGGCATTTGGACAGATAAATATGGAGGAAAAATTACAATGAGTACAGTTTTATTTTTATGTGCTATCCCTATGTTTTTAGTATCTCGTGCCAATAGTTTTATTGAATTTGCTTTATGTGCATTTGGATTTGGTTTAGCAGGAAATGCATTTTCTATTGGTATTGCTTATGTTTCATTATGGTATCCAAAAAACTGGCAAGGCAGAGCGTTGGGAATTTTTGGAGTTGGTAATGCAGGCGCAGCAGTTACCACATTAGTAGCTCCATCATTATTAAAAAATCTTACTTCAAATGGTACCAATATAGAAGGGTGGCGTCAATTGCCTGTAATTTATGCAGGTGCATTAGTGGTAATGGGCATTCTATTTTTGTTATTTACAGAAAATAAAAAATCTGAAAATGTGCAGGGCAAGTCATTTTCTGAATTAGTAAAACCATTAAAGGAAGTAAGAGTATGGCGATTTGGATTATATTATTATTTGGTTTTTGGATGTTTTGTTGCTTTATCTCAATGGTTAGTGCCTTATTTTTTAAACTTATATAATGTTTCATTGATAACAGCAGGATTATTTGCTTCTATTTTTAGTGTGCCCGCAGGGGTTATTCGTGCTCTTGGTGGCTGGATGAGTGATAAATATGGAGCCAGAAGTGTTATGTATTGGACATTAGGTTCATCAGTAATCATCTGCTTGTTATTAAGTATTCCAAAAATGGAAATTGATACTCCTGGTAAAGGAATAATGGCAAAGAAAAATGGTACTGTTACTTTTGTTTCAGATAGTTTAATCAAAGTTGATAATGTAGAATATCCACTAATAAAGATGAAAAAAGATAATGAAGCCAATTCAGATAAATTTTCAATATTACCAACAAGTAAAATGTGGCAAGAACCTGTAGTAAAAGTAGGAGATCAAGTAAAGAAAAAACAACTCTTAGCAAAAGGAATAACACATATTTCATTTCAGGCAAATATGTGGATAGCACTTATATTCATTTTCATCATCGGATTCTGGTGGGGAATTGGAAAAGCCGCTGTATATAAACATATTGCTGAGTATTATCCAAAAAATGTTGGTGCGGTAGGTGGTATGGTAGGACTAATAGGAGGTTTGGGTGGATTTTTTACTCCCATCATTTTAGGTTATTTATTAGATTGGACAGGTATGTGGACAAGTATGTGGATTTATTTATTTGTTATCTCTGTGACCTGCTTGTGGTGGATGCACCGTGTTATTACAAAAATGAGAGATGAAGCCGCACCAGAAACTAAACAAAAAATTGAAAAACCAATAAATCAATAAATATATGAAAAAGGTTGCATTTTCATTAGGGAAAACAACAGCAGTCGCTTTATTTTTGACTGCTTCATTAAACGCTCAAAATAATGAAAGTGAAAAATTTAAACATGAATTTGTTCCTCAAATAATGACGCGAGGAGAATACAGACATGGTTATCAGTCATTAGCAGATACCAATCAAAAACCGGCAGTTTTTATTGGACAAAGAACACGACTCACATACAAACTTACTTCTGAAAAATTTGATGTGGTAATAACAGCACAGGATATAAGAACATGGGGATCAAATCCAAACCTGCCTGTAGACACATCCGGAAAATTGTCATTAGCAGAAGGATATGGGGTTATTAAATTTGATAAAGTTAATAAACTCAAAATAGGAAGACAAATTATTTCTTATGATGAAGATAGGATTTTGGGTTCATTAGATTGGGCATTTCAATCAAGAAGACATGATTTAGTAGTTTTTGAACACAAAAATGACACTTCACTTACTTTTCATGTAGGTGCAGCGTGGAACCAAAATAAAGATTACTTAAATACAACTGTTTATACTGTACCAGGAAATTACAAAACAATGCAATACCTGTGGTTATTTAGAAAAATGAAAAAATTTGATATTAGTGTTTTGTTTCTAAACAATGGCACACAACTAACTAAAACAGATCCTATTACCGGACAAAAAAAATACTATGATGAATTTAGTCAAACTTTTGGATTCAATACCACTATTAAACCAATACAAAAATTGAGTATAAAAGCATTTGCATATTATCAAATGGGTTTTGATGCCACAGCAACCAATGCATCAGGAAACGCAAAAGCCATTAATGCTTATGATGCTTCTTTAGATGTCAACTATAAAATTTTAGAATGGTTTAACTCATCAATTGGCGGAGAGATATTATCAGGTACAAGTCAGGATCCTAAAAAACAAAATCAGTTAAATTCATTTAATCCATTATATGGAACAAACCACAGATTTAATGGCTATATGGATTATTTTTATGTTGGAAATCATTTAAAAAATGTTGGATTAGTAGATGCATACCTTAAACTGAATTTTGGAAAAGGTAACTGGAATGTATTTGTAAATGTACATAACTTTCAAGCCGCCGCAGATATTAAAGATGTAAAAAAATCTACTCCATCACAATTTGTAGCAATGGATAAGCAATTGGGACAAGAAGTGGATGTTACATTCTTGTATAAAATTTCTGAGGGAGTATCAATACAGGCAGGTTATAGTCAAATGTTTGGAACAGAATCTATGGTTGCTTTGAAAGGAGGAAACACTTCTGCGGTAAGTAATTGGGCATATATTATGTTCCATTTCAGACCTGGAGTAATGTTCCCAAGAACTGGATTAAAACAATAAATTTTTTCTGAGCACATTAAATTTTGACTTGTATACTAAAACAACTTTATTTTCCGAAATTTTAAACACAAAGTGCTCAAAGATAATTACATATCAAAAAGTGCACAAAGGACTAAATAAATCTACTAACTCTTGGTGTGCCGACGCACATGACGTGCTGACGATAGATATATCAGCATCCCGGCATTTATCGTCGGGACTTGTGGTCAGTGTCCCGATGCTGACGACATTCGTGTCAGCATGCTGACCATTTATCGTCAGCACACAAAAGTCGTCAGGGTTTTGCATAGCAAAATCGTCAGCAATCAATGTTCAATGCTCAAGTTTAATCAGTTTTGAATTTTACCGTCATTACGAGCGAAGTGAAGCAATCTCATAAGTATTATCCACTTAACAATTACGAGATTGCTTCGGGCTAACGTCCTCGCAATGACGACCAAACTAAACACTCATAACTAAAAACTATTCAAAATCTTTGCGTGAAAATCATTATGTGCTGAATAGTAGTTTTGACATTAAAACATTACTCTGTATTTTTTTTCCACACATAATTTCCATCATCAAAAATTTCTTTTCCGAAAATGGGCACTTCCTTTTTAATTTTTTCAACTATCCATTCTAAAGAATCAAGTGCGGCTTTTCTATGAGGGGAAGAAGATAACACATAAAGGGATAATTGCCCCGCTTCAACAAATCCCAAACTATGATAGATATGTAAGCAGGATAATTGAAATCTTGTAATGGCTTCTTCCTTAATTTCTTCAAATTTTTTATTTGCTAATTCAACGGGTGCCGAATATTCTATCCCTCTTACTTTTTTATCATTTATTATATCTGCTCTTACCTGCCCTAAAAAAATAACATGTGCTCCTATTCCAAGTTTGGTTGCATGTTTAGAAATATCTTTTTCAATAATAGCAGGAATAACAGGACCTTCTACAAAAAAATTTTTACTCATTTTTTTGTTGCAAATGTAGTATTTTTAATAGCAGTGATGTATATGATTTTAATCATTTTATTATCATACATTTATAGCGTATATTTGCAATCATAATTATTTATTAAATCAATTATTATATGTCAACGATTAACAAAAATGACCCCATTAAAAGAGTGGCAGAAAAACTTGCACAAGACGAAGGAATGTCGCCTATGAGTCCGCCTGACTATAAAGATGCTCCTGCTAAGCCCGCAGAAATTCCATTTGATGAACTACCTGTTTCTATTCAAAAATTAGTAAAAGAACATCAGGAGGTTTTAGAACAAATCAACAGTTTCGAAAACGCCATGCAAGAATTTCGCTCATCCAATTATCACTATACTCCTGAATTATCTAAACAATTCAGCAAGTTTTTTGAATACATGGATAAACATATTTTACCTCATCATGAAAAAGAAGAAAAATTTCTTTTTCCGATTCTCGAAAAATATCTTATCAAATCCGGAGAACATAGTAAATATATGTCAAGCGGAAACTATGAAACTTCTGTAGATTTGATGGAAGATGATCATTTAAAATTTTTGCAGGTGGCATCTGTTGTTTTCAATTTATTAGGAATATATGTCAGAATTCCTGATCCTACTTCAAGAGATATCATTGCTGATATTGTTTATTCAAAAAGCATTGAAATGATTGAGTTACTAAAAACGCATATTTATCAGGAAGATACTATCATTTTCCCACAGTGTGCAAAATTTTTCTCATCAGAAGAAATTTCTTTTATTAATTCTAAAATAAAATGATAAAAGATAATTTTGGAAGAATACATGATTATTTGAGAATTTCGGTAATTGATAAATGCAATTTTTCCTGTGTTTATTGTTTGCCTGTAAAAAAACATCATTTTCTGCCTCATCAAAAATTAATGAAGCGAGAAGAAATTTTTGATATTGCAAAGATTTTTGTAGAATTAGGTGTAAAAAAAATTCGTTTGACTGGCGGAGAACCTTTACTTCGGGCAGATATTAAAGAAATTATTGAAGATTTACACACATTGAATATTGAATTAGCCATTACTACCAATGGATATTTTTTGGACAACTATCTGGATACACTTATTAAAAATAATGTTCGGTCTATTAATGTAAGTTTAGACACATTAAATGAACAAAAGTTTGAAGCAATTACCGGGAAAAATGCATTTAAAAAAGTTTATGAAAATATATTATTGCTGCTTAAAAATAATATCCACCCAAAAGTAAATGCAGTATTGATTAACCCAATAAATAATTCCGAAATTATTAAATTTATTGAATGGACAAAAGATTTAAATATCCATTTAAGATTTATAGAATTTATGCCCTTTGATTCCAATAATTGGGATTTTAATAAAATTATTACTTTAGATGATGTATTAAATATACTGAAATCAGAAGGATATTCATTCACTAAACTGAATGATAGTAAAAACAGCACTTCTCGTGCTTACAAAGTAAATGGCTACAAAGGAACATTTGCTATCATTAGCACTATTTCAAATCCTTTTTGTTCTACTTGTAACAGAATGAGATTAACAGCAGATGGTAAACTTAGAAACTGTTTATTTGCACAATCAGAAACAGATTTATTGTCTGCCTACAGACGAGGTGAAGATATTCGTCCAATGATATTAGAAAACATCAAGGGTAAATTTTTTCAAAGAGGTGGATTACCAGATTTCAAAGACAGTTCAATGCTATTAAGTAAATTATCCAGTAGAAAAATGATAGAAATTGGCGGATAAGATATGTACGTTTTATTAATTTTTTTCCATATTATATTTGCTTCTGTTTGGGCAGGCGGCCATTTAGTATTATGTACAACTATTTTACCAAAAGCATTATCTAAAAAAGATTGTAATTTGATTTTAAATTTTGAATCAAATTATGAAAAAATTGGTATTCCTTCTTTAATTGGTCAAATTATTACTGGAACACTGTTATTTTTTATGAGAGCAGATTATCAGTTTTCAATGCTTTTTGACTGGAATAATTTTTTAGGATGGCATTTTATATTAAAACTTATTACTTTAGCAATAACTTTATTATTAGCCCTTCATGCAAGATTCAAAATAATACCTGCCTTACAAAGTTCTACTTTAACTTTACTCGCTATTCACATAATACTTGTTACTCTTTTATCTATATTCTTTATTCTGATAGGGCTAAGTTTAAGATTAAATTTATTTTATTGAAAAAAAACATAGAAATTGATTAACTTCATTTTGTAAGATTTATTATTGATTTACTTTTTTTATTTTCTACAAAAAAATATTTGAAAGATATTTTATCTGAAAATTACCTGTTAATTCTTTTGTTTTAAGGTCATCATTATCTCCTCAAATCTTTCTATGCCTGCTTTCAGATTTTCAATGATGTCGTTTGCCAGTTCATCAGGGTCGGGTAAATTATCAAGGTCGGTTAAACTTTTGTCTTTTATCCAAGTGATGTCAAGTGATGTTTTGTCTCTTGCTATTATTTCATCATAAGTAAATTTTCGCCAGCGTCCTTCAGGATTGGTTTTAGCATTGTAGGTTTCTTTTCGTTTATTGATGTTGGTAGGATTGTAACATTCAATAAAATCTTTCAGGTCTTCAAAGCGCAATGGATTTTTCTTTAATGTAAAATGCATATTGGTTCTGAAATCGTAAAACCAAACTTCTTTTGTTTGTGGATATTTGGATGCCGGTTTGTTGTCAAAAAACAACACATTTGCTTTTACACCCTGTTTGTAAAAAATACCTGTAGGCAAGCGAAGTATAGTGTGCAGGTTGGTTGTTTCGAGAAGTTTCTTGCGGATGATTTCGCCTGCCCCACCTTCAAACAAAACATTGTCGGGCAACACCACTGCGGCTTTTCCGTCTGATTTCAGCATGGTGCGAATGTGCTGTAAAAAATTCAACTGCTTGTTGCTGGTGGTTACCCAAAAATCCTGACGGTTGTAGGTTAAATCTTCGCTGTCCTGTTCGCCTTCTTCATTTGTAAAGGTCATACTGCTTTTTTTTCCAAATGGCGGATTGGCTAATACATAATCTACCCTCAAACCGGTGTCTGCAATTAAAGCATCAGCAGGCGAAATAAAGTTTTCACTTTCAAAATCACCAATGTTATGCAGAAACAAATTCATCAAGCACAACCTTCGTGTACTGGCAACAATTTCGTTACCGTAAAAAGTTTTATGTTTTAGAAATTCTTTTTGTTCGCGGGTGAGTGAATAGTTAGCCGGATTGGCAATAAAATCGTAAGCTGCCAGAAAGAAACCGCCTGTTCCGCAGGCAGGGTCGGCTATGGTTTTCATGGGTTCGGGGCGTACACATTCTACCATCGCACGGATTAAAGGTCTGGGCGTGAAATATTGCCCCGCACCGCTTTTGGTATCTTCGGCGTTTTTTTCCAACAGTCCTTCGTAGATTTGTCCTTTTACATCGGCTCCCATCAGGCTCCATTGCTCTTTGTCAATCATATCGATGAGCTTAAAGAGTTTTGCCGGGTCTTGAATTTTGTTCTGGCTTTTGGTAAAAATTTGTCCCAGTATGCCTTTGGCTTGCGATAGTTCCCGCAAGAGGTTGGTGTAATGGTTTTCCAATTCGGCACCGCGTTTGGCAACCAAACTTTCCCAGTTGTACTCCTTTGGAATAGGGAGTTTACGGTTGTAGGGCGGTTTGCTAAACTCATCTGCCATTTTCAGGAAAAGCAAATAGGTAAGCTGTTCCAGATAGTCGCCATAGCTTACGCCATCGTCTTTGAGAATGGTGCAAAAACTCCATACTTTACTGATGATGCTTGATGTATTGTTGCTTTCGTTGCTCATATTGTTCTGACCTTGATTTATGTGATTATTTTGATTTCTGTGACTTTTTTGATTTTTTGTTTGATTTATCGGGTTTGTTTTTTTCGCGTTCTGCTCTGATGCGTTCGAGTAGTACCGAAGCTGGTTCGTCGTTGGGGTCCTGGGGTACCAATTTGCCCTCGAAGGCTTTTTTCAGAATGCTCTGGCGTAGGGCTTCGGCTTGCTGCAATGCAGCGTTGATGCTTTCTTCCAACTTGTCGCAAACCGACAGGCGTTTTTCAATTTCGGAAACGATGAGGCGTTGCTCTACGAGGGTGGGGGGAATGGGAACTACTAAATTTTCTAAAAAGCTTTTAGGAACACGTCTTTGACCAACGGCACCAGTCATATTGCGTTCTGCTTCTTGACGTGTTCTTTCTTGAACTAAATAATAAAACAGATAAGAATTAAAATATCCATCCATGCACCTTAATACATGAAACTCTGTTGAGCCAAATGCAATTTTATTTTTTAGAGAGTGGACAATCGCAATCTTGCCATTTTCCATACAAGGGGTGATTTTTGCAAAAATGACATCTCCATCGGTCATTGGGGTAAATCCTTTTTTTACTTGACCGTATTTTCTGGTTTCAACAAGATTGATTTTATTGATGACTTCTTCCACATACTTCATCGGTAAAAAGGATACTTCTAAATCATCCGAGATATTTTCAAATGGAAGTTTAGGATTCACCCATGCAATTTCATGAACTCTTTTTAATTTCCACCCCTTAGGCAAATCACCGTTGTCTGAACTTTGATGGTTGTGATGGGTGTGATGCTGTGGGTTTGCTGAATCCTGTTGATCGGAAAAATGGGATGCATCACGGTTGAGACCTTTTGTGAGCTTTCCCTCAAACGCCCATTTCAGTACGGCTTGGCGATAGATTTTGAGTTGCTGCTGTGCCGTCTTTAAACTCTCGATGCCTTTATCCAAACTGCTGAACAACTCTTCTATTTTGGCTACAATACGATGCTGCTCGGCAAGAGGGGGGAGAGGGAATTTATAATTCCATAATAAATCTGGATTAACGTGTGGTATTCCGGTTCCCTTTGCTTTAGTGTTTATTTCTAAATACTTAGAAAGTAGATAATAGTAGGCATAATTTAATACAATACCTAGGAAACTAATCTTTACTAACGTACTACCTAATGCCCCCTTAATTGCTTTTCCAATAAAACCTGCACGAGCACCATCCCAAACCATTAAAAAATCTTCATCCTCGCAAAAAACACATCCTTCGCCATCTGTGTATTCTTCAATAATATTTTTCTCAAATGCTTTTATATTTACATATGGGATATTACATTTTGTAGTTTTTTCATTAGAAATTAATTTAGGCTTTTTGCCCTTCTGATAAATGACAAAATCACCAAGTCTAACTATTTCCCACCCTTTCGGAAATTCTTTTTCTTCGCTCATACTGCTGCTCCTTTTGTCTGAACTGTGATTTGTTTGATTGATTCGACGGTCATGATGTTATGGTAGCTTTGTATAGTAGTGTGGTTATTCGTGTTAATCCTATTCATCACAAAAATCAAAGTTTAGACGGTTTATATTTTTTGTTTTCAAGTTGGTGAAATTTGAGTTTGGTTTCTCCAAAATAGTTGAGCAAGCCAATTTCAAGGTTATATGCTTCGAGATAATTGATGGCTTGTGCCAAATGTACCGGTTCTAATTGGGTAAGTGCTTTTATCTCTACGCTGATTTTATCTTCAACCAAAAAATCTACCCGCCTTGTTCCTACTTGTTTTTCTTTATAAAAAATCGGCATTTCAAATTCACGGGCAAAAGACAGCCCTTGTAATTCCATTTCATATTCAAGCGCCCGTTGATATATCACTTCCTGAAAACCGTTGCCCAATAACTTATGAACTTCCATAGCACAACCTATTATTTTTGCGGTCAATGCTGAATATTTATATTCTTCCTTTATCATATCAATCTTTATCATGTCAATCACATCCATCATTAAAAATCACAGTTCTGACCTATGCTGTCAGTGCTTCGTTCATTTCGTTAATAATGTTTACCATTTCGTCGCCAAAGAGTTGCCACATTTTGCCCCGTCCGCCTTGGGCATCAAATGGGGTGTAATCCAAATCGTCTATATCTAAATGAATACTAATGGCAATATGGTCTTTAATCATTCTAAGCCATTGCATTTGTTCTTCGGTAAAGCGGTTATGTTTTCCTGCATTCTTTTTCAATATCCATTGCTGAAAATTTCGGTCAACCGTTTTATCATAAGTTGTTAGGGTATCATCAATACCAGCCACTTTGCGAATAAGGGAAACCAGTGCCACCAGTTCGTTTTTGGGTTGTCCGCTCACTTTTTCCAGTTGTTCATAAGCACGCCAAACATTCATTGGGGCAAGGGATGGTTTGTCTGCTACCATTTTTTCTACCAAATCTTTTATCATTTTATAGGTGAGTTCACGCCTGCGGTAGGGCTGTGCATAAAAAATCTGTAAAGCAAGCATTTCATCTTTATGGCTTTCCACCCATTCTTTAAATGCAGTTACTGTTTCTATGGACTTGCTTTTATTGTCTTTGTCCCAGCCGGCATGTAACAATTCATCGGGGTTCAAATTGTCAATTTTCTGTTCGTGGGCTCTGCGAAGTTTTTCTATGAATTCATTCATTTCGCCCGTAAATATTTTGGCGGCTTCATTTCGCAGTTGTTTTAATTGTTCAGCAATGGCGGCTTCAATTCGCACCGGGGCTTCGCCACGCATTTTTTCTTTTACTTTTTGTTCAATGGCTTCTATTGTATCGGGGTTGTAGGCATTCAATAAATTTTTTACAACAGCAGAAAGCGGTATGCCACCCGATTTTTCTTCAAATTGTTTTTTCTCTTTTTCGGTAATCTGTTTATCTAATCTTGTTAAACGATTTGCCAACGAGGTAAACAATTCTTCATCTCTTGCGCCCACCGCTATAGCATTCAATAAATCTTTCAAAGGCACACCGGGCTTTTTTTCTAATGGACGGCTGTCGGTTTTCAAACTTTTGGTAACACCAATGGCATCCACAATCACAAAATGGTCTTTGGGCACTTTGGCATTAGGCGAAACTTTTTTCAAATCGTCTAAATTTATCACCCTTGTTCCGCGTCCTTTCATTTGCTCAAAGTAGTTGCGGCTTTTTACATCGCGCATAAAGAGCAAACATTCCAGAGGTTTTACATCGGTTCCGGTAGCAATCATATCCACCGTTACGGCAATGCGTGGGTAATAATCGTTGCGGAATTGTGCCAGCACAGATTTAGGGTCTTCGCTGGCTCTGTAAGTTACTTTCTTACAAAAGTGATTTTCTTCGTTAAATTCTTGCCGTACAATTTGAATAATATCATCAGCGTGGCTGTCGGTTTTAGCAAAAATCAAGGTTTTGGGCACTTCGAAATTTCCATTTTCATCGAAGCGGTCAGGAAACATTTCAGGCAAATGCTCTTTAAAAGTGCGAATCACCAATCGGATTTGATTAGGATTTACAATATCTTTATCCAACTGCTGTGCAGAGTATGTTTCATCTTCATCTTGCAGTTCAAATCTTTTTTTTCGGCTCAACCTTTCACGGTGTTCCACATAGGCACCTTTCCACAGCGTAGCTCCTTGCTTTGTTATTTTTGTATCAATCAAATACACATCGTAACCTACATTCACTCCATCGGCTACTGCCATTTCGTGAGAATATTCAGAAACCACATTTTGATTAAAATAGGCAAATGTGCGGGCATCGGGGGTAGCCGTTAAGCCCACCTGAAAAGCATCAAAATAATCCAGCACCTGCATCCAAAGGTTGTAAATGCTTCGGTGGCATTCGTCAATAAAGATGAAATCGAAGAACTCAATGGGCAATTTCTCGTTGTATTCAACCGGTGGCACTTCTTTGGGCTGCCATTTTTTTTCATTTGGATTTTCTTCTTCGGCACTTTCATCCAAATCTTCTCCTTTCAATACGGCATACAATCTTTGAATGGTGCTAATGTAAACATGGCTATCGTCAGGAATATATCTTGATTTCATCCGATGAACGCCGTAGAGTTCAGAAAACTTCCGGTTATCGTCATTGGGCAGATAACTCATAAATTCCTGTTCTGCCTGTTCGCCAAGGTTTTTGGTATCAACCAAAAAGAGAATGCGTCTTACAACATTGTTGTTGTTATCGTCTTTTAGTTTCAGCAAGCGATATATGGAAGTGATGGCTGTAAAGGTTTTGCCAGAACCGGTAGCCATTTGTATCAATGCTCTCGGTTTGTTTTGTTTGAATGATTTTTCAAGATTTTTAATAGCGTTGATTTGACACTCTCTTAGTCCTTCTTCGGGCAAATCACCTAAATCCTGTAAAGCCGCCCGCAGTGATTTTGTTTTTTTAAGCCAATTTCTTAAAGTTTCGGGGCGGTGAAAAGTAAAAACATTTCTTCCTCTTGGTTTGGGGTCTCTGAAATCTGTAAATGTTGTAACTTCACCTGTGCTCAAATACACAAAAGGCAATTTTTCATTGTCCAGGTATTTAAGTTTTGATGTTGCATACTCTTCGGCCTGATCTTCGTGCACGGTTAGTTTGTGTCCTTCTTCTACTCTTTTTGCTTCAATAATACCCACCGGTTTGCCGTCCACAAATAGCACATAATCAGCAGGGCCGACTTCAGTGCTGTATTCACGAACAGCCACTCCAATACCTGCATTTAAATTAATTTTTGATTTTGACTGCACGAGCCAACCGCAGGCCATTAACTGTCTGTCAATGTTATCTCTTGCTATTTGTTCGGGGTTCTGATTCATCAATAAGGAGATAATTACAATGTTTAATATTTTATTGAGAGAATAATTTCTGTTGCAAAATTAATCAAATATTTTATTTTTTTCATTCCAATTCTCTTCCTTTGTTTAAAAAACTTTTATTCACTAAATGAAAAAAATATTGAATTAAAAGAATTATATGAAATTGTATTAAATATTAACCTTTGTTTTCTATCTGTTTTATTTCTTTGATTTAATGTACTCTTTTGAATGGTGATCCCATCCTTCTGCAACCCTGAATATGTGTAAAACATAAGGGAATAAAGCATCTAAACTTTCTTTAACTCCATTTGACGAACCCGGCAAACATAGAATTAAGGTGTTTTTTATTTTACCGGCAATTCCCCTTGAAAGCATTGCATAAGGTGTTCTTTGTTGTCCATAAGATCGTGCGGCTTCCATAATACCGGGAATTTCTGTATCTAATAAAGGTTTCACTGCTTCGGGAGTAACATCTGTTGGAGAAAGTCCTGTGCCACCTGTTGAAACGATTAAATCAATATCTTTATTTAGTGCATTTTGAATAGTTTGTTGAATCATTTCAATATTGTCGGGAATAATAATATACTCTTCAACCTGAATACCTAATTCATTTAATTTATCTTTGATGATAATCCCAGATTTATCAGATTTTTTTCCTTTTGAAATACTATCAGACATCACAATTACAGATGCTCGTAATTTTCTTGCAACTTTTTCAAACCCTTTGAAGTCGCTTTTTCCACCTGTTTTTTCAAGAAGTTTTATTTCTTTAATAACAATGCTCTGGTCAAGCGGTTTCAACATATCATAAATTGTCAAAGCCACAACAGATGCACCATGAAGTGCTTCCATTTCACAACCAGTTTTGTTGATACTTTTTACCAACAAATGTATAATGATTTGATTTTCTGTAAATGAAAAATTTACATCACACCCATCAATGGGTATAGGATGGCAATGCGGAATAACAGAAGATGTGTTTTTTACGGCTAAAAAACCTGCCGCTTTTGAAATTGGTAAAATGTCTTTTTTAGGTAAATCATTAGATTTTATTTTTTGAATAATTTCAGAAGTTGTTTCAATAATTGCTTCTGCTGTTGCTGTTCTTAGTGTTGAAATTTTTGTGGTTATATCTCTCATAAATATAAATTTTAGTTTGTTAATATCATCCTCCTGCAAAAGGTGGTAAAAAGATGATTTCAGAATATTCTAATTTAGAAAAATCTGTATTGTGATGATTAATATCCTGGTATTTAATGATTTTTTCATTCACTGCAATTTTGATGTCAGGGCTTTGTAATTTTGGATATATGGTATAAATATGATGAATGAGATCTAATAAATGACCAGAAAAATCAATGGTTTCAGAATTTTTACCTGCATAATCCTGAGCAATGCCATAATAACTTATTTTTATTTTTGCCATAATTTATTTATTTGATTGTAAAAATTGTTCAACATCTTCTTTTGTATTGATATTAGCAAAAAATAATTTATACTCTTCTGGAAATTCAACAAACATTGCTTTTGATTGTTGTATAAGATGCTGAAGTTTAAAATCTTTTTTATTTATTTGAGAATATGCAATGGGTAAAATACTCTTAAAATAAATTGCACAAAGAGGTTGAATATTTTCTTTAATTTTGGGAATAATACAATTTACAGATTGAGTGTTTAATATAAGTTTTTCAATAATTTGTTGTGATACAAAAGGACTGTCGCAGGAAACTATCAAATTCATTTCTTCATCAGAATACTCTAACCCACTTACCAGTCCTGCAATGGGACCAATATCTTTTATTTTATCTTTGATTATGGGTAATTTTAAATAATCATAATCATTTGTATTGGCACTGATAATTATTTTTTTTGCAAAAGGAGAAATGTTTTTAATGATAATTTCAATCAAAGGTTGATTTTGGAAAGTGAGTAATCCCTTTGAAATTCCATTTAATCGTGTGGCTTTTCCACCTGCCAGAATGATTGCGTTCATCGGAGTAAATATACATTAACTAATTCATTTTTTCTTTTAGAATTTTCTAATACAATCAATCCATTGGCTTTTGCAGAAGTTATAAGCATGTGAGAATCTTGTTTTTCTGGAATTGTAATCCCATTATTTTCAATGTTAGCAAAAAGAATTCTGCTGCGATTGTCATTGATTAAATAATCATTATTTAATGGTAATTGTAAAACTGGCAAAATCCATTCCTTATTTGTTTGATAACATTTTAATAAATACCTTAAAATGTACCAGTAAAAACAAGTTAATGTTGCTCTTGGATTACCGGGTAATGCAAATATAATTTTACTCGTATCATTATGAACAGCAAAAACAAATGGTTTACCTGGTTTTTGTGCTACTTTATCAAATTTAATTTGAAATCCTAATTTTTGAATAATGGGTTTTGTAAAATCATAATCTCCTACAGAAACACCTCCTGTTGTAATAACAATATCACAAGTATCAGTAGCATTTTTGATTGCTGAAAAAATTTTCTTTTCATCATCAGGAACAATTTCATACTGAACATTTGCATTAAAGTATTTTTTCAGTAAGTTAGCAAGCATAATGCCATTTGATTCAAATTTTTCTCCCGCCTGAATATCTTTGTCATCAATAGATTTTAATTCATTTCCTGTAACTACAATTTTTATTGAAAAAAGTTTATATGTTTTTATTGTTCTGATACCCAATGATGCTAAAACAGCAATATGTTCCGCATCAATTATAGTGCCTCTGGAAAATAACTTTTCACCTCTTGACAATTCTTCACCTGCCTTTCTGATGTTTTGAAAATCTTTTACATTTTCTAAATTAAATCTGACTGTATTTTTTGAAATATCAACATCTGCATATTCTTTCATTATTATACAATTTACAGAAGAAGGCACCATTGCCCCTGTAAAAATTTTATAGGTACCTTCTGCAAATACTTGCTCATCAATATTTAAATTATCACCGGCTTTAATTTCACCCTTAATAATCCATTTTTTATCTTTAATAAAATTTTCTTTACGAATAGCATAACCATCTACTGCAGATTGATTAAACGAAGGAACATCTGTTGGAGAAAAAATATCTTCTGCTAAAATTCTTTTCAAAGAATCAGATACTTTTACTTCTTCAATATTAACTGGTAATAATTGATTAAAAATAATATCACACGCTTCCGATAAACTAACCATAAATTTTACATAATTGGTTGTAAATTTACTAAAGTTTTTACTCTAAAATAATACGACCATCATTGGGTTCATTCAGATTCACTCTTACCTTATACTTTTTATTCATTTTAATAGAATCTTTTGGAAATGGAAAATAATTGTTACAATTCTGATAAACATTTCCATCTAAATTATACTTAAACAACACACCATCTTCATTTTTTGAAGTTTTGCAAAAACCGATTATCTCTCCTTCTGTAAATTTATAATTATGGTAGATATTATAATTTTTACGAATTTCGGGAGTGATAAAAAGTATAACTATAATACATACCAGAACTAAAGCAATTCTGATAAGTTTATTTCTTTCCTTTTTTGCTGTAAAAACTTTCAGTACATTAATAATAACTCCAATAATTGCCGCACAAAGAACAACTGCGTCCGCTAATATAGTTATCAATAATTCTTCATCACTTACAATAGAAAGAATAATCAAAGATATTGTGTTTTCCACTGTTCATTAATTATTTTTCGGATATTTTACCACCCATGGAGAATTAGGACTTCTAAGTGTTCTTCTGTCTCTGTACCAAATAACAAGTTGATAAGGTCTGCCAATATAATGTAATGGTGCTACCAAAAAGTGAACAAGACGAGTAAATGGGAATATGCCAATAATCAGGAATGCTCCAATAATGTGAATTTTTACCACCCATGGTAATGCTAATACTGCCTGAATATCAGGTGATAAAGAAAATATAGACCATAAATAAGGTGTCATAACTGATGCAAACCAAGATGAACCCCATCTGTAACTATAAGCTACCCATAAACCAAAAAATATCTGAACAAGTAAAAGGAGTTCAATAAGAATGTCCATTTTATTAGTAACCACTTTTAAACGAGGTTCAGTTAATCTTCTTACAAAAAGATTTATAAGTCCAATTAAGGCACTAATTCCAAAAATAAATCCAGTAATTTCTAAAATAAGCAATCTTACAGGATGTCCATTCCAAAGAATAATACTTCTTGGGAAAAGGAAAGCAATCAAGTGTCCTAAAAATACTACTAATATTCCCCAGTGAAAAGGTTGAGATCCCCAAAATAATCGTCGTCCTTCTAAAAATTCTGATGATAAAGATGAAACTTTGTAGCCGTACTTTGAATAGCGAAAAATTGTGCCAATTAAAAATGTTGCAAGTGCGGCATAGGGCAAACCAATAAATAAGAAATTGTTAAGTGTATCCATAATTTTGAGTTTTTAGTGGTTAGTTTGTTGTTTTTATGATAGTTTTTCAATATTTAATTCTTCTTCAATGCTGGATAAAAATCCGTTATGTTTACTTTCAATAATCACTTCTTTTGCATTGAATTTCTTTTCAAGGAATAATTTTAGTGCAATTAAGATATTTACATAAATGTCTCTGAATTCTTTCGATTTTTCAATCAATGCTTTTTGATGTTTCAGATAAATTTTACATTTTTGCTCAAATACTTTAGAATCAAAATCAGCAATTATTCTTTTAATAGCAGGATAAACCAGATGGTTAATTAGTTCTTCTTTAAGCAAATTATCTTCCAATACATCTAAAAGCGACAAAACATTTGGTAAATAATCTGCTAATTCATTACCGCAATTCACACCGTATTTATTCATTTCATTATTAAGATTGACTAATAATTCTGCTCGTTTATAGTCATCACCAAATAATATGTATCCAACATCCATTGTAGTGATTGATTGTACTTCAAAAGTTTGAGTAAATATCTCCTCTTGTTCTTTTAACCCTGTTTTTTCAAGGTAATAAAAGAAAACTTTTAAGTAATCATTGATTTCAGAAGCCGATTTTTTATCCAATGAAGCATCAATTCTTTTTATTAATGAAATTGTGTTTTTTTTCAGATTACCATTTGGATATTTCAGTATTTCACTAAATAATTGCAGCATATTTTTAATTTTAAATTCCTCTTACAGGTTTTTCAGTAAATCCAAATCCTACAGAACCTTTTCTGTCTCCGGTATTTTCTAATAATTCCATTGCTTCTTCTCTATGTGCGGCAGGTATTACAAATCTATCATCAAATTTCGCTAAAGATGTTAAGTAATAGATATTTTCGGCAGTTTGAGGAGTATAACCTACTTCTTTCAATACTGCTTCTGCCTTATCTAATGGAATGTCACCTACAGTTTTTGCTCTTCTCCAAATTCTAATTGCAAGAAGTTTTTTCAATTTATCTTTAACTTTGTTTTCATCACCAGCACTAAACAAATTAGCCATGTATTTTAATGGGAATCTTGATTTTTCAATTACTCCAAAAATCTCATCCATACTTGTATCATATTTCCAGTCATCAGGCCATATTTTAGCAATAGGATCTAATTGGTTTTTAAGATGTTCATTAGTAGATTTGCTTAAAGATGCCATTACTGGTAACATTGGTGGAACATAAAACAACATTGGTAAAGTTCTAAATTCAGGGTGAAGAGGCAATGCTAATCCCCATTCTTTAATAAATTTATAGGTTGGAGAGTATTGAGCGGCTTTGATAGTAGAATCTGGTATACCGTTTTCTCTTGCATTTTTTATTACATTTGGATCAAATGGATCTAAAATCATATTTAATTGCATATCTACCAAAGCACTCTCATCAGCACTTGCTACCTTTTCAATCATATCTGCATCGTATAGTACAACACCTAAATATCTGATTCTACCTACACAAGAGTGCATACATGCAGGAGCAAGACCAGCTTCAATTCTTGGAAAACACAAAATACATTTTTCTGATTTTCCTGTGTGCCAGTTATAATAAGATTTTTTATAAGGACATGCCGTTACACACATTCTCCAAGCTCTACATACTTCCTGATTGATAAGAACAACTCCATCTTCACCTCTTTTATAAATTGCTCCAGATGGACATGAAGCAACACAAGCAGGATTCAAACAATGATTACAAATTCTTGGTAAATAAAAGAAAGCCATTTTTTCTAACTGGAACATGGCTTCCTGTTCAGCAGGAGATAAATTTTCTAAATTAGGGTCTTTTCTTGCATAATCGGGTGTTCCACTTAAATCATCATCCCAGTTTGGTCCCATCTTTATATCCATTGGTTCCCCTGTTATCAATGAAATAGGACGAGCAGTAGGTTGATCATTGCCTTCAGGGGCTTCAATTAGATTTAAATATCTGTAGGTAAATGGTTCATAGTAATCATCAATTACAGGTAAATGTGGGTTATGAAATATATTCAATAATCCCTTCTTTTTACCTGCACCTCTCAAATCAATTTTTCCATTTTGTTTTTCCCATCCGCCTTTATATATTCTTTGGTCTTCCCATTTAGTAGGGTATCCAGTTCCTGGTTTTGTTTCAACATTGTTCCACCACATATACTCTGCTCCTTTTCTGTCTGTCCAGATATTTTTACAGGCAATGGAGCAAGTATGACAACCTATACATTTGTCCAAGTGGAAAATCATTGACATTTGTGCTCTTACATTCATAATTTTAGTTTTTAGTATTAATGATGATTACCATATTACTTTTTTCATTTTTCTAACTAGTACATGGGTATCTCTTTGAGGTGCAACGGGTCCCCAGTAATTGAAGTGATAAGAAAATTGTCCGTAGCCCCCACACAAATAATTTGGTTTAAGGTGAATTCTTGTAACACTATTATGCCCACCACCTCTGTAAGGGCGAGATTCTGATTTTGGCACAATAGTTCTTTCAGGAACATGGTATACAATACATACACCTCTCGGAATTCTGGAACTTACAACTGCACGAGTTACATAAACACCATGGTCATTGATTACCTCTACCCAATCATTATCTTTAATACCCATTTCTTCTGCATCTTTTTCATTTACCCAGCATGGCTCTATACCTCTGTTCAATGTTAGCATTCTTAAAGTATCACCATAAGTAGAGTGAATATGCCATTTTCCGTGTGGAGTAAGATAATTTAATACTTTTGCTGAAGGATCATCTTTTAATGTTTCTTTAAGGTCACCATATACTTCAAAATTTGGTTCTGGTTTATAAGTTGGTAAATGTTCACCAAATGCAATATACATTTCATGATCCAAATAAAAATGTTGTCTTCCTGTTAATGTTCTCCATGGCACCAAACGTTCAACATTGTATGTATAAGGAGCGTATGCTCTTCCGTTATTCATAAGTCCTGACCATAATGGTGAAGTATTATACCTTCTTGGTTGTGCCTGTAAATCTTTGTATTGTAGATGTAAATCTTTAGATCCTTCTGCTAAATCTGCTAATACCAATCCGGTTTTTTTCTCCATATTTTTATATGCTCTATAATTCAATTTTCCATTAGTAAGTGTAGATAGATGTAGCACTGCATTAGCTGCCCACTCATCTTCTTTAATAGATGGATAAATTTCTCCATTCCATTCTTCCTTTGGAAAATGATTAGATGTTATCATTTCTTCATAAGCATCATCGGCTTCATATTTTACACCATGAGCACCTAATCCATTGGTTTTGATATTTTTGCCTAATAAGCAGAATTTTTCATAAAGTTTAGTATAATCTCTTTCAACGATGGCTATACTATGAGTTGTTTTACCTGGGATAAAATCACATTCTCCTGAATACCAATCTTTAATACTAGGTTGAGTAATTTCTCCCGGACTATCATGAGATATAGGGGATATCACAACATCTTTGTAAGTACCCTGCATGTGTTTTGCAGCCATTTCAGAAGTGGCTTTTGCGATTAATTTAAATATATCCCAATCGGTTTTTGCTTCCCAAACAGGTGCTACTGCAGCAGAAAGAGGATGTATGAATGAATGAAGGTCTGTTGAATTCAAATCTGCTTTTTCATACCAAGATGCCGCAGGTAAAACAATATCAGAATATAATGCTGAAGAATCCATTCTAAAATTAAGGTCTACTACCAAATCCATTTTTCCTTCAGGTGCAATATCTCTCCATGTTACTTCTTCTGTTTTCACCTCATTATCTTTAGTAATAGAATTATGATGGGTACCTAAATAATGTTTAAGTGCATATTCATGACCCTTCATACTACCTACAATAGCATTTCCTCTCCAAATAAACCACACTCTTGGCCAATTTTCTGGAGCTTCTGGATCAGCCACTGCATATTTTAATTGCTTAGATTTTAATTTTTCAGAAACATATTTAATAATCTCTTCATTTGTTTTTGCTCCGCCTTTTTCTACAGCTTCTTTTCCCAATTGAATTGGGTTTTCATTAAACTGTGGGTAATAGGGCATCCATCCATTTCTTACTGCTTTATATATCATGTCAGCAGTATGCTTTTGAGATAAAGCATTTTTAGGAACAGTGTGGTATCTTGTATGATTACCATCATAACGATATTGAGAAGTATTGATATAATGCCATAGTGGAGCTTGCTGTAAACGAACAGCATTCACCCAGTCACGGGCAAAGGCAATAGTTCCCCAAGAATCGGATGGTGCTAATTTTTCTTGCCCTACATAGTGGTTAAGGCCTCCACCATTTACACCTACACATCCACAAAGCATCAGAGCCATTGCTCCTGCTCTGTAAATTAAGTTTTGATGATACCAGTGGTTAATACCTGCACCAATTATTATCATACATTTACCGTGAGTAATATCTGCTGTTTTTGCCCATTCTCTTGCAAAAGAGATAACAGTTTTTGCATCAATTCCTGTAATCATTTCTTGCCAAGCAGGTGTATATGATTGTACGGGATCATTATAGTCAGATGGATATTCACCTGATAATCCTCTTGAAACACCATATTGAGCAAATGTCAAATCATAAACAGTAGTAACTGGAATTTTTTTACCATCTACTGTTGCAACATATTTTACAGGAACACCTCTTTTATGTTGTTTGTCAAATGCGAAGTCGGTTATTTCTACCTGTAAAACTTCATCTTTGTTATCTAAGAATGTTAAAAGCGGATCGTAACTTTTATCTGTTACACCACATTCAAGTTTCATATTCCATTTTCCACCTTCTTTTGCCCAACGGAAACCAACGCTACCTTTTGGAACAACAAATTCACCTGTTTTTGAATCAATATTCAAAAATTGCCAATCTCCGTTTTCAATATTCTTAAATTTATCTATTCTGTTTGCTCTTAATAATCTTCCAGGTTTAAATACTCCATTTTCATTTACTAATTCTACTAAGTATGGAGAATCTGTATATTGTTTAATATATTTAATAAAATATTCACTTGGATTTTCATAATGAAATTCTTTTAGAATCACATGTGTAGCGGCCATCCAGAAAGCGCCGTCAGTACCTGCATGGAGAGGTATCCATTGATCAGCATATTTACAAACCTGACTAAAATCTGGTGAAAATACAACTGCTTTTGTTCCATTATGTCTGGATTCAGCAAAAAAGTGACAATCGGGAGTACGGGTCATATTCAAACATGCACCCATATCTGCAATCATTTTAGCATTATACCAATCAGCACTTTCACAAACATCAGTTTGCTCTCCCCATATTTCTGGGAATGCAGGTGGCAAGTCGCAATACCAGTCATAAAAACTTAAATTCATACCACCAAAAAGCTGAAGGAATCGTCCTCCTGCTGCATAACTTAACATGGACATAGCGGGAATTGGTGAAAATCCGGCTACTCTATCTGGTCCATATTTTTTGGCAGTATAGATATTTGCTGCCGCAATAAGTTCTAAAGCTTCATCCCAACTAACTCTTCTAAAACCTCCTTTTCCTCTTGCCTTTTGATATCTTTTTCTTTTTGTTTCATCCTTTTGAATATTTTCCCATGCAGTATAAGCATCTCCTGTTTTTTTCTTTTCTTCTCTAAAAAGGTCTAATAATGCACCGCGCATTAAAGGATATTTAATTCTTAATGGGCTGTACAAGTACCAAGAATATGAAATACCTCTTTGACAACCTCTTGGTTCATAAGGAGGGATTGTGCTTTCTAATAATGGGTAATCTAATTGCTGTGTTTCCCACACAACAATACCATCTTTTACATGTATTTGCCATGAACACCCGCCGGTACAATTAACACCGTGAGTACTTCTGACAATTTTGTCATGCTGAAATCTGTTTCTATAAAATTCTTCCCATTTTCTTGTTTCTGGTGAAATTATGTCTCTAATCCATGTCATAATTTTTAATTTTAAGGTTATTTTTTAGTAACTTTTTATTTGTCTTGAATAAATAGAATCATTAACTGTTTTCTTTTTTCTATTATACCAAATCATAGAAAAGATAGTAAGTAAAATGGCTATTCCAATTAACCCTCCCCAAGTTAATAAACCAGAATAGTTATATGGATTTACTTGAGATGATTCATCTGAAACTTTTCTGAGAAAATTTGTAATATCCGCAGCTTCTTCATCTGTAAGAGGATGTTTTTCAAAAGCATTTTTCATAGCTGGAAATGGTAAACCACTTAATACCCCTTTTATTCCTTCATCACCTATACGAGCATAAACATCAGTGAGGTCTTTTGCTAAACTACCTCCACCTGTTACATCATAAGAATTTACATTATGGCAGGAAATACAAGTGGGTCCCCCATTTGCAAAACGAACTCTACCATCAAAAAGTTTTGCTCCATTTTCTGCTGATTTAATAAAAGCATTTTTATCAGAAATTTCAGGTGCAGCAGGTTTTTCTGGTTCAGCAGGTTTTTCCTGTGCTGTTGCTGATGTACTATTTTCTTCTATATATTTTAATATAGCATCAATCTGCGCATCATCAACATTTTGGTCTGGCATTACTGTTTGTCCAAACTCATTGAAAATAGCCACAGCATCCTTGTCGCCGCTTTTTACAAGAGATTGAGATGATTTTACAAATTTATGAATCCATTCTTTTGAACGTCTTTGTGTAACGCCGCTAAGGTCTGGTCCTACTAATCTTGCACCTAATTTATGGCACATACCGCAATTTTGTTTGAATATAGCGGCTCCATCTTGTGCAAGGAGTGATGTTCCAAGCCCAAAAACGATAATTGAAGAGGTTGCAAATTTTCTTAGCATATACTTTATTTTTAGGTTTTTAATTTTTTGCAAAGTTAGCATACAGAGTACCCTTTATGGTATGACAAAAATCAGTTTTGTGTATGATTTTTCTCATAAATTTATTTTTATTTATTGAGCATAAGTAGTTTTGGCCTTATCCCACCATGTTCCGCCAGAGTTCCCTCTGTCAAATCTTTCACCGCTACGTAAGAAATAATGTTTCCAGTTTAAATAAGTTGCAATAACATAAAAGATAATTGCACCCCAAAAGAATGGAGCTGGAGAACCATAACTTTTAATACATGAACCAATTAAGGAATTAAAAATAAAAGGGCCAAAAGCAGCAATAGCGGCAGTAAAACCAATTACCCCCGATGCTTTTCTTGCATTAAATGCAAAAGCGATTGGGAATTGTCTAAATGTAGAGGCATTGCCAATACCAGTGAAGAAAAATAAAGCAAGCATAATTGTAACAAAGATATTAAACTGATCTAATGAAGCAGGATTCAATGCACCGCTAAAAATTAATAATACAGAGCAAATAATTAATCCTAATCCTGAAATTAGAGTAAATAAAGAACCTCCCCATTTATCAGAAGGGGAACCAAAAACTACTCTTAAAACGGAACCAATAAGTGGCCCATAAAATGCGTATTTCAAAGGATCAGGTGCATCGGGAAATTTACCATACAATTCTTTAATCATCATTGGAAAAGCGGCTGATAGTCCTGCAAAAGAACCGAAGGTCATGACATAAATGATTGTACAATACCATGTATGTTTATCATTAAATATATCTAATTGTTCTTTAAAACTGGCTTTTACAGGGACGCTTTTAAGCATAAACCATGCTACTATACCAACTACAATTAAAACCGGCACATACCAAAATGCTGCATTTTGCAACCATATTTGTTTTACAGTTTCACCTTTATGAAATTCCTGTGGTCCGCCAATTAAACTTCCAAATACAGCACTTCCAATTATTATTGGAGTAACAAATTGTGTCAGAGATACCCCAAAATTTCCAATACCTGCTTGAATACCTAATGCTACACCCTGTAATCTTTTAGGAAAAAATAAACTTGTTGAAGGCATATAAGATGAAAAATCACCACCACCTAATCCACATAAAAATGAAATAGTTAAAAATTCTGCAAAAGATGTAGTCGGATCATTGATAGCTTTTACAAGCCACAACATTGGTATCAATTTTAAAAAGATAGTTGTAGTAATAACATGTCTGGTGCCAAAAATTGGAATTAAAAATGTATTGATAATCCTTAATATCCCAGCAGATAAGCCAGGTATAGCGGCTAACCAAAATAATTCCATTTGAGAAAATTTAAAACCAATTCCTGGTAACCTTACTACAACGGCACTAACAACAAACCATGTTGCAAAAGAAAATGTCAAAGCAATAGTAGTAATTATGAGCGTTTTCCATGCTCTTTGTTTACCCTCTTTTTCCCAAAAATCTGGATTTTCGGGCTCCCATTTTGATAACCATGTTGATGACATAAAATTTTTTTTGTGGTTAAATATGGGCACAAAGTAATGGACTAAGCAAACGATAATAAATGATTTATATCATAAATGATAAAAAAAATTAAAAATTTTTATTTTTATTGAAAAGTGGTTTATTTGGGAAAAATTAAAAATATACATTGATAAAAAAGATAAATTACTATACAAAAACTAAGGAAAGGATTGTATTAATTTTTTGATTAAAATATGTCCATTTGATTTAATGAATTACATTGATATATTCTTCTTTAATCTTACAGTGAATTATTTTTCCAATAAATATATTTAATTTTTTTAAGTTATATATTGAAATTTGCATTTTTAATTTATATTTTGTTTCACATGCTTCAAGTAGAACTAATGCGTCTTTTTCTTTATACAATATTTCATTGACAATTGCTACAAATCTATTTTGAGTTTCTTTATTTAAATCTTCATCTTTAATCACTCTGATGTTTTCAGGTTTTACTCCGATTTTTAATTTTTTTTCATTACAATTTATATTTGATAAAACAAAATACATTTGAAGTTCTTCACAATAGAACTGATGATCCAAATTGGTTTTAATCAAATTTAAAAAATTACTTATACCTAATAAATATGCTATATTTTCAGGAAGTGATGAATGATAAATGTTTTGTTTTGTTTGAGTTATAATTTTACCATTGTCCAAAATATGTAAATTGTCTGCAAGCAAAAAAGCACTGTCTTTATGATGTGTAGACATTAACACCGTTAAATGATACTCTTTTTGAATTTGTTTTAATAATAAACAAAAATCTTCCTGCATAGATTCGTGTAATGATGATGTTGGTTCATCAAGAAGTAAAATAGGTTTTCTTAAAATCAGTGATCTTGCTAATGCCACTCTTTGCTGTTCGCCGCCACTCAAATTCACAACACTTCTATTAAGAATATGCTGAATATTTAAATGATATGCTACTTCTTCTACTTTCAACTTTATTTCATGTTCTATAAATAGTTTACTTAATCTTAATCCAAAAGCGATATTTTCAAAAACATTTTTATGTGGAAAAAGGGCGTTATCTTGAGGAAGATAGGAAAGATTTCTTTTATCAGGAGGAAGATGGGTTGATAATTTATCGTGAAGAAAAATCTCTCCTTCAAATGGATTGATAAGTCCTGCAATAGTTTCAAGTATTAAGGTTTTTCCGCTACCACTGGGACCAAGTAAAACATTAAAATTTCCTTTATCAACTTTTAAAGAAATTTGATTTAATGAAAACTTTCCAGCACGAATACAGATATTACGAAGTTCAATCATTATTTTTTGTTTGAAGCAAAACTCTTGTTATTACCAACAATGAAATGCTTATTGTAAATAATATCAGAATAAGAATAACAGTTCCTTTTATATCTGCAGAAGATAGTTTCATATAAATAGCAGTTGGTAATGTTTCTGTTTTCATAGCCATAGTTCCTGCAATTGTAATAGTTGCACCAAATTCACCAATGGCTTTAGCCCATGTAAGAATGATAGAAGAAAGTAATCCTTTTTTCGACAACGGTAATGATACTTTAAAAAAAGTTTGAATAGCATTAGCACCTAATGTTCGGGCTATGTTCTCATAACGGGAAGGAATCTCATCAAATACTGCTTTCATCAGACGGGTGCAAATACCTAATACTGAAAAAAATTGTGCAAGAACAATCCCCCAAAAAGTATAAACTACATCTATAATATTTTCACGAATAAAAAGTCCTGCTGGTGTTGTAAAAAATATCAAAAGCATAGCTCCTAATGCGGCAGGTGAAACAATCATTGGTAGTTCTAAAATTACATCTACAAAAGGTTTTAATTTAAAAGTATATCTGCTCAATGCATAAGCAGAAGGAACAGCAATAAAAATTACTAAAAATGTAGCAATGCTTGCAGATAAAACACTAATCCATATTGCGTAAAACACACGATTGTCAGAAAGCACTTTTTTAAATTCGTTTATTTCAAAAAAATAAAAAACAGATATTATAAGTATTAAGTAAGTAAATAAAATACTAACTGCTGAAAAAATTGTATACCGTTTTAAACTTATCATTTTGTAATCCACGATTTAGGAACAATATATTCTCCACCTAAAGGTTTTTTATCACCGATATATTTTTCTGTTTCTTCAAGAGTTGTAAAGTATTTATATTTTTTAAACACTGATTTTCCTTTTGGGCCTGTAACATAATCAATAAATTGTAATGCTAATTTTTTATTTTTTGCATAAACAGCAACTGCAATAGGAATATACCCAATGCGAATTATTTCATCTTTTTTTAATGGAACTGATTCTATCAATTCAGGATTCCAGTGTTGAAAAACTTCCCAACCAATGACAGCATCAACTGTTTTAAGTGCAATGGCTGCAGCTGTTTTATCACAACTTTCAGTATAATTTACAAGATTTTTCTGAAATTGTTTTTTCTCTTCCGTATTTAAATTCTTTTCTACGATTTCTACTGCGTAAGCACCCACACACACGCCTTCCGGATTAGCAATAGCCACTTTAATACCCGGCTTACAAAGATCTTTAAGTGATTTTATGTTTTTGGGATTACCTTTTTGCACATTGATAGCATTAACCAGATATACTACCTTTTTTTCTGTTTCAGGGAAAACTAATTTTTCTCGTTTGGCTATTTCCATATAATCAGATGAACCGGGAAAATAAATATCGCCTTTACCAGTAAGTTTCATTTGCGACATGACATAGCCCGAACCGCCAAAAATGACTTCTACCTTTATGCCGGTTTCAATTTGAAATTGCTTTACAATTTCTTCAACAGGCGGTTTAGATGCGGCTCCGGCATAAACAATTATTGATTTATTTTTTTGTTGTGCGGTTAATACAATAGAATGAATTAATGCACAAATGACTATATACCATTTTATTTTTTGATTCATATAAAACTTCATTTTTGTAAACTTATTAAATTATATTTTTACTACCACTACCTACTGATATAAGATATTATGTTACTATTCGGGTGATTCAAAATGATTAGAAAGATACATTTCACGCAAAGTCCGCAAAGAATTTTAATAGTTTTTAATTATGAGTGTTTAATGCCGACGCTCGCGGTCGGCATGCTGACATTTATCGTCAGCATTTTTAGTTGTATTTTAGTAACTCAAAACTAATTAATCTTAGCATTCTCTGCATGAAACATATCTATACTGAATAGTAACAGATATTTATATATTTTCATTATGTTCAATAAGGAATAATGTTATTTAAAAATCAAAAATTTAATTTTTTTGATTTTAATTTAATATATTTTTCTATTTCTTTTTCTAATCTTCTAAATTCTTTGATAACTCTTTCCCCTTCATCAGTAAGTTCAGATCTACTTCCTTTTTTACCTCCTAATATCTTTCTCACCAGTTCAGTTTTTGCTTGTTTGTTCATATCTTCAACCAACTGCCATGCTTGTCTATATGACATTTTCATTTCCTTTGCTGCATTTGTAATTGACCCCGTTTCTTTAATTTTTTCCAGCAATAACACTCTGCCTGTTCCTAAAAAAGAACCATTTGTTTCATCAATCCAAATTCGTATTCGAATTTTATATTTTTTATTTTTACCCATCACTATGCATAAAAAAACATGGTGCAAATATACATTTTAGTTTTTATCTTAATAAATGACTAATATCATTATTTTAATTGCATAGAATAAGGTCTAAATTACATCTTATACCAAAGTTACTCTAAAATCCGAAAAAAAATAATATATTTTTAATCACAAAGAACACTAAGATTTTTACACAAAGAATACCAAGAGTTAGTAGATTTATTAAGTCCTTTGTGCATTTTGTGATAAGTAATTATCCTTGAGCACTTAGTGTTTAAAATTTCGGAAAATAAAATTGTTTGGGTATAATAAATAATTCTTTCAAAGAAAACCTAATAATCAATATTTAGAACTTAACTTATTCAACCCACGATTGATAATACTTTCCATCATCTACTTGAAGAGCATTTTCAGTAATCATTAAAGGACGGAAGGTATCTATCATTACTGCTAATTCCTTAGTTTCTTTTTGCCCTATACTTCTTTCCATTGCTCCTGGTGCTGGGCCGTGTGGAATACCTTTTGGATGAAGTGTGATATGACCTTGCTTGATATTGTTTCTACTCATAAAATCTCCATCAACATAATACAATACTTCATCGCTATCTATATTGGAATGATTGTAAGGTGCTGGAATTGCTTGCGGATGGAAATCATACAATCTTGGAACAAAAGAACAAACTACCAAAGCAGATGTTTCAAAAGTTTGATGAATAGGAGGTGGCATGTGCACTCTACCTACTATTGGTTCAAAATTAAAAATTGAAAATCCCCAGGGATAATTGTAACCATCCCATCCAACTACATCAAATGGATGAGTAGCATACACAATTTCAAATATCTCGTTTTGCTTTTTTACTTTAATTAAAAAGTCGCCTTTCTCATCAACGGGATTTAAGTTTTGTGGAAGTTTATAATCTCTTTCACAGAATGGAGAGTGTTCTAATAATTGACCTACAGAGTTTTTGTATCTTTTTGGAGTATAAATTGGTTGATAACTTTCTAAATATAAGATTCTGTTTTCCGAAGTTTCAAAATGAATTTGATAAATCATTCCTCTTGGAATAATTAAATAATCGCCGTATTCAAAAGGAATTTCTCCCATAAATGTTTTTAAAACGCCTTTACCTTTATGGATAAACAAAAGTTCATCAGCATCTGCATTCTTGTAAAAATAATCAGTAACTGATTTTTTGGGAGCCGCTACTCCAATAATACAATCATTATTAAGCATTAAAGGTGTTCTACTTTCAAGATAATCATCTTTTGGTGCCACCTGAAATGTAGATAACAAAAGCGGTTTGATATTATTGGAAATAGCAATTTTTGGAACAATAGAATAGGATTTTAAAATTTGTTTTATCTGTGTGGGTCTGTGAATATGATACAATAAAGAAGACATACCTGAAAAACCTTCGGTACCAAATAATTGTTCGTAATAATACTTTCCTGCAGGTGATTTGAAAACAGTGTGTCTTTTTGCAGGTATATTTCCTAGCTTATGATAGATTGGCATAATTTTTTTGTGCAAATTTAAACAATTGTATTTGATTGATAAGCATAAATAAATATGATTTTTGTCATAAAATTTGTATCGAAATTCAGATTAGAAATTATTCAGATAATATTTAGAAAACTATTTTTGAATATCTTTCCATCTAACTACTTCTACTCCAAACTTTTTAAGAAATTCTACACCTTCTTCTGTTCCTATACCTTTGTATTCAGCATAACTATTTTTGTAAATGACTTTTTTAATACCTATACTGAATATTACTCTGGCACAGGCAATACAAGGTGCAAGTGTAACATAAAGGGTAGCCCCATTCATATCTACTTTATTTTTTGCGGCATATAAAATAGCATTTTGTTCAGCGTGAAGTGCTAATGAACAACTTCCTTTACTATCACGGGGACAACCAGTTTCTGGCCATTCTTCATCACAATTATGTGTTCCTGCCGGCGGTCCATTGTATCCTAATGATATTATTCTTGTATCTTTTGTCAAAACTGCACCCACTTTCATTTTTACACAATGAGAGCGAAGTGCTAATTGTTCTGCAAGGTTCATATAAATTTCATCAAAACTTGGTCTGTGCATTTTTTTGATGGCAAAGATAGTTTATTTATATTTTGTTTGTAAAATTGAAAAGTATATTGTAATTTCGTGCAGAAACATTAAAATGTAAAATATGTTTGGAAAAGATAATAAATTAATACATCATCATTTAGTTAATATAATACAACATCATACTGTTATTAATGGTGATGTAGAATGTAATGGTGATTTAAGATTAGATGGAATCATTAATGGAAATCTCAAAATATCAGGCAGATTGGTAATGGGTGCAGAAGCCAAAATTGAAGGTGCTGTAGAATGCGAAAATGCTGAAATTTCTGGTAAAATAAAAGGTGATTTAAAAGTAAAAGGCACCTTGCATTTGAAAAAAAATTGTTTTGTAGAAGGAGATATATATACTAAAAAATTAGTAGTAGAATCTGATGCTGTATTTAATGGCAAATGTTTTATGAATACAACAGATATTGATAAAAAACAAGTTGCAGAAAAAACAAAAGTAGCATCATTGTGAATAATTATATTAAATATACTCAAATAGGATTTCAAATGGCTATAGTGATTACACTTGGTGCATTTGGTGGAAAAAAGTTAGATGAATACTTTAAACTCAATACTCCTGTATTTACTATTATTTTGTCTTTACTTTCAATAGCGGCTGCATTATATTTAGCACTAAAAGATTTTATTTTTCCTAAAAAAGATAAAGATGATTGAAAAATTTTTGAAAAACATGACAATAATTGGAATAATTTTATTCATCATTTTTTTTGCTTATGTAAGTAGTTTTTTTTCGCCTGGATCTTTCAGAGAATATGATAAACCAACATTGATATTTTTAATTAGTATGTATGTTGCGTTTTACATTATACATTATTTTTTAGAAAACAGATTAACTGCAGAACAATTAGCAGGAAAGGATTTAGTGTTTTTGAGTTTAAAGTTTTTAATACAGATATTTTATGCAGCAATTAAGGCATACACAATAGCAGATATGAGGGATAAAAAGGACTTTTTAATTCATTTTTTAATATACGCAGTATTATTTTTCATACTTGATACTATCATTTATTATCAAATGATTAAAAAAAATGGATAATCCAATAGATAAAGATAAAACAACTGAAACACCTGGACTTATTGATTTTCCTCATCATATAGGAAGTGCTCCTATTATTAAAAATGATCCTGCTCTCATTAAGAGTAAATCAATGAGTGCAATGATTGAGCAAACAAATGCTCAATGGCAACAAATTCAACAACAACTTGAGTTATTAAAACAACAGGCAGAAAAACTAAAAAAACGAATTGAATTTTCTGAAAGAATTTATAATGCTCAAATGAGTTTTGAACCAGTCATCGGACATATTTATTATTTATATCATAATCACAAAACTAATAATGATGTTTTAATGATGGTTCATCCTGATGAATGGAGAAGTATGCCTGAACATTTAGAATTTTTAGGTGGAGTGAAATTATTAGCAGATCATACATGGGAGTTAGTTTAGTTGTTAGTTTTAAGTGCCGACGCTGTCAGTCGGCATTCTGATATTCATCGTCAGCATTTTGAGTTTATCAATGCTCAATGTTCAATGTGCCGACGCTGTAGGTCGGCATGCTGACCGTTAGCGTCAGCATTTCATTCTTCACTATTCACTTTTCTCTTTTTACTCTTTAATAATTTTTTGACAATACTTTTTATCACTATCAAAATAAATGGTGAGAAAATAAATTCCTTTTGAAAATTTATCTAAACTGATTTCAACGGATATATCATTACAATTTTTATCAATTATTTTTTCTCCTAACAAATTATAAATTTCAATTTTATTAATTTGAAAATATGAAGTAACAAATAATTTGTCTGAAAATGGATTAGGATAAACTTTGATGTTATTTGAATGATCAAATTTTTCCACATCTGTGAATGCACCACAAAAATCAGGTATTCCCCAACCGATAGAATTATTTGGAGATGATGAATTACTGCTATATTGTTTGATGAGATTAAGCAATTGAATATTTGTGAGATTTGGTTTTGCCTGCCATAAACATGCTGCCGCACCCGCAATTATTGGACTTGCAAATGAAGTTCCATTTCCATTAAAAACAAAACCGCCTGGTGAAGCAATAGTTGCATTAACGCCCATTGCACATACATCAGGTTTAATTCTTCCATCTGATGTAGGCCCGTGACTGCTGAAACTCCCAACAACTCCATTTACATCTACTGCACCGACAGTGCATACACTATCAGCATCTGCTGGAGTTGAAATATAATACCACGAACTGCTACCTTCATTACCTGCTGAAACAGTTACAAATATCCCTTTTCTTGCAGCCATTCTTGCAGCAATTGCAATAGGTGTTGTTTTGCCATTCATCATACTATATGTATGATTGTATGTGCTGTTATCAAAAGTTGTGTAACCAAGTGATGTGTTGATTACATCTGCACCTGCACTATCTGCAAACTCTGCGGCTCTAATCCAGTAATATTCTTCAACTGGCGATTCTGAACTGACATCTTCTGAACGCAGCAACCAGTAGGATGCTTTTGGAGCAGTACCTATCATATTTCCATTTGACAATGCCGCCATAGTTGATAATACATAAGCCCCGTGTGAATCATCTTCATAAACCATTGTGTCGCCTGTAACAAAATCTCTTGTGCCTAATAATCTGCCTTGTTGAAATAAACTATCAAACACTGGATTATTCTGAACATTATAAAATCCATCATCAATAACTGCAATAATCATACCTTCGCCTCTATATCCTGCATTGTGTAAGCATTCCAAATTTATCTGATGAATTTGATCATAACTATTTCCATAATTGTAAGAATAGGTCTTAGCTGAAGGTTGATTAAAAATTTGTTGAGATGAATCAATTGGATTTATATGAACCGAAAAATTAAGTGGTTGAACTGATTGAACATAAGTATAAGATTGAATGACTGTAAGTGCAGTAGTGTTGGTAGTTTGAACAATAACTCCATTTAACCATTTAATACGATGTAAAACATTTACCCCAGTTAAACTATTTATTTGATTAACATAAGAAGGAGTTACAGGAAGGTCAGAATAATCAATTGGAATAGATTGATTGATTCTGCGTTGAATAGCTTTTGGAGAGAGAAATGCAGAAGGGTTAGAGATAGAATATCCATTATTGTTTTTATTTTTGAATGCAATAAAATATCTGTTTGTTTGACTATAAAAATTTTGTATGTAAAAAGAAATAAAAATTAAAATGAATAAATTTTTCATAAAAAATATTTGCTCAAAGATAGGGAAAATTTGAGTAGAAGTGAATAGTGAATAGTGAAAAACGAAAAGTGAAAAACGAAAAGTGAAAAACAAAAAAATTTAGAGTACTATTGAATAATACCTTTTGCTATATTAGTTTTTAGTTCAATGAGCAAATTTTTCTTTCTTTCATTTAGAATGGCTTGTTTTATTTTTTCCTGCTCATAAGCTATTGGTGAATATTCATCTTTAACTTTTATATCTTTAATAACAAGGTAATAATAATTTTCACCATCTTTCCATTCCATTATTTTTCCTTTATTTAATCTGTTTATGTCATAATTTTTTAATGCAGGAATTTCTTTTGTTACATCATCCCATTTTAACCATAAACTATCTTCAATAAAATAACTCATTGCTCTTTCAATAATAAAAGTTGTGAGTTTGTTTTTATCCTTTGATTTTAAAAGTAGTTGCTTAAACTCATTGATTTCTTTATCATTATCTTTTAATTTGACATAAAAAATTTGCAAGATATTATTTGAAAGTTTAAAAGCACTTTTATTTTTCTGATAATATTCTACAACTTCTTGATATGAAACCGAAGTGTCTAAATTTTCTTTTAAATAATTTTGAATGTATTTGGTAATATAATACTGCTTTTTGCTTTTGCTTATGATTTGTTCTAACTCCTCTTCATCAATACTGATATTATTTTTGGCTTCTTCATATAATGCTTGTTCCAGTTTCCATTCCTGTATATATTTTTCCACAATAAAAGCACTATCTTTTTTATTGACATTTTGAATAATACTATTTAATTCATCTGATGCTAAACATTCCTTTTTATATTGAGCAATACATTTTTTTTCTTTTTTTTGTGAGATAGAAAAATTATCACATCCCTCAATTCCAAGGAATAAAGCAAATAAAAAACTTATTTTGTATATATGAAATTTAAGACGCAAATTTTACACGCCTTTTTTGCCTGCAAGAACTTCATCAATCATTCCGTATTCTTTAGATTCTTCTGCTGTCATCCAATAATCTCTGTCTGCATCTTTCCAAATTTTTTCATAAGGTTGTCCTGAATGATAAGCAATGATTTCGTATAATTCTTTTTTCAGTTTTTGAATTTCGCGGGCAGTGATTTCAATATCAGATGCCTGACCTTCTGCTCCACCTAATGGCTGATGAATCATTATACGAGAGTGTTTAAGTGCGGCTCTTTTGCCTTTTGTGCCTGCACATTGAAGCACTGCTCCCATACTTGCAGCAATACCCGTGCATACAGTAGAAATATCTGGCTTTACAAACTGCATTGTGTCATAAATGCCCAAGCCCGCATATACAGATCCGCCAGGGCTATTGATGTAAATAGTGATATCTTTTTTGGCGTCTACAGATTCTAAAAACAACAATTGTGCTTCTACGATATTGGCTACTTGATCATCAATACCAGTGCCTAAAAAGATAATTCTGTCCATCATCAATCTTGAAAACACATCCATTTGTGCTACATTTAATTGACGCTCCTCAATAATATATGGCGTCATAGAAGCATTAAAACGAGATTGATAACGATGTAAATTTAAACTGCTGATGCCTCTGTGTTTAACTGCATATTTGTAAAATTCATCTTTTTTAAACATAAAAAATTTTTGTGGGCAAACATAATCATAATGTTTGTATGCAACAATAGATTTTTAAATTATTGTTTTTATATCCAAAAATTTTTATTGACTGATTTTCAAATAAAAATTTTAGTATATTCGCCGCCTTAAAATTGATTTATGAGCGTTTTAGAAAGTATTAGAAAAAGAACAGGATTATTAGTAGGATTAACAGGTTTAGCTTTGCTAATCTTTATTTTAGAAGCATTATTAGGTTCTGGCAGAAGTATTTTTACTTCAGAAGAAAGAACCGTTGGTGTAATCAACGGCGATAAAATTGATTATCTGGATTTTCAAAATCTCGTCAATCAGCAAATTAATAACATTATGCAAATGAATCCAAACGCCAACATTGACGAGAATATGAAAAAAAATATCATTGAAAATGTTTGGACACAACTTATTAATGAAAAAGTAATTTATCCTCAATATCAAAAAGCTGGTATTGGTGTTAGCGATGAAGAATTATTTTATTTAATGCTTGTAGAACCACATCAACTTATTTTGCAACAACTCACAGATCAAAAAACTGGTAAAATTTATGAAGGTTTTGCTAATCCTGATGGTTCATTAGATACAAGAAAATTACAAATGTGGGTAAATCAAATGAATCCTGATCAGGAAAGATTCTGGAAAAGTTTAGAAAAAGCTATTACTGATTACAGAAAAGCCGAAAAATATTCTGCTTTGATTAAAAAATCTTTATATACACCTAAATTTTGGGCAGAAATTGTCAATAAAGAAACTAATAATAAAATGGATGTAACTTTTGCAATAAAAAAATACGATGCCATAAAAGATAATGAAGTTTCTTATACAGACAGCGATTTAGAAAAATATTACAATGCTCATTCTTATGAGTTTTACAATCCTATCACTACTCGCGTAGTAGAATATGTAAGCTTTGATGTTATTCCAACTGAAGAAGATGTAAAAGCCATTGAAAAGGAAATGAAAGATATTGCTGAAAAATTCAAACAAACTTCTCAAAAAGAAGATTCTACTTTTATTGCAGAAAATAATGAAGGCGGAGAAATGTTGATTAACAATTTTACCAAAAAAACACTTGTAGTACCTGATAGTACATTTTTTGATAAAGAACCAGGGTATGTGGCTGGCCCGTTTATGGAAGGAAATTACTTTAAAATTTACAAACTCATATCAAAACACGAAGTGGCCGATTCTGCAAGAGTAAGACATATTTTAATTGGTTTTAATGATGTTCGCACCAATAAACAAAGAACTAAAGAAAGAGCCAAAGCCATTGCAGATAGTTTGCTTGCTCTTATCAAAGATAAAAAAGTAAGTTTTGATACACTTGTAAAAACAGTTTCTGACGACCCAGGTTCTATTGATAAAGGTGGTGATTACGGATGGTTTAATGAAACAACAGGATTTGTAGAACCATTCAAAAACGCAGGATTGATGGGTAAAAAAGGTGATATATCAGTAGTTGAAACACAATTTGGTTATCATATTATTGAAGTATTAGATGTATCTAAAGATAAACATTTAAGTTACAGAGTAGGACAAATTTATCGTGAAATTTCCCCAAGTTCTGAAACTACTAATAAATATTATTCAGAAGCCGCATCTTTTGCAGGAACATATAATACCGCTGATGCATTTGATAAAGGTGTAGAAAAATTAAAACTAACTAAAAGAATTTTAGAAAATATCCACGAAGGAGATAACTATTTACCCGGTTTAGAAAATGCGAAAGAATTTTCAAGATGGGTGTATAAAGCTAACAAAGGCGATGTTTCTCCTGTGTTTGAATTCAAAAATAAATATATTGTAGCTAAAGTAACACAAATCAGAAACAAAGGCATTCTTCCATTTGATGAAGTAAAATACGAAGTAACTGCAAGAGTTATTCGTGATAAAAAAGCAGAGAAATTATTACAAGAGTTTTCTGCACATCAATCAAAAGATATTACTTCTCTTGCGAACGCTTTGAATATCTCTACTCAAAAACAAGAAGGTTTAACCTTTAATTCTTTTAATGTTTTTGGCATTGGCAGAGAAGATGCTTTGATTGGAACATCTTATGCTTTACCTTTGAACAAATTGTCTTCTCCTGTAAAAGGTGAAAATGGCGTTTTTGTTGTTATCAAAACAAATGAAAAAATGGAAAATGCTACCGATATTAAAATGCTACAGCAACAAAATAATCAAATGCTTGGTTCTCGTGCAGAATACGAAGTATATAATGCTCTTAAAGAAAAAGCAGGTATAGAAGACCACAAAGGAAAATTTGATTTTTAGTATTATGAAAGAAATTAAAATTAAAGTAATTGATAAAAATAATCAAACTGCTGAACTAACCGCCCCTTCAGATTTAGGATTAAGTTTAATGGAATTTCTAAAAGCAAGTGGTTATCCTATTCTTGCTACCTGTGGTGGAATGGCTTTATGTGCCACCTGTCATATAGAAGTATTGTCTAACTACGATAAATTGCCTGAACCTTCTAATGATGAACTTAATATGTTAGATACATTACCTGAAGTTTTTCCAACTTCTCGTTTGTCCTGTCAAATAAAACTCACTGAAAATACACCAGATTTAGAAATAAAAATTCGTGGGGAATTAGAAGGAGAGTAGTTTTATTTGAAAAGATAATATTCTATTACTCATCAGTTAATAATCAATATTTTCCATTACATTTACAGCCCTATTTATTTTAATCAAATGGGACTTTTTAAAACTTTTATTGATAACAATTTGTAATTTATGGTTTTCTCATCCATAACATTTCTTTTGTATTTCTTACCCTTGTTCTTAATTGCATATCAATTAGTACCTAAATCATTTAAAAATGGTTTTATACTTTTAGCCAGTATATTCTTTTATTCCTGGGGTGGTCCAAAATTTATATTCGCGATTCTTGCTACAACTTTCTTGGATTTTATTTTTGTTCAGAAAATGTATGTTGCTAAAACTTCTGCATCAAAAAAATTCTGGTTAATTTTATCTTTATGTATGAATCTTGGAATGTTATTTTATTTTAAGTATGCCAACTTTTTTTTAGAAAACATCAGTGATTTATTTGGTATTCCATTTTCAGTCAAAAAAATTTTACTACCTGTTGGAATTTCCTTTTACACTTTTGAAAGTATAACTTATATGGTTGATGTTTATCGTGGTATTCATCCGCCATTGAAAAATTTCTGGCAATATCAAACATACATATTACTATTTCCAAAACTTATTGCTGGACCTATTGTAAGATTTCACGAAATAGCAGACCAAATAACAGACAGATTAGAATCTTATGATAAAAAAATTCACGGGCTGGTATTGTTTTGTATAGGACTTTCTAAAAAAGTAATTTTAGCAAATACTATAGGCAAACAAGCAGATGAAGTATTTTTTATGTCTATTGAAACCATTGATACAATGGCTGCATGGGTAGGAGCACTAAGTTATACTTTTCAAATTTACTTTGATTTTAGTGGTTACAGCGATATGGCTATTGGCTTATGTAAATTTATGGGATTTGATATTCCCGAAAACTTTAATAATCCTTACATTTCACAATCAATCACAGAATTTTGGAGAAGATGGCATATCACATTGGGCAGATGGATGAAAAACTATTTATACATTCCATTAGGAGGAAATAGAGTAAGTAAAATTCGTACATTTATTAACTTATGGATAGTATTTATTTTATCAGGTTTGTGGCACGGTGCTAACTGGAATTTTATTTTTTGGGGAGCATATCATGGCTTATTTTTAGTTCTTGAAAAATGGACATTATTAAAATGGTATGAAAAAATTCCTTCTTTTATTAGAGTAGTTATTACTTTTGTAATTGTTGTAACAGGTTGGGTTTTATTTAGGAACGAAGATATTTATTATGCCCTTTCAGTAATTAAAAAAATGTATTCATTTGAATTTTCAGCAAATCAGGGATATTTATTAAATGACTTTTGGTTTTCTTTATCATTGTGTGTGTCGTTTTCGTTTTTTACACTTTTCCCATCACTTTACAATTTACAACAAAAGATTTACAATTTTCAACTTTCTAACACTTCAAAATTAAAAATGATTATTGCTTCTGGTATATTATATTACATTGCATTGAGTTACATTGCTGCATTAGATTTTAATCCATTTATTTATTTCAGATTTTAAAATGGCAAAACAAAATACATATAATAAAAACACATCATCAAAATCATCTCAAAATTTAAGATTACTCTATCAATTGTTTTATCTAATAATTGCTTTACCTGCTATTTTTACTTTTCTTAAAAAAGACAATACCCCGAATCTTACAGGAATTGTTATTTCAAAAGAAAGACCTGCACTCACAAAAGAAAACTGGTTTTCTGGATACTATCAAAAACAAACTGATGATTTTAATAACGACCATTGGGCATGGAAAGAATGGATGGTAAGATGGAATAATCAATTTTACTATACCTTTTTCAATGAAATTCGTGTTAATGGTTTTGTTGCTATAAAAGATAATTATGTGATTAGTAAAAGTTATATTTTATCGGCTTATGGAGATGATTTTATAGGAGAAGAAAAAATAAAAGAAAAATGTAGAAAAGCAAAAGTAGTTCAGGATTCATTAAAGAAAAAAGGGATTGACCTTGTGTTTCTTTTAATTCCAGGCAAAGGCAGATGGTGTGATGATAAAATTCCCGAAAAATACAAACATCCTGTTAAAAATACTAACTACGATACATACATTAAATACATCAAACATTTTGGTATCAATAATCTGGATTTACAAAGATGGTTTTTGAATGATTTGAAGAATAAAGAAACGAATTTGATTTTTGCAAAATTTGCTCATCACTGGACACAATATGCAGAATGCCTTGCAGTAGATACTATTGTGAAATATCTGGAAAAATTAAGAAACAAACCATTCCCTCATATTGTTTGGGATAAAATAGAAATAAGTGATACACCTCGCAGTCGTGATGCAGATATTTTGAAAAGTATGAATCTTGCCATTAATCCACCATTTAATGAAAAATATGCTTATCCAGATTATGGCTTTGAGGTAGATTCAAGTTTGCAAAAGCAAAAAGTCCTTGTTATAGGAGATAGTTATTGGTATGGTCCTGTTTATATGGGGGTTAATAAATACCTTTTTGGAGATGGTCAATTCTGGTATTATTACAACAAAGTAATTCCAACCCCAATACCAGGTCAAAAAGTGGAAGTTTGGCAACTTAACTTAAAAGAATCTATTGAACAAAATGATATTATTATGCTCGCTTATAGTGATGGTAATTTGTCCACATTTGCAAATACTTTTATTGAAGAAGCATATTTACTTTATACAAATCCAGAAGAGTTTCAAAAATTTTGGCAAAACAAACAACAGATACAACAATTTGCCCGTCAAATCAGAGAAACACCTGAATATCTAAAAAAAGCTACCATTTATTCTGAAGAAAATAAAATTTCACTTGATTCTGCAATAATTTATTTAAGTCATCAATTATCAAAAGGTGAAATTCTTTAAATAAATCCTTCAAAAATTTATTCCATTGAGTGAATGGTATCATTTAATGAGTGAATGGTAGCTTTTATTTATTGAGCGGTTTGGAAAATGTATTTACTTATATTTATCTTTGCAAAAAATTGATTTATTGATGAAAATAAATAAAATTATATTTTTAGTTACTTATTTCACTTCACTTTATTTTCATAATAGTTTTTCACAATGCATTACATATACAGTAAAAGCTTGCATAGATGGTGAAGATACATTACATATTAAAAATAATCAAATGTGGTGGGGACATAATACTTTTAATCCTCCTGGAACGAGTGGCGCATGTTCTGGAGTATTATCAGTAAATAATGTAAATTGGAATCCATGGAATAATCCATTTAATTTGCCAAATAGCGTTCAATGTTATTCTTTAAGTAATGTAAATGTTGTGTCTTGCAGAAGCAATTGTAATTTACTGCAATCTCCATCTGCATCAAATGGATGGGAAACAATTTATTTACTAGATGATAATGGACCCGGAGGTGCCGCTGTTTATGAAATTGCATTTACTTTTTGCCCAATATTTTCTTTAAATATTACATCTAATTCTGTTACTTGTAATGGTGGAAATAATGGGTCTGCAACTGTTACCCCTAATGGCAGCAGTGGTTATACTTATACATGGCTGCCAACAGGAGGAAATTCGTCAATAGCAAATTCATTAACTTCAGGAACATATACTGCACAAGTTCAAGATGCAAATAATTGTGTGTTCTCTAAAACTATCAATGTGATTCAACCAGCGCCACTTAATATCACAGGAGTACAAACAAAATCTACAACTTGTTTTGGAGGAACAAATGGTTCGGCCACTGTTAATGTAACAGGTGGAACTACACCATATTCTTATAATTTTCAACCTTCACCGGGTGCAACTACATCTAATACTGCTGGTAACCTTTCTGCAGGAACATATACAGTTTATGTTACAGATGCTCATAGTTGTCCAACTCAATCAGTAACATTCAATATTAATCAACCACCCGATATTACTATTACAATTACACCAACTGATGTTGCTTGTTTTGGCGGCAGTGATGGTGCAGCAATGGGCAATGCTCAGGGTGGAGCTGGCTTCTTTAATTTTGTATGGACAGATGGCACATCAACAATTAGTGTAAATCCTTATGTAGGAAATCTTTCTGCAGGAGATTATACGCTTATTGTAACCGATATTAATGGTTGTGTAAAAACCGCATCAATTGATATTGGCGAACCTCCTCCATTGAATGTATTAATTCTCTCTACTCAATCAGTCAGTTGTAATAGTGGTAATGATGGGGCTGCCACTGTTTTGGGTGTTGGCGGTGTCGGCGGTTTTACTTATAGCTGGACACCTGGTGGATTTACTGGTCCTTCTATTTCTAATGTTCAGACAGGTACATACACTGTTTTTGTTACAGATACAAATAATTGTGTTAAAGATGCTTCTATCACTATTTTACAACCTTCTGCACTAACTATTACAGCAGTTGAACAACAAAGCGTATTGTGTTATGCAGGATTTACAGGTATTGCCAGTGCAACATTAACAGGTGGCATTCCTAACTATAATTATACATGGTATGATGTGGTTGGAAATATAGTTTCAATTTCATCTACAGCCGCCAATTTACCTGCAGGAAATTATACAGTAGTGGGGACTGATAATAATGGATGTTCTACGCAAACTGTTGTGAGTATATCGCAGCCCCCACCTATTAGTTTTACCATTACTCAATTAGTAGATAGTGTTGGTTGTACCGGAACTCCAAGCAATACTGTTTATATAAATGCTTCGGGCGGAGTGGGCAATTATACATTTGCTTCTATTCCATCTGCCATTACTTCATCTGCAAATATCAATGTACCACAAGGCACCTATACATTTGTTGTTGGAGACGCAAATGGATGTAGTTCATATACATTATACAATGTGGTATTACCTCCTCCTTACAATGTTATTGCATTTCAAACACAAAGCATTACCTGTAATGGATTATCAAATGGTTCTGCATCTGTTTCTGTAGTAGGAGGCGGAGGATCTTACACTTTTACATGGCAACCTATCAATCAATATGGACAAACAACATGGAGTTTATCAGCAGGTATTTATACGGTTACAGTAAAAAGTAAAAATGGTTGTATTCTTTCAGATACAGTTCAAATCTTTGAACCGCCACCTGTAGTGATAAATGCTTTGAATGCTTCTCCTGCTACCTGCGGTAATGCTAACGGTAGTGCCACTGTAACAGCATCAGGTGGAACCGGAACATTAACTTATAGTTGGTCTACAATACCTGTTCAAACTTCATCAATTAGTACTGGACTAACAGGGGGGCTCACTTATTCAGTTTTTGTAAGTGATGCTAATAATTGTACTGTATTTGACACCATTACCATTCCTTCTCCACCAGTACCAATTATTGTATCTACTTCTTATACACCACCGCTTTGTTATGGAGGAAATGATGGTGCAGCATCAGTTACTTTTATAGATGGTACTCCACCTTCTACCATAACATGGCAACCTGGTAATTTTCCACCTCTTACAACTATCAATAACATTCCAGCAGGAATATATACAGTGAGTGTAACAGATAGTTATGGTTGTACAACATATACCACTATCAATGTAGTTCAACCGCCAGCTTTGAGTTTGCAGGTAACACCACAACACACAATTTGTTATGGAACAACTGGTACAGTTCAAGCTATCCCAACAGGCGGGACACCACCTTATACATACAACTGGAATCCTGCAATTTTTACAGATGGAGGACCTCATTATGTTACACTTAATAATTCTTCAAATTATATTGTCAATGTTACAGATGCTAATGGTTGTACTATTGGTCCTGATACTGTAAAAATTCATGTATTACCCCCATTACTTGCTAATGGAAGTTTTACAACAGTATGTGAACAGCAACAACCTACTACCATCTGGGCAAACATAACAAGTCCGGGCAACGGAGGTCCATACACTTATACATGGAGCAATGGAGCAACAACCCCTTCTATTACCGTAACAGGCATTTATCCTACACAACCTAACACATATACAGTTATTATTTCTGATGGTTGCAGTATTCCAAACGCTACTGCAGTAGCAACAGTTTCAGTACATCCATTACCAAAAGGATATTTTTCCTCTGATTTTGTGGAAGGATGTTCTCCATTAAATGTATTCTTTTCTGCAGTTTCAAATGGTCAGGGAGATTCTTACCAATGGGATTTTGGAAACGGTTCAACTGCATCAGGAAGTCCTATTTCAACACAATATACAGCAGTAGGAACATACTCAGTAAAATTAACCATCACTTCTCAATTTGGTTGTTATATTGATACGATAGCCAATCCATATATCACCATTCATCCAAGTCCAACAGCCGACTTTGAACCTGATAAATATGAAGCAAGTATTTTTGATCCTGTATTTACTTTTACTAATCAATCAATAGGTGCAACTAATTATTTATGGGATTTTGGGGCTCCTAACCAACCCAATAATCAAACCACAGTGGTCAATCCAATACATTACTACACAACCCCCGGCGAATATATTGTTACATTACTTGCAATAAATGAATTTGGTTGTGAAGACAGAATTGCAAAAAAATTAACGGTAACTCCAGATTTTGTTCTGTATATACCTGATGCTTTTACTCCTGATGGTAATATGGTCAATGATATTTTTCAACCAAAAGGTGTTGGACTCCTTGAAACACCTTACAAAATGTATATTTTTGACAGATGGGGAGAAGTGATTTTTACATCTGAAAATTTTTTAATCGGTTGGGATGGAAGAGTAAAAAGTACAGGAAAAATAGCAGAGCAAGGCGTTTATACTTATAAAATTATTGTAGAAGATTTATTGCACAGAGAACATCAATTTGTTGGTCATGTAACTTTAATTGGAAACACAAAATAAAATATATAACTATGAAAACAATTGATTTTATACTTAAAAAAATACCACAATGGAAATGGCTGCCATTGTTAGCATTAACATTTAATTTATCATTAAATGCTCAGGAAAAATGGACAGATGAAGAGTTAGAAAAAAGATTTCCTTTTGTAAATTATGTCTTTGATGAAGATTCTTTACAAGGTTTTGATTGGGAGAAAATAAATCAAATTGTTCAAAATGATGAACACCTTCAAAATAAAAATAGTTTTGAATATAAGTTTTTCTTATACAACATGAAAAGAAGTTTTATCATTGAAAAATACCATTTATATGAAAAAAATTTCAACAATAAATTTAATAACACAACTACAATCCAAACAGCTGCATGCAATAATGAAGATTTTGAGCAAGGAAACTTTAATGGTTGGACAGTAAGTGGATCTGCTCCTGCAGTTATTAAAACAACACCATTTAATGATCCTATTGTAGGACCTATTCCAAATTCTCCTCTTGGTGGTACCCAGGTGGCACAATTAAATAATTTAGCTGGTGGATACTTAACAACAACTATCTCTAAAACCTTTGTAGTTGGTTCTTCTAATACATTTTTTCAAATTGCTTTTTTAGCAATATTGCAGGATCCAGGACACGCTTGTAGTTGTCAACCTAAGTTTACATTACAAGTAAGTGTCAATGGCAATCCGTTAGGTTGTCCTAATTTTAATATTGTAGCGGGACCATGTTCAAATTATGGTTGTCCAACTTGGCAGAATGCTGGAGGCACAGTATATAATCCAACATGGCAGGTGGCTACATTAGATTTAACCCCCTATATGGGGCAAAATGTTACCATCACTATTTCTGCTATTGATTGTTGTGCTGGTGGTCATGGTGGTATGGTTTATGTAGATGCTTTATGCGGAGACAATACAATTACTAATCAAATACTTAACAATTGCGGTCCTACTGCTACTGTAACGGCTTTACCTATGCAGGGTAATTACAACTGGAACGGACCATCTGGTAGTGGTATAGTTAATTATACAGGTGCTACATTTACTACTAATGTTCCCGGTACTTATACTTTAAATATTAGCGGTCCTTGTTATTGTGCCCCTCTTATCAAGACAGTTCAGGTAAATATGGTGCCTCTTCCACTAACAGGACTTACCACACAAAAAAATTGTCGCACATTTACCATTACTAATACAGGCGATCCGGCTCCATCTGTTCAATCTTATACTATAACGGGAGGAACTCCTTCAACATTTACAACTTCATCGCCGACAAGCGTCGTCAGTTTTGCAAATGGTGGAATATATACAATATACCAGGAAATCAATAATGGAACCTGTAAAGGCACTTATTCTACCAACATAACCGTTCCTTTTGACCCTGTATTGAATGTTGCTACAAATTCTGTTTCTTGTTATGGTTATAGTGATGGAAGTGCTGTAGTAAGTGCAAACAATGGAACATCACCTTATAATTTTACTTTAATCCCCTCTGCTGGTATTGGTAATGTTTCCAGTAACGATTACAACATTTCTAACATACCCGCCAATAATTATACAGTAAATGTTGTAGATGCGGCTGGCTGTTCTTCATCTATCAATTTTAATATCGCTCAACCCACTCCAATAACATTATCTGTTAGTTCAACTCCAGCAAGTTGTTACGCATTTAGTGATGGTTCTGCTTCAGTACAGGCAAGTGGAGGCACAGGAACTTATATTTATTATGAGTGGCAACCCTTTGGCGGAAGTGGTCCAGGAATGAGCACAGCCAATTATATACCAGCAGGTACTTATTCCGTTAAGGTTACAGATGCTAATTATTGTATTTCTACTCAAACCGTTCAGGTATCACAACCACCTGCTATATCAGTGAGTGTGGTGTCACAAAGTATATCTTGTTATATGGGAAGTGATGGAAGTGCTACTGTTACTGCAAGCGGAGGTACTTCACCATTTACATACAGCTGGAATCCTTCAGTTTCTGCAACAAATGTCATAAATAATGTTCCCTATAATACATACACCTGCACAATAATTGATAATAATGGATGTTCAAAAATTGAATATATTCCTATTAATCAACCGCCACAGGTAAAATTTCAATTTAGTAAAGTGCCCGACAGATGTTATCAAAACAATGGAATTATCATAAGCAATATACAAGGAGGTTCGCCACCTTATCAATACCAATGGAGCAATGGGGCTACAACTCCGAGTATTGGCGGGCTTACAGGAAATGTAGTTTATACACTTACGATTACAGATGCTCATAATTGCGTATATTCTGATACTGTTTATTTACCTCGTCCAAATACACCTACTATTACTGCCTTGACATTTACACCACCATTGTGTAATTCCGGAAACAATGGTATAATCAGCGGATCAAGCACAGGAGGTACGTCACCAATGTATTATACATGGTTACCCTATAACAATATACATGATACAATATTGACGGGAGTTTCAGCAGGAACTTATACATTTGTTGTTACTGATTATTATGGTTGTACAACATCTTCAATTATTACGGTAACACAACCTACGCCTATCAATTTAAATGTAACACCCGATCAATTAATTTGCTATGGCAATACAGTAAACATCTTTGCAAATGCTAGCAATGGCACACCGCCTTATCAATACTTCTGGAATTCTGGTAGTGGAATGAATGGTTCAGGACCTCAACCTTTTACATTTACAACTACTACAACCTTTACCGTATTTGCTCAAGATACCAATGGATGTAAATCATTACCAAAAATAATCACAATTTCTGTTAAACCACCACTTAAATTAAAAGATGATACTATCTGGATTTGTTCAGAAAGTCAATATACTTTACATCCTTATGTTATTTTGCCGGGCAATGGAGGAAATTATCAATGGACATGGAATACAGGTGCGAATACACAAGAAATAGTTATTACTGGTGATTATAATAATCAACCTCAAATTTACAGTGTATATGTTGATGATGGATGCACTCAACCAGGAGATACTGGTTACTTTGTAGTAAATGTTCATCCCAAACCTAATGGGCAATTTTCTGCAGATGTAAGACAGGGCTGTCCACCGCTCATTGTTACTTTTACTGCTCAATCAACAAATTCTAATGATACTTACTTCTGGAATTTTGGAAATGGTAATACTATTGGCGGTAATAATGTTTCCACTACTTATGAAGGTGTTGGAATGTATCCAGTATCACTTTATGTTACTAATCAATACGGGTGCAGATGGGATACAACTATTCAAAACTACATTCAAGTATATTCACAGCCAATTGCAGATTTTGAGCCATATCCATCAATTGCTACTATTGATAATCCTATTATCAATTTTACTAACTTATCACTTTATGCAGATTATTATCAATGGTATTTTGGAGATCCTTACAGTTCTGATAATGTCTCTACCGAACAACATCCATATCATGTTTATGATTTAGCAGGAGATTATGATGTTTATCTAGTAGCAACAAATCAATATGGTTGTAAGGATATTGCAAAGAAAAAAGTTCGTATAGAACCCATTTATAGTGTTTATATTCCCGATGTATTTACACCAGATGGTAACGGACTAAACGATGTGTTTAATATCAAAGGAGTTGGTATTTCAGAAGAAGGATTTTTAATGCAGATTTTTGACAGATGGGGAGAATTAATTTATCAAACAAGAGATTTATACAAAGGTTGGAATGGCACTAATAAAAGAGGTGGTAAAGCAAAACAAGATGTATATGTATATAAAATTTATACACAAGATGTAAAAGGCAATAAATATGAATATACCGGACATGTAACTTGCTTGCCGGGTTCTTAATAGTTTGTATTCAACTTTCTTTTGTAGTATTTTTGCTTCGTGTTACATTATGTAGATGTTATATTGCCACTAAGTATTCCTTACACATATACTTATAGTGTAGATGATTCTTTGTTTCCTTTTGTTTCGGTAGGGAAAAGAGTGGTTGTGCAATTTGGAAGCAAAAAATTTTATTCTGCAATAGTTACAAAAATTCATCAAGAACCACCAAAAGATTACGCTGTAAAATCAATTGAGTATGTATTAGATGAAGAACCTTGTGTGCTTGAATATCAAATAAAATTCTGGGAATGGTTAAGTGAATATTATTTGGCTCGTATAGGAGATGTAATGAATGCCGCATTACCAGCAGGATTAAAAATAGAAAGTATTTCTACAATTCAAATAAATTCTGATTTTGCAATTGATAAAAAAGTATTTGATGAATTAAACGAAAAAGAAAAAAAAGTAATAGACATATTAGCACATCAAAAGAAAATTAAAATTAATGATCTTGAAAAAATTATTCCAAAATCAAGTATCCCAAAAGTAATTAAAAGTTTAAGTGAAAAAAGCATCATTTTTTTTACAGAAGAATTAGAAGAAAAATACAAACCCAAACTTTCTGCTTACATAAAATTAAATCCTGATTTTTCTGATGAAATATCCATCAAAAATATCGTTCAAAGTTTAGAAAAAAGAGCATTCAAGCAATTAGAAGCATTTTTATCTTACATTCAATTATCTAAAAACAATCCATTAGTTAAGAAATCTGTTATTGTTGAAAAATCAAGTGTATCAGCAGTAAATGCTTTGGTTGAAAAAGGAGTGTTTATTGAGGAATTATTAGAAGAAAGCAGATTAGAACAAAATGAATATTCATCAAAAGAAATAACACTTACAAAAGCACAGGAAAAAGCATTTCAAGAAATTAAAAATCAATGGGTAAGTAAAAATTGTGTGTTATTATTTGGAGAAGTAGGTAGTGGAAAAACTGAAATTTATGCAGAACTCATCAAAGAACAATTATCTCAACAAAAACAGGTTTTATATCTTGTCCCTGAAATTGCATTAACTACTCAACTTATTACTCGTCTTAAAAAAATTTTTGGAAACAATGTTTATGTTTATCATTCAAAATTTTCAGAGAATGAAAGAACTGAAATTTGGAATAAATTATTAAGATACGATTATGAAATTCATCATCCTGAATATGCTGAAAAATCAGCCAAAATCATATTAGGACCAAGATCTGCTTTGTTTTTACCATTCAAGAATTTAGGTTTAGTAATTATTGATGAAGAACACGATAATTCTTTTCGTCAAAGACAAAAACATCCATACTACAATGCTCGGGATGCCGCAATTTTTCTGGCATCTATGAATAATACAAAAGTTGTTTTGGGTTCTGCTACGCCTTCTATTGAAACTATGTATAATGCACAAACAGGAAAATATGGTAAAGTAGAATTATCAGAAAAATTTGGAACTGCAAAGGTCAGCAAGAAAATTATTGACATAAGAAAGTATTATCATCAAATGAAAAATCAAACATTAATTACACCACCATTGTTTGAAACCATAAAAGACAGATTAGATAAAAAAGAACAAGTGCTTATTTTTCACAATCGCAGAGGATATATTCCGATTATTCAATGTTTGCAATGTGGATGGGTGGCTAAGTGTAAAAATTGTGATGTGAGTTTAGTTTATCATAAGCAACATAATTATTTGTTGTGTCATTATTGCGGAGAAATGAATGATGTATATCAGCAATGTCCTGCCTGTGGATCTACACAATTAAATTACAAAGGTTGGGGCACAGAAAAAATTGAAGAAGAACTTTCAAGGATATTTCCTGATTATTCAATTGCAAGATTAGATCAAGATACTACACGAAGTAAATTTGCTCACAAAAACATCATTGATGCTTTTGAAAAACAAGAAATAGATATTCTCATTGGCACACAAATGATTACAAAAGGATTGGATTTCAAAAATGTTACATTAGTAGCAGTATTGAATGCAGATGGTATTTTACATTTTCCTGAATTTCGTTCTTTTGAAAAAGCATTTCAGTTACTTTATCAATTAAGCGGAAGAGCAGGCAGATTAGAAAAAGATGGTGAAGTATATGTGCAAACATTTCACCCAGAAAATCTGGTGTTACAAATGTATCTTGAAAATGATTACAATAAATTTTACGAGTATGTTTTAAATGACAGGATGCAATATAACTATCCACCATTTACAAAATTGATAGAGATTACTGTTAAAAGTAAAGATGACTCGGTAGGTTTACAAAATGCACAAAAATTGTATCAATTTTTATTTCCTTATTTTAAGGAAAATTTGTTAGGTCCGATAAAACCTTATATTTCAAAATTAAACAATTATTATCTTTATCACTTACTTGTTAAGGTCCCAAAAAATTTCTCTTATACAAAATCCAAACAAATCATTCAACAAAACACTCACAAAATAATTAATAACAAAGTAATTGTAGATGTAATAGTGGATGCGTGATACATTCTACAATTCTACCATCCCTTCTGGATTTTTTTGTTTTTCACTATTCACTATTCACTCTTCACTTAAAAATCTACTTCCACTTTTCTGCATCTTTAATAAAAATTTCTAACCCCTTATCAGTAAGTGGATGATTAAACAATGCCATTAAAGCACTTAATGGTGCAGTAACTACATCTGCTCCCATTTTTGCACACTCAATAATATGCATAGGATGTCTGATAGATGCCGCTAATACCTGTGTATCAAATGTATAATTCAAATAGATGGTCATGATTTCATCAATCAATTTTAATCCATCAGATGATACATCATCTAACCTTCCTAAGAATGGTGATACATAAGTAGCCCCTGCCTTTGCCGCAAGTAATGCTTGTCCTGCCGAAAAAACAAGCGTGCAGTTTGTTTTAATACCCTTTTCACTAAAATATCTAATAGCTTTGATGCCGTCTTTTGTCATTGGCACTTTCACTACAATGTTTGGATGAATTTTTGATAACTCTTCTCCTTCTTTAATCATTTCATCGTATTGAGTGGAAATCACTTCTGCACTAATGTCTCCATTTACCATTTCACAGATAGTTTTGTAATGTTTCATTACAGCGTCTTTGCCTTTAATGCCAACTTTTGCCATTAAAGAAGGATTAGTAGTTACACCATCTAAAATGCCTAATGCAGCGGCTTCTCTTATTTCATCTAAATTAGCAGTATCAATAAAAAATTTCATAGTTTTTTTTGATGGCAAAAATACTCGTTTTAATTCTATTCACTAAATTTATTTTTTAAAGAATACTTTTTTGGTTTAGTACTTTTGTGGCAAAAAATATGAGAGTTCATCCAAAAGAAATGCCTATCAATATCTTACATCAATATCTCACAGGCAGTGTGGCTCCACGCCCTATTGCATTTGTAAGTACTATTGATAATTCAGGGAAAATAAACCTTGCACCATTTAGTTTTTTTGGTGTATTTTCTGCAAATCCGCCGATTGTTGTTTTTTCACCTGCATACAGCGGTCGCACAGGTGCTTCAAAAAACACTTTAGATAATGTAAAAGAACATCCTGAATGTGTTATTAATGTTGTCAATTACAAAATGGTTGGAAAAATGAATCTGGCAAGCAGTCCCTATCCAAGAGGCGTTAATGAATTTGAAAAAGCGGGATTTACGCCTCTTTCATCTGAAATGGTAAAACCACCAAGAGTAAAAGAATCTCCTGTGCAGTTAGAATGTAAAGTGCAACAAATTATAGAACTTGGTAAAGGCGGAGGTGCAGGAAATTTGGTGATTGCTGAAGTAGTTTTACTACATATTTCAGATGATATTTTAGATGAAAATAAAATGATTGACCCACGCAAAATTGATTTAGTAAGCCGTTTGAATGCCAATTGGTATTGCAGAGCAAATGGAGATGCATTATTTGAATTAAGAAAATTAGATACTGAAATTGTGGTAGGAATGGATGCTATACCTGAATTTGCAAGAAACTCTAATATCTTTACAGAAGAAGATTTAATAAAACTGGCTTCAGAAAAGAATTTGCCTTCTGAAGAAGAAGTTAAAACTTTGAAAGAAAATATGCAGGATGAATTAAAAATTTTGTCAGGTGAAAAACTTTTATCAACTTTGTGCCTTCACGCAAAAGAACAATTAGAAAAAAATAATATTCAAAAAGCGTGGCAATATTTACTCATTTATCAAAATTAAAAAATTAAAAGTATGGAAATAGTTGGAAAGATTAAGAAAATAATGGATGTTCAAAATGTGAGTGATAAATTCAGAAAAAGAGAGTTTGTTCTTTCAACCGATTTGAACACACCATATCCTCAGCATGTATTGTTTCAAACAACACAAGATAAATGTACCATGCTGGACAACTTGAAAGTTAATGATGAAGTAAAAGTATTTTTTAATATCCGTGGAAGAGAATGGACTGCCCAAGATGGACAAATCAAATATTTTGTTACATTAGAAGCATGGAGAATAGATAAATTTACACCAGTGGATGCAGGAAGCGGTTCAAGTTACACATCTTCAACTAATGCCACTGCAAGTTCATCATCTACTACTAATGTTCAAGCAAATAATCCAGCAACACCTGATGTTGATGTGCAAGCAGATGATGATTTGCCGTTTTAGGTTGTAGTCATTATATTTAATTATCTACGATTTTGATAAAGGCAATTTGTGAATTGCCTCCTATTATTCAAAACCGACATAAATGTCGGCTTTATTCACTGTTACCTTTTCATTTTTCACTATTCACTTTTCACTTCTGTAATCACCTTCAATTTATTTTCTTTAATATACTGAATAATAGTATCAGATAATTGTGTAGTAGGAATGTATTTGTATTTTTTACCTGTTTGAATGCCTACTTTGTTGTTATACAAATCCATTTGAATGCTTGCACTATCGGGCACATCAGAGTATTCGGCTTTCTTCTTTTTTTGAAAATAATATACATCGTCTTTTTCATGTGCAATGCCTAATTTGATAAGTTTTTTGTCTTTAATTTTTTGAGCAAAACAAGCCATAAAAAACGCATGCCTGAACGCATCTAATTTTCCACCATTTTCAAATGTATCTAAAATTTTAGATTGCTTTATTTGCTGATATAGAGGTAAATTCTTTTTGTAAATATGTTTTACTTTAATTGCAGCCACAGGATGAAAAATTGCCCACCTGTATTGATATTTACCTTTTATTTGAGAATATAAAAAACTTGAATGCAATATCACAAACACATTTACTACTATGAAAAAAAATTTCATCTTTTCAATGTATTGATACGCAGCAAACCTACTAATTGATCGTAATAATACCCTCTTGGCTGATGATACACAAATATATAATAATCATTTTCTGTTTGCCAGTAATTACCTTCTGTTTCTGATTCATCACACTTTTCATCATTATCGTATAAAATAGAATAAATATAGTTGTAATATCCTTGTTTCAAATACATTGTGCATTCGTATGCTTTTGTATTTTCGTTGTAAGTCATTTTATTTTCATCAGAAAGTGCCCAGTTGTTCATTCTGCTTAATACATACACATTCCCTTTGCTGATAGGATAAGGATAAGATAATTGAAAATGAACATAAGCATAATCGGCTTCTATATCTGGGTTAGATAATCTGTCATTATTTCTAATTAAAAAATTTCCATTCAAATCATTGTAAAATGTATATTTTTGCTTGTATCGTGGTTCATCTCTGGTTAGATAAACATGCCATTTACCATTTTCATCTTTTAATGTATTTGCAATTCTTTCTGTATAAGTAAAAAGTGTTCTTATATCAAAGTAACGAAATTCATTTGAACCCAAAAAAGTAGTGCGGTCATCTAAATTATATTGAAAACTATTGCCAGTCATAAATGTGGCAGGAATGTTTTTGACCATATTGTCCATTCTACCATTTTGCATAATAAAAACTTTCATATCCGTAACAGGATTAGTTAAAGGATAATTTTTTGAACTAATTGTAAAATCAATATGCTGACCAGTATATTGCATATCATTGCCAATGGGCTGACTTAATTGTGCTGCTATAGTTACTACATTGTTTAATACATAAAATTTTTTAGTAGCCACAATCTTTGATTTATCAGGTGTTTGATAAACTACGAGCAAATAATTTCCTGCTTTTGTAAATTGCATATTAGCCGTAGGAAATTTAATGTCGTAATGTGTATATCTTTGCAAAGTATTTTGTGAAAAAGAATAATTTATGATATTAAGTTCAAAAAATCCATTGATATATTCTGAAGTCATTAAATCACTTGGTTTCCAATACGCATCGCAGTGAATGAAATAAATGGAATAATTTTTCACATCACCATCAAGGTCATCAAAACTTAATTGTAATTGTTGTTCTGGTTTGTTCATATCTAATACTGGTAAGCCCATTTCAAAATCTGCAGGATGTAATAACACAGTGCGGATATTTTTTACATACACAGCATCTTCATAGCGGATATTTTGTGAAAAAACAAAATTAAATACAACAAGAAAACAACTTAACAAGCAGCATTTTTTACAAAACATTATGCTTTTGATTTTGCCAAAACAATTTTTGATTCTGTTTTTGAGAGTAATCTGCGAATATTTTTTCTGTGAGTAATGATAAGCAATACCGCAATAAGAATAGAATAAATGGTTAATGTCTTTTGTTGATTATTCAATATAAAATGTAATATGATAGGATAACTAATACCTGCAAGCATTGAACTTAAAGAAACATAACGGGTAGAAAATAAAACTATTAAAAAAACTACTAAAGCAAAAGCACAGGAAATAGGCGTAATGATAACAGTAGCACCTAATAAAGTAGCCACGCCTTTTCCACCTCTAAATCCTGCAAATACTGGAAATATATGACCAAACACGGCGGCAATAGCAAGTCCAATTTCAATATCTACAAATTCATTAGCAGGCAAACTATCTTCAAAGATGTATGATAAACTCACAGCCAAACTACCTTTAATAATATCAATAAGTAAAACAATGATGCCTGGTTTTTTTCCTAATACTCTGAAAGTGTTGGTAGCACCTGCATTTCCACTACCATGCTCACGAATATCAATACCATAAAAGTATTTTCCAATCCATACAGAAGTCGGTATTGAACCTAATAAGTAAGCAACAATTAAGAGTAATAAAACTTCCATTACAGAATTTTTAATGGCAAATAAACACAATAATTTTTGATTTTACAAATGTTTTAATTGGTAAATTCAGAATTGAAATTATTTTAATATTCAATTTATTGCAAAATAATTGATAGATACATTTCACTTAAAGATTATATGTAATTTTGAGTTGTGAGTTTACCGTCATTACGAGCGAAGCGAAGTAATCTCAAAAGTATTATCCACATAACAATTACGAGATTGCTTCGGGCTAACGCCCTCGCAATGACGATAAATCTAAACATTCATAACTAATAAAACTTTGCGTCTTCGCGTCTTTGCGGTGAAAAATTTTAAAAGTGAATTTAACAGTAACTAATTTTTTAATTAAAGATTTTTGCATTATTTCTCTGGATATATTACATAATTTCTTGGCGTTTCATATAGAATGATTTGTAACTCTAAATGCTTATCAATTTTTGGACGAAGGATATTGTAAATAACAACAGCAATATTTTCTGCAGTAGGATTAAGATTGCGAAACTCTTCCAAATCTAAATTCAAATTTTTATGGTCAAACTTTTGATGAATTTCTTTTTTGATTAAATCACTTAATACATTTAAATCCATTACAAAACCTGTGTTTTTGTCAATTTCCCCAATTACTTTTACATGTAATTCATAATTATGCCCATGAAAATGAGGATTATTGCATTTTCCAAAAACTTTTTGATTTGTTTCATCATCCCACTCTGGATTGTGTAATCTATGTGCCGCACAAAATGTTATCTTTTTTACAACTGATGTTTTCATTTAATTTTTAATTTTTTTTTTATCCTTTTCAATACCAAAATAAATATTTGATTTAATTTTATAATTATTTCATCCCTTCGGGGTTGTTTAATTTTTAATTTTAAAATTAACTAAAAACTAAACATTAAAAATGCTGACGATGAATGTCAGCATGCCGACATTTTTCGTCGGCACTCAAAAATATTCATTTTCACTTTTCACTTAAAAGATAATACCTTTCTTCAACAAATTTCCAATTAATAACCTTCCAGATATTTTCAAGATATTCTGCTCTTCGGTTTTGATATTTCAAATAATAAGCATGTTCCCACACATCAACGCCCAACAATGGCATTCCTCTATCTTTTTCATCTACTACATCCATTAATGGATTATCTTGATTTGGAGTAGTTACAATTTTTAATTCTTTATTGTTTTTTAATATCAACCAGCACCAACCGCTACCAAAAACTTTCAATGCTTTGTCATTAAATTCTTTTGTAAAACTTTCAACGCTTCCAAAATGTTTTGAAATGATTTCTTTTAATTTTGGAGAAATTTCATTGTTAGGACTAGATGGAGAGGTTAACATTTGCCAGAAAAGAGTATGGTTGTAATGTCCGCCTCCATTATTACGAATGGCTTTATCAAGTGTAGAAACTTTTTTGAATAATTCTAAAAGTGGTGCATTTTTGAACGCCTGATTTTCCAGTGCTTTATTAAGATTATTCACATAGGCCTGATGATGTTTGGTATGATGAATTTCCATTGTTTGTTTGTCAATGATGGGTTCAATAGAATTGTAATCATAAGGCATTTTTGGTAATGAATATGGAAATTTATCTTGAAAGTGTGCATCAAAAGTAGGTGATTTTTCAGATGTATCAAATGATGTTTCAAAATGTGTAACATTAGCAAACCCAAATGAATTTCTAAGCAACCAGCCAAATGCAAATACTGAACTGCTGAGTATAAATTGTCTTCTGTTTTGTTTCATATATTTATTTTTTTTAATCGTTTCAAGTAAAAATTAAAGTTCAATCAATAATTGATTTTTTTCTACAGCAGAACCTTTGTTTACAGCAATTTTTTTTACAACACCATCATGAGGGGCTTTCAAAGCATTTTCCATTTTCATGGCTTCTAAAATTAATATGGTATCTCCCTTTTTTACTGCTTGTCCTTCAGAAACTAATATATTCAATATCTTACCGGGCATTGGGGCTTTTATACTTTCAGATTTTTTCACATTCATTTTATCCATTCCTAACTGTTCCAATAGAATATCAAATTTATCTTTTACTTGAATACTCTGCCTTTTGCCATTGATTTTTACAATCAATTTTTTTTCATCTGGGATAACTTTTAGTAAAATAATTTCAAATGATTGATTTTTGTATTTGATAAAGTATTGATGTGAATGTGTTTTATGAATTTCAGCAGTAAATTGGTTATTGTTGATTTTTCCTGATGCAATATTATTGGATAATTGAATTTCTGTAATCAACTTTTCATTATCTAATGTAATGTGATACATATAATTTTTGGCTCTAAATTTAGATAATAATTTTTAGTAAGTATATGTGAAAAAATCATATAAAATTTATAAATCTATAATTTAATTTTAAAAAAGAAAAAAGCAAAGGTATCTTTCAATACCTTTGCTTTTAATTCAGTGATTCTAGTGTTTCAAATTTACTTCTTATTCACTTTTTCACTTTTATTCAAAAATACAAACTGATCAATGTAATCTATTACAATTTTTTCATTGCTTTTTACTTTACCTGCTAATATGGCTTTTGACAATTCATTCAAGATATTCTTTTGAATAGCTCTTTTAATTGGTCTTGCTCCAAATTGTGGGTCAAAACCAACATTTGCCAATGCTTCAATAGCATCTTCAGTTAATTCTATGCTGATGTTTTGTTCTTCTAATCTTTTTGATATTTGTTTGATTTGCAATTTCACAATTTCTTTCACTTGTTCTTTTGTCAATGGCTCAAACATTATGATTTCATCTACTCTATTCAAAAACTCTGGACGAATTGTTTTCTTTAATAAATCCATTACTTCTTCTTTTGTTTTTTCAATTACTTCTTCACGATTTTTATCTGATATATTTTCAAAGTTTTCCTGAATGATATGTGATCCAAGATTAGAAGTCATTATGATGATTGTATTCTTAAAGTTTGCTGTTCGACCTTTGTTGTCTGTTAATCTTCCATCATCTAAAACTTGCAACAATATATTGAATACATCTGGATGTGCCTTTTCAATTTCATCCAATAAAATAACACTATATGGTTTTCTACGCACAGCTTCTGTAAGTTGACCACCTTCGTCATATCCAACATATCCTGGAGGTGCACCAATTAAACGGCTTACTGAATGTCTTTCCTGATATTCACTCATATCAATTCTGGTCAATGCATTTTCAGTATTGAATAAGTATTCTGCAAGTGCTTTGGCCAATTCAGTTTTACCTACACCAGTAGTTCCAAGGAATATAAAAGAACCAATTGGTCTCTTTGGATCTTGCATACCTGCTCTACTTCTTCTTACTGCATCTGCAACACTTCTAATGGCTTCTTCTTGTCCAACAACTCTTTTATGTAATTCTTCTTCTAAATGTAATAATTTTTCTCTTTCGCTTTGCAACATTTTAGTTACAGGAATTCCAGTCCATGCACTCACAATAGATGCAATATCTTCTGCATCAACTTCTTCTTTTACAAGTTGTTCGCCTTTTTCTTTAATTTCACTTAATTGTTGTTCTAATTTTGCTAACTCATTATTAGCTTCAACAATTTTTCCATAACGAATTTCAGCAACTTTTCCATAATCACCCTGTCTTTCATACATCAACGCTTCGTTTTTTAAATCTTCAATTCTTTGCTTAGTTGCTTGTATTTTTTGAATCAAATCTTTTTGGCTTTGCCATTTTGCTCTTATTTGAGATCTTTTTTCTTGAAGTTCTGATATTTTTTTATTGAGTATTTCTACTTTATCATTTTGATTTTCTCTCTTCATTGCTTCACGCTCAATTTCAAGCTGCATTATTTCACGCTCAATTTCATCCAACTCATAAGGCACAGAATCAATTTGCATTCTCAATTTTGCAGCGGCTTCATCAACAAGATCAATAGCTTTATCAGGTAAGTATCTATCAGTAATATATCTTACAGAAAGTTCTACAGCGGCTAATATGGCTTCATCTTTTATTCTTACTTTATGATGTGCTTCATATCTTTCTTTAATTCCTCTCAAAATTGCAATAGCATCTTCTTCAGAGGGTTCTTCAACCATTACTTTTTGAAATCTTCTTTCTAATGCTTTGTCCTTTTCAAAATATTTTTGGAATTCATTTAAGGTAGTAGCACCAATGGCTCTTAATTCTCCTCTTGCTAATGCGGGTTTTAAGATATTAGCGGCGTCCATTGCCCCTTCTCCACCTCCACCAGCACCTACTAAAACATGTATTTCATCTATAAACAAAATAATTTCACCTTCACTTTCGGTAACTTCTTTAATTACAGATTTTAATCTTTCTTCAAATTCTCCTTTATATTTAGCACCAGCGATAAGTGCCCCCATGTCTAATGCATAGATTTGTTTGGTCTTTAAGTTTTCTGGAACATCACCATTTACAATACGATGTGCTAAACCTTCTACAATTGCCGTTTTACCAACACCTGGCTCTCCTACTAATACAGGATTATTCTTTGTTCTGCGTGCTAATATCTGCAACACTCTACGAATTTCTTCATCTCTTCCAATGACAGGATCTAGCTTTCCACTTCTTGCTTTTTCATTGAGGTTAATAGCATACTTATTCAATGCTTGATATGTTTCTTCTTGAGTTTGAGAAGTAACATTTTTACCTCTTCTTAATTCGTTGATGGCTAAACGAAGTTCTTTTTCAGTAATACCAGCATCTTTCATTAATTGAGATGCCTGACCGCCTGCTAAAAAGCAAGCTAAAATAAGATGATCTAATGACACAAACTCATCTTTCATTTCTTTTGTTAATGCTTGTGCCTTGTTGATAACTGCTTGCCCTGTAGTTCCCAAATAGGGTTGTCCTCCGCTTACTTTTGGATAACTTTTAATAACACTATCCAAAGATTTAGTAAATACGGATACATTGACATTCAATTTTTTGAGAATAAAAGGCAAGACATTTTCATCTACTTCTTGCACACCTTTTAAGATATGTGCAGATTCAATAGCTTGTTGTTGATTTTCAGAAGCAATTTGCACTGCTTGCTGAATAGCTTCCTGTGCTTTTAATGTAAATTTATCTAAGTTCATAGTTTTTAATTTTGATAAGCAACACAACAAATATCGTTCAAATATAAAAAATGTGACAATTAAGCAGGGATAATAAAGTTCTAATTTTTATCAGATACATTTAAATCTTAATTTCAAAATTTCTGACTTTATACTTTTATTCATTTCATAAAAAAGTGCCATTGTGTCATAAATTCTTTTTAAAATAGCAAATGGCATAATCATTGATAACATCAAGCAAAAATCAAAAACTATGAGCAAAATTATAGGTATAGACCTTGGAACAACAAACAGCTGCGTTGCCGTAATGGAAGGTAACGATGTGGTAGTAATACCCAATAGCGAAGGAAAAAGAACTACTCCTTCAGTAGTTGCTTTTTTAGATAATGGTGAAAGAAAAGTTGGCGATCCTGCCAAAAGACAAGCCATTACTAATCCTAAAAGAACTATTTATTCCATTAAAAGATTTATGGGAAGATTCTACGATGAGGTATTAGATGAAATAAAAAGAGTACCTTATACAGTAGTAAAAGGACCTAACAATACACCTCGCGTAGAAATTGATGGCAGACAATATACACCACAGGAAATCTCTGCAATGATTCTTCAAAAAATGAAGAAAACTGCAGAAGATTATTTAGGCCATGAAGTAACAGAAGCAGTTATTACTGTTCCTGCATACTTCAATGATGCACAAAGACAAGCCACCAAAGAAGCTGGTGAAATTGCCGGATTAAAAGTTCGCAGAATTATTAACGAACCAACAGCCGCTGCTCTTGCCTTTGGTGAAGATAAAAAAGGTAAGAACATGAAAATTGTGGTATTTGACTGCGGTGGTGGTACACACGATGTTAGCGTTCTTGAAATGGGCGATGGTGTATTTGAAGTAAAAGCTACTGATGGTGATACTCACTTAGGTGGAGATGACTTTGATCAAGCTATTATTGACTGGATTGCAGAAGAGTTCAAAAAAGAAGAAGGCGTTGATTTAAGACAAGATCCAATGGCTTTACAAAGATTAAAAGAAGCCGCTGAAAAAGCTAAAATAGAATTATCTAGCACTACTACAACAGAAATCAACTTACCTTATATCACTTCTGTAAATAACGTACCTAAACACTTAACAAAAACTTTAACTCGTGCAAAATTCGAACAATTAGTTGACCATTTAATCAAAAGAACAATTGACCCTTGCAGAACTGCATTAGAAAAAGCAGGACTAAAACCTTCTGACATTGATGAAGTTATTTTAGTTGGTGGTTCTACTCGTATTCCTGCTATTCAGGCCGCAGTAGAAAAATTCTTTGGCAAAGCACCAAATAAGAGTGTAAATCCAGATGAAGCGGTTGCTATCGGAGCTGCTATTCAAGGTGGTGTGCTTACCGGAGAAGTAAAAGATGTATTGCTACTGGATGTTATTCCATTATCTCTTGGAATAGAAACATTTGGTGGTGTATTCACCAAATTAATAGAAGCGAACACTACTATTCCTACTCGTAAATCTGAAGTATTCTCTACTGCAGCAGATAATCAAACTTCAGTACAAATTCATGTATTGCAGGGTGAAAGACCAATGGCAAAAGACAACAGAAGTTTAGGTCAATTTATATTAGATGGTATTCCACCTGCACCTCGTGGAGTGCCTCAAATTGAAGTAACCTTTGATGTGGATGCCAATGGTATCTTAAATGTAACAGCAAAAGATAAAGCCACTGGCAAAAAACAAAAAATCAGAATAGAAGCAGGTTCCGGATTATCTAAAGAAGAAATTGAAAGAATGAAAAAAGAAGCAGAATTACATGCCGAAGAAGATAGAAAAGCAAAAGAAAGAGCAGAAAAATTAAATCAAGCGGATGCTCTTATCTTCCAAAGTGAAAAACAACTTAAAGAATACGGCGATAAAATACCTGCTGAAAAGAAAAGCAAAATTGAAACTGCATTACAAGAATTAAAATCTGCTTACGAAACTAAAGAGGTAGAAAAAATAGAACCTGCCGTACAAAAATTAAATGAAGCATGGAACGAAGCTGCTACAGATATGTACAATGCTACTAATGCTTCTACAAACACAACACAAGAAAACAACGCTGGAACAAATAACTCTGGTCCATCTGATGTAGAATACGAAGAAGTAAAATAATTCTAAAACCATAAAATTAAAAAGCCATCCTTTTTGGGATGGCTTTTTTGTTTTAAACTAAATATCTTTAAGATTTATAATTTTACAAACTCAACTCTTCTGTTATTGGCTTTTCCTTGAGGGGTTGAATTATCATCAACAGGCATAGTTTGACCTTTTCCATCCGTTTCCATTCTGCTATCTTCAATACCAAATTCTTTAATTAAAGCATTTTTTACTGAAATTGCTCTTTTTTTAGATAACTCTAAATTTTTATCAGGGCTACCATCACTATCTGTATGGCCAATTATTTTTACTCTAACATTAGGATTTTCTTTTAAAACATTTGCAATTTCCTTTAATACCGGATAGGATTCTGGTTTTATTTTATCACTTCCGCTGTCAAATTTTATTCCAGTTGTTGAAAATTTACCTTCGGTAATTAATTTTGAACGGGTATCGGGGGCTCCTACTGCAATTCTAAGATTACTAATAAAATATGCTTCATTTTCAGGATTTAATCCATCATTTCTAAAATAAATGGAATTGATAGTAGTTTCAGGGCAAAGTCGTGGTAAGTCCCATACTTTTTTTTCATTAAAATAAACTCTCACTCTTCCTTTTTGACGCCAAATTGATACATGGATATTTTTTTTGTTTTTGTTTACTACAAACTCATCTTGTTCGGCTTCATTTTCCATTATCTTTTCTCCCTTAAAAGAACTATAAACTAATGTTCGCCCTCTTGTACCACCTGCAGATTCAGGATGAAATCCTATTTCAAAACCTCCGCCATTGTCGATATTTCCTTTATCAAACCTACTAAATTTATGAAAAATTTTTCCTATATTTTTTTCGCTTGTAAAACCAACCGCAAAAAATCCACTATAAAAACTTAATTTATCTGTACATACTAAATCAAATTCAACTGTAAAATTATCAGGCAAATTGCTTACCCATTCTGGATAAAATACACATTCTGAAGTTGTTTTTAGATATTTAGTAGATGAATTATTAAGCAAAACTACTTCGCCCGAACCATTTGTATTCCATTTTGCTGGAAAATCGCCAACCGCATCTTGACTAAAATCTTCGCTGGCAACAATTTTTTCTCCTGGTATAAAATCAAACTTAGAATATACAACTAATGATGCATTATCTTTATTAGTTTTAGAATTATCATTTGATTTTGGATTATCTTGATCAGTGGTTACTTGTTCAGAAGTATTTGACTCATTATTATTTGTATTGTCTTCATTTTTAGATTTCTTTTTCTTTTTGGTAGCATTTTTTACAGCATCATCAGCACTATCTTCTACTTTATCAACACCTTTATTTAATCTTTTATCTACTGCTTCTTCTGCCCTTCTCTCCAAGGTATTTTTTGTGTTTTGGAGAATTCTTTCTTTCAAAGTTTGACCAAAAAATGGTGTGATAAACATACTCAAAAACCCTGCTGTTGAAATTAAAATAATTCTTTTCATAAATTTAAATTTTTAATTTAAAATTTGCAGCAAGTATAAAAAAAAAAATTCAAAAAATAAAAAACTCTATTTTATTTTGACTTCAACTCATAAAAATACTCATAAAACAATGGAATGGTTTCTATACCTTTGAAATAATTAAACAATCCGTAATGTTCATTTGGTGAATGCAAAGCATCTGTATCTAATCCAAAGCCCATTAAAATGCTATCTAAACCTAATTCTTTTTTGAACAATGCAACAATAGGAATACTTCCTCCGCCTCTTGTAGGTATGGGCTTTTTACCAAATGTTTTTTCCATAGCCATAGCTGCGGCTTTAAAACCTTCTGATTGTGTAGATACTACTACGGGCTCTCCTCCATGATGTGCTGTAACCTTCACTTTTACACATTTTGGTGCTATACTTTCAAAATAATTCTGAAATAATTTTGCTATTTTCTCTGAATTTTGATTGGGCACTAATCTCATGCTTATTTTTGCATACGCTTTAGAAGGTAATACTGTTTTTGCCCCTTCTCCGATATATCCTCCCCAAATACCATTAACATCTAATGTTGGACGAATGCCTGTTCTTTCAATTGTTGTATAACCTTTTTCTCCCCAGAGTTCATCTACACCTAAATCTTTTTTGTAAATATTTTCATCAAATGGCACTTTGTTAAGTTCTGATCTCTCTGATGGTGATAATTCTATCACATCGTCATAAAATCCAGGAATGGTAATGTGATTATTTTCATCGTGGCAGGATGCAATCATTTTACAAAGTATATTGATAGGATTAGCCACTGCACCACCGTAAACTCCTGAATGTAAATCTCTGTTAGGACCAGTTACTTCTACCTCCATATATGCTAAACCTCTTAACCCCACATCAATAGAAGGTGTATCATTTGCTACTATTGAAGTGTCTGAAATCAAAATTACATCGCCTTTTAAACGATGTTTGTTTTCTCTTATCCATTCTGCCAAATGAACCGAACCTACTTCTTCTTCACCTTCAATCATAAACTTAACATTACATTTCAATGCCTTTAATTCATTCATCAACTCTAATGCTTTAATATGCATCATAGTTTGACCTTTATCATCACAAGCACCGCGGGCAAAAATGGCTCCATCAGGGTGAATATCTGTTTTTTTAATAACAGGTTCAAATGGTGGTGATTCCCACAATTCCAAAGGATCTGGTGGCTGAACATCATAATGTCCATAAACAATTACAGTAGGAGCATTTTCATCTATCATTTTTTCTGCATACACAATTGGATGGCCTTTTGTAGCACACACTTCTGCTTTATCTACACCTGCTTTTAAAAGTAGTTCTTTTACTTTTTCAGCAGCATTTTTTACATCTTCTTTAAACTTTGGATCTGCACTAACTGAAGGTATTCTTAATAATTCTTTCAACTCTTCAATCCATCTGTTTTTATTTTTTTCAATTTGCATTAAAATGTCTTGATGTTCCATAAAAATTTTTTGCCAAAAGTAGTGAATAACTTCTTATACCTTTCAAAAAATCACAGATGAAAATAAAATTCTAATTTTGCGAAAAAAATTATTTATGCATCTCTCACCAAAAGAGATATTTTTCAAACATATTGCCCAAACTTCTCCTGCTCCTCTTGGACTTGAAATTGACAAAGCAGAAGATATTTATATTTATGATACAAATGGAAATAAATACATAGATTTTATTAGTGGCATTGCAGTTAGTTCAGTGGGTCATCAACATCCCGAAATTAAAAAAGCAATTGTAAATCAACTCAACAAGTATGCTCATATAATGGTATATGGCGAAACTATACAGCAACCTCAAACAGATTATATTAAAACTTTGATGCCTTATTTACCTGATTCACTGGATTGTATTTATTTTGTCAACTCTGGTGCAGAAGCCATTGAAGGTGCAATGAAATTATCAAAAGCATATACACAAAGATCTGAGATTATTTCCTTTGAAAATGCTTATCACGGCAGCACGCAAGGTGCGTTAAGTATTGCAGGGAATGAATGGTTGAAAACACAATTTCGTCCTCTTATTCCTGGAAATAAAATTTTGCCATGGAATAATATAGACGCATTAGATGAAATTTCTAATCAAACAGCGGCTGTATTTATTGAGCCCATTCGTGGAGAAGCAGGGGTGCAAATACCTTCTGAAAATTTTATCAAAGCATTGAGAAAAAAATGTAATGAAACAGGGTCGTTACTTGTAATGGATGAAATTCAAACTGGATTTGGAAGGACAGGAAAATTATTTGCTTTTGAACATTTTGGCGTAGTGCCTGATATATTAGTATTAGGAAAAGCAATGGGCGGCGGGTTGCCTATTGGTGCATTTATAGCACATCATTCTGTAATGCAAGTTTTTACAAATCATCCATTAGGTCATTTAACTACTTTTGGTGGCAATGCCGTGTGTGTGGCTTCTGCATTAGCAAGTTTGAAAGTTATACTTGAAAATAATCTGATTGAAAATGCTGTTACAATTGAAAAAATTTTGAAAGAAGAATTATCTCATCCTTTGATAAAAGAAGTAAGAGTAAAAGGTGCTATGTGTGCTGTGGAATTAGAATCAGAAAAACTTGTAATGAAAACAATTGAAAATGCTTTGAAAAACGGATTGATGATTGATTGGTTTTTATTTGCTCCCAATTGCATAAGAATAGCACCACCTTTGATTATTTCAAATGATGAACTAAAAGATGGTATTCGTCGTTTAATACAAAGTATTCCTAATGAATATGATAATTAAAATAAAAAGTTATTTGTCTGATGTTTAAAGTTATTAAGAAATATACCTTCCACGCAAAGTTCGCAAAGGAAAATCACAACGAATTCGTAAAGCTTATATTTGCCATGTATTCTTTTCTACATTCTTTGCTTGAAAAACAATATGTTCTAAATAATAATCACTCAAACTTTAAATTAAATCCTCTCACAAATTATTTTTCTAATGGCAAACAAAAATTTTTCATTTGTATGTACTTATTTATTACCACATCATTTTTTGCACAAACTACTTACATTACCGATAGCACATTTTTTGAAAAAATACATTCATTTTACTTTTTGAATCCATCTCAAAATCAATATCAGTATATTGATACATCTATTCAATCATTCCAAAATTCTTTGCCCATTTATTTTAATGGACAAGTAGGCACTGCACAACCAGATTATTTACTGCAAAATATCAATCCTAAATTAGGAAGCAGAATTACAAATTTATATATCCCTGATTTTTTGAATGAAGAAAATTTTCCTACTTACCGAACAAAAGGATTCTTTTCAAGATTAGAAGGCATTGCAGGAAGCAAGGATGAACAGCACTTCAGGGCACTTTTTAGTTCGCCTATCAAACAAAATCATCAAATTAATTTTTACTTAAAAAGAAGCACTTACACAGGTTTTTATCAATTTCAAAAAAGTAGTTTTACAAATTTAGGATTGGATTATCATTTTTTTGGAAAAAAGAAAATTTCAATGGATGGAAAAATTATTTTGAACATCTTAAAACATCAGGAAAATGGCGGAATTACTGATGATACGCTTTCTTTTGCAAATTTAAATATTGAAAAAACTTTGATACCAGTTGCATTATCAAATGCACAAAAAATGATTCAATCAAATATCTTTAATTACAATTTTCATTATCAAATAAATAATGATTCAACTAAACCTCAAACTATTTCAATTGGCACATCTGCTCAACAATTCAAATTTCAGTATAAAGATAATTTTCCACAATCAGGTTATTATCAATTTGTTTTTTTAGATACATTAAAAACTAATGATAGTTTGAATTCCTTGAATATCAACATTCCTGTAAGTTATTCATTTAGACAAAAAAATTCTATCTATCAAATTACCTATCATTATCAATGGAATAAAATTCATTTATTTTTTGATACCATTATCAGTAATCATTTCATTACAGGAAATTTTCAAACATCATTTAAGTTGTTTCAAAAATTGAATACTACCATTGGAAGAAAAATTCAATATATATTTTATGGCACTCAAAAAGATAACTATTTGATTGATTTGTTTGTTTCATCATCTTTTAAAAATTTTAATTTCAAATTCTCTACAAATCTTTTCAAACAATCGCCAACATTTCAAGAAAATTTTTGGTATAGCAATCATTTTATGTGGTATAATCGTTTTAAAGAAATGGTTGGTCAGCAATTTGGAACATCAATCAAGTATAAACAATTTTTTGAAATTTCATACCAACTATTGTTATATGAAAACTATATTTATTTTATGGACAATTATCCACAGCAATATGCAAACCTACTTTCAATTCATCAATTAAAAACAGATATTGATAAAGTATTTTTCCAACATTTAGGAGTAAATTTAAATTATTATTATCAATGGAAAAATGCTGATGCTATCAATTTACCAGAACACTTTGTTAATGCTGATATTTATTATCAAGGCAGATGGTTCAAAAAAAATCTTTTAGTAAATACAGGATTTAAAATTATTTCTGCTATTGGCTATTTTGAAACTTATCAATACAATCCTGCTACAAGTATTTACAGCATAATGAGTAATCCATTTCAGGCAGGCAATTATCCGCAATTAGGAGTTTATTTTTCAGGACGCATTAAACCTGTCAATTTCTTTATTCGTATGGATAATTTGTTGGCAGGTTATTTTCAACCTTATTATTATTTGCCACATTATATGATGCCCGATAGAGTTTTTAGAATGGGTATAAGTTGGATGTTTTTTGATTAGAATTATGACAATTCAATGACAATTCAACTACGCTTATTCCTTAATTTTGCAGGCAAATTAACCTTCTGATTCGCACAATTTTTTGAAATGAAACTAAAAGTCCAAAGTTCTCATCTTTATGTTGTAGCATTTTCTCACAAAAAGTTACCTCTCAATATCATTGGCAAATTATCTCTTAATACAGAATCAGAAAATTACAAATCCACTTTAGAAAATATCAAACAGCACTTTTCTGCATCAGAAATAATGCACATTAGCACTTGTAATCGTTCTGAATTTTATTTTGTAACACATCAACACATCAACAAAGATTTAGTAAAATATTTTTTCAAAACATTTTATCATCAACTTACTAATGAAGAAAAACAAAAAATTGCAGACAAACTTATTTTCAAAAAAGATGAGAGTGCTGTAAAGTATTTAATGGAAGTAACATCGTCATTGCAATCAATGGTAGTGGGCGAAAGAGAAATTATCACCCAAGTAAGAACTGCTTATGAACATTGCAAATCATTAGAACTCACAGGCGATTTACTGCGTTTGGTAATGAAAAAAGTAATTGAAACGGGCAAACAAGTTTTTTCAGAAACAGATATTGCTAAAAACCCTGTATCCGTTGCATCATTAGCCGCAAGACAACTCACCGACTGGAACATTCCTAAAAATGCAAAAGTTACACTCATTGGTTCTGGTGTAACAATGCAAACTTTTATGAAGTATTTCCACAAAGAAAATTATCAATATACATTTGTAAGTCGCAATAAAGAAAATAGTCGTCGTTTGCAATCCTTGTATGGTGGGCATTTTATGAGTTTGAATGAATTACACCAACTCAATGAATTACCTTCTGATGTATTGATAGTTTGCACAGCATCCCCTACCCCAATTGTTACTACTCAAATTTTTGATAAACTTTTTTCAAATCATCTACAACCTGTTATAGTTGATTTAAGCAATCCTTCGGATGTTAGCGACGATGTGATGTTTCATAGAGCATTTCATTATATTGGCATTGCAAGTTTGAAAAAGCAAGCAAAAGAAAATTTATTGAAAAGAAAACAAGCCATTGCTAATGCTCAAATAATTATTCAAGAAAATTTAAATAAGTTTTTACAAATTTTCAAAGAAAGATGTGTAGAAAATATCATCAGAGATATTCCCGCAGAATTCAAGGAATACAAGAATAAAGCATTTAAAGAAGTATTCAGAAAAAAAATTGAAAATTTAGACCCATCACATAAAGAACTTATTCAGGAAATTGTAGATTATATTGAAGAAAAATACAATGCCGTTACATACAGAAAATTAAAAAGCATACTTTTGCAGTAAATTTTTTCATCTTAATGTCAAAGAAAATAATCATTGGAACTCGTGGAAGTGAATTAGCCCTGTGGCAAGCCAGATACGCCCAGCAATTATTATTGAATGAAGGTTTTGAATCTGAATTAAAAATCATTGTTACATCTGGAGATAAAAATCAAAAGTGGGAAAATAATTTTGATAAGTTAGAAGGAAAAAATTTTTTTACAAAAGAATTAGAAGATGCTCTCTTAAAAAAAGAAATTGATTTAGCCGTTCATTCTTTCAAAGATGTTGAATCATCAAGCGTTCATTCATCTGACCATCCGCTTATTATTGCAGGATTAAGCAAAAGACATCAAGCAAATGATATTCTCATTTTACACAAAAATAGTGTAGATACTTCTCAAATTATATCCATAAAACAAAATGCTACAATTGGCACATCATCGGCAAGAAGATACGCACAACTTAAATCATTAAGACCTGATATAAACATACAACCCTTGCGTGGCAATGTTCCCACACGAATAGAAAAATTCAAAAAACATTTATACTATGGAATTATTTTAGCAAGAGCAGGAGTAGAAAGATTAGGCATTGATTTAAATGATTTTTATGTTTTGAATTTACCAGTGCATTTTTTTGTGCCAGCGGCAGGTCAGGGTATTATTGCTTTTCAAACACATCAAGAAAATGTTGAATTAATCCATATCCTTCAAAAAATAAGCGATAAAGATTCAGAAAAATGTAGTTTTGTTGAAAGAAGCATTGCACAATGGATTGGCGGCGGATGTAGCCAGCCATTAGGTTTACTTTGTGAGAAAAATGCTAATCAATACAGATTGTATATTAGTTTTAATACAGATAAAAATTTAGAATCAATTCATAGTATTTTAGAATCTGATAGTCCTGAAACACTTGTCAATAAAGCAAAAGAAAACATACAGCACATTCAAGAAATTTTGAGAGAAAACATTTTGAGAAAAGTTTTTATATCAAAAAAATTAGAAGTATCAAGTTATTTGAAAAGGTTGATAAACAGATTAAATTGGGAAATTACAGATATTCCGATGATTGAATTAAAAGGCATCCCATTTAATTCTGTTCCAGAATGTGATTGGATTTTTTTTACAAGTAGAAATGCTGTAAGATATTTTTTTGAATCAAATGCTGTAAGTATTGCAGATTTACAAAACAAAAAATTTGCCTGCATAGGAGATAGCACAAAAAGATATTTGGAACAACATGGTGTAAAATCGCATTTTACAGGAGATAGCAATTCAATAACACAAATTGCTGAAAATTTTTCTAAACAATGTGCAGGACAAAAGGTTTTATTTCCGTGTTCATCTATTAGTAATAAAAGTATAGGTGATTTAATCAAAAAAGTGGCAGAAGTAATTTATTTGCCCGTATATGAAAATATAGAATCAAGTAAGAAGTTAGATACAACTTTTGATTATTATATTTTTACAAGTCCTTCAAATGTTCGTTCATTTTTGAAAAGCAATATTATTCCAAACACTGCCTACATCATTGCTATTGGAGAAAGCACACAACAAGAATTATTAAAACATAAGATTGATAAAACAAGAATTATTTTACCTATCGCATTTGATGAAGTAGCAATAACTGCGGCTATGATGAGTATGGTTTGAAATTAAGTGTCTTAAAATTTTTTCTCTACTCTGTCCGTTGCAGACATTTATGGTCAATATTTTAAGTGTTTAGTTAATCGTCATTGCGAGGGCGTAAGCCCGAAGCAATCTCGTAATTGTTTTACGGACAATACTTTTGAGATTACTTCGCTTCGCTCGTAATGACGGTAAAACTCAAAACTGATTAAACTTGAGTATTGAGAATTGAATATTGAAAATTATCATTATTTAAAAATCCATGTGTCTATTATAGTTCAACTTATTAGTTTTTACTGTGTGTTGAGTAATATCAAATTATCACAAAATTTAATGTATCTTTGCAAGAAATAAAAAGTATGAAAAAGTTATTGCTTTTTTATTTATTAAGTTTATTTGCTTTGACATCTTGTGATAAAGTAAAAAATCCAAGAGAAACATCTACTCAACTATCAGGAAGTAATTTTATAGAAAAAGACAATTACGCACTATCAGGAATTAAAAAAGTTTTATTAGAAGATTATACAGGTCATACTTGCGGAAATTGTCCAAAAGCCGCTACCAAAGCAGAAGAGTTATTAAATATTTACAAAGATACTTTAATAGTAGTAGCCGTTCATGCAGGAAGTTTTGCAGACCCTACATCTGCTTATCCTGCTGATTACAGAACACCTGCAGGCACTGATTGGGACAACTTTTTTGGTATATCAGCCGCAGGATTACCCAAAGGAATGATTAACCGCAAAGGTTATCCTACAACTACTCATATTTATTCTTATACACAATGGGCATCGGTGATTCCTTCACTTATCAGAACAAGCCCAAATGTGATTATTAAAATGAAAACACAATATGATACTGTAAATCGTGTATTAAATGTTTTGCACAATATCAAGTTTCAGCAAAATTTTTCAAATGATATATATTTGAACACCATTCTCATTGAAGATAGTATTGTAGGCAAACAAAAAGATTATTCAGTATATCCCGATGATGTAGAAAATTATGTATTTCATAATATGCTTCGTGGAGCATTAAATGGATCTTGGGGTGTTGTAGCAAAATCTGCACCTATCAATGCAAATGACAGCATTACCAAAAACATCAATGGATTTTATGTTAATCCTGCTTTTAATGATAAAAAGTTGTATGTAGTAAGTTTTGTGTATGATAATGTTACTAAAGAAGTAATTCAGTGTGAAAAGGTGAAGATTAGATAAGTTAGATGGATTAGAAGATAAAAAATTGTAGCCGTAAATTCAGGATTTTTTTAAAATTACAAAAATCCCAAATAAATGAAATTATACCAAAACAACTCTGATTTCAGAATATTTTAGAGTAAAAACTTTTTTTCTTACTTTTTTTAGAAAAAAGTAAGCAAAAAATCTCATCCTGCGAGCTAACTCCCCGCTCTGTTTTTTGTAAGAATTTCAGGCAAGGTATGGATAATGCTGTAATCTTTGTTAAATGATTTCCAGTTGTTTTGCATCTTTTTCTACACTTTTAGAACATCAAAAGTTTATTCAGCATTATCAACGCAATCGCCCTTGCCGAAATTCTAAACAAAAAACATTCACGCCTTCCCACTGACGCAGGATGTATTAAGCGGAATTTTTTTTTTGATTGCATTAAACAATAGTTTGTTTATCACCATTATTATGTTCCTTCTCGTAATTTTTTCGGAAATTAAATTTACTTTGTCATATTATCGGTATTTTTGTCCAAAAATTTTTATGCAAACTCTTATATCAACCAACTTTCAATTTCCTAATCAAACAAATTTTTACAAAGGAAAAGTTCGTGATGTTTATACTATTAGCCATCAATATCTTGTAGTTATTGCATCAGATAGAATCAGTGCTTTTGATGTGATTTTACCTCGTGGCATACCTTACAAAGGGCAAGTGTTGAATTTAATTGCACAAAAATTTTTATTGCTAACCAAAGATATTGTTCCAAACTGGTTATTGGACGCACCACATCCTAATGTCAGTGTGGGATTAAAATGCACACCATTCAAAATTGAAATGGTCGTAAGAAATTATTTGGTAGGTCATTTAGCCCGTCAATATAAAGCAGGCAAAAGAGAAATTTGTGGCGTAAAACTTCCTGATGGATTAAAAGAATTTGATAAGTTGCCACATCCTATTATCACGCCAACTACAAAAGCAGAACAAGGACATGATATTGATATTTCACCAAAAGAAATTATTGAAAACAAATTATGTTCTAAAAATCAATATGAACAATTAGAAGATTATAGTTTGAAATTATTTGCCAGAGGCACTGAATACGCATTGAGCAGAAACTTGATTTTAGCAGACACAAAATACGAGTTTGGATTATTAAACGATACCATCTATTTGATAGACGAAGTGCATACACCCGATTCATCAAGATATTTTTATGCAGATACTTATCATACATCTTTGCAAAAAGGCGAACAACCTAAACAGTTAAGTAAGGAATTTGTGCGTCAATGGTTGATTGAAAATAATTTTATGGGGCAAGAAGGGCAACAAATGCCAGTAATGACAGATGAAAAAGTTACAGAAATTTCAGAAAGATATATTGAACTCTACGAAAATATCATGGGAGATAAATTTGTAAAAACGGATTATTCAAACATTGAAAAAGAGATTTACGAAAGTGCATTAAAATCAATACAAAAAATTTCTGCAAAAGTTTAAAATCTTATTTCAATGGCAACATATTTAATTTTTAAGTCATTACACATTGTATTTTTGGTATCATGGTTTGCAGGATTATTTTATCTTGTAAGATTATTTGTTTATACCAAAGAAGCAAGTGAAAAACCCGAACCAGAAAAAACTATTTTAATTCAGCAATTCATTGTAATGCAAGAAAAATTGTTGAAAATAATTACTATCCCTGCAATGGTATTAACTATTTTATTTGGTATATTGATGTTATTTTACTCACCATTATTTTTGACACAATCGTGGATGATAGTAAAACTAATTGGTGTATTTTTTCTTTTAGTTTATCAATGGTATGTATATAAAATTCACCTTTTACAGAAAGCACATCATTTCAAGCATTCATCCATTTTTTTACGAATACTCAATGAAGTAGCCACTATACTTTTAATAGCCATTGTTTTTTTAGCCGTATTCAAAACCAGCACAGATTTCACAAGATACTTTGTATTTATATTTTTCTTTGTAGTGTTAATTGCTGTTTTTATTTATTTGTATAACAAGAAGAGGAAGGAATAGTATTTTTTTTGAAAATATTATTCATCTAAAATATTACTTATGTTTTCAACTCATAAAATTAAATGTGATATTTATTGTCTTTGTAGAAACCCAATATTTTTCAATTGTTCTTCCTTATATTAAACTACTCAAAAAATTTAAAACTAACTTTTAGACAAAATATCATTTATTTTAGACAAAAAATTTTTTCTATTTGAAAATTTTTCCTCAACTTTGTTTTGAAAATTTAAGTGTATGAAAACAAATTTTATCATTTCAATCCGCAAACATTTGCTGAATGCAGCATTGGGCACTATCTTCGGCATTAGTGCATTGTTTTCTCAATCTCAAAACTGGTGGAGAACAAATGGTAACACCCCGCAATCCACTGATTTTTTAGGCACTTCCAACAACTCTCCACTCATCATTAAAACGAATAA
>DAONJS010000006.1:0-173879 GCA_035405785.1 Bacteroidia bacterium
GATTGTATTATTTAAGGTGTAAATTTAGTCCTTTTTTTGATACAATCCCCAAAAAATTTGACTTAAGGCCAATTGAACACAGTATATACGGAATGTTAGTTTCTAATTTGCTATCACTTATTTTTTATTTAATTTTTGAAAAGAACTACAAATATATGTCCACTAGACTTAAGAATATTCTGAAACTATAAAAAAATAACTAATTATGGCAAACACTAACACTGGCTTGGCCTTAGTAGGTTGACAGTTCAAATAGAAACATTTGAGCAATTAATAACCATTGGTGCTCGCAGACTGTATTATTTGTCGATAAGTTTATCTAAATTAAGTAGTAAGTTATAACTAAAAAACTCCAAACATCCTCGCCCAATATTTTGAAATTTACAATTCCATTTACAAAAAAATTTTCTTGTAAAAACTAACCATAAACTAAATCTTTTATACTCTACTACTCTCAATAAACAAATCACTTGAATATTGAAAATTGAATATTGAGAATTGAATATTGAAAATTCAAAAACAAATACTAAAAATCTTCTTCAATTTCATTTCTTGAAATGTCGGAATTATCGTCTTTGTTTTGATTTAATCTTGAAGAAATCACAATACCTGTTGGTTTAACTCCTGTCTCACTCATAAAATCTGAATTTGGTTCAATAGATGAAAAGGCAGAGAATGGATTGCCATCATCATAATCTGTAAATAAACCAAATTGTTTGTGAAAACGAAGTTTTAATCTATCTGTTCTACCGTGTCTGTTTTTTGCTAAACTAAGTTCTGCGGCATCTTTCCATTCGGGCTCTGTATTATCACCTGTATAATACTCAGGACGATAAATGAAAAACACCATATCTGCATCTTGCTCTAATGAACCTGATTCACGAAGATCTGAAAGTTTAGGCATCTTGCTTTCTTTTTCTTTTTCTACCGCACGATTCACCTGAGACAGTGCAATAATTGGCACATCAATTTCTTTTGCCAAACTTTTTAATCCTCTTGATATACTACTAATTTCTTGCTCTCTGTTGGATGTATTAGAATTTTTATCTCTGTTACTCATCAATTGTAAATAGTCAATGATAATGAGTTTAATATCGTGTTGTGCTTTTAATCTTCTTGCTTTTGCTCTCAATTCTGTAAGTGAAATAGATGGCGTGTCATCAATAAATAGTGGCACATCGTTAAAGTTTTCTATGGCTTTAGAAAGTTGCACAAGTTCATATTCGGCTAATTGACCATTGCTGATTCTATCTAATGGAATTTGAGTATACATTGACAATAATCTTTTTACAATATCCTGTGCTGTCATTTCTAAAGAAAAAATAGCCACAGGAATTTTATTTTCTTTTGAAGAATAATCTATCACAGCATTTTTTGCAAAGGTGAGCATCAAAGCAGATTTACCCATAGCAGGACGAGCGGCAAGAATAATAAAATGAGATTTTTGCCATCCAGATGTAATGCTATCAATGGCTTTAATACCACTTGGAACACCTGTTAAACCTAAATTATTTTTAGCATTTTTCAAATTGTCAATAGTTTCTTGAACAAGCGTTTTGATATTTTTCTCTCTTGATTTTGTAACCGTTTCAATCAATTCAAAAATTGTTTTGGTAGTATTTTCTACAAGTAAAAACACATCATTACTATCTTCAAATGCATTTTGAATAGTTTCTGTGCATATTCTGATAACTTCTCTTTGCAAATACTTTTGAAGTAATACTCTTGCATAATACTCTATATGTGCCGCAGATGCTACTTTGTAAGTTAATTGAGTTAAATAATACGCTCCTCCAACTATTTCTAATTGAGATAATCTTTTTAATTCTTGTGTTACAGATAATAAATCAATAGGTTCATTACGATGAAATAAATTGTAAATAGCATTGAAAATAATTTGATGTTGCGGTTTGTAAAATATATCTGCAAAAACCAACTCTGCTACTTTGATAAATGCATCTTTTTCTAACATTAAAGCACCTAAAAATGCTTCTTCTATTTCAACTGCCTGTGGCATTACTTTGCCATTATCTAAAAGCATTTCAGGATGAACATTGTTAAGAGATTTTTTTGCTGTATTAAACTTTTTTAGCCCTGGTATATTTTTTAAATCACTCATAATTATTATATGTTTGTGGGTGCAATTTTAGGTTTAAAGTTACGAATTTTTTTACTTGTGAATAATTATTTTTTTGTCCTTATGAATCAAGTATTTACACTACTTTTGTATTTTGAATATGTTGTGGATATTTTGGGAATAAAAATTATTTAAAATGAAAAAAAAATTGTATAAAGCAGTGGTATTAGAACAGGTTCATCCTTCTTTGTTTGAAATTTTCCAAGAAAAAAACATTGAAGTAAAAGATTTGAGTAATGCTGAAAATGCTGAATTATTAAGGGAATTAGAAGATGCAGATATATTGATTGTAAGAAGTAAAAAAATTGACAAAACAATCATTGATAATACAAAGCAATTGAAAATAATTGGCAGGGCTGGTTCAGGATTGGAAAATATAGATATAAAGTATGCAGAAAGCAAAGGTATAAAATGTATTAACTCTCCCGAAGGCAATAGAGATGCTGTTGGAGAACATGCAATCGGAATGCTGTTGATGTTATTAAATAAATTAAAGAAAGCAGATAATGAAGTAAGACAGGGCATTTGGGATAGAAAAAGTAACTGGGGCATTGAGTTAAAATACTTGCAGGTAGGAATTATTGGATATGGAAATATGGGTAGTGCTTTTGCCAAAAAATTAAGTGGTTTTGAATGCCCGATATTAGTGTATGATAAATATAAAAAAGATATTCAAGATACTTTTGTAAATGTAGTTGATATCAATGATATTTTTGAAAATGCTGATGTAGTAAGTTTGCATTTACCATTAAATGAAGAAACATTTTATTATGCAGATGAAAAATTTTTTGAAAGATTTAAAAAATCAATTTATTTTATCAATACATCAAGAGGTAAAATTTTGAAATCATCTGCATTAGTGAAAGGATTAAAATCTGGTAAAATAAAAGGTGCTTGTTTAGATGTATTAGAATATGAAGGTATTAATTTTGAAGAAATGAATGGAACACAAGCGGAAGAATTTGAGTATTTGAGAAATTGTGAGAATGTTATTCTAACACCACATATAGCAGGATGGACATATCAAAGTTATGAGAAGATTTGCAAAATACTTGCAGAAAAAATTTTGAAGGAATTAGGTCAATAATTTATCCGTGAAATTTTGTAAATAGATTTATAATTTTTCACGGTTGAAAACTTGTTATTTAATTGATTTTCAATAATATAAAATTTGTAAACTAATTTTTATTTTGATACAATTTTTCAATGATAACACCTTCCTTTAATGAATAAAAAGACACTATCATTTTTTGTAAATTATATTTTGATAAAACATAATCAATCAATATCATTGACACAACTATCATATCTGCTCGCATTTCTATGAGTCCTTTATACTGCAATCTTTCAGAATATCTTAATGGTAAAATACTTTTATATATTTCATAAAAATCCGATAAAGGCACTACACAATTACTTTTATTGACTTGTAAAGAATGAAGATTTGCTTCTATCATTTCTACAATAGAATCAAAAACACCTGACGAACCAACTAATATCTTTGGTATATATTCTTTTATTTTGTTTTCCAAAGGATGTAACGATTTATCAAGATATTTATGAATTCTTTCAATATCGTCATTTGTAATAGGATCGTTTGGTTTGATTTCATCTATTAGTCGTGCCATTCCTAATAAAAAACTTTGTTTCCATAATTGCTGTTGATGATTACATATAATAAACTCCGTACTTCCTCCACCTATGTCCATTATTAAACAGTTTTCATTTGATATTTCTTTCTGCAAATTCTTAATAGCAAAAGTATTTGCATAGTATATCAATTCGGCTTCTCTGTTTCCATCTATCACTTTAACATCCAGATTTAATTTTTCTTTAATTGTTTTCAAAATATCTTCTTTATTTTTTGCTGTTCTGATGGACGAAGTAGCAATTGCAATTATTTCTTCAACCGAATAAGATTGTGCTATATCAATATAATTTTTCAATACTTCTAAAATTTTACTTATTCCGTTATTATCAATAACATGTTCTTCAAATACTTTTTGCCCTAATTTTACTGGATGTTTGGTGGAATAAACTTCTCTAAAAGCATTTGATTGTAAATCTGCTATTAGCAAATTAAAAGTATTAGTGCCCATGTCTATAACTGCAATTCGCATGAATTAAAAATTTTGGGAAATATAACCGAAATAAAAATATCTTGAAACTAATTTACAATGGACGAATAATTTTTGTTTTTGTATTTTGATTTAACTCAACTTTCATCACTGATATAATATGGTCATAAAGTGTATTGATAAGATGCTCTTTAATAAACAATTTATTTTGAACAATGCTTATTTCTCTTGCAGGCACAGGGTTTTCAAATGATACAACTTTTTTAAATTGTGATTTGGATAAGTATTTAATCATTAGTTCTGGTATAATTGTAGTACCTCCGTGAAAATCTATTAGTTTAATAATAGTATCTAAATTGCCTGCAATAAATTGAACTGATGATTTATTTTGTGGATGGCAAATTTCTATTACCTGATTTCTAAAACAATGCCCTTCTTTTAAAAGCCACATTGTTTGATTCTTAATATCTTTCAAAGAAACTTTTTTACTTTTTAGTAACTTTTTATCTGATGTATAAATGTAAAATTTTTCAATGAATAATTTTTTCTCAAGAATATCTTTATCGTTTAATGGTGTGGCTAAAATACCAATATCAATAAGTCCTTTGTGAAGTTGTTCAATAATTTCATCTGTTGTAAGTTCATTTATTTCTAAAGTAATATCAGCATATTTTTTTGAAAAGGAATTTAAAATAAGTGGCAATAAATATGGGGCTATGGTTGGAAGTATTCCTAATTTCAAATTACCTTTCTTTGATGTTTTATTTTGATTAGCAAAGATTTTTAATTCTTCAATTTCATTTAATATCTGCTGTGATTTTTGAATAATCTGCAAACCAACATCTGTGGGTTCAATAGGATTTTTATTTCTATCAAAAATTACAACATTTAATTCTTCTTCTAACCTTTTTATCATCATAGACAAGGTGGGCTGTGTAACAAAACATTTTTCAGCGGCTTTTGCAAAATTACCGTATTGATACAATGCCACAATATATTCTAATTGCTGAATGTTCATAAACAAAATTTATTGCAAAGGCAAATTTAATAAATAAAATCTATCAGATAAAATGAAATTTTAAACTTAAATCAAGGATATTACCTTAAAAATATTGTTACTATTCAGGAGGTATATTTTTCACGCAAAGATCGCAAAGCATTTTGCATCATCTGAATAGTAACAAAATCTTTATCCGCATTTAGTAGATCCACAACTTTTACATTTCAAACATCCTTCTTCATATACTAATCCTTCAGGGTCTCCACAAGATGGACAAACTTTATCTGCTTTTGTTCCATCAGGAATAAATCTTTTCAATGCTCTTGCAACGCCATATTTCCAACTATTGATATTGTCGTCATAAAAATTTAGTGATTCTACTAATTCTACCACTTGTGGTAATGGCATACCCTGTCTTAATACACCAGAAATTAATTTAGCATAATTCCAATACTCTTTATCAAAAGATCTTGATAATCCTTCAATGGTAACTTTATATCCATCTTTATCTAAGTATTGAAAATCATATCTTTTACTGCCATCTTCATTGACAGATTTAATAACCCAACCTTTTGTAACATAATTTGGAAGCACAAAAGCATCTTCAGATTTTCCTGTAAAAATTTCATAAGGTCTGTTGTTTAATATCCCTACAACTGCTATCCATTTTTCATTTTGATTTTGGAATCTGACAATTTCTGCTTCTAAAGATTTTGGTCTTTTTATATTAGTTACATTTTCTTTTTTCTTTGATTCATCATCAGAAATTAACACACCCGTTCTAGATCCATCGCGATAAACGGTAATACCTTTTAATCCCATTTTCCATGCTTCTAAATAAATTTCACCTACTTTTTCTTCTTTTGTATCTGATGGTAAATTAATGGTAGAACTTATGCTATGCGTAGTATATTTTTGAACTATTGCCTGTAACTTCACTCGTTTTAACCAGTCAATTTCATGTGCAGTTGCTCCATAATAAGGTGATTTTGTTATATCAGTTTCACCAGTAACCTCCATCCATGTTTTTAATTTTGGATGATACACTTCAAATTCTTGCCATGCATCACCTAATGGATCTACAAAATCAATACGTGCATTTTTATCAGAAGGATTTACTTTTTTTCTTCTTTTGTAACTTAGTAAAAATACAGGTTCGATGCCTGATGATGTTTGTGTCAGAATACTCAAAGTGCCTGTAGGTGCAACTGTACTAATTGATATATTTCTTCTGCCATTCCTCATCATTCTATCAAACACTTCAGGAAATTCTTTTTTCATCATTTGAATAAATTCTGACTTTTCTTCATAAACGGGATTAAACACTTCAAATTTTCCTCTTTCAATAGCCATATCAATACTGCTTTCAAACTCTCCTTTTAATTTTGTTCGCATAATTTTATCAACCATTTCGTTAGCATCATCAGTATCAAATTTGATATTTAATGCGGCTATACAATCTGCCAATCCTGTAAATCCTAATCCTGTTCTTCTTCCCTTTTTACCTGTTTCATACAATAATTTCCATGTTCTTATTTCTGTATCTTTTATATAATCTGGTTCTGGATCGGATTCAACTTTTTTTAATATCCTTTCTATTGATTCTAATTCTAGATCTACTAAATCATCCATTAATCTTTGAGCATAATACACAACTTCTTCAAACTTTTTGAAATCAAAGGATGCATTTTTAGTAAAAGGATTTTCTACAAATGAAAATAAATTGATTGCCATCAATCTGCAACTATCTCCGCCTTGCATAGCAATTTCACTACAAGGGTTAGTAGAAACATTTTCAAAACCCGGATATACAGATGATGTAGAATAATAATGTTGTCTGTCCCAGAATATCAGTCCTGGTTCTGCAGTATTATGAGCACATTTAATAATGGTATTCCATAAATCTCTTGCTTTAATTGTCTTTTTAAATTTTGGCTGAGTAGAATCAATTGGCCATCTTAAAGTATATTCACTATCATTTACGACTGCTTTCATAAATTCATCAGATAAACGAACCGATATATTGGCACCTGTAACTTTCTTTAAATCTTGTTTAATAGTAACAAAATCAAAAATATCCGGATGAGCCACATCCATAGTTATCATCAATGCTCCGCGTCTTCCGTTTTGAGCAACTTCTCTTGTTGTATATGAAAATCTTTCCATAAAAGAAACTGCACCGGAGGTTGTCCCTGCCGCATTTGATACTGGTGCATTTGCTGGTCTTAATGTACTAATATCAATACCTACACCACATCTTCTTTTAAAAAGTTGTGCTAATTGCTGGTCTGTAAAAAACACCCCACCATAAGAATCGTAAATTTTAGGAAGTACAACACAATTTGATAATGATGCTATCATAAAAGGATTACCTAATGCAGACATCACAGATCCTTGTGGCACAATATATTTAAAGTTTTTGAACATTGTATATATATGTTCCTCATCATTTTTTATTTCCTGAATTTTTTGATAATACTTACTAATTTCAGATGGAGCATTTTGTTTATATTTCCTTTCAATACGGGCAAATTCTCTGGCCATTCTTTTGTGCATATCATCGGGAGTTAATTCATAATATTTTCCTTCTGAATCTTTTAAACAATATTTGCTTATCCATGTATTAGTGGCTAATTCATCACCATTAAAATATCTCAATGTTGCATTAAACACTTCATTGTAAGTGTAGGCTTTCATTGATTTTGACAGATGATTAGAATTGTTTGTTTCTTTTGATTTTTCTTGATAATTAGCCATTTTTGCTCTTTTAATTTTTTTACTAACTAATGAATTATCTGTGGTGCTACTCATATATTTATTATTTTATGAGTGCAAAGTAAGTGCTAAATTTTTTTACATTGAAGTGCTTTCAATTAAATTTATCAACAATTTAAACTTTATTTTAACACAAGTACTTCTTCTTAACTTTTAAATGTTTAAAACCTGATTTAAATCAGTTTTTCAAATCGATTTTTTACTAAAAAGCACGATTGATGGAAATCAACCATCTAAACTGAAAATAATCTTTTTCATTAGCAGGAACTCTGCTTAAAAATAATGGCATATCAAAGCGAATAGTTAATGGTTTGAATTCTGTCAATGGTCCCCATTTTGAAATAGTTAATGTAGCACCTAATCCAGCATCTGATAATGGATCTGAAAATTTTAATGATTCATTTATGTAGTTAGTATTGATACTTCCTACATCTCCAAAAATATATGTTTGTATTTTCATTGATTTGCTCAATTTTTTTACTCTTAAAAATGAAAACAATCTTGTAAATTCTAACTCTGCATTAACAGATGCACCTGATAAACCTTTGTAATTGTATCTTATAGTGCCATCAGTATTTACAGTTGGTAATACATAACCGTTATATCCACGTAAATTTAATCCTCCACCATAAGAAAAGTGATTAGTATTAAAATTGTAAGTTGCCCAATCAGGTGGTAAAATGCCCATTGATCTTGTGTACTTGTTATTCATCAATTCTTCAGGATTTGCACCTGCCACATACAACATTGATTCATACGGTGCATTGTTTGCAATTCCATATTGTGCAAATATTCTTGAGTGAAAATCAAATTTCCATAACTTAAGATGATGGATATTTTCTAATTGTATGTATGAATAATCATTGAATTTTGAAAATGCAGATGCACGAATATCCATTGAAATTTTACCATTGCCATTGATGTGTGAATATGTATTTTCTACTCCTATATGAAAAGCCCCGTTAAGTGCTTTGTAAGTCCATTCTGCTGGTGATAACAAATACACAGAATCTCTCCATTGATCTCTCCACATTGCTTTGTAATAAACATAAATTCTCATTTGATTATCTCTCAAAAATTTTTCAAAACCTGCTGATGCCAACTTTAAACCATCAATAAATCTTCCATCCAAAAACACATTAGTTTGTTTTCCAATTTTATTTAATCTTGTTTTGTAATTAAGAATAAAAGAAACAGGATAAATACTATTTCTTGAAATGGCAGTATCTAAATAATTTTGTCCTGCCGCTGTATTAAAGTATAATGTAAAATCAAAAACATGTTTGAATCTTAAATAATCTCCTGTTAAGTTGGCTCCTATTTTAAGTCCATCAAATCCATTATACCACAATGCTGGAAATACCTTCATTTCATAATATCTCCAATTAATTGGTTTATAAACTTTCCAATCAAAATTTACTTCTGTTTTAAATGGATAATAATTATTGGTCCAGTCAATATCTGCTAATCTATAAGAAGGATCAATAATAACTTGCTTGATAGAATTAGATTTTCCAATATCTACAGTGGCTGTATAGGTAGTTTTTAATTTTGGTCCCCAACCTATCCATCTTGGTAAAACATTAGCAGATGTGGTTTTTACAAACCATGTATTTGGAATATGATAATGAATAGCAGAGTCATTTTTATTGATTACTGCAAAATCAATGGGCATTTGTTGATCACCTTTTCTTTTGAATGTTATTTTATACTTTCCATCGCCAATTTTTTTCACACGATTAATTTTGTAATCTATAGTTTTAGTTGTTTCTAACCATTGATCAAAGAACCAATTTAAATCCACTTTTGTATACTCAATTATCGCCTCTCTAAAATCTTCTGGATAAGGATGTGCAAATTTCCATTTATGAAAATAGTATTGCATTGCTTCATCAAACAATTTTCTGCCTAAAACATACTCTAAATTTTTCAACATTGTTGCCGTTTTAAAGTAAACTAAACTATATCCTCCACCATGTCTTATTCCTCCGTTAAAATCATCACTATGTGTATTCAAAGGCATATCCAATTGATTCATTACCACATAACTATAATAAGGATTGTAAACAGAAGCATCCATTTCTTTGAGCGGTTCAAAAGAAATTTTTTCATACTTATTTTGTGGAATATGATTAAAAGAATAAGGTCCATCAATTTGTTGATATGTATCTGCAGTATAAAATTGAGTAAAACCTTCATCTAAAAAAGCACGATATGTTTCATTACTGCCCAACATTCCAAAGAACCAATTATGTGTCATTTCATGAACAAGTAAAGTTCTGTAAAATGGATCAAATCCTCCATCTAATGTTAGCATAGGATATTCCATTCCATCTTGAGCATCAGCACAAATCATTTTTGGATAATAGTATGGTCCAATATTTTTGCTATTGACATCAATAATTTTTGTCATGTATTCAGTTGCATTTAACCAGCCAGCAGCATGTGGTTCTTGAACAAGAGCAATACATCTAACACCATTAAAAACTTTTTCATCTATGCGATAAGTAGGATCTGCTGTGTATGCTACATCATGAACATTGATTGCACTAAATTTCCATGTTTTGTATTTTCCTGTTGGTTTAATAATTTCAGAAGGCGGTGAATTGAAAGGTTTATTTTTGAAGTTAGATAAATCTAATTTTTTTCTTAATTCATCAGGTAATACTTCTTTTTCATTAATCATTATTCCTGTGCCATCTAAAATGTATTGTTCAGGCAATGAAAGTTCTACATAATAAGAACCAAAATCACCATAAAATTCATGATCTAAATGTTGTTGTGTATCCCATTTCATTTTGTGGTCATATACAGAAATTCTCGGATACCAATGCACAATATCATAATGTTTATATCCAAAAGTTTCAAACATTTTCATTCTGTTGCGAATGGCTTCTTTATCAAAATATGTTTTGAAACGAATTTTTATCACAATTGAATCATTAGGTTTTAATGGAAATTCAAGGGGAATACGAAGTATAGTATTATCAATTTCATAATTATCACATTTTTTGGAATATAAAATAGTATCACAAATCACTGAAAGGGTTTCTTTTGGAAGTCCATCATCTGTTACACCAACTGTAAGAATGGAGTCACAATGGGAAGTTGTTTTATGTTTAATTTCAATACTTACTATTTCTGTACCAAGATTTTTTTCTCTGTATTTACTATATTTCAATGGTATTTTATTGTTTTTGTATAAATCAGATAAATAAGAATTTTTGCATTGAGCATTGTTGTATAAATGCATGAAAATTTCTTTAAGTTCATCAGGTGAATTATTCCAGTAGATAATTTCTTCTTCTCCTGAAATTATATCTGTGCTGTCATTTAATGTAGCATAGATATTGTAATGCACATCTTGTTGCCAATAACCTGGATATGGCTTTCTATTTTTCCAATACAGAGGATTATTTTGGCTTCTATACTGCAAGTATTCATTTTGTGAAAAGGAAAAAATTGATATTAAAGTAAAAATAACAAATGAATAAAAATTTTTCATATCAGAATTTTTGAGCAAAAATAACTAAAATAGATGTTAATGATATAAAAAATACTTCTCATTAATTATTTAATTATTCAAAACTTAACACTAGCAACTAAATTCTTATCCCAATCACACACACATCATCGGTTTGGTCGCCACCTCCTTTCCATTCAGAATAATATAATTGTATTTTTTCTTTTTGTTCAGAAAGAGATAGTGAATGAACATTGATAAATAATTCTAACATCCCTTTGGTTTTGATTTTCTTATTCTTTGGTCCGCCAAACTGGTCGGCAAAGCCATCGGTGGTTAAGTATAACATATCGCCTTGGTCAATAACTTTATTCTCCGCTTTGAATGGGCTTGCCTCTTCCATCCAACCAATGGGTTGTTTATCTGGACTTAATTCTTCTAATACTCCATTTTCTTTGATAATATACAATGATCGGTTTGCTCCGCTGTATTGAATTTCTTTGCGGTTATTTTTATTGATTCTTACCAAACACACATCCATTCCATCTCGCAAATGCCCTTCATTGCTGGACATTTTTTCTATTACTATTTCCCTTACTCTGTCTAAAATTTCATTTGTGTTGGTGAGTTTGTCTTCTAAAACTGCTTTGGTTAATGCACTGCTACAAACAACGCTTACCATTGCACCTGGAACGCCGTGTCCTGTGCAGTCAGCAGCAGCAACATAAATGTAGTTTTCATTTTCTTCCAGCCAGTAAAAATCTCCTGCTAAGACATCTTTGGGTAAGTAAAGTTTGAAACTATCAGTTAATAATCTATTCCACTTTTTATCATCTGGTAAGATGGCTTGCTGAATACGCAAAGCATAGTTTATACTATCCATGATGTCTTTGTTTTTTATTTCTACAAGTCGCTTTTGTTCTTCTACCTCATCTTTTTGTTTTTCTATAATATCTTTGGCCTGTTCTATGATTTCCTTCTGACTTTTTGTAATGCTCAAAGAACGCCATATATAAAAAGAAAAAATCAAAACAAGTATAAGTCCTGTTATTAAACTGTTCATAATAATCTTATTTCTTTTTCTTTCAGATTTGAGGGCAATTTCCTTTTTTTCTTGTTCGGCTTTTGCTTTCATTTCTTTCATTTCATATTCAAACCTTGCCTCTAACTGTGATTGTTCTTTTATTCTTTTATCACTTTCAATAGTATCTCTTGCAGCGATGTATTTTTTGAAATGTTCCAAAGCCAATTTATATTGACCAAGGGTATCGTAGAGTTGAGAGAGGTAAGATTCGAATTCTTTTGTAAAATTTAATGTCCCAATTGAATCACTTAAAGCAATTGCTTTTTTAAGGTATTTTTCAGATTTTTTGAAATCGCCTATTTTTCTATAAAGATCTCCAATATTACCAAGACAAACAACCATATTTCTTCTATTGCCCAATTCTTCATTTATTTTCAATGCTCTGAAATAATAATCTAATGCTTGTGTGTAATCGGCTTGTCCACTATAAACATTCCCAATACTGCCAAAGTTGATAGCCATATCTCTCTTATTGCCTAAATCTTCATTTATTTTCAATGCTCTGAAATAACAATTTAAAGCTTGGGGATAATCAGATTGTTCATAATAAATATTCCCTATATTATAAAGGTTAATAGCCATAATTCTTTTGTCTCCTAATTCTTCTGCTATTTTCAATGCTTTTAAATAATACTTTAATGCTTTGGGATAATCTGTTTGCTCTTTATAAATGTTTCCTATGTTGCTTAAAAGATTTGCAATATCATTTTTATCTCCTATCTTTACATAAAATTTCAATGCTTTTAAAAAATACTCTAATGCTTTTGGAAAATCAGATTGTTCATAATAAACAATTCCAATATTGCCAAGAAATCTTGCTTGAAAATTATAATCGGAAATTTCTTCAGCAATTTTAATTCCTGAATTATAGTAATTTAATGCCAACTGATAGTTGCCTATTACAAGATTGCAACTCCCTAATGTTTTTAAACAAATGACCTTTCCTTTTTTCCATTTCATATTTTCAGATAATTGCATGCACTGTTGAGCTAATGTAGTGGCTGTGTCTGGGTTGGTGTATATTAATTCCCTCGCTAAATCATTTAATATTTTAATGTATATAGTATCTGAAAGTTCTCCTTTTGGTTTAGGTAATTTTTTAAGAACATTTTTGAGTGAATCAATTTCTTTATTTTGAGATATAAGAGAAAATTTTGAAAGAAAAATAACCATTATAAAAAACAAAACAGTAAAAAATTTTTTCATAAAAAATGATTTATATTTATGCAAAGGTATGAAATACATTTTATACTGAAAGTATTGTTAAGAATTGAATTATTTCAAAATATAACTTTAATATTAATACTGTTCATAAATTCTCTATTCATGCTATTAAATTTTACCCAAAAAAAATTTTTTAATGTATATTTGCAGAAAAAAATTGATAGAGAAAATTGTTATTCTGGAAACTGATAATCCCGTTGAAATTTACGGGGTAAATAATGAAAAATTAGAAATAGTTAAAAAACATTTCCCTGCATTAAAAATCATTGCCCGTGGTAATGAAATTAAATTGATAGGTGATAAAGATATTATTAAATCTTTTGAAAAAAAATGGAAACAGCTTTTGAATTATTACGAAGATTTTGGCTTTCTTACCACATCAGTTATTGAAGGTTTAATGAATGATTCATCTGAAAAAAATGCTTCCAAAATGATGGATAATAACAGTGCAAATGTTTTAGTATATGGACAAAATGGTAATGTTATCAAGGCAAGAACGCTTAATCAAATAAGATTAGTAGAAGCCGTAGAAAAAAATGATGTGGTATTTGCTATTGGACCAGCAGGTTCTGGAAAAACCTATACTGCTGTAGCACTTGCCGTTCGTGCATTAAAAAACAAGCAAGTCAAAAGAATCATCCTTACTCGCCCCGCAGTAGAGGCGGGAGAAAATTTGGGTTTTTTACCTGGTGATTTGAAAGAAAAATTAGACCCTTATATGCAACCTATTTATGATGCATTAGCAGATATGATTCCTGCCGATAAACTGCAGTTGTATTTAGAAAACAGAACTATTCAAATTGCCCCACTTGCTTTTATGCGTGGTAGAACATTAGACAATGCTTTTGTGATATTAGATGAAGCCCAAAACACTACTAATAGTCAATTAAAAATGTTTTTAACAAGAATGGGTAATAACGCAAAGTTTGTAATAACTGGAGACATTACTCAAATTGATTTGCCTTCCAAACAACCATCAGGTTTGATTCAGGCAATTGAAATATTGAAAGATATTGAAGGTATTGATATTTTATTTTTAGAAGAATCGGATATTGTAAGACATCCATTAGTGAAAAAAATTATCAGACAATACAAAACAATTGAAAAATAATATCTTTTATTAATATCAAAATCCTAAATTAATTCTAATGAAAAACGAAATTTTAAAATCTTTTGAAGCATCAGTAAAAACGAAACAAGCAATTATCAACGATGATAATCTTATTCAAAAAATTGAATTACTTACACAAAAAATTATTGAGTGCTACAAAAATAAAGGAAAAGTATTGTGGTGTGGAAATGGCGGTAGTGCAGCCGATGCACAACATCTTGCTGCTGAATTAAGTGGAAGATATTATTACGACAGACCACCATTGTATTCAGAAGCATTGCATGTTAATACCAGTTACATTACTGCAGTCGCGAATGATTATAGTTATGATGAAATTTTTTCTCGCCTTGTCAAAGCAATGATTGAATCAAAAGATATTTTAATAGGTCTTTCTACAAGCGGTAATTCTAAAAATGTGATTAATGCCATCATTGAAGCAAAACAAAAAGGTGCTTTTACTGTTGGTTTTACAGGAGAATCTGGTGGTGAAATGAAAAAATATGTTGATTTACTAATCAATGTGCCAAGCAAGGATACACCACGCATTCAAGAATCACACATGATGATTGGACATACTGTTTGTCAACTTGTTGAAGAAGCATTGTTCCCAAAAAATTAATGTTGAATGAAAATTCCAGCATTGATATTAGCAGGAGGATTGGGCACTCGTTTAAAGCATTTAATTCCTGATTTGCCAAAACCAATGGCACCTGTTGCTCATAAACCATTTTTATATTATATCTTAAAACAATTGCAAATTCAGGGAATTAAAGATGTGTATTTATCAGTTGGTTATAAATCTGAAACTATTCAAAATTACTTTCACAATCATTTTCATTCCTTACAAATTCATTATATACAGGAAAATGAACCACTTGGAACAGGTGGTGCGGTAAAATTTGCATTTAAACAAATTCCTGCAGAAAATATCCTTGTCATCAACGGTGATACATTTTTAAATTTTGACTTACCTTCTTTTATACACTCACATCAAAATGAAAATGTAAGCATAGCATTAAAATATATTGAATCATCGGACAGATATGGTTTTGTAGAGTTTGAAAATAATTATGTTACAGGATTTTCAGAAAAATCAAACAAAATAAAAGATGGATGGATTAGTGCTGGCATTTATTTAATCAATAAAAAATTTTATTTATCTCATAGTCCTTCACAAAAAATTTTTTCAATAGAAAAAGATTTTTTTGAAAAGATATTTCTGAATCATCATATAAAAGTGCATTTAGTGAATAATTATTTCATAGATATTGGCATTCCTGCTGATTATACTAAAGCACAAAAAGATTTTTCATCATTATCACATTTGAATATAACTAATGAATGGACTTTGTTTTTGGATAGAGATGGTGTAATAAACAAAAAATTGGATAATGATTATGTAAAAAAAATTGATGAATTTGAATTTATTGATAATGCAATAGAGGCATTGAAGATATTGAGAAAAAAATTTGGAAGAATAATTATTGTTACAAATCAACAAGGAATAGGTAAAGGTTTGATGAGTGATAATGATTTACAAATTGTGCATGATTATATGCAAAAAAAATTGAGTGATGAAAATATCATTATAGATAAAATTTATTACGCACCTGATTTAGAATCAATAAAATCTATTAAACGAAAACCTAATATAGGCATGGCTTTAGAAGCCAAAAAAGATTTTCCAGAAATTGAATTTAATAAATCAATAATGATTGGAGATAGTTTATCTGATTTACAATTTGCTCACAATGCTGGTATGTATGCAGTTTATTTATCACCTAATCCAAAACCACACTTTCCATACGACTTTGCTTTCAATGATTTGTATGACTTTGCAAAATGCTTTATGTAATGAAGTTAGTTAGTATTATAACACCTACATTTAATAATGCTTCTACAATTAAAGATTGTTTGAATTCAATATATTCTCAAACATATTCTAATATAGAACATATTATTATTGATAATTGTTCATCTGACGGAACGCTTGATATTATTCAAAAGCATCCATTTGAAAAAAGAAAAATTATTTCTGAAAAAGATAAAAGTTTATACGATGCTATAAATAAAGGAATTAAAATTGCGTCAGGAGATATAATAGGCATTTTACATGCCGATGATTTTTATATTCATCAGAATGTTATTGAAAAAGTACAATCCCATTTTCAAAGAGAATTACAGGGCGTATATGCAAATTTGTATTATGTAGATAAAAAAAATACCAATAAAATTCTGCGTAAATGGAAAGCAGGAAATTACACACTTTCGTCATTCTTGTATGGCTGGATGCCACCCCACCCTACTTGCTTTGTTACAAAAGATGTATATGAAAAATTTGGAAACTATCGTTTAGATATGGGCACTGCCGCTGATTATGAATGGATATTAAGAGTAATGTATAAACATAAAATTAAGTTTGATTATTTAGATGATTACATTATAGCAATGAGAACAGGCGGCGTTAGCAATCAATCTATATTAAACAGAATTAAAGCCAATATCAATGATAGAAAAGCATGGGAAGTCAATCAATTAAAACCTTATTTTTTCACCTTGTATTTTAAGCCATTAAGAAAACTCACACAATTTATTTAACATGAGATTGCTTATATTATATGAAGAATTAGCCCCTTACTTTTTGAGTAATATCAAGTATTTTGCAGAAGAATATAAAGTGCCAGTATTGATTATTTGCAAAAAAGTAAATCCTGTTGCACCCTTTGAATTTGAAATTAATTCAGAATATATTTCAATCATAGATAGAGATAGTTTAAGTTTTAATGAACTGATGAATAAAATTAAAAACTTTAATCCCACCTGTTTAATGCAAGCAGGATGGATTTATCCTAAATACTTTGAAATTACAAAACAACTCAAACTTTCTAATAATATCTTACTTTTAGACAATCAATGGGAAAACACATTACGACAAAACATAGGAAGTATTTACTTTAAAATTAAATATAAAAAACTATTTCATAAAGCATTTGTGCCTGGGAACAAACAAAAAAAATTCGCAAAGCATTTAGGATTTGATGAACAAGACATTACATTAGGTTTTTATTGCTGTGATACAAAGTATTTTCAAGAAATATATTTTGAAAGAAAAAAGAATAATAAAAGAAACTACACATTTTTATTTGTTGGAAGATATGCATCAGAAAAAAATATTGAATTGTTGTGGCAATCATTTATTGAAGTGTGTAATGAATATCCTAATAACTGGCAATTATATTGTGCAGGCAAGGGAAATATAAAACCAATTCAACATCCACAAATTAAACATTTAGGATTTATTCAGCCCAAAGCATTAAGAAATATCATTTTGCAAACAGATGTATTTATATTACCAAGCAAATTTGAACCATGGGGTGTAGTGGTTCATGAAATGACTACTGCAGGTTTACCCATCATTTGTTCATCAAAAGTAGGGGCTAATGAATTTTTTGTTCGTCATCAGGAAAATGGATTTATTTTTCAACCTAACAATAAACAAGCACTAAAAAATTATTTATTAGAATTCATAAAACTAAATGATGATGAATATCTTTCAATGTGTGAAAAAAGTTATCAACTATCACAAAAAATAAATACAGATAACTGGATAAAAAAAATTTACCATCTTTGCAAAGAATAAAAAGCATTTTCAAACAACAAAATATATTAGATGAAAACACATATTCTAATAACAGGAGGTGCAGGAAACATAGGCAGTTCGCTCGCAAAAAAATTAGCAGAAAATCCAAACTATCAGATAGTAATTGTAGATAATTTAAGCACTGGCAGTGAAAAAAAGATTCCTAAAAGTATTCACAATAATGTAAAATTCATCAAAGCAGATTGTAATAATTATCAGGATATTGCTAAAGTATTTTATCAATTTCCTATTCAATATGTATTTCACTTTGCGGCAGTAGTGGGCGTAAAGAGAACACAGGAAAATCCTTTGAAAGTTTTAGATGACATTAAAGGAATTGAAAATATATTACAACTTTCTAAAGTAGCAGGTATCAAAAAGTTTTTTTATGCTTCATCATCTGAAGTGTATGGAGAACCTGTAGAAATTCCACAAAGAGAATACAGCACACCTCTTAATTCACGGATTCCTTATGCCGTTGTGAAAAATGTTGGAGAATGTTATTGTCGTTCATATTATCAGGAGTATAAATTGTCCTACACCATCTTTCGGTTTTTTAATACTTATGGACCTTATCAAACTACCGATTTTGTTATACCTAAATTTTTAGTTGCCGCACTGAACAATGAACCCATTACTATTTATGGCGATGGTTCTCAATCCCGCACCTTTACTTATATTGACGACAATGTAGATACAATGATAAATATCTTTGAAAAAAATTTATTAGATAATGATGTAATAAATATCGGCAATGATGAAATGATTTCTGTATTAGAATTAGCACAAAGAATTATCAAAATAACTCGTTCAAAATCTGAAATTGTTTTCCTACCACCATTGAAAGAAGGAGATATGACTCGCAGAATGCCTGATAATTCAAAGATGAGAAGCATTTTAAACAGACCTTTAATTTCTTTAGAAGAAGGTATTCAAAAATTATTAAATAATAAAGATTTTTTAGAACTTAATTCTATTTCAAAAACATGTGTGGAATAACAGGTATTTTTACAACTCGTTCTTTTCAACATTCAGAATTATGTGCTGAACTTACAAAGCAGTTACATCATAGAGGTCCTGATTTTTCAAATGTTTTGCAGTTAGATGAATTTTGTAGCGTTGGACATGCTCGCTTAAAGATAATTGATTTAAGTGATAATGCTAATCAACCAATGCAATGTTATCAAAATAGATTTGTAATAGTATTTAACGGTGAAATATATAATTTCAAACAATTGAAATTAGAACTTCAACGAGTATCCTTTCATTCAAAAGAAAAACCATATCCATTTCAAACAAATTCAGATACAGAAGTAATTTTAGCAGCATATCACAGATGGGGAGAAAACTGTGTGCAATTTTTAGATGGCATGTTTGCTTTTGCGATTTATGATAAACTTAACAAAGAGATATTTTTAGCAAGAGATAGAATGGGGAAAAAGCCATTATATTATTATTTGAATGATAATGTTTTTATCTTTTCATCTGAAATTCGCCCTTTACTTCAATCTAAATTAATTCCCAAAAAAATAAATGCTTCACAACTTTATGATTATTTTCAGTATCACACTAATTTTTCACCTCATACTTTAATTACAGATGTTCAGCTATTAGATTCATCAACGAGTTTGAAAATTGTTTTACAAAACAATAAATTAAAATCAGAAAAGAAAAAATACTGGCAAGCCATTGATAAAACTTATTCAACAAATGATATTAGTTATGATGAAGCAAAAATCCAAGTGAAAAAATTATTATTTGATGCAGTTGAAAAAAGATTGATAAGCGATGTGCCATTAGGTGCGTTTTTATCGGGAGGTATTGATTCATCTGCAATTGTCAGTATTCTTAAACAGTTTTATTCCAATAATGTTAATACATTTCACATTACATCTGAAAACAAAGAGTTTTCAGAAAATCAATATGCCCAATCATTAGCAGAATTGTATAAAACTAATCATCATAACATTATACTCAAAGAAAAAGAAGTTTTAGAATTAGTGCCCGAAGCACTAGAAAAAATGGACTATCCATCAGGAGATGGTATTAATACTTACATTGTTTCAAAATATACAAAGCAAGCAGGTATTACTGTTGCTTTATCAGGAGTAGGCGGAGATGAATTATTTGCAGGTTATCCCTCATTTAAGATAATGAAAAAGTTTCAGAGTTTAGATTTTCTTGATTTCCCTGCTATTAGAAAAAGTGTTGCAAATTTTATACCTGAAAGATTTTCGTATCGTTTGAAAATACTGCTACAATCACCTTCCTTGAAGGTTTATGAACTTTTTCCATTTCACAGAAAAGTATTTTTAGAAAAAAAATTACCCTTGAAAAATTCAAATAAATCAACATTTTTCAATGCTCATTTATCTGAAAAAAAATTAATTTACAATGAGCATTTTTTAAGTTTTGTTTCTTTGTTAGAGTTAGATAATTATTTACAAAATGTATTGTTGAGAGATACTGACCAAATGTCTATGGCAAATGCTCTTGAAGTAAGAGCACCATTTTTAGATACAGCACTTGTAAATTTTGTTCTTGCATTACCAGATGAGTATAAATATCCTACTACACCCAAAAAATTATTAACTGACGCATTAAGTGATTTATTACCAAAAGATATAATTCACCGAAAAAAGATGGGATTTGTATTGCCTTTCAAAGATTGGATGAGAAAAGAATTATTTGAATTTTGTAATCAAAATATCAAAGATTTATCAGAGCATTCTTTTATTGATAAAGAAAAACTAATGAGCGAATGGAAAAATTTTACAAATAATAAAAATGGCAGATGGTGGATGTTTTGGCATTTGATTGTTTTACAAAACTGGATAAATAAAAATGATATTCAGGTAGAATGAAAACAAAAGTTTTGATACTGATAGATTGGTTTTTGCCGGGCAATAAAGCAGGTGGTCCTGTAAAGTCCATTTATTCATTAGTGAAGTCATTAGAAAATGATATTGATTTTTTTATTCTTACAATGAATACAGACATTAATTCAGATAAGGAATACAATGTAACTTCTGATAAATGGACAAAATATGATGGAATAAATGTTTTCTATTTTTCTGAAAGAAATTTTACAATTAAAAATTTTTTGAATGTTGTTCATCAATTAAATCCTGATGTTATTTATATCAATAGTTTTTGGTCATACAAATTTTCTATACTACCTTTACTATTATCAAAGTTTCTACTTATTAAATCACCAATTGTTTTATCGCCAAGAGGAATGCTGGAATCAGGAGCAATGGGTATAAAGTCATTCAAGAAAAAATTATTTTTGTTTATTTCAAAAACAATAGGATTACATAAGAATTTGATATTTCACGCTACAAGTGATAATGAAAAGAAATCAATTGAATATTTTTATCCATCATCAAAAATTTTTCAGATACCCAATTTATCCTATATTCAAAGTATTGAAAGTTTTAATGATAAAAAAGAAAATCATTTGAAATTATTTTTTTTATCTCGTGTAAGCCCTGTGAAAAATTTAGATTTTGCCATTGATGTATTGAAAGAAGTTTCTAATCAAAAATACATTTTTATTGAATATGATATTTATGGAAACAATGAAGACAAAGAATACTTTAAATTATGCAAAGAACTAATTAAGTCGTTACCAGAAAATATCAAAGTAACATACAAAGGAACATTAAGTTTTAATGAAATTTCTGCAACTATTCAGAATTATCATTTTTTATTTTTACCTACAAAAAATGAAAATTTTGGTCACGCAATTGTTGAAACATTATTTTGTGGAAGACCCGTAATTATTAGTAACTGCACGCCATGGAATGATGTGAATGTTTTTAATTGCGGTTATGCTTTGCCATTAGATAAAAATAAATTTGCTGAAAAAATTTTGTATGCTTGCAAAATGAACACTGATGAATTTCAAAAAATGTGCATTAACGCAAAAAATTATATTCAGAAAAAAATAAATATTGACCAAATAAAAAACGAATACAAAAAATTATTTGAATATGTCGCAAAATCAAAGTGAAAAAACAATAGATTTATCAAGGTATTCAAACAAAGAATATAAACCGGGTAATATAATTAAACGAATCCTATGGTATATTATTGGTGAATGCCTTGTAAATTCAATGCTTCCAGGAAACAAATGGAGAGTAGTATTATTGAGAATTTTTGGTGCAAAAATTGGAAAAGGTGTGGTTATTAAGCCATATGTAAAAATTAAATATCCATGGAAATTAGAAATTGGTGATTATACTTGGATTGGGGAACATGTGTGGATTGATAATCTTGGGAAAGTAAAAATTGGTAGCAATGTCTGTATTTCACAGGGTGCAATGCTTTTATGTGGTAATCACAATTATAAAAAAGTGACTTTTGATTTAATTGTTCTTGGAATTACTATTGAAGATGGTACATGGGTGGGAGCAAAATGTGTTGTTTGTCCTGGCGTAGTAGTGAAATCACATAGTGTAATCACAGTAGGAAGTATTATTATTCAAAGTACCGAACCATATAGTATTTATCAAGGTAATCCTGCTGTAAAGATTAGAGATAGAGAAATTGAGTAGAGAATTTTAGTTTCTATACAACAACTACTACTAAGATTTTTTGCCGCTAAGACGCAAATTTTATTTAGTTTTGAGTTTTTAGTTATTTTTTTTAATTCCAAATCATTAACTCAAAATTAAAAATGATGACGATGTTGTTTCACAACATATCAGCATGCTGACCTATAGCGTCAGCACTCACACCTAAAAACTATTAAAATGCTTTGTGTCATTGCGGTTTAATTTTAAGTTGAATTGTAACACAATAACTATAATTTAATCTTCAATTTCTTTATTATTTTTTGCCACTGTTCTAATTTTTCTTTTCCATACAACTTATTTTTTATATTGTATTTCACGGCATCCCAGTAATCTTTTGAATAACTTACAAAAATTTCTTCTCCTGCTTTAATATCACGAGTGGCAACGATAAAAACTTTATCACCAATGATTTGATATTCTGCGTTGTTTTTATATTTTTTATGTCTTATCAAGCCTTCTGCATCGTTAGCATAGCGGGCTTTATATTGTGGTGTATTATAGGCATCAATACATTTTTTCCTATTTACATAAGCCATATAGCCATCTTTATCTTCTTTTGTTCTCTTGCAATATTCTTTCCAGTCAATAATTTCACCACGATATTCAATAATTTTACTTCCTTTTTTTATATCTTTTGTGGTGAATAAGCCCTTACCTGCATAAGGTAATCTTGATTTTTTTACAATAAGTGCCATTTTATATAGTGATTTAAATTAAACTTCAGTCATTAAAAAATCTGAAAACAATTTTTGTTCTGATACTTTATCAGCGGTGGTATATAGCCATTTTTTATTGTGCATTAATAAAACAGCATTAGCATAATTTGAACAAATATGCACATCGTGAGAGGACATAATGATAATTTTATTTTCCATCTTTATGAGTTCTGATAGTTTTGAAAGAATAAATTTTTTTGTTCCATAATCTAAATAAGAAAGAGGCTCATCTAAAATAACAACTGGTGTTTGCTGTATTAAAGTTTTTGCTAACAAAACTTTCTGCAACTGTCCATCACTTAATTGATTGGCATGTAGTGTAAGCCATTCTTCAATTTTCAAAAAATTAGCATAGTAAAGAATAATGTCAATATCTTTTGTTTTTAGTTGAGCATTCCATTCTAAATATGGTAACCTTCCTAATGCAAGCACATCCATTACAGTATGATTCATTAAAAAAGGGCGATTAGTAAATAAAAATGCAAATGTTTTGGCAAAATGTTCATTGTTCATTTTAAAGACATCCTGATTATTAAAATAAATTTCACCACTTAATGGTTTTATCAATCTTGCAATTGTTTTAATGAAAGTAGTTTTACCACAACCATTATTACCATATAAAACGATGAGTTGAGATGGCTGAAACTCCGCATTTATAGGGCTTTCCAAAAGAGGTTTTGTATAACCAAAAGAGAGATTTTTGATTTGAAACATCATTTATTTTTTTTTCTCTAACTCATTAAGTTCCTGAATGGCGGGTTCAAAGTTATTTCTATAATTCAAGCATTGTTTAAAATCTTCAATGGCTTCTTTATTCTTTTTCAATTCTTTTTTAATAAGACCACGAGCATAATATGCTTCTGCATAATCAACTTTTTGTTGTATTGCTTTTGTAAAATATTCTATGGCTTTTTGAGGATTTTTTTTCATTGCAAATTCTATTGCTCCTAAATTGTAATACACTTGAGGTAAATTAGGATATAATTCTAAAAGACGATTATATGTTGCAACAGCACTATCAACCATTCCCATTTGTTGAAAGAAAAATGCTTTATCGTATAGAGCAATATCATTAGCAGGATTAATTTTTAGAGCATTGTTGTAATACTGCAAGGCAAGTGTATTATTCTTTGCAGCATACAATACACCAATATCTATAAAAGCATCAATGTGTTTTGGATTTTGTTCAATAGCGGTTTGTAAACTTGAAATGGCTTTATTAGTATCTCCTAATTCTTTATATACATTGCCCTTTAAATAATATCCTTGTGCTAATGTGGCATCAATTTTTAATGCTTTATTAATGTATTCAATAGATTTTTCATATTGTTTAACAAGATAATATAATTCTGCTAATTTCAAATATGCTTCAGTATTGTCAGGAAATTTTTTGATAATTTCTACTAATTTATCCTTAGAAAGTTTAGTTTTATTAGCCGCAAAATACATATCCGCCAATAACAAATGATTTCTAACATTATTACTATCAATTTTAATAGCTCTTTTACAATCATTGATAGCAACATCTAATTGCTTGGCATCTCTGTAAATAATTGCACGCATTCTGTATAGTGAGTCATTATTAGGATTTTCAAGTAATAGAGCATTGATGGAATCTAACTTAGGATTTTTCAAAACTTTTTGCAAACTATCCTGTTGTTTTTTCTCATTTTCATTTATTGATGAATGCTGATTACAGGAGATATTGAATAAAAATATAATTGATATTCCTAATAAAGAAAATTTAATTTTCATAAGTAATTATATGCCGCAAAGATATTGTGAATTTTGAAATATCAGATAAAATAATATGATTAAAATTTACCATTGACAGTTAATAATTAATTCAATACTTTTGCAATAAAATTTTGTGTATGAAAAAGAATAAGAAGTTGGTATTGTTTGGAGACAGTTCTTTTGCAGAAATTGCTTATGAATATTTTACTTATGATTCGGAATATGAAGTAGTGGCATTTACAGTAAGTAAAGCGTATCTAAAAAGAGAGACATTGTTTGACCTGCCAATAGTGCCATTTGAAGAAGTAGAAAAAATTTATCCACCATCAGAGTATGAAATGCATATTGCATTAGTGTATAATACATTGAATAGAAATCGTGCTAAGTTTTATTACGAAGCAAAAAACAAAGGATATAAATTAGCCAATTACATTAGCAGTAAATGTTTTGTTTGGAGAAATGTTACAATGGGAGATAATGTGTTTATCTTTGAAGACAACACTGTTCAACCATTTGTAAAAATGGGTTCAAATATTGTATTGTGGAGTGGTAATCACATTGGTCATCATTCGGTATTAGGAAATCATTTGTTTATTTCATCACATGTGGTAATTAGCGGGCATTGTACAGTGGGCGATTATTGTTTTTTTGGCGTAAATAGCACGGTGGGTAATAATATCAATATTGGAAAAGATTGTTTGATTGGTGCAGGATGTTTGATTGTAAAAGATACTGGAGATGGAAAATTATTTAAAGGCACACCTGCAAAAGCAGATGAGATTTCTGTATATGAAAAATTTGGTATAAAAGAGTAAATCAAAAATAATGAAATGGATTAAAAAAGGCAGAATTTTTGAGCCCAAAGGACAAACACCGTGGATGAAAAAATATGGTATTTTACCCACTCCATATTATATTGAAGAAAAAAACATCATTCGTATATTCTTTGGTACGTCTGCAGAAGATAATGTATGTAAAATTACTTATTTAGATGTCAATGCTGATAATCCTTCAGAAGTAATTTATTTGCATAAAGAACCCATCTTAACAGAAGGAAAAGCGGGATTATTTGATGAACACGGCATTAACCCATCACAACTGATATTTTTTAATAATAAATTTTATTTATTTTATATTGGCTATCAAAGATTAGTTTCTGTGCCTTATTTACTTTTCAGTTCTTATGCTATACTAAATGATGATTTAAATTCAATTATTGAAAGAAAAAAAACACCTATTCTTGATAGAACAGATGATGAGCCATTTATTCGTTCAGCACTTACAATAGTTGAAAACAATAATGAATTTCATATTTGGTATGTTTCTGCTTACAAATGGGAGTGGATGAATAATGAGGTTTTCAAAAATAAATTACTTCCTAATTACAACATTCGTTATTGTAAAACAAAAAATTTTAAAGATTTTGAATTATACAATGAACCTGTTATTCAGGCAATGGACGAAAATGAATTTGGGTTTGGAAGACCTTGGTGCATTATAGAAAATAACATTTACAAAATGTGGTATTCTTTAAGAAGAAAAAATATAACCTACAGGATTGGCTATGCAGAATCAAAAGATGGGATTCACTGGGAAAGAAAAGATAATGAAGTGGGAATAGATGTATCTGAAAGTGGCTGGGATAGTGAAATGATTTGTTATCCTGCTGTGATAAAAGTAAAAGGTAAAACTTACTTATTTTACAATGGAAATAATAACGGTGTAACGGGTTTTGGTTATGCGGAATTAGTTGAATAAAAACTTATCAATTCTACTCTTTATTATACAACATTGGTACAAAAGCAAAATTTCCTAACATTTGTTTTTCAAAAGTATTTTTGTCTTTGCGAGTAAATAAAAGCATTTCGTGGGTAGTTTCATTTTCAACGGGTATTATCATTTTTCCGCCTTCTTTAAGTTGAAATAACAATTTTTCAGGAACAAAAGGAGCAGAAGCAGTTACAATAATTTTATCAAATGGTGCATTTTCTTCCCAACCAATATAACCATCACCGTGCTTTAAATAAAAATTAGAATATTCTAAAAACTGTAAGATGTTTTTACTTTTTTGGTGTAATTCTTTAATTCTTTCAATACTATACACAATGGCTCCTAATTCCAATAAAACAGCAGTTTGATAACCAGATCCAGTGCCTATTTCTAATACTTTATCACCTGGTTGAATATCTAATGCCTGTGTTTGAAATGCCACTGTATAAGGGTGAGAGATAGTTTGTCCAAAGCCAATGGGTAATGCTTTATCACTATACACATAATCTAACATTACGGAAATACCTACAGAAACAAGTTTGTTTTTTTGTTGGTCATATTGCAAATTATTTAAATCAAAAAATAAATGGCGAGGTATTTTTCCAATGGCATTTAAAACATTTTTATTCTTAATTCCTTTTTTTTCAAGTTGTTTGATTAACTGTTTTCTTTTTCCTTCTAAAATCAAAAGTTCTTTTTCTGACAATTCAATTTTGTTTTGCAATATTTTTTTTTCAAGTTTCATTTGATTATTCAATTATTTTATTCTGGATAAGTTGGTCAATATAATATCTTTTATTATTGTAAAATGCAATCACGAAAGCATCTTTCACGCCTGCCTGAATGATTTTTTTATTGAATTCTAATGCTTCATTTAATGTTTTGAAATGCCCACAATGCAAAGCAAATAAGCCGTTATCTAAAGAGTGTGTTTCTATCTTACTTATTTTTTTTACATTATTAAATCCAGTTACAATAGAATTTTTACTTACACCAATTTGCACCGAATACAATAAATTTTCTTTTGTGGCATTACCATATTTTTCAGAATAGTTGAATATCTTTTGCTGGAAAGAATTAAGTGTTATTCCACTCACATCAATTTTGTTAGAAGAAATTGTTGGTTGAGTTTCTGTTTTTTCTTTTGGCACAGAAGGTGTTGTGTGAATTTCAGATTGATGTTCTTTTGCAACTTCTTTAGCAAGTTGTTCATCTTTTTTCACATAAATACCCATCTTTACTAAATCAGATAAATACACTCTTTTACCTTTATACATAGCCAAAACAAAAGCATCTTTTTGCCCTGCACGAATTACTTTTAAGTTGTGCTGAAATGCTTCATCTAATGTTTTGAAGTCGCCACCTATTGTAAATCTTGTAAGACCATCTTCTAATTTCACAGTTTCAACTTTACCTAATCCTTTTAAGTGGTCATAAGTATAATTTTTGGGGTATTTATAAGCAGCAATTTGCACACGAAAAATAAGGCCTTCTGCAGAAATATTTCCATAATTTTTAGAGTATTCAAAAGTTTCTTTTTGAGTAGGATTAAGTGTTTCAGTTGGTGTTGGAGATGTTGATATAGTTGGTGTTGGAGATGTTGATATAGTTGGCGTTGGAGGTGTTGATATAGTTGGTGTTGGAGCAGTAGTAGGTGTTTGAGCAACAGATGGAACAGTGGTTTCAAATTTAAAAAGTTTGAGTTTTTCTTGATATTCTTTTAATTCTTTTGTGCTAATAGTAAATATTTCAAAAAAGTTACTGTCAATTTTACATTCAATTTTGAATTCATAGCCAGCAGGCAAATTAATAAGATATTTACCTTTATCTTTGGTTTTTGTCTTTGAAAAAATTTCTTCTTTACCATCTTTAATGATATAAGTAGTGAGTGTTGCTGGAGTTGCTTTTTCATCTTTAAAGACAGCACCATATACTAGCATGCTAACTGGTTTTTTATCAAAGTTTGTTTCAATCAAATAAATATCTTTTAGTCCTACCCCATCAGGGCGAGCACTTGAATAATAACCGTGTTCTCCACTTGCCGACAATACAAAATAAATATCATCTGCAGGAGTATTGATAGGATAACCAATGTTTTCTACATTTTTGAAAGTAGAATCACTAACATCCATTCTTGCAATAAAAATATCATAATCACCCATGCTGTTATGTCCTTTTGAACTAAAGTATAAACTTAATCCATCTGGATGGATAAATGGAGCGTCTTCATCATAAGGTGTGTTAATTGCTGGACCTAAATTGACAACATTTCCCCAAGTGCTATCAGGTAAAAGAGTGGCTTTGTAAATATCTTTTCCGCCGTATCCACCAGGTCTTTCACTTGAGAAGTATAATGTTTTACCATCTGCAGTAATAGAACAACTTCCTTCCCATGAATAAGAATTTACCTGTCCCTTAAGTAGTTGAGGTGGTGTAAATTCATTGTTACCTATATTGTATGAAACATAAATATCTCCGTGGGTAATACCATCATCTTTGTATATGAATAACATATAACCATCAGGACTCATAGCAATAGCCGCATCGTGAGAGTTGGTGTTGATAGTTTCAATTGAAACGGGCTCTGACCATTTTCCTAAAACTTTTTCAGACATATAAACATCTTCAAAGTAAGTTCCTTTTGGGTCAGGAAGTAGAGAAGCATTTTGTCTGCCGCCTTTACTTTTTTCACCACGATATGTAAAAATCATAGTGGCTTCATCGGTAGTGATTACAGGCACATACTCGTCCCAATTTGTATTGATAGGCGGTCCTATATTCATAACTTTTGCTGAAATTGGATGAGCATATATTTCCTTTGCATTTTGAATATAATTTTTCACTTGTTCTGCAAGTGCTTTGTCTTCGGGAGTAATTTTTTTCTGATTTAAAAATTGATTGATGTGTTCTTCTGCTTTGTCAAAATAATAATTGTAATGATATGCTCTTGCTAAATCTAAATGGATATTATCAATTTTAGGATTAACTTGATAACTTTCTTCTAATAGTTTTAATGCCTGATCATATTTATCACTTCTTGTAAGAGATAATTTTCCAAGAGTGTATTTTAAAAATGTTTCTTTAGGATGATTGTTGTATATGTTCTCTATTATTGGATAAGCAAGATAATTATTACCTTCCTCCATCATCAATAAAGCATCATTCAATGAATCTACTTCTGTTCTCCTCCACTTTTTAGTTTTCATTGTTTGAGAAAAACTAACTTCAAAAGCAAAACAAAATATTATAGACAGAAGAATAATTCTCATAATTTAATTACTGATTGATAACTTTTGGAACACGGATATAATCAGAGTCCTTTTTAGGAGCATTAGCAAGTGCTTCTTCTTTTGATAATGTTTCAATCACTTCATCTTCTCTTAAGATATTTTGATTAGGAGAAAGATAAATAAGAGGTTCAACATTGTCGGTAGGCACTTCATTTAATTGTTCAATATAATCTAAAATTCTGTTTAAGTCATTTAAGATTCTTTGTTTTTCTTCATTATTAAATTCTAATCTTGCTAAATGTGCTAATTGATTGATAAGTTCTTCATTTATTTTTGTCATAAAATTGATTTAATTGATGAATGATAAATTCTCTAACTTGTGTTTGCAAATCTACGAAATTTTCTTCTGATAAGGAATTTGTAGGAATAGGTTTTCCCACATCAATATAAGCAATACCAGGAAAACCATTGCTTTTAAAAAATCCACCATTTTCTAAATGTTTCCAGTTATTGAGATTTACTGCAGGAACAATAGGCACTTTTTTTTGAATGGCTAATTTGAACGCTCCAGATTTAAATGGTTTTAATACGCCTTGTGGAGAGATTGTACCTTCCGGGAAAATAACAACGCAATAACCTTTGTCAATCCATTTTCCTGCATCTTCAAATGCTCTTGCGGCGTCTTTTGGATTACTTCGTTTTACAGGAATATCAATGTATTTGAAAAAGATATTGAAGAGTGGGATTTTAAGCAACTCTGCTTTCCCCATATAAATGGCTGGTTTTTTGATATAAAAAACACTAAATAATATATCCAGATATGAAGTGTGATTTGCAACAATAATACAAGGTGATGGAAAATCAAATTTTCCTTGAGGATAACGAATTTTAGGGTATAGCCCTGAAAACAAACAAATAAAAAAAGCCCAAACTTTTTTAAGCGAATAAACTGCTTTGTATTGTTTAAGTTTAAGTAAAATATAAAAGAGCGGGTATAGTATAATGAGTAATACTGAAAAAACAAGAGCAAACCAAGATTTCCAGATGGTAATAAATACAGTGCGAAAAACTTTTTTCATCGCTGTAAAAATAGCAAAATGATTTTTGAAAAATGCGTTTAAAGAAACAAAAAAATTTTAGAAAAATTAGTGGATTATTGTGACTTTAAAGAATTCTGATTGAGAATTTGAAGATAATTTCAACAAATAAACTCCATTACTCAAATCATTAACATGTAAAGTATTATTTTCAACAGTACCATTTAGAATTATTTTGCCAGTTAAATCATAAATATTGTATTTCAAACTTTCAAATAAATTATCATTGCTAATATAAATTTCAGAATTTGCGGGATTAGGAAAGATGTTGATTTTTTGTAAAAGTTTTTCATTACTAAAAATTTCTGTCAATTTATCCATTACTGCAATATAAGTATTTTTATTAGGTGTAGCTGTTATTGTGTTTTGACAAACAGAAACAGTACCGATAAAATTAGCAGAAAGCACAATAGAATTATTATTTGTATGAAGAGTGTAATATGATGCTAAAGTCATTCCAGCAACTTTTTCTGATAACAGATATTGACCATTTGAATTATATTTTACTAAAATTAATGATGTTCCATTATATGTATCCATATTGCCTAATGTAATTGTAGTGTTAAAATAAGACAATACAAAAATATCATCATTAGAATTTGTTGAAACTTTAAATCCAGATCGCATATTGTAATTAGGATTATTAGATGTATTCTGATTTTCTTGTTTAGCCCACAAAAAGTTTAAAGATGGATTTAATTTCAAAATAAACATCTGTTCAATATATGAGTTTGATTTGCTCAATCTTATTGTATCATTTACATATAGTGAAATGGGTAAATATTTTCCTGTAAGAATTATATTGTTTGAATTATCTAATACAAAATCATTAATGAATATTGAATTTATATTATTAACATTATTAGGTGATAATGCAGAGATTGTAGAATATTTTTGAAAATTGAAATTTGTATCAGAAACCACAATTGCTTCTGAATATGCTGTTCCATATAATTTTTGATTACCAAAATATAAGCTATCTTTATATTTGCAAGTAAAAAAATATTGATTGTTTTTAAATAAAATTTTTCCTGTAAATGCATTAAAATATGATACTCCTATTTTTGATTTCTTTATTTGACCAGCTGATTTATCTAAGTTAAGCATAAATACTGATGAAGGATTGTAACCAGATTGAGTAGGCGAATTACCTATAAGTGTAATGTTTTTATGATTATCAAAACAAATACCTGTGCCTACTGAATTGTTCATATAATAATACCAATAGACATTATTTGAATTATCTACTTTTACTAAAATCATAGATTTGTCTCCATTTATGGTAGTTGTAGAATTTAGTTTTAAATTACCTGCCCAATTGATTAGTAAATAATAATAGTTATTATCTTTTAAAACATCTACACAATTAATATAATCTGTACTTGTAGATAATGATAATGTAAATTTTATTGAATTAATAACATTGAAATTTTGGTCAGTTTCAATTAAGAAAGAGTAAAGCTCATTATTATATAAAACCAGATTAGAATTAAAATAAAGCGAATCTTTTGCAGATCCAGTAATTAGATAACCTGAATTAGTTTCTTTGATTGAATAAACAAAATTATCATATTTACTTTTCAAGTGAATTAAATTGATACAACTTTGTTGTGAAAAGATGATTTGATAAATAAAAATTAAAGTCAAAACATAAGCATTTCTCATATACTAATTTTTTAGTAATTTCAAATTAATTCGTTGATCATTTTTTCTAATAGTAACAAAATATAGACCACTACTTATTTCAGGTAAATTTATTTCAATAGGTAATTTCAAATTACTATGATTTAATGATTCCTTTAAAACAATTTTACCAGAAATATCAGAAATTTCAATTTTGAAATTACCTGTTTGATTGATGTATAAGTATGCTACATCTTTTACTGGATTTGGAAAAACAAAAGCATTTAATGATTCTTTTGTGCTTTCTACAATACCAAGTGCTGTATCTGCTTTTAATATAAATATACCATTAGTCATATCATTTGAAAAAATTAAACCACTTGGAAAGAATGGATAAGAACCCCAATTACCATCATAACCACCTGCGTAATTACCAGTATTAGCACCACCTTGAGGATATGTATCAAAAAAACCAGTTAATACAGGATTTTGTCGGTCTGAAATATCATATATTAAAGTGCCATCCTGATAACATGAAGCAACTAGATGAGAATTTCCAATAATAAAAGGATTGTGAGCTACAAAACCTGCATAATTGTATGGTTTTACATATTTCAAAACCTGCATATTATTTATGTCACTTACATCTGCTATCTTAATACTTAAGCCAGTTGGAACTTCATCCATAAATACTAAAGTTTTTCCATCTTTTGTAAGAGCACTGCTGTGATTATATCCTGCTTCAAGATATAATGTTAATGAGTTAATATAAACAAATTTATTTTGAATGGAATCATATTTAAATACCTGCAAACCCTGATTTGCAGCTGATGTATAAACAGTATCATTTCTCACATACATATCGTGCACATAATAGATATTGGGATAATCTTGATCTAACCATCTTAAAAACTGCGGATGTTCTGGATCTGGCAATAAATCAAACAAACCCATTGAATGATTATTTCCATATTTATCTCTTGGTCCGCCCACATACAAATAATGCTTATCTACCCACAAAGTATGGCCTTTTCTCAAAATATTTGTATCGGGTGAAGCAATAACACGAATAGAATCAGGTAAAGAGGATAAATCTACAATTTGAAATGATGGGCCGTAATCATCACTAATAATGTAGCAATAATTTTTGTAAGTTTTTAATTCTCTCCATGTATTAATTGGTATTCCTATAAGAGAGTCAGCAATATAAGCATTTGTAGGATTTGTAATATCTACAAAATAAGTTCCCTTATGTGCTCCAGAAATTGCATATTCTCTGTTTTTTACAGGATCATACCAACCCCAGCATCCAGAGAAATAAGTGTCTGGCTTGAAGTGTGCTAATAACTGAACTCGCCAGGAAGAATAAGTAGTTTGAGCTATAATAAAAAATGAAAATAATATTCCGCTAATGCTGAATAATAATCTTGTTTTCATATACTTGATTTTTGTTTTCGTCATATATCCTTACAATATAACATCCATTTTCAAAATTTGAAATGTCAATTGATGAATTAAATGGCATTGATTGTTTGAAAATTTGTTTTCCTACTACATCTGTAATTTCCAAAAGATAATTTTTATTCGCTGGGATATTTTCCACAAAAATTTTATTGAATGCAGGATTAGGAAAAACTCTGATTGAATGATTATCGTAATAAACAAAAGCAATTGTAGAAACACAAGTAGTATCAACAGTTTGTCCATTTGAACTTGACACACTACTTTGTAAACCCGCTCCATTTTCGGCTTTTACATTGAAATAATATGTTTGTCCATGAACTAATCCACTTATTGTAGTTGTTATAGAAGTAGATAAGCCATTGTTTGTCCAGTTTTTGATATTAGTTGCACCTGCCGAAGTACCAATGGAATACCAGTATTTTGATACAGCAGAATTTGGATCATTACTATTACTCCAATTAGCTTTGAGCGTATCTTTTGTACAAACAACATTAATATCCGATCCACTGCCATCATTAACGGCTACACTTGTTGGTGGTGTCCAATCAACATTCAATGTTTGAGTAGCGATGTTTGAAAGATTGTTGTAATTATCCTGACAAATGGAGAAAATTCTACCTGCATATTGAGAAGGTATTGGATTTTGATACATTAAGTCGGTATTTCCAGATCCTACAAGGATTACAGGAGTATTAGTACGAGATCTATATACACGAAAACTATCAATACTCATTTTAGAATTTCCGCTTCGGAAGGAAATAAATTGACCGTTATTTCCTGCAAAAGGGGAAGGATCCTGCCAGTAATTAATGAGTTGATTATTCCAATAAGTCCATATTTCACCTGTTATTCTATCATGAATAACTTTTACATCATACCATTGTGCTGCACTAAAAGTATGTGGTATATCTACAACAGGACTACCAAAACTATTATTCACTACTTTGTATAATTGAAATTTTTGATTATCTAATCTAAACCATACAAAATAAGAATTATTTCTGTTACTGCTATCAGCATTATCGCAGAAGAAATGAAATCCTCCTCTTCTATTTGTGCCTGTTCCTTCTAACTTAAATTTGAAATGATATAAATATCTGTTTGAAAGTGTTTGAGTAAGAGCCGCATAGATATTAGTATTTCCAGCGGCAGAAGATGTTTCATCTGTTTGAACAAGCGTACTTCCTGTAACATTCCATGTTCCAGTTTTTATAGTCCATAAAGATGAAAGCGAGTTAAAGTCATCGTAAAAAAATCCACGATTATTGTTTGCAGTCCACTCAGTGCCATTGAAGCAAGCCACAGAATAATAACCTTTTTGAATACTTGCGCCTGATGGTGGATTATCTAAAATATTTGCAGTGTAAGTTGCAGTAATCCATCCGGGTACTGATGCAATAGAAGTAGTAGGATTTCCAGTAGCAGTTGTTGTGCATTGATAGATTGCTTTAAATCCAGCGGCATTTGTAGCACCATCAGATTTAAATTTTACAGTAAGTGCATTAGTAGATGTAATAAAAGTGCCGGGATTATTTCCTCCTGTATAAACACCAATTAAAGGAGATGCTGTTGAATTTCCATTGTATAACCATAGCGAATCATAATTATTTTCCAATGTAAAAGTTGGTGCAAATTGAACATTTAATTTTTGTGTTGGAGATGGAGCATAAATAGTGTAAGTGTAATTTTCACTATCATAATAATTTCTATTTGGTCCGCCCATATCAAATAAACTATCTGTGCAAGGCCACACACGACAATTAGAAGTAAATTTATCTTGAATGGCTTGCCAGAAATCTGTATAACCATCATCATATCCTAATGCCCAGATACCAATGCCGCCTATTCCTCTTTGATTTACAAAATCAAATCTTCTGCTCATACTATAAGCGTCATCAATCCAACATTGACGCCATGCACCAGATACTTGAAACACATAAACAGGTGTAAAAGAATTTTGATCCCAAATTTTATTTGATGATGTATAATATCCTGTTGAATTATTTTTTACATATAAATAAGTTCTAGTTGTTGAAAAATTACCAGTAGTATTAGAAGGTATAGAGTTGCTTGTAGTTTCCCATTCTCTACCATAATAAGGAAGGCCAAGTAATAATTTATTTAAAGGCACACCTTGTTTGAGATAATATGTAACGGATTTACTTAAAGTATAATTGTAAGAAGTTTGAAAGTTGTAAAACGGATCAGTAGGTCCTGCATGAGAACTTCCACTCCAGTAATAATCATAGCCCATAATAATAAATGCATCTACATAAGGCACTAATGCAGGAATATCAAAAACATTACTCCAATCTACTGCATATAGTGCAATACTTACTTCGTAATTTGGATTAGCCGCTTGCAATGCTGTTTTTAACTGAATAATAAAATTAGTAAAATTTGTTTTGTCTGATGCGGTCATTCCTTCAAAGTCAATATTAACGCCATTTCCACCGCGTGCATTAAGATCTGAGATGATATTATTGATAAAAGTATTTTTTGCTGTAGATGATGCAAAGAAAGTGCTATGTCCACTAAATAACGCGGCACAAATATGTATTTTACAACCGTTGGCTTTTGCGGTAGTTACAGCATTTGAAGTTAGCCATTGATAAGAACTATTAGTGTTAGTTCCAGTAGAAGCACTAATTGAATAATCAAAATAACAGAAGTCAGAAAGCAAATTCCATTGAAAATTTGTATAAGTAGTTCCTTGCCAGTATGGAAACCAACCAAACACTCTTTTGTTTAAAGTACAAGAAGGATTTAATGTAGAAGTTTGAGTTGTTTTAAGTGATGATACAGGAATTCCTTCTAAAACTGCACGAATACTATCCCACTGATGCTCTGATTTAAATGAATATTTAGAATACTTTTCTGTTTCTTCTTGAATAATAGAACGATATTGTTGTGAAAAACTCAAAGAGCAACTTGCTAATGTTACTAAAGAAGTAATAATTGCATTTTTCATACTTAAAAATTTTCTACAAAGGTAAAGAAAATTTTTCAAGCATTATGATAAATAGAACTGAGTTTTTAATGTAAAGGGAATTGTGTATAAAAATTAGAACTTAAGTAATTTATAATTTCTTTAAAAAATTCTACATTGAATTTTCTAAACTATACAATACCAATGCATTCAATAATTTGGGTAACACATAAGTGGATTTGGGAGGCATTGTTTTGTGTTGTAGGGCAATATCTTTTACAACATTTATTGACACAGGATAAGTAAAAAATGCTAATTGATATTTTTTGTCATCTATCATTTTCTCTACATCATTTATAGAATAAGTATATTCAGGCAGATATTGAATGGACGGATTATTACGAATATCTTTTATTTGAAAAATTTCGGATATAATATATTTTGATAATACTTCTGTATCTAATATTGTTTGATTTTCATCTTTGAGTTCCAGTAAAAATCTTTTTCTATTCCAATACATTCCTATTTTGTGTGGTTGCAGTGGGTATTGATGTGAATTAATTTCAACTACATTAAAATATCTTTGAAGTTGTTCAATAAAATTTTCGGGAACATTTACTTGCTTTAATAATCTATGAAAAGAATAAATTTTCAAATTATCTTCTTGAAAAAATGCACCTAAAAAATAAGAAAAACTTTTACCTGCTTTATTTCCCATTTCCTTTGCTAATAAAGCAGATGACGATGAACGATGATGCCCATCTCCAATGAATACTGCATCCATTTTTTCAAAATGAATTTGAATTTGTTGGTTGATAAAATCATCTTCTGACTTCCAGAGCAAATGTTTTACATTATCTAATTCTATTACAATTTCAGGTGTTTTAGATTGAATCTGAAAAATTAAATTCTGTAATGATGGATTCTTTTCATAAAAAAACAATACGGGCTCTGCGTTGATTTTACAATGTTTCAAATATTCTTTTAATTTTTCTTCTCTTTGACTTAAAGTTTGCTCGTGAATTTTTATTACTCCATTAAAATAATCTTCTACACTAATAGCTGCAATAATTCCATTAAACTCAAAATGTGTATGCTTTTGTTTGTATACATAATACACGGGCTTTGTTTCCTGAACAAAATACCCTTGATTAGAAAGCAAATGAAAACGATTATAAATCTTTTGAAATCTTTCTAATGAGTGAGGTGATGTTTTTTGTTTATCAATAAAATCAGGATAAATAACACTTAAATATGTCAAAGGATTTTTGTAAATAATTTTTTCAACCTGTTCTAAAGAATAATTATCTGCAGAATGTGTAACTATTTTATTTGCAAAATCTTTAGAAGGTAAAATGCCCTTGAATGGTAGAACAGTAGCCATTTTTAAGAATGTATCTGTAATTTAGAAAATGCCTGAATAATTTTTTCTGAAAGTTCAATAGCAATTCTTTGTTGTGCTTCAACTGTTGATGCTCCTGTGTGTGGCGTTACTGAAATTTTTGAATGATTGAGTAATTCAACTCTTGGTGTTGGTTCATTCTCAAAAACATCTAATCCTACTCCTGCAACTTTTCCAGTATTCAATGCATCTAATAAATCTAATTCATTCACTACACCACCTCTTGATGCATTGATTAATATAACTCCATCTTTCATCAAAGCCATTTCTTTTTTTGAAATGATATTTCCGCCCGGCACATGTAATGTAATTACATCACTATTTTTCAATACTTCTTCAAATGAAGTGGTCTTGATATTACAATTCAATGATTTATTCAAAAAGGGAATATTAATTTCTATTTCAGCAGAACTTACATAAGGGTCATATGCAAGGACATTCATTTGCAGAGCAATTGCCATTTTAGCAACTTCCTGACCAATTCTTCCAAATCCAATAATACCAATGGTTTTGTTCTTCAATTCAAATCCGTTAGAATAATTTTTTTTCAATGTATTAAATTCAGTTTTGCCTTTTAGTGGCATCTCTCTGTTTGAAAGGTGCAGAAATCTTGCCAATGAAAACAAATGTGCAAATACCAATTCTGCCACAGAATGCGAGGATGCAGCTGGTGTATTGATAACAATTATACCTTTTTGCTTTGCATATTCAACATCAATATTATCAAGGCCTACTCCACCACGAGCAATGATTTTTAAATTTGGACAAGCATCTATAATATCTTTTCTGACTTTGGTAGCACTTCTCACTATTAATACAGAATATTCTTTTTCATTGATTTCATCAATTAATTTTTCCTGAGGAACTTTTGTAGTATCTACTACAAAACCTGCTTTTTCTAATAATTCTTTTCCAATTTTGTCAATGCCATCGTTGGCTAAAACCTTTTTCATAATTTTAATTTTTTAGTTAGCAAAAGGACTTGCAGTAAGCAAGTTAATATCTTTGTAAGGCAATTTAAATGTTTCAGAAAGTGGTTTGTTCGTAAGAATGCCATTATACATATAAACACCTTTTCTCAGTCCTGCGTCAGTTCTGATAAGAGAATCAAAGCCACCTTCTTCACCCATATTAATAAGAATTGGTGCTAATAAATTACTAAATGCATAAGATGCTGTTCTTGCTACACGAGAAGGGATATTTGGAACACAATAATGAATCACACTATGCACTTTGTATGTAGGTTGTGCATGATTAGTAGGTTTTGAAGTTTCAAAAACACCTCCTTGATCAATGCTTACATCAATGATTACAGATCCTGCTTTCATTTCAGATACCATTCTTTCTGTAACAATAACAGGCGTTCTTGCTCCATTAGCACGCAATGCACCAATAGCAACATCTGCAGTTTTCAAATGTTTTTCTAATACTCTTGGTACAATGATTGAAGTAAAAATCCTTGTTCCAAGAGCATTTTGCAACCTCCGCAAACGATAGATAGAATTATCAAATACTTTCACAGTTGCGCCTAATCCTAATGCAGCTCTTGCCGCAAACTCACCAACTGTACCGGCTCCAATAATTACTACTTCAGTAGGCGTGATTCCTGTAATACCGCCTAATAAAAACCCAGGACCACCATTTGCATTGCTCAACAATTCTGCAGCGATCAATATACTTGCACCCCCAGCAATTTCACCCATTGATCTAATAAAAGGGTAGATGTTTGCACCATCAGTAATTAATTCATAAGCAATACAAGTTAATTTTTTTGAGTTTAGTTTTTTTAAAAAATCTTTGGGTTGTATACTTAATTGCAATGCAGAAAACAAAATTTGTTTGGGTTTCATCCATTCCAATTCATCCATTGTAGGAGGAGCAATTTTGAGAATAATAGAAGATTTTTCATACACTTCTTTTGCAGAATAAACAATTTCTGCACCTGCTTCACTATAATCATGATCATCAAAATTGGCTGATCTTCCTGCCTGTTGTTCTATAATAATTCTATGTCCATTATTGACTAATAACGCCACTGCATCAGGCACAAGAGGCACTCTGTTTTCCTGAAAAGCAATTTCTTTGGGAATACCAATTACCAACTGATTATTTCTCTGTTTAAGCATTACTGCTTCTTCTTGTGGCATCAATGCTCCTTGTGTTAATGAATACAAAACATCCTTTGACATATTTATTTTTTTAAATGATCAATGTTCAGTGCGCAAGTAAATTTAGTTTTGAGTTTTTAGTGTTTAGTTAATTTAATTCAATATCAACAACTCAAAATTAAAAACTCACAACTCAAAACTAATTAAAATTCTACCCCTCTGTATTTAGGGGCATTGCAATCATCTATGGCTCTGCCTTTTGGTCTAAAAATCAATCCAAAGCGAAGTTCAAATGTTCTATTTCTAACTTTTACATCATAAAAATCTTTTTTGTAGTTATGATAAATAACATCAGGATTCCAATGATATTCAACAAATGGATGAAAATATCTAAACCAGGTTACATCCCATTCATAGCCCAATGCAACATCTCCACTAAACCAAAATTTAGGAAATGATGAACTAATGGGAGCGTAAACTCTAATCGATTGGGATAATAGATATTCTAATCGTACACCAAACATCCAGTAAAATGTACCCCAGTAATTTTTTAGAAAAAACCATTTTAAATAATTATTCCATTGAATATAAGTGTATTTGTTTGGGTAAAACTTATCAGAAGCATAACCCCAAAACCAATCTAATTTTTGTCTTTCCATTGCACCTTTGTGTGTGTATTCAAATTCTGTTTGCCACCTTATATTATCAAATGGTAAAAACTCTGCAAAAATACCTGCACCCCATGAAAAATACTCTCTTGAAAAATGCGAAGGCGGATAATAGTATTGAAAAACAGGATTAAAAAAATCCTTTTGTCCCTCATTTTTATTAACATAATGGTGCATTGAATGATTTCCAGCTAAAAAAATTCCTGCACCTCTAAAAAATTGAGGATAATAATATGTGCCTTTTCTTTGAGCATTGATATTCAAAAAAATAAAAAATAAAATGAATGAAAATAAAATACTCTGTTTTTTCATAAATGTATTAAGCAATTTCAACTTGAGCGGCAATTTTTTTAATAAGACCTTGCAAAACCTTTCCTGGTCCGATTTCAATAAATTTTGTAGCACCATCTTCTACCATTTTTTGAACAGATTGTGTCCATTTTACAGGTGCTGTTAATTGTGCAATAAGATTTTCTTTGATTTTTTCAGGATTGATTTCAGGTAAAGCAGTATAATTTTGATAAACGGGGCAAACAGGTTTATGAAAAGTAGTTTGAAAAATAGCTTGTTCTAATTCTTTGCGAGCTGGTTCCATCAATGGTGAATGAAATGCTCCTCCTACCTGAAGCACTAGTGCTCTTTTAGCACCAGCAGATTTTAATCTTTCACAGGCGACCTCAATACCTTTTAAACTGCCAGAAATAACTAATTGTCCGGGGCAATTATAATTAGCAGGCACAACTACCTCACCTGTTTCTGATTGCACTTGTTGGCATATTTCTTCTACTTTAGAATCATCTAAACCAAGCACAGCAGCCATTGTAGAAGGATTTTGTTCGCATGCTTTTTGCATAGCCATTGCACGGGCATAAACTAATTTTAAGCCATCTTCAAAAGTAAGTGTTTTATTCGCTACCAGTGCAGAAAACTCACCTAATGAATGACCTGCTACCATATCGGGTTTAAAATTTTCAGTAACCATAGCCTGAATTACTGAATGCAAAAACACTGCAGGTTGAGTAACTTTAGTTTGCTTTAGTTCTTCATCAGTACCATTAAACATTATATCACTTATTCTAAATCCAAGAATTTCGTTGGCTTTTTCAAACAATTCTTTTGCTAATGGATGAGATTCATAAAGATCTTTTCCCATTCCAGAAAATTGAGAACCTTGACCAGGAAAAACATAGGCAACTTTAGACATAAAAAATTTTCCGCTAAATATACAAAATGTTTGGCTTACAAATGATTTTTGATGAGGTAATTTGAGATTGAATATTTGTTACACACCTTTTTCAAAAAATAATTTACATTATTTTGAAAAATAATTTGGTTAATTGAAATAATTTGGTTAATTGAAATATTATTAATTATCTTTGCAAGAAAATTAAACCTATGAAAAAATTATTGATTACAGGCGCAGCAATCGTTGGCGTATTTGTCAATGTAAATGCATCAAAGTTCAAAATTGATGAAAGTGCTCTGAACCAATTGGTATCTCAATCAACTGAGATAACAGTTCAGGAATTAAATAGTCAATTTTTAGCACAATCACTTCAAATGAATGCAAATTTTGCATTGCCAGAAAAAACAAGAGGTGGTTATTTGTTAAGAGCATTCTTTTGTAGCGCTATTGCATTACACCGTTATTATATGGGTACAAATAGAAAGGGCATGTGGGCTATGTATCTTTGTATTCCTGTAGTAGGTGGTGTAACTGGATGTGTAGATTTTTGGGGAGCAGTTTTTGATCCTGATTTTTATAAGAAGTATGCTAACAATGATAAATATATTGTTTGGTTAGATTAAAGGTCTATTCTGATTTTTTGGAGGGTAACTTAAAGTTACCCTTTTTTATTTTTAAAATTATATAGATTTTCAATTAAAATCTGTTTTAGTTGCTCATTGTATTTTTTTGAATGAGTATAGTTATACTTTTTAGCAAGAAATTCTGAACGAATTATTCCACCCTTGTAAAATTTATTCAACAATGCACTTCCACCTATTATGCTTGTATAATAATATTGATTAATAATTCCTACTACAGAAATTACAGATATAGAACTAATCATCAAAAATGAAATAATTCCCTCAGAATAATTTTTTGTATAGAATTGTCCTAAACCTGGCAAAAAGGTTGATAAGAATATTGCTTTATCAGGATTTTTAAGTTTGGGAAATTTTTTAGGATTATATATTGAGTCAATAATTTTATAGTTCTTATATTTAATATCTTCATTATTAGAATATATAAATTCATTGAGTTTTAAGCAGTATTGTTTCGCTTTTTCCCATTGATATTGTTCATTAAGAATTAAAATATATAATAAATAAGATAAGTAATGGTATGTGCTATCTTTTACAAGTGAGTACATTTCATCTAAATGATATTGAGCAGATGGAAAATCATTTTTGAGATAATTTAATAGTGAAAGTTGGAATTTTGTTTTGAAAACGATTGAATCACTTTCTTCACTTAAATCAATTGTATTTAGAATTTGTATTGCCGATTCAAATCTTTCGCTTTTTTTATAGTAATCAGCAGATAATATCTTAAAAAAATTTTTTTGATCTTCATTTTCACATAAATAACTTAATTTCTCATATAAAATAGCAACACTATAAAAATCATCATTATTCTTCAGTGAATCAATTTTGTGAAAAATAACTGAATCCACCTGAGCAAAAACATTACATTTATTGCTCCAAAATCCTAACAATAGGAATATGCATATTAAGTAGTATCTCATTATTGATTTGTTTATTAATGGATTGCCTTCTTTTTTTAACACTATGAACACTTCCAATAATATTTCCAGTATAAAAAAATAATGTAAGTGAAGAAAAAATAATAAATTGCGGACTATTTAACTTTTTAGTTCTGTAATATGCTTCTGCAGCCATTCCACCAAAAATAATATTTGCTGCAAAATCTGATAATGCACCACCCTTATTTCCTGCATAAAATTTTCCTAATCCTGGCACAACAGTAGACAAAAGCCCTGCAATAATCGGTGATTTTGGTTTTAATTTCTTAATTCTTATGTCAAGTTCAACTAAATTTTTTTGTTCATTCTCGTATTTTAAATCATCAAAACTGAAATGATTAGAAATTGAGTCAAATTTTGTTGTATTTCTTAATAATAAATAATTTCCTGCTAACATTAATAATTTGTATTGTAATATTTCATTATTCAATTTATTATCAGAAACATTATTCAATATTTCAATTGAATGATGATATTTTGAAATAAAACTACTATTTAATGATGATAGCATTTTTGCAATATAATATCTTGAAAAATTTTCTGATACACTGTCTAAATAGTTCATTGCAAGTTCAGGATTTTTCATTAGATAATAGTTATATCCTTTTAAAAAAAACAAAGTATCCTTATTTGGAATAGATACAAAATTATTCAAATAATGTTCTGCTTCATTGTATTTTTGATTTTTAATTAAGTAACTAATAAAATTATATTCTAACACAGATGACTGAGAGAAAAAAGCATTCAAGAATAAAAAGTTAGTAAATGAAATTAAAATGAAACTATTTTTTAATTTTATAATCATCTGGTGAATCGTAAATTTTATTGGTTCTAGAGTTGTAATCTACTCCTCTTATTAAATCAAATGAAGCTAACCTTGTACATCTTGTTAATCTATCAGCAGCTAGTGGAATACCATAAAATATTCCATATTTATTTATACACTCTTTTGCAAAAGTACTACAACTTACTTCATAAGGACAATTTGCGGCTATAATCATAGAGATATTTTTTTGATAAAAATATAGCAATCCTCCAAAAAATAAACTTACAGGATTATATTTTACATACCATTTTTTATTTTTGAATAAATAAGTAACTTCTCTTTTGTATTCAAATTCTGAATTAGAGAAAGATTTATTTTTTACTACTTGCCAATCATATTCACTTTGAGATTTAAGGTAATTAATAGAAATAAATAATACTAAAATTACCAGATATTTATTCTTTTCTGATTTTCTTAGCATTAGCAGGTACTTTAAAGTTAATGTATCCAGTGGAAACATCTTTACCAAATTTTGGATTGAAATATTTTTTTATTGTAACAACTGAATCTTTTTTTGATTTGTAATAAATTTCAACAACCTTCATAGGTATTGAATATCCCATTATTTTTTGATATTCTGAAAAATATATTTTTCCACCCGTTGTTTTATTATCCTTTAAAAATTCAATATAAATAGGAAGATTCTTTTCTGAAGCAATTATTATTTTTTTATTTGCAGTTGAAGTGCTTTTTAAACCTGGCATCCATGTGCTTACTAATACACCATCTTCTATGTGATTTTCTTTTATTACATAACCATTCTTAGCTAATTCAAAGTCATGATAATTACCATTAAAAAAATAATAAAAATAACTAGTTTCTGTATTTGAGAAAGCTGATGAATATTGAAAAAGCGTATTACTCTCAAAATCATATACTTTCACTTCACCTAATGAATTTAAAAAAGTAATTGTTTCAAATGGTTTCTTCATATAAGTTACCATTTGATTATTAATAAAACTATAATAAACTGTCCCTTCTGTTGTAAGCACTTTTTTATTTTCAACAGTTTTAATACTAAAATCTAAGGATATTAATTTATCATTATTTTCTATAAAACTAAAAACACTTGACACAAAAAATAAAAATATAAAAACTCCATTTATGAATACTTGTGTCATTTTATTTGTTGTATATTTATCTCAATACCCCTACCCATCAATTTTCTCAATTCTTTTTTGATGTCTGCCGCCTTCAAATTCTGCTGTCATAAATGCATCGACAATTTTTTGTGCTGAATGTTCATCTATAAACCTTCCGGGCAATGATATAACATTAGCATTATTATGTTGTTTTGCTAATCTTGCTATTTCTTCATTCCAGCATAATGCTCCTCTTATACCTTTGTGTTTATTAACGGCCATATTGATACCATTTCCACTTCCACAAATTGCTATTCCAAAATCACATTCATTATTTAATACAGCATTTGCAACGGCATGACCATAATCTGGATAATCAACAGAATCAGCAGAATAGGTTCCTTTATCAATTATCTCAATACCTTTTGATAAAAGATACTTTTTAAGTTTTTCTTTTAATTCAAATCCTGCATGGTCTGAGCCAATACAAATTTTATTAACTTTACTCATATTATTGTTCCATTATTTGTCTTGAAATAACTAACTTTTGAATTTCACTTGTTCCTTCTCCAATGGTGCAAAGCTTGCTATCTCTGTAATATTTTTCTGCAGGAAAATCTTTAATATAACCATATCCTCCAAATATCTGAACGGCTTCAGTACTTACTTTTACTGCTACTTCCGATGCATAGTATTTTGCAAATGCACTTTCTTTGGTAACTTTTACACCTCTGTTTTTCATATCGCCTGCCTGATAAGTTAGTAATTCTGCTACTTCTACTTCTGTAGCCATATCTGCCAACTTGAAAGCTATGGCCTGATGATTTGCTATTGGTTTGCCAAACTGAACACGCTCCTGAGCATATTTCAACGCTGCTTCATACGCACCTCTTGCTATTCCACATGATAATGCGGCAATTGAAATTCTTCCGCCATCTAAAACTTTCATAGCTTGTATAAACCCTTCGCCTTCTTTTCCTATCATTTGTGATTTATGCACTCTGCAATCTTGAAAAATCAGTTCAGCTGTTTCACTGGCACGCATACCTAATTTATTTTCTTTTTTTCCAGACATAAAACCCGGCGTTCCTTTTTCTATAATAAAAGCACTCATTCCATGGCTATCACCTTTTTCGCCAGTGCGAACAATAACAACTGCTACATCTCCACTAATTCCGTGTGTGATAAAATTTTTTGCACCATTGATGATATAATAATCGCCATCTTTTACAGCTGTAGTATTCATACCACCAGCATCTGAACCTGTATTATGTTCTGTAAGTCCCCATGCTCCTATCCACTCACCTGTTGCTAATTTAGGAAGATACTTTCTCTTTTGTTCTTCACTTCCGTGTTGTAAAATATGTCCAGTACATAATGAATTGTGTGCTGCCATAGAAAGTCCAATTCCTCCACATACTTTTCCAAGTTCAATAATTGCAGTAATGTATTCTAAATAGCCAAAACCACTTCCTCCATATTCTTGTGGTACTAAAACGCCCATCAATCCAAGTTCTCCCATTTTTTTGAATAAATCAACAGGGAAATGTTGTTCTTCATCCCATTTCATCACATTTGGTGCGATATGTTCTTTTGCGAAATTACGCACCATTTCAGCAATCATTTTTTGATTTTCAGTAAGCTCAAAATGCATATTTATAGTTTTTAGTGTTGAATGTATTTTTTTGTTTGTATGGGCGTATCGCCATATGCTCAGTATTTTCCGGCAATTTATAAATTGCTAATATTTTTATTGCTGTGTTTTTTAATATTGAGTTAAGCAAATTATATTGTTTGTATAATTTTTTAATTTTTCTTTTCCTTTTAAAAATGAAAGTTCTATTAAGAAAGTAAATGCTAAAACATCTGCATCATGAAGTTTTACTAAATGTGCTGCAGCAGAGGCTGTTCCACCAGTAGCCAGTAAATCATCATGAATTAAAATTTTTTGTCCCTTTGAAATACTGTTTTCATTGATTTCAATAGCGGCAGAACCATATTCCAAGTTATATTCAGCTTTTACTGTTTTATAAGGTAATTTTCCTGCCTTCCTTGCAAGGATAAATGGCACCTGCAATTCATAAGCTAATACAAAACCAAACAAAAATCCTCTGCTTTCTATGCCAATTACTGCATCAGGTTTTTCTGGAAGTTGAGATATAAATGCCTGAACTATTTTTTTACACAGATCAGGGTTTTCAAAAATAGGTGTTATGTCTTTAAAATTAACGCCAGGTGTTGGAAAATCGGGCACTTCACGAATGACTTTTTTTATTTCATCACTAATAGACATTCAAAAAAATTTTGTGCAAATTTCATTAAAATATATTTGTTTTCAAATTTTTTCTTTTGTGAAGTGTACTCTAAATTTTACTTAAACAAAAAACTAAATTAAAACTTAATGTTACTTTTCTGGCGTTCAAAATAATTATCAAGACACATTTCACGCAAAGCCCACAATGGATAATTGAATTTAAATGCTCAATAATCAATGCTCAATGTTCACAATAATCAATTGAAACAAAACAGTGCAAATTTTTACGAATTTAATTTTAATGTTTTAATTTTTTAATTACTTAAGAATTGAATATTGAAAATTAAGCATTGAGCATTCTTTTAATAACTTTGCGAAATCCTTTGTATTTTGTACGTGAAAAATACTATATCTACACTGAGTAGCAACAAACAAATTCAAAATACTATTTTCAAAAAAAATTCCTATGTGTTCAAATGCAAACTTTCTTCTAAGAATGGATGGTTCTTTACAAGCAATGGTGCTTTTTCAAGATTTTTTAATACTACAAAAATGAAAGCACCTAAAAAGAATAAGAAAGTACCTATTTCCATCCAGCTAATGCCTGTCCAGTGTTTGCCAACTGTACCTGGCATTACCATCATTATTACATCTAAGTAATGTCCGATAAATACTACTGAACCTACAAATGCCAGAAAATTGAAATTTCTTTTTGAATCACGGCTCATTAATATAACCATAGGAAACGCAAAGTTTACAAATAAAACAAACCACATTAAAGATTTATAACTTTCCCAACGGGTTTGAAAATAAGTAACCTCTTCTGGAATATCTGCATACCAAATCAACATAAATTGTGAGAAGTATAAGTATGTCCACAAAAAGGAAATAGCAAACATCCATTTACCCATATCGTGGATAGTGCTTTCAGTTACAAATTCAAGGTAACCATTTTTTCTCAACCAAATAATTAAAAGTGTCATAAAACTAATTGCACTAATCCATAAACCTGAAAATGTATACCATCCAAACAATGTAGAATACCAGTGTGTATCAATACTCATTACCCAGTCCCATGCTGATGTAGAAGATGTAACGGCAAAAACAACCATAAACCATGCTCCCAATTTTACATTTTTCCAGTGATAAGCATGATTATCTCCACCATATTCGTATTTATCTGCTTCCAAAGAGTTTTTTCTAAGTTGTAAAGTAAACCATGTCCAACCTACCATATATAAAATAGTTCTTAACCACCAGAACCATCCAAAATAGCCAATTTTACCTGCTATTACAGGATCATAATTAGGACTTGAAGGATCTGCAATGCCTTTTGCCATCCAGTGATAAATATGATGCACATTCAATTGACCTAATATAAATAAAAGCATCATGAAACTTAATCCATAAGGCAAATATAGTGCAGTAGATTCAATTACTCTCTTAATGGTAGTAGCCCATCCTGCTTCGGCAGCATATTGCATACCTAAAAAGAATGCTGCACCTAAACTTAATGCAGTAAAGAAAAATGCCCCACTGAATACATTAGCCCATGCTCTATTTAAATGATAGTGTTCACCATGATGTTGTCCATCTATGATAAACATAGCAATAATGCTTACCAATCCTATTCCCATTAATGCGTATGCAAATGTTTTTGCTTTTGCATCAAAAACAAATTGTAATTTTTCCTTATTGATATGCATAGTAGTATTTTTTATTTTGTTGATTTAGTTAAGGTATCTTGTTGAGCTGTATTATCTTTTCCTTGCAATTTATGAATATAATGAATAAGTTTCCATCTTTCATCTACTGATAAAAAGTTATGAGATCCCATAAGCCCTTTTCCATAAGTAATAGAATGAAACATTTTGCCTTCTGGCAAATTCATAATATTCGCACTTGTATATGGAGGAGGAGGTCCTGGTAATTTAGCGGCTACTTTACCATCACCTTGTCCAGAAGCACCATGGCAATGAACACAATACTTTGAGTATAAAACTTCCCCTTCTTTTACAACTTCTTCTGAATAAGGGATAGGATTTTTAAGATTTTGACCTGCTAATTCATATCCTTCTGCTGTATTTGGATAAGAGTATGGTTTATACCCTCTTGCAATTGTATTGGCAGGAGGAAGCATTGCTCCCCATACTGTATCACCATCTACAATAATAGGATTGTAATACTCTAAACCTACCGATCTGTACATGTCTGGCATGTATTCAAAGCCGGGACTATTAACATACTTTTTTGTGCAAGAACTCAATAGTATAGTTCCGCCAATAAAACCAAGTATTGTGATTTTTTTCATACAAATTAATATTTAGGTTCAATATAAAATACTCCTTTAAGATTTACCTCTTCAGCACCATTTTTCTTTGCAATTTCTTCAGCCAATTTAGTTTGTTCATCAGTCAGTTCTAAATACAACATAAATTTATCATCAGTAGTTCTTGGATCTGGATTTTTAGGAGGTACTCCCGGTAAGAGCCATGATGATAATAAAAAAGTAAGTACCATTAAGTGTGCAGCACAAAATACTGTAGATTCAAATGTAATTGGTATAAATGCAGGCAAATTATAGTAGTAAGCCCAGTTTGGTTTTCCTCCAATATCTATTGGCCAATCATGAATCATCATATACCACATCATCAATGTGGCTAATGAAGTTCCTGTAATACCATAAATAAATGATGCAATTGCAATTCTTGTTCTAGGCAAGCCCATTGCAGCATCTAATCCATGAACTGGAAAAGGGGTGAAAGCATCTTTAATTCTAATTCCTGATTCTCTTAATTGCTTTACAGCTTTTAATAATGGTTCCTCATCTCCAAAAATGATATGTATTTTATTCTTTTTCAACATAGATAAAATTTTTAGTGTTGTTCAACATTATGATGTTTTAATTCTGATGCCAATTTTTTAAATCTTTCACCAGAACTTTTTAGTATTGTTTTTGTTTCTGCAATAGCAATTACAGGGAAATAACGAGAGAATAATAAAAATAATACTCCGAAAAATCCAATTGTACCAATATACATTCCAATATCTACAAATGATGGAACATAAGTAGCCCAAGAAGAAGGTAAAAATGTTCTGCAAAGTGTAGGAACAATAATTACAAATCTTTCAAACCACATACCAATGTTTACAACAATTGATAAAATAAATGTTGCAAGTAATGATGTTCTTACCTTTTTAAACCAAAATAATTGTGGAGAAATAACATTGCAAGTCATCATCGTCCAATAACTCCATGCCATAGGACCTGTAGCTCTGTTTAAGAATGCGTACTGTTCAAATTCTACCCCACTATACCAAGCCATAAATAATTCTGTAAGATACGCAACACCCACTATTGAACCTGTTACAATAATCAAGATATTCATATATTCTATGTGTTTGATAGTAAGATATTGTTCAAGTTTGTAGGCCTTTCTAATCACTAACATAAGTGTTAATACCATTGCAAATCCTGAAAAAACTGCACCAGAAACGAAGTAGGGGGGGAATATTGTAGTGTGCCATCCGGGTAATATAGAAGTAGCAAAGTCAAATGATACAATTGAGTGCACGGAAAACACAAGAGGTGTAGATAATCCTGCTAAAACTAATGCCACTTCTTCAAATCTTTGCCAGTGCTTTGCACGACCACCCCATCCAAAACTTAATATGCTATAAAACTTTTTCCAACCTTTGTGAACCATTCTGTCTCTGATGGTAGCAAAATCTGGTATTAAACCAATATACCAAAACACAATAGATACAGTCATATAGGTTGATACAGCAAACACATCCCACAATAATGGAGAGTTAAAGTTTGGCCATAATGAACCAAATTGATTAGGTAATGGAAATAACCAATAATCTAACCAAGGACGACCTGTATGTAGTGATACATATAAACCCGCATTAATTACTGCAAAGATGGTCATTGCTTCTGCGGCACGGCTAATAGCCATTCTCCATTTTTGTCTAAAAAGTAATAACACGGCAGAAATAAGTGTTCCTGCGTGTCCAATTCCAATCCACCATACGAAGTTGGTAATATCCCATGCCCAGTCAACAGAGTTGTTAGAACCCCATGTACCTATACCTTCTCCAATTGTATAAGCGATAACTGATATTCCCCACAAAGCTGTTAATAAAGATACTGTAAAAAGGAAATACCACCATTTGCTTGTTTTACCTTCAATAGGTGCTATTATATCGTCTGTAATTTGTTTGTAAGTTTTATTGCCTAATATGAGCGGCGTTCTTATTTCTGATTCTGCGTGCATATTTTTATTTTTTTAAATTATCCATTAACTATGTTGAGTTTCTTCTTTGTGTTCAGATTTTTCTTCTTTTTTCTCCAACCAAAGCTCTTCATTCCAATCTAATAATGGCTCATCAACATTTCTGACTTTCATTAAATATGAAACTGTTGGTCTAATACCTAATTCTTCTAACAATAAATAATTTCTTTCATTTTGTCTCCATGCATTTACTTCTGAATTTTCGTCATTTAAATCTCCGAAAATAATAGCATTGGTTGGACATGCCTGTTGACAAGCTGTTTGAATATCTTTATCCTGTAATTTTCTTCCTTCTTTTTTAGCTTGTAATTTACCTGCTTGTATTCTTTGTTGGCACATAGAGCATTTTTCAATAACCCCACGACTTCTTACTACTACATCTGGATTTAATACCATACGACTTAATTCTTGTGCAGCAGGATTTACATCTTTAAATCTCCAGTTTTCTGCATAATTAAACCAGTTAAATCTACGAACTTTGAATGGACAGTTATTAGCACAATAACGAGTTCCAACACAACGATTGTATGTCATTTGATTCAACCCTTCATTACTATGTGAAGTAGCTAATACAGGACAAACCGTTTCGCATGGAGCGTGGTTACAATGCTGACACATGATAGGTTGAAAAGTAACTTTTGGATTGGCAGAAGGAAACTCCATTTCAAGATTCATTTCTTTATAGCCAATATGTTCTTCTTCTGCTTTTTTACGAGTCATGTCTGATGAATAGTAGCGGTCTATTCTTAACCAGAACATATCTCTTGACTTTCTTACTTCTTCTTTACCTACTACATGAACATTATTTTCTACTGAGCATGCAACCACACAGGCGGAACAGCCAATACAAGCATTCATATCAATGGTCATTCCCCATTTATGATTAGGTCTTGGATGCTGATCCCATAAATCTACTTCAGTTACAGGTTTCTTGCCTTCTGCAGTATGAAGCGCTACTAAAGGATTAAATGCTTCTTTATCTTTTTCTTTGAATTCAGGCAGAGATGCTTCTCTTAAAATCCACTCTTCTCTACCCATTACAGTGTGTTGCAATTGATTTTGAGAAAATTCATGTGTTTTTCCAGTATTTGTAATTTTTACACCACTTGCTACTGTTACAAAATGACCATCATTATTTTGAATAAATGGATAAGCATTTACACCCACATTATTTGCTACTTTAAGGGATGAGGCGTTTCTACCATAACCTAATGCAAGTCCAATAGTTCCAGGTTTTTGACCGGGTTGTGGTAAAACAGGAACTTCTACAGTAATACCATTAAGTGTTATTGTAGCAATGCTTCCGTCTTTATCTTGACGAAGCATTTTATCAAAACCGAATTTGTCCATGTCTTCAAGAGCAACGGTAATGTAATTGTCCCAAACAGCTTTAGAAATAGGATCAGGAAGTTCCATTAACCATGGGTTGTTGCTTTGATTACCATTACCCATTCCTACTTTTTCGTAAATAAATAATTCAAAATCAGCAGATTTTGCTTGTAATGCTTTACCTGCAAATTCGCTTATATCAACTTTTGGAACGGAAGTTTCTTCTTTTTGTTCTGATTTTTGATTTTTATTAGCTTTTTTAGTTTCTTCAAAAAGAACAGGGGTACTTGATGTTTCAAATACACCATCATGTAAAGAATTTACCCAGAATGTTTCAAAATCAGCATCCTTATTTTGTAAAGTAAAGATATTATTTTTCCAATAATTGCGGATATAAGTGTAATAATCTTCAGACTTATTCAACCAGATTAAAAGATTGTCTTCAAATTGGCGAGTACCTTCATATTTTGGTTGAGAAAATACTGGGCGAATGGCAGGTTGCTGTAATGTATAAATTCCAGTTTTTGGATTAGCGTCTCCCCATGATTCTAAATAGTGATGATTAGCTAATACGATATTTGCTTTTTGAGCAGTTTCATCTAAATAATTAGAAGCATGAATTTTATTATTTACTTTATTATATGCATCAGCAAAATTTGTAAAAGCAGGAGCAGAATAAACTGGATTAACCTGGTAAGTAATTAAAGTTTTTACTTTACCAGCTTTCATTTCATCTACTAATGCAAGAAAATCAGCATCACTACCAGATTTTAAGTTATATGTAATACTTGTATCAACAGTTTTTCCATAATTTTCAAGAAGTTGATTGATGCCTATAGTTAATGCATGTAAATTCTCATCATTTACACCACAAACTATTAATGATTGTCCTTTATTAGCAAGCAATTCATTAGATACTTTATCTATTGCAGAAAGGATATTTTTATCTGTAATTTGAGCATCTGCTAATTTTGAAGCACCAACTTTTTCAGCAATTTTATTATAGATTGCGACTAAAACTTTTCCAAATTCAGATGGTTTAACCATGTATCTGTAATCGGCATTTGCACCTGTTAAAGACATATTTGATTCAAAATGAAAATGTCGACTCATTTCAGGTGCTTTCTTTGAAATTTTTCTGTTTAATGCGTATTCTCTTGAAAATTCTACTGGATTTAACCATGTGCCTAAAAAGTCACAAGCAACACCTACAATAACTTTTGCTTTATCAAAATGATATTCTGGTATAATAGATTTTCCAATTAATTTTTGATGAGCAGAACGAATAGCAGAATAAGAAACTTCATCCCATACAACATGTTTAAAATCACTTACTGTTGAAGATAATTCATTGATAAGCGCTTTAAGTGATGGACTAATTACAGTAGAAGTAAGCAAACGAACAGAACCTTCTGAAAGTAATTTTTTGATTTGAACATCAATTTCTTTCCATGTAGCACTTTTGCCATTTATTAAAGGAGCGGTTAAACGAGCACCATCATACAATCCAAGTACAGATGCCTGAACACGTGCAGTTGACTTTCCTTTATTGATTGAAGATAATTCATTTCCGTCTACTTTAATAGGTCTTCCTTCTCTTGTTTTAACCAAAATTGAAGCATAATCATGACCATCATAAAATGTAGAAGCATAATAGTTAGGAACACCCGGAATAATTTCTTCTGGTTTTACAACATAAGGAACAACACGATTAACAGGAGCTTCGCAAGATGCTAATGCCACTGCAGCAGTGCTAAACCCCATTAATTTTAAGAAATCCCTGCGAGTGGTTTTCAATGATTCGCTATCATTTTCACCAATAGGTAATTCTTCTGCAAATTCATTTTCTGCATTCTTCAAAAACTCTTCACTTTGATACAATTCAGGGAGACCTCTCCAGTATTTTTTTGGTTTATTATTATTGTTTGCCATAGTCATAATTTTTTTGTTTAATAGTGGCATTTGCCGCATTCAAGCCCGCCAATTTTATCTACTGTAAATTTCACATCTCTTTTTCCTTTATATTTTTCTTTCAAATATGCGTGTAGACGATCGTAATAAGGATTTCCTGCCATTTGCACTTCTGTTTCTCTGTGGCAATTGATACACCATTTCATTGTTAATGGATTTTTTTGTTCAACCACATCCATTTCTTTTACATTACCATGACACTTTTCGCAATCTAATTTTCCTACAACCACATGTTGCTGATGGCTAAAATAAACATGGTCAGGGAGATTGTAAACTTTAATCCAGCGAATTGGATTTGCTTTAGCAGGATCGTATTTGCCTGTAGAAGGATCATATCCAGCAGCAGCGTAGATTTTGGCAATTTCAGTTTTGCCTGTATTTGGTCCTTCTTGAATACCTTTATGGCAATTCATACAAACATTAACTGTTGGTATTCCAGAATGTCTTGATTTTTCAACACTATTGTGGCAATATTGACAAGCTATTTCATTATCGCCAGCGTGTATTTTATGAGAAAATTTTATTGGCTGTTCTGGTTTGTAGCCCTTTTGAGTTTTCCAGTCATAATATACACCAACTTTGAATAATGAGTCCCAGCAAGATTTCATTCCCATAAATACTAAAATTACCGAAACAACAAAAACAAATCTGTTATTTTTTACCAACCATTCATAAATTTCATCTTTAAGAGGTTTAGGTTCATAAATTGGTTTTCCTGTTTTTACATTAACAACATTTCTTAAAGCAATTTGAACATTTCTTAATGAAATAAAAAGCACCGCTAAAACGAAAATAACTAAAAAGATAAGTAAATAGTTGCTACCTTTGGAAGATTTCGTTTCTGTTGTTGTAGGTTGATTAGATGCCGCTTGAGCAACAGGGGCATTTTTAGCAGCAGGTGGAGGAGCTTTTAAGAATGCTAAAATATCTTTTACATCATTTTCGGAAAGTTGCCCTTCAAAAACGGTCATTGCGGCCTTATTATTTTCATTATAAACTTTGTTAGCGTAAGCATCTCCAGATTTGATGAGTTTTTCATTATTTAAAATCCATTTGATAAGCCATTCATCAGCAGGTTTTGGCACACGATCAAATATACCTTTTAATCCTGGCCCTGTTAATTTTTGATCAGTATGAGAAGCGTGACAAACAGCACAGTTTTGCTTGAACAGTTTTGCTCCGTTGTCTGCATTTTGAGAAAATGCAAGTTGAGAAAGTACAACTAAAATTGTTGCAATAAATTTGTTGAAATTCATAAAGCAGAGATTTGATAATACATTAAATAAATTAGAATTATTTTGACTTGTAAAATGCTTGCTAATTACAGGTGTAGCAATGTTTTTTTGTGATGAGTGATTCTGATGAAGATCCACAGAAAATTTTTAGTGGGGGCAAATATATTGTATTTATGTTTTATCAAACAAAAAAATTTTAGGTTTTTTTAGGAAAAATGATTATTTATATTTATTCTAAATAACGAAGAATCAATTTCAAACTTAATTATTTTGATAAGCAAGAATTTCACTAGTTTTAATACAAATAGTGGTATAACCATTATTTCAATAATTCCATTCTTAAAAACTTTGCAGTTTCGTTTGATTTGAGTTTTATCATTTCTTCGGGAATGCCTTCAAAAAGAATTTTCCCTCCTTCTTTTCCGCCTTCTGGTCCTAAATCTATAATGTGATCTGCGGTTTTAATCACATCCATATTATGTTCAATTACTATTACTGTATTTCCATTGTCTACCAATTTATGTAAAACTAATAACAATTTATTGATGTCTTCAAAATGGAGTCCTGTTGTAGGTTCATCTAAAATATAAAGTGTTTTTCCAGTATCTCTTTTATAGAGTTCAGAAGCGAGTTTTATTCGTTGTGCTTCACCACCACTGAGTGTAAGAGAAGATTGTCCTAATTGAATATATCCAAGGCCAATTTCATTAATTATCTTTAATTTCTTCAGTATTTTAGGATGATTTTCAAAGAATACACAAGCATCTTCAATAGTCATATTTAAAACATCGTTGATGTTTTTTCCTTTGTATTTTACTTGCAATGTTTCTCTGTTATACCTTTTACCCTGACAGGCAGGACAAGTAATATAAACATCGGGCAAAAACAACATTTCTAAAACCTTTTGACCAGCACCTCCACATTCTTCACATCTACCACCTTTTACATTAAAAGAAAATCTACCTTGCTTGTAACCACGAATTTTTGACTCTGGAGTTTCTGCAAAAAGTTTTCTAATTTCATCAAATACACCTGTATAAGTAGCAGGATTACTGCGTGGTGTGCGTCCAATAGGCGATTGATCTATTTCAATAATTCTATCAATATTTTCAATGCCTTCTATTGAATCATAAGGAAGTGGTGGATTTTCAACAACATATTCTAATTTTTGTTTGGCCGCAGGAAGTAAGGTTTCCATTATTAAAGTAGATTTTCCACTTCCGCTGACACCTGTTACACAAATAAATTTTCCTAATGGAAAAGATACATTGATATTTTTTAAGTAGTTACCTTTACATCCTTTGATAGTTAAGAATTTTCCATTACCTTGTCTTATTTGAGAGGGAGAATAAATTTGTTTTTGATTATTCAGATATTGAGCAGTGATAGTATTTGTTTTCAATAATTCATTTGGAGAACCTGCAAATACAATATGTCCGCCGTGCTTGCCAGCACCAGGGCCAATATCAACAATATAATCGCTTTCAAGAATCATTTCTTTATCGTGTTCTACAACAATGACAGAGTTGTTTTGATCTCTTAATTTTTTGAGTGCATTTATCAATCTGTGATTATCTCTTTGATGCAAACCGATGCTTGGTTCATCAAGAATATACAGGACATTGGTTAATTGCGATCCAAGTTGGGTTGCTAATCTGATTCTTTGGGCTTCGCCGCCACTTAAAGCAAAAGCGGGCAAATTCAATGTAAGATAATTTAAACCAACTTCTAATAAAAATTCAACGCGGGGTAAAAGTTCTTTGAGAATTTCTTCTTGAACTAATTTTTTGGAATCAGTTTCAGGAATAGAAAGATTTTTAAGCCAATCATATAGTTGCTGAATAGAAAATTCGCCAAGGTCTGCAATGGTTAGATTATTTATTTTGAAGTAAAGGGCTTGTTTGGATAATCTTTTGCCCTCGCAAACATTACAAGGAACATTTTTAATGAGTCGGGTTTTGAAAAAATGTTCTTTTACTCTAAAAAATTTTACAGAGTATTCAAACTTAGATTTTTCATTTTCTAAAATATCAAACAAAGTAAATCCAAACTCACCATAAATGAGGTTATTTACAATATGAAATAAAATTTCATTTAAAATTTTTTGATCAATGTTTTTAGTTAACTCTTTGAAAGGGGTTGCTAAAAAATCTTGTGTATCAATTTCTAAATTGTATTTTTTTTGAAATTTATCTATAACTGCATCTACAAGAAAAACAAATCTTTTTTCTGTAATAGAAACTAATAATAATTGCTTATCAATAGCATTGAATAAAGGTTTATCGGAGTTTTTAATAAGCAATTCATAATCAAGAGAGTTTTTTGTGCCAATACCTTTACATTCTGGACACCATCCATAAGGCGAATTAAAAGAAAAAGTATTGGGCGAAGGATCTTCTAATGATGTTTGTGTATCAGGGTCATACAAATTGAGGGAGTATAAGATTGGCGTTTCATCTGTATTTTCAGCATCTAAAATCATTATTTTGTTTTCACCTAATTGTATCGCTGTTTGCAGCGAATTTTGTAACCGTTGTATATTATCAATATTGATTTCTAATTCATCAACAATAAGTTCAATGTTATGAACTTTATTTCTTACTAATTTTAATTTATCATTTAGTTCCTTTATTTTTCCATCAATACGGCAGCGTGTAAAACCCTTTTTTAATAATTGACGAAATAAATCATTGTATTCACCCTTTCTTCCATATACAAGAGGAGCAAGTAGCAGTATATTTTTATGGAGATATGTTTTTTGAATTAAATCAAAAATTTGGTCAGAAGAATATTGAATGAGTTTTTTTCCTGTAAGAGGTGAATAAGCATCTGCCACACGAGCATAGAGTAATCGCAAAAAATCATATATTTCTGTTATTGTGCCTACGGTGCTTCGTGGATTTTTACTTACTGTTTTTTGTTCAATAGAAATGGAAGGACTTAAGCCATTAATTTTATCTACATCTGGTCTTTCCATTTCGCCCATAAATTGACGGGCATAAGCAGAAAGTGTTTCTAAAAATCTTCTTTGAGCTTCGGCATAAATAGTATCAAATGCAAGTGATGACTTGCCGCTACCACTTAATCCTGTAAAAACCACAAGATTATTACGCGGAATAGTAAGAGATACATTTTTAAGATTGTGTTCTCGTGCATTGATGATTTCAATTTCTTCTTTTGTTTCAACAGTGTTTTCTATAAGAGATTCCATATATTACTTAGAGATATTCTTATTGGTTTTTATTTGATTTTGCAAATTTGCAGAATCTAATACAGATGTGCTAATATTTTCAACAGAAGAATTAATTTCATTATAGGAATATCCCAATAAATCTGCTATGTATGCAGAATAATCCGCTTTTGTATTAACGGGTATTTTAAAGGTATAAGATTTTTTTTCAGGATTTGGAAGAGAGTTTCCAAGTAACCATGCATTAAATGCTTTTAAAACAAGAGTTGGACAATTGAAATGTTTAGATAAATAAGCGATATTTGTAATCGTTGAATCTATGGTAATGTTACGAAATTGAATTTTATTTCTGATAAAAATTTTTCTTTTAATTCCAAAGTGTTCGGGATAAGTAAGTAATGTTTTATATGCAATTATTCTGTATACAAATTCTTTTGTTTCTTTATTTAGTTTTAATTGATGATAGGACGAAACATTTTGTTTTTCTAATTGAAATTTAATGCCATTGATACCATAATTATATGCGGCGGCAACAAGTGTCCAGTTTTTTAATTCACTATAAGCATATTTCAAATAACGGCAGGCGGCATTTGTAGAAAGTTCTACATCTAATCTTTGATCAATATAATCATTTACTTCTAATCCAAAAGTTTGAGCAGTTTGAGGAAGTAATTGCCAAAATCCTTTTGCTCCCATTGGAGAAGATGTATTACTCAAATGACTTTCAATAACTGCAATGTATTTAATATCATCAGGCAAATTGTGTTTTTTAAGAATTGGCTCAATAAATGGAAACCATCTTTCACATCTTGAAAACAAAAGTAAAATTGAAGATTTGTTTTTTAATAAACCGCTTTCATAAAACTCCTTTTGAATAGAATTTTTGACTTCTACATTATCAAGAGGTAAAGTGTCATTACAGAAATGCATTTTTTTGGGTAATCCTTTACCATAAATGGCTAAATTTGAATTAAAATAAGATGGGTAATCTTCAATTTTTTGATCTGATATTGAATAAATAATCCAACTTAAAGTAAAAATAATAAATAATAAAACTACTACATAAGCAGGATAATGCTTGATAAAATACAGTAAATAATTTTTATTATTTTTTTTCAGACCAGAAAAGTTTTGTATTTAGATACAAAGATAAGAAAAAAATAACTGCTATCAAAATACTGATGTAAAAGATGATGTTTGAATAATTAAAAATTAATTGATAAGCAAGGAAAAGAGAAACAAAAGAAATAATAGCAAATAAATAAAAAACCATTCTTTCGCTTAATCCTCTTTTACAGAGAAAGTGCGTAGTATGATCTTTTCCACCTACCATAGGAGAACTGCCAGCAAGAATACGATTGATAGTAACAGTAGTAGTATCTGAAAGAGGAATAATAAACACCAGAGCAATGATCAAAAAGTGATAAAGAACAGTATGAACAGATACATTGATTGGAGTTTGAATATTCCATATAAATTCAATGCCTGCATAAGCAAGAATCAGTCCAAGAAACTGACTTCCTGTATCGCCCATAAATATCTTTGAAGGATAAAAATTAAAAAATAAAAAAGCAAGTAAACTGATACTAATACCTGACAGAATAAGAAATTGGATTGAAAAGATATTGACATTTAAATTATACAATACGATTAGCACAAACCAAATAATATATAAACCTATGCTTGCCGAAATACCATCCATATTGTCTAACATATTGATGCTATTCATCATTCCAACTGTCCAAAAAATAGTTAGAAATAAATTGAGTAAATCATTTTCAAATAAATGAATTTGAATACCTGAAAGAATAAGAACTAATGCACAGGATACTTGAGAAATAAATTTTACAAGAGGTTGAGTATTAAATGTATCATCAGCAAAGCCCATAAAAAAAGCAATGGTGGGTGTTCCCCACAATCCAATTACTTTAATTTTTTCATCAGAAGAAATTCCAAAAACTATAGTAGAAAAAATCATTGTAAAAAGATAAATGATGTAAAAGACAAAACCACCAACAGAAGGTTTATAGTTTGGATTCCAACGTTTAATTTCTAACTTTTGATATTCTCTGACACCAAATGAATGAGAGAAAAAAATAAATAATCTATAAAGAACCAGTGATACCACAAAAATACCAATGATATAAAAAGTAAAAAAAATATCGGGTGATATATTTTTCATAAATTAATTTAGAATGGTGAAATAAAATCACAGAAAAGTTTTCCATTTTTATCCTTTTCAGAAAGAACAGGATTTTGAACATTCCAATTTATATTCAAGTCGGGGTCATTCCAGAGAATAGTATCTTCAGATTCTTTATTGTAAAAATTTGAACATTTATAAGCAAAAATCGTGTTGTCTTCCAATGTAGCAAAACCGTGAGCAAAGCCAACAGGAACATAAAGCATTAAAAAATTTTCTTCTGTTAATTCAATAGCATAGTGTTTTCCATAAGTTTGCGAATTTTTGCGAATGTCTACAACTACATCTAACACCGCTCCTTTAATGACTCTTACTAATTTTGCCTGTGCATAAGGAGGCGATTGAAAGTGTAATCCACGCACTACATTTTTTTGTGACAGGGATTGATTATCTTGAACAAAAATATCTGTGATGCCTGCATTTTGAAACATTTTTTGATTGTATGATTCATAAAAATAGCCCCGTTCATCTTTGAATACTTTTGGCTCAATAACATATAAACCTTTAAGAGGAGTTTCAATAATTTTCATAATAACAGAATTTAATCCACATAATAGTTACTTTGTTTTCCATATACATAACCATAGCCATAGCCGTAACCATAGCCATAGTTGTAACCATAAGTTTTTTTATTAATTTCAACACCATTTAATATCACCGATAGTTTTGTAATTTTATTTTCATTTTTTAAACGATCATAAATTTGAACAAAATTATTTTTAGAATAGTTAGCACGAAACACATAAATTGGAATATCTGCTTTTTGTAAAATAGGAGTTGCATCTGACACTAATCCAATAGGCGGATTGTCTACAATAACATAATCAAACATAGTTTTTAATTGATCTAATATCTCAAACATTTTGGGTGAAAGAATCAGTTCAGAAGGGTTTGGAGGTAAAGGTCCGGCGGTGATTACTTTCAAGTTAGGTAATGGTCCTTGTTGAATACATTCATCAAGTGTATTTATACCCGACAATAATGTACTCATTCCTTTTTCATTACTAAGTTGAAACCCTTTATCTACCTTTGGTTTTCTCATATCAAGGTCTAAAATGATAACTTTTTTTCCTGCAAATTCCAAAATACCAGCAAGATTAACTGCAACAAAAGTTTTTCCTTCACCAGAAATAGTGGAAGTAAGAGCAATAATTTTAGGTGAAGGTGAATTATCAATAAATTGTAAATTAGAACGAATGCTTCTGAAAGATTCAGCGATAATTGATTTAGTATTTTTATCTACAACTAATTGTGATACTTCTAATTTCTTTGTATACTTTGGCACAATACCAAGAATACTAACATTTGCATTAGTAGCTTTTGTGATATTGGTAAGAGAGTAAATGGTATCATTACTAATGTATTTGAAAAAAACGAGTAAAAACGACAAAAGAAAAGCAGATAACGTGCCTAATGTAATTGAACTCTTTTTGCTTGGAGAAACAAATTGTGCATTGTAAGATTTTTCAAGAATAATGTTTTGAGAAACAAATCCTGCCTTGGAAATGGAGTATTCAGTTTTTTTCTCAAGCAAAAGTGTATAATATTTTTCATTGATAGAATGTATGCGGGTTAAACGAGTTAATTCAATATCATCTTCGCTGTTTGGATATACTTCTGTTTTAACCTCATTTTTTCGTTCCAGTAAATTTTTATATTGAGTTCTGTATTTTTGTTTAAGTGCATAAAGTGTTTCTATTAACATCTTCTTTTGATTTTCTATTTGATAGTTCAATATCTTTATTTGTTCAGAATTTGGAGTAACCTGATACAATAAATTTTCTTTTTCTAATAATAATTTTTGAATATTACTGGTAATGTTTTTTATACTTTCTTCATAAGAAGTGCCACTTGCTAATGATATAAGTTGATAGAGGTCAATATTTTTTTGTGTTTGGATATTATTTAAAATTTCATCCAGTAGTTTTTCATTTAATTCTATTTGAAGTAATTGTTCCTGAACAGAAGAGTATAATTGAGATTGTGAAGTATTTAATGCAGAATGTTCATTAGTAGAAACGATATTTTTTTGTTTTTTAAATTCATTTAATTTAGTTTCTGAATTTTTTAATTCTTCATAAACAATACTTAATTGAGCATTGATAAAATTTAAAATGTTTTTTGAACTCTCACTTTTTCTCTCAACATCGTATTTTAGATACTCTTCTGCAATTGTATTTACGATATCGGCTGTCTTTTGAGGATTAACATCTTTAATAGAAATAGAGATGGTTTGTGCCAAATCATTGAGTGGTTTTACTTCTAATTTTTTTTGAAGATAAGAAGCTACCCCATCTTTTGATTGAATGACAAAAAATGTTTTTTGATTCTTTTGCAGATCATATTTTATACTTTCTAAATCTTTTTTTTCATTAAGATGAATATTAAAATCTAACCACTCGTGTTTTATCCATGTATTCGGTTGAAATTTTATTTTAGTGAAATTATTTTCTGAAAATTCAATTAATATCTCTCCAGACCTTAAATTATCATCCCACTCAACGTATATTTTTTTTCCATAAATACCATCATTTTTAATATTAAAATCTACAAAGTAAGGAGAGTTTTTGTATAACTCGTGATTTTTGAATGTACCTTCATTATAATATGAAATTTGTAAATTTAAAGCATCAACAATTCTTTCTAAAAAAGTTTTTGAACGAATTTGTTCAATGGCTTCTGATACTTTGTTATTACCTTCATTATTCACTGGATTAAGTTGTAAAATAGAATTAGCATCATTACTAACAATTTGTATAACACTTTGAGATTGATAAATTCTTTCGCTATATCTTAAATAAAGAAAAACAGAAATAAAAGATATTCCAAAAAACAATACATACCACCATTTTAATTTTAAAATAATATCTACTAATAATCCAAAATCAAGATTATTACTAAAACTTTCCAATCTTTTTTTATAGGATAGGTAATCTGTATTTTCTACATTTGAAATAATCATATTGAATTAAAATGATTTGTAAACTCTTAAAAATACAAGCGTGCTTAAAAGTAAAGAAGCTATAGGAGAAATATCTCTAACAAATGCTTGAAGCGGTCTGTATCTTGGTTCTACATAAATAATATCATTGGCTAAAACTGTGGTTTGTCCTTGTGAAAGCCCATCAATTGTTGATAAATCTAACAAATAAACCAATGACTTTCCATCAGGAAGTGTCCGAATAAGCTTTACTTTATATGCTTTGCCATCTTCTGGAATACCACCAGCCATTGCGATGGCTTCTAATACTGTAGTATTATTGTTTTGTAAAGGAATAACTTTTGCTACCGCATTATTTCCAGGAAATACAATGACTCTTTTATTGCTAACAGATAATCTTACAAAAGGTTTTATATAATACTCTGAAAAAAGTTCTTCTAATTTTTTCTCAGCTTCAGCAATAGTTAATCCTGCAATTTTTACTCTTCCAATCATAGGCATTTTCATGGTGCCATCTTGTTCTACAGTTGCTTCTGCTTTTACAAAAAAACTTGCCTGAGCATTATTAATAACATCAATCATTTTAAATCCATCATTAGTAAAAACCTGAAAAGTAACTATATCGTTAGGGGCAATGATGTATGATAATTTTGCTAAACTATCATTCAAATCTGCATATTTGTAATTAGGTGGTGTTGTAAGCATCAAATTAGGGCGTAAAATTTTACAGGAATTAAATGCAAACAGTAATATCCCCACCCATAAAAAAATATCTATTTTATATTTCATATCTAAAAATTATGGCAAACAAAAATACAGAATTATTTTCTTATACATTTATAATAATTATTTTATCAAAACATCAATTATTCCAAACAAGCCAAAAACAAGGCCAGCCCAGCCATTTAATATCCCAAAAGCAAAAGGAATTTTACTTATATCTTTTGGTGTAACCAAATAATGCTCATACAATAAAAACACACAAAATATTACCCAACCAATCATATACAAAATACCAAAGGGAAATAAAAAATAAACAATGAATAAAATTATTACACTGATTAAATGTAAAAACCTTGAAATGTAAATGGCGGTTTTTCTACCAAAAAAAGACGGAACAGAAAACAAGTGATGTTCTTTATCAAATTCTTCATCTTGCAATGCATAAATAATATCAAAGCCACTTACCCATAACAATACTGCTATACCTAACAATACTGATATTAAATTAATCTCGCCTGTAATAGCAATATACGCACCAACAGGAGCAAAAGATAATCCTAATCCTAAAAAAACATGACACAACCATGTAAATCGCTTGGTATAACTATATCCTAATATAACTAACAATGCAACAGGAGATAAATAAAAACATAAGGGATTTATCAAATATGAAAAAAGCACAAATAAACCCGAACTCATTATTGTCAATAACATTGCTTCGAATGGCTTTACTTTTCCTGCAGGAATTTCTCTATTTTTTGTGCGTGGATTTAAAGCATCTATATCTTTATCTAAATATCTGTTAAACGCCATTGCACTTGTTCTTGCAAAAACCATACATAATACAATATAAATAAATTTTTCTAATGTAAAATTTTCAGGTCTTTCTAAATATGCAATGGCTGTGCCTAACATTGCAAATGGCATTGCAAAAACTGTATGACTAAATCTTATTAAACTTAAATACAAAGATAACTTTTTTGCAACAATCATAAATTAAACACCAAAATTTCTAAAATTTCAATAATTTAAAAAATACTATTAGCAAAGGAACTGATGAAATTAATAATGAATAAAATAATAATTTAGAAAAGTCTAACTCCCTTGCTTTGTTCAAATAAATCATCATTCCTATTGAGGAAATAACAGCACTAATTCCCGCAAAGAACACGCTGAAAAAATTATTAATAAACAAAAGTATGATTGATAAAACAGCAAAAAAAATAGCAATTAATTCTATAAACCTATACGCCTTTTTTAAATTAAACATCGTAATGATTATTGATCATTTTTCTCAACTTAGTTACATATTGCTGATACTGCCACAAATAATAATTATCCGTTGCATTGATACATTTACAATATTGTTTCAAACGATGTTTAATTTCATCCTTTAATAGTTCAAATAATTCCATTGCTTCTTCTTTTTCAGAGGCATTTCCAATAATTCGTTCGTAATGATCATGTAAAGATTCTTCTAATACAACAGATGGCTTTATACCCTTTTTAATATACTCCTGATATTTATCTTTTACTGAAAATGCTTCATAAGACGAATTGATAAATCTTTCTCTAACTTCTGGTGGTAGTTCGTAATTGAAATCCATTTCGTAATCCCAGTTATCTTTGTATCTGTTTTCAAGATACAAGTGGGGCTCACGAAATACATGTCTCCAATCAATTTCTGTTTGCCAGTATCCAAATCTTCTCAAATTATTTCCAAGATCAATAATTTGAAATCTTTTTTTATTTTTCCATACGCGGCTTCCTCTTCCAATCATCTGATGATATAATGTCAATGAGCGTGTGGCTCTGTTAAGAATAATGCTTTCCACTGCGGGCTCATCAAATCCCTGCGTAAGAATACTTACAGAAGTCAATATACCATTTGGCGTATTTCTAAACCACTCTAAAACTTCTGCTCTTTCTCTATCACTAAATGTACTATCTAAATGCTTGATAGGATAACCTTTTTTGGCAAATGCTTCATACACTGCTTTGCTCGTTAAGATTCCTGCATTAAATATCAATGTCTTTGTATTGAGTGCTCTTTCCTCGTAGGCCTGAACCAATTTATTCAACATCACAGATTGAGTATACAATTGTTCATGCGAACTAACCGTAAACTCTCCATTTGAGCCAATTCGTAAAGAACTTAAATTCACTTCATAAGTATAAGTATCTGCATCACACAAATATCCTTTTTCAATTAATGACTTAATACTTTCTCCCACAATTAAATCATTGTATATTTGATACAAGGGCAATTTCTTATTACTACTTAAAGGTGTAGCCGTTACACCTAATATATTTACATCTTTGAAATAATGAAAAATTTTTCTAAATGAATTATTGTGAGCTTCATCTACTATTACTAATCCTATATCTTCTAAAAACTCTTCATTTTCCTGTAATCGATTATTTAATGTTTCAACTAATGCTGTAAAGCATTGATATGGTGTTTGATTGGGTAATTGTTTTACTTCTGAATTAATGACTTTATTAGAAATACCTATATAATTCAATACTTCTGATGTTTGCTGACTCAATTCTATACGATGAGTAAGTATTAAAACCTTACGCTTATACTTTTGAATATATCGTTTAGCAATTTCTGAAAAAATAATTGTTTTTCCGCCACCTGTAGGAAGTTGAAATAATAAGTTGGCATTAGGAGGCATCTCTTCTAATTTCTTGAAAATCTTTTCTACCGCCTCTTTTTGATACGGATACAACTCTTTTATTTCTTTCGGTTCCCTCAAAAGAACTTTTGGACTTTTTTTAATTTCTTCAAAAAAAGATGCGGATTTTTTTTCTTTACTTTCTTTTTGTTCTTGAATTTGTGATAACTCTTCTTCTTTTTTTTCTTTAAGTTTTGAAGATTGAGTTGCACCGTTTTTTTTAGAAGTTTTTTTTGTTTTTTCTTTTGTTAATACTTTTGCCATTTTCTTAAAAAAGTTTCGCAAATTTACAGACAATTTTTGAACCCACAAAACTATTTTAGTATTTTTAAATATTTTTAATATCCAATATCTTAATGTTTCTCTTAATGAAGATAATTATTCATTTCAATTTTATATAAAGTATCTGATATTTTTCTTACTTTTGCAAAAAATATTAAAACTATGAAAAAGCAATTACTTATACTTTCATTGACAACCACGCTTGCAATTACCACATTTCAAGCACAAAACATTGGTATCAACGCAACTGGCACTCCGCCAAATGCTTCTGCCGGCTTAGATATTGATTTTACTAACAAAGGTTTGCTTATCCCTCGTGTTGCTCTTACTTCTGCAACTGATGTGGCCACTATACCTTCTCCTGTCGCTTCCCTTTTAGTTTACAATAATGGTTCAGGCGGATTAACCCCTGCTGGTTACTATTATTGGGATGGAAGTAAATGGGTCAGATTATTAGTAACAGGTACTCCTTCAGATGCATGGCTTACATTAGGCAATTCTGGCACCACACCCGGTACTCATTTTATTGGCACCATTGATAATGTAGATTTAGTTTTTAAGACAAATAATTCTGAAAGAATGCGTATTACAAATTTAGGCAGAGTAGGTATAAATACATCTTCACCCGGTTCTTATTACTTAGATGTTTTGTCAAGTAACTCTTCCGTAGATGCTATTAGAGGACAACATACAAGCGGTTCAAGTTCATCAGCATTTGCCGCAGTTACCGGAAATGTAAATAATATCGCATATACTAATGCTACTGGTTATTTAGGATATCATAATTCTAATAATATCACTTTTGGTGTTTATGGAAACGGTGGTGATTTAGCAGGAATGTTTAATGGAAAAGTGGGTATTAACTCCATTTCCACAAATCTTACAAACTATGATTTAGAAGTAAGGAACAATACTGCGGCTAATCCGGTTAATGTTTTGTTTAGAAGTACCGTACAAAAACCTAACATCAATGATATCATGACTAATCTGGACTTTGGAGATAGTTATACCAGCACTGCACAGGCAAGAATACAAACAATGAGAGATGCCGCCGCATCATCTGCATCAGATTTACCTACTGCTCTTTCATTCTGGACTATTCCTGATGGATCTACAACTCTTACAGAAAAAATGCGTATTACAAATAATGGAAATGTTGGTATTGGAACATCATCACCAAATTCATCAGCCATCTTGCATGTATCTTCTACAAATAAAGGAGTAATGTTACCAAAAGTTTCTTTAAGTGGAGCAACAGATAATATTACCGTTCCCGTTTCATCTCCAGGAGATGATGGTATGTTTTTATATAATACTGCTTCTGCCGGAACAGGTACAAATGCTATTACTCCGGGCTATTATTTCTGGCAAAATTCTAGATGGACAAAAGTTCAAACCAGTGGCTACTCTGGAGCCGTTTTTGGAGTATTAAATCCCACTACTCCTAATCATTTAACTACTTCTCCACCTTCATGGCAATATACAGGTTCTTATATTGACCTACCTCCTGGCAAATGGGTAGTTTTTATATACATGTTAATGTCACCAAATGATGCTGGTGTTAATCAATGGCCTACAGGAACAACTTCCGCTGCTATTTGGAGCAGAAACACATTATCAAACAACAATATTACCTTTTCGGCTTCACCAGATATTATGGGCTCTCCTTTTGCTAGTGGTTCATTAGTATTTCCTAGTTATTTTGGAATGGTTGGCGGTTCCATTTTTGTATACAATAGTTCTGGATCTACTAAAAGATATTATCTTTGGGGAAATATTGATAAATATAATACCTCTGCAAGTTTATTTAACTTTGCTAGTACAGGTTGGGGTGAAAATCAATTTTTTGCTATACCTGCAGAATAAATTACTCACTTAAACTTTTCAATATAGACAAGAGATAAATTGCTGCAGTTTCTGTTCTTAGTCGTGTGCTGCCTAAATTTATTTCATCTACTATAATTTCTTTTTTATCAAATAAATCCATTTTTGGAATACCTTTAATAATTTGAATTTCTTCATGCGTCCAGTCTCCTTCTGGTCCTATCCAGATAAAAATATCTTTAATTTTTTTGTTTTGTAATTGAATTAGATATTCAGGTGTTATAGAAATTTTATTTTCTGATTTTTCACAATGGGCTAATAAATGATGTGCATTAGAGTTCTCAGATAAATGATGTATTAAATTTGAAAATGATTGAAAAAATTCTAACTGAACTAAAATCGGGTTAGCACTTTGTTTGGCAGCAGATATGGATAACTTTGATAACCTATCAAGATTGATGTTTTTTCTAATACATCTTTCTGATTTTATGAATATCAATGAATGTGCCTGCAACTCTACACATTTTTCAACCAACCATTCTAACCGTTCATTATTTTTTGGAGGTGAGATAATTAAATGTGTATTTATCTTTGGTGGAAAGAATATTTTTTTCTCAATAATTTTTCCAACACATTCATTTTTACTGACACTCAAAAGCTCTGTAATATAAATAGCATACTCATTTGAGGTTTGAAGTACTCCAATTTTTTCCCCTACTCTTAATCTTAAAACAATAGCACAATGATGTGCTTCTTCTTTATCAAGATAAACAAGTTTTTCCTCTAAATCTATTTTTCCAATAAAATAATGCATTTGTATTTTATTAATTCAGTAATAAAATTTTCACGCAAAAAAATCGCAAATAATTTGGCAAATTTAGTATTATTTTTTTTATGCTTGGTTTTGTCGTAATTAAGAATACAATAGCTTAAGCAATCTCATAATTAGTGAATAGTGAATAGTGAAAAATCGTGTAATTCGGGGCAATTAAATAAAAAAAAACTTTGTGGTCTTTGTGAATAATTCACTGTGATCTTTGTGTTTAAAAAAGCTTGAACATTGAAAATTGAGTATTGAATACTGACGATTTTGCTATGCAAAATGTCAGTATGCCGACCACAAGCGTCGGCACATTGAAAATTTTAAACCTAAATTCTTATTTTATTACAAAGTTAACGGGCAATTGAAAATACACTTTAACTTCTTTACCGTTTTGTTTTCCTGGTTTCCATGCTGGCATTGATTTAATAACTCTCATTGCTTCTTTATCACATTCTGGACATCCGGGTACGCCTTTTAATACTTCAACACTTGAAATTTTTCCGTCTTCATTGACTACAAATCTTAAAAAACATTTCCCGCTTATACCTGCTTCTCTTGCAGATGGAGGATAAACAATATTTTTTTGAATATATTTCATCATTTCCATAGTCCCACCTGGAAACTCAGGCATTTCTTGTACTACTGTAAAAATTTCAGGGGCTTTTTCTTCAATCACACCATTACCATTGCCTTCATCAGGTACTTGTATAGCATCATCACCACTACCTTCCTGAGTTTGAGTGCCCACATTTGTTTCACTTACTTTTTCTTGTGGAGGTGGAGGTTCTTCTTCATTAGCATCTTCTTTAATAACTGGTGGTACAAACTTAATAGTTTCCATTACTGGTGGTGGAGGTGGTGGAGGTGGTGGTGGCGGTTCATTCTTATCTAATTGAGGTGGTGTTAAATCAATTTGGGTAATGTCAATCTTTGTGTTGGCTAATTCGTCTTCTGATGGTTTGTAATTGTCAATAAAATATTTTATTCCTAATGCAACCAATGATGCTACAATCATTGATAATACAATAACAGATAATGTTTTATTATATTCTTTTCTTATTTGATAAGCACCATAGTTTTTATTTCTGTTTTGAAATACAATTTCATTGCGAACATCCGATACTACATTATACCAACTATTTGATATCATATCTTTAATTTTATTGTCCTAATTTTTGTTTTAGTAATTCATATTCTTGTGGCATCATATCTACAGTTACATATTTTCCTACCATTGAAAGATTTAATTCATCTACCACATCCACAAAGTTTTTATAGGTGGCTTGGTCATCTGTTTTGATAAGCACAGTAAGGGCTTCCTTTTTACCTTTTGCTTCCATTACTAATCTTTTAAAGGTAGAATCTGGAATCTCTTTCCTTTTGGCTTTTTCTTCTAATTGTTTAATTTCTTCAATGGCACTTTTATTAAGTTCTGTTAGAATTTTATGCAATCCATTGGTACTAAAATCTGTTTCTTCTAATTGCGTTGCAGGACGACCTTTAGGGTCATTCGGCAAAATAAATTCACCTTTATAGTAAAAAATTCTGTTATCTTTAGTAAGAATTAAAGTTAAGCCATTTTTAACTTCTGGTGGCTTAATGTTATCATTTGGCTCTGGTTTAGCAGGATAATTAATTTCCATTGTTTTGGGCTTACTAAAAGTAGAAGTAAGCACAAAGAAAGTAAGCAAAAGAAACGCCAAATCAACCATCGGCGTCATATCTATTCTTGCTGATGATTTTTTGGCTCTTTTTTTCCCTTTCTTACCATGTCCACCACCACCTTCTTCTGCAATTTCTGCCATAAATTATTCTTTTTTAGAACCACCTTCATAAGAGGTGATAAGGTTAAAGCGATAAATTTTAATGTCTGTAAAAGTGTCAATTACTTTTTTTACTGAAATATACTTAGTTTTTTGGTCTGCTTTTATAGCATATCTTGGCTTCTCCATCTTAAAATCTTGACCTTTGCTCTTGGCTTTTTCTTTAGCTTCTAAATATACTGCATTGGCTTCCTGAGCGGCATATAGTATCCACTCTTTTAATTGAGGATTTAATGAATCATTAGGAACTCCTGCTGTTTTATATTTTTGTCTTTCAGCATCAGAAAGATCAAGGTATTTCGGTAATTCCTTTATATCTACGCCAAATACAGAAAGTTTCATAAATTCTTTCTTTTGTTTTTCAGTAAGAGTAATATTATACTTTTGAAGCATTCTTCCCAAAGTTTTTTCTTTGGCAGTAGTATTAGAAATCCCAAAAAATGGCCTACCTAGAGCATCTATGTCAACTAGAATATAATTTTCAGGCAAAATCTTATCTGAATGAGAACCGGGTGGATCTATCATAACGGGCTCTGCTTCTCTAAAAGAAGCCGTAAGCATAAAGAAAGTAACCAATAGGAAAGCCAAATCCACCATTGGTGTCATGTCCAAAGAGGGAGAGGGCTTTTTTAAACTTACCTTTGGCATAATAAAATTTTTATTAAGCGTTTACCGCTGTTTCTGTAGATTGAAATTCTTGAATAATTGTAAATCCAGCTTCGTCCATTGCGTAAGTTAATTGATCTACTCTATTATTAAATAAGTTGTAGAATATAATTGCTAAAGTAGATGACATAATACCAATAGCAGTATTTACAAGTGCTTCGGATATACCAGTAGCCAAAGCAGAAGTATCAGGAGCACCAGCAGTAGCCAATGCTGCAAACGCACGAATCATTCCAAATACTGTTCCAATCAAACCGACCAACACACCAATAGAAGCACAAGTAGAAATAACAACCATGTTTTTACTTAACATTGGCAATTCTAGTGCAATGGCTTCTTCTATTGCTTTTTGAATAGCGGCTATTTTAGCTTCTTTATCCATTCTGTTATCATTCTTTACATAAATCATTTTAGAAACACCTTCATGAATAACATTCGCTAATGAACCTCCTTGCTTGTCACACTCTTCAAGTATTTGCTCATACTTGTGTTCTGCTAATAATTCTCTTACTTTTTCAATAAATTTATCAGCAGGTAATTTTCCCATTGCTTTTTGAATGGTAATAAACCTTTCTAGTGCAAAGGTTATTACTGTTAATAAAACACCAATAAGAATGGGCACAATAAACCCACCTTTATACATAATACCAAGAATGTTTCCTGGCTTTGGATGCCCTTCTGCATCAAAGTTATTAGGATTACCAAGAATCATGGTATATACAAATATACCAATTCCGATGCAAATGGCAATGGCTAATGAAGCAATGGCAAATGAAAAGCCGCCTGATGTTTTTTTTCTGCTCATAGTTTTTGAATTTTTAGTTTTTGGTTTTAGTTAGGAGCAATTCATGAATTGCTCTTAATTTTGGTATTTAAAATTTTTGTTTGCGGCAAATATCCGTAATTTTATTTTTAATTTCAAAATTTAAAAACGAATCACATTTTATTTTATTGTGTCAGTTACAAAAAATTCATAATCCTTTTTTAATTGACAATATTCCTTTTTGTATTTTTGCCAAAAATTCGTACTATGAGAAAAATTCAAAATTATGTTTTAGGCAAATGGATTGAAGGAGGAGGTGATGGACAAGTTTTATATAATGCTGTAACAGGAGAACCAATTGGTATAGCCACTACAAAAGGAATAGATTTTAACGAGGTATTAAATTATGGCAGAAAAACGGGTGGCAGTGCATTAAGAAAAATGACTTTTTATGAGCGTGGCAGAATGCTTAAATCTCTTGCTTTACATTTATTATCTAAAAAAGATTATTTTTATGAAATTAGTTACATGACAGGTGCTACCAAAGTAGATAGCTGGATAGATATTGAAGGGGGTATCGGAAATTTGTTTTCTTATGCTTCTTTAAGAAGGCAATTTCCTGATTTGCCTTATCATGTAGAAGGAGATTCTGTAAAGCTATCTAAATCAGGAAAGTTTATTGGACATCATATTGCTGTGCCAAAGAGAGGTGTAGCTTTACATATCAACGCATTTAATTTTCCTGTATGGGGAATGTTAGAAAAAATTGCAGTGAATTTATTAGCAGGCGTTCCTGCTGTTGTAAAGCCCGCTACTGTTACTTCTTATCTTACAGAAGCCGTTGTCAAAGAAATTGTGAATTCAAAAATTTTACCTGAAGGAAGTTTGCAGTTATTATGTGGATCTATCAATGGAATGTTTGATTATTTAATCAATCAGGATGTTGTAACATTTACTGGATCTGCTTCTACAGGAAAAATGTTGAAATCGCATCCTAGAATTATTGAAGAAAGTATTCCTTTCAATATGGAAGCTGATTCATTGAATGCAATGGTATTAGGAGAAGATGTAACCCCTGATATGCCCGAATTTGAATTATTTATTAAAGAAGTTACAAAAGAAATCACTATAAAAGCCGGACAAAAATGTACTGCTGTTAGAAGAATTATTGTTCCTGAAAAACTTGTAGAACCTGTTCAACAAGCATTAAATAAAAAATTAAATACTATTACCATTGGAAATCCAAAAGATGAAAAAGTTAGAATGGGTTCTTTGGCTTCAAAAGATCAGGTAAAAGATGTAATGGAAAAAATCAACCTTCTCAAAAAGAATCAAAAAATTGTCATTGGCGATTTTGAAAAATATGAAGTAATTGGTGCTGATAAATCAAAAGGGGCATTTTTACCTCCCATTGTTTTCTTAAATGAAAAACCATTTGAATGTGTAGAATGTCATAATATTGAACCTTTTGGACCTGTTAGTACAATCATGCCATATAAACATTTAGATGATGCTATACAATTAGTAGAAATGGGCAAAGGTTCATTAGTTACAAGTATAACCACTGCAAATAAGAAAATAGCCAAAGAATTTGTTCTTGGAACTGCTCACATCAACGGAAGAATTATGGTTTTAAACAATGAAATAGCAAAAGAACACACTGGGCACGGGTCTCCATTACCATTACTTGTGCATGGTGGCCCAGGAAGAGCAGGCGGAGGAGAAGAAATGGGTGGAGTAAGAGGTGTATTACACTATATGCAAAGAGTTGCCATTCAAGGCACTCCAGAAGTGATCACAGAAATTACAGAACAATATCAATATGGTGCACCATACATTGAAAAAGAAAAACATCCATTTGCTCAATACTTTGAAGAACTTGAAATTGGAGAAACATTCATCACTGCAAAACACACTGTAACAGAAGCAGATATTATCAACTTTGCAAACATTAGTGGCGATCATTTTTATGCACATACAGATGTTACTTCTTTAGATGGAACTATTTTTACTGGCAGAGTAGCACATGGATATTATATTTTAAGTAAAGCCGCAGGATTGTTTGTGATGGCTAAAAAAGGCCCAGTATTATTAAATTATGGAATAGATACTTGCAGATTTACAAAACCTGTTTATGTGGGAAGCACAATTGGCGTAAGATTAACCTGTAAAGAAAAAATTTCAGTAGAAAAAAAAGATAAAAATGATATTAAAAAAGGTATAGTAAAGTGGCTTGTTGATGTGTATGATGAAATGGGCGAAACTGTTGCTATTGCTACTATCTTAACAATGGTTAAATGTAAAAATCAATAAAATATGAAAAGAATTCTTGTTATCGGTGCAGGCAGATCATCTTCTGTATTGATAAGTTATTTATTAAAACAAGCAGAATTATACAACTGGCAAGTTATAGTAGCAGATAGTAATATAGAATTAGCAAAGTCAAAAATTAATCAGCATCAAAAAGGAATAGCAGAAGAGTTGGATGTTTTTGATGTTCCTAAGCGACAAAAACTAATTAAAGAATCTGATTTTGTTATTTCAATGTTACCCGCTTCTATGCATATAGAAGTAGCAGAGGATTGTTTAAGATTTTCAAAAAGTATGGCAAATGCCAGTTATGTCAGCGATTCAATGAGACAGCTTGATAAAAAAGCAAAAGAAAAAAACATAGTTTTTTTTAATGAATTAGGGTTAGATCCTGGTATTGACCATGCATCTGCTATGAAAATTATTGATTCTATTCATCAACAAGGTGGAAAAATTATCACATTTCGTTCTTATTGCGGAGGATTAGTTGCTCCAGAAAGCAATGATAATCCATGGGGATATAAAATTAGTTGGAATCCAAGAAATGTGGTAATGGCTGGAAATGGCACTGCAGAATATCTTTCTGATGGTAAAATAAAATTACTGCCTTATCAAAGATTATTTGAGCAACATGAAACAATCAAAATTGAAAACTATATTTTTGATGCTTATGCTAATAGAAACAGTATCCAATACATAGATGCATATAAAATTCCTGAAGTAAAAAATATATTAAGAGGAACATTAAGATATAAGGGATTTTGTAAAGCATGGAATATTATTGTGAATTTAGGATTAACAGATGATAATATTGCTATTGATAATCTTGATAATTTAAGTTATAAAGAATGGCTTGAAATGTTTTTACCAACGGGGAATGAAACAGTCCAAGAAAAATTAATAAAAGTTTTTGGTGATAGAATAGATAATGATGTAATGAAAAAGTTGGAATATTTAAAGTTATTTTCAGAAGAAAAAATTCAAAGACCAACAAAAGGCACATCAGCAATGATATTACAATCAATAATGGAAGAAAGATTAAAGTTATTAAATTCTGATAAAGATTGGACAGTGATGTATCATTATTTTGAATATGAATTAAATGGAAAAAAATATGCCATTGAATCCTATTTTGAAGATAAGGGTATAGATAATATCCATACATCAATGGCAAAAACTGTTGGGCTTCCTTTAGGAATTACCGTTAAAAATTATTTATTAGGAAAAATTCAATTATCAGGAGTTCAAATTCCTACCACTTCTGAAATTTATGAACCACTTTTAAAAGAATTATCAGAGTATGGAATCACTTTTAAAGAAAAAAAATATAACCTTTAACAATTCTTTGCGTAAAATTTGCTAACTTTGTGGAAAAAAATAAACCTATGTTCAAAAAAAGTTTTTTAATCCTTTCATTTTTTATTTCATCATTACTCTGTTTTTCTCAAAAAACTTTGTATTGGATTGGCGGAACTGGTAAGTGGAATGACCCTGCACACTGGTCAGAACAAAGTGGAGGAAAATCGTCTAATAAAATTCCAGATAATACTACAAAAGTTATCATTGATGAAAATTCATCTTATTCTGATTTTTCAATAGAAGTTTTTCAAGATATTGAGATTTCAGGATTTGAGATAAAAAATTTTCATAACAACTATTTAAATTTATATGACTATATATTAAAAGTTAAGGGAGATATTTTTATATCACCTAATACTTCAATAGAAACTAAAAAAGTTATTGTTTTAGAAGGTAAGGCAATTCAAACTGCTACAATAGAATCATATTCTAAATTACCATCCGTTTTAATCCAGAATGGGAATTTTATTGTAAAAAATTTAATTAGCAATGAAATAAAACTCAGTAAAACCAAATTAGAATTAAACAAAGGATACATAGAAAGTAATAAGGTTATATCTTTGAATTCATCAAAAATATATTTAGAAAAATCCATTTTACGCTCTGAAATTATTGAACCAAATCAATTAAGCGTAGAAGCAAAAGATGCTCACATTGTTACCAATACCAATATTTTAAACTCAAATATATTTGCTGCAAATTCAAGTTACAAAATTTACAATCCAGAACAAATTCAAGCTTGTACAGCATCTCTTACAGGATATTCAGTTTCCTGTACTGGAACATGTGATGGGTCATTAGTATTAAGTGTAAGTTTAACAGGAGGGTGTGGAACAGGTCCTTATACTCTTGATTGGTCAAATTCTTCTTGTTCTCCTTCTCCAACATTAACTTCTATTTTAGGTGCAGGCAATTATACAATTGGAGGTGTATGTGCATGTGCAAATGCTTACAATGTTTGGATTTATGATAGCGGAAATAATCTTATTACTATATCAAATAATGCTTTTGTAACCGGGCCTTCATTAATAAATTTTGTTCCAAGTTCGCTACAGCAACCATTATGTAATGGGCAATGTAATGGCGCAATAACCGCACTAATTTCTGGCGGAACACCTGCACCAACTGGTTATACAGTTATTGTAGATGGCACCACAAATTATACAAATGTTCCGCAAGGAACAGCATTTACATATTCCAACTTGTGTGCTGGCACACATACATTCTTAGTAACTGACAATAACGGATGTTCAAAAACAATTTCTATTACTTTGGGTCAACCTAGTGTTCTTGTTCCTAATGGTAGTTTTTCAAATATCCTTTGTAATGGCGTTTGCTCTGGTTCTGTTTCAGTTTCTCCAAGTGGCGGAACACCAGGTTATACTGTTAACTGGAGTACAGGTGCTACTAATACTACTGCCATAACAAATCTTTGCCCAGGCAGTTATACTGCAACTGTAACAGATGCTAATGGATGTACTGCCCAGTATGCTGCAACAATTACTCAACCTACTTCTATAACTGTTGTACCTTCTCAAACAAATGTAAGTTGTTTTGGTTTATGTAATGCTACAGCATCAGTTAGTGTAAGTGGTGGTGTTCCGCCATATACTTATTCATGGTCATGCTCTGGTTCAACTTCAAATTCGGCAACAGCATTGTGTGCAGGAAACTGTACCGCCACCATTAAAGACAATAACAATTGTATTAAAACACAATCCTTTACAATAACTCAACCAGGATCTATAACAATAGTTCCATCTACTACTGCCGCTTTGTGTAATGGTTCTTGTAATGGAAAAGTTACTTTTACTATTAATGGAGGAACTCCAATTTTTAATTACACTATTTCACCAGGCGCTATAACAGGAACAGCCAATCCTACAGGGACCGTAACAGGTTTATGTGCAGGCAATTATACAATCAATGTGAAAGATGCTAACAATTGTACTCAAACTGTTAGCTTTACAATTTCGCAACCACCGGCTCTATCTGGAACTATAAATACAACAAGTGTTACTTGTTTTGGCTTATGTAATGGAAGTGCCACTTTAACACCCAGTGGCGGAACGCCGGGCTACACTTATACTTGGACACCCGGCAGTCAAACTATCAATCCAATTTCTTCATTATGTGCTGGCAATTACAGCGTGCTTATTAAAGATGCCAATAATTGTACTGTCGCTGTCAATTATACAATTGTTCAACCATCTTCAATAACTCCTAATGTAACTTCAAATAGTATTACTTGCAAGGGATTTTGCAATGGTTCAATTAACTCATCCCCTACTGGCGGTACACCGCCATATACTTATACTTTAACTGGTTCTTCTTTAACGCTTACTACTAATCCCCCATACACGGGCTTATGTGCCGGATCATATACATTACTTATTAAAGACAACAACAATTGTACTCGTACCCAAACTGTAAATTTACAGCAACCAAATGCTTTAACAGTAACTGCTGTATCTACAAGTGTATCGTGCTTTGGAGGATGTGATGGTTCAGTTTCTGGAAGTGCAAGTGGCGGAACACCACCTTATACTTATGTTTGGTCGGTTCCACCTTCAGGAACTACATTTACTGCTCCTGTTCTAACCAACCAGTGTGCTGGCACATATACACTTAATGTGATTGATGGGAATAATTGTACAGGAACAAAAACCGTTAATATCATTGCACCACCAGATATGACAATTGCAGCCACTACTAATTCACCAAATTGTAGTTATAGCTGTAACGGATCTATCACCACCACTGTTAGTGGCGGCAATTCCCCTTATTCTTATAATTGGAGTACAGGTGCTACTACAAGCAGTATAACCGGTTTATGCCCTAGTAACTATACCTTAACTGTAACTGATTCAAAAAATTGTACTAAAGTTCAAACATTTACACTTATTGCTCCACCTGCAATCACAATAAATACTAATGTTCAAAATGTTTTATGTTTTGGCCAATGTAATGGTTCTGCTACTGCTACTGCTACAGGAGGTACACCTGGATACTTTTATTCATGGAATACAACACCTGTAACTAATAATTCTGTTGTTACTAATTTGTGCCCGGGGAATTATGTTATTTCAGTAACAGATAGTAAAGGTTGTGTTGCATCTCAAAACATTAGTATTACACAACCCTCTCAACTACAAGCAAATGTAACAGGTTTGCAGGCAAGTTGTAGTTCTACCTGTATAGGAGCGGCAACTGTAACACCTAATGGTGGAACACCTGCTTATTCTTATACATGGCTTCCCAGTGGAGGATCAAATTCTGTTGCAACAGGTTTATGCATTGGAAATTACACAATTCTTGTAAGTGATCAAAATGGTTGCACAGCACCTTCTGTTACCTTATCTATTCCTCAAGCGATATTTCTAAACTTGTCAACAAGTGGAAATACTCTTACCTGTAATGGTTCCTGTAATGGCGCAGCCAATGTAAGTGTTAGCGGGGGATTATCCCCTTACACATATACATGGTCATCCACATCGGGACCAATATCAAACAGCCCAAATATAAGTGGATTATGTGCAGGTGGTTATACTATAGTAGTAACCGATAATCAGGGATGTCAAAATTCTGATTCAGTAAGATTTGTAAACCCGCCGCCTATTGTTGTAACATCATCAAATGTTACTAATGCAAGTTGTAATGGTAATTGCGATGGGCAAATAACCATTCAGGCATCAGGAGGAACAGGAAGTTTAAATTACTCCTGGACACCTTCTGGACTTACAGGCAATGGAACCGGAACGGTTACAAATCTATGTCCGGGAAATTATACAGTAGATATCAAAGATATCAATAATTGTGTGAATACTCAAACATTTAATATCACTCAACCACCTGCAACAACTATTTCTTTATCAAATACCGACCCAACAAGTTGTTTATTATCAAATGGTATAATTTCTGGAACAATTACAGGAGGAGCATCTAATTACAATTATACAGTTTCTCCAGGACCTGCCGGTTCTACGACATCTGGTTTTACTGTTACAAATCTTTCAGCAGGTGTTTATAATATAACAATAAAAGATGCCAACGGATGTACCACTACTTCATTAGTTACATTAAATGGTCCGGGTGGTCCTACTATTACTTCTATTTCTGTTCAAAGTGTTACATGTTACGGCGGATCAAATGGTTCTGCAACAGTTGTTGCCACTTCTACTAATCCACCATTGTCTTATACATGGTCGCCTTCTGTTTCTACAACTAGTACTGCAACAGGATTATCAAGCGGTGTTTATGCAGTAACAGTTGGTGATGCAGGAAGTTGTACAACTAATTCTTTAATTACTATTTCTCAACCTACTCAGTTTTCTCTTAATCCAAATGTTACACAACCATTATGTAACACTAATTGCTCAGGAGCAATAAATGTTTCTCCTTCAGGTGGAACTCCAGTTTATTCTTATTCTTGGTCTCCATTAGGATCTACTTCACAAAATGTAAGCGGTTTATGTCCTGGTAATTATACATTGGATGTAACCGATGCTAATTTATGTCAATACACCCAAACATTTGTTATAAATCCTCCATCAACATTAAATGTAACTTTTACAAAACAAGATGTATTGTGTAATGGTGCATGTAATGGTTCTATAACTGCAAATGTAACAGGCGGTACTCCTCCATATAATTACACTTGGACACCTGTAGGAAGTTTCCCAGGTTCATCATTAAATAATATCGTAGGACTTTGTCCAAATACTTATACTTTGAATGTATCTGATAATGGTAGTTGTAACATTACCGTTACAGTTTCTATTGTTGAACCAAGTGTATTAAATAGTACTCTGTTAACCTCTGGAAGCGTAAGTTGTAAAGGCTCCTGTGATGGAAACGCAACAGTAACAGCGAGCGGTGGAACATCTCCATATAGTTATAGCTGGAGTGGAACTACATTTACAAATTCAGTAGTTAATTCACTTTGTGCAGGTACTTATTCCTCTATTGTTACCGATGCAAATGGTTGTAAATCTATCAAAACCTTTACACTGAATCAACCAGCACCAATTACTGTCAATTTAAATACATCTAATCCGGTTTGTTATGGAGTATGTAATGGAAGCTTTTCATCATCTGTAAGCGGGGGTAATGGTGGTTTCACTTATACATGGGTACCATCAGGTGGAAACTCAGCAAATGCTACCAACTTATGTGCAGGAAATTATACTTTATTTGTAAAAGACAGTAAGGGTTGCTCAGGACAACAAGTTAGTTCTTTAATAAATCCTCCAAAAATTTTAGCAAATATATCTTATACTAATCCGACTTCTTGCAGCATTTGTAATGGAATAGCACAAAGCAATCCTCTGAATGCTACATCTCCAATAAGTTATACATGGACATCTACACCACCACAAAGCACTCCTACAGCGACAGGGTTATGCGGAGGTACTTACACAGTTTATATTCAAGATAATAAAGGATGTAAAGATAGCGGAATGGTAACTTTAAGTGCTCCTGTAACTATTACTGTCAATCCATCAATGAGTCCATCTGATTGCAGTATTTGCAATGGATCTATTACAATAGCTACTTCAGGAGGAGTGGCTCCTTATTCATACACATGGCAACCTTCTGTATCTACAACAAGTGTTGCAACTAATCTATGTTCAGGTGTATATACAGTAACTGTAAAGGATGCTAATAATTGTGGACAAACTTTTCAATTACCATTAAGTAATTCAAATGGTCCAAGTGGTATTACAATTACTTATACAAATCCTACTTGTTATGGATATTGTAATGGTACCGCAATTGGCGGAAATCCAATAACAGGTGGTACACCACCATACACTTACACATGGGTTACACCACCAGTAGCATCGCCTACAATAACTAATTTGTGCGCTGGAACATATACCATTAAGGTTACTGATGCCAATAATTGTATTTATTTTCAATCTGTAACATTAACTGAACCTGCAAATCTATCTGATAATCCTAATATCTTGTATCCGCAATGTAACGGAATATGCAATGGTAGTATTTCATTATCACCAACAGGGGGTACTTCTCCATATACATACACATGGAGCACAGGTGCTAATTCCAATTCACTAACTTCTTTGTGTCCGGGTACTTATTCAGTTAGTGTTTTTGATGCCAATGGTTGTCAGTACCCATTTACTTATACACTTACAGGAGGAATCACATTGAGTGCAAGTACATTTATTGCAAACAATAATTGTTATAATGATTGTAATGGCTCTGCAGCAGTTATTGGAGTTTCTGGAGGTGCTCCTCCATATAGTTTTAACTGGAGCGACCCATTAGGCCAAACAACTTCTACTGCAGTAACATTGTGTAATGGAACATATACTTGCACCATCACTGACAATAATGGTTGTTATGATAATTTTAGCGTAACAATCACTTCACCATCTTCAGTTACAGCCAATTATTCATCAACTAATCCTACTTGTGGAAACTGTGATGGGAATGTCAATTTAAGCTTATCAGGAGGCACACCGGGTTATACTGTGCAATGGAGTAACGGGTCTTCTGGTTTAAGTGCTAATAATTTATGTGCTGGATTATATATGATAACCGTTACAGATACTAATGGTTGTAAACAAAATATATTTATTCCATTGAGTAATAATTCCTCTTTAATTTCTTCTATCACTGTAACAAATCCCGCATGTTTTGGAAATTGTGTTGGAGCCGCTACTGTTATAGCAAGCGGAGGAACACCGCCTTATTCTTATTTGTGGATTAGCAGTGGAAATACTTCAAATATTGAAACAGGTATGTGCGCAGGAACTTATTATGTGCAAATACAGGATTCTATGAATTGTATTAATACTGAATCAGTCAATATCACTGCCACAAGTAATATACAAATATCACCCACTGTTTATCAACCATCTTGTGGCATGAATGACGGAACAATTATAGGGAATGTAAGTGGAGGAAGTGGTCCATATTCATATACATGGACTCCAGGCGGTAGCTCATCTGCAACTTTAACTAATATAGGTTCGGGTACTTATACCTTACAGGTTAGTGATGCTTCGGGATGTACAACATCTTCTGTATTTGTAGTTTCTAATCAAAATGGACCGATTGCAAGTTTGAATATCATAAATGCAAATTGTAGTACATCTTGCGATGGAGCCGCTTCTGTGTCTGTAACAGCAGGTGTATCACCTTATACAATTACTTGGTTTGATGGTACCGTTGTAAATGGCAACTTTAGTAACTTATCTGGTTTATGTAGTGGTTTGATAACGGCAACAGTAACTGATAATGCAGGATGCTTAAAAGTATTAAGTGGCAGTGTTTCTTCTCCAACAGGTATATTAAATAGCATGCCAATATTATCTTTCCCAAAATGTTATGGCGATACAGATGGGTCAATTTCAATAATAACAAGCGGTGGAACTTTACCTTATACTTATACTTTTACCCCGCCTGGAAGTAATAGTAACCCTCTCACTAATGTTGGAACTGGAAATTATACTGTTAATGTAATGGATAACAATGGATGTTCAACTACACTTACCATTAATATCAATCAACCTCAACCAATTGTGGTAAATGCTTCTATTGTAGATGCAAGTTGTAGTGCATTATTTGATGGTGCTATTACAACCACAGTAACTGGCGGTAATCCTACATATACCTATAATTGGTCTGGACCTAATTCATATACAAATTCAACAAGTTCTGCAACCAACATTGGTGTAGGTACTTATTCTTTATCAATAACAGATAGTAAAGGTTGTACACACGATACCAGTTTTGTAATAACAAGTACATTAACATTACAAGCCAATGCCACTACACCACCACCACAATGTGGAAATTACACTGTAACATTAGATGGTAGTTCATCAATAAATGCAAATACATTCCAATGGACTCAGCTACCATCAACAACGGTTGCAACAACTCCTACAACCAATGTAAATGTATCAGTGGGTTCAAATACTTTTGTTTTGACAGTAACAAATGGTAGTTGTATTGATACTCAAATGGTCGTACTTGTGGGTTATCCATTACCAAATGTAGATGCCGGACCTTTTTCTGCTATGCCAATTGGTTCCTCTACTGTTATAGGAGGTAATCCCACTGCATCAACTGCTACGAATTATGTATGGATGCCATCAACCGGGCTGAATAATTTAAATAATCCTAATCCAACAACCTCTACAACAATTACTACAACATATACCGTGATAGTAACTGACGCAAACGGTTGTACAAACTGGGATACTGTTACAGTTTTTGTATATCCTGAAATTGATATTCCAAATGGATTTTCGCCAAATGGTGATGGTAAAAATGATTACTGGATAATTGACAATATTCAACAATTCCCTGATTGTGAAGTAGAAATATATAACAGATGGGGAGAACAATTATTCTACTCAAAGGGTTATAATACTCCATTTGATGGAAAATATAAAGGACAGGATTTACCTGTGGGAACTTATTATTACATAATTCGTTTGCATTCACCATTATATCCAAAAGATTACACAGGACCTTTGACAATATTTAGATAAGAAATTGATAGGAAACGCTTTTGAGATGGCTTTGCTATTTGAGAATTTATACATGAGAATACTGACGATATTAAATTTACACCATCATTAGCAGGGCACAATTAAAAAACAAAAATTGCGTGAGGGATGCGGAGGGCGGCGAAGCCGGTGCGGAGAGAAGCGGAGCACGGAAGCGAGAGCGGACCCCGGAGCAGCCCGACCCGAGCGTTAGCGAGGGGCACGCCCAAAAAATTAAAAATTAAAATTATGAATAAAAGCAGAAAAAGTAAGATTATTGGAAGTATTTTCCTTTTGATTATAATGATAACAAAAGGGCAACAACTGCCGCATTTTTCACAGTTTATGTTGAATGAATTAGCTATCAATCCTGCCATTGCAGGTAAATATGATTATGTAGATGTAAGAGGTATTTACAGGTATCAATGGATGGGTATAACAGATGCTCCAAGAACTTTTAATTTGAATGTTCATGGGCCTATTGCTAAACAAAAAATGGGCATTGGGGTAAATATATTTACAGATATTGTTGGACCAACAAGAAGAGAAGGGGCAAACTTGAATTATTCTTATCATCTGGTCTTATCAAAAGAAAAGGATTTAAAATTAGGTATGGGATTATATGCAGGTTTTTTAAGATGGGGTATTGATGGACATAAATTAAAATTGCATGATGGTGGTGATGAGAACTTATTAATACAATATCAAACTATTTTTGTTCCTGACTTTGGTGCTGGATTGCATTTGTTTAATAAAAAAGGGTATTTTGGTGTTTCTGTGCCACAATTGTATCAAAGTCCATTGAAGTTATATCCTTTATCTACTAATAAAAGTAAATTAGTTACACACTTTTTTGTAAATGGTGGATATCAATTTGATATTAATGAGGATTTTAAGGTTGAACCTTCTTTTTTGGTGAAGTATGTGAAACCTGTACCTTTGCAAATTGATGTGGCAATAAGGGCTTTGTATAAAGATCAATTTTGGTTAGGTGGAAGTTTAAGAACAAGAGATGCATGGAGTGTAATGGGAGGTGTGTTATATAAAAATTATTTAATGATAGGTTATGCTTATGATTTTACTACAACTGCTTTAAGAAAGTATTCTACAGGAACACATGAAATTATAATTGGAATGCGTCTTTCAAGAACTCAAAGCAAACATTGGGAATCTGATGAAAGTGGAAAATCTTTATACTAATTTTTAATCTGGATACTTTAATTTGATAAGAGCAAAAATACTGTAGTTAATAATATCCATATAGTTTGATTCAACACCTTCGGATATGATGGTTTTGCCCTGATTATTTTCAATTTGTTTTATACGATGTAGTTTGACAAGCACTAAATCTATAAAAGAGGTAACACGCATATCTTTCCAAGCATCACCGTAGTCGTGGTTTTTTTTCAACATCAAATTTTTGACAATTTGGATATGTTTATCGTAAAGATTTAAAATTTCCTGATGCGGCAAGTCAATCCTTTCATCGTTTATGAGTTCTAATTGAATAAGAGCAATAATACAGTAATTGATAATGCCAATCCATTCGTCTTCGGGCTTATCAGATATTTGTTGCTTTTTTAGGGTATCTAATGTTTTTAATCTTTTTGCTTTGATAAAAATTTGGTCAGTAATAGATTCTGGTCTTAAATGTCGCCATGATGTGCCATAATCGTGCATTTTTTTCTCAAACACATTTCTGCATATTTTTACAACTTCATCGTATTTTTGAATGTCTGATAAGGTGGTGTTCATAAATTATATTTTAATGAATAATGTTGCCATATAAATCAAATTCTTCTGCTTGTTCAATTTTTACAGAATAGAATTTACCAATTTCTAATTTAATACCTGTGTCTTTAATTAATACTTCATTATCTATATCAGGACTATCATATTCAGTGCGACCTATCCAATATTCATTTTCTTTTCTATCAATAATGGTTTTGAAAATTTTTCCGATTTTTTTCTGATTGAGTTGAAATGAAATTTCTTGTTGTTGAAGCATCACTGCATCTGCTCTTTGTTTTTTGATTTTTTGAGGCACATTATCTTTCATACTATATGCGGTAGTATTTTCTTCGTGAGAATAAGTAAATACGCCTAATCTATCAAATTTGATTTCATTTAACCATTGTAAAAGTTCATTGAATTGTTCTTCTGTTTCGCCAGGAAAACCAACCATAATACTTGTTCTGATGGCTATATCAGGAATGATATTCCGCATTTTAAAAATAAGTTCAGTAGTTTTTTCTTTTGTAATACCTCTTCTCATATTTTTAAGCACCTCATCATTAATATGTTGAACAGGAATATCAATATAGTTACAGATCTTGGGTTGTTCTTTAATAACATACAGAACATCTTCGGGAAAACCGCTTGGAAACAAATAATGTAAGCGAATCCATTCAATGCCATCTACTTTGCAAAGTTCATTTAATAGGTCGGCTAATCTTCTTTTTTTATAAAGATCTAATCCGTAATAAGTTAAATCTTGTGCAATGAGCAGAAGTTCTTTAACGCCTTTGTCTGCAAGATGCTTTGCCTGATCTACAAGTTTTTCAATTGGCACAGATTGATGACCACCACGCATCAATGGAATAGCACAAAAACTACAAGGTCTATCACATCCTTCGCTAATTTTAAGATAAGCATAATGAGAAGGGGTTGTAAGAAGTCGTTCGCCTGTTAGTTCCTTTTTGTAATCGGTTTTAAGTTGTTTAAGAATTTTGGGCAAATCACGAGTTCCAAAGAAAGCATCTACTTCTGGAATTTCATTTTTCAGTTCATCTTTATATCTTTCACTGAGGCATCCTGTAACATATAATTTTTCAATAAAACCTTTTTCTTTTGCCTGTGCAAATTGCAAAATGGTATCTATACTTTCTTTTTTAGCACTTTCAATAAATCCGCAAGTATTGATGATAACAATATCTTGATCTTCGTCGCTTTCGTGTTTAACATCAAAGCCAAGTTGATCCAACTCTCCCATCAATACTTCGCTATCTACAAGGTTTTTACTACATCCAAGTGTAATAACATTTACTCTTCTTTTATGGTAACTTTTTGTTCTCACAATATTTTTTTGATGGCAAATGTCGGTATTTTACAGGATTTTTGATTAGGAAAATAAATTTATTTTTATTATTCATTTCTTTTCAATTGAAACTTTTGAGGGCGGAGAACAATTTCAAGTGGCACATAAGCAGGTGGTTGAATAATCCAATCTGAAATGATTTTTGAAATATCTTTTACTTGCAAGGAATATTCTGCACCTTCAATAGATTGATATTCTTGATTTTCATAAAAATTACTATGCATAATATCAGGAATAACAATGCTTACTTTTAAATCTTGCTTTCTATATTGCTCAAAAAGATTTCTCAATAAGTGATGAAGTGCGGCTTTTGATGATCCATAAAAATTGTTCCACTTTTTAATTTCAATACCTGAATAACTTCCAATGCCAATTATATGCCCTTTATTTTTTAATAATCCATTTAGACACATTTTAATAATTAAAGCATTTGCAGTAAAATTCAGATGTATAATTTTTTCAATTTCTTCTAATGTATAAGATTCAGGTGGTTTTATGTTATTAGCACCAGCATTTAAAATAACTACATCAAAATTTTGAGATGAAAAAATTGATTGTAATTTTTTCGTTTGTTCTGGATTGGATAAATCTGCTGATATTTCCTGTAAATTAGGGTGTTGAATGCCTGATGATGTTCTTGAAATGCCTGTAACTTTGAATGATGTGTTTGATAATAAATTTTCTAAAATACTTCTTCCTAATCCTTTGCTATGCCCTGTTATCAATATATTTTTAGTCATAAATATGAATATTCTTTAATCCATTTTTTATCAATTCATTTTTTACAAACATAATCATTTCTTTTCTGATATTTTCGGGATAAGTGGCTACTTTATTTTTGACTTCATAATTATAATACATTAAATCTGATGTGTTTCCATTTTTTCTTATTCTTTTAAGAAAATCATTATTCATTCTAAACACGCCAATAGACGCTGAAATATTTTCAGATAAAGGAATTTCTTTTGTTATTTCGTTAATGAAAGATGAGTATATTTCTTTGTAATCAGGTAAGTAAATAATAGGGTCAATGCAAATCATTGTTTTGAATCCTTTGTTGATTGCGAATTTCAGAGTATTTAATCTTTGTTTTAATGTTGGAGTAAATGGCTCGTATTTTTTTTGAATTTCAATAGGTGAAAGTGTAAAACTTAAAACAACATTTTCAGATGGTTTTGAGTTTTCAATAAACTCTGTGTTATTTGATTTAGTGCGAATTTCAATGGTGATGTTTTTTTCTTTGTTAGCAAATTCAATCCATTCTTTGCAATAAGGATAGTATTTTTCTAATGCAGGCAAATCTGTATCATAAGATAATGCAAGATAAATTTTTTCTTTAGTTTGCTTCAATAAATTTTTAGTTGCAGTAATAAAATCTTTGTTGTTCAAAAACATTACTAAATGCGGTGTGTTATACATCCCTTGTAAATAGCAGTATTCACAATGATATAAACAATTTAGTGCTAATGTATTGTAATAAAAATACTTTTGGTTCATATCAGAAGTTAGATAAGAACCTTTGTAGTAAAACTCATCTTTTCTTTTAGAAAGGATAAACTTTTGAAATTGTTTATTAAAGTGCCAGTTTGAATTAGTTTGATTTAAGACTTCTTTGTAATTATCAATAACAATAATATCATTGGGTTTGATAATATCTACGATTTGTTTTGTAGATTTTGATTTTAATATATCTTTTTCTATGTAAATGATGGACTTAAACATTATACAATTCTTTCAGTAAATTTTTGAATAATAAATTTTTCTCTTTTTTAATGAGAACAGAGTCAAAATTATACTTAGAAGTTATTTGTATTAATTTTTCAAAAGAGTTTTTTTGCACAAAGTAATGAGATGCTTTGATTAATTGCTGTTGTTGAGCAAATGTTAATGGTAATTGCTTACAAAAAGCATCAATTTTTTTTGATAAATCTTTATTGTTATTTCGTTGAAAATATCTATTGATACTATCAAAAATTGAGTTTAATAAAGTCAAAATTTCATTACATTTATTTTCATATTGCTGAATTAATTCAAACATATCTTTTATTGTGCCATCATTATCGCTTATAAATTTTATGCAGTGAATACAATGATTTTCTACATAATACTTTGCTGTATTTGCAAATGCAAATGATTCCATATCAAACATTGCATCAGGATATTCTTGCATTATTTCCTTATTTGCAGGAAATTCTATACACATTATCTCGGAATATTTTGCTGAAATAAAAATATCAGGATAAAAACTCTTTAAATTATGGTAATTAGTAATTTTTGAAGCATAAAAAACTTCATATAATGGTTTTGAGTAACTTCCTGCTATTCCGATATTAAAACAAATAGTTGAGTTTTTTAATTCTTCATTTCTTTCAAAGAATGAACTTATTGCTACTGATACTGCAATATTTCCACTTCCAGTAATTAAAATATAAACATTATCTTTTTCAGAAAATAAACATTGAATATTTTTAAATTGATAAAAATGTTTGGCATTAAAATATCTGATAAAAAATTCTGCTTCTTGCGGATAAGCAAATATTAATAATTTTGAAAACATAATTATGGCACTAAAATCTTTTGAGCATTCAGTTGTTTTACATATTGAATAAACATTTGTAGTGCTTCTAATCTATCTGAAGTTAAGTGATAAAACATTCTATTCTTCAGATAATTATTGATAATTTCATTTTTTTGTTTGGTATTAAAATTTTTGAGAACTAATGGATTATTTGCAGCATCTTCAATTACATTATCAATATTATCTAAACCCTGTTGCATTGCTTCATTGAGATTTTCAATTTGTTCATTAGTAAGATGATGATTTGTAATCCATGCGGCAAATACAAAGGGTTTATTTGTAAATTTAAACCATTCGCTTGCTAAATCATATTCGTAAGGAAATTTTCCATTTAAATCAAACGTTCTATCTCCAATTACAACCATTGCATCTGCATTCATTTCATTTTCAAAACCATTGTATCCCTGAATATACTGAACATTTTTTTTCCAATAAAATTGCATTAAAACTTTCACAAGTGAAACTGATGATAATGATTGATAATCTAATATTATACTTTGTATTTCATCAACAGATTTTTTGCTATAAAGTTTTACAGTATCTACAATATCATTAGTAGATAAACAATAATTACTAACAATTTTTAATTCAGGGTAAAAAGCAAGAATAGCAACGGGTGCTAAGGCAATTTGAGTTTTATTATTCACAAGCATTTGAGCACACTCAGCAGGATTAGCGAAATTTATTTCTGCCCATTCTAAAATTTTTTCATTGTGTTCTAATCCATATTTGAATGGAAAAGTATTCAGGTAATTAACAGCAGTAATTTTAATTTTCATAAAAAACTATTTCACTCTATTGAGTTTGAATGCTTTCAACATCCATCTTGGCACGGGCTTGTGAATTTTTTCAGGTGAGAACTTCCAATACCAATTTAATTTTTTGAGAATAGGCACTTTTTTAGTTTCTACAAATTCAATCAATGTACCATCAGGATCTTCAATGTAAGCAAAGTGTCCAGCGGCTTCACCCATTGAAAACTTTTCTCCGCTATCTACAGTAAATGGTGCATTATGCTTTGCACAATGTTCTTTTAATGCTTGCATATTTCGCACATCAAAACATAAATGAATAAATCCTAAATCTCCCCAATATCTATTTTCAAAAATTTTTCTTCCTTTTCCATTTGTCCATTGAATCAATTCAACATAAGGCATACCTAAAAGTTGTGCAAATCCTGCAGTTTCTTTTTTAGACCTTGTAAGCAATGCTCTTTTGAATGTTTTCTTTTCACCAAAAAAATTAAAATCTTCAAATTCTTTTTCTTCAGATTGATAAATTACTTTATCCAAACCAAGAACATTTTTGTAAAAATTGATTGACTTCTCTAAATCTGATACACCAATTATAGCCCCACAAATGCCGCCATTTGGATATTTATCTTTTTCAAAAAAATCATCGCTTTCCACTACTTCAAAATAATTTCCAAAAATATCTTGAAAATAAAAATGTTGAAATCCCGCAGGATGTTGATAAACTTTACTTACATTTAATTTACTTTGAGTGAGTTTTTGATGCAATGTATTTAAGTTGTATGCTTTAATTTTTGCAACAAAAATTCCTAAATCTCCTAATTGTGGCGTAAATTCAGGTGCTTGTGGTGTTCTGCTGGTATATTGCCATATTTCCAAACCACCACCACCATTTATATTCAAAGCAAATATGGCTCTTCTAAAATGTGGCTTTCCACCAGTATATGGCAACATTAAATTTGCTTCTGCGGCTTCATCAAACACTTGAATGTCAAAACCTAATTGTGTTCTGTAAAATTCAAAACTTTTTACAACATCTTTTACTCCAACACCAATTTGCTGAATACCTGTAATAATAAAACTCATAAATGATTTCCCTTTTTCAGGGCAAAAGTAACAAATACAAAGGAATATTTACTTACTCACTTCTTCTTTCGTATTGACATTCTAATGGCAGTTGTTGATAGGCATAATCATCGGCGTAATATCTTTCATTATCAAAGCCCGCCATTGAAACACTTTTCAATATATTATCTAATGAAACTTTTGTAGAATCATATTTTATAGTTAATAATTTTGTTTCTTTATTCCAATCTGCACTTGTTACACCTTCTAATTTTGCTGCACTGTCAATTTTTGTTTTTGCTAAATCACACGAACCCCACACATGCACTTGCGTTTCTACAACTGTATTTTTGCAAGACAAAAATGTTATCATTAAAAACATTAATCCAAAAACTAAAACTTTATTCATAATTCATTTTTTAGCGGCACAAATGTAAGATTTAAATTTTGGCAAAATTCAATAAAATCTGGTAAAATTTTTGAAATTAGACGAAAGGACTTTATATTATCATGAAATAAAATTATTTGACCACCAAAAGTATTGTTTTTCAATAACTTAAAGCATTTTTTGTAAGTCATTTTTGAATTATAATCATAAGTAATTACACTCCAAAATATAACTTTATATTGTTTTTCAATAAGATGCTTGTATTGTGAAAAACGCAATTTTCCATAAGGTGGCCTAAATAAATTTGTTGGGTATAATTGATTAAACTTTTCTATGTTTTCAAAATAAATACTATTAGATGTTTTCCAACCATTCAAATGTGAATATGTGTGATTGCCAATACTATGTCCCTCTTGAATTATTTTTTGAAAAATATGTGGATGCTTTTCTACATTTTCTCCTACACAAAAAAAACTTGCTTTTACATTGTATTTATTGAGAATTTCAAGTATTGTTTCTGTAACATCCGGAACAGGACCATCATCAAAAGTAAGTGCAATCTGCGAAGGATTTGATAATGCAAAAATGGCTTCTGGATATAATCTCTTAAAAATACTTACTGGCGTTTGAGTAAATAGCATATTTATTTTGTAGCAATATAAAACAAATCCAATGCAGTATCACTAACAGGGCTTAAATAAAAATCATTCACTGTTATATCTTTTGTAAGCGGATTTTCCTTCAATAATTTTTTTCTATTCCATCTGTTCAAAATATCATAAGGTATTCTCAAAATAAAAGCAGGTAATTTATGCTGTAAATCTAAAACATCCCACTTCAAAATTTTTTGCACAGATTGTTTATTGTGTTCATAATATTTCATTACCTTGTCATTTCCATATACACCAAGCATTTCAACAGAGTGAAAATTTTGTAATAATAATTTTTGTAACTCTTCTTTTTTATATTCTCTTATATGCCAAGGGTTTCTTGTAAGCGTAGTTAATATATTTGGCGTGGTAACAATAAATTTTCCTGATGGTTTTAGCACTCTATGAATTTCCTTTACAAAATAATTATCATCTTTAATATGTTCAATAACTTGAAAACTTACTACAAAATCAAATGTATTATCTTCAAAAGGAAGCGGCGGCACATTTGCCTGAACAAATTTTACATTTTTAAAAACTGAAAAATCTATATCAGGAACAAATTTATCAAGTGTTACAAATTCATCACATCTTGGTGCTAAATAATCTACTCCATATCCAGTTCCTGTACCTATTTCAAGCACTTTACCATTTATATATTCAGAAGCATATACATACGCACAAATACTTCTTTGCAAAACATAATTATCTGACAATTCTCTAAAATTTACCCTTTCAGCAGTAGACATTTTTTTTGGCACTAATGTAATTAAATTTTAATTTTACTGAATTTCACTTCATTTATTTATCCATTAAATTTCCTACTTTTGTCCAAAAAAATGAGCAAAAAATATCTAATAAAAAATATCTTTGTAGCAAGTGATGATTATTACGATTACTATGATGTTTTAATTGAACCGCCTTATATTTCAAAAATTGAAAAATGCATAGATTCTCTTCCTGAAAATGTTATTGAAATCAATGGTGAAAATAAAATTCTCATTCCCGGTATGATTGATGATCAAGTGCATTTTAGAGAGCCCGGATTAACACACAAAGGTGAAATTTATACAGAAAGTAAAGCCGCAGTAGCAGGTGGTATCACTTCTTATATGGAAATGCCAAATACTAAACCTCCTGCCGTTTCATTAGAAGAATTAGAAAAAAAATATTCTATTGCACAAAATAAATCATTAGCCAATTATTCATTCTACATCGGTGCTACAAATGATAATTTAGATGAATTACTAAAAACAGATTATTCAAAAGTATGCGGCATAAAAATTTTTCTTGGATCTTCCACTGGCAACTTATTAGTTGATAATACAAAAGCCATTGAACAAATTTTTTCTCAAACCAATGCTTTAATTGCAACACATTGCGAAGATGATAACATTATCAAAAAAAATTTAGACCGAATCACAGATGAATACGGATTTGATTTGCCCACATACTATCACGCTATTATTAGAAACGATGAAGCATGCTATGCTTCTTCAAAATTTGCTGTAGAAACTGCAAAAAAATACAACACAAGATTACACATATTACATATTTCCACTGCTAAAGAATTATCTCTTTTCAGAAACGATTTACCTTTGTCACAAAAAAGAATTACCGCAGAAGCATGCATTCACCACTTATGGTTTACTGATGAAGATTATGAAAAATTAGGAAACAAAATAAAATGGAATCCTGCTATTAAAACACAATACGACCGTGATTCTTTAATAGATGCTGTAAATACTGATTTAATTGATATAATAGCCACTGACCACGCTCCTCATACCATTGAAGAAAAAAACAAACCATTGTTAGAAGCCCCAAGTGGCGGACCACTTGTGCAACACGCTTTACTGGCTTTATTTGATTTATATCATCAAAAAAAATTTACTTTAGAAACAATTGTCAGAAAAACTTCTCATAATGTGGCCGATATGTTTCAAATTAAAAACCGCGGTTATATTAAAGAAGGTTATTTTGCAGATGTTGTAATGATTGATTTAAACAAGCCAACAACGGTTACAAAAGACAATATCTTTTACAAATGCGGATGGTCGCCTTTTGAAGGACATACCTTCTCTTCATCAATTGAAAAAACTTTTGTCAATGGTTATCTTGTTTATGATAATGGAACATTTGATGAATCTCAAAAAGGAATGAGATTAGAGTTTGATAGAAAATAACACTATATCTACTAACTCACCCATCCTAACCTACTCAACACATTTCTGATTTTAATAGATACAAAACAAAAAGGCATCAGACAATACACAAGTATTTTTCTCAAAAATAAATAATGTTGAAACTTGTAAAGCACTGGAAATAACTCTGCACATTTTTGTAAAAATAAACCTGTTAATGCTGTTGTTATAATTCTCATTTTCTTTGATGAATATTCAGGACGAATAATATCAATTAATAAAATAAATCTGTTCTTATCTGTATTATTCCACGCCTCGTGATTTTTTGCATCAATAAAAATTAACCACTCTCCTTCTTTCCATTCTCGTTTTTCATTCTCTACTCTAAATCCACACTCTGGCAAACCTGCAGGTATTATCAATCCTAAATGACAACGATATATACCGTTTGTATCTCCGCAATGCGGCAATATCCTTGAATGCGGCTCAATCAAATTAAATGACGCTGATACAATATCTGGAATGCTATTTAAAAACTTTGTTGTTTTTGGAAAATACTTTTGATGAGTATAAAATTCCAAACCCCACCATTTTAATGAAACTGTTTTCCATTTCTTTACATCATCAGCCATTTTTGTATTAAAATAGGAAACCAAATTCTTTTCTTTCAAATATGCTTCTAACTCTTCTCTGATTATTCTTGCAATTTCTTTGCTATTCCTTGTCCATTCAAATTTTTCAGGGCTTATAAAATTTTCTTCATCAGATGTATATTTTGCATCTTTTGATAAAATACTAAACCACAACAATTGATTTTGTTCCCTCATTTTTTTAATCTTAACTTTTTATTTTCTTTCAAAAGTAAGAATAATAAACCTAATCCTAAAATAAAATAAGTGCTTAATACTGGCACTGAATTTCTTAATCCTCCAAAATACTCACCAATTAAGCCAAATGACAAGGTGCCAATAATCATTCCAATTTTTTCTAATACATCAAAAAAACTAAAATAACTTGCGTGGTCTAATGTTTCAGGTAAAAGTTTACTGTATGTTGAACGAGATAGCGATTGCGTGCCGCCCATTACAAATCCCACTAATGCCGCTACAATATAAAATTGTTCTGGATAATAAACACTAAAGTAAGTATACAAACAAATAAAAATCCACACACTTACCGCTACCATCAATGCTATTATATTCCCCTTCAATGCAGATAAAAACGAGAAAAAGTAAGACCCTGCTATACCCAAAAACTGAATAATTAAAATACTAATTATCAATGCTGTTGTTTTATAATTTTCATCTGGCCATTGAATCTCTTGTCTTGCAAACAATACAGCCATTACCATTACCGTTTGCACACCCATATTGTAAAAAAAGTATGATAGTAAAAACTTTTTGATAGCATCTATCCGAATGGCTTCTTTTAATGTTTTTGACAATTCTAAATAACCTTTCAAAAGGATATTTTTATGAGAATGTGATTTTCCTCCAATTATATCAGGCAATCTCTTAAATGTAAATTGTGCAAACATTATCCACCACAAACCAACCAATAAAAATGAATATCTCACTGGCACTTTGAAAGACATAATTAATAACAAACAAATAATTAACAACAACGAACTTCCAAAATAACCATACGCAAAACCTTTTGCACTCACTTTATCCTGAAATTTTTCATCTACAATTTCTGGCAAATAAGAATTGTAATACACCAAACTTCCCCAATACCCAATCGTTGCAGTCATAAAAGGCAACACACTCATTTCAAGATGTTCAGGATTAAAAAAATACAACATCATACTTGATACTGCACCCAGATAACAAAACAATTGTAAAAACCTTTTTTTATTTCCCAAATAATCAGCAATACCACTCAATATAGGCACAATCAAAACAACTATCAACAAAGCAAAAGAATATACCATTGAATAAACCGTCGTATTTTGAAACTTATGTCCAAAAAATTCCACAACAGTGCCCGTAAATTCCTTTGTTTCCGGATGATGTGATGTTACATATTCATAAAAATTCGGAAATATGGCAGATGTTATCACTAATGGAAATACTGAATTTGCCCAATCATAAAACACCCATCCCTGAATGATTTTTTTATTGTTTTTTATTTTCATAATTATTAATCATTTCAATTCTTCAAAATCTCAATTTCTACTCTCCTGTTTTTTATCCTGCCTTCCATTGTGGCATTGTCTCCAATAGGCATTGTGTCTCCAAAGCCCTTAAAATACATTTTATTTTGCACTCCTTTTTCTATTAAATACAAAAAAACCTGCTTTGCCCTTTCTTCCGATAACTTCATATTTTTTCTTTTGCTTCCTGTATTATCACTATGACCATTTATTTGCACCACCCAGTTAGGATGCTGTATCAGATATTTCGCTACTTTATTCAATTCCTGATAAGAATCGGGCAGTAAATGAGATTTACCCTCATCAAAATAAATGTTTTTCAAAATAATTTTATCTCCTGTTGAAAGATTTTCTTTTACTGATTTCACACTATCCTGATGATGATTTTTTTCTACATATACACTACCCACAATTTCCACTTCAATAGGTTCTTCTGTTTCCTGAACAGGAATCAATTTTACATTATCTACAAAATAATACGCTTCCATAAAACCAAATACTCTAAAACCATATCTGAAAAAATTCAAACGAATCAAATCTTTTTTAATCTCTGCTGAAAAATTTCCAATCGTCAAATACTTTTCACCTCCGTATGCCTTGTAATATCCGCTAATTTTGAACCATCTGTAATTATTGTGCAATCCACTTTTGACATTTGTAGTATCTATCATAAATACTTTATCAACATCTTTTTGATTTTTGTATCCTGTTTTAGTAAATAACACACCAAAAGATTTTAATACCGCATTGCTCCAATAAGCCAATCTAACCTGCATTTCAAAATAATATAGATGCTTGTATTTTAATGGCTCCACTAATTTTACCTGTGCAAACTCTTTGTAATGTTTTTGAAACCTCAACCCAATATAACACTCACCATCAAATGCTCCCTTTTCTTTTGTAGTATCATTTTGCAATGGCGATTGATAAAAATCTACGGAAGCAATTTGCGTCCAAGGCACGGCCGATTTTATACTTGATGATTTTTTCTTATAATTTTCAAAACTACCATTTGGAACTAAATTTTTATTAGTTAATAATTGCTGTGAATACAAGTAACTACAAATAAAACTAATGGATATTATTTTAATATACTTTTTCAATAAATTAAATTTTGGGCGAATATAAAGTATTTTAAAATACTCAATTTTTATGGATTTTGCGGTTTAAACCGCAAATTATTTATGTTTTTTGCGGTTACAATCGCAAAATACATAAAATTACACTTGTATACCTTTATTTTTCAAAGAAAAATTATCATTACACATTCAAAGAACATTCATTAAAAATTTACCATTACATCATGTTACAAAAAATATATTTTACTACTTTCGCACCATTATTTAAAAAAATGAATACTACCAAAAAAATATACTTTGCATCTGATTTTCATTTAGGAGTTCCTGATTTTCAAAGTAGTTTGAAAAGAGAAAAAATAATTTGCAAATGGCTGGATGAAATCAAACAAGATGCAGAAAGAATTTTTCTATTAGGCGATATTTTTGACTTCTGGTTTGAACACAAATACACTGCTCCAAAAGGTTTTGTCCGACTTCTTGGAAAATTAGCAGAAATATCCGATGCGGGCATCCCTATTGAAATGATAGTAGGCAACCACGATATGTGGATGAAAGATTACTTAACAAAGGAATTAAATATCACCATTCACTACAATCAACCCATTATACGAGAATATTACGGAAAAAAATTTATGTTAGGCCACGGCGACGGGCTTGGACCAAATGATTATGGATATAAATTCATCAAAAAAATTTTCCGAAACCCTTTTTGTCAATGGGCATTTGCAAGATTACACCCTAATTTATCTTTTGGAATTGCACATTATTTCAGTAAAAAAAGCAGAATTGCCACAGGAAATACAGATGATAATTTTCTTGGAAAAGAAAATGAATGGTTATATCTATATTGTTTAGAAGAATTAAAAAAACAGGATATTGATTACTTCATCTTTGGACATCGCCATTTACCATTAAATATACCTCTCCATTCAAAATCTAAATATTTAAATTTGGGAGATTGGATAAAATACTATACATTTGCTACTTTTGATGGACATCAAATTTATCTCAAAAATTATTTAAATAATCAATTAATACCTGAATTTTGTCCATAAAATTTTAAAATTTGGAAAAATGAATTATAGGTTTTATTATTGCACCAAAATTTTAATGAAAATGAAAAAATTAAATTTTTTAATTGTTATTGTATTAAGCATACAATCAATTACATCTTTTGCTCAAGAAGGCGTTCTCCTTCTTGAAGGAAATTATCAGGGAAAAAACCTGTATGTACAAAATCCTTTTGCGAGTAGCGGAGTGGGATTTTGTGTAACAGAAGTCCTTGTAAATGGAAACATTACCACTGATGAAGTTAACTCATCAGCATTTGAAATTGATTTCAAACCACACAAATTAAATATCGGAGATAAAGTTGAAGTGAAAATTAAACATAAAGCCGACTGCAAACCAAAAGTTTTAAATCCAGAAGTTTTAAAACCAAAAAGTACATTTGAAATCGTTAGTATGACTTTAGATAAAGATGGATTATTAAAATTCACTACAAAATCTGAAACTGGAAAATTGCCTTTTGTTATTGAACAATACAGATGGAACAAATGGGTTAAAGTTGGAGAAATTGATGGTATAGGAACACCTTCTACTAATAATTATGAATTCAAATTACAGTTACATTCTGGAAAAAACACAGTGCGTGTAAGACAAACAGATTTTTCAGGGCAACCTCGTGTATCTAAACCTGTTGAAGTTATTTCTGACTTACCAGAAGTTACCTTTGGACCTATGAAAGCAAAAACAGAAATTTTATTTATGGCTAATGATAAGCCCGCAGAAACAATGTATGAAATTTATGATCAATATGGTAATATCGTGAAAAAAGGATATGGTAATAAAATAGATGTTTCTAACCTTCCAAAAGGTGGTTATTTCCTTAACTACGATAATAAAATGGGCGAGTTTGTAAAAAAATAATTACAAATTCTGACTAATTTATCATGTACTTTATTTCCTCTATCATTTTTCGTAATATTGTTGCAAACTGAATTTTTCTCATGCTTTCTTTGCCCGAAGATACATTGCTTGAAGTACACCATCTAAATGTTTTGTTTCATCAAAATGGAATTTTTAATCATGCAGTAAACGATGTTTCATTCACAGTTAAAAAAGGTGAGATTGTAGGAATTGTTGGAGAAAGTGGTTCAGGTAAAACTGTAACTTCTCTTGCTATAATGCATCTTATACCAAGTCCACCTGGTAGAATTTCTGGTGGTCAAATGCTTTTTCGTAAAAAAGATAACTCAGTTGTTGATTTGAATATCTTATCTAATGAAGAAATTAGAAAAATTCGGGGGAATGAAATTAGCATGATTTTTCAAGAACCAATGACTTCTTTGAACCCCGTAATGAAATGTGGCGAACAAGTGGCGGAAGCATTAATGTTACACAAAAAATTATCATTTCATGATGCTAAAAAACAAACAATAGAATTATTTGAACTCGTCAATTTACCTAATCCAGAAAATGCTTTTAATAAATATCCTCACGAATTGTCTGGTGGACAAAAACAAAGAGTAATGATTGCCATGGCAATGAGTTGCAAGCCCTCACTTATCATTGCCGATGAACCTACTACTGCATTAGATGTTACCATCCAAAAAGGAATTTTAGAGCAATTAAAAAAACTCCGTGATGAACATAATACAAGTGTCATTTTTATTTCTCATGACCTTTCTGTAATTGCAGAAATTGCTGATAAAGTAATTGTAATGCTGAATGGCAACATTGTTGAACAAGGCACTATTCAAGACATTTTTACTAACCCACAACATCCTTATACCAAAGGACTTCTTGCTTGCCGTCCTCCATTAGATAAAAGATTAAAAATACTACCTGTTATTTCAGATTTTATGGAAGTTTCAGAGGCGGGTGAAATTATTGAAAAAGAAAATTCATTTACAGATCTTATTAAGCAAGCAATAGTTAGTGAATCCGAAAGAACAGAACACTTAAAAAATATCTATTCAAAAGATAAATTACTTCAAATAAAAAATTTAAGTACCTGGTTTCCTGTGCAAAAATCTATATTTGGAAAAACGCAACAATGGTTTAAAGCAGTTGATAATGTTTCTTTAGATGTTTATGAAGGAGAAACATTAGGATTGGTAGGCGAAAGCGGTTGTGGAAAAACTACATTAGGCAGAACTATTCTGAAACTTGTGCAAGCCAGAGAAGGACAATTATTATTTCGCAATGAAGAAGTTTTAAGATTAAAAGAAAAAGATTTTAGACCTCTTAGAAAAGACATGCAAATTATTTTTCAGGATCCTTATTCATCACTAAATCCCCGCATATCAATAGGTGAAGCAATTATTGAGCCAATGGAAGTTTTTGGTATTGGGAAAAATAAATCTGAAAGAAAAGAAATTGCAATAGAATTATTGAAAAAAGTTGGTTTAAAACCTGAACATTTTAATCGCTTCCCTCACGAATTTAGCGGTGGTCAAAGACAAAGAATTTGTATCGCTCGCACACTGTCGGTTCAACCTAAATTTATTATCTGTGATGAAAGTGTTAGTGCATTGGATGTAAGCGTTCAGGCACAAATTCTCAACCTATTAAATCAACTTAAAAAAGAATTCAATTTAACTTATATTTTTATTTCACACGATTTAAGCGTCGTTCGTTTTATGAGCGATAGAATTGCAGTAATGAAGAATGGAAAAATTGAAGAAATAGGTGATGCAGACCAAATTTATTTTAATCCACAATCAGAATACACCAAAAAACTTATTTCCTCTATTCCAAAAGGAAAAGTCAAATTAAATTTAAATGGTCATTCTGTAAGTTAATAAATAGTGGAAAATAATAATCGACAATTGTATTTTATTGCTCTTATTCCACCTGAAAATATCTCACAAAAAATTCATCAGATTAAATTATATGTTTCTACAAAATACCATTGCAAGCATTCATTAAAATCTCCTCCTCATATCACCATCATTCCACCATTTCGCTATTCAGATAAAAAAGAAATTAAACTATTAGAGTCCATTCAATTTTTCAACCAAAAAAATTTTTCTAAATCAATTTCTGTTCAAATAAATAACTACGATGTTTTTTTACCAAAAGTAGTTTTTATTAAAGTGCTTCATTCTGATGAATTGCAAACTCTTTATGAAAAAACTAATCATTTTGTAAAAACCGAATTGAATATTGTAAAAGACCTTGAGCCAAGACCATTCCATCCTCATATAACCATTGCATTTAGAGATATAAAAAAGACAGAAACATTAACCATTAAAAATGATGCGGAACAACATTTTCCTATTTCAGAAAAATTTGAAATTTCAAAAATTTCTTTACTCAAATATATCCATCATCAATGGGAAATTATAATTTAATTTGCACATTCAATTAAAAATTCATCTATGAAAAATATCGCAGTAATTGGGTCAGGAACAATGGGTGTAGGAATTGCTCAAGTGGCACTTACAAGTAATTGCAAAGTATTTTTATTTGACATTTCTGAAAATGCTTTGAATAAAGCCAAAAATCAAATAACTCAAAACATTGACAAACTTGTAGAAAAAGGAAAAATTACATCAGATCAAAAAAATCAATTTCTTCAAAATATTCACTTTATTTCATCATTAAAAGAATTATCAGATATTGATTTGGTTATTGAAGCGGTTGTTGAAAATTTAGAAGTCAAAAAAAATTTATTTAAAGAAATAGAAAGCATTGTATCAGATAAATGTATCTTATCATCAAATACTTCTTCACTTTCGTTGCACTCAATGATAAAAGAATTATCACATCCAGAAAGATTTTTAGGCATACATTTTTTTAACCCTGCACCTTTGATGCCTCTTGTAGAAGTTATTCCTACTATTCTTACAAACAAAGAAATTCTGAATACTGTTTTGAATACCTTAAAAAATTGGAATAAAGTTACAGTTATTGCAAAAGATACACCTGGATTCATAGTGAATAGAATTGCTCGTCCTTTTTATAGCGAAGCATTAAGAATTTTTGAAGAAAATATTGCTGACATTGCTACTATTGACTGGACAATGAAAAACATCGGTGGTTTTAAAATGGGACCTTTTGAACTAATGGATTTTATTGGCCATGATGTCAATTATATTGTTACAGAAACTGTTTGGACACAAATGTATTTTGATCCAAAATACAAACCGTCTATTACTCAAAAAAGATTATTAGAAGCAGGATTATTGGGAAGAAAAACAGGAAGAGGTTTTTACGATTACTCTCAACCTTTACCAACAGAACCCACTATAAAAGATTCAGAATTGCACCAAAGAATTTTTATGCGAATACTTTCAATGCTCATCAATGAAGCCGCTGATGCATTATACTACAACATAGCCACAAAAGAAGATATTGAATTAGCAATGACCAAAGGTGTTAATTACCCAAAAGGACTCTTGCATTGGGCTGATGAATTAGGAATTCCTACCATTTACAATGAGTTGCAAAAACTATACGAATATTATCAGGAGGACAGATACAGACCATCTGTTTTATTAAAGCAAAAAGTCAATTCAAATGAAAAATTTTTCAATGTGTAAATTATTTCTCAAATTTGCCTACAATTAAAAAACAAATTATGAAAAAAATAGCTTTATTATTAGCCGTTGGAACTATCGCCCTTAGTGTTATTTCTTGTGGTAAAAAGGAAGAAGAAATTAAAGCTCCCGAAGGAATGATGACACTTGATTTATCAAAGTATGGGAAAACTTTCATAATATTTGTACCTGATTCTGCTACAAATGGCAAGTTGGAAATATCAGAACAACCAGGTGGTTTATTAGAAGTAAAAGTTGGAAAACAATTTGATATTATTATTAAAGAAGGTGAAGAAGATATTGCATTTAGAAAAACTGATTTAGGTAACGACGATGTGTATAAAATCAAACAATTTTTTGTAGACGAACCAACTGCTATTGCTTGGGAATGGGCAATTGGTGATATGCCTTCAGAATTTCATTTTCTGACTGTTCAAAAAGTTGGAAATAGTGCTTATACATTTGAAGATAATAGAAATTCAGATGGATCTCCATTCTCTAAATCGTCTATTGAAAAAATGTTAGAATCGTGTAAGAACATCAAACCTGCTCCTAAAAAAGAAGAATAGTATTTTAATTACAAGCACATTCTTAATAGGAATTTATTTTTATACTATAAAATTTGTGTAAATAATTTGATGTTTAGTCGGCAAATTACTTTTATATTTGTTTTTGTTGTAATTGTTCAAAATACTTTTTTGTTATCACAAAATGTTTGCAAGCCTTGTGAAGAAAAAAAGAAAAAAGCACTACAAACTGCCCGTCTTACAAGAGTACTAATCATCTTTGATGCAAGTAACAGCATGAAAGGAAAGTGGAATAATAAAGAAAAAATTTCCACTGCAAAAGAATTAGCCCATCAACTTATTGATTCTCTTTCAAAAATACCTAATGTTCAGTTAGCCCTTAGAGTTTATGGTGCTTCCGTAAAATATCCTCCTGGCGATTGTAAAGATTCAAAATTAGTTATTCCTTTCAAACCTAATAATATCAAGGAAATCAAAGAATATATCAATCAGTTAAAACCAACAGGTATTACACCTATTGAACATTCATTAAACCTTGCGGCAAATGATTTTCCCGATAATCAATCTCTTAATAACATCATCATTATCACAGACGGTATTGAAGAATGCGGCGGAGATCCTTGTAAAGCAAGAGAATATCTGGAATCTCAGGGAATAATATTTAAACCATTTATCATTGGCATTGGATTAACTGCACAACAAGCACAAACTTTCAATTGTGTTGGAAATTATTTAAGTTCTGAACAACCAAATCTTTTCAAAAATATTTCAGAAGTAATCATTCAACAAAAATTAAATAAAACCACCGCTCAAGTAAATTTATTAGATATTGCAGGAAGACCAATAGAAACTGATGTTAATCTTACATTCTATGACATTAAGAAAAATACTTATGTATATAACTATGTTCATTCTCTCAATGAAATCAATAATCCTGATACAATAGTGTTACCTTCACATATTACATACAAAGTTGTTGCCCATACCATTCCCCCCGCTGAAAGTAACACAGTAACTTTAAATGAAGGGAAACACAATATTATTCCTATAAACACTCCACAAGGAAGTTTGTATATTCAAAGAGAAAAAGGGATATTTAATTTTAATGAAAAAGTAAGAGTAGTAGTTAGAGATAAAAAAACTAAACAAATTTATAATGTTCAAAACCTGAATACTTATGAAAAATATCTGATTGGCAACTATGAACTCAATATTCTAACATTACCTAAAATAGTTACAACTACTGACATAACACCTGCAAAGACAACCACAATAAACATTTCATCTGCAGGAGAATTAAAAATACAATCTTTAGAAGCAGGCAACGGAAGTATTTTTTTAGTAAAGGAAAATGCACCATTAGAATGGGTTTGTAATTTATCTAATTCTTCTGAACAAGTTTATTATTTACAACCAGGCAATTACAAAATTGTATGGCGAGCAAAATCAATGCGTTCAAGTGCCTACACCATTCAAAAAGATGTTAGCATAAAACCACATCAATCTTATCTTGTAAAACTTTATTAATTATTTCTTACAAACACTTTCACTGCAGAAGGAATTACTTCAATAACAACCTTCTCTGCATTACTCAATAATCGTGGCTCTCCATCAATATGATATGATTTATTATTTTCATTTAAATCAATTTCCATTCTGTTAGTTTTAAAGTAAACCATTGGCTTTCTTTCCTTTTTCATCAATAAATTACATAGCACATAAGGATACATCAATAAATTTATTTTTTTCAACATTGCAACATTCAATAATCCATCATCAACTTTTGCTGATGGCGAGATATAAAACTCATTTCCATACTGCGGAATGTTCAAGATAGATAATATTAAAAAATCTCCCTTAATTGTTTGCTGATTTAAGTGCAATTTTAAATTTACAGATTGATGAGAAAATATTTTTTTAAGAGTTACTTTAATATATCCCCAAAAACCTCTTGTAGATTGTTTTTCAAATTCCTCTGCAATATCAGCATCTATGCCAAATCCTACTGCACTTAAAAAATACTGAGTTTCAATTTTATTTTTAAAACATACCTTCACTACACCAGCATCAATTTTCTTTACATTATTTTGTTTGATAATTTCTAATGCAGAACTTGCATTAAGGGGTATGTTGAGAGTGCGGGCTAATCCATTTCCAGAACCAGAAGGTAAAATGCCTAATGTTTTATTTTGTTCAATAATTATGGGCAAAAAACTATTTATCGTTCCATCTCCACCATTTACAATGATATTTTCATAATTCTTACTAATTTCCAAACATTCAGCAAATTGATTTTTACTTTGAATAATAAAAATGTCGTCATTAAAAGATTGCTTAATTTGTTGAATCAATCTTTGTCTATTTCTTTCTCTACCAGAAAGTAAGTTAATTACAAAAAGGTTTTTTGACATCTGTAAAAATTTTCATTTTGATAAATTGTTCATTTGTAAATTGATTTCAATATTTATTAAATAAAATAAACAAGTACAGCACTAATTATCAAACTTGCTCCAGAAAGCAATCCGCTATTATGTTCTAATTGATGAAAATTAATTTTTGTAGATAATGTATCAAAAAAATAAACCCAAAATACAGAACTCACATAAGATATAATAAAATAAATCCCACTAATTATCAAAGCATATTGCCAGTCAAAAATACCGCCTACCAAATACATTCCTGTTATTTCCATACAAGGCGAAAACAACATTCCAATAATGAGCAATTTTACTTGTTGATGAACATCTTTTTGTTTCAATACTTCATCTTCATGATACAAATGAAAATGATGATGATAATAATGTTTGTAAATAAAATAAACACCAAGAATAAATAAAATCAAAGATGATAAAATTTTTATTGAGATAATTTGACTTAAAGAATCTGCCAAAAAACTTCCAGAAAATGCAAAAGCAAATCCCAATACAATTGTGCTCAAAATATGAGCAACACTTACTAATGAAACTATTTTTAAGGTATAAAAATAATCCCACTTATATTTTTTTTTCATAGCCATTACAGGCATCCAATGACTTGGAATAAGCCCGTGCAACACACTTAAAAAAACGACAGAAATAATTATCTCAACTTTCATTTAATAAAAATAACATCTGCTTCTAAAAAATTTCGTTTTTACTTTACAATTATTGTAAGGGCGTATGGCGATACGCACCATTTTGTAAGGGCGTATGGCGATACGCCCCTACTAAATATAATCATTGAAAAAAATCAAGAATTATTTTACATTTTCAATCAACATTGCACTGGCTCCACCTCCACCATTGCAAATTCCCGCTAAACCATACTTTCCATTATTTTGTTTCAACACATTGATGAGTGTAACAATAATTCTTGCTCCTGATGCTCCTAATGGATGTCCTAATGATACTGCACCACCATTCACATTTAATTTTTCAAGTGGAATATTCAAAATCTTTGCATTCACCAATGCTACTACTGAAAATGCTTCATTGATTTCAAAATAATCTATATCTGATATTTTTAGTCCTGCTTTTTCTGCGGCTAATGGCATTGCTTTGGAAGGTGTTGTGGTAAACCAAGTTGGCTCTTGTTCTGCATCTGCATAAGAACGAATAATTGCTAACGGTTTTAAACCTAATTTTTCTGCTTTTTCTTTGCTCATCAATACAACTGCTGCTGCTCCATCATTAATTGTAGATGCATTTGCAGCTGTAATAGTTCCATCTTTTTCAAATGCAGGTTTTAATTGTTTTAATTTTTCAAAATTCACATTTTTATATTCTTCATCTTCTGCAACAACTACAGTTCCTTTTTTACCTTGAACTTCCACAGGAACAACTTCATCTTTGAATTTACCTTTTGCCCATGCATCAGCAGATCTTTGATAAGACATAATTGCATAGTTATCTTGCTCTTCACGACTAATTTTATATTCTGTTGCACACACTTCAGCACAACTACCCATAATCTTTCCTGAATAAACATCTAATAATCCATCTTTACTTATACCATCTATTAAAGTAGCATTTCCAAATTTTGATCCCCATCTGTTAGTTTCGGAATAATAAGGTGTCAAACTCATACTTTCCATACCACCTGCTACCACTACATCATTATCGCCCAGCATAATACTTTGTGCTCCAAGCATAATAGATTTCATACCAGATGCACACACTTTGTTTATAGTAGTACAAGGTACATTATCTGGAATACCTGCAAATCTTGCGGCTTGACGAGCAGGAGCTTGTCCTACATTAGCTTGCAAAACATTTCCCATAAATACTTCCTGAACTTCCGCAGGATTTAATTTAATTTTTTCAAGAGCACCTTTAATAGCCGCAGCACCTAATTTTGTTGCAGAAACTGAAGATAAACTTCCACCAAAACTTCCTAATGGCGTTCTAACTGCAGAAACAATGTACACAACTCTTTTTTCCATAATTTTAAATTTTCTGCAAATATACATAATTTAGTTGTGAGTTTTGAGTTGTAAATTTTACCCTCATTACGAGCGAAGCGAAGTAATCTCTATTCTCACATCGTCATTGCGAGCGAAGCGAAGCAATCCCAAAAGTATATTCCTCATCTCTGATGAGATTGCTTCAGGTATTCACCCTCGCAATGACGGGGATTTCAATACGAGATTGCTTCGGACTATCGTCCTCGTGCTGACGCTAACGGTCAGCATCCCGCACATTTATCGTCGGGACAATGACGACAAAAACTAAAAACTATTCACTATTCGCTCTTCACTTTTCACTACATTTGACCCCACATTTTAATTCTATAATTCATAACAATATGAAAAATCAAAATTCTCAAAAACTTTTTGAAAAGGCATTACAATTATTTCCTGGTGGTGTTAATTCTCCTGTTAGAGCATTCAAAAGCGTTGGCGGAACACCCATCTTTATTCAAAAAGGAAAGGGTTCTAAAATTTATGATGAAGATAACAACGAATACATTGATTATTGCAATAGTTGGGGACCTCTCATTTTAGGACACGCTCATCCCAAAGTAATAGAAGCCGCTTACAATGCAATGATTAACGGCACTTCATTTGGTGCTCCCACAAAATTAGAAAATCAATTAGCCGAACTCATTATTCAAAACCATCCTTTTATTGAAAAAATTCGCTTTGTAAGCAGCGGTACAGAAGCCGTGATGAGTGCAATCCGCCTTGCAAGAGCATACACAGGCAAAAACAAAATCATTAAGTTTGAAGGATGTTATCATGGACATTCTGATGCTTTGCTTGTGAAGGCAGGTTCTGGATTAGTAACTTTTGGACAATCTTCTTCTGCGGGTGTTCCAAAAGAAGTTATTCAGCATACACTTGTGCTTCCGTTAGATAATGAATCTGCTGTTGAAATGGCATTTAATGAGTTTGCAAATGATATTGCTGCAGTTATTATTGAACCAATACCTGCAAACAATGGATTGCTATTACAAAGAAAAGAGTATCTGCAATTTTTGAGAAACATCACACAAAAGTACAATGCTTTGTTGATTTTTGATGAAGTAATTTCAGGTTTTCGTGTGGGATTTACAGGTGCTGCAGGTTATTACAACATTCAACCTGATATTATTACATTTGGAAAAATCATTGGTGGTGGCTTTCCTGTAGGTTCTTATGCTTCTTCAAAAGAAATTATGAAAATGGTTTCTCCTGATGGTCCAATGTATCAGGCAGGTACATTAAGTGGTAATCCAGTTGCAATGGCAGCAGGGTATGCACAATTAAGTGAGTGTTTGCAAAAAGGTTTTTATGAACAGCTCAATGCTACTAAAACTTTATTGATAAACGAATTGAAAAAAATTATTCCTCCAAAATCCGATTTAAAAGTATTCCACTGCGAATCTATTTTCTGGATAACTTTTTCAGATAAAGAAAATTTACAAAACATTAGTGTAATAGATACTGAGTCAGATTTAAATATTCGCACAGCAAAAGATATTGATGCACAGAAAATGCAATCGTTTAATAAGTTATTTCATTTGTTGTTAGAAAATGGTATTTATCTTGGTCCATCTGGTTATGAAGTAGGATTCATCAGTGCAGCCCACACCTCAGAAGATATTGAAAAAACAGCAGAAGTGTTTTACAAAATTATTAAAGAATGGTGGGGATGATGTGAGTGAAGAGTGAAAAATGAAAAACACTGACATTTATGTCGGTTTTGAATAATTGATTTTACAAAAAATTCCGAAGAGATGAAATGATGACAATTTAGAATATTCACACATGCCGTAAGAGACAGAAAATAAAAGCGTAAGAAAAGAAAAGTGAAAAATAATTTATTTAGAAAGTTACATTTTTGTTGATAAAGTTTCTTTTCATAACAAATAATTTTTATGTCTATTTCCTTTGATATACTCCATAATCCCAATTTCTATTTACTCCTCTATACCATAACCTATATATACTCCATGGTAACATCATTTCATACCATCCCTCATCTGATTTATATATTTTGCATTCTTTTTTCTTATCACATCTTATCATTGTAAGTATAAAATCATTATTAAAAATATAAAAATCAATTGTACTTTTTACATCAAATGGTAACAAATATTCTTCCTTTCTAATTAGTTTATAATTATTAAAAAATACATTACAATCAAGGGCACAATTATTAAGAAATGAATACATAACTGTATCTTCATTACCATCACTCTTTCTATATAATACAGCATAAACTTCATTAAATAAGTTTGAATAAATCATAAAAATACTACTATCTTTTATATTCCATTTCTTTTTATCCAAAATTAAATAATATTTTGTTGAATCTACATATACTGTCGTTGTGTCTAAATACAACTTATTATCTTTATGATAATTTCCCTGATAAAATATGTAAAATCCATGATAAGAAAATAAAAAATTTTTTTTAAGTTTCCTATATTTCATATTAACCACTTCGTATGGTCTATTAAATGTATTTAAAATCAGTGTATCTCCTTTAAAATAATATCTACCATAACTCTTAACATTTTCCGAATAAGTAAACTCAAATAAACTATCATTCTTAAATTCTAATTTCCCATATCCATTTAATCCACAATAACATTCTTGTGAATAAAATTTATTCTGAATAAAAATTAAAATAATAGGCACGATCAAAAATTTATTCCTTCTTATTATATTCATAATCTACATTATCTTATCAAAGTTACATTTCCTTTCTTAAAAATTTCTTTTCCATTAGGACATTTGGCTTTCAAATAATATCCAAACACTCCCACATCTGCATCCCTGCCTTTATATTTACCATCCCATCCTTTATGCTTATCATTAGTTTCAAAAACTAATTCTCCCCATCTGTTATACACAGCAAAATAAACTTCATTAATCAAATATCCTCTTACATACAAAACATCATTATTACCATCTCCATTTGGTGTAAAAGTATTAGGTACAAACACATCCGATTCTTTACATTCACTATCAATGACTACCAAAATAACAGTAGCTGTTTTGGTACAAAAACCATCATTAATAATAACCGTGTATGTTGTGGTTTGAGATGGAGAAGTTGCCGCAGTATAAGTATTATAGGGTAATACAAGATTAGAAGGATACCATGTTACAGAATTTCCAGTAGGTGCAAGAGCAATAAGTTGTGCTGTTTGTCCTGATAAAATAGTATCTGGAACAACTATTGCACCGACTGAACTTGCTGATAGTGTAGAGATATTGACTGATGTAAATAATGAATAAACGCAGGTATCTCCAAGTGTATTGATGGTAAATATATCCACTGTGTATGTAGTAGATGTAGTAGGCGTTGCAACTGGATTAGAAATAGTATAACTATTCAAACTACTTGAAGGCGACCAATTGTATGCAAATCCACCCGTTGCATTTAATGTATATGAATTACCTAAACAAATGGTTGTACTTGTATTTACACTCACAGGCATTGGTTGTGCAATATTTAATGGCTTTTGAATTGTATCGGTACATCCATAAGCATTAGTTACTATCAATGAAACATTGTAATTGCCTCCATTAGTATAAAAAACAATTGGATTGGCAATTGTAGAAGTTTGTCCGTCTCCAAAACTCCAGTAGTATTGAGTAACATCATTGCTTGATAAATTAATAAAATAAGCATTTCCACCACAGGAATTAGTTGTAAAAGAAAAATCAGCAACAGGTTTGGGATTGACCACAATTTGAGTAGTTAATGTTTTACTACAATGTGGAGAATATGTAGTATCTGTAATGGTTACAGAATAAATAGTTGTAACAGTAGGAGATACTGAGATATTGGATGCGGTAGGATTAGATACACTTAGTGTTGGTGTCCACTGATAATTAGTACCACCACTTGCTGTTAGTGTAATGCTTTCTCCATTACAAATTGTATCTCCTGATGAAACAACAGGAACGAATGGTTGCAAATTAAAAACTTGTGAAACACTGTCTTTACATCCATAATTATTTTTCACTACTAATACAGCAGTATATGTACCCGCAGTTGTACTTGTAAATACCGGACTTGTAACATTACTTGTAAATGTTGATGGCGGGAAATACCATTGCATAGATTGCAAACTTGCAGATGTAGTATAATTACCATTGAAATATACACTATCTGAACAAGAAGTTGAATATGAAATTGAAGCACTAATAGGTGGATAAACATTGATGATAAAACCAACGCTATCCTTTGTTTTACAAAAAACACTGTCATTGATAACTAAATAAGCAGTGTATGTACCCGCACTGGTATAGGTAGCCACAGGGTTTAATGAAGTAGAAGTAACAACCCCATTACCTAAATTCCACTGATATTGAAAAGTATTGGTACATTGATTATTGAATTGAACAGTAAGCGGAGCACAACCAGAAGTAGCAGTAGAAGTAGCGGTTGGATTTTGAAAATCAATTTTAAATACACCGTTATTACAATTAAAAGAATGATTGGGATTTCCGGGCGTATTAGGCCATGCTCCTGGTGTAACAGGGAAATCCTGATTTCCGCCACATCCTGCACATACAGATTGATAGATATTTCCACATTTATCAAAACGAGATGTACCACCATCTACATGCTCATGACTGATTGGCCCACCAAAGTAACTACCAAATACAAGATTACTCAAATTTGGACTAAATGCCATTAAATAAAAATTATATCCATCAGTTGTAGATTGAATAGCATTCATCAAAGGCATTCCGCCTGTTGATTGTAAAAAAATAATATTACCGCCCCACCCTGATAAATAAATATATCCACAACCATCTATAGCAAAAGCAGAAGGTGAAATGTCTGTTTTGTTTAAAGCACTTCCAAACACTGTACTCAAAACAATAGAATTGAGTTGTTGATCTAAAACAGAAATAAATTGATGTCTTCCGGGATTATTGTAAACACTTCCTATCACAGGCATATTACCTATTGATTGACCATACACATAAATTCTGTTTTGTGGGTCTCTTCTTACAAAATAAGATTGATCATAATTGTTTGTGCCGATATAAGTACTTCTTAATAAATTACCTGTAAATGGATTTATTTTTACAATGAATCCATCTGCTTTTCCGCCATTGTAAGAAGTTGAATATGCACCTGATGTTGTTGGAAAATCAAAACTTGTAGTACCTCCTGTTGCATAAACAAATAAAGAATCAGTAACTTCCAGTGAATTACCACAGTCATTATTTGATCCACCGACATAAGAACTAAAAATCAAATTACTCAAATTACTATTGAATACACATAATACAGCATCTTGCTTTCCACCTAATGTATTATCAAAAGCATTGGAAGTAGTAGGAAAATCGGATGAACGAGTGGAACTAAATATGTACACATTATTATTTTTATCTAATTGAATTTCTCCACGATACTGATCGCCATAATTAAACATCAAAGAATCTGGCGGATATTCAGTTACTGTTCCATAACCAGAAGTATACGTTGTAATAACATTGGTATGATTTACGCCATCATTATCACTTCCACCAATGAATGTAACCCCCAGTAAATTACTTAAACTTCCATTTAGTTTAGCAATATAAATATCTGTTCCATTACTAAAACTGGTTCCATTAAATACAAATGTAAGAACAGGACCTCCACCAAAGGTGTTATCCCATGAAGTTGGAAGCATTGGAAGATCAGGAGAACTGGTAGCACCATAAAAATATACATTATCATTTTCATCTACTACAATGCTAGTTACAATTTCACTAAAACTTCCCCCAAAATAAGTAGATGCAATTAAATTTGTACCCGACGAATTATATTTTGTAAGCACCACATCAATTTGTGTATTAGCACCCGGCGTGCTGCCATTGTATGTAATATCATAAGCCCCAGTAGTAGTAGGATATCCAGGACCAAATACTGTTCCGCCACTGATTAAATTCCCACTCATATCATAAGTAGCAGTCATTCCAAAATTATCTGCTGTAGATCCACTTTGTGCCGCAAAAATCAAATTAGGATCAATGATTAAATCATAATCTGAATTATAACCTTTTGGAAACTTAAATGATACTACATTATTTTTCAATTCAAATAAACAAGGTACTTCTACAATTTTATCATCAATAACTTGATATGCATAAGGTTGTTTTTCAACGATCTCTTCAAAAACTAATTGAATATGTAGTTCTTTGTTTTTAAGAAAAATTTTACTCACACCTTCATATTGCATTTGAATTTTTTGGGGAGATGAATTTTTATGAACAATAAAATTATACTTTATACCATTACCTGCTGAAATTGCTTCATAATCAATGCCTTCATAGATATTTTCTAAAATTACTCTTTGATAATTTTTGACAAACGATGCCCACTTTTTAGAATCATTTCCAATGAAAAAATTTTCATAATCACTGCCTTCATTGAACTTTTTTACTGAGGAAATTTTTTGTGCATTCAGAAACTTTAATTGAAATGCATGACCTTTGAATTTCAAATCATCTACTTTTTTTGCACCTCCTTCGTGAAATGTTCTGAATTTTTTCTTGTCAAAAAAATTAAATGTCAATTTATCTTTTTCAACAAATAATACACCACCATCTAATGTTGATCTAAATAAAACATTCTCATTCCACTGCCCTTTGTTTTCAGAAAATTTTACATAAGAATAATTTTGTGGAGTAATTACTCTTTGAGAATATATTACGACCGAAAGTAAACAGAAAGATATGATTAAAAATTTTTTCAACTATTTTTTTGATGTGAAATTTACGAAATTTTTTATAGAAAATAAAATAAGGAAATATAAAATGGAGAAAATACAATTATTAAAATTTGTATTATTGTGCCCAATATATAAAAATGAGGATAGGTATAGATATTTTTGGTGGTGATTATGCACCTGAAAATTGTTTGAAAGGAATTGAATTAGCACTTCCTGAACTTCATCATTCAACTAAATTAATTTTAATAGGAGATCAACACATTGCTAAGCAGTATTTCAAAAAGTCACCATTCACTCATCATCTTGAATATGTTCATACTACTGAAGAAATTAAAATGCACGAGCATCCTGCAAAAGCATATATAAAAAAACCTGATAGTAGTATTCACTTAGGGTTTAAATTATTAAAAGAAAAAGAAATTGATGCGTTTTTAAGTGCAGGTAATAGCGGGGCTATGCTGGCAGGTAGTATGCTTACATTAAACCCTATTCCTGGTATTATTCGCCCAAGCATAGGCACAATACTACCTAAAATAAACGGGAAACTTAATTTTTTATTAGATGTAGGAACAAATGTGGATTGTCGCCCTGATGTTTTGTATCAATTTGGAATACTTGGAAACATTTATGCAAAAGAAATGTTGAATATTGAAAAACCAAAAGTGGCATTATTAAACATTGGAGAAGAAAGTGAAAAGGGAAATCTTGTGGTGCAAGCAACTTACAAATTGATGAAAGATAGTCCTGACTTTCATTTTGTTGGAAATGTAGAAGGCAGGCATATTTTTTCGGAGAGAGCAGATGTAATAGTTACCGATGGCTTTACAGGAAATGTAATGCTCAAAATGGCAGAAGCCATTTATACTTTGTTATTAAAAAGAAAAATTCAGGATGATTATTTTAGTTTGTTCAATTATGAATTGTATGGCGGAACGCCAGTTTTAGGAGTTAATGGAAATGTCATTATTGGTCATGGTATTTCATCACCTACTGCTTTCAAAAATATGATATTTCAAGCCAAAAATATGATAAAACATCACTTGGTTGATAAAATTAAAAAAGCCATCAATAATGATTAATTAATATTTATTTAATTTATTAAAAATTTAGTCATGCCAAATGCCACTATTACAGCAGTTGCAGGTTATGTGCCTGATGGAGTACTTACCAATTTTGATTTAGAAAAAATGGTGGATACTTCTAACGAATGGATTCTCACTCGCACAGGAATAAAAGAAAGAAGAATTGAAAGAAATCCCCAAAAAGCCAATTCTGATATGGCTGTAGAAGCCGTTAAATTATTATGTGAAAAAAGAGGTATTCATCCATCAGAAATTGACATGCTTATTTGTGCTACAGTAACACCCGACCATTTATTTCCTGCTACTGCAAATATCATTGCAGCAAAAATTGGAGCCAATAATGCCTGGGGATACGATATTGAAGCCGCCTGTTCAGGATATTTATTTGCATTGGGCACTGCTGCACAATTTGTAGAAACAGGAAGGTACAAAAAAGTAGTTGTTGTTGGTTCCGATATGATGAGCAGAATTATTGACTACACCGATCGCACTACTTGCATTATATTTGGTGATGGTGCAGGAGCAGTATTATTAGAACCTACAAGTGAAGATGTTGGCATCAAAGATTTTATTTTTTATTCAGATGGAAATGGATGCAAACACCTTCACATGAAAGCAGGAGGTTCTGCAATGCCTCCCAGCATTGACACAGTTACTCAACGATTGCACTATGTTTATCAGGAGGGACAACCTGTATTTAAGCAAGCAGTATATGGAATGGCTGAAGTGTCTGCACAAATAATGGAAAAAAATAATTTGAAATCAGAAGATGTTGCATGGTTAGTGCCTCATCAAGCCAATAAAAGAATAATAGACGCTACTGCTCAAAGAATGGGATTATCTCCTGAAAAAGTAATGATGAATATTGAAAAATTCGGAAATACAACGGCAGGTACTTTACCACTTTTGTTATGGGAATATGAAAGCAAATTAAAAAAAGGAGATAATCTGATACTTTCTACATTTGGCGGAGGTTTTACATGGGGTGCAATGTGGATTAAATGGGGATATTAATGTTTGAAAACTAATAAAAAGTTAAGTAATAAATACTTTTTTCCCAAATCAATATTTGACTGTTTTGTAATTCAAAAATAAAATCAAATTCATCTAATTGAATTTAAATCCATATAGTATTTCTCTGGATTATTTGGATCTAAATAAATATCAATAAATTTTTTATTTTGTAATTTAAAGTAAATGTCTTCCCAAATAAAATAACTCTTAAATACTTCTTTTTTATTTGTAATAATATTTTCTCCTTCGGCAATTATTACATAAGGTGATCTACCATTAAAATCAATATTTACAACATGTGTAACATCAATAATTTGAGCGGTAATTTTTTTACCATTTTTCATTAATTTAATTCCAACATCTTGATAAACGCTTCTTTTATTTAAATCATTAAAATAATCAAAGCCAACATAAGTTAAATAGATACCCCAAATACCAAGAATAAAAGAAAGAAATTTATTTTTATTTTTATAAGAAATAATGCTAATTCCTAACATTATAAATGCTGCTACAGCGCTCAACACTATTGGGAAATAATCTCTATACTGCATAATTCAATATTTTTTTACAATATTAAATTACAAAATTAGATATTTTTTATTGTTTGAAAAAATTAATGAAACAAATTATTTTTTACATAAAATTTAAAATTATTTACTAACTTACTATTGAAGTAAAATTTTAATTCATCATATATCAGCACTTCTTACTACATTTGCACCTATGAGTAGTGTAATTAAGCAAAATTCAATTTTATATCCATATAGAAAAATTATTTTTTCTGGAACCTTACTTACTTCTGTTTTACTTATTGGTGTTTTAGGATATTCCATTATTGAACATCTATCCTTTTTAGATGCTCTATACATGACAGTAATTACTGTGGCCACTGTTGGATATAAAGAAGTAACAAAATTATCTGATGCAGGAAAAATCTTTACTATTTTCCTGATTATTACAAGTTTTGGTATTTTTGCGTATGCAATTTCTTCAATTACACAATTTATTATTGAAGGAGAATTTAACCAATATTTTAAAAACAGAAAAAAAGTGGAAGAAATTTCAAAATTACACAACCATGTTATTATTTGCGGTTTTGGCAGAAATGGCAAACAAGCCGCTCAGGTATTAAAACAGCATCACCAAAGATTTGTTGTTATTGAAAAAGATAATGCCATTACGGATAACATCACTCATAAGTATAAACATTTGGTATTGAATGGCGACGCTACTAATGACGAAGTACTCATTAAAGCAGGTGTTCAAAGAGCAAAAGCCATTATTACAACATTACCTAATGATGCTGATAATTTATTTATAGTGTTAAGTGCCCGTCATTTGAATCCAAATATTTACATTATTTCAAGAGCAAGTGAAGAAAATTCTGACACAAAATTAAAAATAGCAGGGGCTAATAAAGTTATTATGCCTGATAAAGTGGGCGGGGCACACATGGGTACATTAGTATTAAAACCAGATACCGTTGAATTGATTGAAATGATTTCTTCTCAAGGTTTAAATGATGTTTCATTGGAGGAAATTTTATTTAGTGAATTATCTACATCTCTTCAGCATAAAACATTGAAAGAGTTAGAGTTAAGACACAAATGCGGTGCTAACATCATTGGATTTAAAACACCTGATGGAAAATACATTATCAATCCAAGTCCTGATACAACCATTATACCAAACTCTAAAATTTTTGTGCTTGGCACTAAAGATCAAATTAAAAGATTAAAACAATTATTAGCAGAATAAATAAATATAAAAACCATGATTGCGAAAAAGCATAAAGAAGAATGAGTAAATTCCTTCAGAAGCTCGTAATTATGAATTTATTTGCTTATAAAATATTAATATTCAATACAAATAAATAATATAATGAACCACAATAGACACATAGAACACATAGATTTTCACATAAGATAATAATTCTCAATATTCAATTCTCAATGCTCAATTCTCAAGTAATAGAAACTTTAAAGAAGATATTTATAAATGAAAAACTGAATTAATAATACGTGAAAATTCGTGCAATTAGTTAGTGGCTTTAAAAATGAACATTGAACATTGAATATTGATTAATGAACATTTTAATTCAAAAGAAAAACTATGTGCATTTCTATTGTGCCCTAATGTGACTATGGTGGTGCAAAAAAGTATAGTGCTGAATAGTAATAAAAATAAACAATTTCAAATGAAAACATTTTTAATAACAGGATCTAACGGATTATTAGGACAAAAATTAGTTAAAAAATTACTTAACAAAAACCACAAAGTCATTGCAACATCTAAAGGCAATGATAGATTAAATATCCAACATCAACATTATACTTACGAAAGTTTAGATATAACAAATTTTGATAACATCAAAAACATTTTTGAAAAATATAAACCAGATGTAATTATCAACACTGCCGCAATGACAAATGTAGATGCTTGCGAACTCAATCCTTACGACTGCTATATGCAAAACACAAAATCAGTTGAAGGAATGGTTTCTGTGCTTTCTGCCTTTCAAGATGATTCATACATTCCACACTTCATTCATCTTTCAACTGATTTTATTTTTGACGGCACCAAAAAAATGCTTACCGAAGAAGATGTGCCAAATCCTTTGAGTATTTATGCTAACAGCAAGTTAGAAGCAGAAAAAATTATTCAACAATCTGACTTAAAGAAATGGGCTATTGCCAGAACAATTTTAGTTTATGGTGTTGCTAGAAATATGAGCAGAACTAATATCGTGTTGTGGATAAAACAATCATTAGAACAAAACAAAGAAATATCTATTGTTACTGACCAATTTAGAACACCTACATTAGCAGAAGATTTAGCAGACGGATGTATTTTAATTGCAGAAAAAAATGCAACAGGCATTTTTAATATTGGCGGAAAGGACTTTATGAGTATATATGAATTAGCATGTAGAGTAGCAGATTTCTTTCATCTCAATAAAAATTTGATCAAACCATCATTAAGCACTGATATTAAACAACCCGCTAAACGTCCGCCAATTACAGGATTAGACATTACTAAAGCCCAAAAAATTTTAAACTATAATCCTCATTCATTTGAAGAAGGATTAAAAATTATTGCAGAACAATTATCATTTTAAAATTGAAAATTGAAAAACTAATTAAACTTTGCGTCTCCGTGACTTTGCAGTAAATATTTAATATCGTAACAAAAATTAGAAAATTAATGCCTAACTTAATACAACTTTTACCAGAACATATAGCCAGTAAAATAGCCGCAGGCGAAGTTATTCAAAGACCTTCTTCTGTATTTAAGGAATTAGTTGAAAACTCCATTGACGCAAAAGCCACCCGAATTGACATTATTGTCAAAGAAGGCGGGAAAGATTTTTTGCAGGTTTCAGATAACGGCATAGGAATGAGCCCCGAAGACGCAAGAATGTGTTTTGAAAAACACGCTACTTCAAAAATAAAATCCGTTGATGACTTGTTCAATATTCTTACAAAAGGTTTTAGAGGTGAAGCATTAGCGAGCATTGCGGCTGTTGCCAGAGTTGAACTAAAAACAAAACCCGAAGATGCAGAATTAGGCACTAAAATTGTTATAGAAGATGGAAAAATTTTAATTAACGAACCTTGTGCCTGTCAAAAGGGAACTACAATAAGTGTGCAAAACTTGTTTTTCAATTTACCTGCCAGAAAAAATTTTTTAAAGGATGATGCGATAGAATTCAAACATATTGTAGATGAGTTTGAAAGATTAGTCATTCCGCATTACAACATTCATTTTACGCTTACCCACAATGATAAAATGGTTTTTAATTTACCTTCTACAAACAATTTATTTTCTCGCTTAGAATATTTTATTGACAATACTTCAAAAGAAAAATTTATTAGCATTCAGGATAGCACACCTGCTTTTGAATTAAAAGCATACATTGGAAATCCAGAAGTAGCAAAGAAGAAAAGAAGTTATCAAATGATTTTTATCAATAACCGATTTGTCAAAAATAATTTTTTGACTCACGCGGTTTACGAAGCATTCAAAGGACTTATTCCACCAGATTATCATCCGCAATTTTTTTTGTTTTTCAATATTCATCCATCAAGAATAGATTGGAATATTCATCCTGCTAAAATTGAAGCAAGATTATTAGATGAAAAATTAATTTATCCGTTTCTGGTAAGTGTTATTAAAAAGGGCTTAGGTGTTTCGGGTATTACACAAACAATAGAGTTTTCAAAACCACCCGATATTGATATGAGAGATGTTGATAGCAAAAAAACCGCTCCTCCACCTGAAATTAAAATTGACCCAAATTATTCACCTTTTCGTTCTTCTTCTACATCTTCATCTTCTTCACAAAAAGTTTCTTCTGCTTCATGGGAAGAGTATTACAAAATTTTTCAGGAAAGTAAAAGCCCTGCAAATACTATCAAACAGGAAAGTTTAAATCTTGATATTACCTCTACAATTGAATGTTTTCAATGGGCTGGAAAATATATTGTTTGCAACTTTAAAGAATCCTTATTGATTCTAGATCAGCATCGTGCTCATGAAAAAATTTTGTATGAAAAATTAAAAAATTATCGTCATAATATCTCATCGCAGCAAATTTTATTTCCTATTCATGTAGATTTATCCCCAAATGATTTTACTTTGATACAGCAGTTGTTTCAAGAATTTCGTGAGTTAGGATTTCAAATAGATGAATTTGGAAATAATTCAGTTATCATCAATGCTTATCCAGATATTATCAATCCAAATGAAATTAAAGAAATACTTGAAAATAGTTTGGAAAACTTTCGCATCAATCAAATTACAGAACTCAAAGATGTGCATGAAAACTTTTATCGTTCATTAGCAAAAAGTAGTGCTATTAAATATGGCCATATTTTGACAAAATCTGAAATGATGAAATTAATTGAAGACCTTTTTGCCTTGGAAGATTATTTATATAGCCCTTCTGGAAAAACGATATTAAAAGAAATCAGCAAAGATGAAATAAATTCTTTTTTCAAAAAATAAAAACTTACATCAATGTCTTTACACAATACTTTTAGAATGCCGCCAGTTACTTTTAATTTTTTAGCAATCAATATATTATTGTATTTGCTAAAACTTGTTTTTCAATATAAATATGATGTGGATATTTCGGAATATTTAGGTTTAAGGTATATTAAATCCACTGACTATCACTGGTATCAGTGGATTACTTATATGTTTGTTCATGCCAATGAAATGCATATATTTTTCAATATGTTTGCTTTATGGATGTTTGGACCGTTATTAGAGCAATTGTGGGGATGGAAAAAATTTATGATATATTACATTGTTTGTGGATTAGGAGCGGCAGTAACTCAAGAAATTGTGTATTATTTTTCTATTGCAGATATGATGAATGAATTAGAAAAAATTCATCAAAACATTATGCAAATTCCATCTGAAACCGTTCGTCAGCAATATTTGGAAAAATGGATAGAGCGTGTAAATGAATGGAATGATGGTATGATTGTAATAGGGGCATCTGGGGCTATTTATGGATTATTAGCGGCTTATGGCGTGTTATTTCCAAATACTATTTTTTATGTGTATTTTATTATGCCCATTAAAGCCAAGTGGTTTGTAACAATTTTTGGTTTGATTGAATTAATAACAGGCGTGTTCATAGATGATAATGTAGCACATTTTGCACATTTAGGCGGAATGGTTGTAGGAATGATATGGGTTTTGATTTGGAAGCGAAAAAATAAAGTTGAAATACATCTTACCGAATTTTAATTTTTTCGTATAATGGTTACTATGAGAACAAGCAATAAAATATGGCATCAATTGAGTAGCAGCAATTACTTAACCGCTTTGTTGGTATTGAATTTTGCTGTATTTGTAGTAGTGAATGTTTTTATACATCTATTTCGTTTAGATTTAGTGCCTTATCTGGCAATGCCTTTGAATGAATTTGAATTGATATACAAGCCATGGACATTGATTACTTATATGTTTTTACACATTGATTTTTTTCATTTATTATTTAATGTTTTGTTGTTGTATTTTACAGGAACATTATTTCAAAGTATATTAGGAGAAAAAAGATTGTTGTATTTATACATTATGAGCGGGCTTTCAGGAGCATTAATTTTAATTGTAAGTAAATTAATATATCCTGCTTTTTCTGGAAGTTATTTAATGGGAGCATCAGCAGCGGTAATGGGCATTATTGCTGCACAAGCGGTTTATACACCAAATTTTACTGTGCATTTATTTTTTGTATTACAATTACCATTTAAATATTTTGCTATTATTACATTTATCATCAGCACTTTAATAGATTTTTCATTTAATACAGGAGGGAAGATAACTCATATTGGTGGTGCATTGTTTGGTTTGATATACGCTTATGCTTTAAAGAATGGCGTAGATATAAAATCACTTTCATTATTCAAAACAAAGCAACAAACTTCCATTTTTACAAAAAGACAATTTAAAGATGAAGATGAATATTTAGATTATTTGTTAGATAAAATTTCTACAAAGGGCTATCATTCTCTTACCAAACAAGAAAAAGAAGATTTGTTTAAAATTTCACAGAAGAAGTAAGTGGAGATAGTATCAAATTAATTTATTAAATTAAATAGATACTTAATAATTTATTGTTGATAATAATATATTCTTCACACAAAAAACTCTCCTGAAATTTTATCTGCAAGCAAATATCCTTCTGATATTTTTAATCTATAAGTTTTTTTCTCCTCCACTTCAAAACATGTTTTGAATTTCTCATAAATATTCAAAAAATGCTTTTTGTAATTTTCTCCAAACATTAATTCAATCTCATTTATATTACATCCATACATTGTTCTTAACCTTGTTAGCACATATTCATTAAATTTTTGTTTTTCACTCAACACTTCTTTTTCAAAATATACTTCACCATTCTTTATTTTATTTAGGTATAAATAATTATTTGCTAAATTCCATCTTCTTTCTTTACCATTGTATGAATGTGCAGATGGTCCTACTCCAAGATAATTTTTTTGTAACCAATATGCAGAATTATGCTTTGCAATATATCCATTTAATGCATAATTTGACACCTCATAGTGCTGATAATTTTTTTCTAACAAAATACTTTGTATTCTTAAAAATTCTTCACTTACCTCATCCTCAGTTTTTAAATTGATTTTTTTGGTTCGTACTAAATAGTTCAATTTTGTTTTTTTCTCTACTGTCAATTGATACGCCGAAATGTGAGGAATTCTTGAAATGCTTAATAATTTTCTCAAATCCTTTTCCAATTCTTTTGAATCATATTCAGGAACACCAAAAATTATATCAACAGAAAAATTTTCTATTCCAACTTGGTCCAAAATTTTTAAACTTCTCAAAGATTGTTCTGCTGAATGCTTTCGTCCCATCCATTGCAAAACCTTATCATTTAGTGATTGCATACCTAAACTAATTCTATTCACACCTAAACTTTTCAAATCACTAAAATATTCTTTTGAAACATCTTCTGGATTACATTCTACTGTAATTTCCACATCGTCCCAATAAAAGTATTTCTTTAATTGATTAAAAATCTTTTCAAAATGTTGAACAGATAATATACTTGGTGTTCCTCCACCAAAGTAAATACTTTCAATTTTTTTTGTGTCTAAATAATTCTGTCTTTCTTCTATTTCTTTTAAAATGCCTTCCACTACTCCATTTAATGTTCTTGCATTCACAGAAAAATAAAAATCACAATAAGTACATTTATGATGACAAAAAGGAATATGAATATAAATACCACTCATAACTTTAAAATAAAAAAGCCCTCAAAATTGAGGGCTTGAAAAATGCAATCAAACCATTAATGTTTATGGTTTTCTTTTTTCTCAATAATTTCTTCCATTTTCTTTTTGAATAATTCTTGCTGAGCAGGCGTTAAGATTCCATTTACATTTTGAATAAATTCATCATTGATTTGCTTCTTTTGAAGTTTCAAATTTTCCTTTTCTTTTTGGTCAGAAGTGGCTTTAATTTTTTCCTGAATAGGTTGTATTTTATACAATCTGTCCATATCAAATTTCTTGAATTTACTTTTCTGATCATCATTCAAAGCCAGTTCTTTGGTTGCTCTTTCTGTATGTCTTGTCGCTTTTGCTTCAATATCATCTTTTAAAGATACTGCCGCAGATTTTCCTGCAGTTTGTGCATTCATCAAACTTGGAGTAGATAAAGTAACCACTCCTGCTACACCAAATACAAACATTAATTTTTTCATAGTTTTAATTTTTTGTTATGCCGCAAATATAAGTATTATTTTCCTAAAAAACAACTTCTAAAATATTTTTTTAAAGAAAAAAAATAAAAATGTACATTTGAGCCGGAAAATAAGTTAAGAAAATTTATTATTTATGAATTTACATGAATATCAGGGAAAACAAATTTTAAAATCTTTCAATGTTTCAGTTCAGGAAGGCATCGTTGCCGATACAGTTGAAAAAGCTGTTACCGCTTATGAAGAACTAACCAAAAAATTCAACGCTCCTATTGTTGTAGTAAAAGCACAAATACACGCTGGCGGAAGAGGTAAAGGTGGTGGCGTTAAAGTGGCTAAAAATTTAAATGAATTAAAAGAAAAAGCATCTGCTATACTTGGAATGCAACTTGTTACACCACAAACTGGGCCAAAAGGAAAAAAAGTTCATAAAATTCTTATCGCTCAAGATGTTTATTATCCAGGACCCAATCCAACAAAAGAATTTTACATGAGTGTGTTATTAGACAGAACTAAAGGCAGAAATGTAATTATGTATTCTACCGAAGGCGGAATGGAAATTGAAGAAGTTGCCGAAAAAACACCTCATCTAATTTGGAAAGAAACCATTGACCCAAAAGTAGGCATTCAACCATTCCAAGCAAGAAAAATTGCATTTAATTTAGGGCTTACTGGCAATGCATTTAAAGAAATGGTCAATTTTGTTATGAATTTATACAAGGCCTACGAAAGTATTGATGCAAGTTTGTTTGAAATCAATCCCCTCTTAAAAACTTCTGATGATAAAATTATTGCAGTAGATGCAAAAGTTGTTTTAGATGACAATGCTTTATTCAGACATCCAGATCTTGCAGAACTAAGAGATATTACCGAAGAAGATCCTATTGAAGTAGAAGCTAAAGCCGCTGGATTAAATTATGTAAAATTAGACGGAAATGTAGGATGTATGGTAAATGGTGCAGGATTGGCTATGGCAACAATGGACATCATTAAACTTTCGGGTGGAGAACCTGCTAACTTTTTAGATGTTGGTGGAACTGCAAATGCAGAAAGAGTAGAAAAAGCTTTTCGTATAATCCTGAAAGATCCTAATGTAAAAGCTATTCTTGTGAATATCTTTGGGGGAATCGTTCGTTGCGATAGAGTAGCTCAGGGGATTGTAGATGCCTATAAAAATTTAGGAACAATTCCCGTTCCACTTATTGTTCGTCTTCAAGGAACAAATGCCGAACAAGCTAAACAACTCATTGACCAATCAGGACTAAAAGTATATTCTGCTATTGAACTTCAAGAAGCCGCAGATCTTGTAAAAAAACTCATTCAACAAAAATAAAAAATTAAAACTAAATAAAATGAAAGCAAAACTGTTTATTCTTGCCTCATCAGTATCGGCACTTCTTACTTTCTCCTGCTCAGGAGAAAAACACGAAGAAGAAATCACTGTTACGAAAGACAGTACTGAAACAACTCAGGAAAATCTTCCTTCTAATTACGAAACATTTTTTCAGGTGCCATCTCCAGGTGAAATGTTATCTTTTATAAAATCTGTTGGCAAAAGAGATGCCAGCAAACTCTCTCTTCTAAACCCTACTGAAAATCTTAGTAAATATACAGATAACAAATCAAAATCTATCAACTTTGGTATCTACTCCACTGATTTAAGTTATTGTAGCATATTCAATATGGGTGCAGAAGCTATTAAATACTTTAAAGTAGTAAAACAACTTGGTGACCAATTAGGACTATCTTCCACTATTAAACCAGATATGCTTGCAAGAATTGAAAAAAACATTGATAATACAGATTCATTAAGTGCCATCACTGATGATTTGTATTTTTCTAGTTTTGAAATTTTAGAAGAAGGCAAACAAGGTCAAACGCTTGCACTTGTTGTAGCAGGTGGATGGATTGAAAGTATTTATATAGCAGTTAATATGGTAGATAAATATCAAGCCAACAATCCTGTGATTCAAAGAATTGCAGATCAAAAATATACATTAGAAAACCTTATTGAATTTTTAAAGAAACACGAATCGCAATCTGAAGATGTTAAACAAGTTAGAGAAGACATGGAAAATTTAATGACATCATTTAATTTATTAAAAGAAGAAAAAGTAAATGATACTAAACTTAACACAAAAAATAATATGATTGGTGGCGGTGTTAACCTTATTATTGACGAAAAGATTTTTAATGAAATTAAAAACAAAATAGTAACCATTAGAAACAAATACATTCAAAATCAATAAAAATTACATTTATGAAAAAATCAATAATAACTCTTTTAACATTAGGCACATTAGCATTCTCTTATGCTCAAAAAAGAGAATTAGTATCACAAGCATCGGTTTGTGGTCAATTTCATAAAAAATATTGTAAACTAGAAAAAGAAAAAGGTGAAAAATGGGAATATAATTCTCAAAGCAGAAGCGGTTTATTCTCTCAGGGAATGAACTCAAAAATCAGATGTGTCATATACAAAGGTATGGATTACCGCCTTACTTTGTGTGCCGAAACTGCACTTGGCGATAAATTGAACTTCAAAATTTACGATGCAAAAACAAATGAACTGTTGTTTGATAATGCAACTGCTGAAAATACTCAAGTGTTTGAATTTCAAAGTGCTTCTACTCGTCCTATTATTATTGAAGTATTTGTTCCCGAAGGAGCTACTGAATCTAACAGCCAATTAAAAGCCCCAAAGATGCCGCTTGCCTTGGACTACTTATTGAACATAAAAAAACAGATATTCAGGGTTTCTCCAAATACTAACACTTATCAATGTACATCCAAAATATATCCCCCGTGTGTTGCAATAACAAACGGGGGTTTATTTTTTAAAGAAATTTATAGTCAAAATCCTTAAATGATGAAAGAATATAAAAAAATAACGACACATTCCCTATATGAAATGAAGGAAGCCGGCATAAAAATAGCTATGCTGACTGCCTATGATTATACCATGGCAAAAATTATTGATGCCGCTGGAATAGATGTAATTCTTGTGGGTGACTCAGCCAGTAATGTGATGGCTGGTCACGAAACAACTTTACCTATTACTTTAGATCAAATGATTTATCACGCCTCTTCAGTAGTAAGAGCCGTAAAAAGAGCACTTATTGTAGTTGACCTTCCATTCGGTACCTATCAGGGTAATTCAAAAGAAGCACTAAACTCTGCTATTAGAATTATGAAAGAAAGTGGTGCTCACGCAGTAAAATTAGAAGGCGGTGAAAATGTAAAAGAAAGTATTGAAAGAATTTTATCTGCTGGCATTCCTGTAATGGGACATTTAGGATTAGTACCTCAATCCATCTATAAATTTGGAACCTACGAGGTTCGGGCAAGAGAAAAAGCAGAAGCCGAACAACTTTACAAAGACGCTTTGTTGTTAGAAAAAATTGGTTGCTTTGCCATCGTGCTTGAAAAAATTCCTGCAGAACTGGGTAAAAAAGTAGCCACGTCTCTTAAAATACCTGTTATTGGCATAGGTGCAGGAAAATATGTGGATGGTCAAGTTTTAGTGAGCCATGATATGTTAGGAATGACCACTGAATTTAGTCCTCGCTTTTTAAGAAGATACGCTAATCTTAATGAAACTATCAACAATGCCGTTGCACATTATATTAAAGATGTTAAATCACAGCAATTTCCTAATGATAACGAACAATATTAACAATTCTAATTTGTTGAATATCAATTATTTGAATCATATTTCAACTAATTTTAGACAAACTAAAAACGACCATTATCATTTTAATTGGTAAATTTGCCCCAAAAATTTAAACTAATGGAAACCAAAACTTCAAAACCACATGTTATAGAATTATTAGGAGACAAAGCATCTTATTATTTAGAACACACTTGTAAAGGAATCCCAAAAGAACAACTGATTTTACCCGGAAAGAAATTTGTTGACGAATCTTTTGGATTATCTAACAGAAATCCTCAAGTATTAAGAAGTTTACAACAAATATACAACACCGGAAGATTAGCAGGTACTGGTTATATGAGCATACTTCCTGTAGATCAGGGTATTGAGCACAGTGCGGGGGCATCATTTGCTCCAAATCCTGCTTTTTTTGACCCTGAAAATATTGTAAAATTGGCTATTGAAGGAGGGTGTAACGCTGTTGCTTCAACCTTTGGTGTATTAGCATCTGTATCCAGAAAATACGCTCATAAAATTCCTTTTATTGTAAAAATTAATCATAATGAATTCTTAACCTATCCAAATAAATACGATCAAATATTATTTGGAACTGTAAAAGACGCATGGAATTTAGGAGCAGTTGCAGTAGGTGCTACTATTTATTTTGGATCACCAGAATCATCCCGTCAAATTGTTGAAATTGCAGAAGCATTTGAATATGCCCACGAGTTAGGAATGGCTACCGTCCTTTGGTGCTACTTAAGAAACCCTGCTTTCAAAAAAGACGGTGTTGATTATCACACATCTGCCGACCTTACAGGACAAGCCAATCATATTGGAGTAACGATTCAGGCCGATATTATTAAACAAAAATTACCAACAAATAACGGCGGTTATACCGCTCTTAATTTTGGAAAAACACATCCTAAAGTTTATTCCGAACTCACTACTGACCATCCAATAGATTTATGTCGTTATCAGGTGGCCAATTGTTATATGGGAAGAATTGGACTTATTAACAGTGGAGGTGAAAGTAAAGGATCTACAGATTTACAAGAAGCTGTTACTACAGCTGTTATTAACAAAAGAGCGGGAGGGCAGGGCTTAATTTCAGGAAGAAAAGCATTTCAGAAGCCATTTAAAGAAGGCGTACAATTATTGAATGCTATTCAGGATGTTTATTTAAATAAAAAAATTACCATTGCATAAAGAAAATTTAAAAATGGAAGCAGAAGTTCAAACGCAAACTATGAGTTGGTTCAAAAGAATAAAAGAGGGAATAACTACCTCTACCCGAGAAAAAAAAGAAACACCCGAAGGTTTATGGTATAAATGTCCATCCTGTAAAAAAATTACAACTACTCAAGATCATGCTAAAAATTGCTTTGTTTGTGATAATTGTGGATTTCACGAAAGAATAGGCAGCACAGAATATTTTAATCTCCTGTTTGATAATGAACAATACATGGAACTTTTTGAAAATATTGTAAGTGCAGACCCTCTAAACTTTGAAGATACCAAAAAATACACCGACAGATTAGCAGAAACTTATGAAAAAACTCATTTAAAGGATGCTATCAGAGTAGCTTATGGAAAAGTAAATGAACACGATATTGTTATTGCCGCTATGGATTTTTCTTTTATTGGCGGTTCAATGGGTTCTGTTGTTGGTGAAAAAATTGCTAGATCGGTTGATTTTTGTATCAAAACAAAAGCTCCTTTAATGATTATTTCAAAATCAGGAGGAGCTAGAATGATGGAAGCTCCTTTTTCTTTAATGCAAATGGCTAAAACTTCCGCTAAACTTTATCAATTAGCTCAACATAAAATTCCATATATTTCATTGCTTACAGACCCAACAACTGGTGGAGTAACTGCTAGTTTTGCAATGCTTGGCGACTTGAATATAGCAGAACCGGGTGCCCTTATTGGTTTTGCAGGCCCAAGAGTAGTAAAAGAAACCATTGGAAAAGATTTACCAAAAGGCTTTCAAACTGCCGAGTTTGTTTTAGAACATGGTTTTTTAGATAAAATTATTCCACGAACTGAATTAAAACAAAAACTAACCCAAATACTTGAGTTTTTTGAAAAGTAATGGAGTGAATAGCACTGACATTTATGTCGGTGAAAAGTGAATAATGTTTAGTTTTGAGTTTTGAGTTTTTAGTGTTTAGTTTTGAGTTAATTTTTAATAAATATTCAACAATCCTGAAAGGATGTAATGATTATAGAATAATAAATATTGAATACAAAAAAAAATCCAGAAGGGATGGCAAGATTATAGTAAATAGAAACGACATTTATTTTGTTTGTTAGTGCCGCCGTTTTAATCATTTCGTCTGCTATTTGTAGTTATTTTGTGAAATTATTTTTCAATCAACAAGTTTATTAACATTTATTTGTTAATAATTTATTTTTTTATATTTGGATAATTGGGAATTTATTCCATACCTTTGCAGCACAAACCTTTAAAATTAAAATGTATGAAAAAACAAATCACAACAGTAGCCACAGCAATTGCTCTTGGCTTATTCACTGCAAATGCACAAGACCTTACTTCAAAAAAAGGCGAACCTATCCTTCCAGAAGAAGGAGATTGGGGAATTGGCGTTGATGCTACTCCATTCTTAAATTATGCCGGTAACTTCTTTGGAAAAACTGCATCTAACTCAGCTCCAACTTGGAATTTCCTTTCAGGAAACCAAACTATTGTAGGAAAATACTTCAAAGATGCTACAACTGCTTACAGAGCTGCTATTAGATTAGGATTTGGATCAAGCAAAAACTCAAACTATGTAAATGATGATACCAACACATCTTCCGATCCTAAATTTGTTCAAGACACAAAATCTACCTCTTTCAATGGTATTGGGTTAAGTGCTGGTCTTGAAATGAGAAAAGGTAAAACTCGTTTACAAGGTTATTATGGAGGAGAATTAGGATTATTTATTGGTGGTATGAAAGACAAATTCACTTATGGAAACGCCTTTTCTTCTACTAATACGTCTCCAACTTCTACTGACTGGACAACAATGACATCTGGTGGGGTTACCTCTAGAACAACTGAACAAAAATATGGTTCTATGTTCCAATTTGGTTTAAGAGGATTTATTGGAGCTGAATATTTTGTATTACCTAAAATGTCTATTGGTGGTGAATTTGGCTGGGGACTTGGATTTTCTTCAGTAGGTGAAGGTCAAATTACTACTGAATCTTGGGATTTTGCTAATAATGCTGTAAAAACAACTACCACTAAAACTGGGAAACAAAGTTCATTTGCATTTGATACAGATAATGTAAATTCAATCTTTGGACCTACTGGTTCTTTAAGATTAAATTTATATTTCTAATATCATAAAAATACATAAAAATCAAAAAACCCTCCCTTGTGGAGGGTTTTTTATTTGTTATTCCAAAATACTTAATGTATCTTTGCAAATTCAATTAATTACGGCTAAGAAAATTTAATTCTGTATTTTTGAAACTTTATCAATAGCCGTTTGTAAATTTCACAGAGTTAGGTTTATTTAGCTTACAAATCAAATCAAAATATGAACACATCAACATTATCAGAAAGTAATGTAACTTTCAATGATTACAAACTCCCCGAATGGATTCAAAATGCCATTAACGAATTGGGTTATACATGCCCTACTCCCATTCAACAACAAACCATTCCTTTGTTGTTAGAAAAAAATACGGATATCATCGCCCTTGCACAAACTGGTACAGGAAAAACAGCAGCATTTGCTATTCCACTACTCACTAAAATTGACAGTGATAAAAAATTTCCACAAGCACTTATCATTGCTCCCACACGCGAATTGTGTGTTCAGATTTCAAATGATATTATCAAACTTTCAAAATATCAACCCAAAATAAATACTGTTGCAGTATATGGCGGGGCTAATATTGAAACTCAAATTAACACTATTAAAAAGGGTTGTCAAATCATTGCCGCCACACCAGGAAGATTGGTAGATTTGATAGACAGAAATGTTGTGGATTTATCAGAAATAAAAATCTTAGTACTGGACGAAGCCGATGAAATGCTGAACATGGGCTTTAAAGAGGATATTGATTATATTATAGAACAAACATTTGATTCCAAACAAACATGGTTGTTCAGTGCAACTATGCCTCCAGAAGTATCCAGAATTGCTAAAAACTATATGACACATCCTATTGAAATTAGTGTTGGCAATAAAAATGCCGCTGCTTCTAATATTGAACATATGTATTTTATTATCAACAATAATAAGCACAGATATTTAGCATTAAAAAGAATAATTGACTATTATCCTGATATTTTTGGAATCATTTTTTGCAGAACAAAAATTGATACTCAAAAAGTTGCAGATCAGTTAATAAAAGATGGTTATAGTGCCGATGCTTTACATGGTGATTTATCTCAGTCACAAAGAGATTTTGTAATGAAAAGATTTAGAAATCGTCAATTGCAGTTATTAGTAGCCACAGATGTTGCCGCCCGTGGTATTGATGTAGATAGTGTTACACATGTTATCAACTATGATTTACCAGATGATTTAGAAGTTTATACACATCGTAGCGGAAGAACCGCCCGTGCAGGAAAATCAGGTATATCTATTGCCATTGTTACCCCTTCAGAAAGCAGAAAAATTAAAGATTTAGAAAAATTTACAAAAGCAAAATTTCACCGTTCACTGATTCCAACAGGCATTCAAGTGTGTGAAAAACAATTATTACATTTAGTAAATAGAATTAAAACCACTTCTGTTGATGAAAACTCTATTCAAGAATTTTTGCCTTCCGTATATGAAAGTTTAAATGAATTAAGCAAAGAGGAATTGATAAAAAAATTAATTTGGGAAGAATTTAATCGTTTTTATACTTATTATCAGAACGCTCCTGATATTAATAACATGAAAGATTTAGATATTTCATCACATCGTCAGTCAAACAGATATTTTATCAATTTAGGTGAAATGGATGGATTTAACTGGCGTTCATTAAAAGATTTTATTGCTGATGAAACTGGAATTCCGAATACTTCTATTAAAAATACTGATGTGAAAAGAACATTTTCATTTTTTGAAATTTCTCAAAATGATGTTGATAAGTTAATGGTATTAAATGGCAAAAGTTTTAATAACCGTGCTATAAGCATTGAACAATCAAGCGGTAAAAAATCAGGAACATTCAAATCAAATAAAGAAAGTGATGATGGCAGATATAATAGAAAAAACTACCATTCATCTAATAATAAAAATTCTTCTTTTGATGAATCCAAAAAGAGAAAAAGAATTTTTAGAGAAAAGTATTAAATAGGTTTTATTCTTTAGAAAAAACTTTTTGATTTTTAGTATTTATACAAAAACAAACTGATTTTTCGAAAATTATAACAATAATTTTTCTCTTCTATTTTTGGGAAATTAAAGCACTTTTGGTATATAAGTAATTTAATACTTACGGTTCAAAGTTTTCTGGCAATCCTAATGATTTCTTTAAATTTTTATTATACATATCAACTAATTCAATTGCTTCTTCTAATGTAAAATAATGGGTTGGGTACTGCTTTAAATTGGAACTTGATTCCACGCCTATATAACTTATTATTCCAAATATAATTCCATACATTAGTAAGACCAAAGCAGAATCGGCAGTTAACCATGTCCACGAAAGTAATACCCATCCAAATCCTAATAATGCAGAAATTAATGCTGTCATAAATATTATTGCCCAAAAACTTCCTCTTTTCATCTTTTTTTTATTATATTTATCTATTTCTTCATTTGTTTTATCAATTTTATTCTTTGCTTGTTGATTTCCAGTAAGGGTTGCAAGCTCCCATTCAGATACTTTAATTTTACCACCTCTAACGATAAACCAATCCTTTACTTCTTCATTTGAAACCTGAAAGTTGCTAACTGAAGTTGAATAAGAAAAATACCCTGGATAATATGTGCTACTATTAGTAATTCCAGAAACATTAGTAACATACTTACTGCTTAATAATACTTCTAAACGATTTTTTTTGTAATTTTGAATCTCTTCGTATTTACTCTCTAATATCTTTTCTTTTACCTCCTTTGTGTTTTTAATTAATACAGTTGTAACAGAATTTTGATTAACATTTACCAAATCACTATAAATTATTACATTATCCTTTACGGCTTTTAAGTAATGTGTTCCTACCGGTACTGAATCTATAAATGAAATATCTTTTCCTTTATATGCTTCATCCAGATAAATTTGAACATTATTTAATTCACTAAAAACTTTAATAGACCCTGTTTTGGTTTTATTAACTGGATTTACTTGTACTTCCTTATTATTTTTTATATTAATTGATACGACGGAGTTTGGCTCTAATACAATGCTCCTGTTCAAAATAATTGATGTGTCTTTTAATATTTTGATAATATGCGTACCCGCTTCTAATGAATCTATTTGAGTAATATCATTCCCTTTCCATTTATTATCTATATACACTTTTATTCCTTTTATTTCACTTGTTATTATTACAGGAATATGTTGAGAAAACAAAAATTTAAAACTCAACATTATTAAACCTAAAGATAGTTTTGATTTCATGAACTTAATTATTTGATACAAAAGTATCTGAAATAAACACTAAATAAAATGATTTAAATCATTTACACACTTAAATTGTGAAATTACTACATGTTGAATAAAAAAATCAGAGGACTTTTTCCTCTTTTGCTAACTGAATGATGTATTGTTTTATTTTATCAGAAAGGGCGGCATCTGATGTGGCTTTTTCATAAGTATCACAGAATGTAATGATGCTTTGCAATAAAAATTTTTTCATTTCATCTGTTGTCATATCTTTTGTCCACACATCCATTCGTAAGGTATTGTTTTCTTTACCATCCCACATAGATAGAGCAACGCTTTTGCACTCTCCTTTTTCCATTATTTGTGGGGCTTCCCATTTTATTTTTTCAGGTATGTGTTGTTCATCTGTAATGACTTCTAAAATAATTGAGTTGTTTGGCATTTTTGGTGTTTTTATTTATTCAATGTTTTTAGTGGCTTCAAACCTTGGATTAATACGATGTAAATTAATTGAATAACGAATTAAATTATACCATTTAATATTTGAACCTAAACTAACATTGCCATAATAAAAAATTGGCAAATAGATATTTCCAAAATTTCCTAATGAAAAATTTATTCCTGCATCTAAATCAAAGTAATCTGAATAATGTCTTTTTTTATCAAAGTATTCATCTATAAAAACAACATCTACAAACAAGCGAAAGTTAGCAAAAGATGGTGAATATAAATTGATAGCAGTTATTCCATTTGTAGAATAATGACTGTTTATTAATTTCATATTTCCTTCCGATTCAACATACTGTTGTTTTAGAAAATCACCTAAAAATGAATAACTAAAATCATCTTGATAACCACTTAAAAAATAATTGTCTCTTAAATAATCCTGCGAACTATTATATCCAGAAGGGCGAAATGCATAAGGCATTTTATCATTATCATTACCTAATATAAACATTCCTCTAAACAATCTGTATTCAAAAAATTTATTTTTATTGACATAAGTTTTTCCTGAAAAAGTAAGAAATGATTTTGCCATTAAATTATTGTGTTGCAATTTGATTTGAACTTGATAAGGATTTAACGTTGATTTTTTTTGATAGGTATATGCAATCTCGTTCATCCAGTTGATAGAGCCATTATTAAATGCTAAATTTGATGTGTTATCTCTATTAAATAATGAAATATGCCTGATGCTCAATGTGTTTCTGTTGTGTTTAATTGGATTTTTTTGTTTAAAAACAAAATTGATATATGGTTCAATTTTTACATATTGATTGATTGTAACTTGAAAATTTTCAGATGATCTGAAAGAATAAGTTTTTCCTGCTATTCCAATTTGTGCTAATTTAAATGGGCTTTTATCTGGAAAGATATTGTAATAAACATCTGCACTTCCAACAAGTGTATTGCTCTTAAATGCATACATTGGCATAATGTAACCTTCTATTTTTTTTGGAAAAATTCCATAGTTGAAAAATGCCATGCCTAAAAGATTTCCATCATTGTAATTCCATCCTGTCATTGGTAAAAAGTGCAATTGTGTTTTGTAAAAATCATCTATACGCCAGCCAAAATTAAGTTGTAATGGCTCTGTTTTTTTGAATAATCCTCTTGTTCTAATAGTATTGTTTCTGCGATTGATATCAGGTATAATCTCGTTGTAATCAATTCTAAAATAATCTGCTTCCAGTGGCGGAAAAGAAAATGTTTCTTTTTTTTCTATATTATTTTTCCAAATTTCAGCAATCACTTTGTTATCTTTAATGGCTTGCACAACAACAGGAACAACTGCATTGCCTTTGTTTTTAATAGTTACTTCATAAACATTGTTATCATTCTTTTTAATTTTTTGCAACTTGTAATCAATGTGTTTATTGGTAGTAATAAGTGTAGTAATAAGCGGGATATTATCTCCACCTCCAAAATAATTTAATAGAAACCTTAAATCTTGCGGATAAGGATGTTTGAATTTAAATGTCTTAAAGTAAAAAGCCATTGCTTCATCAAATAGTTCTTCTCCAAAATAATTTTTTAAATACTCTACTACTAATGATGTTTTGGAATATACTATTCCGCCATAGTTTATTTCAGTATATTTTGTAGAGTGTTCAAGTAAAGGCAAATCAGCATTGTGAGATGCTAATATCAAGTAAGCCCATTCGTAATATTTTCTTTGTGGAATTTTTTCAATACCTAATAATTTTTTTCCATTAGCAATGCCAAGAACTTCAGATAATTTTAAATCAGGATATTTTTTATACAAATACCTCATTTCATAAAATGAGTTCATTCCTTCATCCATTGCAGGATAATCTCTTTCATTAGTTCCAAGAATGCCATAAAACCAATTATGTCCTACTTCATGTACAATCGTTTCTTCTAATTGTTTAGGATTAGAAGATTCGTTTATCAAGGTAATAGTTGGATATTCCATTCCGCCTCCTGCAGCAGTAGAACCATCAACCGCACTCACATTATTGTAAGGATAATCTCCTACATAATAAGAATAAAACAATGTGGCTTCGTTAATATATTCAAGAGCATTTTTCCAAAGATGAATATTTGTTGGTAAAAAATATAAATAAGTATTGACCTTTTTATTGCTTTCAAAAAGTTGAATTTGATCAGATAATACCAAAAATCTTTTGTCTGCAAACCATGCAAAATCGTGGATATTACTTTCAACAAAGCGAACAGTTTTATATTCTTTGCTACTTTCAGGAAATTTTGTAGTGAAAGTAGTATCTATTTTTTGATCAATCATTCTTTTGGTTAAACGAATTTTTTCTTGCATAAATTTTTCTTCTCCCTCATCTGCTAATCTATTACCTGTAGCAGCAAGCACATAGTTTTTAGGTAAAGTAATTCTCACATCAAAATTCCCATATTCACTATAAAACTCACCATTGTGTAAATACGGCATAGGATGCCAGCCATATCTATCATATACTGCTGGTTTTGGATACCATTGTGTTATATAATAAGCATTTCCTAAATGACCTAATCTTGAAAATTTTGCAGACGGAATTTTGACAAAAAATGGTGTGGAAATTTTAATAGATTGTTTGGGTGGTAATGGTTGATTTAAATATATAATTGCAATATCAATGGTATCTTTATTAATTTGCCATTTGCAGGATTGACCATTTATCTGAAAATTCAAACTATCAATAAATCCTCTTTCTTCTGGTTTTGAGAAATAAAAATCTTTTTCACCTAATTGTAAAAATTGCTTTGCTAAACAAGTGCTATTATTTTTGTAAGCATTTGGCCATAAATGAAAATAAATATAATAAAGTATATCGTTAGAATTATTGAAATATTCTATTTCTTCATAAGCACTTAAAGTATGTTGCTGGTCATTAAGTGAAACAGAAATGGTATAATTTACCTGTTGTTGAAAATACTCAGATATTTCTTTTGGTAATTCAGTTTGAGAAATTACCTTAACTGAAATCAATACTAATACAACAACAAAAATCCTCTTCACTTTTTAAAAAATTTATTTTAAATTCCTAATGCTTTTTTAACAGCATTTTCAAGGTCTGCACCTCTTAATCCCTTTGCAATAATTTTTCCTTCTTTATCTACTAACACTGTATATGGAATGGCTTCTACATTAAATAGTGCAACAGCTTCACTATTCCAAAATTTTAAATCACTTACTTGTGGCCAGGTAATATCATCTTCTTTAATAGCTTGCACCCAGTTTTCTTTATCTTTATCTAAAGACACGCCAAAAATTTCAAATCCCTTGTTTTTATACTTTTTGTATAATGCTACAACATTTGGCATTTCTGCTCTGCAGGGCTTGCACCAACTTGCCCAAAAATCAATAAGTACTACCTTTCCTCTGAATGAAGATAAACGAATTTCTTTTCCATTTGGATCTGGCAAAGCAATTTCAGGACAAGGCGATCCTGCGGATAAAGCAGATTGTTGTGCTACAATTTTGTGTAACATTTGCACCATTGGATGATTAGGATATTTATTACCAAGAGATTTATCAATTTCCTGATAAACATCTAAATAATTTTGTGGTGGTAACATTTGCAGAGCAATAATGGATGCAAATTTATCTTTGTATTGTTTGGCTTTTTGAGCAAGTTCAAACTGCCATTTTGAAACGATTTCCTGATAAACTTTATCTATATCGGTTTTGAGTTGATTAATTTTTGATGAATCATTAGGGTTTTTCATTATTTCTGATTGAAAGTATTGTTGCAAAGAATCAATTTGCTTTTTGTATTTTTTGCTAGTATTATTAAAATCCAAAAACGCATCAGTTTCTGCAGAACCCGAAATTTTTGCATCTGCAAGATTATTAACATCTGCAATTAATGTAACTTTATCTGTAGAATCTAAAATTAAAATAGAAAAATTTTGTGGTTCAATTCTGATTCTATAAAAATTCAAACTTGGTTTAAAATTGACAAATTCAAAATGTCCTTTTTCATCAATCAAAGCACTATCAACAGTAACAGCCGATTGTGAATTAAGTTGATCTAAATAAATCTTTTTACCTTTTCCTTCTTTAATTTCTCCACTTAAGTAAGAAGCGTTGTTTTGTTTATTGCAAGCCGAAAATAAAATGCTAGCACCTACTACTACCAAAGAAATGTTGATTTTTTTCATTGTTTATTTTTTTGGCAAATGTAGATAAATTTTTGTTGCACTTAATAAAAAACAAATTGTGCATAAATTCTTGTTCTCTATTCCTTTTTACTTCCTTAAATTTGTCCATAAAATTTTAAAATGAACTTTTTGAATGATTTAAATCCTGCACAAAGACAATCTGTTGAATATATTCAAGGACCATTGATGGTAATAGCGGGTGCTGGTTCTGGAAAAACAAGAGTACTTACTTACAAAATTGCGTATTTGATTCAAAACAATTTCAGACCATACAATATTCTTGCATTGACATTCACAAACAAAGCCGCAGATGAAATGAAATCCCGTATTGCCCAATTAGTAGGCGAAGGCAATGCTCGTCAGGTATGGATGGGAACTTTTCACTCTGTATTTGCTAAAATACTCCGTAAAGAATCAGATAAAATTGGCTACACGCCAAACTTTACAATTTATGATACAGAAGACAGTAAGAGAGTAATTACAGATATTATTCGCAGAATGCAATTAGATGAAAAAAATGCTTACAAGCCCAACAACATTCTTTCACGAATATCTGATTTAAAAAACAAACTCATTTCACCATCAAAATATGAAGCACTACCAAATTTATTATCTGAAGACAGATTCAGAAAAAGAGAATATTTTGCTGAAGTGTACAAAGCGTACCAAAAACAACTTTACAAAAATGGTGCAATGGACTTTGATGATTTACTTTATTATACCAATGTTTTATTTCGTGATTTTCCTGATGTATTAGAAAAGTATCAAAATTTTTTCCAATATATTTTAGTAGATGAGTTTCAGGATACCAATTTTTCGCAATATCTGGCAGTAAAGCAATTAGCCCAAACTCATCAAAATGTATGTGTAGTAGGCGATGATGCTCAAAGTATTTATAGTTTCAGAGGTGCAGATATTGATAATATCGTTACAAATTTTAAAAATGATTTTCCAACACATAAATTGTTTAAGTTAGAAGAAAACTACCGCAGCACTCAATACATTGTTGAAGCATCCAATGAAATCATTAAGAAAAACAAAAAACAAATTCCCAAAAATGTATTCACTAATAATGCCAAAGGTGAGCCATTATTTTTGTATGACTGTTTTGATGAAACAGATGAGGCACAAAAAGTTGCAAGAGAAATTCTCAATTTAAAAAATAATAATATTTCTTTTTCTGATATTGCAATACTTTACAGAACCAATGCACAATCGCGTATTTTTGAAGATGTGTTTAGAAAAAATCAAATTGCATATAAGATTTACGGCGGAATGTCCTTTTATCAAAGAAAAGAAATCAAAGATGTGCTCGCCTATTTTCGTGTGGTAGTTAATCCAAATGATGAAGAAGCGTTGTTGCGAATTATTAATTTTCCAATGCGTGGTATAGGCGATACAACTATTGATAAAATGAGTGCTTACGCTTATGATAATCAGATAAGTTTATTTGAACTAATGAAAAATGCCCGTATTCTGCAAAACGAATTGAACATCAGTAACAGACAGGTTGCTACAATAGAAAGTTTTATTGCCAATATCATCAATTTTAGAAATGTACTTTATGAGACAGATATAGTTTCTCTTGCTAATGAGATTATGAAATTTTCAGGAATCATTACTTATTATGAATCGCAACCAACAGATGAAAACAAAGAGCGATTACTCAATGTGAAAGAGTTAATGAACGCAGTTGAACAATTTGGAAAAACTGAAAGAACATTTTCAGATGAACAGGCAAATGCTTCTGCGTATCCACCTTTTAGAACATTAGATGAATTTTTAAGAGAAGTAAGTTTACTTACATCACAAGATGAAAAAAATAATACCGATACTTCTCCAAAAGTTTCTTTAATGACCATCCATTTATCAAAAGGATTAGAATTTCCTTATGTATTTATTGTAGGATTAGAAGAAGGACTTTTTCCATCAGGAAGAATAATGTTTGAACCCGATATAGAAGAAGAAAGAAGGTTGTTTTATGTGGCAGTAACAAGAGCTAAAAAGAGAGTGCATTTATCTTATGCTCAAAAAAGATTTATTAATGGTCGTGCAGGTTATTCAATACCAAGCCGATTTATCAATGATTTACCACAAGAATTTATCAATTTGAAATCTATATCTAATGATAAACGACGCTATCAAAGCGATAGAAATAACAATGAAGATACATCTTATTCTGAAAAAACAATATCTACAAAAATTAATACCACCAAAAAACTTATACCTGTTCAGCAAGCAAGCAAAACTAACACTTCTGTAAATGATTTTTCATCAGTTATTGGCAATAAAGAATTACAAAAAGGAGATGTGGTAACACACGACAAATTTGGCAGAGGAACAATTTTAGAAATATCAGGCAAATGGCCAGATAGCAAAGCTGTCATTTTATTTGACAATCATGGTCAAAAAGTGTTGTTACTAAAGTTTGCAAAATTAGAAAAGGTGATGTGAGAAAATTAAAAAACATTGTTATGTCAGAAAAAACAAGCTTTATTAATGTAGAAGAAATTAGAAATTTCTTTAAGGAAAAATGTGAAACAGAAAAAATTACTTTTACTGAAAAAGAGTTTGAAAAATTTCTTGATTGCTGTGAAAAAGATTTTTTTCAATGGCTATCAGATAACTACAAATATTATCTATCTGAATAAACTATATTTTCCCTCTTTACCTCTATTCCTTTATTTTTCGTAACTTTGCCAAAAAATTTCAGTATGGGTAGAATATTTGAAAAGCGAAAAGAAAAAATGTTCAAGCGATATGCTAAAATGGCTAAAGCTTTTACTAAAATTGGCAGAGAAATTGCTATTGCTGTAAAATTAGGCGGTCCAAACCCTGAATCTAATCCAAGATTAAGATTAGTCCTTCAAAATGCTAAGGCAGTTAATATGCCAAAAGCCAACATTGATGCCGCTATCAAAAGAGCCACAGAAAAAAATTCTGCCAACTACGAAGAAGTTATTTACGAAGCATACGCACCTCACGGCGTTCCCTTAATCATTGAAACCACTACTGATAATCCCACAAGAACAGTTGCAAACATTCGTATGCACCTCAACAGAGGCAATGGAACATTAGGCACATCGGGGTCTGTTAGTTTTATGTTTGAAAGAAAAGGTATTTTCAAAATAGATGCGACTGGCAAAAACAAAGACGAGTTAGAACTTCAACTTATTGACTGGGGTGCAGAAGATATTGAATGGGATGATGAATCCAATGAAGTTATTGTAACTACTGCTTTTACTGACTTTGGAAAAATGCAACAAGCTTTGGAAGAAAATCATATTCCTGTAAAAGAAACCAACAAAGTATTTGTGCCAACTAATACTGTTGAACTGCCCGAAGACCAACAAAAAGATGTATTAGCACTTATTGAAAGATTAGAAGAAGACGATGATGTAGCGGCTGTGTATCACAATATGGCTTAATCAGTTTGAAACTTTTTCTCTGGAGTTTTGTAACAATCTTTCTTTTCTTAATTGAGCGGAAGTTTTTTTGCTTCCATCATGGCTCCATCCGGGCGGACCAAAAATGTACATTATTTTATCTTTTAGTGTTGGGGCTTTTTTGACATCTTTCCACATTTCTATCCATTCATGAAAAATCAATGTGAATACATCATCTTTTTCTAATGGTTTAGTTAGTCCATACTCTACTTTTTCTGTTTCTTCTTCAAATGTTCCAAAAAGTTTATCCCAAATAATTAAAAGCATCCCCATATTTTTGTCTAAATAAGGCACATTCTTTCCGTGATGAACTCTATGATGAGAAGGTGTTACAAAAATATATTCTAAAAATCCCAATTTGCCTACTGTTTGAGTATGAACTAAAATCCCAAAAATTTGGGTGGCAGAATAAACAAGCATTATATCAATACCTTTAAATCCAAACAATGCTAAAGGAATGTAATAAATAAATCTATACAAAGGTTGAAATACAGAAGAACGAAAACCTACTGTTAAATTAAACTCTTCACTATTATGATGAGTAGCGTGAATAGCCCAAAAAAATCTGCAATAATGATCAACTCTATGTAACCAATAAAACATAAAATCCTGACCAATAACTAACCAAAACCAATACCAAAAAGAACTTTTAATCTCAAAAAAATGAAATGAATAAAAATAATCCAATACCATTAAACATACACCCCTCATCAAAATATCTAAGCCCGCATTTAATGAACTTAAAATAATATTGTGGATGGTGCCTTTTACACTATACAATTTTATATTATGAAAATGACTGTATAAAATTTCTGCCAAAATAACCACCGCATACAAAGGCACAGACCATAGTACCAATAATGATTCTTTAAACGCTTCCATACAATTTGCTGCAAATATAATCATTCCTTAATTCACCATCTATCATTACACCAACACATTTTAATTTTCTACTTTTGCCAAAAAATTTTACAATGAATGTCTTGTATGAATGCCCACAATTATCAAAAGAAATTGAAACTGTTATTACAATAGGCACATTTGATGGCGTTCATAAAGGACACCAAACTATTTTACATCGCTTGCAAGAAGTAAAACATTCAAAAAACTTAAAGAGCATTGTATTTACTTTTCATCCTCATCCCAGAAAAATTATTCTTTCAGAAAAACAATCTATTAAAATTCTCACTACCCCATCAGAAAAAATTCAATTACTGCAATCCTATAATATTGATTATCTTATATTTTGCCCATTTACAAAAGAGTTTGCAAACATTCCACCCGAAGATTTTGTGCATTATTTAAGTACTCAATTAAACATTAAACATATTATCATTGGCTATGACCACAAGTTTGGAAAAGATAGAAAAGGAGATATTAATACATTTTATCAACTAAAAGATAAATATCATTTTGAAGTTGAACAAATTCCCGCCAAAACTGTAAATGAAATAAACATTAGTTCTACAAAAATTCGTCAGTTTCTTTTAAGCGGAGATATTGAAAATGCTAATGAATTATTAGGATATAATTATTTTTTAACTGGAATAGTTATAGAAGGAAAAAAGTTAGGCAGAACTATAGGCATTCCCACTGCTAATGTAAAAGTTGAAGATGAAGACAAATTAATTCCTGCTAATGGTGTGTATTGTGTAAATGTAAATGTCAGAAATAAAACATACAAAGGAGCATTAAACATAGGGACTAACCCAACTACAGACAATGATAATTCACAAAAAATTGAAGTGCATATTCTAAACTTTAATGAAGACATTTATCATCAAAAAATTCAAATTTCTTTTCTTAAAAAAATTAGAGATGAAGAAAAGTTTGACAGTATAGAAAGTTTGAAAAATCAGATATTACAAGATATTGAGTGGTGTAAAAATGGATAAGTATTTAGACACAAATTCAAATTTATACCAAAACAACTCAATATTCCGAAATTTTTAAACACAAAGAACACAAAGATAAATACTCATCACAAAGTGCGCAAAGGATTTGATAAATCTACTAAAACTTTGTGTTCCTTTGTATAAGAATGCTTGGCGTTCTTTGTGTTTAAATAATTTATTTTTTCTGATTTTACAGTAAATTTAGTATAAATCAATATTACTCTAAATTGTAAAAAAAATTAACTATACAATTTTTGTTACTATTCCTAAAAATTCATCATCTTTGTAACAAAAATTTTTGAGCAATGTTGTTTAAAACCTACGGCTACGCAGTAAATGGAATAGATGCTATTAAAATTATTGTAGAAACTAATATCACACAGGGAGTAAATTTTTTTCTTGTGGGTTTGCCCGACAGTGCAGTAAAAGAAAGTCAGCAAAGAATTCAGGCGGCTTTGAAAAACATTGAATACAAAATGCCAGGCAAACAAATTACCATCAATATGGCTCCCGCCGATATTCGTAAAGAAGGTTCTGCTTATGATGTAACTATTGCTATTGGTATTCTTGCGGCATCAGAACAATTGCCCATTCAATCATTAGAAGATACTGTAATAATGGGTGAATTAGCATTAGATGGTGAAATTCGTCCTATCAAAGGGGCTTTGCCTATTGCTCTCAAAGCCAAAAAAGACGGATTCAAAAAAATTTTTCTACCGGCTGAAAATGCCAATGAAGCCGCTATTGTTGAGGGTTTAGAAGTTTATCCAGTTCAACATTTGAAGGAACTAATTAATCATCTTAATGGTGAAAATCCCATTCAACCTCTTCAAATCAACATTCAGGAATTATTTATCAAAAAACTAAATGAATACGAATTAGATTTTGCAGATGTAAAAGGACAACAAAATATCAAAAGAGCATTAGAAATAGCCGCTGCTGGTGGGCACAATGTTATTTTGATTGGACCTCCTGGTGCAGGAAAAACAATGTTAAGCAAAAGATTGCCATCTATACTTCCGCCACTCACATTAGAAGAAGCATTAGAAACCACTAAAATTCACAGTGTTGCTGGTAAAGTTGGAAAAAACATTGGTTTAATCACTCAAAGACCTTTTCGTTCTCCTCACCATACTATCAGTGATGTAGCATTAGTGGGCGGTGGAAATAATCCTCAACCTGGTGAAATTTCTCTTGCCCACAATGGTGTTTTATTTTTAGATGAATTGCCTGAATTCAAAAGAACTGTTTTAGAAGTGCTTCGTCAACCACTGGAAGACAGAGTGGTTACAATTTCAAGAGCAAAATTTTCTGTGCAATATCCAGCCAGTTTTATGCTTGTTGCCAGTATGAATCCTTGCCCTTGTGGTTATTACAATCATCCTGAAAAAGAGTGTGTATGCACACCTGCTATGGTGCAAAAATATTTGAGTAAAATTTCAGGTCCGCTAATGGACAGAATTGACCTGCATGTAGAAGTCGTTCCTGTAAATTTTGAAGAATTATCTGCACGCAATATTCCTTCGGAAAGTAGCAAGGATATTCGTCATCGTGTTATCAAAGCAAGAGATATTCAAACAGAAAGATTTAAAGACATTGAAGGAATTTATTGCAATGCACAAATGAGAAGTAATGAAATTAAACAATACTGTGTTCTTGACGATGCAGGCACAAAAATTTTGAAAACAGCAATGGAAAAATTACAACTCTCCGCTCGTGCTTATGATAGAATCCTAAAAGTAGCACGAACTATTGCAGACCTTGACAATTCCGAATCCATTCAAGCAGTGCATGTAGCAGAAGCTGTGCATTACAGAAGTTTAGACCGTCAAAATTGGGGCGGTGAGTAATAATTACATAAAGATAAATCTGATGAAATCATTTAAAACAAATCGTTTGGGAATTTTACTTGCAGATGATGAAGACAATTTGCGTGATATTATTGCTTTCAATTTAGAACAAGAAGGTTATTCTATTTTCCCTGCCAAAAATGGCAAAGAAGCATTAGAAATTTTCAAAAAAGAAAAACCACATCTTCATCTTGCTATACTGGATGTTAGTATGCCACAAATGAATGGTTTTGAACTTTGTGAAAAAATTAAATCTATTGACAAATTTTTTCCTGTGTTTTTTCTTACAGTAAGAAATGATCGTCAGGATAGAGTTTATGGGCTTAAATTAGGTGCAGATGATTATTTAAATAAACCTTTTGATTTAGAGGAATTGCTACTGCGAGTAAAAAAATTGCTTTCAAGATATTATCCTTCTGATGAAATAACTATCAACAATCGTGTGATAGATTTTAATTCAAACACTGTTCATATTCCAAATTCTCAAATCATTCAACTTTCAGAAAAAGAAGCAGCATTATTAAAATTTTTTATTCAACATAAAAACAAAAAATTATCTCGTCAGGAAATTTTAGAAAATGTGTGGATTGATAAAGCAGAAGAAGCATCTTACAGAACTATTGATAATTTTGTAGTTTTATACAGAAAGATATTTGAAGATGATCCTAAAAATCCAAAACATTTTTTATCAGTAAGAGGTGTAGGTTATGTTTTTATTGATAAATCAAACAATCATTCACAATGAAATCAGTGTTATTATTCAGCATATAAAAATAAAATAACTTTATGAACCACAATAGAAACATAGAACGCATAGATTTACACATAGGAAATATTTTAAACACTTTGTGCTTTTCTATTGTGTTCTATGATTCTATGTGGTGCAATTATTGTATGGGACAGAATAGTAACAAAATTTTTAATTTCCATTTAAATATTAAAAAATCTATTTATTTTCTTTCTACTATCATTTTATTTTTTCAATTTGCTTATTCACAACAAGATTATCTAAATCAAGAACAATTTAAACATTTCAGAACAAGAAGAATTTTTGTAGCCAACTGGCAAATTAATCAATTAGCAGATAGTGGAGCATTGGTAGTAAGATTAAAATCAAATAAAAAATCCATTGAAGCCCTTAAAAAACTTAATAAACTCAATACTGCAAAAGAATTAGAAATTTCAACTTATGCAATGAATAAGCAAATTGTGCGAGCATTTTATCATCATTATCATTTTTCAAAATTATATTTTATTTATGATTATTCTTATGATAGTTTGTTGAAAAAAATTAAAGGAAATTATTTTTTAGATACTAACTTACAAAGAAATCCAGATATTCAACTAACAGAAAAATTTTACTTAATTGCAGAAAAAGATAATCTCGTTCAATCATCCATCGGATTTGTGCCTGAATCACAAGCAAAATCAGTATCAGAAACAGGTGCTCCTGTAAAAGAAGTGGCTATCGTCATTAAAAACAAATATGGTCATCAATTAAAATCTCCTTTTCCATATTATGTAAAAGGCAACAATATCTTGAAATATCCACTTTATGTTCAAAAACTTCAAAAAAGATTTGAAGAATTTAAATCAAAAAATCCAAGAGAAAATTATCCTGATGATGTAAAACCTTTTTTGTATTGAATATAATTTAAATTACAATGGACACTTTAGATACAATATCTGTTCAAATTCAATCTCTACCTGAATCTCCTGGTGTGTACAAATTTTATGATGAAACTTATCAACTACTTTATATTGGTAAGGCCAAAAACTTAAAAAAAAGAGTTTCCTCTTACTTTCAAAAAGAACATGATAGTTTGCGATTAAAATTATTAGTCAAAAAAATTAAAACCATTGAAACCATTACCGTTCCCACAGAATACGATGCTCTCATTCTTGAAAACACGCTCATTAAATCACTTCAACCTAAATACAACATTCAACTTAAAGACGATAAAACATACCCTTGGATTGTAATAACCAAAGAACCTTTTCCAAAAGTATTTTACACTCGTAAAAAAAACATCCCGCATTTTGAATATTATGGTCCTTATCCATCCGTGTTATCAGTGCGTTCATTGATTGAAACCATCAAAGAAATTTTTCCGCTTCGCTCCTGCAACTTAAATCTTACTCAAGAGAATATTCAAAAAAATAAATTTCGTCCCTGTCTTGATTATCATATAGGTAAGTGCAAAGCACCTTGCATTGGCTTACAAACAGAAGAAAACTACAATCAAAACATTGCTCAAATCAAAAAAATCATTAAAGGTAAATTATCAGAAGTTATTCAATTTTTAGAAAATCAAAAACAAGAGTATGTTCAAAAAATGGAATTTGAACAAGCACATTATATTAAAAACAAAATTGAAATTTTACAGAAATATCAAGCAAAATCACAGGTAGTTTCTGCTGATGTAAAAGATGCAGATGTGTTTTCAATTTATAAATACAACCAAAAAACATATTTGGGATTTTTGAAAATATCTAACGGATTCATCATTCAGACATTTATTTCAGACACGACTAACCATATAGAAGAACCTGATGAAGAAATTTTATCAACTGTTATTACTCAACTTCGTGAAAAATTTAATAGCACCGCAAAAGAAATTATTGTTCCCTTTGAACTTACTTTTCAAATTCCTGATGTGAAATATACTATTCCTAAAATTGGTGATAAGAAAAAATTGCTTGACTTACTTCAAAAAAATCTTGAACAATACGCACTTGAAAAAGAAAAACAATTATCTATCAAAGACCCTGAAACTTATACTAATCAACTGATGCAACAAATGATGAAAGATTTAAGAATGAATAAAGAACCTCGCAGAATAGAAGCATTTGATAATTCTAATATTCAAGGAACAAACGCAGTAAGTGCAATGGCTGTATTCATTGACGGCAAACCTGCTAAAAAAGAATATCGGCACTTTAATGTAAAAACAGTAGAAGAAGGAAAACCCGATGATTTTGCTACAATGAAAGAAGTTATTTATAGAAGATATAAAAGAGTGTTAGAAGAAAATTTACCACTACCCGATTTAATTGTAATTGATGGCGGAAAAGGACAATTGAATGCGGCATTGGAATCATTAGAAAAATTAGGATTAAGAGATAAAATTCACATCATTTCTATTGCAAAAAGATTAGAAGAAATTTTCTTTCCTGATGACCCATTACCACTCTATTTAGATAAAAGAAGTCCTACATTAAAAGTGATTCAACATATTCGTGATGAAGTGCATCGCTTTGGAATTACACATCATAGAAAAAGAAGAATAAAATCTACTTTGCAAAGCGAGTTATTAAATATCAAAGGAATTGGTGAAAAATTAGCAACTCTATTAATACAAACATTTGGTTCAATTGAACAAATCAAAAAACAATCTGTTAATGAATTATCAAAAGTAGTTGGTCATAAAAAAGCAAAGTTAATTTTAGATTATTTTTCAAATAAAAACTCATCATCGTAAATTTTCTTTTGCATGCATTCTTAATTGTAAGGACAATCCATGAATTGCCAATATTGTAAGGGCGTATGGCGATTCTTCCCATCCTGTAAGGGCGTATGGCGATACGCCCCTACATACAAATGTAAAGGCAATTTTTCGTATTGATTTTTGGGGCAATTCGTGAATTGCCGCTACAATAATAATGTCTTCCCTTCGGGATTTTTTTGTTTTAATAAACTTAAAACTATTCACTTTTCGTTATTCGTTTTTCACTTTTCACTTGCCGACGCTTTTGGTCGGCATGCTGACCGATAGCGTCAGCATTTCACTTTTCACTTCTTAAACCGTTCATCCTTATATTAAACCGTTCATACAATTTAACACCATTTTTAACTCGTAAAATTTTTTCAATACGAAATTTTTTCTATAATTTTGTTTTGAAAATTTAAGTGTATGAAAACAAATTTTATCATTTTAATTCGCAAACACTTGCTAAATGCGGCTTTGGGCACTATCTTCAGCATTAGTGCATTGTTTTCTCAATCTCAAAACTGGTGGAGAACAAATGGTAACACTCCTCAATCCACTGATTTTTTAGGTACTTCCAACAACTCTCCTCTCATTATTAAAACTAACAATGTAGAACGACTTCGCATAGCACCCAATGGTTTTATTGGCATTGCCAACTCTAATCCGCAATATCCTTTAGATATCAATGGCCGCACTAAACTTCGTTTCAATGTATATTGTGATAGTTTGTTATACTCATCAAATTTAGTAGTGAATAATAGCATCCAAACTTCTACCATTGATGCACATGTTTATTTAGTCAATGGATCACCTGCTGTATTTTCTCAATGGACAACACTTTCACCCAATTCAATTGCTTTTAACGGTGATGTGTATGTTAATACTCTGAATGCTCAAAGTGGTATAAGTATTGGGAACTTCAAATTCAAAAACGGAGCATTGCCACCTCAAAGAGATACTATCAGAAGTGATAAGATGGTAAGTTTTGTAGCAGATAAAAGTATAGAATTCAGAGCTGATACAGTTCGCTTTGCAGATAAGGTGGGCATTGGAAAGCAACCCACTGCCGCATTGGATGTTAATGGTGATGTAGCCATTAGTGGAACAATGAAAGTGGGCAATATACCTTTATCAACCGACAGTGTAGCCAACATAGTAGTGGTAGATAATGCAGGGAATTTGAAAACAATAGGAGGAATAGGAACACCGCCTCCTATTGTATGTCCACAGCCAATAAGTTCTGCATTTTGGCATGTGGGTGGGAATATATTAAATCCAAATGGTTGTAATGTGATAGGCAGCACAAATGGTGCAGATATTTCAATTATCACAAATGGAACAAACAGAATAAACATCACAGCAGATGGAAGAATAGGATTTAATATCTCTGCTCCACCACAAGCACCTAATTCCTCTTATAAAGATCCTGTTATTTATGAATTTAATGGAAGTGTATCTATCAGAAATGATGGGAATGCAGGTTTATTTTTTGGAAGAGATAATGTGCCCGGTGGAACGGTGGCAGAGTTTTATGGGGAATGGGGCATACAGTATGTGAAATCATCATATAACAACAATCAGGGCGGAGGATTAAATTTTTGGAAGCCCTTTCAAAGTACGGGAGCAAATGGGAATGGATTTTTATGGTTAGGAGATAATGGAAATGTGGGGATAGGAACGACAACACCTTCTCATAAATTAGAAGTACTTGGAAAAGTAAAAATTGGTAATCAATCAGTTACTACTGGTGCACATAATGATTACATAGTTAGTGTGGATGGAAAATTAGTAGCAAGAAAATTAGTTACTACACAATCTAATTGGGCAGATGATGAATTAACAGAACTTGGCACACTAGATGAATTAGAAAAAGAAATAAATTTTGCATTGAAAAATTTACACTTACAAGGAGTACCTGATGAAAATGAAATTAAAAACAATGGAATTGATATTGGAAAAATGTTTGAAATACAAATAAGAAAAATAGAACAATTATATAAATATGTTTATTTATTAAAGGAAGAAATTCAAAGTTTAAAAAAAGAAAATGAAAAACTTAAATTATTAATAACTAAATAAAAATTAAAACTATGAAAACAAAATTTTTAATTTTAGAAATTATTGGGTTGTCTGTGTTTGTTTTTTTGAATTGCAAGAAAGACGTTATGCCATCTAACTCAAATAATTCGCAAAATAATTCTACAAATACAGAAAGAAATTTTGTTATAAATGGAGATTTTGAAAAAGCTCTGAATGGATGGGATCCACATGGAAAATGCTATGTATTACCCAACTACAATATTGATTATATAGGTATAACTAATCAATCTCATAGTGGAAATTATGCATGCATAATGGAATGTAGTAATACACAAGGTCCTTGTGGTGTGTTTTATCCATATTTAAGCCAAAAAATTTATCCATTTAGTGGTAATAAATTGAAATTTTCTGCTTTTGTAAAAAACATTTGTACTTCTGATGTTTTAGTTCCTAAAGTATGTACAGATACTCTTATGTGTTATTACAATTATAATTTAGTAGGTTTGAGTATAAAGGTAAATAATAATTATCTTATTAATTATAAAACTTATTATACAAGTGTGAGTGGTTGGAGAAAGGTAGATACTACTATTTATCAAAATTTTTCAAATGATACTATTGAAATCATTCTTACACCTGGTATGTGCACTTTTCCGTATTTTGCACTTTTAATTGATGATGTGGAAATAAAAAATTAAAAACATGAGAAGATATTCTTTTTCAATATTATTATTTTCATTAATAATAATTTTAAGAGGACAAGTAAATTTAAGTGATATACAACTTACAAATTTTAGATGCTCAGAATCTTCAGTTTTCATACATCCAGATAATCCTAATATTTTCATAATAGGGAGCAATAATTTGCAAAACTCTTTTCCTTTAACAGTAATTGGATCTTTTGACGGAGGTATTTCTTATTCTTATTTTAACATCCCTCAATATTCTTATGCTGATCCTGCCGTGTGTATTGATAAATCGGGAAATTTTTATGTAAATTTTTTAGACAATTTTCCTGGATTACCAGTAGGAATAGGTTATTCAAACAATAATGGAATATCTTGGAATTTTTATCCATATGGTGGGGGTAATTATGATAAACCAAACATCATGATAGATTTAAAAGAAAAAAATCAATTAAACCAAAATAATCCTTTTTATAATACTATATATTCAGTTTGGGTTCAATTTCATCATACTAATTATGCAACAAATCCATTATATAATCAAATTATTTTTACTAAATCAAATAATTCAGGCGCAAATTGGATAATGCCTCCTCAAGTATTAAGTTATAATGTTAATGCTGGATGTAAAAATCATTCCCCTGTAGTAAGAACAGGTATCAATGGTGAGATTTATGTTTGTTGGGAAATTACGGATGTTTGTAGTCCTGATCCTAATAATATTCCAGAAGTCGCATCTTATCTTGGGTTTGCTTCATCATTAGATGGCGGTAACACATGGAATGTACAAAGAATTCAACAAATTAACGGTACGACAGGTCTTACAAATAAATATTTAAGAGCAAATAGTTTTCCATCAATGGCAGTAAATATGCAAAATGGGCATATTTATGTAGTATGGACTCAACAAACTTCTCCTAGTAATAATGACATATATTTTATAAAATCAACAAATAATGGGCTTTCATGGTCATCTCCTATTAAGGTAAATCAAGATAATTCAAATAATGATCAATGGTTTCCATGGATCGCATGCGACCCTATCAACAATGCAATAGTTGTAATATACTTAGATTCTAGAAATGACCCATTAAATAAAAACACTGATACATATATCTCTATTTCATACGATGATGGGCAAACTTTTAATGACTATAAAATAAATGATAATTCATGGTATCCTTTTGGGCCTCTTATAGGGTATGATTATATTGGAGTTGATGCAAAATTTGGTAAAGTTATACCTGTATGGTCGCAAGGCGATAATGGGATTGTTTATTTATATACTCAACCATTTAATATTCCTTGTCCTCAAAATCTTAATTTGACTTATGGAAATTATTTTATTACTGATGAAGTTACATTTTCCGAAGATGCAAAATATTCAGCTATAAATAGCATCATTGTTGCTAATCAACAAATAAATGGTAGTACTTATAAAATTTATTCAGGTGCCTCTGTTTATATGTCTGCCCAAGATGAAATTGTCATTAATGATGGTTTTGAGAGCGAAGGAGAATTTGTTGCAGAAATTGCTTCTTGTATTAATTTCAGTAGTAGAGTTAATAATAATTCAAATAATTCAAAAATGTATTCAAATACTATATCTAATTCCGAATTCATTATTCCAAAAATAAATGAAGAAGGAACAATAATAGCTATTTTTCCTAACCCTGCCAAATTCTTTTTAAACATTACTCTTTCTGATAAATCATCTACCATCCACCACATCACCATCAAAGATATTTCGGGGAAAATTGTATTACAGCAACAACCAGCACCTGCAAATCTTGCTACCCTCAATGTTTCTGAACTTGCTAATGGTATTTACTTTGTAACCGTTGAAACCACTAATTCCGTCTTTACCGAAAAACTTATCATTCAGAAGTGAGAAGTTGATGGGTTAAATTACAATTAGTTTAAACCTACTGATAATAATAAATATATCTGTTCTGAACATTAACATCATTGTGAAGGCAATTCATGAATTGCCAATATTTGTAAGGACATATCGCCATACGCCCCTACATACAAATGTAACGGCAATTCGTGAATTGTCTCTACTTTTCAAAAACGAAATAAATGTCGGTGCTATTCACTTTTCTTCTATAATCTTGTCATCCCTTCGGGATTTTTTTGTGCCGACGCTTTAGGTCGGCATGCTGATATGTTGCAAAGCAACATCATCAGCATTTTCAGCATTCATATTTTCCTATAATCATTACATTCCTTCGGAATTGTTTAATTCTAATTAACTAAAAACTAAAAACTAAAAACTCAAAACTATTCTCTTATCAAGGTTTGTATTTACTTAATTGTAATATTTTTTGAGCGTTTTCTTCTTTCAATAATTCATCTAAACTCACATCATTTTTATTCATATAATTTTCAACAATTCTGTAAGCCATATACATTGCTATTCTTGGCGGGCATTCTTTGCTAATTGCCGCAGTAAAAGGTCCATCATTCAAATACATTGATAAGGTTTTTGGAGAATTATCATACAATCTATTTTCTTCTACAAAATAAGCCCATAAATTTTTTTCATAACGATGACAGTAATCTAACTGCTTTTTTGAATAAGAAAATATGATTGAATCGTGAGTATCTGGCAAAAATTTTTTCATTGCATAAATGATTTTTCCATAATACATCATATTTTCTAATAAATTAGAATACTTACCCATTGGATAATGTGTAAATAACCATGCCTTAGCAATATCAGCAATAATAAAATCCTTTTCTAATTGTTTTACTCTATATCTTGGCCATTGTAACCATTGATAAACTTGATGATTGCTACCTAAATACATATCTAATGCAATAGCCAAAATATCCGAACTATCGGGATAAATAATTTGAAAATTAAACCCACTTATAAATGTTACATATCTCCTTGGCAATGGTTTTTCTGGCAAATAAAATTTAATATGCTGATGAAGTTTGAAAATACCCTCTTCAATTTTTTTTCTTTCCTGTTCAGTAAAAACTTTTTTGGTTTCATTATACACCCAACGAATATCCTTATCATTTATAAATACAATTAATAAATTTGCAGTATCAGTCTCTCTTCCTAAATAAACAATGTTTTTAATGAAATATTGATAAAAAGGAAAATACTTTTTACTTAATAATGAATCTTTTTCTTTGAAATCAGATGCTTTGATAGAAAACACCTCGTCTTCAAAATTTTCTAAATGAATTTTTTCTACATTAATTTTTTTTATTTCATCTTCAGTATTTTTGCAAGAAATAAATCCAAAAATGCTTATCAGTATTCCAAGAATTAAAATTTTATAGTTATTGTAAAATTTCATAAGTTTGTGCTCAAATTTTAAACCGCAATACTATGAAAAAAATTATTATTAGTGCAATAGTTTTGTCATCTATTAGCACAAGCATCATTTCACAAGAAACAAATAATTTTGATAAAAAATTTCGTTTTGGTATTAGAATTGCACCTCAGCCTACATGGATAAAATCAAAAGACAAAAATACTACTGGCGGTGGAATGAATTTTGGATTTGGGTTTGGCTTAATTACAGAATTTAAATTGTCTGATATTGTGCATTTATACACAGGTATTGGTGGCGACTTTGAAAATGGCACTATTACCTACAAAAAGGACATTACTAATAATTACTCTGTCGGTTATTTTACAAACAGCGATCAAGAAATAATTGAACTTTCAAATGGAATGGACACTGCAACTTTGTTTAACAAATCTAATACAGGTTACGGCGGTATCACTTCCAGAAAAATTAAAACTACTTATGTAACAATACCAGTAACATTAAAAATGCTAACACAAGAATATAGCGGATTTAGATATTTTGCTCAATTTGGTGTAGATCTTGGTATTCGCACTAAAGTTAAAGCAGATGATGATTATTCTACAATTATCAAACATGGCGTGGAAACATCTGCCCCTGGCACAAATACAGATATTGATATTAAAAAAGATGCTTCTTTGCTCCCCATTAGGATCGGCTTAAATGTGGGTCTTGGAACAGAATACAGAATAGCAGGAACTACATCTTTAATGTTTAGTGTAAATTATTTTTCAGCATTTACTAACTTAATGAGAAGCACATCAAAATATATGGCAACAAATATGACTCTTGATAGTAATGGAAAAACACAATTTACTTTTCTAAAACAAAATCTTGTTCAAAACGCTTTAAGAATTAATATAGGTATTTTATTTTAATTAGAAATGCTGAAAGATCCTCAAAAAGCAATTGATTACATTGTAAATTGGATTGTCAATTATCTTCAAAAAAGTGGTGCAAAAGGACTGGTAGTAGGTGTAAGTGGTGGTATTGATAGTGCTCTTACATCTACCTTATGTGCTCTCACAAATTATCCTACCATCGTTTTGAATATGCCTATTTTACAGGCATCCCCAGAATATAACAGAAGTTGCGAACATATTAACTGGCTTAAAGAAAAATTTTCAAATGTTAGTTCATCAGAAGTTGATATGTCTTCTGTTTTGTCTGAATATATGAAGGTGCTACCAAAAGAAATTCAAACTGCCCACAATATGGCCAATCTTCGTTCCCGGCTACGAATGGTTTGTTTATATGCATTTGCAGGACATTATGGATATCTTGTTGCAGGCACAGGAAACAAAATTGAAGATTTTGGAATAGGTTTTTTTACCAAATATGGTGATGGTGGTGTAGATATTTCACCTATTGCTGACTTACTTAAAAGCGAAGTGTATCAATTAGCAAGATATTTGAAAGTGCCACAAAGCATTATTGATGCTAAACCTACCGATGGCTTATTTGAAGGAAGTCCTACCGATGAAGAAAAAATAGGAGCGTCTTACGATGAATTAGAATGGGCAATGAAATACCTTGAAAAACCTACAAACGAACCATTAACTGAAAGACAACAAAAAGTTTTGGAAATATATAAAACAAGACATCAGGCCAACCTGCATAAAATGATACCTATTCCTGTTTGCACATTGCCTGATGAATTAAAAGAGAACTTTTAAAGAAATTAAAACATTTAGTGCATTAATAATTTTTACTATTCAGAATTTAAAGATAATTATTAAGATACATTTCACACGAAGGATTTTCAATCATTTTTAGTTATGATTTTTACCGTCATTGCGAGCGAAGCGAAGCAGTCTCAAAATTATGTTCTACTTATCTTATGGGATTGCTTCGGGCTAACGCCCTCGCAATGACGAAAATAACTAAAAATGCTGACGACATAAGTGTCAGCATCCCGCACATTTATCTTCGGGACAATGACGACATAACTAAAAAATGCTGACGAAACTGCTTTGCAGTTTATCAGCATGCCGACCACTAGCGTCGGCACTAAGCATTAAAAACTAATAATTATAAAGTATTTTGTCAAAAATTTTACAATGCGTTGGTGGATTATATTAATAATATTGAGTTTTTATTTTAATTCTTGTAAAAAAGAAAACGCTTTTGATTGTATTAAACCAACGGGAAAAATTATTTCTGAAACCCGAAATGTTTCTAACTTCCATACAATTATTGTAGAAGATAAAATAGATGTTTATTTAAAACAAGATAATTTTAATGTAATGGTCAAAGCAGGAAAAAATTTGATAAATAATGTTCGCACTGAAGTTAAAAATGAAACCTTGTATGTATCAAATAACAATAAATGTAATTTTATTCGTGATCCAAAGAAAAAAATAGAAGTGTACATTGACTTACCTTATTTAAGGTATCTGAAACATATAGGCAGTGGAAATATCTATTCTTTAAATACTTTTATTCAGGATAGTTTAATTATTAGAATGGAAACGCCCGGAGATGTTCATCTTCAAGTTCAAACACATTATTTAGGTGGAAGCACGCACGGCAATGGAGATTTGTATGTGTCAGGAAAAACAGATTATTTTTATTACAACTTTAATGGCACTAATTTTATTTATGCAGAAAATTTGCAGGTAAATAATTATATCTATTTAGAAAGCCATTCTGTAGGCGATGCTTATGTGAATGCTGATAATATCGGAATGGATGTAGCACTTTTTACAAATGGAAATGTTTATTATTCAGGTAATCCAGTTTTTTTAAATTATTCTTCCAAAGGCAAAGGCAAAGCTGTTAAGAAATAGCAAATTAAGACAATAACTTGTTAAAATTCAATAATTTATACACAATTTTGCATTTTTTTATACCAAATCAACAAATTTTTTTTACTATCTTTGCAAAAAATTTTAGAGTATGAGTAGTATTTATGGTAAAAGAAAAATGAGAGTACTTTATGTATGTCAGGAAGTAGCACCTTTTGTAGAAGATCATCCGATGTGTCAAACTACCCGCCAATTGCCAAAATCCATTCAAGATAGAGGAAGAGAAATCAGAACATTTATGCCAAAATTTGGCAGCATCAATGAAAGAAGACATCAGTTACACGAAGTTATTCGCCTTTCTGGTGCTAATGTAGTTGTAGATGATGTGGATTATCAATTAGTAGTCAAAGTGGCTTCAATGCCGGGTGTAAGAATGCAGGTTTATTTTATAGATAATGAAGTTTTCTTTCAGGAAAGAGGAACTTATTATGATTACGATACCCACAAAATATACAATGACAACGATGACAAAATGATTTTCTTTGCAAAAGGCATTTTGGAAACCATTAAAAATTTACAATGGCATCCAGATATTGTTCATGTAATAGGATGGTATAGTGCTTTACTTCCAGTTTATATTAAAAAGTTTTTTGCAGATGAGCCTTATTTTAGCGAAGCAAAAATTGTAACTTCCGTATATTCTCACAAAGAAGATGATGTAAAAATAGACCATAACCGACTTTTGAAAAAAATGAATTTTGATTTGATTACTAAAAAAGATCTTAAACATATTGCTGATAGTGCTTCTATTACAAATCTTTATAAATTAGCGATTGAATATTCTGATGCTGTTGTTTATGGGGATGAAGAAATAAATGATCACTTGAAAAAATTTATTGAAAAATCAGGCAAACCAACCATTCATCACTCATACCAGCCAAATATGTTTGATGTATATGATCAATTATACAACGAACTGAATGCTGTTGTAGATGCTGATGCTGACTTTTTTGGTCGTTAATTGTTTTTAATTTCATACATTCGCCACTAAAAATTTTTTATGAGTGTTTTAGTAAATAAAAATTCAAGAGTAATTGTGCAAGGATTTACTGGCAGTGAAGGAACATTTCATGCCACACAAATGATAGAATATGGTACTAATGTAGTAGGTGGTGTAACACCTGGAAAAGGTGGCACAAAACATTTAGACAAACCTGTATTTAACACTGTATCAGATGCTGTAAAAGAAGTGAATGCTAATGTATCTATTATATTTGTACCAGCTCCTTTTGCGGCAGATGCTATTATGGAAGCCGCAGATGCAGGAATTGAAGTAATTGTGTGTATTACCGAAGGGATTCCTGTGAAAGATATGGTAATGGTAAAAGAATATCTCAAAGATAAAAAATCAAGATTGATAGGACCTAATTGCCCAGGCGTTATTTCTGCCGAAGAAGCAAAAGTGGGTATTATGCCGGGATTTGTGTTTAAAAAAGGAAAAATTGGTATTGTATCAAAATCAGGAACACTCACTTACGAAGCCGCAGATCAAATTGTAAAAGCCGGACTTGGTATTTCTACTGCTATTGGAATTGGTGGCGATCCTATCATTGGCACTACTACCAAAGAAGCTGTAGAATTACTGATGAATGACCCTGAAACAGAAGGCATTGTAATGATTGGAGAAATTGGCGGAACATTAGAAGCCGAAGCCGCAAGATGGATTAAAGAAACTGGAAATAAAAAGCCCGTTGTTGGATTTATTGCTGGTCAAACAGCACCAAAGGGCAGAACAATGGGACACGCAGGTGCAATTGTTGGCGGAAAAGAAGACACCGCCCAAGCCAAAATGGCTATATTAAGAGAATGTGGCGTAGTAGTTTGTGAATCACCTGCTATGATTGGCCAAACAATGGCTAATGTTTTGAAGAAAGTTACTGTTTAGTTTTTGAGTGTATATTTTTGTCGTCATTGCGAGGGTGAATACCTGTAGCAATCTCATATGAGATATAAAATATACATTTGAGATTACTTCACTACACTCGTAATGACGGTAAAATCATTACTACAAATTATTGAAAATCTTTGCGGGCCTGGCGTACTTATCTTTTGCGGACTTTGCGAGAAATATAATTTTAAACAACTCGAATAGTTACAAAAATAAAAGTTTTACTTCTTAATACCACACCATTTTTCTTTTCAAATAAAACAAACTTTCATTTAATTTGGTAATCAGTTTTTCACTATTGTAAGCATTGCTACCTGCTAATTGTAAATTAGATCCGTAACCATAAATATCACTGATGTTTTGACTATACAATATCTGTTTTTCTTTGTTATACAAACTTATATCAATACTTAATTGTGCTAAATACAAATTAAATTGTTTTTTCAAATCATCGCTATTATCGTCTTCTGAAGTGTTACAAACAACTCTGATAATATAATCTGCTTTTGTGGAATCACTCACTACATTGGTTTCAGCAGTTTTTAATTTTTCAAAAAGTAAATTTTTTACCACACTGCTATTGGTGGGCTTATTAAAGTTTTTTTCAATTGATTGAATATAAATTGAAATGGGCTGAATACTTACAGGCACATTAAATTTTGGCAACTGAATGAATGATTTTAAAAATCGCACATTTTGATTGCTTACAGAATCATTTTTTACAAGTTCATCTAAATCTGGTTGTACTTCAATATTGGTAATTTGAAAACTGGCTTGCACATAAGTGGGTGTAATTTCTAATATCCCATTGTTAGATACACATTTATCTTGAGTTTGTATAATTTCATCATCATAAGAACAAGTAAATGGAAACTGATGAAGTGGATCTTTGTAAATTAAACATTTTACCTGAATTGGTGCGTATTTTTGCTGATAAGGTTTTACAACAGGCATTTCATTAGGATTTGAAATACTTATAGATTGTAGTTTGAATTGAATATCTTTTGTTAGGTCAAAGATATTTTTGATGTTTGAGATGGAATACTCTGTAAAATCAATTTCTTCATTAAGATAAGGCACCACTACTGAAAACGCCTGAATTTTTTTTCTTAAACCCGCAGCATAATTTTTTTGAGCATCATCGTTAAGGGCTAATTTGATAAGTTCTGCGGCTTTTTTGAGTGTGGATTTCTTTCTTTGTTCTTTTTGTTTAATATATTCTTGTTTATCTAATTGATAAAATACCCAATATTGTTTATCATTTTCGTAAGTATCTACTAATTCATATCCTTCAATGTTTTCCACACTTTTTAATGTAATAAGAGAATTAAATGTTTGAGAAAATTTGTTGTCATTTTGAACAGAATATAACATTGAATTAGAAGAGATATTGGCTTTAATTTCAGAAGTAAGATCGTAGAGAGCGTTTTTCTTTGCTTCCATTTGATAATCAGGATTGCCAATTTTTGAAGCTACACCAATACCAATGTATTTTGAAGAACTAATAGGTCTTTGACTTACCCAATCAGGAGGCGGTTTTTCAATAGATGAATTAGAATTGTTCTTTTGAGCAAAGATATTGAAAGAAAAAAGTAAAGTGAAAAATATATTGATAAAAATCTTGTGCATAATTTATTGTGAAAGCGTTTTCAAAGATTTTTTAATTGTTTGTATAGCTTGATCTATGGCTTCGTTTTGAAGTTGTGCATCAGATTTTAATTCTTTGCTAACAAAGAATAAATCTCGCCACGGCTTTGGATTATATTGTGAAAATGGAGGTGTGGTAACAGGATTGTATGGATAATAATAACGAATATCTGCTTCTGGTTTGTAAATAAATTCATTGTACTCTTTTTGATCATTTATCTGAACAGGAATAGTTTGTGAAATTACATTTTGTAAATTTTTTGTTTGAATAATTTTGTAGTTGAGATCAAAACTAAAATTTTTCTGAATTTTTACATTATTGTATGGAACTGGCTTGTATTGTTTTACTAATTGTTCTCCTGCCTGTGTAATTTGTTTTGTAAGATATTCCTGATACGCTTCTAATTTTTTTATTTGAGGTGAAGGAGAATATATTTTTTTGTTATATGCTACAACTGATAAAAAATAATCGCTTCCTGTGGCTTTTGCAATGGCTCTTAGCAAATCAGGGTTATTTTCTATAGCATCAAAATAAAACACTCCAAATGTATTATCTTCTTTTAGTTGAATGTATTCAGAATTGTCATTGTTAAGAAGATTGTTTAATAATTGAGTAGTAAGTTCTTTATCAAAAGTTATTTTGATATAAGGGTTGGTAAGGTTTGGTTTGAATAACAAAACTTTTTTAGTAAGAGATGATTTACAAATGTTTTCAATTTCTTTTACATCTTTATAATTATCAGTAACTTTATATATTTGATTAATTGTTTGAAGTGCTTTTTGATAGTTTTTATTTTGAATATCTAATATTAATGATTGATATAATGGCTCACAATGTGCAGTTACATAATAAGTTTGCAGTTTTTTGTATTCAGGGCGATACTTTTTTACTTTTTCAAAATATGGCAAACATTCTTTGTATTTTTTTTGTTTGTAAATGCTTAATCCTTTATTGTAATTTTCTTCAACATAATTATCCACAGCAGATTGATAATCTTCTTTATATGCCGAAGGATAACTTAACTCTACCCCCAACGCTCCTGCCCTGTCTTTAAAATCTAATAATTTTTCAAATGTATTAATGGATGATTCGTAATCATTAGTAGTAAATTCTCTGAAAAATTGAGAAGATAAGAAGTCCATATACTTTTGCCCAACTTCTTTAAGTTTAATGCGGGCATCCGTATTTTTGATATTTCTTTTAAGAGATTCCAAATAAAATTCAGCGGCTTCATTAACAAGTCCCTGCTTTTCTAATTTTTCTGCAGCTTTAAAATACTTTCTGCTTCCTGTACATGAAATTAAAATAACAGATAACAAAAATACAGAACAAGTATATTTTAATAAATTTGTTATCATTTAATTTTGTGAAAAGTTTTGATAAATAAACAAAAAAGAAAAAGCCCGAAGAAAAAACTCTTCGGGCTTATATATATGTTTCTTAATACCCACCTTGTTCTTGGGCTAATTTTTTCATCTCTGCATTAAAAATTTCTTCAAATTTTTTCTTGTCGTAGTCCAATTTTAGTTTAGCATCATTTGAAATTTTTTGCTCGATATTATCAAAGATTGTTTTTTTATCTGCTTCAATGGCTACCCAGTAAGTGTAACTTCCATCTTCTTCTTTAAACACTTTCTCATCTTTTACACGAATATTACTGATTGTCAGATTAGTTACTTCTCTTGATAATTCTTCAAATTTGTTTTCAAACTCTTGTTTATTGCCAACTGTTCTTTGGTTTGTGTACTGGTCGGTAACTTTTTTAATAGTCGTTTGAATGTTACTTGCCAATTCAGATTTTGCATTGTTCATTGCAATTTTTTTAGCAGTTGCTAAATCAGGAGATTTACCAACATTTTTAGCTCTAAAGAAATCTTCATCAGTTCTATACTCTTTTGAACTGAAGGGAAGTGTGATTTCTTTAGCCCCTGTTTCTTTTTGAATGGGTGTTCCTTTTTTTGATTTGCAGCTTACTGCTACTAATGAAGTAGCAATGACGGGCACTAAGATGAGTTTTGCTGTTTTCATAATTTTAAATTTTTGAGGTTTTTTGTTGCAAATTAAACAAACAAATCTCAAACCAAACGAAAAATTTTAATGTATTTTTAGAAATTTAGGGTCATTTTTAAAAGAAATTTACAAAAATACTGTTAATATAAAAAGCAGTAATAAAATAAAATACCTTGCTTTTGAATACATTTTGTTTAATAAATTACCTAAATAATAAGCAAACGGAAGAGCAATAACTGATAGTGCTTGCTGATGGTAAAATATATGAATGAGTAAATAATTAACCAATGAAAAAAACATTAATAAAAAGAAAAATAAAGCCATTCGTCTTTCATTAGTGGAATAAAAATTTACCTCACTCCACTCTTTAAGCTCTGCAATAAAAATCAATCCAATTAAAATAATGACTCCAAAATTTATCCATTGAAATTCTCCTGAAAATTTAAAGTCCGTAAAAGTAAATTGAGATAATTTGTACAAACTATTTTCTAATATTATCTGCAAATACAATAATGGGTCATAATCTAACAACCAGCTTATGCTTACAAAAAAATATACAGGCAATAAGAATCCCAGAAAAAAAATTATCCATGATTTCATATCTGTAATTAAAAATAAATTAAATAATACAATGGGAATAAAAAAAGAATAAAAGATATTTATCCCCGACAAAAAACCTAATCCAAAAAAACAAGCAAGATAAAATATCAATAAATTAATTTTTTGCTTTTGGTCTTTGGGATTTAGAATATACAATATAAGCAGTATAAAAAAATCGCTGATAAGATAGTTATTGAGCGTATTCAAAAACCATATTTTATTATGAATAAGAGCATATACAAAACTGGTAATATCTCCCGAAATTTTTCTGTCTCTATTAGTAAAAATTGTTCTTATGAAAAAGATATTGACAAGTAAAAAAATGATGTTTAATGATTTTGCAACATAGATATTTATTGAAAAAAAATTAAATGTATAATTGGTAGTGGAGTGCCATTTAAAAGTTTGATTAAAATAAATGACTAATACCGATAATAAATAAATAAAAATAAGCAAAGATAAAGGAACATCAGATTTTCTATTTGACACCATTGAAAATTAAAAACGCTAATGTTTAATTTCTTTTACCCAACCATCTTTTAATATACCACTGATTTTTAGTTTATTCAAATCATTGCTGGCTTTTTCTTTTTCGCTATAAATGCCTACTGAAACAACAAACAACTCTTTTTGAGCATCCCACTGGATGGAAGATTCTAACCCTTTATTCTTAAACTCATTCCAAAGTTTTTTGGCATTTTGTTCCACTTTGAAACATCCTGCTACTATTGAAAAAACTGAGGAAGGATGAATGTTTGATAATTCATTAGAAATTTCTTGTGTGGTAATTTTTTTGTAAGGAATTTCTACAAATTTTGTTTTTATAACAGGATAAGTGGTATTCTTTAAATGGATTGAATAATTAGGTTTTTTAGTAAAAACAGAAGATAAATTGTTTTTTAAATCAAAAGGAGAAATCCACCAATACAATAAAAGAATGCTGAAAATGATTAATACTACTGCGGCTCTTGAGATATTTTTTCTGTCTAATTGCCATATTTTTCTTTCTGGTATTGAAGTGGATTTTTCAAATGTTTCTGATTTTTCAACAGGTATCGTATGAATAGGATATAATCCAAAACTTTCTGATAGATAAAAAGGATTTAATGTAGATTCAAATAATATATTTCCCTGAAGATCTTTGTAAAAATAACCAATGCCTTCTAATTCTGCTCTGTGTTTGGTTTGTAAAAGTATATTCAAACTTTGCACAAAATTATTGACCAGTGTTTGAGCAAGGACAAACTCAATATTTAAGTATTTCTGAAGTTCAGCAATTAAAAGCCCATCGTTGTGTTTAAGTAAGGGATTAAATAATATCTTTTTTCTTGGTGGAAACAAAACATTTTCAGCAATAGAAAACTCTGCGGATTCTAATTGCATTACAAGCGCCCCAAACTCAGGAATTACAATAAAATCCTGGGTTTCTATTAACCCTTTCAAACATTCAGTTATTTCTTTAAAGTTGTTTGCCATAGTTTTCAAAAAAATACGCAGGTTGAGTAAGCCGGGTTCTGTTCTTGTCTATCATTCCTCTGAGCGACCTACCCGTTCTGGCACATCTGAATCAGATGACTCGGTCAGGACACCCTGGTGGCCAGAACTTATTTGGTCTTGCAACATCCGAGGTTTGCCCTATTGCAGAATTGCTCCTGCAATATGTGGGCTCTTACCCCACATTTTCACCCTTACCTCTTGCAAAAGCAAGAGGCGGTATAGTTTCTGTGGCACTTTCTGTCATCTGCTTCTTACGAAACAGATGCCCTTAATTCGGTTCTGGAATTATCCAGAACATCTTAAGGCGGATTGTCCTGCGTTGCCCGGACTTTCCTCTCTTTGAATTATCAAAGAGCGATAGACCTGAACCTGCGTAGTGCAAAAATAGATATTTTTTTATTAGCAAACAAAAAATTGGTTTTTGATGAAATGACTGACAATTAAAATGAATTGAAATATTCTATTTTTTTTGAGAAATTTTTACCAGTTATTCTGATGAACAATGTATATTTGTGCATAAATTAAAAACACATCTTTGTATATGAGTATTGAAAATGAATTTGAAGATTTTAAAAAAAGATTCAAAATATTAGCAAGTAAGCATAAGCATCTAATTATAAACACACTTTCAAACATATTTACAATGCGTTTGGTTGGAAATAAAACGCATGGAGATTTAGCAGAAATAGGAATGGTAGAATTTATCAATCAATTTATGTATGACTTCAAAAGTATTCATGTTGGTAAAGAAAAATTTCGTTCAAAAGAGCATGAAGAAGACATACTTATCATTAATGAAATTACAAAAAAAGAATTTCCTGTGAGTTTAAAAGCTTATGGTGTTGGACCACTTCAACTATCAACTGATAGAGCACAAAAACTTTTTCCATTTCTGAAAAATCAAGGTAAAGATATAACCAGCAAAGATAAAATTAAAAAAATACTTAATTCAAAAGAGTTTGAAGAATTTGGTGCAATTAATATATTACCTTTAATATACGATGAAGAACAAAAAGTATGTAACATTATGGTTTTTGATTACAAAAAAGCCATTGAAAATATTAGTAGAATTGTTTTTGTTGATAAAGATAAAAAGTTTGATTTTGAAAGTCAAAAAATAATAGGCGAAAAGGGAAGAAAACATCCTATATTTGTTTTTATTGATTCTACTGGTGATTATATTTGCGAGGTGAGATATGGAGGTGCGTCTGCTAACGCTTTGCAAAGAGGATTATGGACACACACAAATCATGCAAAAAAGTATTTTGATTCATTGACAAGCGGATGGATAAATTATTCTCACAATCTTACACTTGTGGAATTATTTAAACTTGCATTAAACAGTTCAGAACAAGGACATAAAAAAGCAAAAGTTATTTTACAAGAAGATATTGATAGATTAAAAAAATTATGATGCAACCAACAATAGATATTTTTGGGAAAAAATCTTTAGTAGTACCCAAAACAGAAGGTATTAAATATGCAGGATCAAAATTGAAAATATTACCTTATATTATTCAATTAATAAATGAATTAGATGGCGTTCAAAATATTTTAGATGGATTTAGCGGTACAACAAGAGTATCACAAGCATTAGCACAATTAGGTTATACAGTAACTTGTAATGATGTTTCCGTATGGTCAGAAGTATTTGGAAACTGTTATTTGAAATCAAATAAAGATAATGCTTTTTACAAAGAGATTATTGATTATTTGAATAGTTTACCGGGTTATGATGGATGGTACACTCAACATTATGGATCAGATGATTTAAACAAAGCAAAACGACCTTTTCAAGCAAAAAACACAAGAAAATTAGATGCTATTCGCGATGAAATTGAAAAATTAAATTTAGAGTGGGAAGACAAATGTGTTATTCTTACTTCTCTTATACTTGCTCTTGATTCTGTAGATAGTACATTAGGACATTATGCAGCATATTTATCAAAATGGGCTAAAAGATCTTACAATGATTTACATTTAAATATTCCCCGCAGATTTAAACACAACGGAAACCACACAGTTACTCGTAGTGATGTGTTTGATATAATTGCAAATCATCAATATGATCTTGCTTATTTTGATCCTCCATACGGGTCTAATAATGAAAAAATGCCACCAAGCAGAGTTCGCTATGCAGCATATTATCACTTATGGACAACTATTATTAAACATGATAAGCCAAAAGTTTTTGGAAGTGTAAATCGCAGAGAAGATAGTAAAGATACTCATGCCGCTTCTGTATTTGAAGAATTCAGAAAAGATGAAGATGGACATTTTATAGCAATGAAGGCATTGAGAAAGTTGATACTTAATACTAATGCAAAATACATCATTCTTTCTTATAGTTCTGGAGGCAGAGCAACAAAACAGGAATTACAAAGTATTATGAATGAAGCAGGAAAACTGCTAAAAGTTGTAGAAATTAATTACAAATTGAATGTAATGAGTAATATGTCTTGGACAAATGAATGGGTAAATAATCATGATAATCATCGGGAGTATTTATTTTTATTAGAAAAAAGGTAATCCTTTTATTATTAGATAATACAAAGTGTTTTATTGTTATCAGTTTAGAATGTGATAAAAGTTACATAATCAAAGGGGATTATAACAAAAAATGGACCAAAAATTAAGTTTATAAATGTATTTTCTG
>DAONJS010000007.1:0-152589 GCA_035405785.1 Bacteroidia bacterium
GGATTGTATTATTTAAGGTGTAAATTTAGTCCTTTTTTTGATACAATCCCCTAATGTTATATTTAGTGGAACCATTGATACAATTTCCCTGAATGGTAACAGACACAGTTGTATTGGCAGTAGGTGATGCAATGGTTATGGGACAAGTATAACAAGTTAATGCAATAGGAGATTGCCATTGAATTGTTGAACCACTACCACCACTTACTTGCAGTTCAATATCTTCACCCTGACAAATATATGGTGATGAAGCAGTTACAGAAGGTGTAGCAGTGCCGGGAACAAATTTTGCAACAATACTATCGGTGGTTGTAAGATTCACTGTAACAGAATCATCAGTTACGCCTGGTGATGGAGTGTGATTTTGAAATTCCCATTTATCAAAACAATAACCGCTATTAGGTATGGCTTTGAAAATCATATTCAAATTTCCGGGATAATTTCCACTCCATACAAAATTACTTACTAAAAGCGAATTTACCTGAACAAGTCCTGCATTAGGAGGAGATACATTTACTTTAATTTTATAGGGTCCTGTTGTGTTATAGCAAGATGAAAATCCATTTAAGACAGAATCACATCTTTGGAGAATAAAATTTCGCAATGCCTGAACATTAGCATACCACGCTGAATATGAACCGCCCCATTTAGCACAATGTTGAGTCATTTCAGGAGCAATTAAGTTAGTCATACTATCTAAAATAGTAACCATTCTTTGACAACTCAATCCTCCATTTAATAAATCAAAATAACGCATCACATAATACTGTTTAAAGTTAGGATTTTGAAGTAAGGCATTCAAAATGGGTATATGTCCTTGTCCTCCCGGATTAGGCAATGATTGTGGGTCGCAAGGATCTGCGTTAGCGTTTTGATTTGGGATGCCTGTATAATTAATGTAATGATGAAATGTAGCATCTTCATCCCAGAGAGCGTACTTCCATTTTTTTTGTGTTGATTTTGCATTTATGCCCTTCCACCAGATAGTGTTCCAGTTTAGCCAGTCACTGCAAAGTGATAATGAATTTAATATCACATAATCAGCCAAACTTTTTACATCATACAAACTATCTACATAGTCATAATTTGATTGAATGGCCATGTTATTGGAAAGAATAAAATTTTTTAAATTATTCCAGTCATTGACGGCAGTTGTGCCCCCATATTCCGCCCATGTGCTTCCCCATGTTTTCAGCATATATAAAGAATCTTCAACATCTGCTTTGTAATAATATTCTGTAAAATCAATGTCATCAACTTTTTCACGAATTTCATATACGCCCCAGTATTGTCCATTCATATACATTACACAAGGTGACCATGTTCTTTCATCTAAATGTAACCCTGCTTTTTGAGATAATGTATGAACAAATGCATCTCTGATGTGTGCGCCGTCTAATAATGATGGGTCGCCCCACGCATAAGGATTGCCAGCGGCAGGACATTCAAATGGATAGTTGTCGCTTGCTGCGGCTTTTAAAATTATTCTTTGAAATTCTTTTCTGGTTTTGTTGGGAAACAATTTATTTTTTACCGCATAATTATATCCATATTGATCTCTTGAAACAAAATCAATTCCTCTTTGGGGATATGACCATGAATCATTACCATGTTTATTAGTAGTTCCATAAGTTTCTGTTTTAAAGATGTGATTTACATCAAAGTATTCAAGCCCTGTTTCAGGATTTAGGGAAGAGTTACCATTTAATAAATTTGGTAATTGATCTCCAAAAACACTCACTACTGCTACAGAGTGTGATACATTGATAAAGTAAGTATTGCTTTCTACAAATGATGGAAGTTCATTTGGTAAATTACTGAATGCTCTTGCTCTTAAAACCGTTGTTGTTGAAATATTGATTGGAGAAGTATAAACAGGAGATGATAATGTTGGTGTTGTGCCATTAGTTGTGTAATGCACAGTATACCCTGATGGGGTTGAAATAGAAACATTGATGGCAGAAGGATAAAATCCTGCTGTATAACTCATTACAGGTCTTGGGCAATAAGTTTTTGGAGTTGAAGAATTATTAGAAGCATTAGGAGTTGGAACATCAAAAACATTCCAGGTTGAAGCACCATCTGTAGTTCTTCCGTAAGAGTGATTCATTTGATTTCTGCGAAGAATAATACTATCCACAATGTTTAATGATGGGTCTCTTAAAACAATTGCTTCGGGTTGTGTTTGAGTAAGTTTAAAGTTGGTATGCAGATTAGCACCAGTATTGATATTTCTACCCGAAGCCCAAACTAATAAAAAGCCATTTGCAGGAATTGTAACACCTGCCCCAAATGCCCATTTAGTTGGCTTGTTCACAGCATCACTTAAATAATATCCTGCAAGTGAAACAGGAGAAGAGGTAGGATTATATAATTCTATCCAATCTTCATAATTTCCAAAGTTATCTGTATTTATGCTGATATTAGCACAAGAGTATTCATTTATTTTTATCTGAGCAGAAATTGAAAAAACCAAAAATAAAAACACAAGAAAATATAACTTTACTTTCATCTTAAATTTTTGTTACAAATGTAACAAAAATATAATATACATATAAAGTAGTTGAATGATTTTTATTTTGTACGGCTTAAATACTTGATTATCGGTATAAATTATTCCTTCAATTCTACTGCAATAATTTGAATTTTCCGCTCTGATGCCGCATAAGGACTATAAACTGAATTTCTTTTATCTCTTAAATCATCGCTTACTTTGCTAAATGGCAATTCGCCAATATCTTCATCTACTAATAATATTTTTCCAATACTTGTATCGTTTTCATTTTTGATAAATGGTAGTAATTTTCCATTCTTGTATTGATAGAAATAATTTCTCAAACTGCTGATTCTTCTTTTAGCAAGATTGATATTATAATCTGTGCTTGCAAGCGGACTGCAATAACCTTTCATTACAATTTTTACTATCGCTTTTTTATCCATCAATTCTTCTAAATAGGAAGCAAATTTTTCTAATTGAGAAAATCCATATTCTACACTATCTTCAAAAAACTGATTGACAAACTGAATGGCTTTTTCCTTTTCTTTACCTGATAATCCGGCAGAATATTCTCTGATATATTCATCCTTCATTTGCAAGTAAAGTTCGCAGGTTTTTTGATAATTTTTATCTGTAGTCGTTTTTTTCGTTTTGGGGTCAGGTTCGTCATTATGAAAATATAAGGTGAGTGGCACTAATAATTTTAATTTACTAAATGTTTGAATAATGGTGTCTTTTTTGGTTGGAATAACAGGCGTAGTATCTTTGTTTAGAATACTTTCACCCGTTTGATAATAAAAAATATCACTGCAGCAATTTGGCATTGATTCAAAATATGAACCTATTCTATTTGAAGTAAAAAGAGCAAACTTTCTATTAGTAGATAATGAAAAATAATTATCATTGTAAGGTGAATTGATGGGAAAGCCCATATTTACAGCATTTTCAAAATGATCTTTTGACCAGTGTGATGAGAAAATATCAAAGCCACCAAATCCAAGTGGATGATTAGAACTAAAATACAAAACATTTTTGTGTTCATCAAAAAAGGGCGTGATTTCATCAAATTCGGAATTAATATTTTTTCCTGCGTTGATGGGCTTTTCAAAGTTTAATTGATTATCAAAATAGGCATACCAAATATCCATTCCACCTAAACCACCAGGTCTATTGCTGCTATAAAACAATATATTTTTTCCATTTAATACTGCCGCATTTGGATGAGTTGTCGTATATCTTGGATGATTGATTTCATAAGTTAATTCAATAGGTTCAGTCCAGTGTTTATTGATGTATTGACTTGCATAAATTTTACATTCAAATTCTGAAGCATTTATTTGTTGACATTTGGTAAAAAAAACAAAATTTTTAAACACACAAAAATTTGCAACATTTGTAGATTTATCATTAAATAGAGAAGCTAATGGTTTAGCTTTGTAAAATGTATCATTTTTGAAACTTGCTGAATATAGTTGTGACAAAATATTTTCACTTGTGGCGTTTTTTAAGGATGTAAAAATTAAAGATGTATCATTCATAAAAGGAGAATACTCGCTAAACTTACTATTCACATTACTATCTAAATGAATAATTATTTTATCGCTTGATTTATTTTGTGAAATAATAGCATCCTCACATCCTTTAATATGTAAATTTGATAATTGCACTAACTTTTGCCATTCAGGATATTTCTTTGCACTCTTGTATTTTCTTGAAAATTTATCAAAATATTTAATAGCAGTTTTATAATCACCTTTGTTTTTACTTAATAAACCTAAATAAAAAATCACATCAGGATATTGTTCAACATTATTTTCAAATATCTTTTTATACCAGTAAAATGATAAATCATTTTGATAGTTTAATCTTGCTGCTGTGGCTAATTTATATTGATATTCTACATTCAATGAATCCTGCAAAACCAAAAGATGAAAGTAATAAGTGGCATTTTCATAGTCCTTGTTTTCCATTGATGAATTTGCCGCTTTGAATAATTGCTTTTTAGATTGTGCAAAATATACATTCGTCAATGTTAGTAGAAAAAATATGTAGTATATATATTTTGAAATCATAAGAATACAGGGCAAGGTTTCTTTTTGGTAAGATAATTTTTTTTGGTTTTGAAAATATGAATTAAATACATTTCAAATCCACCACGACTATTAGTAGCGGCAACAAATTTTGATGTGTTAATATCATAACTTATTCCAAAATTCGTAGTTTGATAATCTAACCCTATTCTAAAAATTATTGCATCTCTTGCTCTTAAAAATAAACCAACTCTACCATAAATATCTTCTAAATTATTGATTAAATAAGACACTTGAGCCCCTGGTAAAAATTCTTTGTATTTTCCCTGAAGTGAAAATAGTATTTCAGGCAGTAAAAATAATTTTTGATTGACAGGATATTGAAACATAAGATAGTTGGTAACTTTTTTATCAATTTTACTTGAGTAGTTTGCATAATAGGTAACAACAGGATTGTTTATGTGCATTAAATTAATTGAATACATTGCATACATTTTTTGATTAAATAAATACTTGAAAAATGTGCCGATATTGAAATCCCAGTAATGTAAGGATGTTCTGTTAAAGTTTTCATTTGTAGGAGCATTAGAATTATATTGTAGTCCATTGAATTGAGCATCAAAAGTCATTTTGCTGTAATCAAAAGCATTATTAGCATAACCAAATGAAATGCCTGTATTCATAAGGAGTGTAGAATCCTGATTAAGTTTATGCAAATAAGCAAGGTTTAAATAAATTTGGTGTATAGTATATCTTGCATCGCCTGATTTATCATTGTTGTATAATAGTCCGTAAGAAAATTGTTTGTTAAGTTTTATGATATTAAATTTTCCTTCTACACTCATAGAAATTGTTGTATAAGGCACTGGCACGGCTTGCCATTGTTTTCTAAAAATAAGATTAGCACGATAATCACCATCAAAAAAACCTGTATTTGCATGCGATAAATTCAATAAAGAACCATTGTATTGAGAAAAATGAATATCCTGCGAAAATAAAGTAAATCGCCCAAATAAAAAAATCAATATTATAAAAGGATACTTTTTCATTTAAAAATCTTACACAAAGATACTTGTTATTTTTCAGATTTGATTTAAAAAAATCAAAACAAATTCAATTCATACAAATTTCACTATTTTTGCCCTATGAAAAGTTTTTATTTTTGCAGTATAATTTCAGCATTCTTGTTATATGCCTGTAATTTATCTACTAATCCACAAATCAAGCAGCAAGATAGTTTAGTTAATGTTTTGAAATATCAAATTTCGGAATTAAAAAATTTACCAAGCATTGAAAAAATATCCTTTCAAAAAATGGATAGTTTATCTTTAAAAGACAGTTTGTTTATTCAATATCTACAAGTTAATTATCAAAATGCAATTAATACAATGGACAGCATTCGTTTGATTTTTCCAAAGTTATTTTCTGAAAGTGATACTATATTAAAGTATTCTTCAGTTCAGGATACATCAATTATCAGAAGATTAAATTATCTTACTCAGTTAAATGAAAACTATATTTCAGAATACTACAAAGCACTTGGCATTTCAGAAGCATACAAAAATACATTCAATCAATATTATTCGCTTCATCAAATTACTTCTAATGAAACGAACATGATTACAAACAAACATAAAAATTGATACAATTTCTTCTGTGTTTCGCAAACATGCCCTAAACAATTTCAGATGAAAAGAATTAAATTTTTTTTTGAGAATTATCCTGAAAAAGAAATAAAAGTTTCCACTCGTCAAATAAAACTATGGTTACAAAATGTAATTATTTCTGAAAATTTTGATTCACTTTACACAATGTTTCACTTTGTAAGTGATGAAGATTTATTAAAAATCAATCAACAATTTTTAAATCACGATTATTATACAGATATAATTACATTTGATTATTCAGAAAATAAAAATCTTTCAGGAGAAATTTTTATCAGCATTGACAGAGTTAAAGAAAATGCTAATATTCACAAAGTATCAGTGCAGGAAGAATTCTTGCGGGTAATGGTTCATGGCATTTTACACTTATGTGGATACAAAGATAAATCTGCCATTCAGAAAAAAGTTATGCGAGAAAAAGAAAATCATTATATACAATTATTCAATTCAAATTTAAAAACAACAATTATGAAAAAGTCCAAAAAATCAAGCAAAACAACACATTCTTTTAAACCCGAATCATTAATGATGTCGTATGGTTACAAACCAGAACTATCAGTAGGTGCTATCAAATGCCCTATTTATCAAACATCTACATTTGTATTTAGTAGTGCCGAAGAAGGCAAAGCATTTTTTGAACTGGCTTATGGTCAGAGAGAGAAAAAGCCAAAAGAAGAAATTGGGCTTATTTACAGCCGTTTAAACAATCCTGATATTGAAATTTTAGAAGACCGTTTAACCTTGTGGGATGAAGCAGAAGCCGCTGCAGTATTTGAAAGCGGAATGGCGGCCATTAGCACTTTATTTTTAGAATTTTTACAACCAGAAGATGTGTTTTTATACAGTGCACCATTATATGGAGGAACGGAGCATTTTATCAATCATGTGTTGCCAAAATTTAATATTAAAGGTATTCAATTCAATCATCTACATTCTAAAAAAGATATTATTGAACTTGTCAAAAAAAATAATTTGTCAGAAAAATTAAAACTCATTTATATTGAAACGCCTTCAAATCCTGTAAATACGCTTATTGATATTGAAATGTGCAGAGAAATTGCAGATTATTTTTCTACAAAAAATAATAAAATTATTGTGGCAGTTGATAATACCTATTTAGGACCATTATGGCAACACCCTGTAAAACATGGTGCAGATGTTGTTGTATATTCTGCTACTAAATATATTGGTGGGCATAGTGATTTAATTGCTGGTGCTTGTGTAGGTTCAAAAGAAGTTATACAAAGAATTAAAACACTGCGATCATTTTTAGGAAATATGGCAGGACCATGGACTGGCTGGTTATTATTAAGAAGTTTAGAAACATTAAAAGTCAGAATGCAACAACAAGCAGAAAATGCTCAGAAAATTGCACAATATCTTCACAAACATCCTAAAGTAGAAAAAGTATTATATTTAGGATTATTAGATAAAAAAGATCCGCAATATAAGATTTTCAAAAAACAAAGTGAATCAGCAGGAGCAATGATTAGTTTTTATATTAAAGGTGGTGAAAAACAAGCATTCAAATTTTTGAACAACTTAAAACTCATTCATCTGGCAGTAAGTTTAGGTAGCACAGAATCATTAGCAGAACATCCTGCTACAATGACGCACGCCTCTGTACCCGCTGAAGAGAAAAAATTTTATGGTATTAAAGATAATATGATACGTTTATCTGTTGGAGTTGAAAATGCAGATGATTTAATTGCTGATTTAGAACATGCATTTAGTAAAGTATAAATATGAACAAACCAGATATCAGACATTTCAACTTTGAACAGTTACAGAATTGGGTTAAAGAAAATAATTTGCCATCATACAGGGCACAGCAAATCTATGATTGGTTGTGGTTAAAGAATGTGTCTTCTTTTGATGAAATGTCAGATATTCCAAAATCTTTAAGACAAAAATTATCCGAACATTTTGAAATAAAACAGATTCAAACTCAAACTATTCAAATAAGTAAAGACAAAACCATTAAATGTGCTATCAAATTGTTTGATGGTAATGTTGTAGAAAGCGTTCTTATTCCTACATCAACAAGAGTTACTGCATGTGTTTCTTCACAGGTAGGATGTAGTTTAGATTGTAAATTTTGTGCCACAGCACAACTCAAAAGAAAAAGAAATTTAGATTATCAGGAAATTTATCAACAAGTTTATTTTATTAAAGAATTAGCAAAAGATAAATATAATTTACCTTTGACAAATATAGTATATATGGGCATGGGCGAGCCCTTACTTAATTATTCAAATGTGATGAAAAGTATTGAAATGATTACATCACCAAAAGGATTAGGAATGAGCCCGCAAAGAATAACAGTATCTACTTCTGGTATTGCCAAAATGATTGTAAAAATGGCTGATGAAAAAGTAAAATTTAATTTAGCACTTTCTCTTCACTCTGCTATTGAAGAAAAACGAAGACAAATAATGAGCATTAGTGAAAGTAATACTTTAGAAATGCTTGCTAATGCTTTGAATTATTTTTATGAAAAAACAGGCACTCGTCCTACTTTGGAATATGTAATGTTATATGAATTTAATGATTCTATTAAGGATGCAGAATCTCTTGCTAATTTTTGTAGAAAAGTAAAATCAAAAGTAAATTTGATTGAATATAATCCTGTTGAAAATTCACCATTTAAGAGAACAACTAAAGAGAGGTTAGAAAATTTTGTGAAATATCTTGAAAAGAAAAAAATTATTGTTACTGTTCGCCGAAGCAGAGGAATAGATATAGACGCAGCTTGCGGACAATTAGTTAATAAAAATGTTTTGATGAAGGAAAATTAATTTTGAATTATGAACTTTACCGTCATTGTGAACAAAGTGAAGTAATCTCAAAAAGTCATGCCGTTATTGCGAGCGAAGCGAAGCAATCTCAAAAATCACACCGTCATTACTAGCTTAGCGAAGTAATCTCAAATGTATATTCCTCATCTCTTATGAGATTACTTCGGGTATTCACCCTCGCAATAACGGAGTTTTCAATACGAGATTGCTTCGGGCTAAGTTCCTCGCAATGACGAACTTTTTTATTATGAGATCCCTTTGGACTATAGCCCTCGCAATAACGGCAAAACAAAAAAATTGAATACTCAAAACTATTTTATTTTGTTTTTATTCCTTACTTTCGCCGCTCATTGTGTCTGATACTATTAAACATATTCGCCAGCCCATTGAAGAACATCTGCTTGTGTTTGAACAAAAATTTGAGCAGGCAGTTTATAGCGATGTTGCATTATTAAATAAAATCACAAAATACATCATTAAGCGAAAGGGTAAGCAATTACGTCCTATTTTAGTTTTTTTATCTGCTCGGATATTAGATAATATCAATGATACAACCCATCATGCAGCGGCTTTGATTGAATTGTTGCATACAGCAACATTATTGCATGATGATGTTGTTGATAATAGCAATGAAAGAAGAGGTTTTTTTAGTGTTTATGCTTTGTGGAAAAGCAAGGCAACTGTGCTTGTTGGAGATTTTTTATTAGCTAAAGGTTTGTTGTTATCAGTTCAAAATCATTCTTATCATATTCTTGAAATTGTTTCAGATGCTGTGAGGGAAATGAGCGAAGGAGAATTATTACAATTAGATAAATCACGAAAGTTAGACATTACAGAAGATGTTTACTATTCTATTATTTCAAAAAAAACCGCATCACTGATTGCTGCATGTTGTGCTTCAGGGGCTGCGTCAGTTACACAAAATTCAGAGATTATTCAGCAATTCAAGCAATTAGGTTATCTGATTGGAATGGCATTTCAAATAAAAGATGATTTACTTGATTATACTACTGCACAATCTACTGGAAAGCCCACTGGTATTGATATTCAGGAACAAAAAATCACTTTGCCAGTAATTTATGCTTTACAACATGCCACTTATGCAGATAGAAAAAAAATGATCAACATTTTCAAAAATTACAATGAAGATGCAGATAAAGTAAACTGGATGATGAATAAAGTTGAAGAATTAGGTGGAATAGAGTATGCACAAAAAAAGATGAAAGAATTTCACAATCAAGCTTTGAAGATGTTGCAATCATTTCCAGATAGTGATGCAAGAAAAAGCATGGAATTATTGATAAATTATACAATTGAAAGAATTAAATAGATGATCATTATTGGAAATATTATTGTTGAAGAAAGTTTATTGCAAAATACCTTTTGTTGTCATTTGCAAAAATGTTTGGGTGCATGTTGTGTAGAAGGCGAAAGTGGAGCACCATTAAGTGAGGAAGAATTAGTATTGTTAGAAAAAAATTATCCAAAATTTAAAGAATATCTTCCTTCAAAAAATAAAAAAGTTTTAGAACAAAATGGTTTATATGTAAAAGATTCAGATGGTGATTGGACTACTACATTAACACATTCATCAGGACCTTGTGCGTATGCAATTTTTGAAAACAACATTGCATTTTGTGCTATTGAAAAAGCATTTAATGATAAAAAAATAAATTGGAGAAAACCAGCATCTTGTTATTTATATCCTATTCGTGTGGAATACAAAAATGGTTTTACATATTTAAGATACCATCAATGGGAAATTTGTCGTCCCGCTTTGACTTACAAAAAAATTCCTGTATTTCAATTTTTGAAAGAACCTTTAATTCAGTATTTTGGTGATGAGTTTTACAATCAATTAGAAGCCATTTACAAAGAAAAATATCAAAAGAAGTGAAATGCTGACGCTTGCGGTCAGCATGCCGACCGAATCGTCGGCAAGTGAAGAGTGAAAAGTGAAAATTGAACATTGATAAACTCAAAACTAAAAATGTAAGGGCGTATGGCGATACGCTCTTACAAAAAACTCAACACTAAAAACTAAATTTATCTTCTCCACTTAATCCCAAAGCAAACACCTAAAAAATAATTTTGAAAGTATAAGTTATTTGGAGTATTATAAGTTTTAATAAAATAAGGTGAAAAGCCATATCTACCAAAGATTTCAAAATAAAATTTCATTTTTCCCTGTGGATTATTTTTTTGAAAACCTATACTTAAATGTGCATAAGAATTGCCATTTTGATAAACAACTGGATTTTTGAATGTAGGATGAAATTTTTCTACATCTATATTTTGCCCATCATAACTTACATACATTGTAGAAGGCAAAAGCAATCTGTAAACATAACCTACCTGAAAATAAATTCCTTGTAAGTCATTATTTTCATTAGAAAAATTATGTTTATATAACAATGGTATGCACAACTCATTTTGTTTAATAGAATAAGAATAATTCATTTGTCCGTTGTAATATCTAAAAGTATCTTGTGTAAAATAATAAGAACGAAAGGAATATGAGTGATACAGATATTCAACACCAAAACTTAAAAAATCTTTTTGCTTTAATTTATTAAGAGCAAATTCTTGATGAAATCCTATCATATAAGAAATACCTGTACTTAATGAAGAAGAATGAAAAGTATTGTAATTATATCTTTGCAAAAGAATTGATGTACTAAGTTTTGAAAAACGAATTGGGTTTTTGGGAGATTTTTGTGTGAAGCCCTTTCCAATAATAAATAAGAACATTATTAAAAAATAAAATACACTCTTCATAAAGGGCTCAAATTAAGAAAATTATATTCAATGAAGTAAATGTGAATAAATAAAACAATTTGCTAATAAAATCTCTCTCTTTTTACATAAAAATAAACTTACCTTTGCCCCAAAAAAATATATGCCCTTTAATTTTACAGAGAAAAAAGAAACAAGAGCAGGTTTTGGTGAAGGATTATTAGAAGTTGGTAAAGAAAATCCAAATGTAGTAGCACTTTGTGCTGATCTTACTGAATCCTTAAAGATGGATGCTTTTGCAAAGAACTTTCCTGAAAGATTTTTTCAGGTGGGTATTGCAGAAGCAAATATGATGGGCATTGCGGCAGGTTTGACAATTGGTGGAAAAATTCCTTTTACGGGAACATTCGCAAATTTTAGCACAGGCAGAGTGTATGATCAAATTCGTCAATCAATTGCATACTCTGGTAAGAATGTTAAGATTTGTGCTTCTCACGCGGGTTTGACACTTGGTGAAGATGGAGCCACTCATCAAATTTTAGAAGATATTGGTTTAATGAAAATGTTACCCGGAATGACTGTTATTAATACCTGTGATTTTAATCAAACTAAAAATGCAGTCAAAGCAATTGTAAAACACAATGGCCCAGTGTATTTAAGATTTGGAAGACCAGCAGTTCCTAATTTTACTGATCCTAACCAACCATTTATTATTGGAAAAGCCATAGTGTTGACTACTGGAAAAGATGTTTCTATTTTTGCTACTGGTCATTTGGTGTACAAGTCATTGCAGGCATACGACATTTTGTTGTCAGAGGGTATTGAGGCAGAAGTGATAAATATACATACTATTAAACCATTAGATACAGAAGCAATATTAAAATCTGTAAAGAAAACAGGATGCGTAGTATCTGCAGAAGAGCATAATAAATTTGGGGGAATGGGAGAAAGCATTGCAGGATTTTTATCTACCATATATCCAGTTCCACAAGAGTTTGTAGCAGTAAATGATAGTTTTGGTGAAAGTGGCAAACCTGATGAACTGATGAAAAAATATCATTTAGATGTTCCTGATATCGTAGAAGCCGCTAAAAGATCCATTCAAAGAAAGAAGAAGTAACTAATGTTTTTTTTATTCGTAAAATGAATTAAAAATAAAATTATGAAAACAATCATTGTTATCGTAGGGTTAGGAATTGGCATGCATTTCAATGCAAATGCACAGCAAGTAAAAATTCAATCAAATGGTAAAAGCGGAAAAACACAAGTTAAAGTAAAAGAAACACCTGCACCAGTTACTAATGTTCAGATTAAAAGTAATCCAGGTGGTTCACAGGTAAAAATACATAGTAATCCATCTGGTGTGAAAGTGCAAATTAAAAATCATCCACCAAAGGGAAAGAAAAAATAAAGATATCTAAACAAACTCATTTGTTTTATTTGTTGATAATCATTTTTTGAGAAATAGTTTCTCCATCAAGAAGTTGAATTTTAATAAAATAAATACCTTCTGAAAGATGAGGTTCAAAACTAAATTGAGGTTGATAAATATCTTCATTCTTGTAAACTAGTTTTCCTGAAATATCATAAATAAATACATTAGTAATTTCTTTGTTAGCAAGTATATTTACAACATTGTTGGTAGGGTTGGGATATATCATTATGTTTGAATGATTAGTTAATTCATTTACAGAAGTAGTGGATACAATTTTTCTTACTAAAAAATCATCAAAGTAAAATCCATCTTCGGTACCATAAACATCAGAAGTTAATACAAATTTGAATAACACATTGCTTCCAACATAAGGCGTTAAGTCAATTTCTTCTTTTACCCAGTCCGTTTGTTTTCCATCATATACAGGAGTAGTTCCACCAAATGATAAAGGGGGTGTTTGATATTTACTGCATAATGCTGTCCAAGTGGCACCATTATTAGTGCTAATATATAAATTGACAAAATCATAATTTTTTTCAGTGGCAAATTTTGTATAATATTGTAAATGTGCATACACGGCATTTGTAAGGTCTAAACTATTTTTCAAAGTGATATATTTATTCGCATTATTGCCATAATTTCCTGAAGGGCTGTCTGTAATAGAAGACGGAGAAGAAATATATGAAGCATTTGTAGTGCCCCATCCATTAGTATTCCAGTTTGAAATAGAATTGCCGTTATCATATAAAAGTGTAACTGGTGTGCCATAAACTTTTTGAATAGTGTCATTATGTGTATAAATGCCGTTATTGATGGATAAACAATATCTTATAAATTGTCCATTAGTTAAACCGCTAGACAATGTGAAAGCAATAGAATCCTGAACTTGCTGGTTAGTAGATAAGGTGTAAGTTTTTGCAGGTGCCACACTGCTGATACCTGAAATAGGAATCACAGAAACTGTAAATTGTCCATTTCCTGTAACACCAAGTTTTTGCAAAGAATATTTGATAAATCCATTTGAAGAAATAAAATTATCATTATTATCTTTTACAACAGCATAGTTGGTTGCCAGCATTGCAAAATGCAAGTTTTGAAATAAAGTGGTTTTACAAATATCTATGATTCTGTTAGCAGCAGGCCAGAATCCATCATTGGCAGAACCTGCTTCTGGAGTAGTAGACATAATTTTATTTTTAGAAGTTTGATCTCCATACATCCAGTCATCACTGTCACCGTTGGTTACATAATTTACAGTTTGATCACCAGTGCCATATAGAAATCTATCTTCACGAGTAAGGTGTTTTCCCCAATTGATAAAAGTGGTAGAATCTGGAGTTAGAAAACTGGCAATATATCCCCATGGATAAATGTATAAATTGCTGTATGTATGGGCATTCAGGGCATTTACAAATTGATGAGCAATACAGAAATTACGAACGGCTTGTGTTTCTGGTTCTGAAAAAGGACCGGTGCCACGATAAGTATCTGAATTGGTATTTGGTGAAGACCCAGTATTATCATATCCCCACATATACCCATAATTTCTATTCAAATCTACTCCATAAGTGCCATCGCCATTATTTCTGCGGTTTTTTCTAAACATTCCGCCACCATTAGGATTTGTGCTTTTGTTATATTCATATCCATCAGGATTAACACATGGAATGAAATACATTTCAGTATTATTCACTATAAAATTAACATCAGGATCGGTATTATAGTTTTCAAGCATATACCACATAAAGAAGATGAGTTGAGAAAGAGATGCGGGTTCTCTTGCATGATGTAAAGCGGTATAAAGCACTTCTGGTTCGGGTTCATCTGTTGTTGGATTATCGGAAATTTTTACAAAATAAATAGGGCGGGCTTCAATACTATTGATGGGAGAAATGGCTTGTTTTACTGTGATTAAGTTAGGATACAATAAAGCCATACTGTCTAAAATTTGATACATTTCATTTAATGTAAAAAATCCTCCCATACTACCTAAATGAAAATGCGATGGTTTTTGAAAATTAAATTGTTCGCAATTGCTATAAAATTGAATTTTGGATGATTCTGAATTTATCTTATTTCTTTCCTGATAATATTTTGCCATATCTTCAATCAGAATTTCAAATTTTACAGGTGTTTGGCGAATGAGATTTAATTCACTTTCTGAAAATTCTGCAATTATTCTTTCATTAGAAATATGAGCATGATCAATATTTACGCCTTTTTGTGCTAATTGTGAAATAATTTCATTAGGATTACCTAATAATTGCAAACGATAATATCTTTCAATATTTTGCGAATGTGTAGAAAATGTAATTGAAAGTAAAAAAATGATTGTAAAGAAAAAGTTGATTTTTTTCATAAATTTAATTTTGTGCGAAATTTAAAGAATATATTCTGACTTAAATCTTAAAATAGGATGAGCGGCTAAAATTCATTTTTAGTGGAATATCATTTCAAATCTATTAACTTTACGGCAAAATTTTAATATGAAAAAATTTTTAATGGGGATATTATTATTGATGTGTTTTACTCAATACGGACAAATAAAAGTTCAGTCAAAATTTTTAGGCATTGCAAAAAAAGGTAGCAAAGGAGAATTAGAGATAATCATTCATAAAGAAAATATCAATAGTTTTGCTAAATATCAGTTGGAATTTCCAAAAGGGATTTCCGTTTCAGAAGGAAATATTAAAGGAGGTAATTTTTCAGTGGAGGGAAATAAAGCCAAAATAGTATGGGTGAATTTGCCATCAGAAAAGGAATTTACAATCACTTTAAAGTTATATTTTAATGATGATAATATTTTTCCTGCAACGCTTTATCAAAAATTTTATTATTTAGAAAATAGTATTAAAAAAGAAGTTTCGGGAGAACCAGTTGTTATTAACTCAAATGAAAGTGTGAGTGAAGAGATTAGTTTAAAAAATAATTCTAATACTACAACAACAAATACAACTGAAATTTCACCACCTAAGCAAAATGCAATTACATCTAATTCCTCTAATCAAAATAATAATAATAATGTTGTAAAAACGGATGAACAAAAAAAATCTGTTGAAACATCAAAAACAAATCCATCAAATGATGAATTTACATATAAAATTCAATTAGCAGCAAGTGCTACAAAACCTGATGAAAGCAGTTATTCAAATGTAGGAAAAGTTGAAATAATTTTTCATAAGGGAATGTATAAGGTAATGATAGATAAAACATTTTCAACAAAAGAAGAAGCATTACAATACCGTGAACAAATTTTACAAAAGGGATATTCAGGTGCTTTTCTTGTAAAATATAAAAATGGTCAAAGAGTAAATTGATTTGTGAACTCTCTTTAAAAGTTATTCTAAAATATGAGAAATAAATAATTTTTTTCTTAAACACAAAGAACGCTAAGGTTTTTTATATAAAGGGCACAAAGATTTAGTTTTAGTTTATTTATTAAGTTCTTGGCGCACTTTGTGATATATAATTATCTTTGTGCACTTTGTGTTTAAAATTTCAGAAACAAGATTTGTTTTGGTATAATTAACTTTTATTCAAACCTAAACTTAATCCACCATCCATTTTAATGAATGTACCAGTTATCCATTTTGCATAATCGGAAAGTAAAAATGCTGAAATATTCGCAATATCAATAGGTTCGCCTATACCTAATGGATACTGAGATTCGTATTTTTTCATTTCTTCTTCTGATACAGCGGCTTCCAAAGTACTTTGATAAATATCCGTTTTAACCAATGCAGGTTGAAGAACATTAACACGAATTTTTTTGGGTGCTAATTCTAATGCGAGTGTTTTTGCAAATGATTCTAATGCGGCTTTTGATGAGGTATAAAGAGCACCACCAAAATAACTATGAATAGTTGAAATAGACGATATAAATATAATAGATGAATGATTATTTAATTTTCTTTGAGATAATAATTCTGTGGTAAAATTTACTGCTGATAAATAATTCACTGCAAATACATCATCAATATGTTTTTTTTGAATGAACTTGATTGGCATTGGAAAAACTTTACCAGTAGCGTGTAACCATCCATCAATAGGTGGAATTTGAGTAATAAGATTTTTTACTTGTTCTTCTTTTGTTGCATCACAAGGAAATACTAAATGTTCGTTTTTGTTCATTAAACTTAATGTTTCTTTCAATAAATTTTCTCTTCTTGCAGTAATTATAACACGAGCACCTAATTTGCTTAATAAAATGGCAGTTTCTTTACCAATTCCAGACGAAGCACCAGTTACAAGAATTGTTTTATTAGATAAAGAAATCATATTTAATCAATTTCAAGCAATGGAAGAACTTTTATAGATGAGGAATTAAAAACACAACTTGCCCATGAAAAACCTACACCAAATCCTGAAAACAGAAGTGTTGATGGTTGTGATAATTTATCTTTAAGTTGAGTTACTATAGTAAGTGGAATAGAAGCTGAACTGGTATTTCCAAATTTATGAATAGAGTAGGGGACTTTTGAAATATCTACTTTCAATTTTTTTCTGATGGATTCATTCATTAAATAATTGGCTTGATGAAATACAAAATAATCTATTTTATCAATTGAAATACCTGAATATTCAAGTAATTGATGGATGTTTGGTGAAACTTCTCTTAATGCAAAATTAAAAATATCTGCTCCGAGTAATTGCAAATGTCTTTTGCTTCGGATAATGCCCGGTTCTACTTCAACTTCTTCAAAAGTATCAGGTTGAATGTGATATCTGCTTCCACCGTGTGGAATTTTTATGGCTTCTTCACCGCTTCCATCACTTTGTAAATTAAAATAAATAAGTGATGTGTTATTTGAAAACTCTAATGCAGTAGCACTGCCCGCATCTCCAAATAATGGATAAGTACTTTTATCTTTATAGCAAACAGAAAGTGTAGATTTATCACCGGCTAAAAGAATGGCTCTTTTAATTTGTCCAGATTGAATCATTGAACCTAACACAAATAAACCATAAACATACCCGCTGCAACCAAGATTAATATCAAATGCAATTGTATTTTTTGAGAATCCTAAACGATGTTGTAAAATAATGGAAGAAGCAGGAATAAAATAATCAGGCGATTGTGTTACAAAAATCAAAGCATCAATTGAATTTTTATCCCAGTTCAAATGTTCTAATAATTGCATTGTAGAATGATAGCAAAGGTCAGCAGAAGTTAGGTGTGATGGTGCAACTCTTCTTTCAGATATGCCAACTGTTTTAATAAATAATTCCCTTTCTTGTTCAGAAATATATGTGTAATCTTTGGTATAATAAGTATTTTTTGGAACAGAAGCACTAATGGCCACAATGGATGTATTAGGGATACTTACAAGAGCCATTATGATTTATTTTGAAGTTTAGATTGTATTGTATTATACAAATCCTGAATTGTACTTGTGCTTCTTAAATCCGATGCTGTTAATTCTACGCCAAAATTAGCATCTGCAAAAGCAATGATAATTAAAGCATGCATAGAACTCCAGTTTGGAATATCTCTGTAATTAGTTGATGGTTTAAGTGTTCCTGCAGGTAAATCTTCAAATTCTTTTTCAAGTAATTTTATGAATTCATCTATGCTCATCATTTTAATTTTTTTTGGAAATATACTAAAATTCTATCACACTCGCTCCAAGTGTATAACCAATGCCAAATCCTGCGAGCAAAATCTTCATATTTCTTTTTAATTTATTTTCTTTTATCAATTGATGTAAGGCAATTGGAATGCTTGAAGCCACTGTATTTCCAGTATATTGAATATCATTAAAAAATTTTTCTTTAGGTATTTTTAATTTTTTTCTTAATACTTCCAACATAAAGGAATTGGCTTGATGAAACACTACAAAATCAATTTCATCTAATGTTATTTTGTTTTTTTCTAAAGTTTGTTGAATAAGTGAAGGCACTTCTTTAATAGACATTAAAAAAATAGCAGTTCCGTCCATTTTCATTTTACCATCTGGTGGGTTATTATTGCTTAAGTAAGTAATATCAGCACGATTTCTTGTGCCGCTTCTTTCTACAATTAGTTTATCAAAACCGCTTCCGTCTGTTTTGAAAACAAATTGAATATCTTCATTTTTATCTGATTTTGAAATCCATGTAGCTGTTGCAGAATCACCAAAGATTGAAAGTAATTCTACATCATTTTGATGAATTACATAAGAAGGTGTATCTCCTGTAATTAGTAAAATGTTTGAACAAATGTTGGCTTTTAATAAAGCATGGGCTACTGAAAGTCCATACATATAACCAGAACATCCATGAGGTAAATCAAGGCAATAACAATTATTTGAAAGTTGTAGGCGCTGTTGTAAAATAGCTGATGTATTAGGTGCTTTGTAAGAAAAACCATGACCAACTAAAAGCAAGCCATCAATTTTAGAGCGTAATTCTGGATTTTTATCTAGTAAATTTTTTGCGGCTTCAAAAGCCATATCTTCCATAATAAAATCAGGATGAGTGTGTCTTCTTTCAAGAACTCCGGTTCTTTTAAAAATTTCTTCTTCTGAAATACCAAATTTATCGAATAAAAATTTGTTTGTTATTTTATTTGGTGGAAGATAGCATGAAATTTCATTTATTTGCATACTTAAAATTTAAGTTGTGAAAAAACAAAGTTACGGAAAAATTTACTTACTATTCATTGCCGTTGCATTTTTATTATATGGAAATACTATAAAGAATGACTTTGCTCTGGATGATGAATTCGTTGTAGCTGGTAAAGATAATATAGTTCAAAAAGGAATTAAAGCAATACCAAAAATTTTGAAAAGTTATCATGCCAAAGATGAAGCCGGAAACGAATATGAATATCGTCCAATGGTAAAAATTTCTTATGCACTGGAAATACAATTTTTTGGAAGTAATGTACATTTGCATCATTTTTTTAATGTATTATACTATGCTTTGTGTTTGATTGTTTTATTTAAGTTTTTGTTGTTATTGTTTGAAAATTATACATTGCAAACTATAATATGGATGGTTATTTTATTTGCCTTTTTACCTGTTCATAGCGAAGTAGTAGCAAGTTTGAAAAACAGAGATGTGCTATTAAGTTTTATTTTTTCAATGCTTACTTTAATATCATTTTTGAAATGGATGAAATCAAAAAAATATCTACACTTTGTTTCTGGGTTGATGTTTTTCTTTTTAGCATTATTAAGTAAGTTTGATGCTTTGCCTTTAATGGCTATCATTCCATTGATATATGTGCAAAAAAAATCTATTCAATTAAAGGACATTACATCTTCAAAAATTATTCTAACTATCATTAGTTTGATTATAGGAATGTTTTTAATGTATGTATTTCTAAAAAAGGGACAAAAGTTAATTTTAGATCCTACTACAAAACAAAGAGTTTTTACATATTTTGAAAATCCATTATATTTTGAAAAAAAATGGATATACCAAATTTTTACAATGTTTAATTCACTTGGATTTTATTTGATTCTTTTAGTTGCTCCTTTCAAAATGTCTTGTTATTATGGTTACAATGTTATTGCTTTTGATAAAATTGATGTGTATGGATTATTAGGCATTCCATTTATGATAATTTTAATTTATTTATTTTTCAAAGAGTTTAAGAAAAAATCTTTGTTGTGGTATGGTGTTATGTTTTTTGGAATTAGTATTTCAATGTTTTTAAATCTTGTTAAGCCCGCACCCGGTATAGTAGCAGATAGATTTTTATTTTTACCATCAGTAGGATGGAGTTTGATATTGATGTATTTATTGCAATGGTTATTCAATAAGTATTTTTCAAAAGATAAAGCGACAAATTTTTTAAGTGTAGAGTGGTGGAATAAAAGGTATTCTTTTAGATGGTTGTTAATGTTGTATTTTCTTGCAGAATCAATTATTATATGGCAAAGAAATTATGAATGGAGATACAAATTGTATTTGTATGAAGCAGATGTAAAAAAATATCCGGAATCTGTGAAATTGCACATTTTATATGCCTCTCAAATTATAATTGAATATATGACAAATTCTGGAAAATTAAATCCTAATGAGATGTCAAAAAATTTAAGTATTGCTTTAGATGAATTTAAAAAAGGACTCGAATTAGACAGCACTTGTGGAAGTTGCTATAATAATATTGCATTTTTGTATATGAATTGGATGAAAAACTATGAGGCAAGCATTCCTTATTTATTAAAAGCATATCAATTAGATTCTACAAGAAAAGAATTATTATGTAATGTGGCAATAGCTTATTTGCAAACTAATAGAAATAAAGATACTGTGGAATTATTTATCAGAAAATCTATAAAAAAAGATAAAGATAAAAATTATGAAATTCCTCATTCTGTGATGTTAGAGTATTGCAAGAGAGAAAAATTGTATGATAAAGGGATACTGTTTTTTAAAGAAGAATTAAGTTACAGACAACAATCAGAGTATTTGCGATTTGGTCTTGGAGAATTATATGTATTATCAGGAGATACTTTAAATGCTATAAAAACTTATGAAGAATTATTGAATATCAATCCAAATTATCCGCAAGTTGGTAAATATCTTGGTCAATTAAAAGAAAAGTATTTTAAGAATAAAGAAAGAAAATAAGGTTGTGCATTTTAAAATATGACAAAAGTCATAGTTTTATCGCTAGTTTGAAAATTATTTTGTCCCAAAAATTTTATGCATACCATTATTGAACCTTTTAAAATTAAGGTTGTAGAACCTATTAAATTTACCACTGAAAAAGAAAGAAAAAACATTTTGAAGAAAGCGTATTACAATACTTTTCAAATTGATTCAGAAAATGTTTTAATTGATTTGCTAACTGATAGTGGAACTTCTGCAATGAGTCAAAATCAATGGGCGGCGATGATGCAAGGCGATGAATCTTATGCTGGTGCTAAAAGTTACAGGCGATTAGAAAAAGTGGTAAAAGAATTAACAGGAATGAATTATTTTTTTCCTACCCATCAGGGAAGGGCTGCTGAAAGAATTTTATATGGCGTATTATCAAAAAAGAAAAAGATATTTATTAGCAATACACATTTTGATACTACACGAGCAAATATTGAATATTCAGGTGGTACAGCCATTGATATACCATGTAAAGAAGCAAAAGATACAGATTCAGAATTTCCATTTAAAGGCAATATAGATTTAGAAAAATTAGAAGAACTTTTGAAAAAACATAAAAATAATGTAGGTGCTGTTATTTTGACTGTTACTAATAACAGTGGTGGAGGACAACCAGTGAGCATGAAAAATGCTAAAGAAGCATCGTATTTGTGTAAAAAGTATCATACTTTATTTGTATTAGATTGCTGTAGAATTGCTGAAAATGCTTGGTTTATTAAAGAAAGAGAAAAAGGTTTTGAAAAAAAATCTTATGAAGATATTGCTAAAGAAATGTTTAGATTAGCAGATGCAGCCGTGATGAGTGCTAAAAAAGATGGACTTGTAAATATGGGAGGTTTTTTGACATTAAATGATGGTAATTTAGCAGACGAATGTAAAAATTTATTGATTATTACTGAAGGTTTTACTACTTATGGAGGATTAAGTGGAAGAGATATGGAAGCATTGGCTGTTGGTTTAAAAGAAGTTTTTGATAAGGATTATTTGCAATACAGAATAAAAAGTACAGCATATTTAGGAGAGCATTTATTTAAGTTAGGAATTCCTGTAATGCGACCATTTGGAGGACATGCAATTTATGTAGATGCCAAAAGAATGTATGAACATATACCTTCCGAAAATTTTCCCGGTCAGGTTTTAGTTACAGAACTTTATGAAAAAGGAGGTATTAGAAGTGTTGAAATTGGTTCTTTAATGTTTGGAAAAAAATTGAATGGAAAATTTATTCCTGCGAATTGGGAATTAGTAAGATTAGCAATTCCAAGAAGAGTATACACTCAAAGCCATATAGAATATATTATTGAAGTGTTTGAGAATCTTAAAAAGAAAAAAATAAATATCAAAGGATACAAAGTGATTTATGAACCACCATTTTTAAGACATTTTACATGCAAACTTCAACCCATTAAGTAAAACTTATTGATTTAAATCTTGTTGTGGTTTAATACATTTAGATTTTTCAGGATCGTACTTGACAAAAAAGTTTAACCAGGTAATTCTTGAAACTCTAAAAGTCATTGGAGAAAGAATTAATACACTCACAAAAAAGAAAATTAAATAATTCAGCAATTCTGCTTCTATAAAATATGAGTTAATAGTAAATGTAACAATAAACCATCCTGCCATCCATGCATAACTTACATACATTGCACCATAGTAGTAGCCCGTTTCTTTTTCAAAAACTTCTCCACAACAAGGACATTCAGTGTTCATTTTGTCAAAGTTTTTCAAATCATAAGGATTATCAGTTTTAAAAACTTTTCCCTTATGACAACGAGGGCATCTGTTACCAAATGATGAATATAACAATTCCCACAATTTCATAATGATAATTTTGTTCTGCAAATATACATACACATATACATATTTACATATAAAGTTATATCAATTTATATTATTTTAAGAAACGATATGTTCTGTGTTGGATTTTTCTTCCCAATTAATTCTGCTAAAATCTAATTTAACGCCTTTGATTTTTAATACCAATTGAAGAATAGCAATTAAAAATGGTACATATTTCAGGCCTTTTGGTAATTCAAAATAATCCAAAATAATATCTGATTTTCTTTTTATTCTTTCTGAAATAAGGAACATACAAGGCACTAAAATTAAAGTTAAGAATGTTCCAAATATCAAACCGAAAATCATTGTCCAGCTTAATGGTCCCCAGAATATGTTGTTGTCTCCACCAAAATAAATGTGTGGTTCAAATGATTCAAATAATCCTAAAAAGTCAATATTCAACCCTACAGCAAGTGGAATGAGACCTAAAATTGCTGCAGTGGCAGTAAGTACTACAGGAGTCATTCTTACATAACCTGCCTGATAAGCCGCAATCATTAAATCTTTTCCTTCTTTTAATGAATGTTCTGCAAATTCTATCAACAATATTCCATTTCTAACTACAATACCAGCTAATGCAAATAAACCAACACCAGTCATTACAATACTCATAGGTATTTTAAATATACCAAACCCAATTAAAACACCAATTACACTTAAAATAATTTCTGAAAGAATAATCGCCGTTTTTCCAATAGAATTAAATTGTAATACTAATACTAATAATATCAGGCCAATAGATGCTAATAAAGCATTTCTTAAGAAGTTGATAGTTTCTGCCTGGTCTTCTTGTTCTCCGCCTACTTTTATGCTTACAGTGGATGGTGGCTGAATAGTTTTTAATACTTCTCTAATTTGTGCTACTATTTCGTTGGCGTTATAGCCCGCTTTCACATCAGATGATAAAGTAATAATTCTTTGTTTATTTTTATGTTTAATACCACCATAAGTATTGACATATCTGATATCTGCAAAAGCTGACAATGGAACACTTCTAATAATACCGCCCATGTTCATATCTCTAAAAGTAATTTTTAGATTTTTCAATGCTTCTATATCTTTTCTTTGTTCTGGTAAATAACGAATTTGAATAGGATATTCATCGTCTATATCTTTGAATTTAGAATATCTGTCAATTCCGTAAACAGCTTTACGAATTTCTAATGCTAATTGTGCTGTTGATAATCCTTCTCTGTTTAATTTTTCTCTATCAATATCTAACCATATTTCAGGTTTATTATCAATGAAATCGCTTTTTAATTCAACAATTCCAGGATTATTTAATGCATCAATTTTTGATTTTACAAGATTAGCGTAGTATTTAATTTCATTAAAGTCATCTCCTTGAATTTCTATTACAATTGGTTTTGCTAAAGGAGGTCCCATTTGTTCTTTAGAAACTACAATTCTTGCATTAGGTATATTCCATTTTAAGTTTTGTAATTTTTCTAAATACATTGAAGTGCTTACACCATTTCTTTTTCCAAATTCTACAAAGTTGATGCTAATTTTTGCTTTATTTGGATAAGTGTTTTGGTCATTATCTCTTGGGTCAGTAACAGCAATTGCAACATTACTAATTACAGATTTTACAACAGGATTATTTTTTCCTAAAACAGAATCTACTTTTGCTGTTACAATTGAGGCAACTTTATCTGTGTATTCTGCTGCGGTGCCCTCAGGCAACTCAATATAAATATACATATTATTGGGATCTCCACTCGGAAAAAATTCAACTTTTGGTTTGCGTATTGCAAAAAATATAATACTAAAAATGAATAGTGCTATTGTATACCATAGCATTTTTACTGGTCTTTGAAGTGCCCAGTGTAAAACTTTTCCATATAATTTTCTAAATGAAGGCCAGATATTTTCTTGCCATTTTTGAATTATTTTATATAGCCATAATCTGTGAATTATTAAAAATACTCCCATTGTTAGAACGATATTACCTAATGCACGATTATGATTTAAGTAAGAAAAGATGGCTATTAAAAGATAAATTATTAATTGCAACCAAGCATTGCGAGTGAGTTTTCCGTAATTTTTAAACTCTTCGTGATGTGGTTTCATAAAATCCACTGCAAATACAGGGTTAATAACATAAGCCACAAATAATGAAGCAAATAATGATATGATTAATGTAATGGGTAGAAAAATCATAAATTTACCAATCACACCAGTCCAGAATGCAAGTGGGACAAAAGGTGCAATGGTAGTAAGGGTACCACTTAATACAGGTAAAAATACTTCGCCAGCGGCTTTTTTTGCAGCAGTTACAATTGGCACTTTTCCATTATCAAAAATTCGGTGCGTGTTTTCTATTACTACAATAGCATCATCTACTACAATACCTAATGCTAACAAAAATGCAAAGAGCACAATCATATTCATACTGTAACCAAGTGATGGCATCAGCAAGAATGCTATAAACATTGAAAGTGGAACAGATAAGGCCACAAACAGAGCGTTAGTTACACCCATAAAAAACATTAATATAAAAGTTACTAAAAGAAAACCTATCACGATAGTATTGATTAAATCTTCTAATGTAATTTTAGTTCTGTCGGATTGGTCACCAGTTATAACAATATCTATATCTTTTGGAAATTCTGTAACTTTAAGTTTGTCAATAAGTTTGTAAATTTTTTCTGAAGCGGCAATTAAGTTTTCACCAGGCCTTTTAATAATTTGTAAAGTAATTACATTTTTCTTATTCATTTTGGCATAACTTTCCATATCTGCAATAGTATCTTTGATATCAGCAATATCTTTCAAATACATTTTTGCACCACTTTGTGAAGTGATTAAGATATTTTTAATATCATCTACAGATTTAAATTCTTTTTTAATGTTAATGGTCATTTTTTGAGTACCAACGGGAACATTTCCAGCAGAAATAGTTAGGTTTTCAGATTGAATAGTTCTTTCAACATCTCCCATTGTAAGGTTAGATGCCTGCATTTTATACATATCTAAATTAATTTGAATTTCTCTTTCGGGGGCACCAACCATTCGCACTTCAGTAATTTCTTTCATACTTTCTATTTCATCTTTCAAGCGGTCTGCGTATTTTTTCAGAGTTATCAAATCCATTGGACCTGCAATGTTTATAAACATAATTGGTATATCTGAAAATGCAATTTCTTTTACATAGGGCTCTTTAGTTAAATCTGCGGGCAAATCAGTTCTTGCTTCATCCACTTTATCTTTTACATCTTGTCTTGCTTTATCTGGTTTGATGTCAGAATTAAATTCTACAATTATTAAAGAAACATCTTGTAATGATGTACTTGTAATCTTTTTAATACCGGGAATTGATTTTAATTTTTTTTCTAATGGCTTTGTGATAGTGTTTTCAATGTTTTCAGGTGAGTTGCCACCATAAATTGTTGTAATAATATATTTAGGTAAAACGATGTCTGGAAAACTTTCTTTTGGTAATGAAATGTAGGTTAATATTCCTGCTACTGTAATGAATACAGTAAATATGTAAATAGCAATGCGATTATCTATTGCCCATGAACTGAGTTTGAACTCTTTGAATGGCTTGATGCTCATATAAATATGTTTTTAGTTTGTTATTACAATATTGAATTATCTTGAATAATAACAGGTGTGCCTTCTTGCAAAGACACAGTGGTTTTGATAAGTTTTGAATTGGGTTCTAATCCAGATAAAATCTCAACTTTATCAGCAGATTGTTTTCCAATTTTTACATAAACTTTTTTTACTTTGTTATTTTCTACTACATAAACAAATTTTTCTTGATTAACATCAGTTTGAATGTAGTTAATAGGCACTGAAATTACGGGCTTTTCAGAAGTATAGTTATTAATTGATAAAATGGCAACTTGATTAGGATGTAATTTTGAATTATTGCCAAGATATACTTCTACATTAAAAGTGCGTGTAATAGGATTAATAGTGCGAGATACATAAGTCAATTTTGTTATTAAACTATCTTGAATATCAGGAAAGAAAATTTTTACATTGTTTCCTTGATGAATTTGAGACATATAATTTTCGGGTACATCTGCTTTTACTTTTAAATGATTGAAGTTAATAACTCTGATTGCAGGCATACCGGGTGCTACCATTTGACCTAATTTAATATCAACCGCATCAACTGTTCCATCAATAGGTGAAATAATTTTTGTCATTCTTAATTGTTCTTGTAATGATGCTAATGTTTTTTCTAAATTTTCTTTTTGAGATTTTACTTGAAGATATTGCACTTCAGTTCCAATTTTTTGTTCCCATAACTTCTTTTGTTTTTCATACAATTCATTGACAAATTCTAAATTACTTTGGAGTGCTTGAATAGATTGCTGAATTGTTCTTGAATCTGTTTCTGCTAAAACTTGACCTGCTTTAACATTATCACCAACCTTTACATGAATTTTTGTGATAGTACCAGGCATTTCAGAAGAAATAGCAACATTGTCATCTGCATCTACTTTGCCCTGAAAAGTTAGATATGATTTGAAAATTTCAGGTTTTAATTCAATAACAGATATAAGAATAGGATTGATAGTATCTTTTTTTAATGATTTAATTTTTGCCTCTACTTCTGAAAGTTGTTTTTTTAATTCAGCTTCTTGTTTAAGAAGTGAAGATAAATCATCTTTTTTTGAAGAATTGCATCCTGCAATTAAGATAACTGAAATGATAGAAAGTGATTTTTTCATAATTTGTTTGTTTTTATTGAATGTTTCCGATTGCTTTATCTAAATCAATTTTAGCAGAAAGTGCTTCTAATAAAGCAGTTGTATAATTTGTTTGAGCTTCTTTGAGTGCCGCTTCAGCATTAACTACTTCAAGGTTTGCACCAACACCAGCTTCGTATTTTTTTATTGAAGTATCAAAAACAGATTGTGCTAATTGCAAGTTGTTTTCCTGAGTTTTTAATGATGCTAAAGCATTTTGATAATTGACAAGAGCAGATTGATATTCTAATTGAACAGATTGTTTAATTTGTTCTAAATTATATTGAGATTTTAATACATTATATTTTGCTTGTTGTATTCTGAAATATCTTTGACCAGATGTAAATAAATTCCAATTAAAAGTTACACCAATTAAACCAATAGTAAACCATTGTTTGTTTGATGAAAAATCAAAAACATCAAATTTAGTTCTTTGTGCATTTTTTGAATATGAGCCATAAGCCACAATAGATGGCAGAAATTGCATTTTATATCTGTTTAAATCAATTTCATTTAATTTCTTTTGTTGATTAAAAATTTGATATTCAATTCTTTTTTCAGGACTAAATGAAATATCTTTTAAGTCAGTTATTTTATCTTTGAAAGCAGGTAATGAATCTGTAAGAACAATGGAATCATTGAGTGGATAGTTCATTTGATATTTTAATAAAGTTTGAGATAGTCCTATAAAGCGAAGCACTTTTTCTTTTTCTGTTACTAAATTATTGTAAGCAATTTGTATTCTGTCTAAATCTATTTTTTCAACAAAACCATTTTCGTTTAATGCCTTGGTATCATTAAGTAGTTTTTCTAATTTTGAGATATTAGTTAGAATAATTTTGAATTTTTCTTTTGCAACTAATGCATTGTAGTATGCTTTTGTAACCTGAACTTTAGTTTCAATTTTTGTTCTTTGTAAGTTTTTTGAAGTTAGTTCAACTAAATTTTTGGATGCCTGTAAAGCAGAAATGTAATCTGAACTGAAGATTATTTGAGATACAGAAATGCCAGCAGTTGCATTGTATTGAGTTCCAAATTTAACAGGAACATAAGTCCCAGGAGGGGCACCAAAAAATTGCCCTGGTAAGAGAGAAGTTGGTAATTCAAGATAATCTTTTAAGTCAAATGAAGCAGATACTTGGGGTAATCCAATGCCTGTATATTCCCAATTGCGGGCTTTAGCAATTTTGACATCTGCTTCTGATGCAAGATAATTTGCGTTGTGTGATAATGCGTAATCAATGGCTTCTGATAGTGAAAAAGTTTTGTAATTACTTTGTGCAATTAAACTTGTTGAAATAGAAACGATGGAAACTAAAATTGTTTTTTTTGTTTTCATAAGATAAAAAAATTAATGTTGAATGTATTTTTCTAAAATTTTTATTCCTTTTTCTGTAGATATTCCGTAGAGAAAATGAGTGGTGAGTTGTTTCTGAAGTTCGTCAAAAGAGATATTAAATTTTTCAAGCACATCGGTTTCAAAGAGTAAATTAATTTGTAATAATCTTAAATAAGCCATCAATTTAATATTAATGTTTTTTCTTATCAATCCTTGTTTTTGGCCTTTTTCAAGTTCTTTTATTATGGTATCCATAATAAAGTTTTTTTTGAACTCTTCTAGATATTTCCACGCTTTTGGATAAAAAGTTTTTAAATCTTCAAAAACGACTGGGTTTATTGATTTCATCATTTCTGATGAACAGGTAACTAAAGATAATGTTTGTTCAATGATATTATCAGATTTTTTGATTAACTCTTCAATTTTTTCTTTATGAGTTTTTAAATGATGTTTAACTAATTCATATACAACTTCATCTTTATTTTCAAAATGTTCGTAAAATGTTTTTTTGGAGATTTTTAATTTACTTGCTATTTCATCAACAGTAACTCTTCTGATACCTTTACTAAAGAATAATTCTTGTGCAGCAGATATTATGTTTTGTTTTACACTCATAATTTTCGGCTGCAAAACTATGGAAACTAAAATCGTTTTACAAGTTTCTAAAAAAGATTTAACAATTTTTAAATTTATTTACCTTTGTGGTATTCTTGGAATAATGGTGTCTTTTCTAATACAAGGATGTTTATCTGGGCAATAAGGTGTCCAAAATGAAGGACTTATTTTATACTTTTTTTTGGATGAAATTTGAATGATAAAATCTGGTTTAGAATATTCTGCTTCTAAACATTTTTTATCATATAATTTTACTGGAAAATCAGATGGTGTTTGTTTGTAGTATTTCCAAGGGTCAAATAAATAGTATTTTCCCTTTATTGAAGGAATAGTTATTTTACCTTCGCTGTTTGTATAAATAGTATCAATTTTATTAGATGGGTATTGAATAATCCATTTTTTATTTGATAAAACAAAATATGAAGTTGTATCTGGATTTCTTGCACCACCGCATTTGGGCTTTTTATATTTTAGTGTTATTAAAAATTGTGCATTTAAATTGATTGAAAAGAAGATTAAAATTGAAATGTAGCGAAGCATATTTAATTTTTTAGAGTAAAAATTTAATTTCTTTGTTAGCAAATTGGTATTCTTCATTTTCTGTTTTTACAAGTATTTTACCATTATCTAAGAGTGCAGAAATTTTTCCTTTTAATAATTCATTATTGTATTGAAATAAAAAATCATTTTGCCAGCCATAAAGATATTTTGTGTAAAGTTGGTTGATGGTTTCAAATTTTTGTAATTGCAAAAGTGAGAAATAATTATCAATAAGTAGTGTAAGTTTATTTATTATATCTGATATTGATATTTCAATTCTTTTGATATTTATTATAGAAGTTGCGGTTTTATTGAATTGTTGAAAATTTGTTTGATTAATATTCAAGCCAACGCCAATGATAGTTTTTGTGATTTTATTTTTTTCAATAATGTTTTCAATTAAAATACCACATATTTTTTTATATCCTTCGTTTGTAAGAACAATAATATCATTTGGCCATTTAATTTTGATGTGCTGTTCTTCAATTTGATAATTTTTTAATAATTCAACTAATAATATTGAAATCCATCTGCTGATGTAATTGTTATATTCTACAGATAATGATAAGGGAAGAACAATTGAACAGAGCAAGTTTTTTGAATTTTCACTGTACCAAACATTATTTGATTGTCCTCTCCCTTTAGTTTGAAAATCTGCATAAATTAAAGCAGGCACTTCAAATTGATTGATATTTAAATTTGCATAATCATTCGTACTTTCAGTTTCTTTAATATGTATTATATTCCATTGCATATTATTTAAAAAAGAAAAGCAAGGAGTATTTTTCTCCCTGCTTACTTATATTATTATATATTTTCCAGAGGATTATTCGTCTACTTCAACCATTTTAAACGGGATACCTACAATGGTTTGATAATCCTGACCAGCTTCCATCATATCTTCATCATCTTTTTCATAAATCCAGGTAACATCAACTTGTGCCCCATTTTTGTGCAATTCCGCCAATTTTTTAAATATATCCAAAACGCACTTAGAGGAACTGGTATTGAAGTATTCTAATCGAACAGATACATTTATTTTGTCTTTTGTTTTTTCTGCTATCCATTTATCAAGTGCTTCAAATACAGGTGTGTAAAATTGTACAGAATTTTCAGGAATAGAACGCCCATTAATCACAATAGTTTTACTTGCTGGATCAAGCATTAAATAAGGGGTTTTGGGAGTTGCTTCTACTTCTATTTTTTTCATAGTTTTATAGATTTTAATGTTAGTTGATTTTATTATTGATTTTTATGTTTAAAATAAAGAATGATATGTTGTCGGTTATTGGTAAAAACTCATATTCTAATTTTTCACCAGATTTACGGGCAATGTCAATAATTCCAAGTCCTCCTCCTCCTTTTAGTGACATTTCACCATTTGTAAGCACTTGTTTGTAATATTCTTTAAGTTCTTCTTTGGTTAAAGCATTAATTTCATCAATTCTTTTTTTCAATCCAGATACATTTTCATTCAAAATATAATTTCCTGTAATAATTTTATAACCATCTTCGGATTTTCCAATCATGAAAATTGCTGATCTGTCTTTCCCATTTATGTGAGAAGGAATTTCATCCATGTGATGATATAGATTTTGCAAGCATTCTACAAGTACATGATATACTTTTTTTCTAATTTTTGGTTCCTCATTAAAACTTTCTAATCGGTTTTCCATTATTTGCAATATAGAAGTCAACAAATCGGAAGTAATATCACCCTTGAAGGACAGGATGATACCCGATTCCTCCATTGACTTATATATTGAAAAAATGTTTTCTAATTTCATTTTAAGTTAATTAGTTTAATGTAATCTCAAAAGAATTTCCATCAACTGTAACTGTTGCTTTATCATCGCAAGCTCCATTTCCATAATTAATAGTTCTGGTTTTTAAATCTTTTGGTGTAATTTGAATAGTACCTTTGGTTATGTATTTACAACTTGATGGTTTGAATAAATTATTAATTGTAACATTATATAATCTTCCTTCTCTGTTTTTTCCATTAGCTGTTCCGTTTACTATTGTAATATCATCGTCAGATGGATCGGCAGTATTTTTTGTATCAATTGATACAGATCTTGTAGAATTGTAAGTTATTGTCCATGAAGGTGCGGCACAAACTGCATTATACACACTAATTGTATAAGTATATATACCATTATTCATTCCACCATTTTTAAATACAACACTATCAACCATATAATTTACTGTGTTTAATTTATAATTAATAAATTGCAATAACATAGATGCTCCTGGCTTTTTAATTCCACCACCTCTATAAGTGATTCTCCATTTACCAGTTCTGACAATGTTATCAAAAGAATAACCACCACATGTTCCAAAATCATATTCATATACTGGATTTTCATGACTTGGAGATGTCCATAGTGTATCGCCCGCTATCATTGTTAAAGTATCACAAGTAGATAATATGCCTGAAAAACCTGACATTAATCTTGGAGGGCTACTTTTAGTTTTTATGGTCAAGTTGGTTGCTGTAGGCCCTACTTGTGCAAATTCTCTTTCACAAATTGAATAGTCAATGGAAGTTTGAGATTCAGTATCTAATGCGGGCTGTTGTTCAGATTTTTTACAACCGCTAATAGCAAAAATAAATACTATTGTGAAAATACTTGAAAAATAGGCGAATATTTTCATTCTATTTAATTTTTTGGCAAATATAAGTAATAATTTTCTTATCAAAAAAAAAATTTTAAATTTACTTTTTTACCCATTCTATAAGTAATTTAAAAATCGTTTCATAATTTGTGAAAGTTAATTTATTCGCTTTGTCATAAATATCGTGATACGCATTAATATCGCCCATTGTGTAAATAAAAAAACTCTTAACTCCTTTTTCTGTGAACCAGTAATGGTCGCTGTTTTGGGCTTTTCCACGAGAATGAATAGAGATATTATATCCTTTTTCTTCATTGATTTTCTTTAAAGTATTAAAATCATCTTGAAATATTTTTCCATTCACTACCATAATACCTTCACTTCCTCCGCCCATTAAATCTAAATTTATCAAAACTTTTATTCTATTCAAATCAAATAATGGATGTTCTACATAATACTTTGAACCTAATAATCCAATCTCTTCTCCTGTAAAAAAGAAGAAAGCAACTGAATGTTTTGTAGGATTATTTTTGTAATACCTCATTAAATCTAATAACGTTGCAACTCCTGATGCATTGTCATTAGCACCTGGAAAGTAAGTTGTATCTATATTTCCTAAATGATCGTAATGTGCTGTAAATACAATGAAACTATCTGGAATTTCTTTACCGGGAATAAATGCAAAGATATTATCTGTTTTCACTTCTTCAATTTTAGATTTTACATTCAAAGAACATTTGAATGAATTTTTATTTTTTTCTATAACTTCTTGATTCAAAAAAATCATTCCAACATCTTCTTGTTTTTGAGATGTAGAAAACATCAGTTTATTTTCAATTTTAAATATTATGCCTTTTTCTTTATTGATAAAATAAACAGAATCATATTTGACTAATTCTCCCGAAAAATCAACATTCGGGCAAGAAGCATCAGGTATATAGTCCTTTCCTAATATTAATTCTTTATCATCTAAAACTAATTTTGTGAAATAAATGTTATTTGCAGTAAATGTTATCTTTGGTTTGCTGACTTTATTAGAAATACTATATTTTGAAAAATTATTTTCTTTATTAGAGAAATCTTTACTATTCAACACATACTTTTCTAAATCATATCCCCCAATGTTTTTAATTTCCTTCAAAATAAATTCTCTGGATTTTTCTACACCACTTTTTCTGTCTTTTGGAAAAATAGTATAACCTCTTCCTGCAAAGTTTTTTGAACTTAGTTGATTACAAATTTTTTGAACATATTCTTTATCTTGTGAATAAAAAGATAAATTAAAAAGTAAAAATATTAAAGTTATTCTAATTCTAATTACTGAAAAGAATTTTATTTTTAAAACACAAAGATCACCAAGATTCTTTAAAAAAGACCACAAAGAATTAGTGGATTTATCAAGTCCTTTGTGCACTTTGAGATCTGTAGTTATCTTTGCGTACTTTGTGTTAAAAATTTTGGAAAATAAAATTGTTTTAGTATAAATCAACCAGTTTTTATTCATCACAACATTTTATTATTGCTTAAAAGTATAAGCAATAATGTCTGGATAAATTCCAGCAACAACTAACAATAAAACTGAAATAACAATAACGAGCCATTCATTTCTGCTTAATTGAATAGCAATATTTTCTGATTTCTTATCATTCTCAAACATTGCTAAAACCATTTTCAAATAATATACAACACCTAATATAGATGCTAAAATGGCTACTATAATCATCCATTTATATCCAGAAACCATTAATTGAGATAACACATAATATTTAGCAAAAAATCCAGCAGTAATGGGAATACCAGCCATTGATAATAAGGCAATCATTAAAGAAATCGCTAAAAATGGATGTTTATACATTAACCCTTTCAAAACATTTATTTGCTCATCTTTATCTTTTGCAACAAAATGAATAACTGCAAAAGATGTAATACTTGCTATTGAATATGCAAATGTATAATACAACAAAGCATTTACTGTAGATGAATTACGAACATCTGAAATAATCAATAACATCATTATAGATGCATGGCTAATACTTGAAAATGCTAATAATCTTTTTGTATTTTGCTGTTTGAGTGCAGAAAAATTTGAAATAACAAGTGAAATTAAAATCAAAATAGAAATTACTTCTACATAATGATTATATGCAGGATAAAAATACCAAAGGAATAACTTCATTATAGCCACAAAAACAGAAGTTTTTACTATTGTGCTCATTAATGCAGTAATCACAATCGGCGAACCTTCATAAACATCTGGTGTCCAGAAATGAAAAGGTGCTATTGAAACTTTGAATGCTAATGCAATCAAAATCATAATTATTCCTGCATAAGCAAATTTAGGAACTATATCAGTGCTTAATGCTAACTGAACATCGCTTAAATTAAAACTTCCCGAAGCCCCATATAGCAATGCTATTCCAAATAACAAAAATCCAGATGCAAAAGAACCCATTATTAAATATTTAAAACCTGCTTCATTTGATAATATATTTTTCTTATTACTTGCGGCTAATACATACATAGGAATACTTAATATCTCAATTCCTAAAAATAATGTTACAAGATTATTAAATCCAACTAAAAGCATTGCACCTACCAATGAATATAAAACAAGTGAGGTATGTTCTATTATACTTGTTTCATCATTGAAATAGTTTTTTGACATCATCAACCATAAAAATACAGTGATTAATAAAACACTTGAAAAAGCCAAAGCAAGATTATCATACATCACCATATTGTCAGAATATCTCCAAGAAAAATTATTATTCCATTCTTTTATATTCATTCCAAGTGCTAATAAAATTCCTATTAAAGACAAAGGATAAATTACTTTTTTGAAATTAAAAATTTCTGCCAATAATGTTATTGTCCCAATAATTACTATTACTAATAATGCCATCATATCTAAATTATTTTAATATACTTTGTATAGTTAATGTTGAAAACATATTTAATGCTTGAGGATAAATTCCTAAAAAGATAATACATGCTACAATCAAAAACAAACTCCATTTGTCTTTATTTTCTAATGCACCAAATGTATAATTAGTTTTTACAACATCTCCCAACATCATTTTTTGATAAGAACGAAGCATATACACTGCTCCTAAAATAACAGATGAACTTGCTAATATAGCCCATGATAAACTTACTTTTGAAAGTCCTACAATGATTAAAAATTCTCCAACAAAACCGTGTGTTAAAGGTAAAGCAATAGAACCCAATAGTATAATTAAAAACAAATTTGAAAATTGTCCATTCAAATTTCTTATACCACCTAATTTTCCAATTTCTCTGGTGCCTGTGTGTTTTTCAAATAAATGAACTACATAAAATAATCCTGTTACATAAATTCCGTGAGCGAACATTTGTGTAGAGGCACCATCCCATCCCTGTCTTGTGTTTGATAAAATGCCTGCTGAAATCATTCCCACATGTGCCATTGATGCATACGCCAGTAATCTCTTAAAATCATGCTGAACCAATGCACTTAATGAAGCATAAATAACTCCTATCAAAGATAGAAGTAACAAAAAACTTTGCCATTCTTTTAATGCAGCAGGTAATACGGGCACTAACCAGAACATTAAACCATACAAACCCATTTTCAACATTACGCCAGATAACATCATGGTGCCTTGAACGGGCATTGCAGTATAAGTGTCAGGTTGCCATGAATGAAATGGAAATACAGGAATTTTTACAGCAAAACCTAAAAATATCATCCAGAAAATAACAGTTTGTTGTGTTGGTGTCAATAATTTTCCTGCTTCATAGAAATCTAACATATCCCACGAACGAATACCTTTTTCATTTAATAATGCTGTGTGATGATACAAATAAATAAATCCTGCTAACATGAATAATGAACCTATGAATGTGTAAAGGAAAAACTTTAATGTGATTTTTTCTTTATTATTTTCACCCCATTTCAAGCCAATTAAATAAATAGGTATTAAAGATAATTCCCAAAAAATATAGAATGAAAAAGCATCTCTTGTTAAAAACACTCCCATCATTGCCATTTGCATCAATAAACCTAATGCATAAAAAACATTTTCATTTTCACCATATTGATTTTTATCAACAGATAAAAATATCAATACAAAAACTATTGCATTTAAAATAGCAAGCACAAGAGAAACACCCGTAACATGCAAATGCCAATGAGCATTGATTGCATTAATCCAATTGTAATCTGATTTTAAGAAAATACTGTTCCCGTCAGTAAGATTTAATCCATAAGCAATTAAACTTAATAAAAATTCAGTTCCTACAAAAAACAACGCTGCTCTTCTTGCACTTTCTTTAAATGCAGGCATCAATAATACAAAGAATCCAATTAAAGGCAATAAAATTAAAATGTTTCCTATCATAATATTTTGTTTTTATTATATCCCTTTTTTAGGGAAATTTATTTAATGAAAATAAATATCGCAATAATTGCTCCTGTCATTACCATAATGTAATAGGCAATGTTTCCAATATGTATTTTTCTTATCCATTCTCCCAAAAACAATGTTGTATTCCCAATTCCATCTACAATTCCGTCCATCACAATTTTTTCAAAAAACTTAAAGCAAACTTTACCCATAAAATCTACGGGCTTACGAACAATATTATCATACAATTCATCAACATAAAATTTATGATGAATAATTTTTTGCCACCATTTCAAATCCTCTTCTTTATCAGCAGGCAATACACCGCTTACTACAAATAATTGATAAGCTACATAAATGCTCACAACTGCTCCTGCTACTGCAATTCCCATCAACATCCATTCAGTTTCGTGGCTTAATCCTAAATAGGATTTCATTTGAATCACATTATCTAAATAACTACCAATCCAATTTTTTACACCTAATAATTCTGGTAATCCAATTAAACCTCCAATGACACTTAATGCGGCTAATATCATTAGAGGGATAGTCATTACAGAAGGAGATTCATGTAAATGCTTGTATGTTTCGCTTCCGCCTCTAAAATGTCCCCAGAAAGTCAGAAATAACATTCTAAACATATAAAATGCAGTTAGCATAGATGCAATGACGCCAATTAGCCATAGTCCTTTATTGTATTCATACACATGGGCTAAAATTTCATCTTTACTAAAAAATCCTGAAAATGGTGGAATACCGCTAATAGCAATAGTTCCAATAAGCATTGTTAAGTATGTGGTAGGAATTTTTTTACTTAAACCACCCATTTTACGAATATCTTGTTCTCCGCCCATAGCATGAATAACAGATCCTGCACCTAAAAACAACAATGCTTTGAAAAAGGCGTGTGTAATGACATGAAATACAGAAGATGAATATGCTCCAGCCCCTAATCCTAAAAACATTAGTCCTAATTGAGAAACTGTAGAATATGCCAAAATCTTTTTGATATCATATTGTAAAGTAGCGATTATTGCAGCCATCAAAGCAGTAAGACCACCAATAATTCCCATGGTTAGCATTGCAGTTTCTGATAGAGAATAAAATACATTAGAACGAACCACCATATAAATACCTGCTGTTACCATTGTTGCAGCGTGTATTAAAGCAGATACAGGTGTAGGACCTGCCATTGCATCTGGTAGCCAAGTGTAGAGAGGAATTTGAGCACTTTTTCCAGTAGCACCTAAAAATAACAATAATGCTATTAAGGTTACGCTATTTGAATAATGCACAGCACCAGATTTGAGTAAATCAGAATAGTTCAAACTTCCGTAATTTACAAACATCAGAGCCATTGCTAAAATAAATCCCACATCACCAATTCTGTTCATGATGAATGCTTTCTTTGCTGCATTATTATAGTCCATATTCTTGAACCAAAATCCTATCAATAAATAGGAACACAATCCTACACCTTCCCAACCCACAAACATTGTAACATAACTATTTCCTAACACCAACATCAACATAAAAAACACAAACAAATTCAAGTATGAAAAATAGCGGCTAAATCCTTCATCCTCACTCATATATCCAATTGAATATACATGAATCAAGAAGCCAACACCAGTAATTACCAGTATATATAATGATGATAAACTATCTAACCAAAATCCCATCGGAACATCTAATAAGCCACTTGATATCCATTTGAAAAACTCAACATTTACAACTCTGTCGCTTACATTTTGAAGTTGGATAAATGCAACAATGGATAATATAAAAGATAAGGCAATAACACCACTTGCTATATATCCAATTGCAGATTTACTCAAATTTTTTCCAAAAATACCGTTAATAATGCTTCCCAATAATGGAAATAAAACAATTAGTAAAATAATTGATGCCATATTTTAATCTTTTAAATTGCTTAATAAATTTGTATCAATGCTTTTGATATTTCTGTAAATCATAGTTAAAATGGCTAAACCAACAGAAACTTCAGCGGCCGCTACGGTCATTACGAAAAACACAAACACTTGCCCTGATGCATTTTGATATAATGATGAAAAAGCAACGAGTAAGATATTGACAGCATTAAGCATCAACTCAATACACATAAAAAGAATAATGCTGTTTCTGCGGGCCATTACACCAATAGCCCCAATAGTAAACAACACAGCACTTAATAATATAAAGTAATCAATTGGAATACCATTTATCATATATTTTTGTTTTGTATTATATTTTTTTAATGAATTTTTTTCTTTCCCATCAGCACTGCACCTACCATGGCGGCAAGTAATAATACTGATACAATTTCAAAAGGAAATAAAAATTCTGTAAATAAAACTTTTCCTAAATTTTTTATCAACCCTACTTCTGATGTTCCATAAAATTGTTTATTTAATGTATCTGCACCTTTTAGGGCACTTGTCATAACTAATAAAAATAATCCACCTAAAACACCTGCTATTATTTTTGTAATAACAGTTCTTTGAGGTTCTGTATCATGATTTAAATTCATAAGCATTATCACAAACAAAAACAATACCATAATGGCACCCGCATAAACGACTATATTAACGATTGCCAGAAATTGAGCATCCAGCAATAGATATATTCCAGAAATTGAAAAGAAACTCATTATAAGATACAATACACTATTTACAGGACTTCGGCTAAACACCACCATTAAACTAAACAACACTGCCAGAAAAGATAAAATCCCAAATAACCATTGATGAACTGATAAACCCAACATTATTTTTTTTTGAGCCCCAAATGTAACGCAAAATTTTTGATGTATAAAAAATTTAATTAGTTTTGAGTTTTTAGTGTTTAGTTTTTTGGTATAAAATTAAGCATTGAACATTGAGCATTGAGTGCTGACGATTTTGCTATGCAAAATATCAGCATGCCGACCGTAGCGTCGGTACATTGAACATTGAGCATTGAATATTGAACATTGAACATTGAGCATTGAATATTGAACATTGAGTGCTGACGATTTTGCTATGCAAAATATCAGCATGCCGACCGTAGCGTCGGCACATTGAACATTGAGTATTGATTATTGAACATTTAATTATTATTTTTCACTTTTCACTCTTCACTTTTCACTCTTCACTTTTCACTCTTCACTTTTCACTCTTCACTCAATAAAACCTACCATTCAATAAATAATTTTACATTTTAACAAAAAAAAATTTGCAACATATCATTTTTTTTCCTTAACTTTGTAGCAAAATTTAAAACTATGAATGCAAACATTATTTTTCAATGGGCAAAAAAATTTGCAGCACTTTGCTGCACTGCAGTAGCAACATTCTCACTCAATGCTCAAAATGTTGGTATTAGCCCTGCTCCGGGTTCTGCACCTTCTGGTGATGCCGGATTAGATGTGAATTTTACAGATAAAGGTGTTTTAATACCAAGAGTTAATCTAACTAGTTTAACCACTTATGCCCCTATTACTGGAGGAGGACCAACTGAATCAATGCTTGTGTATAATACAAACACTACTACTGGAAAGGGCTACTATTACTGGAATGGCGGCAGATGGGTAAAACTTTTAGTTTCTGGTGTTCCTGCTGATGCATGGCTTACAACAGGTAATGCAAGTACCATTGCAGGAACAAATTTTCTAGGAACTACTAATGCTGTTGATTTAGTGATTAAAACTAATAACACAGAAAGAATGAGAGTAACAAGTGGTGGACAAGTAGTTGTAAATAATACTACACCACTTGCAAGTGATATGTTTTCCTCATATGCTAATGCTACTGGTGCAATCAATGCTATAAGCGGGTATGCAACTGCTGCAAATAGTTATGGTGTGTTGGGAAGAAATTCAAGTGCAACAGGTTTTGGTGTACTTGGGTTTAATTCAAATATAAGTGGCACAGGTGTATTAGGTGCAGGGAATAATGTTACTCCAAATTATTTAGGTGGTGGAAGTGGCGGTGCATTTTCAAGTTCTAATGTTGGAGTTTATGGGTACGGTAATACTACATCACTGAGCTGGGGAGTATATGGTAATAGTGCTGCAAATGATGGTACTGGCGTTGTTGGTATTTGTAATGGTGCCACTGGTACAGGAGTTTATGGAGGGGCTAGTACAAGTGGCGGCGTAGGGATTTATGCATTTAATTCAAACGCAAGTGGTACCGGTTTAGTAGCTGGTGGAAATAATATTTTACCTTGGTATTTAATGTCTGGTTCTGGCGGTGCTTTTACTGGTAACCCTTATGGAATTACTGTTTTTAAAAATGGAGCATTAACAAACGGTCAATGGGCAGGTTATTTTATTGCATCAACGACTTCCAATGTTGGAGTGGTAATTGCTGGACGAAATGCAGGAATTAATTATAAAATTTTAAATTTAGGTGCCTTTGGAGGAAACGTATCCACAGATGTGTGGGGTGAATCAAACGATCCTAATGATAGAAAAATTATGTTTTGTCCTGAAGCATCTGAAATTCTTTTACAAGATATAGGAAAAGGTAAATTAGTAAATGGGAAATGCCACATAGATTTAGATCCAATTTTTGCAAAAAACATAATCGTAAATGACGAACATCCATTAAGAGTATTTATTCAACTTAGAGGAAATTGCAATGGTGTTTATGTAACTAATGAAAGTAAGTATGGTTTTGATGTAATAGAATTAAATAATGGTACCTCCAATGTAGAATTTAATTATATGGTAGTTGCAAATAGAGATGATTATGTTCATCCAGTTACAAAAGAAGTTATTTCAAAACATGTTGGAGTTCGCTTTCCACAAGCCCCAAATCCAGAGGATTTTCAACAATTTAAGAGACAAGATGTAGTTGATAAAAACAAAGAAATTATCCAATCAAATAAATAAATATAACTACCAATCTCACTACTATGAAAACAAATATTTACATATTTTTACTCATTACCGCCTATAGCTTGAATATACTTGCTCAGGGTGGTTTGAGAAATGACAATGCAAGCATCAGTTTGCGTGGAGGGGTAGTGCTGTGGGTGGCTAACAATAGTGCAGGGCATTATACTGCTAATGGTACGGGTATTTTCAAAGTATACAAAACACCTGCTACTCCTTTTGTTGATATATATGGCAACTGGATAAATAATTCTTCTAACACTGGTTTCTATAATGACTCTGCTACTGTTCGTTTATTAGCCACTGCAAATCAAACTATTGGCGGCACCAATCCTACTACTTTTTACAATCTTACTTTAGGTGGAAGTGGCGTAAAAACTCTTACCAATAATATCTCTGTAGGTGGCAAAACACAACTCAATGGTTTACTAGACCTTACAACTGTTGAACTCAACCTCAATCAATACACCCTTACTATTACTAATCCTAATATGACCATTGCCGGCACTACAGGATACATCAACAGCGAAAATGGTTGTGGTACCTGTAATGTATGGAGCAGTGCTGTTACATGGAGTAATGTGCCTAATGCTGCTGTTACCATACCATTTGGTGTAAGCGGTACTCGTATTCCTTTTACAATGACTAAATCTGCTGGAAGTGCTAATATCACTGTAAGTACCCGTTCTACTGTTGCCAATAATACATCTGTACCTGCAAACGTAACTGCAATGAATGTTCCTGCTATGTCTGTTACTCAAACTAATGATGGGACAAATACTGTTATAGACAGATGGTGGTATATCACCCCTAATACAAGCAGTGCTACTCCTGTTACATTAGATTTAAACTTTCATTACAGAGGTGCTGAAAATACTTGTGTAGGTTGCCCGCAAAGTGGGAATTTTGGGGCACAATACTGGGTAAATTACAGTGCTACAAATCAAGGTTGGTTGAATTGTTCTGCACCCAGCTGGACTTGCTCTACATTAGGTACATGGCCGGGAGTAACAGCAGGTACTCAAAATGCAACAGCATCTACTGGTGCTGTTTCTCTTCCTCAAGGAAATTTGCAAACATCTTATTGGGTACTCGCCTGTCAGGCAAAACCATTACCAATAGAACTCACTTCCTTTACTGCTAATTGTCAAAAAAATAACACCGTTCTTTTACAATGGAAAACTGCTTCAGAAGTGAACGCAGATAAATTTGAAATTCAAAAAAGCACCAATGGCATTGATTTTTCAGTAATAGCCACTGTGCCTGCTATCTATCCTTATGGCGGCAGTTATTCTTTTACTGATGATGCTCATAATTCTGGTATTGTTTATTATCGTTTGCGTATGATAGATAAAGACGGAACAAGCAAATTATCTCCTGTTGCAGATGCAGATATTCAACAATGTGCTTCTCTTCGTACACAAATTTATGGTTACGGAAATAATGTTATGATTAACATCAACACTACTAACGACCAGCATTTATCTGTATTAGTGTATGATGCATTAGGCAGAATTTTAGTCAATAAGCCAATAGAAATTAAAGAAGGGGCTAACTCATTTCAAATTCCACTGAATGTATCACAAAGTATTTATTTTGTAAAACTCATTGATGATAATGGCAAACTCATTCAGGTTCAAAAAGTATTATTGAGTGAGTAATTTATTCTAATAAAACTTGATGATAAAGCACATCTTTTTATTAGAAAATTGTAGAAAAAATAAGTGAATTTTAAAATGAAGATTTTAAACACTTTTAAAATAAATAAAAAATTACTTTTAGTTTATTGTATTTTCTTAGCATTTACTTCATGTAAAAAAGATAATCTTACTTCTCCTTCTAACAATAATAATACAACTTCATCTGATATATTTCAGTCAATAAATACTAAAAACAGCGGGCTTTTATCTGATACAATTTATTCTTTATTCCCATACAATTCATCCTTATTTATCTGTACGGCTAAAGGTTTAAGTATTTACTCTAACAATACTTGGATAAATTATACCACCAGCAATTCGCCATTATTAAGCAATGATGTTAGATGTTGCTTTATCACAGATAGCGTGTGGTGGATAGGAACATACTCTGGTTTAAATAAATATAATGTTATTAGCAATCAATGGCAGCAATACACCACATCAAACTCAGGATTACCTAACAATAAAATCCGTTCATTGAATACAGATAAAACCGGAAAGTTATGGATTGGCACTTACACAGGAGGTGGAGTAGCTTCATTTGACGGAAATACTTGGCAGATATTTACGCCCTCAAATTCGCCATTGCCATCCAATTCAATTGCTCGTATTTTTATTCAGGATTCTTTGTACTGGTTTGGCACAGGTGGTGGATTAGCTCGTTACAATTTGAATAACTGGATTATTTACACCCCTGCAAATTCCGGATTACAAAGTACATGGATTTATGATATTATTGATGGTCAAACCAGTAATGAAATTTGGATTGCAACCAATAATGGCATTAATAAGTTTAATTTAATAAGCAATTCATGGAATTATTACAACTCAACTAATTCAGGACTCACGGGAAATTTTACAAGAAAATTATTTTATGATAAAAGCAATCTTAAACTATGGATTGCAACTGATGGCAATGGTTTGTTTGAATGGAACTTTTCTGCTTTCAAACAATATACTTACAATTCTTCTGGTTTACCATCAAATTACTTAACAGATGTATGTAATTTTAACGGAAAACTTTATATTGCAACAAAAGAAAGCGGTTTAGTTATTTTGAAATAGATAAACACTTAATAACTTTTTATCGTCGGGACAATGACAAATCTTTTTCACACAAAATTGCTTGGGATTTTCATTTTCGCAATGATGGCATAAAAAATGCAAGAGCAATTTATGTAAGAGTGTATCGCAATATGCCTCTACACGCATCTTCTTCTTGCAATAACAACCTCACCCCTAACCCCTCTCCTTACAAGGAGAAGGGGATGGGCGTTATATTTCTCTCTTTTCACTACAAATCTGTCATCCTTTCGGGATTTTTCACTATTCACTATTCACTTTTCACTATTCACTCAATAAAACCTACCATTCAATAAATAATTTTACATTTTAACAAAAAAAATTACAACATATCAATTTTATTCCTTAACTTTGTAACAAAAATTATACTAATGAAAAAACTTTGTTTTACTTTAAATTTTATTTTTCTATGTTTTATTGTGTTTTCACAAACAGAATATAGTGGTTCTTCTAATGACTGTGATTCTACTTTATTACCACCAAAAAATTCTTATGAGATAATATATATTAATGAAGCAATTGAAAACACAACTGTCAATAATGATTCAAAAATCGCATTGCCTTGTGAAGTACTTTATGAAATCAATACAAAAAGAAAAGAATTTGATATTGTTGAATGGAAGATAAATCATGTAACATTAATACGAATTTTCCCTAAAAACAAAATAATCAAAAATAATTCAACAAACTAAAAAACATGAAACAAATTTATTTATTATTTATTTTATTAACTTCTATTTTACACGCTGCAGCGCCACCACCACCACCAAATGATAATTGCGGGAGTGCAACCCCATTAACTATTGGCACTCAAACTTGTAGTCAAAATGCTTCTGGAGTTACTTTACAAGCAAATGAGTGTTATATCGATTTTGGTGGAGCAACTGAAGGTTCTATGTGGTATTCATTTAATGCTACAAGTAGTACTCTTGTATTAAATTTTTTACAAACTAATGCAACTAACTGTTATCCTTATTATATTATATGGGGTCCTTATTCATCTGTTTCTGCTGGTTGTTCAATAATTACAGGGGCAGGTTCATGTAGTAGTGGAGGGTATACCGTTCTTGCTTCTGCTACTCCAACAAATTATGTAAGTTCAGCAGGTGGAGCGTATTATAATTTACTAAATGGAGACCCGGGAAATTATATTCAATTAAATGGTCTAAGTACTACAGCTGGAAATAATACTTATTTAATTCAAATGGTTAATTTACAATGTGGAGGTCCTTTTGCTAGTTATGCGCAATTTTGTATTGGAGTAAATACTCTTGCTTCAAATTCTAATCCATCTGGTGCTTCTGCTATTAACTCATGCGGCACACAATATAATGGATCCACCCAAGGTGGTTATGCCCCTACTAATAATGGAACACCTTCACTTGGAAATATAGATAATAATTTAAGTACTTCCTGTCCACCCTCATTTGGTGGTCAATGTAATGGAAGTAATGGAAATGATGTTCCCTTTGTTATTAATAATCCATCTTATTTCACATTTTGTGCTACTGCAAATGGTACATACAATATTAATTTTGATGTTGTTTCATGTTCTCAACCTCAATCAGGCGCTCAGGGTTCACAAATGGCTATTTTATTAGGAAGTGCATCAAGTATGACTTTAAATCAAGTAGCACCTAATCCAATGCTGCCTAGTTCTGCGATTTGGACATCAAGTAATTTTAGTTTAGCAGCAGGTCAATGTGCTTATTTAGTTGTGGATGGATTTGCTGGCGATCAATGCACATATTCTTATACTTTAAATAATGTTAGTGGTGGATGTCAACTTCTTCCAATTGAATTAGTTAATTTTATAGGTGAAAAAAACAATGGATATAATAAAATATCATGGACTACTGCAACAGAAAAAAATAACGCATATTTTACATTAGAAAAATCATCTGATGGTATACACTATGAAGTTTTTCAAAAAGTAGCAGGTGCTGGAAACTCTTATCAACAAAGAACTTACGAATTATATGATGATGCACCCTTTGAAAGAACCTATTATCAGCTTTCTCAAACTGATTATGATGGTACTACTAAAAAATTAGGCATTATAGTCATTGATAATAACAGCATTCAAAAAGATGAAATGAAAATAGTCCCCAATCCTGCTGAAGAAAATTGTTATTTATACATTTATTCAAAACTGAATAAGCAATATCATATCACCATTACAGATCTTGTAGGTAATGTTATTGATGAAAAAACAATAGATGTTGAAAGCGGAACTAACAAACTTGAATTATATACCTCAAATTTAGATAAAGGAATGTATTTTGTAAAATTACAAACCCGCTACACCACTGATGTGATAAGGTTTATTAAAAATTAAAGAATCTGTTCTGTTTATTATGTAATTAAAAAAATCATTTCACGCAAAGTCCACAAAGAAAAATTTCGCAGAGGTATCAAATAGATTGAGATCGGAGCAAAGCAATCTCAAATTCTCACATCGTCATTACGAGCGAAGCGAAGTAATCTCAAAAGAAATGTGTAGCGAAAATTGAAAATTGAACATTGAATATTGAAATTCAATAACAACCTCACCTCTAACCCCTCTCCTTACAAGGAGAAGGGGACGGACGTTACATTTCTCTCTTTTCGCTACAAACCTGTCATCCCTTCGGGATTTTTTGACGGGGCAATTCATGAATTACTCCTACTATAATCCTGTCATCCCTTCGGGATTTTTTTGAAAAAATTTTTCACTCTTCATTATTCACTATTCACTCTTCACTTTTCACTCTTCACTTTTCACTCTTCACTTTTCACTCTTCACTTTTCACTCTTCACTTTTCACTCTTCACTCTTCATTTTAAACTTCTACTTCTGTAACAATACTTGGGAATATACGAATAGTGCCGTCGTCTTCTTTTTTGAACTGATAGGTGTATTTGTAATGGCTTTCTAAACCGCTTTTGTTGGGCAATCCGTTAATCATCACAATATCTCTTGATTTGGCAAATCTTAATAACTCTCTTAAATAGTGTGCAGAAATTTGTCCTACTTCATCAATTATGCAATGCACTTTGAATGATTTGTTGGTTTTAATTGAACTTTCTTTGATAAACACATGCAATAATGTGATGTAAATAATGGCTTTAACAAGAATATCTGTTCCAGTAGAACCAATGCTGTCTATGCGATGTGTCCAGCCAGTTTCATTAAGTCCTTCTTTGATATTAAATTTGAGTTCAAATAAATCCTGCAAACGAATTTCTTGTTGTTCTTGTTCTTTGATGGCAGTTTGGAGTTGGTCAAGCATTCTGATAATTTGCAATGAAAGTGATTTTTTAGGAACGTTATTGTTGGTATTAAATAAACCTTCGTTGATAGTAATACCGTGTTCATCACGAAATTCCTGAATTTTTTTGAGTAATTGATAAATTTTATTGTCTGATTCTTCAAGACGAATTTTGATGTATTCAATCAATTTTGATTCTTCAAATTCTGCTTTTTTGAAATCTTCTGCAAGTAAAGATACGATGTGTTGTATTTTATCTTTTTGTCCTGAAAGTTCTTTTACTTTAATGGCAATGCTATCAATAATCATTGTAGCAAGAGCAGTTGTTTCTGTGATAGATACTTCAATTCTGTTTTCATTAATAAAGTTGCGAAGGTTTTGAGCAAATTTTTCATATTCACTAAATGACGCATCGTGTTGAATCACAAAACCAAAATGATTATCTAATCTGAATTTACCTGCAAATTCATTGACATATCTTTGGAAGTGTGTGTATTCTTCATTGAAATAAGATTCATTTTTGAGTAACTGAGTGCAGAGGTCGGTGATATTATTATGAGATGGTTTTGGTTCTGCATTTTCAATAATGGAAGCGTAATGTTTATATACAGGCGTTTCTTTAAAATTATTTTGAAAGAAAAGAATACCTTGATTGAATTGATATAGCGATTCTTCTAATTCTTTTTTCTGTTTATTGAGTTCTAATCTTTCAAGATTATACTTTTTAGATTCTTCTTCTATTTGTTGAAGGATATTTTTATTTTCAGTAACAAATTCTTCTTTCTTTTGTTTGTAAACAGGAATGTTATCAAACAAATCTCTTTTATCTTTTAGATAATCATTGACGATATTTTGATATTGATTTAATTCTGCAAGTTGGTCTTGAAGTTGAGAAATTTGCTTTTGGAGTTCCTGAATTTTTGTAGTATTAACACCTTTATTTTGAAAGATATTTTGTTTTTCTGCAATGAGTTGTTGTTCTTTTTCTTTAAGTTCCTGAATGGTATTTTTTCTTTGGACTTCTAATTCTTCAATTTCTTTTTGTTGTTGCTGTTTAAGGTGTTGAATTTGTTGTTGAGATTTTGCAATAGCATTTTGAATTTGAGTTTCAAATTCTGTTTCAGTGATTTTTCTTCTTTTTTTGAGGATAGCAATTTCTTCTTCAATCATTGCAATTTTTTCACGAATAGATTGAAGCGAAGCATCTGTTTCTTTGGCGGCTTTTGTTTTTAGTTCTTCTAATTCAATGATGAGTTTGCGTGCTTTTTGTTCTGCGAGTTCTATGGCATATTGAGTAACTTTGCTATCTTCTTTGAGTTCTGCAATTTGTTTTCCGTATTTATCAGCGTTTAATAATTTTTCATTTTGTAAATTTTGTTGTTCTTGAATATATTGATTTTCAAGTTCTTTGATAGCATTTAATTTTTGAATTTTTTCAGTTTGATATTGTTCAATGGATTTTGATACGATGGATAATTTATCCAAATCAATTTTAACGCCAAAAATAGTTTCATCAGAAGGATTGATGAGTTGTGGGTTAAGTTCATTTTTGAATAAAATATCTTCATTTAGAATTTTACCAAAAGTAAGATGCCAGTTAGGAACATTTTTTTCTAAAAATCCGTAGAAAGCATTTTCCTGTAAGTTGAGTTTTTCATCAATTTGAGCAATTTCTTTTTTTAGTTGTTCAATTTTTTGCTGGATGTTTTGTGCAATTTGTTCAAATTTTTGCTGAAGTTGTTTTTCGTAGTTTTGCCATTCTTTTTGGAGTGAATCTATTTGATTTTGACGAATAGCCAATTCACTTTTACCTGTATAAATTTTAGTTTTAAGTTCGGTAATTTCTAATTCTAATTGTTTAATTTCTTTTTCATAAGGTTGAATAGCGGCAGAAATTTTTTCTTCAGATTTTAATTGTCCGAGTTCAATTTGTTTTTGGTTTAATTCATTATCTATAGATGATATGGCGGCTTGAAGTTGCTGTTGAAGTGAATTTTCTCGTTTTGTTTGTTCTTCTTTTTGTAATAAAATTAATTCGTTGTAATGATTGACTATTTCGGTGATTTGTGCATTGATTTTATTATTGACAGTTTGAATTTCATTTGTAATGTTATTGAGTAAAGATTGATATTGAATTTCAACATTTTGAACATCGGCAGTAAGTGTATTGTATTCTTTTTGTAAAATTTGCAAGCGAGATTCTAACTGATTTTTTTCCTGATGTTTTTGCAGGATTTCATCAATGTTTTTTTCTTTGTAAGATTCAAGTTTGCGTTGTGCTTCTCTAATCATTCCATCATAAAAACCAATCTGTTCGCGAATATCTTTTTGTTTTTCTTCTAATGCATATTTGAGTGCATCATAATTTTCTTTGAGTTGTTGAAGTTTTTGGTCTTTTTCTTGAATAGAAGATAGAATGATGTTGTGTTGAGTATCGGCATATTTAAGCGTAGAACCTAATTTTTCTGCGGCTTCGTATTGTGCGTTTTTGAGGACTTGAACTTGGTCGTATTTTTGTTCAATCAATTCAATCAGTTGTTGAGTTTCTTTTTTTAGAAAAGTATTAATATCATTATATTTTTCAGAAAACTGACGAACTTGTCTTTCAATATTTTCAAGGACAATAACATCTGTTTCGTTTGAAATGGCACTTGCTATAAAATCTTTGATAAAGCGAGAATCAATGCTATTTTTGGAACTTAAAAAAACATTTGTGATAGATTTAGGGATATTTTGATATTTTTCATTTCCGCGTAGTAAAAAGAATCTATTGAGTTTTGGGTCAGTTTCTGTGCCGTATAGGATATTTCTGTATCTTTCAAAGGTATCAATTTGATTACTGTAAAAAATACCTTTTTGATCAAGTTTAGCAAGAACTTCTCTGAATTTAATTGCTTCATTATTTTCATTAAAGAAAAATTCTGGATTATATTCACTGTCTACAAATCTGAATACAAGTTTATTGTGGCGATATACCATTACAAAAAATGGTGTTGTTTCGGTGGCAACTTCATAAATAAGATACGAATTGTCGTAGCGGAAATAGTGTTCTTCAAAAGGTTTTTGAGAAGAACTAATACCAAGAGCACGGGAGTTAGCATTGTAAAAAAACAGAATGGCTCTTTGAAGGGATGTTTTACCATAATTGTTTGCTCCTACAAAGCAAGTATTTCCATTGAGTTCAATGTCGGCATATTTTACATTAGCGATATTAATTTCCACAATTCTGTTAAGTATTCTGTAATTGCTCATATTTTTTTAATTTAAAATTGATTAGTTGGGATTTATATTGATGTCAATATCAGGTTGATTATTTAGTGAATGTTCTGGATTTGGTGCTTGTCCAAAAATAGTAATAGCATTGATGACTTCTAATAAATAAGCATAAGCATCAAGGACTTTGTATGTTTCTGTATTTTCATCTTCCAGTTCAAGATAAGAATCGCGGGCAAGCATATCGCATATTTCACGGATTTTATTGAGAAAATTTTCAGAACGGTAAAGAGGAATTTTTGCTAATTTTTGTTTGAGGCGAACATTAGCATTACATTCTTCTGCTATTTCAGATGGACGAAAGCGAGAGCCAATGGTAATCTTGTTATCTAAACTTCCAAATAAATCAATGATGTCAATATATTTTTCAAATGTTTCTAATTTTTTTTCTGTGATGCTTGGTGGTTCATTGACTTTAGAAAAGTAGAAATAATTATTCCCGCGTTCAATTCTGTATCTTAATACTGAAAAATATGCTTGCAGTTTTTCAAAGTTTTGAGGGTCATTGAGAATATCATACAATCTGCCCATCCCATCTTTTGTTCCGTTACTTGAAATAAAGTGACCACGAGCAAGAATGTTGAATATCTCGTGTGTTTGTCTTGGAAGTTCTAAATCTTCTATATTCATAGATTATATAGTTTTGAGTTTTTTATTGATAGGGACGTATTGCCATACGCCCTTACTGTATTTATTTTGTCCAGAACCTCATCCCCCAGCCCCTTCTCCTCGCAAGGAGAAGGGGTGTAAATAAATTAAAAATGAATTGCCATTATTTTTTTGTTCAGTTCCATCCTCCTATCCTTGCAAGGAGAGGGAAGGGTGAGGTTGTTATTTTAAATTATCGCTATACGCTTTTACATTGTATTAAGTAATTAATTTATGTTGTAATGTTTATATTTTGTTTTTTAGATATTTTTTGTGGGAGCACAATGGTGTATCCAATTTTTCTTGTTTTTTGATTTTCATCAGTTAATGTGATGTAATTTATTTTGTAGGAAAAGTTAAGTTGTTTTTCATATTGAACTAAAATTTCTACAAAGAGAGAAAGTTTTTGTTCTAATGTAAGTTCTCCAATTTCTTTTGGGAATTTGAAATTCAGAATAAATTGAAATAAATCTTTATCGGATTGTTTTGAAAATTTTTCTACTAATTTTTCAGTGTCTAATAAAATCTGATGGTCTAAAATTTTTTCGTTAATGTCAAAAGAAAGTTGTCCAGCAGAAGTTCTAAAACGAAGTTGCGATACTTTATATTTTTCAGCAATTTTCTGACAGAGTTGTTGTCCAATATCATTATAAAGTGTGTCAATGGCAATTTTTGTGCGAGGTGCTTTGTGTCCATTGTAACGAATGGGGTTGAGGTTTTCAACAACTTCTTTAAAGTTTGTAGAAAAATGAAGAAGACCTTGGTCTTTGAGTTCTTTAAGTTGTTGTGCTTTTTGATAGATATTGAGTTGATATTGAATTTTATTGATGTAATCAGTAATGTCTGTTTGAATTTCAATAAGGTAATCTAAATTTTCAAGTAAGGTTTGTTTGAGAGTATTGATAATTTGATAAAGTTGAGCATCACTACAAGATGATAATGTGTTTTGATTTTCTGAAAGTGTATTTTGCAGAGAATAGATGTTGTTAATCAGAATATCTCTTTTTTCTCTATATTCTTCTAAACGACGGAGTTTAATGCGATAGTTACTTTCGTTTTTGTAAGTATCATCAATGGTTTTTTGTAATTTAATAATTTCACGGGTAATGGCTTTATCTAATCTTCTTAGATATTTTTTAAGAGGGCTAATGAAGCGATAATGTTGTGTTTCCTGATAAAATGAAATGTATCTTTTAACTTCGGCAACATACTCAGAGATTATACCAGGAGTAGATTCGCCTATTTGCAATACATCTTCAAGCATATTGATAACAGAGTCATTAAGAACAACGGTATTTTCGTATTCGTAGATTATTTCCATTGATTTCATTCGGTGATACATTTCTTCAGAAAGATTGGTTTCACTTTTCAACTGGCTAATACTAATATTGTCTTTTTTGGCAAAAAGATATTCTATGGCTTCGCGGGAATAATATAAAGTGGATATAATATCGTTAATGCTTATTTGCATAAGAAATGTTTGATTATTTTTTCGGTTGTAAAATTAGGAATAAACTAATGGAATAGAGGAAGGATAATATCCACAAAATAAAATAATAATCAACAATTGAAGCGTAAGAAGTTGATTATTAGAGGTTTTTAAAAATTTAAATATCAATGCTCAATGTTCAATGCTCAATAATCAATGCTCAATGCTCAATGTTCAATTTTCAATGCTCAATGTTCAATTTTCAATGCTCAATGTTCAATTTTCAATGCTCAATGTTCAATTTTTAGTAATTGATACAACTAAAAACTTAAAATTAAAAACTATTCACTTTTCACAAACGACATAAATGTCGTTTCTATTCACTATTCGCTCTTCACTTTTCATTTTTCACTCTTCATTTTTCACTCTTCACTAATATAATCCCTTTGCTAAAAACAAAATAACTTCACATCTTTGCCAAAAAATTAAAATCATCCTATGGCCAGTATGTTTAAAAATCCAAATCCAACGCCGCTTTCAGAAATAGGTGAGTTTGGTTTAATTGAACACATTCAAAAAAATGTCAAACATTTTCATCCTCAAACAATAAAAGGCATTGGAGATGATGCTGCAGTTATTGAAAAAGATGATAAAAATTACACACTATTAAGCACCGATATTCTTATTCACGGTATTCATTTTGATTTAACTTACACACCACTGAAACATCTTGGCTATAAATCTGTGATTGTTAATTTAAGTGATATTTATGCAATGAATGGTTTTCCAAAACAAATTTTAGTAAGCATTGCTGTATCTAATAGATTTTCATTAGAAGATATTGAAGAAATATATAACGGTATTTTATTGGCTTGCAATACTTACAAAGTTGACCTTGTAGGTGGTGATACTTCTGCTATTCATCAAGGATTGGTAATAAGTGTAACTGCTATTGGTGAAGTAGAAAAAGAAAAGATTGTTTATAGAAACGGTGCAAAAGAAAAAGATTTGATTGTTGTTACGGGAGATTTAGGTGGTGCTTTTATGGGACTAAAAGTTTTAGAAAGAGAAAAAAGTGTATTTCTTGAACATCCAACTGTTCAGCCCGATTTAGAAGGTAACGATTACATTTTAGAGAGACAATTAAAGCCCGAAGCAAGAAAAGATGTGATTGAAGAATTAAGACAACTCAATATTCAACCAACTTCAATGATTGATATAAGCGATGGTTTAGCATCTGAAATTATTCACATTTGCAAACAATCTGATAAGGGTTGTGAAATATATGAAGATAAAATTCCTATTGATCCAATGACTTATCAACGAGCCCTTGATTTTAATTTAGACCCCACTACTTGTGCAATGAATGGCGGTGAGGACTATGAATTGCTTTTTACAATTCCATTAAGTGATTATGACAATATTAAAAATCTTCCAAACTATACAATAATTGGACATATTACAGAACCATCAAAAAAATATAATCTAATTTCTAAATCTGGAACTGTTCATCCTATCACTGCACAAGGTTGGAAACACTTTTAATTATGCACCTCAAAGAAAAACTTTCAAAAGGACAAATTTTAGAAAATGTCAAATTTATTGATATTTCTGCAGAAGGTTTGGGCATTGGAAGAACCTCTGATAATATTGTTGTTTTTGCTGAAAAATTAGTGCCTGGTGATATAGCTAATGTCAAAATTATTAAAATTAAAGGAAGTTATATACTTGCACAACCAGTTGAAATTATTCAACCCTCTGAACACAGAACGCAATCATTTTGTAAACATTTTGGATATTGTGGTGGATGTAAATGGCAACATTTAGATTACAATGCACAACTTCTATTTAAGAAAAAATTTATTTCAGACGCCCTAACAAGAATTGGAAATTTAGAATTTTCTACTATTAATGAACCTCTGCCAAGCCCACAAACCAAGCATTATAGAAACAAATTAGAATTTACTTTTTCTACTAAACGATGGATTGAACCTGAATTTTTTTCAAAAGAAAATTCTCAACAATTACCTGCTCTGGGTTTTCATATTTCTAATGCTTATGACAAAGTTATTGATATACAAGAATGTTTTTTACAACACAATAATTCCAATCTGATTAGAAATTTTATTCGTGAATATGCATTGAAAAATAATATACCATTTTTTGATATAAAAAATCATACAGGATTATTAAGAACACTCATTATTCGCAATACAACATTAAATCAATGGATGGTTATTTTAGGTGTATATGAATTAAATGAATCACTTATATTTCCATTGTTAGATGCTGTGTATCAAAATTTTCCATTTATTACTTCTTTGCAGTATGCACATTTACCAATGGCTAATGATAGTTTATTAAATGCAAAATTATATTTATACAAAGGTGAAAATTATATTGTTGAACAACTGGGTCATTTGAAATTTAAAATCAGTGCAACATCTTTTTTTCAAACCAATTCACTACAAGCACATAGAATGTACGATGCTATTCAGCAATATGCTCAATTATCAGGAAATGAAATTGTTTATGATTTGTATTGTGGCACTGGAACAATTAGTTTGTATGTAGCCCATCAATCTAAAAAAGTGGTTGGTATTGATTATGTAAAAGATGCAATTGAAGATGCAAAAGACAATGCAAAATTTAATGGCATTGACAACACAGAGTTTTTTGCAGGTGATATTAAAAATGTGCTTACAAAAGAGTTTATTAATATAAATGGAAAGCCCGATGTGATTATCACAGACCCACCTCGTGCAGGAATGCATAAAGATGTTATTCAGCAAATTCGGGAAATTTTACCGAAAAGAATTGTATATGTAAGTTGCAGTCCGCCTTCGCAGGCAAGGGATTTAACTTATTTATCAGATTTATATACAATTACAAATATTCAGCCGGTAGATATGTTTCCACACACTACACACGCAGAAAATATAGTGATTTTAGAAAGAAAAGCATAAGTGTAAAATTGTTTTTCAAAAGTAGAGATTTATTTTTTTACACTCTTTAATAAACTTAGAAAGTAAAAATTTGTATTTTTAAAAAGATAATCATTAAACCTTGCTTAAATCTAATTTCATTAACTCTTTATTTGAACGAAATATCAAATAAACAATCAAAATAGTCATACTTCCGCCAAATATTATAGAAGCCGTTAAGCCCATTAACCTTGCAGCTAAACCAGATTCAAATGCTCCTATTTCATTACTTGAACCTATAAAAATGCCGTTGATGGCTGTTACTCTGCCACGCAAATGATCTGGGGTGTATAACTGCAAAATACTATGTCTTATTACTACACTCACACTATCAAACACTCCTGTTAAAAATAACATCCAGAATGCTATCCAATAATTTCTTGAAATTCCAAACAATATCGTAAATACACCAAATAATGCTACGGAATACATTAATACTTTGCCCGCATTTTTTGTTGGTAAATAAAAAGATAACAATAATGACATTACCAGTGCTCCAATAGCAGGCGATGTTCTTAGTAATCCATAATATTCTGGTCCTAAATGTAAAATTTTATCTGTAAATGCAGGTATAATAGCACTTACGCCGCCAAACAATACAGCAAATAAATCTAATGTAATAGCACCAAATAAAATTTTTGATTGTTTGACAAATGTAATGCCTTCTTTAATGCTCTCTAATAAATTATTAGATGATGTGTTTTGTTGTTCAATTTTTTTTCCTTTGTGTTTAATTATCAATAAGCACATAATGCTTGCTGAATATAAAAAAGCCACAGTAATATAATTCAATAATGCACCATTTGTTTTCCATGAATAAATAAATCCTGAAAAGACGGGTCCTAAAATAGCACCCAAATGCCACGCTCCACTATTCAATGACGCAGAATAAGTATATAACTCTCGCGGTAAAATTTCTGTCAAAAAAGGTTGCATTGCTGCCGCCATAAACGCTCTATTAATTCCAAATATCACTACAACAAAATACAATACCCACATTGGTTTGTTGTGAAAAAATAAAAAAGTTTTTTCTGTAAACAGCACTAAAAATAAGGCAGTTATCAAAAGTGTAATGGCACCTAAATAAATGATTAACTTTCTATTCACTTTATCGGCTAAATAACCAGAATAAAATGAAACTAAAATAAATGGAATGGCTTCTGCTAATCCTATTAAACCTAACATCAATTCGTCTTTTGTATACTCATAATAAATTTGCAAACTAATAGTACTCATTTGCATTTGAATACCTAATGTCAAAAATAATCTCAATAAAACAAAACTCACAAAATCCTTATTGCTCAATAATCTTCTAATGGGTGTCATATTCTATAAAAAATTCGCTTCAAATGTGAGAAAAAAATAATTATCGTTTATTTATACCTACAAATAAAGATTTAATTTACTACTTTTGCCCATTATATTTTTTGTGATGAAGAAATTTTTTGGAATACTAATTTTTGCTTTTACATCAGTACTAAATGCTCAAGTATTATTGGATAAAGTAGTGGCTATAGTTGGAAAACATCCTGTTTTATTATCGGAAGTTGAAATGGCATATAAAGAAAAATTATCAGAGGATTCTTCTGCAAGTAAATGTTCTGTTTTAGAAGAATTAATGTTTCAAAAATTATTATTGGTTCAGGCAGAAAAAGATAGTGTTACTGTAACAGATAACGAAGTAGATGCTGAAATTGGAAGAAGATTGGCGTATTATATCAATATGTTTGGAAGTCAGGAAAAATTTGAAGAATTCTATGGCAAAAAAGTGAATGTTTTCAAAGATGAAGTAAGACCAAATGTAAAAGACCAACTCATTATTCAAAAAATGCAACAAAAAATTTCAGGAGATATTAAAATTTCGCCAACAGAAGTAAAACTATTTTACGAAAGTATTCCAAAGGATAGTTTGCCTTTAATTCCCACAGAATACGAATGGTCGCAAATAGTTATTCAACCAAAAGTTTCCGATGAAGCAAAAAAATTAGCACGCGAACAATTAGAAAGTTATAGAAAAAGAGTGATAAACGGTGAAAGTATGAGTGTTCTTGCGGCATTGTATAGCGAAGATCCTGGGTCATCTAAAAATGGCGGAAGATATGATAATGTGGCTCGTGGAATGATGGTGCCCGAATTTGAAGCAGTAGCATTTAGATTAAAACCTGGTGAAGTTTCGGAGATATTTGAAACACCTTATGGTTATCATTTTATTCAAGTGATTGCAAGGAAAGGAGAACTTGTAGATTTAAGACATATTCTAGTCATTCCAAAAATTCAGAATAAAGATATTTTTAAAGCAAAACAAAAAGCAGATAGCATATATGAAGCATTACAATCAGGAAGTATAACTTTTGAAAAAGCCGCTCAACTTTTTAGTGATGATAAAGATACAAAACAAAATAACGGAACAATGATAAATCCCGCTACTGCATCTGTAAAATGGGAAGTAGAAGACCTTGCAAGATTAGATCAAAATTTAGTTGTAACTTTTGAAAAAATGAACAAAAACGAAATTTCAAAACCAATGCAATTTATAGCAGATAATAAGCCCGCATACAGAATTGTCAAATTAAATAATATAACTCCGCCGCACAGAGCCAATTTACAAGATGATTATCAAAAGTTAGCACAATTAGCACAATTAGAAAAACAAAAAAAACTAATCAAAAAATGGATAGCACAAAAAAGCCAATCAACTTACATTAAAGTAGATAAAGAAATATATAATTGTAATTTTTCTAACTATTGGAAAATTCCAAATAACTAAAACAAAATTATGACACCCATTTCAGAAAAAGATTTAGCGATACAATTACACAATGATTATCAAACCCTGAAAAAAGAACTTGCAAAGGTAATTGTTGGTCAGGATGAAGTTATTAAAGAAACAATTATTTCCATTTTTTCAAAAGGGCATTGCTTGCTTATTGGCGTTCCTGGTTTAGCAAAAACATTACTTGTAAAAACAATTGCAGATGCATTAGGATTGCAATTTAGCCGTATTCAATTTACTCCTGACTTAATGCCAAGCGATATTTTAGGTTCTGAAATTTTAAATGAACAAAAACAATTTCAATTTATTAAAGGTCCTATCTTTGCAAATATTATACTCGCTGACGAAATAAATCGTACACCGCCTAAAACACAATCTGCTCTATTGGAAGCAATGCAAGAACAACAAGTTACAGTGGCTGGAAAATTATATCCATTGCCACAGCCATTTTTTGTTTTAGCCACTCAAAATCCTATTGAACAAGAAGGAACATATCCATTACCCGAAGCCCAGTTAGATAGATTTATGTTCAGTATTCAATTAGATTATCCGAAATTTGAAGAAGAAGTACAAATTGTAAAACAAACTACTACTAATCAACAAGCAAGAGTTTCCAAAATTTTTTCTGAACAACAAATTATACAATATCAGGAACTTGTTCGTAAAGTACCTGTAACAGATTTTGTTGTTGAGTATGCAGTAAAATTGGTTCAACAAACAAGAGATAAGTCTAATAACATAACTAAAAACTGGATAGAGTGGGGAGCAGGTCCAAGAGCATCACAGTACTTAATTATTGGTGCTAAATGTCATGCACTATTGAATGGTAAATTCAGTCCAGATAGAGAAGATGTAAACGCTGTGGCAAATGCTGTATTACAACATAGAATTGTATTGAATTACAAAGCAGAAGCAGAAAGTATTAAGCCCAAAGAAATAATTCAACAACTTATTGATTCAATAAAGTTATAAATAAAATTTATTGAAAATACTTTAAATATAGATAAAATTTATTATTATGATGATGAATGATGATTGGAAATTAGATGAAGAAGAAAAAAATGAAGCATTAAATGATGATGATAAAGAATTTGATGATGAATTTTTATTTGACAACAAACATTTTAATACTTTAGTTGTTCATCAAAAATCTGATGAGAATGCAAATTCAAAGAAACAAGTATTAGATGTAGAAAAATTTATTGCATTATATCAAAATCCAAGCGAAAAAAATGAGTTACTTCAATGGTTAAAAGAAAATAATTACAAGACATTGTTAATTGAACAAATTCAAGAAAATCAGGATGAAGATATCTTAACAAAATTAGTTTGTGCATATTGGGAAGCAGGATTTGATGATGAAAAGGACTTGATGATTTTTATTCCATTTTTATTATCCAATAATTTCAATTTAGTTTTAGAAGCCAATAGTGCAATAATGGGTTTAGCACGACCATTTGATGAAACAGACACACAAAAAGCCATTCAAATGATAGAAGGTGCTTATAATGATTTATCATCAGATACAATAGTTTTAATAGATGAAATTTTAGAATTATTAAAATCTAATTTATCAAACGAATAAATTTTTCTTGTGAAAAAAATTACTATTGCTATAGATGGCTATTCAGCAACAGGAAAAAGTACGCTTGCTAAAGGTTTAGCCAAAAAATTAAATTATATTTATGTTGATTCAGGGGCGATGTATCGTGCTATTGCATTATATGCTATCAGAAATAATATAGCATCAAAAGATAAAATTGATATTCCTAAACTCATTCAATCATTAAAAAATTTAGATATTCAATTTAAATTTAACCCTGTAACTTATTCATCAGAGACATATTTGAATGGCGAAAATGTTGAAAAGGAAATTCGCACACCACTCGTATCTGATGTGGTAAGTAAAATTAGCAGTATAAAAGAAGTTCGTGAGTTTTTAGCAGAAAAACAAAGAGAGTATGGCAAAAATAAAGGTATTGTAATGGATGGTAGAGATATTGGCACTAATATATTCCCTGATGCAGAATTGAAATTATTTGTAATAACAGATTTAGATGTGAGGGTTAAAAGAAGATTAGATGAATTGCATAGCAAAGGCATTTATGCAACAGAAGATGAAGTCAAAAAAAATTTATTAGAAAGAGATTATTTAGACATTCATCGTAAAGAAAATCCATTGATTCAGGCAAAAGATGCTATTTTATTAGATACAACAGATCTTGATAGAGATCAACAATTAGAATATGTATTGAAATTGATAAATGATTTAAAACTATTGAAAGATTAGTTTTGATTTAATAGATTAGTAGAATTTTGTGTTTTTTTCGTAGTTTAAATTTTCACAACAAAAGTAGGTAGAAGTAAAAAATTTCATTTTCTTTGAAAAAACAATGATTTTCTAATTCATAATAAATGAATTATATTTACCAAAATTATACTTTTACATAAACCATTTTATCCTTAAATTGCTCGCCAATAAAAAATAAAAAATGTCTGATACAATAATGTTTGTAAAAACTAAAATACCAGTTGAAACACTTGTAAAAGCATATCGTTTAATGTATACTGCCAAAACAATGGCGGATGTTTATGAGCAAAAAAAAGATATTGCTTCTAAATATGTGCATGCTACATCTCGTGGACACGAAGCCATTCAAATAGCCACAGGAATGCAATTGTTGCCATGTGATTATGCTTTTCCATATTATCGTGATGATGCTATGCTTTTAGCAATTGGACTTTCACCTTATGAGTTAATGCTTCAATTGCTTGCTAAAAAAGACGATCCTTTTTCTGGTGGAAGAACTTATTATTCTCATCCATCATTAAGAAGAGATGATTTTCCTAAAATCCCTCATCAAAGTAGTGCTACTGGAATGCAAGCCATTCCTGCAACTGGTGTGGCAATGGGTTTTTGGTATCAGGAAAAACAAGGAATTTCAAATGAATATGAAGGTCAAAAGCCAATAGTAGTTTGCTCATTAGGCGATGGAAGTTGCACAGAAGGTGAAGTTTCCGAAGCGTTTCAAATGGCAGTATTAAAAAAACTTCCGATTTTGTATTTAGTTCAGGATAATGGATGGGATATTTCTGCTTCTGCTGATGAAGTGAGGGCACAAGATATTTCTGAATATGTGAAAGGATTAAATGGTCTTGAAACCAAAAAAATTGATGGCACTGATTTTATATTATCATACAATACATTAAAAGAATGTATTCAAACAATAAGAACAGAAAGGCGTCCAATGCTCATTCATGCCAAAGTACCTTTATTAAATCATCACACATCCGGAATAAGAAAAGAATGGTATAGAGATGATTTAGAAGAAGCACAAAAAAAAGATCCATTGCCAAAATTAAGAAAACAATTGATTATTCATGGCGTAGATGAAAAAGAAATTTTAGAAATTGAACAATCAATAGAACAACAAGTTTGGAATGATTTTAATAAAGCACTTGAAGCGCCAGATCCTACACCTGAAGATGCGACAACTCATATTTTTGCACCAACACCTATTACAGAAGAAAAAGGTGAAAGAGAACCAAAAGGCAAGCAAAAAGTAGTAATGGTAGATTGTGCATTATTTGCTATTCGTGAGTTGATGGAAAAACATCAAGAATGCTTATTGTATGGACAAGATGTGGGAAAAAGGTTAGGCGGTGTATTTCGTGAAGCCGCTACATTAGCACAAAAATTTGGTGATCACAGAGTATTTAATACACCTATTCAGGAAGCATTTATTGTGGGTTCTACAGTTGGTATGAGTGCAGTAGGTTTGAAGCCAATTGTGGAAGTACAATTTGCGGATTATATATGGCCGGGCTTAAATCAATTATTCACAGAAGTTAGCAGATCATATTATTTAAGTAATGGCAAATGGCCAGTAAGTATGATTTTAAGAGTGCCAATTGGTGCTTATGGAAGTGGTGGTCCTTATCATAGCAGTAGTGTAGAGAGTGTTCTTACAAATATCAAAGGAATAAAGATTGCGTATCCAAGCAATGCCGCTGATTTGAAAGGATTATTAAAATCCGCTTATTATGATCCTAATCCTTGTGTTATTCTTGAACACAAAGGTTTGTATTGGAGTAAAGTAAAAGGTACCGAAGATGCTAAAACTATTGAGCCCGATGAAAATTATGTTATTCCATTTGGAAAAGCTCGTTTTGTTCAATATGCAAATGAGAATCAAATTAACACAGGTAATGCAGTATTGATTATTACTTATGGAATGGGTGTTTATTGGGCAAAGTCTGCTTCTTCAGATATAAAAGATAGAGTTAGTATTTTAGATTTGAGAACATTGTATCCATTAGATGAAGAAAAAATATTTGAAGAGAGTAAAAAACATCATAGAATAATTGTATTAACAGAAGAAGCAAAAAGTAATAGTTTTGCACAAAGTATTGCAGGCAGAATTGTAGAAAATTGTTTTGAGTATTTAGATGCACCGGTGAAAGTTGTTGGTGCTCTTGATACACCGGCTATTCCACTTAATGAAATATTAGAAAAAACCGTATTACCAAATGCTGAAAAAGTTAGAAAAGTAATTGATGAGATATTGAGGTATTAAATTAAGAATATTGAATTGATTCTATTTCTTCTTTTGTTAAGTTTGAAAATGTTCCTGAACTCATTAGTAATAAAACTTTATTTTTTATTCCAATAGATTTAAACACTTTCAGTAAATCATCTTTATTAGTACAAACTTTAATTTCTTTATCATTAAATGTAGAAAGTATAGTAGATGGATGAAGCGGAGGCATTTTTTTGATTTCTAATGTATGAGCGTCGTAATAAACAATTTTATAGTGTGCCTTTGTAAAAACATTTTTGTATTCGGATAAAAATTTTTCATTTAAACTACTGTAAGTATGTAATTCAAATGCAGCAATTATTTCTTTATCTGGATATAATTCTAAAACAGCATCAATAGTGGCTTTTACTTTTGAAGGAGCATGAGCAAAATCTCTAAATACAATTAAATTATCTTTATCAATCCATCTTTCTAATCTTTTAGCAGCTCCTGTAAAATCAGAAATACTTTCTAAAAATGTTTTGTTATCAATTCCAATTTTTGAACATACTAATTTTGCGGCTTCTAAATTTTGTAAATTATGTTTTCCAAAAATCTGCAATGGATATTTATTGGTATTATGTGAAATAAATACTTTTCCATTTTCTATAGAGTAATCAGGCAATTCATAAGGCAGATATTCAAGATCAATTCTTCCACATTTTTCAACAAGAGTACGAACTTCACTATCTAAATTGTTGTATATGATTGTTCCACCTTTTTCAATAGATTGAATGAATTGTGCAAAAGCATTTTTGTAACTATCAAAGGTAGGGAAAACATTAATATGATCCCACGCAATGCCGCTAATAACAGCAATGTGTGGCTTATAGATTAAAAACTTTGGTCTTTCATCAATAGGTGAAGCAAGATATTCATCGCCTTCTGCAACTAAGATTGGATTGTCATTTGTAATTTTAACCATTGTATCATAGCCCTGAATTTGAGCTCCTACAAGATAATCAGCAGGAGTAGAAGTTTTTTTTAATACATGTAAAATCATTGATGTAATGGTTGTTTTACCATGACTGCCACCTATTACGATTCTTTTTTTATTGATGCTGTTTTGATAAATAAATTCTGGGTAAGAATAAATTTTTAAACCTAATTCCTGAGCTTTTTTTAATTCGGGATTATCTTTTCTGGCATGCATTCCAAGTATTACAATATCAATATCTTTAGTGATATTTTCAGGGTACCAACCTAATTTTTCCGGTAAAAGTTGATGCTTTTTTAGACGAGATAAAGATGGTTCGTGAATATCATCGTCACTTCCTGAAACTTTATGACCATTGTTTTTTAAATCAATAGCAAGGTTGTGCATTATACTTCCACCAATAGCAATAATATGTATTTTCATTTGAAATTATTTTTAATTGTTTTAGGATAGATGGAACTACTTGATTGAGAACTACAGAAGGAAATGCATTCCTCTTTGTGTTTGTTCGCAATCATATTCGTTTCAATTGAATGATTTTTATGCAGACAAAATAATTTTTTAATACTAAAATTTAATACCAATAACAAGAATATCATCTATTTGTTCAAGATCACCTTTCCACTCTAAAAATTTCTTTTCAAGTATAAATTTTTGATGTTCAATTGGCCATTTAGACGCTTCTAATAGTATATTGTAAAAGTTTTTCTTGTATAATTTTTTACCTTTTGGTCCGCCAAATTGGTCAGCATATCCATCAGAAAACATATAAATAATATCTCCTTTTTCTACTTGAATAAAATGATTTGTAAATTTATTGATAACATCAGTATATTTTCCAATAGGAAATCTATCTCCTCCTAAAATATGAATTTCATTTTTCTTAACGAGACAAATTGGATTCATTGCAGTAGCATATTCAATTTGGTTTGTATTTTTATTGATAGCAATAAAAGACAAATCCATTCCGTCTTTGGTATCAGTTTGTTCGCTATGTAATGTTTGTGCTATACGAATATTTAGTTCATCTAAAATTTCAGCAGGATGAATAAGTGAAGTATTGTTGATAATATCTTTTAATAAATTTGAACCTATTATACTCATAAATGCACCAGGCACTCCGTGTCCTGTACAATCCACAGCGGCTACATATATATAATCATTTTTTTGTTCAATCCAGTAAAAATCACCACTTACTATATCTTTTGGTTTATATAGAATAAAAGAATCAGGTAATAATTTTTGAAAATATTTTAATGGTGGTAAAATGGCTTCTTGAATTCTTTTAGCATATTTGATACTATCAGTTACTTGTGTAAAAAGATATTCGATTTCTTTTTTTTGTCTTACAACTTCTTCTGTTCTTTCAATAACTTTTTGTTCCAATACTCTTTCATTTTCTGCCAATTCGTCTCTCATTCGGATGAGTGCGTGCCCTAATGTATCATGCTCGCTTAATGGTTGAAAAAGGGCATCAAAGTTCCCAGCACCAGTTTGTTTGGCAAACTCAGTAGTTCTTTCAAATGAATTGATAAGGATATTTAATGCTCTTCCCATTTCACCTATTTCATCTTGTCTATCAGGAAATCTTTCTTGTGGAATAATTCCTTTACCCATTTTTAGAAGTAAATTTTTAAGTTGCATAATTGGTACTACGATTGAACGAATAGTAAAATATGCAATGATGATTCCACCAATTACTAAAATTAGTCCTAATAGCTTAACGATGGTTTCAAGAAAGTTAATAGATTGAAACATTTGTTGTTTTACGGTATCTGCTTCCTGTGTTTTCTTACTGATAAGAATATTAAGTTTTTTAGAAATCATATCTACACTTGATTCTGCATCTTCTAATGCAAACTTTGCAGGATACATTATACTTGGATCATCATATGATTCTAAAGAATTTAATTTATCCATTATCTCTCTTTGATACAAAGCAAATGTAGCTTCAGTTTTCTTTAAGATAGCTTGAAGTTCAGAAGAATCTGTTTTGTTCCACGCCTTTGAAATGTCATTAAGACGCTTTTTGCTTTGAGAATATTCTTTTGTAATTAATAATTTTAATTCATCTCTGAATTCTGAGTTATCTGTAACCGATCTGGAATAATACCATTTTGCAATGAGAGTTTTTGATTTTTGTAGTAAAAGATTAAAATCTTTTAATTCATTCAAACTTGGAATAACTTGTTCAACTACTATATCTGTTTTTTTTCTGGTATCTTTCAGTACAGCAAAAGTATAAACAAATGCAACAAGTGTTAAAAGTATAAATGAACCAAATCCTCCGGCAATGCGAGTAGTTATATTTAATCTTATTTTAAACATTTTTTTATTTTTGTTGATCCTTTTTGATTTGGTCTAATTTTTTCTTAAACTCAATGTATTTGTCATGGTCATGCAATGCTTCATAAATACCTGTTAGCCCTTCAATCACTTTTTCATCATCTTTGTTAAGTTCGAAAGCTTTTTGCATATAAGGCAATGCTTGTTTGAAGTATTTTGCAGCATTTTCTTGTATTTGAAATGTTTCTTCTATTGAAATATCATAAGACATATCTTTAATAAGTTTAGCACCTAAATTATAGTAAGCAAAAGCTAAACCTTTTAGAGCACTGATATTATTGGGGTCTAAATCTAATACTTTACTAAAAGTAATTTTGGCTATATCAATATATTTATTAAACACATCTGGTAAAACTTCACTTTTTGATGATTCTAATTCTTTTTTTGCTCTTGTAACAAATTCACCGCCTACACTTAAGTAAAACTCGATGTCTTTTTCTTTGAAATCAGTTCCCGGGTAAATTTCTTGATAGTATTTTTTATAGTTATTGTATAATTGGAGGCATATTTCATAATTCAATGAATCATATAAATAGTATTTGATTTGATTATAATAACTTTGAGCAATTGCTAACATTACTTGTTTGTTTTGGGTTTCCATTTCGGCATCAGGAGAAAGCGATCTGGATTTTTCAATAGATTTTATGGCTTCATTTCGGTAAGGAGAATTAAATAATCTTAGTTCATAATTTCTATAATACTGATAATAAACAGACGCTCTAATTGTCCAAGCACCAGGTTCGTCTTTAGTTTCAGGGTGAATGATTACGCTATCAATTTTTGATTTGGCACAAGTAAGATCTTTATTTTTATAGCATTCAAATGCTTCCAATAACTTGTTAACCTGAGCATTGGAAACATAGCATTGCCACCCAATTAGCAGGATGAGCAAAATCTTTATTTTAAAACTACTATTCATTGTTTTTATTTAATATACTGCCGAAGCAAGTGTTTTAATATCTTCGCTGGCTTTTAGTCCATATTTAGTAGCATTTTGTTTATTGTATTCAAATTTTTGTTTATTATCTATTACCACAAAATTGATTACAGCATGGGTTTTTGCGGCTCCTTCTTGTTCTGTAATTAATAAGGTTCCTTTACCTTTAAGTTGTGAAGCAAAAGATTTTATGCTAGCAGAATTTTCAGAAGTAATAAATAAAACATGTGGTATTTTATTCTTGTCAATTTTATCACTGTTAATCAATTCAACCTTTTGTCCACCAATAGTTCTTTTTGAAACAACATTCTCATTTAATTCTTTTATGAGAGAACTGGCGTTACCAACTATTTGAATAATAAAATTACCATTTTTTGAATTAGCAGGCCATTCAAAATATCTGGTGAGATTATAAATATATACGGCTTTAATTTTAGCATTGACATCGTAGTCCTGCTTAAAAGAACTAAATAAGAATAAAGCAAGTATAGAAAATAATATATGTTTTGAAAATGATTTCAATTCCAATAAATAATTTGCAAGCAAAAGTAATAAAAAATAATCTAATATGCCAAACTCACCTTAAAACTAATAATCTTTGAGCATCTAACTTTAAAAAGATAAACAGTAAAATTGTAAATCCCCAAAGAGATGATCCTCCATAACTAAAAAATGGCAAGGGAATTCCAATGACAGGTAATATGCCTATTGTCATACCTACATTGATAGTCAAGTGAAAGAATAAAATAGATGCTACTCCATATCCATATATTCTTGAAAACTCTGACCTTTGTCGTTCTGCTAAATTGATTATGCGAATTATTAAAATAGCAAATAGAACAAGAACAAAGGTACTTCCAATAAATCCCCATTCTTCTCCAACTGTACAAAATATAAAATCTGTATCTTGTTCTGGAACAAAGTTGTATTTTGTTTGAGTTCCTTTTAAAAAACCTTTTCCAGTTAAACCACCAGATCCAATTGCAATTTTTGATTGATGAACATTATATCCTTCTTTTTTCAAATTTATTTCACCTCTTCCTAATAAAACATCTATTCTTCCTCTTTGATGGGGCTGAAGTTTAGAATAAATAAAATTACTTGAAAATACAAATAAAGAAGCCAGTGCAATATAGGATATTTTAATTAAAAAATTTTTCCAGGAATGTTTTCCAAAATAAAACCACAAAATAAAAAATACAATAAAAACAATGTAAAAATATTGTTGAGGGATAAGTAAGGAAAGTATAAATAACACCACAGCTAAAAATCCTATTATGATAAAATTAACTGATAATCCTTCTCTGTATAAAGTAATGACAAATGAAGCAAATGTAATAGCAAGCCCCGTTTCATTTTGCAATGCAATAATAACAATAGCAGGAATTCCAATAATTAAAAAACTCATGAATGTATTTTTATACATAAAGAAATAGTCAGCTAATTTTTTATATCTTTTGGTGGAGATTACAGACAAATTTTGATTTGATAAAAATTTTGCAAGTGCCAGATTAGTAGCAAATTTCATAAACTCAGCTGGTTGAATGCCAAAATCTCCAAATCTAAACCAAGATTTACTCCCTTTGATTTCTTTACCTAAAAATGGAACGGCGATATTTATTAATAAAATAACAATATAAAACCCATAAGCAAAAACTGTATAAAAATCAGCTTCAATAATAAGAATTGCAAATGCTATAACTAATGCTGTGATTATCCAAATCATTTGTTTTCCATACTTTTGAGAAATATCAAAAATACTTTGATGTTGTTCGTCATACACAGCAGCATAGATATTAAGCCACCCAAGTATTACAAGTATTAAATATAAAATAACAGTTATCCAATCAATGCCTAAGAATGGATTTTCTTCTTTAATTCTCATTTATCTTGATTTTTTTCTATTTTTATTTTGTTGCTTTTTTTTCTTGTCAGGCATACCGCTTTTAATGTAATCTAAATTTGCTTTAATTAAGTTTGCTTCAACCATTCTTTTTTCTAAATCTGGTCTTGAAATTTTACCCTTTAAATATTTTTCAATCATAAGTGAAGCAATAGGTGCTGCCCAAACACCACCAAATCCAGAATTTTCTACAATTACGGAAATAGCAATTTTTGGATTATCTTTTGGAGCAAAAGCAAAAAACAATGCATGATCTTTTCCGTGAGGATTTTCTGCAGTTCCAGTTTTTCCGCATATCTTTATATCTTTTATTTTTGCTGATGTTGCCGTACCTGCTTCTACTACTTTTTCCATTCCGTTAATTACTCTTTCATAATATTCTAATTCAGTTACATAAGTATAATGTTTAATTTTAAAAGTACTGTCCAGATATTTTTCATGTCCTACACCTTTGATTAAATGTGGTGTATAATAATAACCACGATTTGCTATAATACACATCACATTAGCAAGTTGAATAGGTACTGCTGTGAGCTCTGCTTGCCCTATACCTAAAGATATAACAGTACTTGCAAACCATCTTCCTTTTCCAAACACTTTATCATAATACTTAATAGATGGAACATTCCCTGGTTTTTCATAAGGAATATCATAGTTTAATTTTCTACCTATTCCAAAACTCATAACCGCATCTCTCCAGTGTTGATAAGCATTTTGAAAGTTTCCCCACATTTTGTAATTTTCTACTATGCTTTTAAAAACATAAGAATAGTATGAATTACATGAATATTGAATGGACATTTCTAAATTTGGAGTAGGGTGTGGGTGACATTTAGGTCTTCCGCCCATTGGAGGATAACCTCTTGCACAGGGATAAACCGTATTAGGAAATAATACACCATCTTTTTGACCAATCAAAGCATCAATTAATTTGAATGTTGATCCTGGTGGATACATTGCTTGTGTGGCTCTATTAAATAACGGGACATTGATAGTATCTGCCAATAATTTAGCAAAGTTTTTGTTTCTTTCTCTTCCGCCAACTAATAAATTAGGGTCATAAGCAGGACTTGAAACTAAACATAAAATTTCTCCAGTAGATGGTTCAATAGCAACAATACTTCCCTTTTTATTTTTCATCAGATATTCTCCATATTCCTGCAAGTCCATATCAATTGAGGAATACAAAGGTTTTCCAGGAATAGCAAGTGTATCAAATTTACCATCCATAAATCTACCTACTTCACGATTATGAACATCTTTTATAATGATTCTTGTTCCTTTTTTACCACGCAGAAATTTTTCATAACTATACTCAATTCCACTAATGCCAATATAATCACCTTCTTTGTAATACGGATCTTTTTCGGCTTTTGTTTTGCTTACTTCTCCTATGTAACCAAGAGCATGAGCCGCAATGGGCTTAGGGTATTTACGAATTGATCTTACCTGTACAAAAAATCCATTAAAGCGATACATTTTTTCCTGCAATGCCGCGTACATTTTTACAGATAATTGTTTTTCAAATATACTTTGTTTTCTTGGAGAATTTGGTGGAAGTGAAAGTTTGGTCATTCTATTGATAAATTCTTCTTTACTAATATCTAAAATTTCACACAATGCTAATGTATCACAACCTTTTGCTTCTTTAGGAACTACCATCAAATCATAAGATGGTTCATTCATTACCAATAATTTACCATTACGGTCATAAATATAACCTCTTGGTGGATATTCAGTCAAAAATTCAAATGCATTGATTTGAGCATAAACTTTATATTGGTCATCTATAATTTGTAAATAAAACAAACGTACAACATATAAGAATATAACTATAATGATAAATATAATTATTGAATATCTCCTTTGTGCTAATTGTATTTTTTGATTTCTGTTCATCTATTTTTTACACGAAAGAATATCAAATGAAAAAAGTAAATAAGTGCAACTGATACAATGCTACTACAAATGGTTCTTAAAATAATTTCAAATAAATATCTTGCAGAAAATGCTTCTAATGTAAATAAAGTAAAATGGTGTAAAAAAACGATTGGTGTAATATATTTCAAAAACCAATCTCTGTTAGTCATAGCCACAACAGGTAATTGATTTTCTTCATATCTTTCTGAAGGTTCTATTATTTTAAGCCAGTAATATCTTAAATATGAAATTAAAGTTGTAGAAGCCGCATGAATTCCGCCTGTGTAATAAAATATATCCATCAATCCACCAAGTAAAAAACCTAAGATTAAAACCAGATATTTATTTGTATGAACAGGCAAAGTAATTAAAAACATAATATAAAAAAATGGCACACAATACACGGATAAATATATTTTTTGAAAAATAACAACTTGCATGAATATTAAAAACAACAATTGAAAAATATATGATAAAACTAAATTAGCAGACATAAAAAATTATTTGAAAGAGATATTTTGAAGTGAATCTAATTCATCTTTATATAAATGTTTTACTACATAAACATGTTTCACAGAACTAAAATCTGTAAATATCTTTACATTTACAGTATAAAAAGGATTTTTTTGTTTTCTTTCAAAACTTTCTACAACGCCAACAGGTAAATACATTGGAAAAATATGAGAAAAATGAGAAGTATAAACTGTATCACCTTTTTTGATTTTTGCGTGTAAAGGAACATCATTCATTTGCAAGTAATTTTTGCTTTTTCCATCCCAAGATAAAGGGCCACAAGAACCATCTTTCAACATGCAATTGACTAAAAAATCTTTATGTAAAAGAGTAATAACTGTTGAATAATGTTCGGATACATCTTTCACACTGCCTATAATACCATTGTCTGTTATTACAGCCATATCTCTTTGAATGCCTTTATTCTTGCCGATATTTAGAGTGATGTAATTTTTTTGATTACTAAATGTGCTGTTAATAACTATGGCAGGTATAAATGTATATTCTTGATGTAAGCTTGTATCTTTTGATGTTATTTCTTTATTAGAAATAATATTGTAAGCAAAATAACTTTTGTTCAGCAACGCACTATTTAATTGAGATAATTTTTCATTTTCTTCTTTTAATGAAAAATACTGATACATTTTAGATTTTTGATCATACCATTTTCCTGCCCATTCATTTGCTAGATTATTAATAACAATAGAGGAATATTTATTAGATTGAAATAACCAATAAAAAGCAACTACTTCAAGAAAAATAAATAAAATTCCATAAAGACGATGAAGTATAAATGTTACTAATGCTCTCACACAATATTAAGAATTATTCCATTATGAATTTATATTTACGATGATTCTTTAATGCAATGTTTGTTCCTCTTGCTACAGCTCTTAAAGGATCTTCACAAACATGAACAGTTAATTTCGTTTTTAAAGAAATTCTTTTATCTAATCCTCTTAATAATGAACCTCCGCCCGCCATATAAATACCTTTCTGATAAATATCTGCGGCTAATTCTGGCGGTGCCATTTCAAGTGCAGTAACTATCGCTTCTTCAATTTTAGAAATGGATTTTTCCAAACAATGAGCAATTTCAGTATAACTCACATATACTTCTTTTGGCAAGCCACTCATTGTATCTCTACCTCTTACAGGAAAATCAGGCGGTGGATTATCTAATTCAACGGTGGCAGCACCTACTTCAATTTTTAATCTTTCAGCAGATCTTTCTCCAATTTGCAAATTATGCTGTCTGCGAACAAATTCTTCTATATCAGCATTAAATTCATCACCTGCAATACGAATGGACTTATCACATACAATACCACCTAATGAAATAACAGCAATTTCAGTGGTTCCGCCACCAATATCAATAATCATGTTTCCTTCTGGTGCTTCTACATCAATGCCCATACCCAATGCTGCTGCCATCGGCTCATGAATCATATACACTTCTTTTGCTCCAGAATGTTCTGCACTATCTCTTACTGCTCTTTTTTCTACTTCGGTAATTCCTGATGGAATACATACCATCATTTTCAATGATCTTGTAAATAATCCTCTGTTAGGAATAATCATTTTAATCATTCCTTTAATCATTTCTTCGGCGGCTTGAAAGTCAGCAATTACACCATCTTTCAAAGGACGAATTGTTTCAATGTGTTTGTGTTCTTTACCATGCATCATTTGAGCAGCTTTACCAACGGCAATAACTTTGTTGGTAGTTTTATCAATGGCCACAATGCTGGGTTCATCCACAACAATTTTATCATTATGATAAATAATAGTATTGGCTGTACCTAAATCAATAGCCAATTCATCTGTCAAAAAATTTCCAAACATCTTAAAATATTTTGCACAAAATTACGCAGAAATTCAAGGGAAATGGAATTAAAATTTCATAAAATTATTCACAATACAATGTTAGTTGTAAAAAAATGATTCTGATAAATAAGTTTATTTATTTGATTTAAAAATGAATGTCCCTTTTTCTCCTGAAGAAAGCCAGTATCCGCGATACATTCCTGTTGTGTTGAAATCCATAACGAAATTTCCATTTTTATCAATTCCAATAATACCGCCTGTTCCACCAACTGGTAATAACTCATTGAATAAAATCTCATGTGTAGCGTCTTGTAAAGATTGATTTGCATAAAACATTTTACTGTGAATACTATGTGCTACGGCATAACGAATAAAAAATTCTCCATGACCTGTGCAAGAAATAGCACAAGTATTATTATTTGCATAAGTGCCTGCTCCAATTATGGGCGAATCTCCAACTCTTCCTGGAAGTTTATCCATCATACCACCTGTAGAAGTGCCAGCGGCTAAATTTCCATTTTTATCTAATGCTACTGCTCCTACAGTGCCATGTTTATCTGTTTTGGATTTTTGTTTTTCTTTCCATTGTTTCAATTTCTTTTCATCATAAAAATAATTGGTATCTATTAAAGCATTTCCTTTTGACACCCACACATCTTCTGCACCTTTACCAACCATCATTACATGAGGCGTTTGTTCCATTACTAATCTGGCAGCTTCAATAGGATTTTTAATTCTTCTAACGCCAGCAACAGATCCGGCTTTTAGTTCTTTCCCTTCCATTATAGATGCGTCCATTTCAATTTGACCTTTATTGTTGTAAACAGAACCTTTGCCAGCATTGAATAATGGGCTATCTTCCATAATTTTAATAGCGGCCACTACTGCATCAGTTGCATTACCACCTTTTTCTAAAATAGAATATCCTGCTTGAAGGGCTTCTTGCATCTTTTGATGATATGCTTCTTCTAGTTCTTTTGAAAAATGTTCAGGTAAGATGTTTCCTGCACCACCGTGAATTACTATTCCAAATTTTTGTTGGCTCATAATCATGTTAATTAAAAACATTATAAAGATTGTGGTTATTATTGATTTTTTCATAGATAAAAATTTTAAAGTTCATTTTGCATCTTATTATATGATACAAAAGTAAGGATTAATGCGTAAATAAAGAAAAATAAAAACCCTGCTGAAAAACTGATTTTAAAATTTCCTGCATTTGAAAAATTGGCCACAATGTTGTCTAAGAAATTCTTTAAGAATAAAGCAATAAAAAACATTTCCAATCCCCATTTTTTTAAGTGCCAGATTCCAATGGTTGCTATAAATAAAAAAGCAATGATGATGCCATAAATACTAGGTAAAAGCAAATGAATTTTTTTTGTTTCAGGTGAAAATACAGATGGAAAAAGCACAAATAACCATATCCATCCAGATAAACAAAATAGGGTGATATACCAGGGTCTTTTCATTTTATTTTTTTAAATTTTCGATATTCAATATTCAATGTTCAATGTTCAATGTTCAATGCTCAATGCTCAATTTTCAATAAAGTATTTTAGTAACAATTTAAAATTCATAATAAATTATTTTTCACGAACAAACATATTATATTTTTTTTCATGGGCTATGGTTGTTGATGGGCCATGGCCTGAGTAAATGATGGTAGAATCGGGTAAAGTGTATAATTTTTTTTGAATTGAATAAGATAATACTTCAAAGTCACCTTTTGGTAAATCTGTTCTTCCAATACTTTCATAAAACAATACATCGCCAGCAATAGCAAAACCATCTTTTTTACTGTAATATGTTATGCTTCCCGGACTGTGTCCTGGTGTGTGAATACATAATAATTCTGATTGTCCAAATTTTATGACATCACCATCATTGATAAACTTTTCTGGTAATGGAGATGGTATACAGGGAATACCATACATTTTTGCAGTTAATTCATGTGATTGAATAAGAAATAAATCTTCTTTATGAACTTCTGGAAGTAATTGATATTTAGAAAAAACCGCATCATTTCCTGCAATATGATCTAAATGTCCATGTGTGAGTAATAAACGAACGGGTTTTAAATGATTTTGTTCAATAAAACTGAAAAGCATTTTATCCTCATCGGGAGTAGTATTTCCAGGGTCAATGATGATACATTCTTTAGTTTTATCCCAAATGATATAAGTGTTTTCCTGAAAGTATCCAAAAATAAAAGAATGAACAAACATATTCAATAATTTATGCTGTAAATATAATAAAGAGAATAGTGAATAGTGAAAAACGAAAAGTGAATAGGGAAAAGTTTTGAGTTTTTAGTGTTTAGTTTTTAGATGTTTTTGTTTCAAAATAATTAACTCAAAACTCAAAACTAATAAAATCCTTTGCGACTTTGCGTCTTGGTTTAATTTTAAACTGAATTAGTAACAAAAGTATACTATTCTTTCACAATCTTTTCAATAACTTTTTCTTTATCATTTACTAAAATTTCAAATACATATACACCTGTTGCCAAATCACTTGTATTTACAACGTACTTATTAACTCCACCTAATAGTTTTATATCTTTATTCAAAACAAGTTTTCCAAACATATCATACACATTTACTTTTGCATTACCTTCTGTTTTAGTTAATCTGGATTCTATCATAATATTAACTTCATCATTTACAGGATTAGGGAAAATACCTGTTACAAAAACTTCATCCATTTGAGCATCTATTGCTATTATTTGAGTTTCTGATTGCTTACCTGAATTTTCAATTGATCGTATTTTGTAATAACTGATTTTTCCTAATGGTGCTGTTAAATCCTGATAATGATATTTAGAAGGAGCGTTATTGGGCTTCATGGTTCCAATTTTTTCAAAATTGATACCATCTGTACTTCTGAGTATTTCATAAATTTTCAAATCACTTTCTTCTGCTGTTTCCCAGTATAGATGATTGACTTTTGAAATTCTTTCTCCATAAAATGATTTAAAGCCAATAGGCAGTACTACACAGCCCGAAGCACAAGATCCCTGAGGTGTAAACAAGTAAGCAGTATTAGTCATAGTCCATTGGGTAGGATAATTATGTGCGGTCATATTTACAGGAGGGACATATTTAGTACCATCATAATTGTGTAATCCTAAAACAGCATATCCACCATTCCATGAAGAGCAAACTCTTTTTTCTTTGACATGTATTTCAATATTACCATTTTCAAAAATCTTTATTTGTCCGAAAAAACGAGGTAAAACACTAGATTCGCAAGAAAATGAGAAATATGGTATATCTTCCCAAGAAATAACCACTCTTCTATTAGGTGCAACTCCAAAAGTGGCATATTGAATTTTTGAAGTAGCAACAGTAGCAGATGTTGCAGGATTAATGTCATGCCATGGTCCTAAAATCGCATTACGGGGTATAGATGTACCAAAAACAGGAGCAGGACTTGAAATAGAATATCCTGTTGATACACCAGGACCGGCAATTGTAGATGTTTGAATATTAGGTATATTACAAACGGCATCAAATACAAACGAAGAGTTGGAAGCAGGGTAACCACCCCAGTAAGTGCCACCATCAAAACAAGTTGAAAAACCAAACATTACAATAGTGGAGAATAGCACATCATCAGTCATTGGTAAAGAGGTACCTGTAAAAGTTTCAAAATTAAAAGGTATGGATGAGGCAGAATAATTCATATTACAAACATTTACAGCAGTATTAACTCCGGAAATGCTTAAATCAAAAGGATAGCAAGCTGGAGAAGCTAAAGAAGCATAAGAATCTATTACTAAATAATAAACCTGACCTGCTGTAACATTGACACATTTCAGTGTTTTATTTCCAGTGCTACTTTGAGCATTTGCTATACAAGTCCCACCACTTAGAGGACATCCCTGATATAACATCAAGCCTGTATAACTACCGGAGGAATTTAATGTAATATCAATTTGACCAGTTGCTGTAGGTGTAAAACTATAAACAGCATCTTCACCAGTGTAATAAGATGAACTGCCGCATACATTTGAAACATTACTTGACTTAACATCATTTACTTCTCCACAAGTAGATCTTCCAACATCTGAATATGGTAATGATGGTATTTGGATAAGCCCACATACACAGGGTGAGGATATTACATTAGTTGTTACAGTGTTTGTTGTAAAACTTTGTCCTGAATTGGGACAGGTAATGACTGCTCTAAAATATCTCAAACCATTAATATTATATGTGGCAGTTGTAACTCCAGTACTAAATGTAGTCCATGTTATAAGATTAGTAGAAGTTTCAAATTGATAAGTTAGACCACAACCGCTATTAGAATTGCTTACTAAGTTTAATGTAGTTGTAAAATTAGCACATCTATTATAAGGAGTTGCACTTAAAGTAAAACCACTTGGTGTTCCTGAGCATTGAATAGGATCCCATCTATATACTTGGCCTGTAGCGGGCTCGGTATTTAATGATGTAGTTTCACTAGTAGATGAAGGAGTTGGAGAAGGCCCTGTATTATTAAGAGATAAAAATTGTCCAACAGCACCACTTAACCCAATAGAAGCGGACCCGTTATAAACATTATTACTGTTTTCATCTCTATAAATAAATTCTATTCTATTTGATGTTTCATATAGTTTTACTTGAAAAGATATTACTGCTGTATTTGCCGCATAATTCCATTCCATATTTAACCATTCAATAGTAAAAATCCGATTGGGAAATGTGCCCGATGTTTGACATCTAACATCATTTGTACATTGTAAATCATCCCATAATGGTGCAATAATTAAACTTGTACCAGATAAGTTATTTGTGAATAATGAAGTTGTTTTAGACATATCAAAAGTTAACCAACCATTAGAAGAAATTTTTATTTGTGTATAGGGTTGGCAATTGTAATAAAAGGTAAATGGTAAAGTTATAGCAGAGGATAATACATCATCAGCAGTATTGTTAGTAAATGTTGGTGTGCCACCAGTTAATGGGGTAAAAACTCCACTTGTTGCAGTAAAATTATAATTTAGTTGTGCTTTTGAATGAGTCAGCAAAGCAGTAATCCCCAATAAAATTAAAATCCTTTTCATATTTTTTAGTTTTGAAGTTCTTGTTTAATGAGTTCTCCGTTTTTTACATCAAAGTCGCAGTAATTGGTTAAATCAATGATGTTCTTTTCATCAATGTATACTTTTTCTAACAATAAATCATTGAGTTTTGTATCACTTTCCTTTAAAGAATTAATAACATCAGAAGGAGATAGAAATACCGAAGCATCATATTTAAAGAAAATTCCTTGATGAGTAGGGCAATAAGCAATATATTTTAAACCCGAAGTGTTTTTTATCTTATCAATCACATAATTTCTATCTTCTATATTTGATGATTTCAAAGCCACAAAATGCCATTTGTATTGAGCAAAATTATATTGTCCTAAAATTACAATTAAAGTAGTCAAAGTTAATTTTAATGTTTTCATAATACAATTTTGGGCGTATTTTAAATAAATTATTATTAAAATGCATAATTTTTAAATAAATAAATGCTACCGTTCGCTCAATAAAACATACCATTCACTCAATGAAATGACATTTTGTTAAAAAAAGGTTATTAAAGTGAATAGTGAAAAACGAAAAATTTAAAAAAATGTTCAATGCTCAATGTTCAATTTTCAATGCTCAAGTTTTAATTATAAATTTATTTTCAAAAAAAATCCTGAAAGGATGCAATAATTATAGGATAATGAATAATGAGCACAAAAAAAAACCGAAGGGATGACAGGATTATAGAAGTGAATAACGAAAAGTGAATAGTGAAAAGTGAGAAAAAAGTGAGAAAAATGAATAGTGAGAAGTTTTAAGTTATATCAATATCGTCATTGCGAGGACAATAGTCCGAAGCAATCTCGCAATGTTTAGTGTGATTATACAAATGAGATTACTTCACTTTGCTCGTAATGACGAAATTGCTTTTGAGATTGCTTCGCTTTGCTCGCAATGACTGTATTAAATTTCTAAGCTCGCAATGAAGAGAAAAAATTCCGAAAGTATGATTTATCCCCTTGCAATTTTTATCTAATTGATTCGTTTATTAGTAAAATTTTCTGTAAATTTAGGGCTTATGAAAAAATTAGTAGTCATTGTAATAATAATAAGTTGTTTTCCAAAGATATTTGCACAAAAATATTCTAATGAATTTTTGAATATTGGTGTAAGTGCTCGTGCCCTTGGCATGGCCAATGCTGTTATTGCAAGTGTAAATGATGTTAGTTCGGGCTACTGGAATCCATCTGCTTTATTGCTTCAAAAAAATAATATTGAAGTAGGGCTTATGCACGCAGAATATTTTGCGGGTATTGCTAAATATGATTATTTAGGTGTGTCTAAAATCATTGATTCTAATAGCGTAGGCGGGATAAGCGTGCTTCGCTTTGGTATTGATAATATCCCAAACACATTAGATTTAGTAGACCCTAATGGTAATATAGATTATTCTCGTATCACTTCTTTTAGTGCAACAGACCTTGCAGTGTTGCTTTCTTATGCTCGTAAAATTCCTGCTCTGAAAGGAGTTATGATTGGAGGCAATTTCAAAGTCATTAATAGAAAAATAGGTCCATTTGCTACAGCGTGGGGATTTGGTTTAGATGCTTCTGTTACTTATCATTACAAAGAATGGAAATTTGCCGCCATGGCAAAGGACATTACGGGAACCTTTAATGCATGGTCATTTTCATTTACAGATGATGAAAAAGCCGTGTTGCAATCTACTGGAAATGAAATACCATCTAATTCTGTAGAAGTTACCAAACCTTCATTAATACTTGGTACTGCAAGGCAATTTAATTTCAAAAAAGAATTTTCATTACTTGCAGAAGTGAATTTATTTAATACTTTTGATGGAAAAAGAAATACAGTAATCAAAACAAATTTATGGAGCATGGAGCCAAGAATGGGTATTGAAATTGGTTACAAAAAAATGGTTTTTGTAAGAGCGGGTATTGGCAATTTTCAAAAACAATTAAACCCAGAAGGTACTCAATACATTACAACTTTTCAGCCCAACATTGGTGCAGGTATTCATTACAAAATTTTTACTGTTGATTATGCTCTTACTGATATTGGAGATAATAGTATAGCACTGTATTCAAATATCTTTTCTGTACGAATTGATATTAATCCAAAATCTCAATCTCAAAAATGAGAAATCATTTATTATACACTCCATGTTTTTTCTTAGTTTTTATTTATTTTATCTGTCAAAAAAGTTTTGGACAATCTTATGGGAATGAATGGATAAATTATTCACAGCAATACTTTAAATTTCCTATTTACAAACAAGGTATTTATAGAATAGATTCTACAACTTTAGCCAATGCTGGTTTTCCTGTTCAATCTATTGATCCAAGAAATATACAAGTTTTTTTATATGGTCAGGAGCAGTTCATATACATTAAAGGAGAACAAGATGGAGTATTTAATGGTTCTGATATTATTGAGTTATTTGCTCAGCCACAACCTTCTCTTTTAGATAGTGGATTATATACGAATATTACAGCAGTGCCCAATCCTTTTGTAGGTGTGTGTTCAGCAGGAACAGGAAAAACTGATACAGTATATGCTTTCATTACTTACAACAATTCTACTTCAAACAAAAGAATCACAATAGAAACAGATACTTCATTTTTATCTCATGGTATGCCTGAAAGTTATTTGTATACAGAAGTTCTATCTGCTTTTAAAAATAATTACAACTATTTACCACAATATACCTCTGATGGAATAAGCGATCCAAGATATACAAAAGGAGAAGGGTGGGGATATTATTATGGAAGAGGAAGTTCGGCTACATTTTTTTCTTCATCATTTTCAAATTTATATACAGCATTATCTTTACCAGTTTATCTAAAATATTCATTTTCAGGACAGGGTGTTGATTATATGTACACACAAGATCATCATGTTAAAGTAAAATGGTATGATGGAAGTTCTGTAAATGTTACTGTATGGGACACGGCTTTTAGTGGATGGCAACATTTCGTACGCACCAGTACTGTATCTGCAAATGTTTTAAATCCTTCTGTAAAGCCCTATATTGAATTAGTAGCAGATGCAGGTACTTCAACTCAACCCAATATCGCACTTATCACTCATTATATTTATTCAAAATATCCATTTAATAATAATTTTTTATATCAAAATAAAGGGATCATTTATGTTAATGATCATCCATCTTTGCCAAAAACTTTTGTGTATTTGAACAATGTTAATGGTGGTAGCAATAACGAAATTATTTTTTATGATTTGACTAATCACAAAAGAATTGAAAATCAATTTGTATCAAATACATTGAGAGTTTTAGTACCTAATAGTGGAGGTGAAAAAAAGTGTTTTTTATCAGCAAGTTCTGAAATCATTAATGTAACCTCTATCAAAAAAGTTAATAATAACACAGGGTATTTCACAAACTTTTCTACGCCAAAAGATTCTGCGTTTATCATAATCACGCATACTACTTTATTGTCTTCTGCTAATCAATACAAGCAATATAGAGAAAGCAGTGCAGGAGGTAATCACAATGTCATACTTGCTGATGTAGAAGAATTGTACGAACAATTTGCTTATGGAACTCCTAAACATCCACAAGCCATTCGTAATTTTTGTAAGTATTTGATAGATAATATGCCTTCATCGCCAAAGTATTTGCTACTAATTGGTAAGGGTATAACTTATGAGTACTTAAATCAAGGTGACAGTTTAAATCAAAACCTTGTCCCGTCAATGGGCTGGCCTGCTTGTGATTTATTGCTTACTGCAAAATTACATAGTAATAATGACTTAAAACCTGAAATACCTACTGGTAGAATTGCCGCATTGAATAATACACAAGTTTTAAATTATTTAAGTAAAGTGCAACAGTTTGAAAATCCTGATATAATTGATTGGAAAAAGCAAGCCATTCATTTTGCAGGTGGGATCAATGCCTTTGAACAATCTGCATTTTTAGGATATATGAATAACCTGAAAAATATTTTTGAAGATACTTTAATGGGCGGAAAAGTTATTGCAACATTTAAAAAAACGACTTCTGCTCCTATACAAAATAATATTCCTGATTCTGTTCAAACACTAATAAACGCAGGTGTTGGATTGATTGGATACTTTGGACACGGCTCTCCTGCAGGTTTTGATATTGCTATTGAAAATGTAAATGATTACAATAATGCAGGAAAATATCCCGTATTTATTGTGAATGGCTGTTATGCAGGCGGTATTTATTTCCCTAATAATAGCTCTGTATCAGAGAATTGGATTTTTGCTTCTCAAAAAGGGGCTATTGATTTTATTGCCAGTTCATCTTTAGGACTAGCAGGATATTTATATCAATATAGTTATAATTTCTATAAGAATTTAGCATTATACACTTATGGCAAAGGCATAGGAAACAATATTCAAAAAGTCGCAGATGCAGCTTACTTATCCAATGATATATATCTACAAATCATTACATCAGATATTTCTTTACACGGTGATCCTTCTATCAAATTATGGAGTGGAAATGTACCTGATTACAAAATTTCTAATGCTGATATAAGTTTTGATACACAAACCTATCCTGATTCTATTGGCGTTGTTGTAAATATTCATAATGGTGGAAAAGCATTGAACGATAGTTTCTTTGTAAAAATTACAAGAATATTTCCTGATGGAGACACATCTATTATAATCAGACGAGTAAAAGCACCTTATTTTGTCAATTCTTACAAATTCTATATTTACACTGATATTTTCAAAGCAGGTGGTTTAAATAAATTTTCTGTATATGTTGATTCCTATTTTGAAATTGCAGAAAGTAATGAAAATAATAACTCAACCATTGGCACAGTAGATTTGTTTATTCGTTCAGGAGATATTATTCCTGTTTGGCCATATAAATATGCTATTGTGCCTAAAACACCAACCATCACCTTGAAAGCATCTACCATAGATCCACTCATTCAGAACACAGCTTGGCGGTTTCAATTAGATACAACAGATAAATTTACTAATCCGATTCAACAAGCAGTTATTTACAGTAGCGGTGGAGTTGTGGAGTGGCAGGTAAATCTTACATTCAAAGACAGCACAGTGTATTATTGGCGTGTAAGTAAAGATTCTATTTCACCAACAGATAATTTTAATTGGCGAGAAAGTTCATTTCAAACTATTGGTGATAAACGGGGCTGGGGACAGGCACATTATTTTCAATTCAAAAATGATGCTTATCAATATGTTCATTACAATCGTCCGCAAAGAAATTTTGTTTTTGTCAATAATAAAGTAAGCATCTATTGTAGAACAGGTTTTATTGGACAGCCATTAAGTTTTGACCAGATTATTTATTCTATCAATAATGGCGTGAAACACATCTGGTCTTGCACTCCAGATGGATGGACTATTGTGGTGATTGATTCTGTTAGTGGAGAACCGTGGGTGTCTACACTGCCCAATTATTCTGGTGGAGCACAAGTTGGAATGTACGGAAATTGTCATTGTGATGGTGCACGCCCACTATATGCTTTTGATTTTGGTAATGGTTATTGTGGTTCATTGCCCAATTGGCAACAGGACTTGTCAAATTTTATCTTGAATACCGTGCCTAATGGAGATTATGTGCTTGCTTATTCACCTAAATATATTGTTACAAATACTATGATTCCGCAATTTTATACTGCAATGCAAAGTATTGGCAGCGCAAATATTATCAATTACAATGACACAATACCAATGATTATCTTTGGAAAAAAGGGAAGTTTGCCGGGAACTGCTCACGAAGTTATTGCACCTAATGCACATACATATATTGAATTATTTGATTCTATTACTACTAAATGGAAAAATGGCTTTGTATTATCTGAAATCATTGGTCCTGCTACAAAATGGAATAGTTTGCATTGGCGAGTAGCATCATTAGACAATCCTAAAACAGATACTACAATTATCAAAGTTATTGGCATTAAAAACAATGGTCAAAAAGATACGCTTGCAATATTTACAGAAGATAGTATAGATGTATTAGATTTGTACAATTATGTAGATGCTAATGTTTATCCACGCTTACAATTAATTGCTTATATGTACGATAATATCAACCGCACTGCACCACAACTTAAAAGATGGCAAGTGCTCTATGATGAAGTGCCCGAATGTGCTATCAATCCTAAAAAAGGTTTTTATCTGAAAAACGATACTATTCAACAAGGCGATAAATTCGTTATAGCTTATGCCATTGAAAATATCAGTCATAAAACATTCAATGATAGCTTATTAGTTACTTATTCTCTTGAACAAAATAATATCTTAACACCACTTCCTGATAAATTAAAAATCAAACCATTTTATCCTGCAGCCATTATTATAGATACTTTAAGCATTAGCACACTTACTCTCTCAGGAAATAATACAATATGGATTGATGTGAATCCACCAGGTCATCCAAAATATCAATTAGAACAATTTCATTTCAATAATATTTTACAACTATCGTTTAATACTTCCCGAGACATCATAAATCCCTTACTGGATGTAACTTTTGATGGCATTAGAATATTAAATGGAGATATTGTTTCAGCCAAGCCACATATTTTAATTTCTGTGGTAGATGAAAATAAATATTTATTACTCAATGATACTTCTGATATTAAAGTGTTTCTAAAAAAAGATAGTGATCCAGAAAAACAATTATTCTTTGCAAAAGATTTGGTTTTCATTCCAGCCAGTAGTTATAATAAAAACAAATGTCAAATAGAATACAAGCCCATTTTAGCAGATGGAAAATATACTTTGAGAGTTCATGCCAATGACCGAAGTCAAAATGTTTCAGGGTTAAACGATTATCGCATTATGTTTGAAGTGATTAATAAACCTTCAATTACTCAAATACTCAATTATCCCAATCCTTTTTCTACATCCACAAGATTTGTATTTACACTCACTGGCTCTGAAATTCCCGAAGTATTTGATATTCAAATTATGACCATTACTGGAAAAGTAGTGAAAACCATTCGTAAAGAAGATTTAGGATTTATTCATATAGGTAGAAATATCACTGAATACGCTTGGGATGGCAAAGATGATTTTGGAGATAAATTAGCCAATGGCGTTTATTTGTATAAAGTAAATGTGAGATTAAATGGAGAAAAAGTAGAAAATCGTGCAACTGATGCTGATAAGTTTTTTAGCAAGGAAGTTGGGAAGTTAGTGATATTGAGGTAAAGAGAAATTAATTAAAATAAAGAACCACAAAGCATTCTATAATTTACAGAGAACAAAAGTATTTTAATAACAAAATAGAAGTGCTTTGTGGTTCTGATTGTAACTTAAATTAATGTTAGTGTTTAATGATTAACTTTTGCACAACTTCTTTTTCATCAATCTTAATATGGGCAAAGTAAATACCGTCTTGTAAATTAGTATTAATTTCTTCATTTATATTAACTGATTTATCAAATATTAATTTACCTGTAATATCAAATATTTTCAAATAAGCAGATTTATTACTTGAATTAGAATAAATTTTCCAGTTACCATTATTAGGATTTGGAAAGATATTAATAATATTTGATGATAGTGAGTTTGAATGAATATTTGTGCAAGTTGTAACATATAAATCAGCAGGATTAAATGGTACTGGAGGACAATTCATTGAGTAATACCATTCTCCTGAAAATGTAATATTCTGAGTGGCAGTACAAGTAAATGTTGAAAAAGGATTATTTGGCATAGGAGGAAAACAACTTGGTGAATTTGAGTAGAGATTAGCGTTGATTATATTAACTGGAACAAAAGGCGCAGGAAAATATTGAACTGTAAATGTAGTGCCAGCACATAATGTATCGTTTGGCAATATATTTATAAAACCTGTTCCAGCATTTCCACATATTGAAAATGGATAAAGACCACCAAGACCTCCACTGCAACCATTGGAAGTATTTACAGAATCGGTTACACTGACATAATAATCACCTGGATATAAATATACTGTATCTTGGTTGCCATTAACAACATGGTTTTTTATAGATGACATCATGAAATCATACCATGTTACATAATATGGTGGAGTACCCCCTGATATTTGTGCTGTTGCTAAATATGAATTCATGGGTCCAGGAGGAGTTGCAGGAACAGTTGTAACTGTTGAAATAAATGGAGTAGATATAGTACCCATAGAAAAAGTTGTACATCCTATTAACCCATTTGACGACATGGCACATAAAGTGTATACGGGACATGAACACAAAGTATTAACAACAAAAGAATTGGTTGAAGAAGACCCCATAGAAAATGTACATCCTGCAATTGTATAAGTAATGGGAGTAACAATAGGAGTACTTGTAGAAGTTACATACACAGTAGAACTACCTGTACAAGGGCTGTAACAACTAGCGCTTGTAATTGTACTGAATGTTAATTGTGCTTGTAATGTAGCAATACTAATTGCACCTGTAATTAATAATGTTAATTTTTTCATAGTTGTAAGATTTTATTTTTAAATGTGTTTTCAAATAATGTTCCATATTTTGCAAATAGATAATTCAAAGTAGCAAAAACATAAAATGAATGAGTGAGTGGTAACTTTTATTGAGTGAATGTAAAAACTTTAAGTATTTTCTGTCCATTTTAATCTGTCAGCATTTGAAAATTGCCAGGGTGCACCATTATTTTCAATATTTGATAACATAGCATTCAAAGAACTTGGTGCTTTACTTTGTTCTAAAATTAAATTATATCTCAATTCCATAATAATGGCTAATGGATTGATATTAACAGGACATTCTTCAGCACAAGCATTACAAGTATTGCAAGCCCAAATTTCTTCTTCTGAAATGTAAGAAAATAAATTTTTACCATCGTCAACAAATTTTTTATTGACATCAATGTTTTTTCCTACTTCTTCTAATCTATCTCTAACACTCATCATTATTTTACGAGGAGAAAGTTTTTTTCCAGTTGTATTTTGTGGACAAACAGAAGTACACCTTCCACATTCAGTACATGTATATGCTTCTAATAATTGTTTCCAACTCAAATCAAATACATCTTTTGCCCCAAAGGTCATTTCTGAATTTGGATCAGTAGAAGGTATGTAATTTGGATCAAAATTAGGAGCCACTACATCTGTAACTTCTTTGAGTGTTCTGAATTTTCCAAGTGGTTTATTGGGCTCATAAAAATAAGTGTTTGGAAATGCAAGTATGATGTGTAAATGTTTAGAAATAGGTAAATAATTAAGAAAAACTAAAATCCCAATAATATGAATCCACCAGAAAGTTCTTTCAATTAAAATTAATTTTTCAGTAGAAAAATTTTGTAATAACGGAATAAAGAATGAAGATACTGGAAAAGCCCCAGCAGAGATATAATGTTCAATTTGACGAGTTTGTAAAATTTTATCAGAAGCATTGGATAACATTAAAGCTGTCATTAATATCATTTCCATAATTAAAATAAAATTAGCATCTTTGAATGGAAATCCAATTAAATCAGGATGAGCAAATCTTTTAAGTTTTAAAACATTTCTTCTTATCCAAAAAATAACAACACTTACAAAAACCAGTAAAGCCAATATTTCAAAAAATCCTATTAGAAAATCATAGAAACTTCCAAATACAGCAAACATTCTGTGTGTTCCAAAAATACCATCTAAAATAATTTCTAACACTTCAATATTGATTAAAATAAAACCAGCATATACAAAGATATGTAATATACCAGCAACGGGGCGAGTAATCATTTTACTTTGTCCCAGTGCCACACGAATCATATTAGACAATCGTTCTTCGGGGGAAGATTCAAAAGTTACATCTTTCCCTAATAAGATATTTCTGCGAATTTTTTTTGCATTGAATGTAAATAAGCCAATTGCAGTAATTAGTAAAACAATAAATATTATGCTCGCCATAAATTAGTTTTGAGTTTTGGGGATTTGATTAAAATATTTTAATTTTTAATTTTTTCCTTTTTGCCAAATAATGAAAAATGTACGTATCTTTTTGGATGATCTTTTAAATCACCTAATAATTTTTCAAGATTAGCAAGAGATTTATTGAGATTGTTATATACTGAATCATTTTTTGCTAATTTACCTAATGTACCTTTACCTTCGTTGATATTGGCTAAAAGAGTTTTGGTTTCTGTAAGCGTTTTATTTAAATCTTTTATAGTGTTTTTAATAGGAGCATTGGCTAAACTATCAGAGAGTTGATTTAGATTTTTTGTAATAGCAGGTAAATTTTTATCCAGTGTGGTGAGAATAGAATTAAGTTTAGAAATAATTAAAGAAATTTTTTCTGCATCTTGTTCAAAAGTTTTTGCTGTGCGTTCTAAACTGAGTATGGCTTTTCTGGTGCTTTCAAGAGAATGAATGATATTTTCTCGTGAAGTTTTATTTAAAACATAAGTTACTATAGTAGCCACACTATCAATAGATCCGACTAAATTTTCAATCTTTGCCTGTAATGGTGCTAATCTTTTATCTACTGCTTCTTTTAATCCCTGTTCTGCTTCAGATAAAAGTGTATCATTATCGGCAGCTAAATCTTTGCTGTTTCCATATTCAATTTCAATAGCTTTTGAACCTAAAAGGTCGGTGCTAATAACACGTGCAACAGAATTTTTTGGTACTTCTAATTTTTCTGTAATAAGCATTCTCACTAATACTTCATATTTTCCGTGTCTTCTGATAAGAGAAATTTTATTTACTGTACCTACTTTATATCCATTCACTAAAACGGGGTTAGCTTCAATTAAATTATCTAATCTTGGATATGTTGCATATAAAATTGTTTTTCTTGAAAACATTTCTACGCCCTTTAGAAATTTTATTCCCCAATATAAACAGGCAATAGCAAAGACAACTACAAAAGCAATAAGATATTCTTTTTTTAAATTAAATTTCATTTTACAATTTTAATTGCTCGCAAAAGTAATAAAAATAAATTTGTTACTATTCAGGTTTATTACTTAAAAATCGTGTTACTATTCAGTCATTCAAAGTAATTATCAAGATTCATTTCTCGCAAAGCTAGCAAAGTATAAGAATACCAAGCATGCAAATATTTTCAAAAATTTTTAGTTATGAGTTTTACCGTCATTACGAGCGAAGCGAAGTAATCGCAAAAGTATTATTCACATAACAATTACGATATTGCTTTGGACTTATGCCATTGAAATGACGACAAAAATTAAAAACTAAACACTAAAAACTCAAAACTCAAAACATTTCACTATTCACTATTCACTATTCACTATTCATTTTTCACTATTCATTTTTCACTATTCACTATTTTCCCTTTCCTTGAATGACAACTAAAATGGTATGTATTAAAATTTTTAAATCAAGCAAAACGGACATGTTTTTTAAATATAAAATATCATATTTCATTCTTTCAACCATTTGATCTACATTTTCAGCATAACCATATTTTACTTGTCCCCATGATGTAATTCCCGGCTTAATTTTATGTAACAATTTGTAGTGTGGGGCTTTTTGTATTATTTGCTGGATATAGTATTCTCTTTCAGGTCTTGGGCCTACAATACTCATTTCACCTTTTAATACATTAAAAAATTGTGGTAATTCATCTAATCTTGTTTTTCTTAAAAATCTGCCAAATTTTGTAACCCTTGGATCATTTTCGGATGATAATGCAGGACCATTTTTTTCCGCATCTACATACATAGTACGAAATTTATATATGTAAAATTTTTTTCCATTTTTGCCTATTCTTTCTTGCTTAAAAATGATTGGGCCTTTTGAAGAACATTTTACAAGAATAGATAAAATCAAATACAACCAACTAAAACAAATGATGATAAATAAAGATAAAACAATATCAAAAAATCTTTTCATTGAAACTTGCCATTGTTTCATTGGTACAATTTCTAAAGTAATAAGTGGTAATGATTCTACAGCATCTAATTTTACCTGACCAGTAAGTAAATCATAAGTATCTGGCACTAAATGAATATGTAAATCTAAATAGTATAATTCATTAATAATTTCATTGAGTTTGTCGTGTTCATTTGTTTCTATAGCAACAATAACTTCTTCAATTTGATATTGATGAATGATTTGAATGATGTCTTTAAATTCTCCTAAATGTGGAATTATTTTTTTTAATTCTTCAGAAAATCCATTTTTACCTTCTAAATGAATAAATCCTTTTATACCAAAACCTATGCCTTTCTTTAAATGAAGTATTTCTTTTACTATTTCTAATGCTTTTTGATTGCTTCCAATGATAATTGTTGGAAATTCCCATTCTCTTAATTTGATTTTTTTATTGATGTAAGAAGAAAATATAAATCTTGTAGTGGCTGTAATTCCAAAATGAAAAATGAATAAAAATAAAACTGATTTGTAGTAAAACTTATAATTTGCAACATAATCATCCAATAATAAATTGAAAAATAACAAAATCGTTCCAAAAATAGAAGCAAATAAAATTTGATACATCTCATTAACACGAGATCGGCGAAATACATCATTGTAATGCCCAGACAAATAATATAATAATAACCAAAATAAGGGAACTAATATAACACCTATCCAGTATTGTTTATCAAACAACACTTGTGGTTCAACATAAGTTTTAAAGTAGTCAATATTATATTTTCTATATACATAAAACAATGTCCATGCTAATGCGGCAGAAAAAAAATCAAGTAAGATATTAATTATAGTAAATTTTTTTCTATCCATCAATAACTGATTAGTTTGATATTATCCATTAAAATTTCTGCTTGAGAAACAGATGATTCTTTTGTTACTTTGAAATAAATTCCAATATTGTTATTGGTTGATGTTCCACCCATCAGTGATAAATAGGGTGTCAAATCTAAATATATTTTATTCCATTCTCCATTAGTAGAAACCAATGTAATTACCGATTTCACAAGCACGCCACTGTATAAGCCAATTTCAAATGATTGATTACATTTATAATTAAGTTCTAAATAAGTTGCATCATAAGAGAGTGTGTAAGTATTTGCTGAAACTAAATAAGCATAAGGTCTATTGGCGTCAGTAACAATTTTCATACATTTATTTCCTTCAAAAACATCTGCAGAAGGATTTACACTTTTGTCCAAAATAATTAAATTTGTATCAGAACCCGTGCCTTTTACAATCGTTATTCCACCTATGCCTCCAAAGTTTTCAAAATCTTCCATCCATTTAAAATTAATTCCAGATTTGTAATTAAAACTTAATGATCTGTATAATATCTGATTTTCATTGGCAGTAGTATCTATTTCAATAGGTGCATAGAATGGATAAATGATTCGTAAAGCCGATAAACCGTCTTTTCTAATGCCTGCAAACATTTTTATTCTTGCGGGTTGAGATGTGATGGGTATATTTCTTCCAATAGGATAAACTCCTTTGAACTGTCCATTTTCATAAATCCATATTTCTGTAATTTTGTGATTTGTTGTGCCTTGACCACTTACAGTATAAACGCTTACTGAAGGAATATTTAAGTAAAATGGAACTGGTGCTTTTAATTTTGATTTATTACAATGAGTATTAAATATAAAAATTAAGATTATCCCTAAAAAGAAAAATATAAGTGAAAAGATTTTTTTCATCAGAGTGAATTATGAAGGGCTAATTTGTTTTTTGAAATGATATTTTCTATTTGATAAGCAACATCTAATACATTTATAGCATCATCAATACTAACAATTGGCTTCATACCCTTGTTTATACTATTGATAAACGATTTTAATTCTTCTTTTATTGCATTGGATTGAAAAATTTCGGGCTTTTCAATAATAATTTCTTTGTCTGTCATTCCATTACCATGGGAAAGTAATAATGCATCTTCTGGAGTATTTTCATCTATATTTTTGATATGAACAATTTCTGATTTTTTTTCTAATAAATCTATTGATATGTATGCATTCTTTTGAAATACTCTGAATTTTCTCATATTTTTCAATGATAATCTGCTTGTGGTGATATTAGCCACACTTCCGTTTTCAAACTCTATTCTGACATTGGCTATATCAGTAGATGGACTTACAATTTCAATACCATTTGCATAAATGTTTTTAATTTTATTAGGTTGAATATTCAATATCAAGTCAAGGTCGTGTATCATTAAATCAAGTGTAACTGACACATCTGTTCCGCGGGGATTATATATTGCTAAACGATGAACTTCAATAAACAAAGGCAGGTCAATAAATTTTCTAGTTGCTACAAATGCAGGATTAAATCTTTCAACATGCCCCACTTGAATAACTACATTTTTTTTAAAAGATAATTCTTTTAATGCTTTGGCTTGTTCAACTGTTTTAGTAACTGGTTTTTCTATAAAAACATGTTTATTATTTAAAATAGATTTTTTAGCAATTTCAAAATGTGTGTCTCCTGGTGTTACAATATCAATTACATCACTATCACTTATCAAATCATCTATTGAATTATACGCATTTACAGCATATTCATTTGAAACTTTTTCTAATTCATTTTTATTGATGTCAAATATACCAATACTTTTTATGTATCCTTCTTTTTGTAATTCCAGTAAGAGTTTAAGATGAATTTTTCCTAAATAGCCAATACCTGCTAAACCAATTTTCATTGAAAAATTTTTTGAAGTGGCTAATGTATGAAAATACTTATTTAATTTTAATTTTGAAATATATACAAAAATAAAAAAGGGGGCAAAAGCCCCCTGAATTTTAATTATTGAGCGGCAACCTCCGCTGCTTCTTTTGAAGATTTACCGAAACTTAATTTTTCTTTAATTCTAGCAGACTTACCACTTAAATTTCTGATGTAGTAAATTCTTGCTCTACGAACTTTACCTCTCTTAACAATATCAATTTTTTCAATAAAAGGTGAGTTGTATGGGAAAATTCTCTCTACACCAACACCATGTGAAATTTTTCTAACAGTAAAAGTTCTTGTTGCATTTTCATTTTTAATTTGAATAACAACACCAGTAAAATTTTGAACTCTTTCTTTATCACCTTCTTTGATTTTATAATGTACAGTGATAGTATCTCCTGCCTTAAAATCTGGATGCTTTACATTGAAAGTTAATTCTTTTTTAATTTCTTCTAATAAACTTGACATATCTTTATTATTTAGGGGGTGCAAATATACATAAATTCTTTTTAATTCTCCAAATATTTCTTAATTATTATTTAAAAAAATATCACCCGCCAAAAGGCAGGTGATATAAGTGGTCAGTAATGATTTTTTATTCAATTATCTTACAAGGGTAATATAACCTTCTTTTTTGTATTCTTTTCCGTCTTTACCTGTGGCTTTAATAGTATAGAAGTAAGTTCCTGCAGGAGCATCTTTTCCTCCTTTAGTTTTTCCATCCCACTGGATATTACCTTTATCAGTACTTACATTATACATTTCAGCTCCCCATCTGTCAAAAATAATACAATTTATATCTGTCAGGTTTGCTGTGTGTAAAATAAAGTAATCATTTACACCATCCCCATTGGGTGTAAAGATATTGGGTACTTCCAGATCCGATGGAATATCTACTTTTATGACTTTGTATGCGGTATCAACACAATTACCATTTTTAATTATCATTGTAACAGTATATGTACCGGGTGCATTGTAAGTAGTAGATGTGCCGGGTAAAGTTACACTTGGGTTAGCCGTTGTAATGACTGTTCCACCATTTCCAAATGACCAATAGTAAGTTAAGTTTGATGGATTTCCAAAACTACTATTATTGGTGAAGGCCACATCAAGTGGTGCAAAGCCCTCAGAAGGATTAGGAGTAAAGTCAGCATTAACAGTACCATTTACAACAGTAACATAATTTTGAGAAGCACAACCTGTTGTAGTATTGGTAATAACAACTATATACTGACCACTATGAGTTACTGTGGGAGAATATCCAGTAATTGGAGTAATTGTTGAGCCTGGAGGTCCATCCCATACATAAGTAATATTAGTACTTGGAGTTGTTCCGGCCTGAATAGTTGTTACTGTAGAACCACATTGTATAGTATAAGGACCTACCGCTGTTGTAGCTGGTGGAGTAGTATTACTACCTACTAAAACATTAGTGCAAGTTGTGCAACCATTACTATTTCTAGTTACACAAATTGTATAGGTTCCGGCACTATAATAAGTAACAGGATTATTCAAATTATTGGTTTCTGTTGGTGCTGGTGTTGTCCAAGTAAATGTTAATGGATCTCCTATTGGATTAGGTGTAAATTGTAATGTAGCTTGTAAATCTTTACAGGTTAAGGCAGTTGGTGTAGCTTTTGCTGTTAGTCCCAATGGCTGTTTGTTTTGAAACATTGTTACCGGTATTTTTGTTTTGCAGCCATTTGATGGATTTGTTATCTCTACTGTGTATGTGCCTATCGTTGTTTGACTAATGTTTGTAGTACTATTCACTGATAATGTTTGTTGTGGCACTGTACCCGGTGTATACCAAATATATGTTACTCCACTTACAGGCGATGTCCCTGTAATTACCGCTGTGGAATATGTACAAGTCAATGTGTTCGTTGGTACATTCAAAGTATATCCACCTGCGGGTCTTAAAGTATCCATTCCAATAGTTACCGTTTGACATATTGTACATCCACCAGGAGCCGGGTCATAAGCACAGCCAATATAATTACCAGGAGTGTTAAATGTAAATGTGTTATTAGTACTTAAAGTACTTGTACCATTTGACCAATATACCTGTGGGGCACCTCCGCCTGCTGCTTGTGTAGCATTGATAGTAAGTGTTACTGTATTTGGATTACATTTGATATTGAAATTATTATTTGTTGCTGTTAATGTCATCGTTGGTGCCGCTGTTGATTGCGTAGCCGCTACCGTATATGTATTGCTACAGCCATTGGCTATATTAGTGGCAACAAAAGTGTATGTTCCCGCAAAACCAGGCGTCAGTAAATTACCCGACAATACACCGCCTCCCGGTTGTAGCCAAGAATAGATAACATTTGCTGTTGGTGTTGAACTTCCTGTAAATGTTCCTGCTGTACCATTACAAGGTATATTGATAGAATTTGGTGTTACTGTAACTGATGGCACAGAAGTATAAACACCTACTGCAAATGTATTGGTGGTAATACAACCACTATTTGCATCTTGAGCAAAAACGGTATATGTTCCAGATGAAGAAACGGTATAAGGATTCCCTGCAAATGTCCCACTGGAAATACTTGTAAAAGTATAACTTGGAGAGGCATTTGTATTAGTACTTACAGCAGTAGCACTAACTGTTGGTTGATAACAAGTAAGGGTATCATCTGACAGTGAAATACTAAATGTTGGAATCACTGGTGCAGGGTTTATTGAAAAAATCTGTGTTGCTGTACATCCCACGCTATCTCTGACAGTAACTGTATAATTACCAGCGGCTAAACCCGAAGCAGAAAAGGTATTTGCACTTGTTTGTGCGGTGCTTGTAGGTGCAGGCGTCCAGTTAATAGAAAAAGAACCACTACCTAAAGATGCTGTTGCTGTACATGCTGATAATGAGTTTGTACAAGATGGTTGAATAGGTGTAACTTGTAGTGCAGGTGCTGGTGAGTTGATTACAGTAATAGTTCTTGTTATAGGAGAACAAGCACCTGGAGGGTTCATAGTAAGTGTATAATTTCCAATTAAATTAGTTACAACAGCTTGAGTAGTTTGAGTAGGGAAACCAGCAGGTCCTTGCCATGTATATGGACCTAAACCAGGAGGTGCAGTTAGGGTAGCACTGGTGTAACCACACATAGAAGCAGTAATGGTAGGAGATCCTGCAGGATAGGTATTTACAGTGGCTCCGTTGTCAGTTGTAATATCCATAGGAGAACATAATGCATCAAAAAATGCATAACCATAGTGTCCTGATAAAGTACAATCACCTACAGTAATGTCTATAGTGATACAAGAACCAATAAATGGTGTAAGATCTGCAGAACTTACAATCCAGTTTGGAGTATAAGATAATCCTCCAGAATTTACCCAGCCAGAAAAAGTAGCTGAACAGCCAGTTGAAGGCGGTACTATGCTAAATGTTGGACAAGTTGTAGGAGTAGGAGGACCAGTACAATTAGATGATACGCTAAAAGTAATTTTTACATAAGGTTGGTCACAACATGAATGACCAGGATTTTGAAGAACAGCCATAAAAGCAAACTGGAATAATGAATTAGAGGGGGTTACAGCAAATGTTTTTGAAATTCTTACTGCTTTTGCGCCAGCAGTGTTATTATTTAATACAGCAACTTTAGTACCACCTAGTGGAGAATTAGGTATGTTGGTTAATGGACTTCCACCATAAGGATTTGCTGCAGGTGTTGTTAATATACTTGCTAACCCAGGACCGCCACCACAGCATCCAGCCATAGAACAAGAATTACTATTACTACCTTGATTTACCGTCCAACCTGTAAAATTACCTAATTCAAAATCTTCATTGTTACAAGCTGTTGTTTGAATTGAAGGTGGAGTAGTATTTTTGGTAATCCATCCTAAATAATCAGTGGGTTCGTATTTTTGTAAGTTGTATTTTTGAATAATAAATTCTCTTTTCTTTTTGTAAAGAAAATACTTTAATTCTGTTGAAGTACAATTATTGGCTAAACCTTCTTGGATAGCAAACTCTTCATTAAAGCCATATAATGAGTCGGCATCAAAAGGATAAGCAATGAGTTTTTGAACATCAACTTGTGCCTGCACATTAAATAATACAAATGCAGACAGAACGCCGAGTAAGTAATTGATTTTTCTCATAGTTTTAAATTTAATTTAAGGTTTAATTTTAATTTTGGGCAAAAATAATTAAATTTTTTTTGTCTTACCATAAAAATAATTATCGTGCCAAAGATTGTTAAATTTTTTCTTTTGATAATTTCCATCTTTTATGAGACCATAACCAAAATTCCGGATATTCTTTAATACTTTGTTCTAAATCTTTCATAAATTGGGTCATAATTGGATATTCAATTTTTTCATTTATCTGTATTTTTTTTGCATCTATAAAATAATATCCTTTTTTATACTTTACAGGATATACTATTACGGTTACAGGAATAGCATTAATTTTTTGAGTAATTTTTTCGGGACCATAATAAACGGCGGTATATTGATTGAGAAATTTTGTCCAAAATGAATTTTGGAGTGAAGGACTTTGGTCTGCAATGAATGCAAATACATTAGATTGATGTTGCTGGCTTAACATAAATTTTGGTGCGGCATTCATTGGTAAAAGTTGCGTGCCCATTCGGCTTCTTATTTTTTTCATTATTTTGTCAAATGTTTTGTTAGATAAGGGATGATAAACTACATATAATTTTTGTGGAAAATAAAGATTAAATGCTGCTCCCGCCCATTCCCAATTTCCAAAATGTCCCATTAGGGCAACAATATTTTTATTTTGTGAATAATTTTTTTGAAAAATTTCTTTGAATGAGTCAGAAAATTGACATCTTTTTGCCAATTCATTTTTAGATATAGAACATAGTTTCAAAGTTTCAACTATCCATTGAACAAAAAAGCGATAGAATTTTTTTTCTATTTGAATAATTTCGGATAATTTTTTTTCAGGGAATGAATTCAATAAATTTTTTCTTACTACATCTCTGCGGTAGCGAATGATATAATACAAAATGAAAGCAAAAACATCTGAAATAAAATATAATACAGGTAGTGGTAATAAGGATAAAAGATAAATGCAAGAGTATGTAATGTAGTAAAGCATTAAATAAATTTACATTTTCTGCTTGCAAACAAACACATTTTCAATAAAATTAAGCCGTGTTTAAACCGTGAGATATTAGTAGTGCCGTAAGTTCTTTCTCTGTAGCGAATAGGCACTTCTACTATTTTGAGATTAAGTTTATGTGCTCCAAAAAGTAAATCAAAATCTCCAAAGGGGTCAAAATCTCCAAAATAATTGCGGTTTTTAATTAATTTTTCATAATCATTTTTGAATAAAACTTTTGTGCCACAAAGAGTATCTTTGAATCTTTGTTCTAATAAGAAAGAAAATAACCAACTGAAAAAATGATTGCCTAAGTAATTCAAAAAACGCATTGCTCCTTTTTCCATTGGATAAACAAGACGAGTGCCGTTAATAAAATCACCTTTGTTTTGAACAATGGCATTGTAAAACTTTGGTAAATCTTCAGGTGGAACAGTTAAGTCAGCATCTAAAATCATTAATATATCTCCAGAAGCGTGTTTAAATCCTTCTCTTACAGCATCGGCTTTGCCCTTTCCGGGTTGTTTGAAAATTTTGATGTCGTGTGTTTCTTTATATTTTTCTTTTACCTGTTGGATAACTTCCCATGTATTATCGGTGCTATTTCCTTCTACAAAAATGAGTTCTGTGTGTCTGCCCATTTTAGGTGTTCTTAAAACTGCGGCTTCAATATTACCTGCTTCATTTCTGGCAGGTATAACAACAGATACGATATATTCTTCATTAGTATTTTCGCAAGGTAATTTTTTAGCAAATGAAAAATGATTAATGTTGAAGTAACGAATAAGTGGAAGTTTTGCAAGATATTTATTGATAAAGGTAGAAAGCAAAGGAATATAAAATGGGAAAAGAGTTTGTCGGGAATTGCGATAAACTTCAAAGCCAGCAAGGTATAGCAGGTTATTGACATCATTACTTGTAAGCCAGTTTTGAATGGGGGCTTTTGATTTGATGCCAATTAGTTCAGAAAATTTGATAATGGGTTCCCAAAAAGAGTTGTAATACTGAATGATAATTTTTGTGCGAGAGTGAGAAATTTTATGTAGTTGTTCTAAAAACTTTTGTATATCTTCAATAAAGCCAATGAGGTTGCTAATAATGATGAGGTCAAATTTTTTATTTAATTGAATGTTATTAGCATCCATTACAATGAAATCAATATTCAGGTGACCATATTTTTCTTTTGCCCATTTGATTTGTTCTTCTGAAAAATCAATACCTGTTTTGTCTTTACCTTTTACTTTTGCAATTAAATCGCCACTTCCACAACCTATTTCAAGCACAGTATCATCTTCGTGTGTAAAATACTGAATGTAATTAGTTATTTCATTCCAATAGTAAGCATTGATAGTTCTTTTTTTTCTTTTTAGAGCAAGAGCGTTGAAGTAATTTATGATGTCTTGTTTCATATTTTTGAGCAATATAAATGGTAATTTACATCTGGCGAATAAGATAAATTATTTTCAATGTTTGTAGTCGGCAATAATTTTCCATTATTGAATAAATAGATATTGAAGTTTAAATCTTTAAGCAAGTTGATAATTTGAATAGGTTGAATACCTGTTTTTTGAATTCCATAAGGCCAAAATTCCATAAATAATTTTATGTTGATATTATTTTTCAAAGTATTTGTCATTCCTGATAATGCATAGTATTCATACCCTTGAATATCCATTTTAATAAAATCAACTTTTGAAATTTTATTCAATGATAAAAAGTCATCTAATGAAAAAGCATTTACAATATCAAGTGGAGAATCTGTTTTTTTTGTAGGATATGTTCTGAAATCAACATTTAAGCCAAATTCTGATGGGTAAATTTTAATTGTGTCAGTTTTATCAGAAATGGCAGCATTTATACATTGAACATTTTTTAAATGCTTTGTATTTTGTAATAATTTTTGAAAATTATTTTTTTCTGGTTCAAAAGCAAAAACTCTTCCTGCATCATTAACTATTTTTGAAAAAAGTATAGAGTAAAAACCTATATTAGCACCTATATCAACAACAAAATTATTATTTTCAATTACAGATTTAAAAAATAATATCTCATTTTTTTCAAATATATTTTTGTATGTAAAATACAATGGCTTGTAAATGCTATAAGAATTTTTGTAAAGAATTTCTCCTAATTTTTGTGCTAAAAACATAAATTATTCATCATATTTAAATTCAAAAACATAGCAAGGTTCAACTTCACCTTCTGTATGAATTAATTTTAATTTTTGTGGATATTTTTTTGAAATGGGTTCTAATATATTATCTATCGTATTAATGTATTGGCCTGTATTTTTTGTTGGGTCAATTCTTAATCGCGGCATTAAAATATGAGTAACACCATTTTGTTTAAAGAATGCTAATGCACTATCAGGATTGGATTGATTAGTAGTTTCATCTTTTTTAATAACACTATAAATTGGAAAGAATTTTCTTTTGCCATAAATAAAACTCATAGGTGCTTTTCTGCTTGCTACATAAGCATTAGGGGGTAAATTTTTTCCGCACCATTCGCTTGCTTTCAAAAAGTTTTGCCAATCGGGAGTGTATCCGTAATAAATATCGCCTTGAAAGTTTTTTAGAGTGATAGGTAAGTTTGTAATTGTTCTTTTAAAAGTTGAGAGTATAATTGAAACAGATAAAATTAAAACTGTCAGTAAAGAAATTAATTTCCAAAAATTAGAACGGAGAAACTTTTCAAATAAATAAAAGTAAATAATGAACATAAAAGGCATTCCAACGAGAACAAATCTTGGCTGATCCCATCTGGTTTGTAATACAAAGAAAGTAGAACCTAATAATGCAGTGCAATAAACACCTACAAATCCAATGAGATATTTTCTATTTCTAAATGCAATGATTGTTCCTAAAATCAAAGCCGTCCACATCATTAGTGGAAATAACATATTGGTTGATGTGTTATCTTCAGATTTTAAACCTAAAATTTGAAAAAATCTTTTACTAAAATATAATTCAGTGTTTCCAAAAAATCTTTCTACAAATCCCCAAAAATCATCATATCCTTGAGAAGCATCGTAAGGGTCTTTTTGAAGTAAAATATTAGATTGACTACCGTATTGATTAGTGGTGGCATCTTTCCAGATTAATTTAATTGCAATTCTAAAAATAACCTGAAAAATGCCGTAAAATGCAAGAAAGTAAGGAATTTTTTTTCTGTATGGTTTAATTAAGTATAAAAAAATAACAATAGCTGGAACAACAGAAATGGATATATTTCTTGTAATGTTTAATAGAAAAACGAAAAATGATAGTAACAAGATATTTTTAATAGATTTTTTTTCATCTAATTTATCGGTAATGACTAAAACACGGCTTAAATAATAAACCATACCAAATTGTATAAACATATACATTTGTTCAGTAAAGGTCATTGAAGAAAAATAAATCATTAAATGATTAATTGATAAAAATAACATTAAAAACATAAAAAACACATTAGGAATTATTCCTTTGAAAGTTTTAAAAGCAAAGTAAATAGTTCCAATGTGAAAAAAAACATTAAATAATTTGAAAATAAATATATTAAATCCAAAAATTTTCATTAAAAAAGCAAGAAACATTGGATATAGAGGAGCATTGGCAGTGTAGAAATATTTTGGAAATTCATTAATAAATCTGTATGCGGCTTCTATGTATAGAGCATCGTCGTGAGCTTCGCTGATTTTAAAATTAAAATTAAGGAAGTCAAAAATAAGTGTGAGTAGTAGAAAAATTACTAATAATTTATTTTCTGAAATACTTTCAATTTTTTTATTCCATTTATCAAATAAACTAATTTTATTTTTTGTCTGTGATTTGGTAGAGGTAGAAATTTTCTTTTTTTCTTTCATAATGTTTATGCTTTTTCGCCGTAAATAATTACAGAACCAGCAATTTCTTTTATTAAAGGAATTTTTTCTAATAATAATGACATTTTAAAAACTACAGGAATTAAGAATTTTGGTGTTATTGGATGAAGAAAATCGTATGGAAATATATTTACATTTTTAAATCCTATATTTTCCATTTTCTTTTTGAATTGCCATCTTACAATGGCTGTCTCATCAGGTGAATCGCCTAACCATTTTTTAATAAACGGAACATTTTTTTGAATAAAAATTTGAGGATTAATCATATTAGGTTCTGCAAAAACCATTCTGCCGCCAGGTTTCAAAACTCTGAAAATTTCTTTTAAAGATAAATCTAAATCTAAATGGTGTATAACAGAACTCCCATAAACTACATCAAATGTATTATTACTAAATGATGTATTCATTGCATTTTCTTCAATAAACTCAACGGGCAAATTTCTTTTTTGAGCTAACTCTAATAAATCTTTTGACAAATCTATAGCTGTAATTTTACATTTTGTTTTATTATATATTTTTTCTGTAAACAAACCTGAACCACAGCCAATTTCTAAACAATAATCTGTATTTTTAATATTTGCAGTTGAAATTAGTAAATCAGATCTTCTTTCTGCCCTTACTTTTCCTGATGGAGTTCCCCATCCCCATATATCTTCAGCGTTTTCTTTAATTTTTTTGCCGTGTTCTATTTCATTTATCAATCTTTTATCCATTAATTTTTTTGCACAATAATAGAAAATATTTTTCTGTATTTTTGAATAAATTAAAAGTATTTAATATCTTAAAAAATCAAACAATGACTTAAAAATATGAATAAAATTGATGATAAAAGATTTAAACAACTAAGCAAAAACTTAAGTTACTTTTTAGCAATTTAAGATAATAATCTTAATCAATTTTTACAAATTTGAATGGCTGTCCATTAATTGTCATTATATAAAATCCTGAATCTAATTCTGAAACATCTATATAATTTGATTTTAATAAATGTTCATGTTTAATCTTTTTGCCATTTATATTAAAAATTTCAATCTCAAAAGATTGATTAGGATATTGACTATTGACATAAATTTTATCTCTGGATGGATTTGGATAAATAATAAAGTTATTACTACTATTATTAATCTCACTAACATTAACTGAAGAACAAACTATATTAACTTTATCCAAAAAATTACCTATAGCAGAATTCCCTCCAGCTGCAGAAATTGATACAAATCTTATTCGATAATTATTTCCTAACCCAGTAGGTATTGTATAATTAATTGTATAGTATCCCCATGATGTATTTCCATCACTAAAATTACCAAGTGAGGTATATGGACCGCCAACTGGACCTATTTCAACACCCATTACATCAACCCCTTGTCTTCCTCTATGAGCAAAACTAATAATTATATTTTTACCAGGAGTAATATTAAAATCTTGATAAACTGCTGCCTGCATGTATGCATTTAATTCAATAAAATAATTGCCAGAATATGCTGGGACACTATAATTACCAGATTTCCAAAATTCAAAGTAACCATCGGATGCAGTTGTGTGCCAACATGGAACAGAGCTGTCTTGTATCATTCCAATAGTATTACCAGTGTAACCCAACTCAAAATCTCCATTACATATAAAATTACAAGTCGTATCGACTTGTGTGCTATCACAATTTTTGGTAATTAAAACGGCATCTAAAAAATTGCCTGCTGCTGGATTCCCTCCTGTTGCAGAAATAGAAACAAATCTAACCTCATAATTTCCAGATGTTGGAACATTGTAGTTTAATGTATAATATCCCCAATTTGTATTTCCATCTGAAAATGTTCCTAATGATGTATATGGACCACCAGAAGGACCTATTTCAACACCCATTACATCTACTCCGTACCTTCCTCTATGTGCAAACTTTATATTAATATTATCACCACTATTTACATTGATATTTTGAAAGAGTGTTGACATAAAATAAGCATTTAATTCTACGAATTGATTACCTGAGTACGCTGGCACTGAATTATAACCATTATGCCAAACTTCTATAATATGGTCTGGTGCTGTAGTTTGCCAACAAGGCACCACACTATCATCTACCATACTTACCGTAGTACCATAAATTACATCTTCAAAATCTCCATTACAGGAAAGCGTGCATGTTGAAGTTTGAGAATGTAAAATTAACTCACCAAAAACAATTACCCCCATTGTTAGTAGATTTCTTTTTTTCATAATTTTTAGTTTTAATGGTTAGTGCTGCAAATATAATTAAAAAAAAGCAAAATTTCAAAATTAATTTCTTCAAAAAAAATTACACTTTATTCCCTATTTTTTTACGACCTTTGCGAGATATATTTGTATTTAATGAAAATTGGTAATGTTGATATTTCTGATTTCCCTTTGTTGCTCGCACCAATGGAAGATGTGAGTGATCCTCCTTTTCGTTTTGTTTGTAAGCAAAATGGTGCAGATATTGTATTTACTGAATTTATTAGCAGTGAAGGACTTATTCGTGATGCTATAAAGAGCAAGAAAAAGTTAGATATTTTTGAACACGAAAGACCAATAGGTATTCAAATTTTTGGAGGAGATGAAGAATCATTAGCATTAGCCGCAAAGATTGTTGAAACAGCACAGCCCGATTTTTTGGACATTAACTTTGGTTGCCCTGTAAAAAAAGTAGTTTGCAGAGGTGCAGGGGCAGGCGTGTTGAAGGATGTGAAATTAATGGAACGATTAACTCGTGCAGTTGTCAATTCTGTTCAAATTCCAGTAACAGTTAAAACTCGTCTTGGATGGGATGAAAAAAGTATCAACGTTTTAGAAGTAGCATTAAGATTACAAGATGCAGGTATCAAAGCATTAAGTATTCACGCACGCACGAGAACGCAAATGTATAAAGGCGTTGCCAACTGGGAATACATCAAACAAGTCAAAGAACATCCTGATATTGAGATTCCTATTTTTGGAAATGGAGATATTGATTCGCCACAAAAAGCAAAAGAATATAAAGAAAGATATAAGGTTGATGGTATTATGATTGGTCGTGCAAGCATTGGCTATCCGTGGATTTTTAGAGAAATTAAACATTATTTTCAAACGGGTGAATTATTGCCACCACCTTCATTGCAAGAAAGAATTGAAGTTTGTAAAACACATTTTTTGAAATCTATTGAATGGAAAGGTGAAAAATTAGGCGTGTTAGAAATGAGAAGGCATTATGCAAATTATTTTAAGGGCATTCCTTATTTCAAACCTATTCGTCATCAATTAGTAACAGAAAATGATGTGAATAAAATTTTGGAAATTCTTGAATCTATTCCTGAAAAATTACAACAATTGCAACAAGAAGGTGATGTGTCCGTTATATTATCAGATGAAGATAAATTTTCAGATAATTCCGAAATGTATTTTGATGTTTAATATTGTGTGTTCAAAAAACTTTTCCGATAAAATTTTTAGTTTAAAGAAAATTGTTCTAACATTTTCTTTTTTAATTTTCTTAAATGTTTTATATTCTCAAAACATTATTATTCATGGCAATGCCCATCCTGCGTATATTCAAAATAATGTGAAACTGGCTCAATTATTTTTATATTCAGATTATATTACATATCAGCAAATTTTAATGGATAAAGATTCTTTAGATTCAAAAGGAAGATTTACATTGAAATTATATTCAGATAAAATACAACCTGTTATTATTAAGTTATCTAATGCAGTTGCAAAATTATATGTTGAACCACCGCAACAGGGAATTCGTGAGTATATTATTAAAGTTTATCCTCCTGATTCTATCAAAGTAAATACAAATGATATTGAACTAAACGCAAACATTTCTATTCTGACTTATGATACCACTGAACTGAATTCATTAATTTTTGATTTTAATAAATTATACAATCGTTATCTTGAAGAAGCAACAACAAAATTTATCAACAGAACTAATTTGTTTAAAAAATTAGATAGTATTTTAGTAGATGCAAAAAATACTTTCCAAAAAAATAATCATCCATATTTTAGTAATTACATTGATTACAACATTGCCAATTTGAATGCCAATGCTACAAGAAATAAAAATACACTTGCTAATATATTTTTAATTAAAAAGCCCGTTCAGGTGAATAATTACGAGTATATGGAATTTTTTAATTCTTTTTTCAAAGATTACTTAATTGCAGATATAACCAAACAAACCAAACAAACTATTTATTATGTTGTCAATAAAAGCACAAACATTAAGCAATTGATGGATTATGTAAAAGATGATAATTTACTTTCATCTAATGATACATTAAAGGAATTAGTGCTTATTCAAAATCTATATCACTTTTATTTTAATGAAAAATTTAATCCTTATGCTGTGCAGATTTTATTAGAACAATTGCTTACTAACACAAAAATTGAACAACACAAAAAAATTTTACAAAACATTATTCAGGAACTTAATCAACTCAAACAAGGTATGCCTGCACCAGATTTTACTGCACTTACAAAAGATAGTACAGTTTTTAATTTATATTCAATTCAAAAAAAATTCATTTATCTTAATTTCTTTTCTTTGAAAAGTCCTAACAGTTTGAAAGAACTTAAAGAAATGATTTTTTTACACAATAAATTTAATGATAAAGTAGCATTTATAGCAGTGTGTGTAGATGATGATTTTAAAGAATTTCAGAATTTTGTAAAGCAAAACCCACAATACAAATTTTTAATACTCTGGAATTATCAGCCACTCAATGATTTATCTGCAAAAGTAAAATATAATGTCAAAGCAACACCATTGTTTTTTTTAATAGACACACATCAGCAATTAGCATTATCTCCTGCACCTGCACCTTCTGATGGAATTTATTATCATTTTCAAAAATTGTTTAGAAAGAAAAATCCAAATAGAATTGGAAATTAGGTTTATTCACAAGGGGTCCAAAATACTTTTTCAAAATTTTGTACTTGATTATTAACGACTTTAATACCTTCTGATTCTAATAATTCCTGCATTATTGTGGGTGTAGCAAAATGATGTTTTCCTGTAAGTAAGCCGTTTCTATTAACTACTCTGTGAGCAGGAATAGTAGCATCATATTGATGTGATAAATTCATTGCATAACCGACTAATCGGGCAGATTTTGATGCCCCTAAACATTTGGCAATAGCACCATAAGTGGTAACTCTCCCTTTGGGTATTTTACGAACTATTTCATACACTTTTAAGTAAAACTCATTCATCTGATGGCACCCATTTTTCAATTAAAAAATGTCCTAAATAAATAAGCGGTATTAAAGCAACAGCCACTATCAATTTGAATACATAACCATAAGTAGCATTTTCAATAAAATCTGAAAGTGACCAATAACCGGGAATTACAAAAGCAATAAACTGCACTACAAAAGTATCTACTAACTGACTGATGATAGTGCTGCCAGTGGCTCTTAACCATATTAGATACTTACCAGTTGCTTTGCGAATAAGCCAAAAAGTATAAACATCTACTAATTGTGAAATAATGAATGCAGTGATGCTTCCAATGATTATCCATTGCGATTGTCCAAAAACTGTATTGAATACAGCATCATTAACAGGCGAGAAATTAACAGCAGGAATTTTCATTGCAATTGTGAGAATTATATAAATGTAAATGATTAACCCAACTGTAATGAAAGTCAATTTTCTTACACCATCTTTTCCAAAATGTTCATTGATTAAATCAGTTAATAAAAAAACAACTGGCCATAAAATGATACCAATGCTTTGTGTAAATAAACCAAAAAAATTCACCAGTTTTCCACCAATTATTTCAGCAACTATAGCATTAGAAACAAAGAAACCTGCTAATACTAAAAAAACAATATCTTTTTTATTTTTGAAATCCATTCAATAACAAAACAAATTATTTCAACTTATATACTTCAATTCTTGCTCTTCTATGCTTGGCGTGGATGCCATCAGGACATTTATCTAAATCTTTTTCAAAGCAATATCTTTCAGCTCCTTTGGCTATTACTTCTAATATCTTCACTTTTTTATTTGTATAAAAATCAGCTACTTTTTTAGCACGATTGAAAGATAATTGTTTATTCAATTCATCTGAACCATACATATCTGCATATCCGTATATTTTTACAGCAAGATTATATTTTTTCAATATCTCAGCATTTTTTTCAAGTTTTGAAATATATTCATCTTTAATATCGTGTTTATAAAAATCAAAATAAACAGAAGTAGTATCATAGCCCAATTTTGCAAGCATATCATAACTTACTAAACCTTTTGGTAATTTTGTAATATCCAACTCTTCTGATGTGTTTTGATTAGAAGCAATAGCGGCAGGAATGTTTGTGATAGTTTTGGTTAATAAAATTTTTTGTGGATTTAAACAAGAATCACATAATACAAGGGCTGTGAATGTAACAGTTACAGATTGATTGAAAGGCACTTTTAATTCAATGCTTTTTGAATTTTCTTTGTTTGAAGCATATTGCCATTCAGGATAATATAAACTAACAGAGGGATAATCAGGAACATTAAGCATGAAATTAGTATCATTCTTTTTATTGACTTGAATGGCAAACATGTTTTGTTCAGAAGGTTGAATATTTCTGTATTTGTCCAAGTAAAGAATTTTGTAAATATCCATATCGCCATATCCGCCTTTTCTGTAAGATGAAAAATATACATTCATTTGATTGGCATCTTCAATGTAAAAAATATCGTGGCCATAAGAGTTAATGGGTTTTCCTAAATTAACGGGTTCAGACCAACGAGTACCATCCCATTGACTTTTGAAAACATCATAATTTCCAAAACCCGGATGTCCAGTTGAAGCAAAGTATAATGTTTTTTCATCATCAGATAAAAATGGAGCTTCTTCATCATATTCTGTATTGATAGGACTACCAAGGTTTTCAGGGGCACTCCAACTTCCATCAGGATTTTTACGAGATACATAAATATCCAATCCACCAATTCCATTTTCTGATTCACTTGTAAAATATAATTTTTGACCATCTTTAGTTAAAAATGCGTGATTTTGATAATAACTTAAATTAATAGTTTTAGATAGTGGTTTGTTTTTGGTATTGTTAATAGAGTCAAGTGCAACTTGAGTAATTTTATTGTCTTCAAAAATGAAAAGATATTTTTTATTTCCTGATACAGAAATAACAGAGCGATTTTTATTAGCTTTAATTTTCTTCTCCATAGCCGGAATGTATAAATAATCAACTTTTTCAGGGCTTCCATTTTTTAGTTTTGCAGTATACATTGCTTCAAAATATTTTCCATCCCATTCATTAAATTTTTCTTTTTCACTATCTTTTCTTTTGGATGTAAAATATAGTTGTTCATCAACTAATGCAGGCACATATTCAGGTGCAGAGGTATTTAAATTTTTTCCTAAATTAACTACTTTAATATCAGGATTGATTTCGTTTTTATGTTCTAATGCATATTTACAATCTTGCTTTCTTTTGATAATATCTTTTTGAAACTCTTTATCGTCGTCTTCTGTTGCAACTGCATCATCTAATTTATTTAATAATTGAAGGGCTTTTTCAAACTCACCAACAAACTGATAAGATTTTGCAAGGGCATAAATTACATCGGCAGATGTATCTTTTGGGCTATGATTATAAGCATTTTCAAGATATGGCAAAGCATCTTCATACAAATTCATATAATTACATAACATCGCACCAAGAGCGGCATTCGCTTTATAGTTATCTTTATCAATTTCTAATGCTTTTTTGTAAGATGCTATTGCTTTATCAATTTTTGTGGCAGCGGTGTATCGCTCTGCTTGTTTAATATACTTATTTACAGAGTTACATGAATAAATTAATATTAAAATTACTAATGTAAAGATGTTTTTATTCATTGTAAATTTTTGATGGCAAATATACAAAATGATTTTATTCAATATCAACAACTTCTCCACTTATTAAATCTTTGATTGCACCAGTTGCCTGATGAAGAGAGTTTGGTATGTTTAATATCCTTAAATATCCTAAAAGTGCAAAGATGATGGCTTCTTTATATTTGATAGTTGTGTTAACAGGAATGTGTATCTTTTTATTTTTAGAATAAAATTTTATTCTTTCAATGAGATATTGATTAAATGCTCCACCGCCTGTAATCAAAACATTTTTTACAAAATGATGATTAATGGATTTTGAAATTTGTTGTGCAATATGTTCTACAAGTGTTGCAAGAATATCGTTTGTAGTTAATTGATATTTAGAAATGAGATGCAGATATTTTTTTTCAAAATATTCTCTGTTTAATGATTTTGGCGGATTTTGAAGTATGAATGGTAATGAATTTAATTTATCTAATAATGGTTGATGTATTTTACCTTTTCGGGCAAGTGATCCATTTTTATCAAACTTTTTATTTTGTTGTTGAGCAAAATAATTCAAGGCCATATTTGCAATGCAAATATCAAATGCAATGTTTGTTTTTTGGATAAAAACATTAGCAATACCGCCTATATTCACACAAGCATCAAAATTTTGAAACAAAAGTTTGTCGCCAATAGGAACAAGTGGAGCACCCTGTCCACCCATTGCTATATCTAAATTACGGAAGTTATGAATAACGGGCAACTGGCATGCTGCTGCGATTTGTGAAGCATTGCCTAATTGAATAGAAAAACCTTTTTCTGGATAATGAAAAACAGTATGCCCATGAACAGATACAGCATCAGCGGATAATTTATTTTTTTTCAAAAAATCGGATATTTTTTTCCCTATAAATTTTCCGTAAATAACATCCTGTTCAAAAAATTGTAGTGATGAAGTTTTTCTGATATTTTCCAATATATTAAGTATGGAAGCAGGATATTGAACAGTAGTAGCAGATAGAACTTTAAAATGAATTTGATTTTTTTGATAATAAAATTTACATACAGCAATATCTAATCCATCTAATGATGAACCAGACATTACACCTACAATAGTGAGTTTTGGAAATTTTTGAGAAGTTGGAAAATGTTTTTTCATTATCAATATCTATTTTTTCCCCATTGCCATGCAGAATACAGCATATCTTCAAGGGAATATTCGGGTTTCCAGTTTAATTCTTTCAATGCTTTATCATTATTGGCATAAATTGCTTCTACATCACCTTCTCTTCTTGGTGCAAATTTGTAATTTACTTTTTCTGATGTTACTTTTTCAAATGTTTGTATCACATCTAATACTGTATTCCCTTTACCTGTTCCTAAATTGATAACATCGTAGTAATTTTTTTCAGTAATGCTATCCATTTTCATCATGGCTAAAACATGGGCTCTTGCAATATCAGATACATGCACATAATCACGAATGGGCGTACCATCTTTGGTAGAATAATCATTGCCATATATTTCAAGGGCAGGAATTTTACCTAATACTGAGCGAATTAAATTTGGCACTAAACCAGTGAGATTGTATTTTGGTAACTCTCCAATTAATCCTGATGAATGAGCACCAACAGGATTAAAGTATCGTAATGATAAAATCTTTAATGGTAATTTTGAAATGTATACAAGTTGTTGTAAAATTTGTTCGCCTATTTGTTTGGTATGAGCATAAGGTGAATTTGGCAATGGTAAAGGTGTATTTTCAGTAACAGGGGAAACTTTTATATCGCCATATACAGAACAGGATGATGAAAAAATGAAATTTGAGATTTTGTGAATGATTGCAAATTCTGATATATTGAGTAAAGATTGTATATTATTATGGTAATATTTGAATGGATAATTTACACTTTCAGGAACGGACTTAAATGCGGCAAAGTGTATAATAGCGTGAATGTTATTGGCATAAGGTAAAAGTTTTTCAAACAATTCTTTTTGATTACAAATATCACATTGGATAGAGATGACTTTTTTATTAGTTATTTTAAATATATTATCATAAGCCTCTTCGTATGAATTTGAAAAGTTATCAATTGAAATGACTTCGTAATTTGTTTTTTCAAAAATTTCTACAATTGTATGGCTGCCTATGTAGCCCGATCCGCCTGTTACTACAACAAATTTTTTCATATTTACATTTTGTATTAATTTTGATGTTATTATTCAATCACTATTTAAATTTTTACCGCGAAGACACAGAGGCGAAAAGGAAGTGAAAGATAATATAAAAATTTTCAATGCTCAATACTCAATATTCAATGCTCAAGTAATGAAAATTATAAATTGGAATGCTTTTAGGAAAAGTGCATAAAAAAATTCATGAAAATTAGTGGTTTAAATAAGAATTGAAAATTGAACATTGAGTATTGAGCATTGAAAATTGAAAATTAAAAAATCTTTGCATCATTGCGGTTTATTAAATTTTAGATCTAAATTTTACTTCATCCATTTTAAAATCTTTGTCGTTTCGTAAAGGTAAGCATCTTTTTCAATATTTTTTGCCCATCTAGTTTCTCTGCCTGCTTTTGCAGTGTCTATATCAAATTTTACTTTATTTTCTTCAGGAATAATTACATTCATATTTTCAAATTTCTTTTTATTTTCATCAAATTCTTTATTAGTTTTTCTAATCATTGCCTGATATTCAAAAAACTTATCTTTTTGCAAATTGACTTTTGTGTTTAATTTTCTTTTTCTGTATTCACTGGCTTGTTTTTCAATTAGTTTAAATGCGTCATTGTTTTTAATACTTGCTGATGCTAATTTTTTTATTTTGTCATAATTGATTTTGTTGTATGGAATATAATTTGCAGGTGAAATTTTATCAAACGGCATAGGATAATCTAAATCTTTTTCTCCAATATCATCAATGTATTGATAAACATTTGGAAGTTTAATATCAGGTTCTACTCCTTTGAGTTGAGTGGCATCACCATTGATGCGATAAAATTTTTGCATTGTAATTTTTACAGAACCTGTTGGTTTAATGCTGTCATAAGAAGGTAATACATAATAATCCAAATCTACAAAAGATTGTACAGTTCCTTTTCCATAAGAGTTTGTTCCAACAATAATGGCTCTTTTGTAATCCTGCAGAGCCGCAGATACAATTTCTGATGCACTTGCACTGCTGTAATTGATAATCACACTCATTGGGCCATCCCAAGCGATATCAGGATTTTTATCTTTGAATACATTGACATAATTCATTTTGCCACGCACCTGTACAATAGGCCCTTCTGGAATAAACAATCCTGCTAAATCTACTGCTTCTTGTAATGATCCACCACCATTATCACGCAAATCAAGAATTAAACCTTTGATGTTGTATTTTTTTAATTTTTCAATTTCGTTTCTTACATCTCTGCTGCAATGATGTGCTCCAGTATGGGTGAAATCAGTGTAAAATGAAGGCAAATAAATATAACCATATTTTTCTTTTTCAAGTTCAATAATAAAAGATTTGGCATAAGTTTCTTCCATTTCAATTACATCACGAATTATAGGAATGACTTTTATTGAACCATCTGGTTTTTGCACAGTTAATCTTACTTCTGTTCCTTTTGGGCCTTTAATAAGTTCAATAGCATCATCAATTTCCATATCTGTAACATCAACTGGCTCACCATCGCCTTGTGCTACTTTAAGAATAATATCTCCTGCTTTTAATTCACCTTGCTTGTAACTTGGGCTACCTACAATAATTTCTACTACTTTAAGGACACCATCTTTTTGTTGCAAGCGAGCACCAATACCTTCAAACTGACCACTCATTGATTGATCAAACTTTTTCTTTTCTTTTGGTGGAAAGTATTCAGTATGTGGGTCATAAACATTAATGAAGGTGTTGAGATAAGAAGCCATTCTGTCTTTGTAGGAAATTTTTTTCAATCTTTTAAACCAATCATTATTTGATTTCAAAACTTTTTGACGGGCTTTGTATTCTAATGAATCAAAAGAACTTAATTTAAATTGATGTGTTGAATCTTTTTCTAATTTTTTTCTTTCTTCTTCTTGCAATTCGTCAATTTTTAACAATACCTGATATTTAAGCATTTTTCTCCATTCGTTTTTTAGTTCATTAATATTTTCGGCATATATTGCTTTTTCAGGATCCGCCTCATAAAACTCTTCTACATTGTAATCAAATGGTTTTGATAAAATTTCTTTATACCATTGTTCGGCATGTTCAATTCTTTGTTGAATTAATTTTAAAGTAACATCAAAAAAAGTAGTTTTATGTTCTATCCATTCTTCGTCTAATGAATGTTTGTAGATACTTAATTGTTCAATATCACTTTTCAGTAAAAATTTTTTTCCGTAATCTAATCTTTTAAGATACAAATTGAAAACCTTTTCAGAGTATGTATCATCAATTTTTGGTGGTTCGTAATGATTTTGTTTAACGCTATCATAAAGAAGTTGACTTATGATTTGATATTTATTAAAAACTAATTTAGCAGAAGTTAAAATAAGAATTATTCCTGCAAAAAGTGCAATAGGTTTCCAATTATTTAATAATTTTGATATAAAAGATTTCATTTGTTTTTTGCTCGCAAGATAGGGAAAAATAAATTTATTGTTGTAATACCTAATATTGAAAAAATCTTAAAAAATATCAATTAAAATTGATTTCAAAAAAATGAAGTGAATTAAAATTGAAATTTTTTACTATTTTATTTTACCGCGAAGGCGCAGAGACGCAAAGTTAAATGAGTTTTGAGTTATGAGTTTTTAATTTTGAGTTACTAATTCAATACAATTAAAAACTAAACACTAAAAACTCAAAACTATTTACTATTCACTTTTCACTTTTCACTAATCATTCTTCACTTTCCTTTGCTTCCATCATTGTTACCAATTTCTTATTAAGAATGAATAAAAGGATAGAAGCAATGCCTGACATTACAACAAATACCATAAAAAATTGATAGGCACTTGAAATTTCAAATCCAAGAAAATGAGTAGATTCTACAATACCTGTTTCAGGATTTTGAACTGGATATAATTTACTTAACATACCTGCAAAGTCGTTAGCCATAGCAGTACTCATAAACCAAATACCCATCAAAAGTGATGCTAAACGAGCTGGTGCTAATTTGGCAACCATTGATAAACCAATAGGTGATAAACACAACTCACCTAATGTATGTAAAATATACATTGAGAACAACCAGAACATACTTACTTTTTGGTCTGCAGTTACACCTTTTACACCAAAAGCAATGACAAGATATCCCATACTTAATAAGAACAAACCAATGGCTTGTTTAAGCGGAGAAGGTGGTTCTAAATTTCTTTGTCCTAACTTTGTCCATAGTACTGCAAATAATGGTGCAAAAATAATAATGGCTAATGGATTAATGGATTGAAAATAACTGGCAGGCATTTCCCATCCAAAAATTACTCTATCAGTTTGGCGGTCTGCAAATAAAGTCAATGAAGCACCTGCTTGTTCAAATGCTGCCCAGAAGAAAATAACGAAAAATGCAATGATGTATATTACAGTAATTCTTGATTTTTCTACTTTTGTAAGTGTAGGGTCTGTAATGATGAAACCTGCGGCAGGAATTGATGTTCCAAAAATTATAGTACTTACAAAATTATTTCTTGTAAATGGAACAATGAAGTAAAATAAAAATAACATAGCAACATATATGATTACCCAAAGTAAAACTCTTCTTATATCAAATTCTTTAGGTGCGTTTGGATTTTTGTCAATGATTTCGTCTGTTTTATGTGATGGTTTGCCACCAATAGGTTCGCCTGTTGATGTTACAATATATTTATCTTTAAATAGAATGAATAAAACTAAACCGATAAGCATTCCAATACAAGCTGCTAAAAATCCCCATTTGTAATCAAATTTTTCTGCTAATGTACCACAAACTAATGGTGAAAAGAACGCTCCTAAATTAATGCCCATATAAAAAATAGAAAAAGCTGCATCAATTCTTTTATCATTTGGAGGATATAAACTATTTACCATTGTTGAGATATTTGGTTTGAAAAAACCATTTCCAATAACCAGTGCCAATAAACCTAAAAAGAATAATACACCTGCTGTTTGCCAATTAACTTCTCTTAATGAAGCACTTAAAAAAAGCAGAAATTGACCAATTGCCATTACAAAACCACCAACTATGATTGAACGGCGATTACCCCAATATCTGTCAGAAATATAACCACCAATCAATGGCGTCAGATAAACCAATCCCGTGTAATTTCCGTAAATACCTGATGCAAAATTTTTATCATACAATAATGCTTTTGTCATATAAAGCATAAGTATTGCACGCATTCCGTAATAACTGAATCTTTCCCACATTTCTGTAAAGAATAATAAATATAAACCTTTAGGATGACCTGAATTAGATGATGTATTCATAGAATAAAAAATTTTAGCCCCAAATTAGCATAAAAATTTTGTTTTGAACAAAAAGAATTTGTTAAGTAAAATGAATGTTTTTATTTTTCTACATTTGTGCTTTGAATTTGCCAATATTATTTGAAATAACAATGCGTAAATATTTCTGGATAATTATTGCTCCTGTCATTTTTATTATATTTTGCTGGATGCGTCCACTTGGTGAAAGTATTCAATTAAATGGAATGGCAGGAATTGTTTTATGGATGGCTATATGGTGGTTTTCTGAATGTGTGCATTTGGCTGTAACATCGCTTTTACCACTCATACTTGTTCCATTATGTGATATTGCTAGTATTAAAGAAGTTTCAAAGCAATATGGTGATAGCATCATATTTTTGTTTTTAGGTGGATTTTTAATTTCAATTGCTATTGAAAAATGGGATTTGCATAAACGGATTGCCAGAAGTATTTTAAAAGTAACAGGTAAATCAACCAATGGATTATTAGCAGGTGTAATGATTGCAACTTTTTTATTAAGCAACTGGATTAGTAATACTGCCACTGCATTAATGATGTTTGGTGTAATAATGGCTTTAATAAAAGAGACAGAGCATATTTTACATAAAAAAGAACATCATCTTTTAGCAAGTGCATTGATGCTTGGAATGGCTTATGCCGCAAGTATAGGAGGTATGGCAACGCCTGTAGGCACGCCACCAAATATGTATTTCTTTAAAGTATATCCATACTTACTAAATAATTCTTTTTATATTAGTTTCTGGAAATGGATTTTGTTTTTTTTTCCTTTAAGTTTAATTATTCTTTTTGGGTGTTTTTGGATTTTGAAAATTTTAATTCTCAATAAAATTTCTACTCGTCAAATTGATTTTAAATCAATGGAAATTCATAGAGAATTTAAACTGACTTACGAGGAAAAAGTAGTAGGAAGTGTTTTTATTTTTACAGTGATATTGTGGCTAACAAGAGATATTAGTTTTGGAAATATCAAAGGATGGAAGTATTTATTAAATCATTCTGATTATATTGATGATTCAGTAGTTGCAATAACATCTGCTGTTTTGTTATTTATAATTCCAAGTAAAAAAAATAAAGGTCAAAGTATTTTAGAGTGGCAAGATGTAAAGCAATTGAAATATGATATATTATTATTGTTTGGAGGTGGTTTTGCTTTAGCGTATGGTTTTGAAAAATCAGGATTGATGGGCTATTTGATAGAACCATTAAAATCTGTGAGTGATATTCATCCGTTTATTATTATATTGATAATTTGTATTGTTGTAGTAATAGTGAGTGAATTTGCATCTAATATTGCTTCGGTACAGTTAGCATTACCAGTTATTTCAATAATTGCATTACAATTTGCAAATGATATATCTTTTGGAATAGTATTATCTTGTGTGCTTGCATCATCAGTGGGATTTATGTTGCCAGTAGCCACAGCCCCAAACACTATCGCTTATGGAAGTGGTTATATTCCTTTACCATTTATGTTGAAAACAGGTTTTTGGTTAGATGTGTTTTGTATATTTACCATCACAATTTATAGTTATTTTGTTTTATGATTATTGCAGAAAATATAAAAAAGAAAATAGGTAATACTGAAATATTGAAAGGAATTTCTTTACAAATTAATCTATCAGAAGTAGTGAGTTTAGTAGGACCTTCAGGAGCGGGAAAATCTACATTGTTAAGTATTCTTGGGACATTAGATAAACCTTCAGAAGGAAAAGTTTTTATAGACAGAGAAGATATATTGAAAATGAATGAGAAAAAATTAGCGGCATTCAGAAATAAAAATATTGGATTTGTTTTTCAATTTCATCATTTGTTGCCCGAATTTACAGCACTTGAAAATGTTTATATCCCAGCATTGATAAAGGGAGAAAGTAAGTCCATTGCAGAGCAAAGAGCAAAAGAATTATTAGATAGAGTGGGATTATCACATAGAATAAATCATAAACCAACGGAGTTATCGGGAGGAGAACAGCAAAGAGTAGCTGTGGCGAGAGCATTGATTAATCAACCAAAAGTTATATTTGCTGATGAGCCAACGGGCAATTTAGATAGTCATAATGCAGAAGCATTGCATCAATTATTTTTTGAATTAAGAAAAGAATTTGGTCAAACATTTGTAATAGTTACTCACAATGAACATCTGGCTCAAATGGCCGATAGGACAATACATATAGTAGATGGAGTGATAGTGGAATGAGGTTATTAAAGTGAATTTATTTCATTTTTTAATAATTCGTAATTAACAGGAGCATAAAAATAAGATGGGTCTAAATTATGATTATCATCTTTAGAAGTAGTGTTATTTATTTTATCAAGAATATTTTCATTGAGTTCTAATTTTTTTGCAACCCCTTTTTGAGTAATACCTTCTACATAATCCGAAAATAGTGGATGATTTAGAGCAAAATTGTGTTTGATATTAAACATTAATGCATCAAAAAGTGTTGTAGAATAAATTGAGAAATGAGCATTAGAAATTTGAAAAAGCCATTCTAATGGATAGTTAACAATATAAATGTTTGAAAAACTTTTGTCAATAAAATTAGAAATATCTTGTGTAGCACTTGGATGTGGCTTAATTACGATAGCGGCAGATTGATTTTTTTGTTTCATATCTTTAGCTAAAAAATTGATGTATTCAGCAAGATGATGTTCTAAATTTTTTTGTGCAGTAGCAAAGATAATGTAAGAATAATTTTGAGAAAGTTGAGCTTGAAAGTTTTGGAATTCTTTTGAAAATTCTTTTGGATAATAGAGATAGTATCCAAAAACTTTTATTTGTTCTTCGGAGTACTCATTGCCTTTTAATAATACCGATTTCCAGTATTGACCGTAAGTCCATATTTCATCAGCAAAAAGAGCTTTTTCTTTTACAGGTATTATATTTTTATTATAAACATAAAACATATCTTCTTCAGCAATTAGTCCGTGTTGAAGTTCTATTACTTTTATTCCTCTTTTTTTGAGGGCGTAGATGAGACCTTCTTTTTGATAGTGTGGAATTACAAATGCTAACTTTAAGTTAGAGTAAAAATCTAAGATGTATCTATATGTTCTATATTCTTGCCAAAAAATTTGAATAATTTCTTCTAATATCTTTTTCTTTTCTTTGCTTAAAGAAATTTCGGAAATAATTTTTTTGTATGTTTTTCTTATGTGAAATAAAAATTTTTTATCATCTTCATTTAGAGGAAGTATTGATAAAAATGGATAAATATCTTTTAAATTTAAATCATAATCTAAAGGTGAAAAAAGTTGTGTAGTATTAAATGTAACAAATGATTTATTATTACTTTTCAGATAATTTTTGATGTTTTCATAGTATTTTGATTTTATAGTATCAAGAACATTTATTTTTCCAATAATATCAGGACTTACTAATGTGACGTGTTTAGATAAAAACTTTACATTATAAGGGTTTGTGTATCTATCTGTATCACCTATAAAAATAGAAGCATCTTTTTTTGCCAATATTTTTCTATCAAATTTGTAATTTCTTTTAAGTTTTAATCTTTTAATGAAAAAAATAAAATTAATCAAAAAATTAGGTAGTTTCCAGAATGGTCTTGCATTAAAACCATGTTCTCTAAAAATAGCATATTGAAATAATTTAATGATATTAAAATCATTACAATTAAATAATGTTGGATTACCAATTAAAGTGTTAAATTTATTTTTTTTATCTGTGAACTTCTCTGATATTTTTGTTACTGACATTATTGAATTAAATTATTTTCCTTTAATAAATCTACTACCACTTTTAAGTTACTCACATTCATTTTAATTCTTTCTGCTATATCAATTAAATCGTTTGTACCATCGCTATATTGTAAAACATACATCATTTTCATTATTTCATCACGGGAGAAATTTTCAGTGTATAATCCTCTTTTGCCTAACTGTGGCTCGCCGTAAGGTATTTGATTAATATAAGTATCATTCAGTTCTAAATTTAAAACGATATTAAAATACATTTCAACACTTTCAGATAATGCTTTAAATGATATAAATTCTTTGTTATCTAATGATGTGTGATATTCAGGAAATTGTCCATAAGGTGTTCTCATTAACGATCCTACAGGTAAATTAAATGCTGGCGAACAATATTGTCTTTCATCGCTTCCTCCTGGATAGAAAGGTAATACTCTGAATGGCTTCTTTGAATGTTTGAGTGTATGAATGGCCACTTTGTCTGCTAATGTATTGCCATATTTGCTTTGTTTGTAATGAAAAATGCCTCTATCACCAATGCATGTGATAACATATCCTGCCTTACAATGCTTTTTCAAATGTTCACCATTCAATTTCAAGTAAGTAAGAGCACCAATTGTTTCGGGGATAAATACAAAACGATAAGTATATTTTCTATTTTTTAGTGATGCAATTTTTTGATACAAAAACATTGCAACAAGTGGTCCAGAAAGTTCATTATTTGCCATACTTGGATGGCATACATAAGTTGAAAAAAGTATTTCATCATTTCGCTCACCTTCTAAAATAACATCTGCGTAAGTAAGGTGTCCATTTTCTAAACGACTATCTATAAATACTTCATATTCGCCACTTTGAGGTAATGTTTTATATTCATCATAAGTTATACAAAAGCCCCAATTTTCTTTGTAATATGAAGTAACATAAGGAATAGCATTTGGCTTGTTGGGTAAAGTGTGTAAATGTTTTGATAATTCTTCAAATGAGATTTTTTTGTGAATTGGAGTAGAGTAATTTACAATGTGTAAATTGTGTTTTTTAAAATCACAGATTTTTCTTCCATCTGGTGTGATAATGTATGCATCATTTATATTCCATTCTTTGGGAATATTCCAATCAAAAATTTCAGTGCCACTTGGAATTTCATAAATTTTCAAAGGCACAACTTCAGAGATAATTGACAAAGTTTCTCTTACGCCATTTCCTGTAATACTCCTGCAAATGGGAAATAATCTGTCAAAATATGATTCTAAAATTTTTTCCATTTTAATGATATTGATTAAAAATTTGTGTGGCTAAATCTTGTGCTTTTTTCAGTTTATTTTTATCAATATTAAGTGTAATGTTATTTTTTTCTGCAAATGTAATAATTGTTTCAGTAGAGATATTTCCTGTTAGTTCATCTTTTGCCATAGGACAGCCGCCCATTCCTAATAACGCACTATCAAAGTATCTGCAACCACTTTCATAAGCCGCTTGTATTTTTTCATAAGCCGTTGTAGGTGTTGAATGTAAATGTGCAATCCATTTAATTTGTGGTAGTTCATTGATTAAATGTGTAAATAGATATTTTATATTTTCAACAGTAGAGCAACCAATAGTATCGGCAAGAGCAATGTCTTCAATGGACATATCGTATAATTTTTTTGCCATTGCAATTACTTTCTCTGCGTTCCATTCTTCATTATATGGATTTCCAAATGCCATAGAAAGATACACTCTCAATTTTTTGTTGTGCTTTTGACAAAGGTTTTGAATTTCATTAATTCTTTCAAATGCTTCTGAAATGCTTGCATTTGTATTTCTTTGTTGAAATGTTTCAGATACAGAAAGTGGGAATCCTAAATAAGATACATTTTCAAATTTGCAGGCATCTTCTGCACCTCTGTAATTTGCCACAATAGCAAGGAGTTTTGTAGATGTATTACTTATTAAATTTGGTGTAATTTGTGGTGTGTCTTGCATTTGTGGAATTGCTTTTGGAGATACAAAACTTCCGTAATCCAAATAATCAAATCCAACATCCATCAATGTTTGGAGATATTCTTGTTTTAATTCAGTAGGGATAAAAGTTTTGATGCCTTGCATTGCATCTCTTGGACATTCTGTAATGTGAATAGTGTTCATACATTTAATTTTTTTCTGATTTCTGTAATGATAGCAGGGCCTTTGTAAATGAATGATGTGTAAATTTCAATAGCGTTTGCACCAGCGTTAATCATCTGTTGGGCTTTTTCAGCAGAGTCAATGCCGCCTACTGCAATGATTATTTTATCTGATGGAATGAGTTTTGATAATTTACTTACAACAGCCAAACTTTTTTCAAACAATGGTTTTCCGCTTAATCCGCCATTTCCATATTTATCAATATTTTTCTCGTGTATTAAATTATCGCGAGTGATAGTAGTGTTGGTTGCTATAATGCCAGTAATATTTGTTTGTTTAATCACATCTACAATATCATTTAATTGTTCATCTGTGAGGTCAGGAGCAATTTTTAATAGTATAGGTTTTGGAGTATTATGTTTTGTTACAAATTTTTTTTCTTCTTCTTTTAATGCAGATAAAATTTTAATAAGCGGTTCTTTTTCTTGTAAATTGCGTAAATTAGGTGTATTAGGAGAACTTACATTGACAACAAAATAATCTGCAACATCATATAATTCATTAAAACATTTAATATAATCTTCAACTGCTTTTTCGTTTGGAGTATCTTTATTTTTTCCGATGTTTGCACCAATAATAATATTCTTTGGTTTATTTAATAATCTCTTTTTTATAGCCAAAACACCATCATTATTAAAGCCCATTCTGTTTATAATTGCTTCATCTTTAATTAATCTGAACAAGCGAGGTTTTGGGTTTCCAGATTGTGGTCGTGGTGTAACTGTTCCTATTTCAATAAATTGAAATCCAAGTGCTGCAAGGGCTTTGTAATGTTTAGCATTTTTATCTAATCCTGCGGCTAAACCAACTTTTATATTTTCAAATAAATTTGAAGGATTGATTTTTGTTTCAGGATAATTGGGGACATTAAAAATGAATTTAAAAACTTTTTTAGGTAAAATTTTATACAAACAACTCAATGCAGATAAGCCCAAATTGTGAGCCCTTTCAGCATCAAGGATGAATAAGATATTTCTTAATAAGTTATACATTCTTTTGATGTAATTTTATTTCCTCTTAAAAATTCTTGAACAGACATTGATTTTTTGCCTTCGGGCTGGATAGTTTGAATATCAATAAAACCGTCCTTTACAGCCACTTTAATATAATTTTTATCGTCAGTTAATATACTACCTATTGAATATGAATGTGTATCAGATATTTTTTCAGCCCATAATATTTTGCAATAAAGTTTTTTTTGGTTTATTTCAAAGTATGTGTGTGCTGCAGGATATGGAGATAATCCTCGAATAAAATTGTAAATGTTTTCTGCAATATTATTCCAGTTGATTTTGCAGAACTCTTTTGTAATCTTTGGAGCATAAGATGCTTCACTATCATTTTGTGGCTTTAATTCTAATTGATTTTTTTCTAATAAATTCAATGTATATAACATTACATCTGCACCTATTATCATTAATTTATCGTGAAGTGTTCCTGCTGTGTCTTTTTCATCTATTGTGATTTTCTTTTGCAATGCGATATTTCCTGTGTCAATGTCTTTCTGTATTTTGAAAGTAGTAACACCTGTTTCTTTTTCACCATTGATAATTGCAAAATTAATAGGTGCTGCACCTCTGTATTTTGGCAAAAGTGAAGCGTGAAGATTGAATGTCCCTAATGGCGGCATATTCCAAACAGATTCTGGTAACATTCTAAATGCTACTACTACAAAAACATCAGCATTGAAAGATTGTAATTGATTTAAAAAGTTTTTATCGGATAATTTTTCTGGTTGTAATACAGGAAGTTGATGAGATACAGCAAATTGTTTAACAGCACTTGAAGTAATTTTTAATCCTCTGCCTGCAGGTTTATCGGGCGTTGTAACAACAGCCAATACATTGTGATGTTGAATAATTTTTTCAAGGGTAGGCACAGCAAATTGAGGTGTGCCCATAAAAACAACCTTTAATGCCATATTACAATTTTCGGAGTAATGTTCTGATGTTGGTTTTCTCGTCAATGTATGTATAAACACGATTAAGTAGCACTCTTTCTTGTTGCATACTATCTCTTTCTCTTATAGTAACAGTTTCATCTTGCAATGTTTGATTATCAATAGTTATGCAATATGGTGTTCCAATAGCATCTTGTCTTCTGTATCTTCTGCCAATAGTATCTTTGTCTTCGTAAATGATTTTTCCAAGATATTTGAGTTCTTCCCAAAGTTTTTGAGCAATTTCAGGCATACCGTCTTTTTTAACCAATGGGAACACAGCGGCTTTTACAGGTGCAAGTGCAGGTGGAATGCTCAATACAGTGCGGGTTTCATCTTCTACTTTTTCTTCTTTATATCCTGCTGAAATGATGGCTAAAAATAATCGGTCTAAACCAACTGATGTTTCTACAACATAAGGCACATAACTTGTATTTTCTTCTGGGTCAAAGTATTGTAATTTTTTACCACTATATTTTTCGTGATTAGATAAATCAAAATCAGTGCGAGAGTGAATACCTTCTAATTCTTTGAAGCCAAAAGGAAATTTGAATTCTATATCGCAGGCAGCATTTGCGTAGTGAGCAAGTTTTGTATGGTCTTTGAAGCGATAATATTCATTAGGTAATCCAAGAGCAAGATGCCATTTGAGTCGTGCTTCTTTCCAATATTCATACCATTGCATTTCGGTTTTTGGTTTTACAAAGAATTGCATTTCCATTTGTTCAAATTCTCTCATTCTAAAAATGAATTGACGGGCTACAATTTCATTACGAAATGCTTTACCAGTTTGAGCAATACCGAAAGGTATTTTCATTCGTGCAGTTTTTTGCACATTTAAGAAATTCACAAAAATTCCCTGTGCAGTTTCAGGTCTTAAATAAATAGTGTTGGCTTCATCAGATACAGAACCAATTTGAGTAGAGAACATCAAATTAAATTGACGAACATCAGTCCAGTTGCGGCTTCCACTAATAGGACAAACAATTTCACAATCTAAAATAATTTGTTTGATTTCATTAAGATCATTGTTTTCAAGTGCAGTTTTGAATCTTTTTTCAATTTGGTCAATTTTTTCCTGAATTTCTTTTACTCTTGGATTAGTAGATCTGAAAAGATTTTCATCAAAGTTTTCAAATCTTTTTTTGGCTTTATCAACTTCTTTTTGAATTTTGTCTTGAAGTTTTGCAATGTAATCTTCTATTAATACATCTGCTCTGTATCTTTTTTTAGAATCTTTATTGTCTATTAATGGGTCGTTAAATGCATCAATATGGCCACTTGCTTTCCAAGTAGTAGGATGCATAAATATAGCGGCATCAATGCCCACGATATTTTGATGTAAATAAGTCATTGCTTGCCACCAGTATGTGCGGATATTATTTTTAAGTTCAGCACCATAAGCACCATAATCATATACAGCACTTAATCCATCATAAATTTCACTGCTTGGATAGATAAAGCCATATTCTTTTGAGTGAGAAATGATTTTTTTGAAAATTTCTTCTGATTGTAAAACATTAGGTTGAGCCATACTTGTGAATTAAAATTTGTGCGAAAATACGAAATTTTATGAGTAGAATTTTTTAAATAAAGTTACTTTTTTGTTGAATGATTAAAACAGATAAGTTTTAGTGTCCTAAAGTGAAATTGAAGAATTAAAATTACGTTGAATGATAAAAACAGATTGTTTTTAGGGAGTAATACTATCAATACATTTAATAAGTTCTTGAGTTAGTTGTTTTCTTGAAAATTTGAGGTAGTTAGAATTTTGAAAGTGAGAAATGGGAGTTTGGAACAAGGTTAATAAAGCATTTTTGATGTCAGATAAATCATGCGGTTCAGCAACTATGCCAGATTGAGTTTCATAAATAATTTTTGCGGCATCACCATCTTTTGGACCAATCGTTAAAATGGGTTTTTGTAGGGCAAGGTATTCAAATAATTTTCCTGTAAGGATGCCTTTGCTGTTGGGGGCTTCGTTAATTATCAATAACAATGCATTTGCTTGTGATGAGATTTTCAATGTTTGCGAATGTGGTAAATAACCAATATTTTCAATGTATTGTTCAATGTTATTTGTTTTAATGCTTTCCCAAATGCTTGCATCTGCTTTGCCAATCAATTGTATTTTAAAGTTTTGCGGTAATTTTTTTTCTTGAGAGAGTTCTGCAATGGCTTTCCATAGAAACTTTGGATTTCTGTTAGCAGGTAAAAGGCCAGTATAACACAATGTAAATTGTTGTAGGTTGGATTGTATTGAAATTTCAGAAAAATCATCAGGGTCAAACCCATTTGTGATAGTAAAAAATTTTTCTGGATGTTGAGGGCATTTTTGTTGTAGTTCAGATGTAAGCGTGTAACTAACTGTAATTATTTTATCTGCTGTTTGAATTACTTTTTTTTCAAGCGATTGATGTTTTTTTTGAGCAAATTTAGAAAGATGAAGTTCATTAAGAAAGTCAATGTTTGTCCAAGGGTCTCGGAAATCGGCAATCCATTGAATGTATGGAAATTTTTTTTTGAGATGATAAGCAATAAGATGAAGAGAGTGGGGTGGGCCTGTAGAAATTATGGCATCTACTTTGTTTGAATTTAGATAGTTTGTAAGATAACGGACAGATGGCTTAATCCAAAGCATTTTAGCATCGGGTATAAAAATATTACCACGAATCCATTTACTGATTTTTTCTGACAAAGAAGGTTTTGAATTTTTTTCATTGAGAAATGAAACTGTAATTTTTTCGTTAGAAGATTTCCCTGTAAATTTTTTGTAAAGTGTGTATGGTTCAATAATTTTAGTTTTTAGAACAGTGATATTTTTTTTAGGGATATCTGATAGGTGAGAGTTGTCAATAGTAGGCATTTCGGGGTTTTCGGGGGTATAAACAATGCAATGATAGTTCATTTGCGTTAGATATTTTACAAATTTTAGCCATCTTTGCACACCCGAACCGCCTGATGGAGGCCAATAGTAAGTGATAATTAAAATTTTTTTCATACTGTGTTTCTACCAAAATTACAATCTAATAGTTGTTGATACATATCATTAAACCTTTGTCTAACTTTTTCTATAAAATCGTTATTGATTATTTTTTTTAGATGTTCTATTGAAGGCACATCTTCAAGGTGAAATTTAAAGTGTTGTTCCATTGGACCTGCTTCAAATTTCACAATATATTTATTGTTCCATATAAATATTTGAATGGACATTGAAGGGTGAGGAATAGTATCTATGACTCGCATAAATTATTTTTCTTTGAAAATTTTTTTGAAATTAAATGCGGATTGTAGAACATGAATTGGTGAGGTAAATTTATCGCCATCTTCTCTAATACGAGATTGGATAGAGTAAGCAAGGTCAACAAAATGTTTTTTATTTAGTTTTAATAAAACTTTTTCTGCTTTTTCATCACCATCAATAATTCTTGCACAAGCCGCCCAATCTGGTTGATTGACTTTGATTAAAAAATCAAACGCTTCATCATCGTCCCATACAGCATTTACAAAAGCGGCAAGATGATAGTGTTTTGATTTGATAAGATATTGAAAGGCGTTTTTATCATCTCTAATAGCATCTAAAGTTGCTATTAATTCTTTGTAATTATTAAGGATTAACCAATTAAATGCAGTTGTATCATTATAGACATGTTGAGTAAATTTTTCAATGGCTTCTTTTGGATATGATTTTAATACGATTTTTTTCATAGGGTAATTGAAAAAATTTAACCTTTTATGGCATCGTATTTACTAGCATTTGCAGGGTCAATAGTAGTAAGTATTTCAATGGCTTTTTGTTTTTCTTCTGGAGTAGCTTCTTTGAAGATTTTAATAATTTCATCTCGTTTGGTGTTCATTAATACCTGCATATTGAATGAAGCAGGTCTTACCTGATAAACTTTTACAAGTGCTTCCATTGCATTTAATATATTGGCTCTACCTTCTTCTGGTTTTTCATACATAATATCTAATCCTAAACGATGATATTTATACATAAATTCTCGTATACCCTGAAAAGCAGGTTGAAGTTGATTATCTACAAACCAATATCTATTTTTTTGACCAGGTTCGCTTGGAGACCAACCTTTTTCTCCAAAACTTTGAGCATTGGAGGCAATGATTTGTGCTCTGTTCCAGAATTCTGTTCCGCCATACAATGAAAAAGTATCGTAATCAATTGCAAGAATAATGTTTATGTAATAGGCAATTACTGATGTAAGATTAGTTTCAAAATTGTTTAGGTTAAATTGTAATTGAGTAAATTGTTGATAAATGATATGAAAGTTTTCATCCATGATGTTTAGTGTAGGCGTGAAGTATGTGCTTTTGTAAACGGGTCTTCTTGCTTGTACTTGAATAGTTGCATTGTAGTCGCCAATGTCGTTTTTTTGAGTGATGTTGATGAGCATGGAACATTCAATTTTTTCAATAGGTTCAAAATTATCTTTTGTCCATTTGTTATTATTGATGAATTCAGTAAGAGCATTTTTTAATTGATCAAAAATTTGTTTTTCTTGAGTACCTTGTACTTGTTGAGAGACAACGGTTAATTGACAATTAATTTCTTGAGAAAATAATTTATTATTAAACTCAAAAATTAAAGCGGATAAACTAAATATGAATATTAATTTTTTCATTTTGGCAAACATAATGAATTTAAGGATATAAAACGGAATTCTCTATTAGTTATTATATTTTTTTGACATTGCTAATATATTGCAGAAAGTTGGCAAATCAGAATCATTATTAATTGGTTTTAATTTTCCTCTTTTTTGAATTAAATAAATAGAATAATCAAGTTCTTTTAATAAACTTAATAAATCTTTAGATGAATAACCTGCGGCATTAAAATTTTTTTCACTGATTTCAATCATTAAAGTTGGTTTGAATTTTTTTATAGTATTTATTCCTCCTTGTAAAACAAAAAGCTCATTTCCTTCTACATCAATTTTTATGTAATGAACAGTATTTATATTGAGAATATTAAATATATTGTCTAATGAGTCAATTCCTATTTCTTCAATAATTTTTGCATCAATGAAATTTTTTTGATGTAATGAAAAAAGCCCATCATTTGTGGTATTTATATCATCATAAATGGGAAGTATTTCTTTTCTTAATCCAACGCCTTTTTTAATAGGCGTAATTTTATTTTTCAAATGAGGATTTAAGGAGATGTTTTCCTGAAGTTGTTCATACATTTTTTGAACAGGTTCAAAAGAATAAACATGTCCGTTATCATTTATCATAGAAGCCGCAAAGAGTGTATATTCACCGATATTTGCACCAATATCAAAAAGAATACTATCTGGTGAAAGTGTTTTTTGCAAAGCAAAAATAGTGTTCCAGTCGTGAGCACCTCGCCAATATATTTTATTGCCTAAATATCTTGAAATATCTACTTTTATCTTGAATTTATAAGGTGTTTCAATAATTTTTATTTCGCTTTTTTTGGGTGGTGGAAAAATGTATGAAAATAATTTATAAAGGTAATATCCTCCTGGAATAATGAATGCTTGCCTTGAAATATAAGATAATAAATTTTTCATGAGTATATTGATTGAAATTTTTGTGAAATGGATTCTTCACTATAATTTGAAAGCATTGTAGATTGAACTGTTTTAGGATTATATCTAGAGTAATTTTGATAAATATGTAAAATAGCTTTTTTGGTAGATTCTTCATCGTTTATTGGCACAAGGATACCATTTTTTTCATTGACAAATTCTTCTGGTCCGCCGCATTTTGTTACAATAACTGGAAGTCCATGAAGTATAGCTTCAGCAGTAACTATTGAAAATGTTTCAAATAAACTTAATAAGATGAAAGCATGATGATTAAAATAAACATCTGATATTTTATCATTATCAATTTTCCCTTTGAAAAATATATTTTTATTCAAACTTCCTAATTTTTCTGCTAATTCCATCAGTTTTTCTCTGTCTTTTCCATCACCATAGACATTTAATATAATGTCTGGATATTCTTTTGACAATTCAGAAATCATTTTTATTAAAAATGAAATATTTTTTGGATAATTTACTAAATTTGAAATGGTGAGTAATTTGAATTTATTTGAATTTAATTTTTTTTCAGGAATAAATTCTGGTACTTTTAGTACATTAGGAATTATGATAATTTTTTCATCAGAAAAATGAAATCTTTTTTGCATTTCAACTTTTAAATAATTTGATATTACAGAAATTTTTTGGAAGCGATTTAATCTTTTTGTAAGCAAAAATTTGAGTAAGGAATTAAGTTTATTAAAAGAATTATCTTTAAATGTATAACCGCTCCAGTGTTCACTTAAAATCCATTTTTTTATATTAAGAAGTTCTAATAAATAAGTGAAAACTGCAAATGGATATGATACATGTAAATGAAAAATGTCAATTTTTTTGAATTGTTTTTTACATTTAATTCCTTCAATAAATGGAATTAAAAAATAACCTAAATGCTTTAATGGAAAAAATGATGGAATTTGATAGATAGTTATTTTTCCAAATGATTCATTTAGTTGGAAATTATTATACCAAAAAAGTCCCTTTTTATGCTGAATATTAAAGCAATGTAAGTCGGCAAACTTTGATATAACATCTAAATGTTTTTTAATAAAAATAGCCGAATATTCGCTTTGACTGCATCTATACCATCCAGCCCAACAGAGTATTTTTTTTCTTGATGTATCCATTTTGAATTGCCACAAATTAACAGAATTAATTTATTATTAAGTTTTATTTAATAGATTTATTTGAATGAATTATTTTAATTACCTTTGCGGCAAAATTAATTTTTATGAAAAAAGTAATTTATGGTGTTTCAGTGATAGGAATAATGGTAGGTATATTTTATTCATGTAAGAAAAAATACGATGCTCCACCTCAACAAGTAATTCCTTCTGGAAATCCTACTACAATTGCTGCTTTGAAAACTATGTATGCAGGAAAGGATACAACATTCCGTTCTGATATCAATTTATATTGTACTGTCATTGCAGATGAAACATCAGGTAATTTTTACAAAGAAAGTTATGTGAGAGATGCAACTGGTGCTATTCATTTGCGTCTTTTGGCATCTGGTGGATTGTATGTCGGTGATTCTATTAGAATAAATTTGAAAGGAGCAAAACTTACTCAATATCAAGGAGTTCTTCAATTAGATTCTATTGATGTAGATAAAATGGTTGCAAAGCAAAAAACAGGTTTAAAACCTTCACCAGTTACATTAAATATAACTCAAATAAATGATAATTATTTATCTCAACTCATCAAACTGAATGGTGTTGAGTTCATCCCTTCAGATAAAAATCAATATTTTGCAGATGCTACCAATCAGCAATCTTTAAACAGAACAATTACTGATTGTAATAACTATCAAATTTTAGTTAGAACAAGTGGATATGCTAATTTTGCAAATCAAAAAACACCATCTGGTAATGGCTCAATCATTGCAATCGTAGGCAAATATGGAGGTCAATATCAATTATACATTAGAAATTTTAATGAAGTTAATATGAATGGTCCAGGATGTGGTTCAGTGCCAACTACTACATTAAATGAAACTTTTTCTGCATGCACACCAAGCGTAGATATTAATTTAATTGGTTGGGCAAATGAAAATCTGAATAATATAATTAAATGGTCTGCAGATAATTCAACATATACTGGTAATACGGTTGCAAAAGCATCATTATACAATGCTTCAACTACAGGTGCTCAAGATACATTATTTTTAATTACTCCTGCAATTCAAGCAACTGGTACTACTCAAAACCTTTCATTTGATATTGGAGTAAAATACTATGATGCTGGACATCCAAATTTATTATCAGTAGCAATTTCCACAAATTATGTAGGAAGTGGGTCTCCCGCTGCTGCTTCATGGACAATTGTTCCCGGGTTTACTATTCCATCTGGTAATACTACTTCGCTTCAACCTGCTGGTACAGTCAATCTAACTCCATTATTACCTCCTGGTTATACTGGAACTTTTAGAATTGCCTTCAAACATTATGGTAAAAAAGGCACTTACGATTCTAATGTTTACATTGACAATGTAAAAATCCAATAAAAATAAAACACTATGAAAAAATATCCAATTATCTTGATAATTGCAACAACTTTACTTACCGCATGTGGCAATAAACAAGAAGAAGCAGAAAAAAATCCATTAGCAGATAGTTTATCAAATGTAAATACACAATTAAATTCTCAACTTTCTCAAAAAGAAGCGGCATTACAAGAATTTATAGATGCTTTTAATGAAATTCAGGATAATATTAATCAAATTAAAGAGAAAGAAAAAATTGTTACAAATTCTACACAAACTGGCGATGTAAAAAGCAAGGAAGAAACTATTAAGGAAGATATTCAAGCTATTTATGATTTATTGAATAAAAATAAAATGAAAGTAGCATCATTAAGTAAAAAGTTGAAAGATGCTAACATTAAAAATGAAGGGTTAGAAAAAATGATTGCTAACTTGCAAGCTATGATTGATGAAAAAGATAGAGAAATTGAAACACTTAAAGATAAAATTGAAGCACTAAATATTGAACTTTCAAATTTGCAAACATCATATCAGGAATTAGCACAAGAAAATGAAGTAAAAACAGAAAAATTATATACTGCTTATTATGCTATTGGAACTGCAAAAGAACTGAAAGAAAAAGGAGTTATTACCAAAGAAGGAGGATTTATAGGTATAGGAAAAGCTACAAAATTAAAAGATGATTTTAATAAAGATTATTTTACTAAAATTGATGTTACAAAAATTACATCTATTCCTATCAGTGCTAAATCTGCAAAAGTGCTAACAACACATCCTTCTAATTCATATAAAATAGTAGGAGATAAAAAACATGTTGATAGAATAGAAATTATCAATGCTGATGAATTCTGGAGTGCATCAAAGTTTCTTGTAATTGTAATAGAGTAAAGGAGTTAATTAAATATTGACATTTTCAGTTACTCAATCCAAATATTTATGTTACTATTTTAGATAATGGCTTTAGAAGTTTAGTAGATGGAAAATATTTTACACAGATTTGAAGTACAAATTGATAATTTTTTCAAAAGAAAAGTTTTAAAACTATTTTATTTTTGTTCCAACAAATCTAACAACATCTGCTATACCATGATGAAATTTACCTTCTGATAAAAATATTTGTTTGTATTCTAATAAGTCAATTTTCAAATCTTTGAAATCATTAATCAACATCTCTTTAGTATAAAGCATATCAATATCCTTTGGACCACCAGAAGAATTATTTAATTGATTAGGATTAAATGCTTCTAAAATCACTTTTCCATTAGGTTTTAACCATTTGATTACTTTTTGATGTATAGAACTTCTTATACTTGAAGGGAAATGGGCATAAATTAAAGCAACAGCATCATATTGATTTGCAGGATATTCAATAACATTAGCATCAGCAATTTGATAATGAATATTTACATTATTTTTTTCTGCTAATTTTAATGCTTTTGACATTCCTACTTTACTTAAATCAAAAGCTTCTACATACCAACCAAGTTTTGCTGCATAAACGGCATTTCTTCCTTCTCCTTCACAAACAAAAATTATTTTTCCAGGAATAAGTGAATTTAATTGCTCCTTCAAAAATTCGTTTGGTTCAGTACCATAAATGAATTCTTCCTGATTGTACCTTTCATCCCAAAAGTAAGTCATTAAATAAACTATTTCAACTTAAAAGCTTTTTTAATATCTTTTACTCTATCTAATTTTTCCCATGTAAAAAGCTCTACTTTCTTTTTAATTTTAGTGCCATCAGGTTTTTCAAAAACTTTTTCAACTACTTCTGGTTTTCTGCCCATGTGTCCGTATGCTGCAGTTTCGCTATAAATAGGATTTCTTAATTTATAGGTTTGTTCAATAGCATAAGGTCTTAAATCAAATAAATCTTTTACAATTTCTGCAATTTTCCAGTCGGGCATATCAACTTTTGAAGTGCCGTAAGTATTCACATATAATCCCACTGGTTCAACTACACCAATGGCATAAGAAACCTGAACTAATACTTCATCTGCTACGCCTGCTGCAACAAGGTTTTTAGCAATATGTCGTGTAGCATAAGCAGCACTTCTGTCTACTTTTGATGGGTCTTTACCAGAAAAAGCACCACCGCCATGCGCTCCTTTTCCACCATAAGTATCTACAATAATTTTTCTTCCAGTAAGTCCGGTATCTCCGTGAGGACCACCAATTACAAATTTTCCTGTAGGATTGATAAGGTATTGGATATTTTTATGGAAAATAGATTTATATTGAGGGTATTTTTTCAAAATTCTTGGAATTAAAATTTTCTGAATATCATCATAAATTTTCTTTTGCATTTTGGCATCAGTGTCAAATTCATCATGTTGAGTAGAAATAACAATTGTTTTGATGGCTTTGGGTTTTCTGTCATCTCCATATTCAAGAGTAACTTGCGACTTTGCGTCCGGGCGAAGGTATTTCATTTGTTTGCCTTCTTTTCTTATTTGAGAAAGTTCGTATAATAATTTATGTGATAAATCAAGCGTAATAGGCATATAATCATCAGTTTCGTTAGTAGCGTAGCCAAACATCATACCTTGATCACCAGCACCTTGTTGCCAAGGGTCTTTTCTATCAACGCCTCTATTGATGTCTGCTGATTGTTCATGAATTGCCGAAAAAATACCGCAGGAATTGGCATCAAACATGTATTCAGATTTGTTGTAACCAATGTTATTAATAACAGAACGAACAATTTTTTGTATATCTAAATACACAGATGATTTAACTTCACCAGCTACTACTACTTGACCAGTGGTAACCAATGTTTCGCATGCTACTTTTGATTGAGGATCAAAAGCAAGAAAGTGGTCAATAATAGCATCTGAAATTTGATCCGCTACTTTGTCTGGATGTCCTTCTGATACGGATTCAGAGGTGAATAGATAAGCCATAGTTTTTAATTTTTATTTTTGATGGATGTTTATTTGATAAGTTTCAATAATAGGATTGTGTAATAAATTTTTACATGCAGTTTCTGCAATTTGGTATGCCTCTTTTTCATTATTTGCAGTGATGTTAAGTTGAATATGTTTTCCTACTCTTACATCATTGACAGATGTAATTGATAAATTTGATAAGCCCATTAAAACAGCTTTACCTTGTGGATCTAAAAGTGCTTTATGTGGCATTACATCTATTTCTGCAATAAATTCAGGCATAAAAATTTTTTAAGGTCGCTAATGTAGCTATTGAAATTTTAATTTTCAAAATTTAGAGTTTAAATTTTTGACAGATAGAGATATAATCTTTATTATTGCCGCAAAATTTGGGGCATTAGCTCAGCTGGCTAGAGCGCTACAATGGCATTGTAGAGGTCATCGGTTCGAGTCCGATATGCTCCACTTGATGAGTTTTTAATTTTTAGTTATAAGTTTAGATTTATAAGTATTAAATGCTCAATGTTCAATTCTCAATTCAATGCTCAATATTCAATGTGCTGCGGTGCCTGTGAAATAATTACTTTTATGTGCCAACGATATCGGTTGGTATGCTGACATTTATCTTCAGCATTTTACCGTCATTGCGAGGACAAACGGTCCGAGGCAATCTCGTATTGTAATACCCCTAATTGCAATGGCGAATACTCAAAGCAATCTTGTGTTGGAATTATGAAAGTTGAAAAATCACAACAAAAAATTAATACACAACAACTTTTTGAGTATATGTAGAGTACTTTGTTTTAATAACACCTAAGTAAATACCTTTTGATATTAAAGAATTTGAGATAGAATAAACATTTTTAGAAACTACAGGAATATCAAAGATTTTTTTACCATTTAAGTCGCTTAATTGAAAACTTGTGTATTCATTAAAAGTGTGAAAGTGAAAAACAATATCGTCTTGTAAAATTTCATAAGTAAAAAGTTCATAATGGAGTTGATATAAAAGATCTCTCATAATAATTTGTTCGTCATATCCTGAGAGATTGACAGGTGTGAGTTTGTAGTAATTAATTCCCGGTATAGGATTATCATCAATGATAGAATAAGTTTTTTCAAATGGCGAATTATGAGAGGGAACTTTTGCAATATTTGAAAAATGAATGCCGTCTGTGCTTTTATCAATTCTGTAATGAGAAAGATGTTGTTCATTTTTTGTTATCCATTTTAATTCTACTAAATCATTTTTTATAAAAGCATCAAAAGTAAGCACATCTACGGGCAAAACATCATTACAACTACACCCACTTCCTACTTGTAAAGTAAAAGTAACTATCTCGTCACTTCTGTTAGAGGACATTTCTAAAGTAAAAGTGCCAGGTCCATTCATAACATAATCAAATGTAGCACCACTATTAGAACCACCTGTAACTTTAAAAGTGTTCCCAGTTTGGGATGATGAAGGAGAACCTGAGTGTGTTATCATATTAGTTGAAGTTGGTGCAGCACTTCCTGTAATGGAAAAATAATCCCCTCCATCCATTCCAGAATTACCACAACCAGTTGTAGATGCGCAATTTGTTGCACTGCTGTTAGTACAAAGGGTACCACAATTATTGCAACCTTGCCCATTGCATCTTTGCCTAAAACTAGCGGATAGAGTTGCTGAACAACTAGAATTAATAGTAATAATTGTACTTTTTACTTGAAACCCATTTGAACAATTTCCAGTGAAACTTGTACAATTGCACATTGGTCCAAACCAGGAAAATTCTGTCAAATCACAACCACCAGTACAACCTTGTCCATTATTACATTCTGCATAAATGCTCATTCCTCCACTAATGCAAGTTGTTTGACCAGAAAGAAAATTATGCAAAACATAAAGTATCTGAATTAAAATTACTTTATTAAAAATTTTTATGAAATTCATAGTACTGTAAGTTGATATGATTGAAAATTTTGCTGTAAATATAAGGATTTATGATGGAATACTCTATTAAAGCAATTTAAACTTATTATTAAATTTTGAAAATATATGCAAAGTAAATTTTAATATTCATTTCTTAGAAAAAAAATAGAAAAATTAGAAAAGGATTTAGATTCCAAATTTTTAAAATCATGAATTTCATTAGTTTTGAGTGCTGACGCACATTGTAAACATTCTAATAAATGTGCTGACATTCATTGTCAGCTTTTTATTTTTGAGTTAATAAATTGAAGTGAAAAAATAACTAAACACTAAAACTAAAAATTCAAAACTAAATATTTTTCACTTTCCACTATTCGCTTTTCAATTACTAGTGGTCCCACCTGGGATCGAACCAGGGACCCTCAGATTATGAGTCTGATGCTCTAACCGGCTGAGCTATGGGACCAAAAAATTCGGGCTGCAAATATATTGCAAATAAATTGACAAATACAAATTAAAAATTTATTTTTCTGAAGTTAGTGAAGCACAAATATATTCTCTATTTAACCTTGCAATATTTTCTAATGAAATTCCTTTTGGGCATTCAGCCTCGCAAGCGCCTGTATTGGTACAATTTCCAAAACCTTCTTCGTCCATTTGTTTGATCATATTTAAAACTCTTTCCTTTCTCTCAATTTGACCTTGAGGAAGTAATGCAAGATGAGAAACTTTTGCTGAAACAAAAAGCATAGCAGAAGCATTTTTGCATGCAGCTACACAAGCACCACATCCTATACATGTAGCGGCTGCAAATGCTTTATCAGCATTTTCTTTTGGAATTAAAATAGTATTTGCATCTTGCGCACTACCAGTATTTACAGATATGTAACCACCTGCCTGTATAATTCTGTCAAATGCACTTCTATCTACAGATAAATCTTTAATAACAGGAAAAGCACTTGCTCTCCATGGTTCTACTACAATTGTATCACCATCTTTAAATGAACGCATGTGTAATTGACAGGTTGTAACTCCTCTTAATGGACCATGTGGACGTCCATTTATATACATACTACACATGCCACAAATTCCTTCACGGCAATCATGATCAAAAGCAACAGGATCTTTTCCTTCTGTAATAAGTTTTTCATTTAATACATCAAACATTTCAAGAAAAGACATATCTGGTGAAACATCATCTAATTGATAAGTTTCAAAATGTCCTGCATCTTGACTATTTTTTTGTCTCCAAACTTTTAATGTAATTTTCATAGTATTAAATTTTTATTTATAACTTCTTTGTGCTACTTTAATATTTTCAAATTTTAGTTCTTCTTTATGTAATTCCCATTTTCCTAATTCTTTGAATTCCCAAGCAGCTACATAACTAAAGTTTGCATCATCTCTTAGTGCTTCACCATCTTCAGTTTGATATTCTTCTCTGAAGTGTCCGCCACAACTTTCATTTCTATGTAATGCATCAATACACATTAATTCTCCTAATTCAAGAAAATCGGCTACTCTTCCTGCTTTTTCAAGTTCAGGATTAAATTCCTTGTCACTTCCAGGAACTTTTACATCTTTCCAGAATTCTTCTCTTAATGATCTGATTTCTTCAATGGCTTCTTGTAGTCCTTTTGCATTTCTTGCCATACCGCATTTGTTCCACATTATTTTTCCTAATTTTTTGTGGAAATGGTCAACAGAATGCTTTCCTTTTACATTCATTAATTTATTGATTTGGTCTTTTACTTCATTTTCTGCTTGAACAAATGCTTCGTGGTTAGTTGATATAGGTTTTGTTTTGATTTCATTACTCAAGTATGCACCTATTGTATAAGGTATGATAAAGTAACCATCCGCTAATCCTTGCATAAGTGCAGATGCACCTAATCTATTGGCACCATGATCACTAAAATTAGCTTCTCCAAGAGCATATAAACCAGGTACTGTGGTCATTAAATGATAATCTACCCAAAGCCCGCCCATTGTATAATGTACTGCAGGATAAATCATCATTGGGTTTTCATAAGGATCAACGCCAGTAATTTGTTTGTACATATCAAAGAGGTTGCCATATTTTTCTTCAACTATTGGTCTTCCTAATTCTTTTAGTTGTTGTTCAGTTGGATTTTTGATACCTCTTTTATTGGCCTCCATCATTCCATACTTATACTTCAAGTTGTACGCAAAATCTAAAAACACAGCTTCACCTGTAGCATTAACACCAAAACCAGCATCACATCTTTCTTTTGCGGCACGGCTGGCAACATCACGAGGCACTAAATTTCCAAATGCAGGATATCTTCTTTCTAAATAATAATCTCTGTCTTCTTCTTTTATATCATTTGGATTTAATCTGCCTTCTCTAATGGCTTTTGCATCTTCTAATTTTTTGGGTACCCAAATTCTTCCATCATTTCTTAATGATTCGGACATTAAAGTTAATTTAGATTGATGTTCGCCAGATACAGGAATACATGTAGGGTGAATTTGAGTAAAACAAGGGTTTCCAAAAAATGCACCTTTCTTATGGGCTTTCCATATTGCAGTAGCATTGCTTCCCATGGCATTAGTAGATAAGTAAAACACATTGCCATAACCACCAGAAGCAAGAATTACTGCGTGTCCAAAATGACGCTCTAATTCACCTGTAATTAAGTTACGAGCAATAATACCTCTGCATTTACCATCAATCATTACTATATTAAGCATTTCGTGGCGAGTATACATTTTTACCTGTCCAAGCGCTACCTGACGCATTAAGGCACTATATGCTCCTAACAATAGTTGTTGTCCTGTTTGTCCTGCGGCGTAAAATGTTCTTTGAACTTGTGTTCCGCCAAATGAGCGATTACTAAGGTATCCGCCATATTCACGGGCAAAAGGAACACCTTGAGCTACGCATTGATCAATAATGTTTGCAGAAACTTCGGCAAGGCGATAAACATTGGCTTCGCGGGCACGATAATCTCCACCCTTTATTGTATCATAGAATAAGCGATAAACGCTATCACCATCATTTTGATAATTTTTTGCAGCATTAATACCTCCTTGTGCAGCAATACTGTGAGCTCTACGGGCAGAATCTTGAAAACAAAAAACTTTAACTTTGTATCCTAATTCGGCTAAACTGGCAGCAGCTGATGACCCTGCAAGACCACTTCCTACAACAATAATTTCAAGATTTCTTTTGTTTGCAGGATTTACAAGAGGCACAGTAGAACGAAATTTTGTCCACTTTTCTTGTAAAGGTCCTTCGGGTATTTTAGCATCTAATTTTGGTGATGTTGCCATAGTGTTAGATTTAATTTGATTTAATTTAAAAATTATTATTTTATTATTCCAAAATAAAAAGCAAGAGGCATTAAAGCAAAGATGAATGGAATGAGAATTGAATAAATAATGCCAAGTTTTTTAATAACAGGTGTGTATTTTTTGTGATTTAATCCTAATGTTTGAAAAGCAGATTGAAATCCGTGCATTAAGTGATATGACAAAGAAAACATAGCCAAAACATAAATTATTACCGCTAAAGGATTAGAAAAAACTTCTCTCATTTCCTCATATAATGTTTCTTCGCCACTTGTAATATGATCAGTAAAGCGACTTACAACCCAAAAATGTTTTAAATGTATAATTAAAAATATTAAAATGAGTGTTCCTAATAATCCCATTGAACGGCTGTACCATTTAGAATTAGCATTTGCATTAGATACAGCATAACCTATTTTTCTTGCTTTTTTATTTTCTAATGTAAGTATTAATGATTGTATAATGTGAATAATAAAACCAAGAAATAAAAATATCTCTAATGTTCGCATGAGCCAATTGTGAGCCATAAATTCTGCAGCAGTATTAAAAGTTTCGCCACCATCATTTAAGAATACTAAAGCATTTATTGAACAATGAACAATTAAGAACAAAATTAAAAAAATTCCTGTTAATCCCATTACAAGTTTTTTGCCAACTGAGTAACTAAACATTCCTTTTGCCATATTAATTTTTTTGGTGCAAATATAGTTACATTTTTAGTGTATTACTATTTTGAATTTATTTTTATACATAAAGTGGTATTAATAAAAATTTATTTTTTTATATTACAATAAGATAGAAGGTTATTTAGAATAAATTTAAATTGTTTTTCTTGATAATAATTAAAATAATTTTTGCGTGAAATTTGGAATTTAAAAAACATCAAAAGTTTTTTGAAAAAGTAAGGAATATTTTTCCGTATATTTGTTTGCAAAAATTTGATCTATGGCTCAACAAGAAATTACAATGCCTAAAATGGGCGAAAGCGTAATGGAAGCAACACTTACAAAATGGGTTAAAAACGAAGGTGATTATGTAAAAGTAGATGAAACGATTGTTGAAATTGCTACTGATAAAGTAGATAGTGAAGTACCTTCTCCATTTGAAGGATACTTAATTAAAAAATTATACAAAGAAGGTGATGTGGTACAAGTAGGTAAGCCATTTGCAATTTTATCTACTGAAAAAGAGGCATCTGCTTCTGTTTCTGATAATTCAAATCCAACTAATGGTGAAATTAAAAAAACAAAAAATGTTTCAACATCTGTTTCTGAATTAAAATCAAATAATATTGTTACATCAACTTCAGAAAAATCTTCTAAATTTTTCTCTCCTCTTGTAAAAACAATTGCAAAACAAGAAGGTATTTCAATTGCAGAACTTGAAAAAATTGAAGGTTCAGGATTGCATGGCAGAGTAACAAAAAATGATGTATTAAACTATTTAGAGAAAAGATCAAGTGGAAGTGTGGCCAATGTTCAGGAAATTAAAGTTGCAGAAAAAATTGAAGCATCAAAGGTAACTTCAAAAGAAACTCCTGCTATTGAAATTAAAAGACCTGCAGTTCCTGTATATCCGGGTGATGAAATTATTGAAATGGACAGAATGAGAAAAATAATTGCTGATCACATGGTGATGAGTAAGCATGTTTCTCCGCATGTAACTTCTTTTGTAGAAGCAGATGTAACTAATGTTGTGTTGTGGCGAGACAAAGTAAAAAAACAATTTGAAAAAAGAGAAAATCAAAAAATAACTTTTACTCCTATATTTATAGAATGCATTGTGAAAGCGATAAAAGATTTTCCAATGATTAATATCTCTGTTGATGAAACACAAACAAAAATTATCAAAAGAAAAAATATCAATGTTGGAATGGCAGCAGCTTTACCTTCAGGTAATCTAATTGTGCCAGTTATTAAAAATGCTGATGAAAAAAATTTGATAGGACTTACAAAAGCCGTTAATGACCTTGCCCAAAGAGCAAGAGAAAATAAACTTTTACCTGATGAAATTCAAGGTGGAACTTTCACTTTGACTAATGTAGGAAATTTTGGAAATGTAATGGGTACTCCTATTATCAATCAGCCACAAGTAGCTATATTAGCTACAGGAACTATTAAAAAGAAACCTGCAGTTATTGAAACACCTCAGGGAGATATGATAGCTATTCGCCACATGATGTTTTTATCATTATCTTATGATCATAGGGTAGTGGATGGTTCGTTGGGCGGATCTTTCTTAAGAAGAGTTGCAGATTATTTGGAAGCGTGGGATATTAATAGAGAAATTTAATGATAATTTTAGGAATAGATCCTGGCACAATTCGCATGGGATATGCTATAATTAAAGTTAATCAAAATAAACCGCAAGAAGTTTTAAGTATAGGTTATATTGATTTATCTGATAATGATAATCATTCAGAAAAGTTGAAATGTATTTACGAAGAAATTTTTCATCTCATTGAAAAATACCAACCAAATGAAATGGCAATTGAATCGCCATTTTATGGTAAAAATGTTCAGTCGATGCTAAAATTGGGTAGAGCACAGGGTGTTGCCATGGCAGTGGCTTTTTCAAATAATCTAATGGTTACAGAATATTCTCCTAAAAAAATAAAATTAAGTATTACAGGAAATGGAAATGCCAGCAAAGAACAAGTAGCATCTATGTTGAAAAATATGTTGTTGTTTGATTATTCTGAAAAGTATCTTGATGCTACTGATGCTCTGGCTGTTGCAGTTTGTCATTGTTTTCAAAAAAATAATCCAATAAAAAATTCATCTAAAAAAACTTCATCAAAAAAACAATCCTGGAAAAGTTTTATTGAAAAAAATCCTTCTAAAATTATTGATAAAAAATCATAGAAAAATTGGAAGATAAGCTAGCAACAAATTTTGAGGAAGAAGAATTATATGAACATCATTCCTTTAAAGTAGATAAAGGTCAAAGTTTAGTTCGTATTGATAAATACTTGTTTAATTTACTTCCTAATGCTTCGCGTACAAAAATTCAAACTGCTTGTAAAGCCAATTGTGTATTGGTAAATGGCAAACCTGTTGCTCCAAATTATAAAGTAAAACCATTAGATGAAATTAAGATATTACTCACTCGTCCTCCAAGAGAATTCAAACTAATTCCAGAAAATATACCATTAGATATTTTGTATGAAGATGATTATATTTTGGTTATTAATAAACCGGCGGGAATGGTGGTACATCCGGGGGCTGGAAATTTTACAGGAACTTTGGTTAATGCATTATTATATCATTATGAAAATTTACCAACACAAAAACAAAAACTTTCAGAAGATTTTATTTTAGATAGACCTGGACTTGTTCATAGAATAGACAAAAACACATCGGGTATTTTAGTAATTGCCAAAACAGAGTTAGCACTGCAGATTTTAGCAAAGGATTTTTTTGACCATAATATTGAAAGAAAATATGTTGCATTGGTGTGGGGCAAATTAAAAAACGAGAAAGGAACTATTTCAGGTTTTATAGGCAGAGATCCATCCAACAGAAAAATAATGAAATTGTTTGATGATGAATCAAAAGGCAAGTGGTCTGTTACTCATTACAAAGTATTGCAATATTTTAATTATCATACATTGGTTGAATGTACATTAGAAACAGGAAGAACACATCAAATAAGAGTACATTTTAAATCAATCAATCACCCTTTGTTTAATGATGAAGAGTATGGAGGAAATAAGATATTGTATGGCGTTCCTTCAAACAAATATAAATCTTTTGTAGAAAATTTATTTACTCTTATTCCCGGTCAGGCATTACATGCTGCAAAGTTAGGGTTTAACCATCCTATTTCTAAAAAATGGATGTGCTTTGAAACACCCTTGCCACAAGGTTTTCAGGATATTTTAGAAAAATTGAAAACATTTAAATAAGTAATTATTCATTTGTTATTATTCAATTTAAATTAAATCGCAATTACGCAACGACGCAAAGAATTTTATTAGTTTTTAGTTATGAGTTTTACCGTCATTACGAGCGAAGCGAAGTAATCTCAAAAGCATTATCCACATAACAATTACGAGATTGCTTCGGACTAACGCCTTCGAAATGACGGGTATTTCAAATGAGATTGCTTCGGACTATCGTCCTCGCAATGACGACAAAATTAAAAACTCAAAATTAATTAAACTTTTCATCTCTGCGGTGAAAATTTAAGTAGTACCTGAATAGTAACTAATTTTGATTTATGGCAAAAAAATTATTCTGATTCAAATTCTGCTTTAAGAATAGATTTTACTTTTTGAATTGTTTCAGCGTCTAGCTGTGTAGAATTTATTAAAAACTCATCATCTTTTTCAAGTACTTGTCTTGCGGTTTCCAATCCAATAGATCTTAATTTTTCAATGATTGACTTATCTATTTCGTCTGCAAATTCTACCAATTCAACATCTTCAATATCTTCGCTTTCTTCTTGATAAGCATCAATTTCGTAACCAGTTAATTTACTTGCTAATTTGATATTAACCCCATTTTTTCCAATGGCTAAAGATATTTGGTCTTTTTTAAGAAAAACTTGTGCTCTTTTTTCGTTTTCGTCAATAATTACTTGTGAAACTTTAGCAGGGGCTAATGCTCTTTGAACATACAATTGAGGATTAGAAGAATAATTAATAACATCTATATTTTCATTGCGAAGTTCTTTTACAATGCCGTGAATTCTTGAACCTTTCATTCCTACACATGCACCAACCGGGTCAATTCTTTCATCCATACTTTCCACGGCTACTTTGGCTCTTTCTCCTGGTTCTCTTACTACTTTTTTAATAACAATTATACCATCATAAATTTCAGGAACTTCTTGTTCAAATAATTTTTCTAAAAATTCAGGAGCAGTTCTGGATAATTGAATTATAGGGGTAGCCCCTTTCATATCAACTTTTGTAATGACGGCTTTTACAACATCTCCCTTTTTGAAGAAATCAGATGGGATTTGTTCTTTTCGGGGCATAATCAATTCATTACCTTCTTCATCAATAAACATGATTTCATTTTTCCAGATTTGATAAACTTCTGCAGAGACAATTTCGCCTACTTTATCTTTATATTTGTTGTAAACTTCTGCTTTTTCAAGTTCGTTGATTTTTTGAATTAGATGCTGACGCATGGCTAATATGGTTCTTCTGCCAAAACTTTCTAATTCTACTCTTTCTGAAACTTCTTCTCCTATTTCAAATGATTCATCAATTTTTCTGGCTTCTGATAAACTTATATGTTTATTTGGATCATATTCAAATGAATCTTCTGCAAATTCATCATCTACAATTTTTCTGTTTTTCCAAATTTCAATGTCTCCTTTATCTGGGTTGATGATTACATCATAATTATTTGATTTTCCATACTTTTTATCAATAGCGTGTTTAATAACATCTTTTAAGATGCTCATTAATAATGTTTTGTCAATACCTTTTAATTCTTTGAATTCATCAAATGATTTAATGAGGTCTTTTGTGATACTTGTTGCCATAATTTTAGTTTTTAGTTTTGAGTTTTTAGTTAGGGGCAATTCATGAATTGCCCTTACAGGTTGGGCATATCGCCTACGCCCTTACATTTTTTTGTAGATTGTTAATGCAAATTAATTTAATTAAAATGGTAGTTTTATTTTTGCTTTTTTTATTTGATTAAATGGAATGATCATTTCTTGTTCAATGATCCTTTTTTTATTTTGTTTATCTTTTGTTTTTAATGAAATAGTCAGTTCAGATTCATTGGCACGCAAAATTTTTCCGGTAAATTCTTTGTTATCATTAGTTAGAATTTTTATTTCTTTTCCAATATGTTTTGGATACTGTCTTGGTAATTGTAAAGGTTTAGTAGCATCAGGACTGCTAACAATTAAAGAATAATCTTCAATATCTCTATTTAAAAAACTTTCTATATATCTTGATACCTCTACACATTGATCTATACCCACATAATTATCCCCATCAATGATTACTTCCACATTATTATTGAATGAAATGGCAATATCTACAATAAATAGATTTTTTTCTTTTAAGAAATCATTCAGTTGAGATGTTATCAGTTCTTTTGAAATCATAATTTATCATCAAAATAAAATACCCCGTTTTTCGGGGTATCAAAAATGCGGGGCAAAGATAAAGAATTTTTTAATTACAAAAAAATAAATTTTTGTATAACCATTCAATAAATTTATCGTATATTTGTAAGCATTCATCTAAAAAATTAATTTTATGAAAACGATTGTCTTTTTCATCTTCAACTTGATTTTATCATTTTGGAGTAATTTGATGGAAGAAATTTCAAAATTAGAATTTAGTCAGGAGGGAATTTACATTATTGTAGGGATTGTAAGTTTCGTAGTTGTTGGCTTAATTGTAATGACCATTAAAGAAAGAATTGAAAGTAAAAAGGAGAAAGAACATCCTCAAACTCCTCCACCTCACATTCCACATCATCACCATCATCATCACAAAAGGCATAAAAAATAAGTTGAAGATTCTATTTTTCTAAATTGTGTTTTGTAGATTTGGGGCATAAAATTGTTCTATGAAAAACATTTTTTATTATTTCTTATTTTTGGTTTCTTTCAATTTATACTCACAATCAGGAAATACAATTGTAGATAGTATAAAATCAAATAATACATTTCGTCAATATAGATTGTACATACCTTCTAATTATACCGGCACTACTCCAGTACCTTTAATTATAAATTTACATGGTTATACATCAAATGCTACTCAACAACAACTATATTCAAATTTTATGCCGATTGCTGATACTGCTGGTTTTTTAATGGTATATCCTCAAGGCAAGACTGATAGTTATGGAAATCCATTTTGGAATGCAGGAACTGTTTCTATTTCTGTTGTAAATGATACATTGTTTCTAAATCAATTGATTGATTCTTTGTCTTTATTATACAATATTGATTTAAATAAAGTTTTTATGACGGGTTTGAGCAATGGTGGGTTTATGAGTCATTATATGGCGTGCTTTTGTAATAGAAAAATTACTGCAATTGCTTCTGTGGCAGGGACATTTTTTACATTCTGGCCAGTATGCAATCCCGGAAAAGTTGTCCCCATGATGCATATTCACGGCACATCAGATCCTACAGTTCCATATTATGGCAATAGTTCAATGTTATCAGCAGATTCTACTGTAAAAAGATGGGTTCAAAAAAATGGTTGTAGTCCGGTAGCAAGTTATTCTCTCGTTCCTAATATTAATACAAGTGATGCGAGTACTGCTGAGCATTACAGGTATTTCATCAATGGTAACACTAAATCTATTGTTGAATTTTTCAAAATAAATAATGGGGCTCATACATGGCCAGGTTCTCCATTTATTATAGGTACAACTAATCAAGATATCAATGCTTCTGCTGAAATATGGCGATTTTTTAGACAGTTTTCTGCGAATGATTTCACAAATGTTTCTTCTTTAGAAAAGGAAAATATAATTTATAAAGTTTTTCCCAATCCCGCTCAATCATTTTTAAATATAATTTCGAATGAGATTATTAACTCTATCAAAATTATTGATATTGCTGGTAAAACAATTTTTTCAAATAATTATAGTTTTCCTACTAAATTTCTTAATTTAGAAATTAGTAATTATGAAAAAGGAGTTTATATAATAAATATCAATAATCAATCATACATTAAATTTATTAAAAACTAATTTCTGTAATTTACAATAAACTGTTGTTACTATTCAGGTGGTACAAATTGATTTAAAATGATAATTTTCACGCAAAGACCGCAAAAGGAATCGCAACCGAGCAAGTAAAAATTTTCAATAATTTTGAGTGCTGACGCTTGCGGTCGGCACTCAACACTAACAATTAAAAATTATTCAATTTACCATTAAAATCAAAGATGAATTACTTCTCCATAGGCGGCAGCGGCGGCTTCCATTATAGCTTCGCTGATAGTTGGGTGTGGATGTACTGTTTTAATCAACTCATGACCAGTTGTTTCTAATTTTCTTGCAGCAACTAATTCAGCAATCATTTCAGTTACATTATACCCAATTAAGTGAGCACCTAACAACTCTCCATATTTTGCGTCAAAAATTAATTTTACAAAGCCATCAGGAGCACCTGCTGCTTTTGCTTTTCCTGATGCAGTAAAAGGAAATTTTCCTACTTTGATTTCGTAACCTAATTCTTTTGCTTTTTTTTCAGTATAACCAACAGATGCTATTTCAGGTGAAGTATAAGTACATGCTGGAATGTTATTATAATTTAATGGTTCAACATGCAAACCTTTGATTTTTTCAATACAGGTAATTCCTTCTGCACTTGCAACATGAGCTAATGCTTGACCTCCTACACAATCTCCTATTGCATAGTATCCAGGAACATTTGTTCTATAATATTCGTCCACAACAATTTTTCCTTTATCAGTTTTAATACCTACTTCTTCTAAACCAATGCCTTCTAAATTTGCCTGAATTCCTACTGCAGAAAGCACTATATCTGCTTCTTTTGTGATATTTCCAGAAGAAGTTTTTATAGTAGCAATACATTTGTTATTTTTAATTTCAACTTTTTCAACAGAAGAATTTGTCATTACTTCAATACCTATTTTCTTAAATGATTTTTCTAATTGTTTAGAAATTTCTTCATCTTCTAATGGAACGATATTAGGCATAAATTCTACTAATGTAACTTGTGTGCCCATTGTAGCATAAAAATAAGCAAACTCACTTCCAATAGCCCCAGAACCCACCACAATCATTGATTTAGGTTGTTCTTTTAATGTTAGAGCCTCTCTATATCCAATGATAAATTTTCCATCTTGTGGAAGATTAGGTAACTGGCGAGAACGAGCACCTACTGCAATAATAATATGTTGTGCTGAATAAGTTTGAGTAGCACCTTCTTTTAATTTTACTTCAACTTTTTTTCCTGGTTTAACTTTTGCGATGCCATAGATTACATCAATTTTATTTTTCTTCATTAAAAATTGAACACCTTTACTCATGCTGTCCGCAACATCTCTGCTTCTTTTGATAACAGCGGGAAAATCTGCTTTTACACTTTCAGCATTTATTCCATAATCTTTAGCGTGTTTAAGATATTCAAAAACCTGTGCACTTTTTAATAATGCTTTTGTAGGAATACATCCCCAATTCAAACAAACACCACCTAATGCTTCTTTTTCAATAATAGCAGTTTTAAATCCTAATTGAGACGCCCTGATGGCTGTAACATATCCACCAGGCCCACTTCCTATAACTATTACATCGTAATTCATAAAATTGTTTTGTGGCAAACTTACATAAAAAATAAATGTTTAACAAAATTCAAATTGACAAATGATAAATAAAATTGAAATAATAAAAATCTTTGTCTTTTAAACAATTGATTTTATCTGTAACTTGCCAGCCAAATATGCAAGAGAATAAATTAAAAAAATTTTTCTATAAAGTCATTAACGAAAGATTTCGTATTGCTTTTTTTCACGATGATTTCAAACCTGTTTTTTCATTAAGATTTACCATATTTACACTTTTCCTGTGGATTGTAGGTTTTGCAACAATAATTATTTTTATTACAACATTTATTATAGCAAAAACTTCTTTAAAAGAATATATACCGGGTTATGGAAAATTTGCAGACAGAAAAATAATTATTGAATTAAATAAAAAAATGGATTCTCTTCAAAATGTTATGATTACACGAGAAATTTATATCCAGGCAATTCTTAAAGCCATTGAGGGTGAAAAGGATTCAATTCAAAAACCACTGAAAAAAAGTACAATTGTACCTTCTAATGAAAAATTGAAACCTGGAGAAAAAGAATTAGAAGTAAGAAAAGAATTAGAAAAAGAATTATCTAAAAATGTTTTTGGGCATACTTCATTAAATGTTGATAATAATTTATACGATCAATTTTTGCCACCGGCTCAAGGAATTGTAATTCATTCATACAATCCAAAAGAAAATCATTTTGGAATAGATATTGCTGGTAAAAATGAAACACCAGTTAGATGTATTTACAAGGGAATAGTTGTGTATTCTGGTTATTCAACCAATGATGGTAATTTCTTAATAATTTTGCATCCAAATGGCTTTACAAGCATTTACAAACACTTGTCTAATATCTTGAAAAATACTGGGAGTTATGTAAATTCCAATGATATCATTGGAACAATGGGAAATACAGGTTCGGAAAGCAATGGCACGCATTTACATTTTGAACTTTGGTACAAACAAAATCCTCAAAATCCTGTTGAGTTTATAAGTTTTTAATTGTTACTTATATTGTAATACTATTTTAATTTAGTTTCATTCTCAAATTCAGATTCAGTACAAAGTTCTCCATCTCTGTAAAATCTTGTTAAGCCAAATCCAAAAACTTTTTTTTCATAAACATAAGCCGCTGTATCTCCTTTTACTATTATTCTTTGATATACCGTTACATCACCGTCAATAATGATTTTTTCAGTTACACCAGGAGGATATTTTGCAATTAATTCTTTAACTCTATCAGACAATTCTTTTTTACTTTTTGGTGAATCAGAATTTAAAATCTTTTCAATTTCTAATAATTTATTTTTTGCATAAGGGTCGGATGGTTTATAAACCATTGCTTCTTCATATTTAAGTTTAGCAGAGTTGTAATCTTTTTTATTAAACAATTCATCTGCTAATTTAATGACGGCTTTATACTTATCATCTGTAGAACCTAATGTGGGCTTGATATTTTTATCTTTATTGGTATTTATTTCTTTTTTTTCGCCTTCAATATTTTTCACAACCATACCTTTTTCTTTAGCAATTTCATTATCTATCTTTAAAAGTTGGTCTTTAGGGTATTTTTCATTTGGTTTGTAAGAGAGGGCTTCGTTATAAGCGGATTTAGCGGTGTTCAAATCTTTTTTGTTGAAAGCATCATCGCCTTTTTTGATAGCAGCGTTGTATTTGGC
>DAONJS010000008.1:0-121729 GCA_035405785.1 Bacteroidia bacterium
TGAAGAGTGAAAAGTGAAGAGTGAAAAGTGAAGAGTGAAAAGTGAAGAGTGAAAACGAGAATAACCTCACCCCTAACCCTCTCCTTAAAAGGCGAGGGGAATTTGTGGTAAAAGTGAGAAATGAATAGTGAAGAGTTTTTAAAAAATGGATAAAAAATGCGTGAGGGATGCGGAGGGCGGCGAAGCCGGCACTGCCCCGAGCGAAGCGAGGGGATTGCCGAAGCGAAAGCGAAGCCCGTAGCAGCCCGACCCGAGCGTTGGCGAGGGGCACGCCCAAATAATAATAAAATAAATTATACATAAAAAATTAAATGTTAGATTGTCTATGGAACTCATAAAAGAAATTGATGTAATTGAAAGTCCTTCAAAAGAATATTTTCTCAAAAATTATTTTTATCCACAGAAGCCTTGCATCATCAAAGGTTTAATTAAAAATACTGGTGCAGAAAAATGGGATTTTGAATACATGAAAAAAGAGTTAGGGAATGTAATTGTGAATGTCTTTGATAATCAAATACAAAAAGATGCGGCTTATGTTCAGGGAGATAAAAAGATGAAGTTTTCTGAATTTTTAGATGAAATACAAAAGCCGTATGATGTTTGTCCTTACCGATTATTTTTATTCAATGGTTTTAAGCATTCTGAACAATTAAGAAAAGATTTTCCATGTCCAGATATTTTTAAAGGAATTTTAGATGATGTGGGGTTTATGTTTTTTGGTGGAAAAAATACTGTTGTAAGAATGCATTTTGATATAGATATGAGTGCAGTTTTGCATACTCATTTTTTTGGAAGGAAAAGGGTATTGCTTGTACCTTATGAATATTCAAAATTTATGTATAAACCTTCGTTGAATACTTACAGTATTGCAGATTTTGGCTTTATTGATAATATTGACTACAACAAATATCCTGCACTTAAAAAAGTAAAAGGATATGATATTTATTTAGAACATGGAGATTCATTATTTATGCCATGTGGATATTGGCATTATATGATATATTTAGAACCTTCATTCTCTGTGGCATATAGGAAATTTCCTTATGGTTTATCAAATATGATAAATGGGGCATTGAATCTTACAACAAGATTATGGACAGATAAGTTGTTAACAAAAGCATTAGGCAAAAAATGGTCAAACTGGAAATATCAAAGAACAATAGAAAAAACTAATGCCTTGATATAAAATATTCCCAAACAAACTGATTTCCGAAGATTTTTATAATAATATTTTTTCTCATACTTTTTTTAGAAAAAAGTAAGCAAAAAATCTGCTTTTAGAAGGCAATCTGCCTTTGGCAGACCGCCATTGGAACCTGCCCCCATTCCTTCACTTCGCGCGGAATGGGAGACTCCAACGCAAGCTTCCAATGACTTTGCTGATTAAAAGCATTAAATCGGAATTTTTTTGGAAATTAAAGTGCCTTTGATATAGATAAAAATTTAAATGAAAATAAATAAACTTTTTAATTTTGTGATAAAAAATGATAATAATCATTTTTATAAAAAATTTGCATAATTAAATTTAAATTACATACATTTGCGGCTCAAAATTAAAAAACACAAAAACATGAAAAAGACAATGTACTTAGTAGTGGCTACCATTGCAGGTATTGCCATCGTATCTTGCGGACCATCAAAAGAAGAAATTGAAGCAAGAGAAAAAGCAAAAGCTGACTCAATTGCAGCTGTTGAAAAAGCAAAAGCTGACTCAATCGCAGCTGCAGAAGCTGCTGAAAAAGCAAAAGCTGATTCTATTGCAAAAGCAGATTCAGCAAGAAAAGCTGACTCTATTGCAAAAGCAGAAGAAGCTGCTAAAAAAGGTGGTAAGAAAAAATAATTCTTGCCCGCAAGAAAATTCAAAAAACCCGTTCGTTACTGAACGGGTTTTTTGTTTTAAATCGTTATTATTTTTACTTTTCAAATGATATCAAAGCGATATTAGTTGTTTTAGAAGTTTCATTTCTGTTACTATTCAAGCAGAATTCAAAGTGATTTAAAAAGATACATTTCACGCAAAGAAAGCGAAAGATATACCAAAAAAACTCTTTTTTCCAAAGGTATTAGAATAATAATATTTTTTTCTCTTACTTTTTTTAGAAAAAAGTAAGCAAAAAATCTCATCCTGCGAGCTAACTCCCCGCTCTGTTTTTTGTAAGAATTTCAGGCAAGGTATGGATAATGCTGTCATCTTTGTTGAAAGAGTTCCATTTGTTTAACCGCTTTTCTACACTTTTAGAATATCAAAAGTTTATTCAGCATTATCAACGCAAGCGCTCTTGCCAAAATTCTAAACAAAAAACATTCACACCCTCCCACTGACGCAGGATGTAATAAGCGGAATTTTTGGTTTTTTTATTTTATTAAACAATAGCTTGTTTATCTCTTATTATGTTCCTGCCCGTAATTTTTTCGTGAATTAAAATAAGTTTGGTATAATAACACCAAAATGCAAAGATTTTTAATAGTTTTTAGTTTTGAGTGTTTAGTTTTTAGTTTAGTCGTCATTGCGAGGACGATAGTCCGAAGCAATCTCAAATGAGAAGTAAAATATACTTTTGAGATTACTTCGCTTCGCTCGTAATGACGGTAAAACTAACAACTCAAAACTAATTAAGTTTTATGTTCTTTGCGTAAAATTATATCTACACTGAATAATAACAATTTTTACTTCAAAATTTTTAAACTTAAATCTAAACTACTGATATGATGTGTGAGAGCTCCTATTGAAATTAAATCTACTCCTGTTTGTGCATATTGCCGAAGAGTATGTTCATTTATACCTCCTGAAATTTCTGTTTGGACTTTTCCATTAATTAATTGAATGGCTTTATGAGCATCATTTACTGAGAAATTATCTAACATAATTCTATCAGGAAGATATTTTAATGCGATATTAACTTCATCTAGGTTTCTTGTTTCTACTTCAATGGGTAATTGTAAATTATTTTTTTTCAAGTAATCTCTGCATGCTAATATGGCTTTATCAATACCACCTGCGGCATCAATGTGATTATCTTTTATCAAAACCATATCGTATAATCCCCATCTATGATTGTAACCACCACCTATGTGCACTGCCCATTTTTCAAAGAATCTAAATAATGGCGTAGTTTTTCTTGTATCTGTAACTTTTGCTTTTGTTCCATTGCACAATGATTGAAAATAAGCGGTTTTTGTAGCAATTCCGCTCATTCTTTGCATTATGTTTAATATCAATCTTTCATAAGAGAGTAAAAGTTGCGTATTGCCTGATAATAAAAAAACTACATCGCCTTTTTTTACTTCTTTGCCATCGTTGATGAAGATATTTAATTGTGCTTCTGGATAAATAATTTCCAAAATTCTCTTTATGGCTTCTACACCTGCAATTATTCCATCTTGCTTAACTAATAATTGCATTGTGCATTCTGCATTTGAAGGAATAGTGCTTAATGAGGTTACATCACCACCTTTTATATCTTCCTCTAATGCTGATTGAGCAAATTTTCTTAAATCAAAATGATGTTTATTTATTTCAAAAAAATTACTCATAAAAATTTTTCCCTGCAAATTTGATGAAAAATATAAAGTTTATGGTAAAAAAATAAAAATAATCTGTATAAAAAGGATTAAATTTATGCCTTAATGAAATCATCATTTAAAATAATTCTAACTTGCTTCTTATTGTGGATTGCTGTTTTTGTATTGGATAAATGGAATGTAAATTCTAAAGATTATGCTTTGAAGGTTGTTAATAATGAGTTTAATAATTTATTTGAAAACATTGATGAATGTGCTAAAAAATATGGTGATGAAATTTTAGTGATTGAAAAAACAGATATTGATGTAATCAATTCACTGACTAATTGGGGGATAAATAATATCAAAGAAATTTTTGAAAAAAAATTTATAGTCAATAATACAGGATGGTATTGGATTGTAAAAAAGAATCATAAACTTTTTGTTATTAAATTAAAATCAATATATCCTGTAAATAATCAATATCTAAAAGAAAGATACATAAGTTGCTTAAAAATTTCTGATGATTATAAATTGGATTACAATATAAACTCAAAGCAGATATTTATTGATAATGCTTACATACCGCTTTCATTATCACAATTTCCTAAATATAAAAGTATAGAATTAAGTAATATCAATGCATTGCTTTATATTGCAGGATGGATTGCATTATTGTATTTGATAATTATTAAAGAAAGAAAATTATGGATTAAGATTTTGTTTTTCATTGGTTTATTTGTAGTAAGATGGCTATTGTATAAATTTAATTTAATAACATTATTGAATGAATCTGTTTTATTTGATGTTCAAATTTTTGCTTTTCCAAAGATATATTTTCTACAAAGTTTTGGCGATGTGATGATAACAAGTGTAATGTGTATTATTTTTTCTAATCATTTATTCAAGCAATTTTCAAGTAATAAATTTTTAATTTATGTAAATGTTTTGATTTTAATAGCACTGCTAATTATTTGCGTTTATTTATTTACACATCACGCAAGTTTTTCATTAAATTTATTAGATGTTTTAGTATATGATTATCAAAATATCTTATTTACAATATTAAGTGTTATTTTATTACTAACACAAATAATGTTTTTAGGTTTTGCAATTTCAAAGTATATTTTTCAGAAGGATTCATTATATTATTTTGGATTAATTAGTAGTTTGTTTTTATTATTTATATCCTACTTAATATTTTATTTTCAAAAAATTGATATTCAAAAAAAGGTTGATTATGTATTTGAATGGTTTGAAAATGAAGAACAATTAGCAATGTTTGAACAAATTCAACTAATCGAAAATAATTTAAGTAAAATTAAAGATTTGAATGATAGTGTATATTTTAATGCAATTGCTCAAATTGAAAATAATTCAATTTTTCTGCAGTTATCAAAAAGATATTTATTTGAAGACACTTTGAGTTTAGTTGAGTTTTTGAAAAATAAAAAAATGCTTTTCAAAAATGTATTTTTAAATGATAATAAAGTAACAAATGCAGATGCAAAATTTTCAATGATAGATAATATTTATTATTTAAATGTTATTGATAAAAAATATCTATTAAGTGTATTTGATTATATTTTTCCATTAACTAATCAATCTTATTATTCTTTTTTAAACAATAAAATTTTTCAAAGACCAACAGGATTCAAAGATTTTAATGTTGCAAGTTATCAAAATAATATCTTGCATTACAAATTAGGAGACATTCAATTTCCTTATCAATATTCAAGTATTATTTCTATAAAAGAAATTTATTCAGATTATGCTTTTTATCAAAGAGAAAATTTACAACAAAAAATTATAGTAGCGGTGTATAAGCCAAATATCAATACATTTCTGTCTTTATTTTCTACATACTTCATCATTTTTATCACTTTTATTTTAATTGGATTTTATTTTCATTATGCTTTAAAATTCAAACAGATATTACCTTTCAAAAACATTTTATATTCATACAAAATAACAGGATTAGTGTTGTTTATATTAGTTGTTTCTTTTTACATGTTATTTATTTTTTCATTCAAATACATTGACAAATTATTAAATGTTGAAATTAAAAATATATTATTGAAAGAAATGCAGGATTTCAATGAAAACAAACAAAACAATAATGTTTTAATATACAATAAAAATGGACAAATTCATTCATCAAGTGTTAGTAATATATTGATTAGATTTAAATTACTTCCAAATCAATTATCAAAAAGTATTTTAAGTGAATTAAAGAATAATGATTTTGTATTTTCAAAAAGACAAATTGGAAAATATGCTTACACAAGTTTGTTTGCTAATATTCAATTTAATAATGAAAAAGTAATTGTAGAATTTCCTTTTTATGATGAAATAAATTTTTACAGAAAAAATTTGAGTAATTTATTATCACCATTATTTAATATCTATGCTTTACTATTCTTTATTTCAATAATACTTGGCGTATTGCTTTCAAATTATATTGTATTACCTATTCAAAGAATTTCACTATATCTAAAACAAAGCAAAATACCAGATGAGTTAAATACTATTAACTATTTTGCAAATGATGAGTTAGGCGAGTTAGTGAATAGTTACAATCATCTAATATTAAGTTTAAAAGAAACCTTACAACAATTAAAAAAAGAACAACAAGAAAAAGCATGGAAATTGATGGCTCAACAAATTGCACACGATATAAAAAATTCATTAACACCATTACAATTAAACATTGAATACCTTCAAATGCAATCTGAATTAACAGACAAACAGAAAAAAATTCTGGATGCTATTTTATTTCAAACAAAACTGCTTTCAAAAACAGCAGATGATTTTTCACAATTTGCACAAGATATTGAACCAAATTTTAATAAAGTCAATTTAATTACTCTCATTCATACTTTATTGGATAATTATTCAAATTACATTAATGTTCAGATAAACTTTAACTACAATCAATCCGTTGATTTTTTAGTAATGACAGATGAACATTTACTTTCAAGAGTAATTGTCAATTTATTAAATAACGCTATTGAATCCATTCAACATTCAGGAAAAATTGATATTACATTATCATTAAAAGAGAATAAAATTATTTTATCAATTCAGGATAATGGAGAAGGCATTCCTGTTGAAATTCAAGACAAAATTTTTGAACCAAAATTTTCTACCAAATCTTCTGGTAAAGGTTTAGGTTTATCAATAGTAAAAAATATTTGTGAAAAGTTGGGTATAACAATATCCTTTGAATCTGCGGAAGGGAAAGGAACAATTTTTTATTTAGTTTTCAATTAGAATGTTCAATGTTCAATGTGCCGGGGCTTGCGGTCGGCGTGCTGATAAACTGCGAGGCAGTTTCGTCAGCATTCAATATTCAATGTTCAATAAAATGTAACGGCTAATAGCAATATGCCACATCCTGTAAGGGCTTATGGCTATACGCCCCTACTAAACATTAAAAACTAAAAACTCAAAACTATTCACTTTTCACTTCTTTTGACCTTGTTTAAAAAATGCCTGTGCTTTAGGATTATTATGGTCTAAATCTTTTATGATTGTATAATACTCTGTTGCTTTTTCTTTATTTTTTTGAGCCATATAATAATATCCTAAATACTCACATGCCTCTATTATATTTGATTTTTTAGAAGGAGTATTTCTTTCTTCTGGTTTTACTAATTGAAAATATCTATCATAGTATGGAAATGCCAACCATTTTTCATTTTTAGGGTCTAAATTTGCTTTTGTTCTGCCCTTCCACACATAAGTAACATCAAAGTTTGGTAATTTAGCAATAACATTTCCAAATGCAGTATCTGCTTTATCAAATTGTTTTGCATAGTAATATGCTCTACCCGCTTCAAACCAATCTTGTGCAGTCATTGCAGATGGATTAACTTTATCAAAATAAGACGCGGCTTGTTCATATTTTTTATTTTTCAATGCAGTTTTTCCAATTTCTTTATATAAATCATTAGCAATAGATGAATCCATCTTAATTGCTTTTTCTACTTCAATCATTCCTAATGAATCATTATTATTTTTAATCATCAATAAACCTTTGTATTTAAAATCAGATGGTAAGTATTTGAAATTATTACCAGCATTTTCAAAAAAGTTTTGAATATATCTAAATCCCTTACTATAAGCATCTTTATCTTTTTTATCACCTAATTCATAGTATGAATATGCTAAAATTCTATAAACATAAGGATTTTTCCATCCCTGATTTAATAATGTTTCCATTTCTTTGATTGCATCTTCGTAAGATTTTTTTTCAAACAAAAATGATGCATATCTGTATCTTGCTTCGGGCGTGTTATTTAATTGCAGATATTTCTCATACATTTCAATGGCTTTGTTATCTTGATTGGCTTTATGATACAATTCTGCCAACTCACGATAAGCAGGTGCATAATTAGGTTCAATTTCTATGGCTTTTTTGTAATTTTCTAATGCTAAATTATAATTTCTTGCTCTTTCGTATAACTTACCAATTCTCAATGTTCCTGTTGCAGATTTAGGATTTAGTTTAATGGCTTCATTGTATTCTTTAATAGCAGGGCTTCCATCGGTAGGATTTTTTTCTAATAATGCATCGCCTAACAAAATATGATTCTCTGGATTTTTAGGTTCTAATTTTATGGCTTTTTGTATTAAACCAATGGCTTCATCAAAACTTTTTTGAGGAGCATAAATATATACCTTCGCAATTTCTCTAAACACTTGTGCATTCTTATTTTGAGAAATACTTGTGGCTTTGAAAAACTGGGCTTTTGCATCATCAATTTTTCCCTGATACCAAAGAATTTTCCCATAACCCACATAATTCAATGGATAAGTAGGATTTTTTTCAATACCTTTTTTGTAAAAATATTCTGCACTATCTGATTTATCTTTTTGAAAATAATTTTCACCAAGATAAAAATAAATTTCTCCTTTATCAGGAGAAGATTTTTGAAGTGCTAATAATTCAGAAATAGCGGCATCCAATTGTTCATTATTAGATTTTTGAATAGCACTTTCTAATGTTTGAGCAATAGAAGTTATGGATTGAAATAAAATTATTAATCCAACAAGTGAAAACTTTTTCATAAGATAAATTTTAATTTTTAATACTAAATACCAAAATTGTTCCAAATGTAAATGGAACCTACAAATTTATGTTAAATCAACTTATCAAAGAGATAAGTTAATTTCTAAATTATTTTGCTTGAATTTCTGCAACAGCATCTTGCAGAGCTGATAAGAACTTATCAAAATCTTCTGGATATAAAAAGATTTTGTGTTTTTCAAACTTGAAGTTTCCTAAATCATCCATTATTTTTTTCTTTTCAGTAATGGTAATGTAGGATTGATTAGTAGTTCTTGTTTCTTTAATGTCAATGTAATAAGTGCGTTTTCCTGCCTTAATTACTCTGCCATTGTTGTTTTCAAATTCTTGATTTTGAGAATAGTCATTCATAAACACTTTACTTTTGGGGCAAGTATAAACAATTGTATAACAAAATACAAATTGAGTTTTGTGTTTAGTGTTTAGTTTTTAGTTTTTAATTTTGAGTTTTGAGTTTTACCGTCATTACGAGCGAAGCGAAGTAATCTCACAAGTATTATCTATATAACAATTACGAGATTGCTTCGGACTGTCGTCCTCGCAATGACGATATAACTAAAAACTAACCACTAAAAACTAATTAAGCTGCTTATTCCTTTTTCAAAGAAAATGTGCGTGAAATGCAAAAACTAAATTTGATTTGTGATTTTGACCATTTATCTACACTTCCTATAAAGAAATTATTTTCTACAATAGCAGGATTATTAGCAAAAAATAATGTAAATACATGACCACCTGTTTCTACTTCAAAACCAATAGAAAGAGGCATACCATAATCAGGATTATTTTGAAAGAACTTATCAAAGTTGTAAAAATAATCAGCAAAGAAAGTAACTCTGTTAGATAACTTAATTCTTGCGGCAGCTCCTAAAATAAAATTATCATTTTTATTATCAATGCCATTATTAGGATTAAATTTTTGAACAATAAAATTTCTGTGAAACCATGTTGGCAAAATCTCTACTGACAACCATCTGCTTACTTTACTTCCAATAATTACTTGAGTAACATAATTAAAACGATGAGCTTCATTAGTAGAAAAATTTTTAATAGTAACTTCTGAATACATTCTATCTGGTGTCATGGTTGTATATCCAACACTTTCAAAAATTGCAATACTTACAGGGGATTTGAAATCAGTAGTTTGTTTGAGTATTCTCCATTTACCTGATAAATCAACAAGTTCATTTGCTCTGCTTCTGCCAAGGCCTATTGTAATATCATTAGTAATTCCATATTCTAATGACATTCTGATATCAGAAGGATTATCAATTCCAAAAGCTGTGTGAGCAATTTGATTTAAAGTTTTGTTGTTATCTGCTATATTTCCAAAACGATGTAAAATACGATATTCTAAATGATTTTTTTTAACCGTTTCAGTAGTTTGTACATTACCCAATCTATATGCTTTCCATGTTGCAAAAACATATTGTTTTTCGGGCTTAGCATCAGTTAAACTCAATAAGTCATCTTGAGATTTTACACTATTAAATTGAAAGAATGTGAGTAAACTAGTTAATGTGTAAATTGAAATTTTTTTCATATAAAATTATTTTTTTACATAAGGAATTAAAGTTGAATTAAAAGTAACTTTTACTTCTTCTGCTATTTTTTCAGTAAGCATTGTAGGAATTTTAATGTTGAAATCAGTGGGTTTTAATAAAAATGTAGAATTAAATTTTAATTCATTCCCAATTTTAGTAATAGTGCCTTTTACTTTGATTTCTTTTGTAACTCCATGTAGATCCATTTTTCCAGTCATTGAAACTGGTACTTCTTTATTATCTTGAAATTGATAAGTAGAATCTAATTTTCCTTTGAATGTGCAATAAGGATATTTATCACTTTCCACATAGTTTTCATTAAAATGTTCTTTCATTAAGTCGTTTTTAAATTGAAATGCCTGCATTGGAACTCTAATTTGAAATTCACCAGTTGAATGATTAAATACCGGATATGCAGTATAATTTTTAGCTTCAATTTTTTCAAGTGGAGCATCAGAATAAAAAGTGATTGTAGTGCCTTTTTCCTTTGAAACATAAAGGTTTTGACTAAAAATTTGATTTGAAATGACAGCTGAAAGTAAGATGATTTTTTTCATGTTATTTATTTTTAAATGTTCAATATTCAATGCTCAATTTTAATGAGTTTTTAGTTATGAATTTTTTTTAATTTTGAGTAAATAATTTTAATCGAAAAATAACTAAATACTAAAAATTCAAAACTAAAAATTTTTCACTATTCACTTAATTTGGTTTTCCAGAATTAATCCATTTTTGAATTTTTGCGATATTACAATCACTCAATTTAGATCCACCTTGAGGCATTGCAGAATAACCACTCATCCATTGAACAGCACCTAATAATCTACCGCTATTAGCACACATTACACAATTCATATAAGTGTCTAATGCATATCCACCACCGGGATTAGAAGCATTATGACATCCTGTACAATAAGTATCAAAAATTGTTTTAATAGAATTCGTATATGTAACATTTGTAGTATCACAAGAAGTTGAATTAGAAACACATTCGCCTCTGCCATATCCAGATGCTGCCCATCGTGCTAAAATCTTTTTTTCATTAACAGTAAGAGTTCCATTTGGTGGCATTTTCCCCTTGTTTATTTGTTCCATAATTTCTCCTTTTTCAGAATGTGCTTGTATTGCATCATAAGAAGATAAATCCCATCCACCTGCTTTATCAATTGAATTATGGCATCCGCTCATGGCACATTTGTTATTTAATATGGGTAAAACATCTGTATCAAAGCATACAGGTTCTACATATTTATCTTTTTTACAACTATCTATAAAAACAATAATTACAAATAATACAAAAATTGTATTGCTTATTTTGAGTGAATTTAATTTCATACAGTTTTCTATTGAACAAAATTATTTTTGAATAATAATCATTTTTTTCAATGATATATTTTCAGCAGAAGTATGTAAAATATACAATCCATTAGAGATGTTTTCGGGAATAGAAAATTGAATATTATTTAAGCCAGTTGCAACAGATGTCATCTTTTTTTCAAACACTGTTTTACCATTTAAATCAATAATAGAAAAAGAAACATTATTTAATGAAGTGCTTGCGGAAAATTGAACATTTACATAATCTTTAATTGGATTAGGGAATACTACAAGATTTTGAATATGGCTTTCGTTTAATGCTACGCCTGTTACATCAGGAACAAGTGAAAGCGAGTAAGTAGAAGATACTTTATCACCTGAAGTACTACCATTTCCATTTACGGCATTACCTATAGCATACAAAACTGCATTGCCAGTTGATGGAGCGGTCCACACAAAAGAAAATGAAGCAGAACCTGTACCAGATTTAGGAGTTGAATGTACTGCATTTTTTCTACCATTACCTGCTGTTTTAAATGTTACCCCTGTTCCTGCAGAAGGCATTGTGCCAATATTTGCATTTGTTGATACATTTAAAATTTCACAGCCAAAACCAAACTTTGAATAAGCATTATTAGATACAGTTACCGTTACTGTATAGGTTTGATTGGGTGTATAAGAACCTGAAGGAATGGCAGGATTAAAAGAAACATTCACCATAGTAGTGCCAGATCCTCCGCCATGACAAGCCGTACAAGTTGATTCAGAAGGACTTCCTGTGTAACCTGCTCTACCATTAGAATCTTTAATAATAAATGCAGAGCTTGCTAATGTAGCAACAGCAATTGTTCCAACAACGATAATTTTTTTTTCATTTTTTAAGTTTTAAAATTTAGGGCAAATGTATAGGATTTATTTTTGATATATATTAAAATTTACACAAATTATTTTTTTTTAATGATAATTGGTAAATAAAATTGATAAATGGAATAAACGCTAAAATTTTAATTACATTCAAATTATCAATATCTTTGCTGGCAAAAAATATGAACCGAACATGATTGCGAACAAACACAAAGATATATTAAATTCCTTCGGTAGTTCGCAATTATGGAGTACCATCTATCCTAAAAATTAAAAACAATTTCAGATGAAAACAGTATTGATTACAGGAAGTACAAGTGGCATTGGGCTTGGTATAGCCAGAGAATTTGCAAAAACTAAAAACTATAATATCGTGTTTAACGGTTTAGAACCCGATGGCCCACAAATTGCTGAAAACATTGGAAAAGAATTTGGTATTCAAACTTTCTTCCATGGAGCCAATTTAATGTATCCAGAACAAATCAGGGATTTAGCCAGCAAAGCACTAGAAAAATTTGGAAGTGTAGATGTGCTAATAAACAATGCAGGTATTCAGCACGTTTCACCCATTGAAGATTTTCCTGATGAAAAGTGGGAAGCCATTATTCGTATCAATTTGTCATCTGCATTTTATTTGACAAAAGCATTGTGGAAGCCAATGAAAGAAAGAAAGTTTGGAAGGATTATCAATATTGCCTCTGCACATGGATTAGTAGCATCAGAATTTAAATCGGCTTACATTGCAAGCAAACACGGCATTGTAGGATTTACTAAAACTATTGCACTGGAAGGGGCACCATATAATATCACGGCTAATGCTATTTGTCCCGGATATGTAAAAACTCCATTAGTAGAAAAACAAATAGATGATCAGGCAAAATCACATGGTATTTCAAAAGAAGAAGTAATCAGTAAAGTAATGTTATACAAACAAGCAGTAAAGGAATTTGTTCCCGTAGAAGTATTAGGACAATTAGCCGTATTTTTAGCATCAGAAAATGCTACTACTATTACAGGTACTGCAATTCCAGTAGATGGCGGATGGAATGCTCAGTAAGTGAAAAACGAAGAGTGAAAAGTGAAAAGTGAAAAGTGAATATTTTTTAATTTTGAATTTTTAGTTTTTAGTGTTTAGTATTCTTTCAATTCAAATTATTAACTCAAAATTAAAAACTCATAACTCAAAACTAAAAAAATTATTTTCTATATTTACGGCAAAAAATTATTTGTGAGTAATTTTAAATTTATACTTTTTATTTTTGTTTTTATTAAAGGTTTCACACATTGCTTATACTCTCAAAATGTTATCAAACCAAAAGAATTATACAAACCAACACAGGAGGAAGTAGTAGATCCTGAATATGGAATAATTATTTATAACAAATTAGTGCCTTGTTTAGGCGGGGATTCTATAAGATATAATAAAGCCGGTTACAATGCTCAAAGTTGGCAAGAAGATTATTATGCAAGTGGTAAATTATTGCATCGTGGATTTTATATTGATGGTCAAATTAAAGTTTTCAAAAATTATTGGGAGAATGGTAATTTAGAAAGAGAATTGATTGCAATAGATAATTTAAGATGCAAAATGATAACCTATTACCCAAGTGGACAAATGCGTTCAGAAGTAACTTATTATGAAGGAAGTGAAATTAAAGAAAAAGATTATTTTGAAAATGGGTCAATTGAATTAGAAGAAGAAATTGATAAAAAAGATGGCCACATCATAAAAAGAATTATTAACTATCCAGATTCAAAACCAAAGGTAATAATGGAATTAACAGATAAAAAATTGAAAGTTTATTCTTACAAAGAATTTTATGAGAATGGAAACATTAAAGAAGAAGGGGCTCTTAATTTCAGAAAAGATATGAACGATTATGTGAAAAATGGTGACTGGAAATTTTATGATGAGTCAGGAAAATTAGTGAAAACGGCTAATTTTGTGAATAATGAAGAGCAGAAAAATTAATAGTAATCATAATAATTAAGTTTAAATTTTGTGGAAAATATTTTGGACAAATCAACTAAAATATCATTAGTAGAAAGTGGAGATTATTTGCCAGTAATGGAAGAATTTTATTCACTTCAGGGAGAGGGCTATAATACTGGAAAAGCAGCGTATTTTATTCGCATTGGCGGATGTGATATTGGTTGTCATTGGTGTGATGTAAAAGAAAGCTGGGATGCAGAAATTCATCCTGTTAAAAACATTAATGAAGTTGTAAAAAATGTCATTGCACACAATGCAAATGCAGTAGTAATTACAGGTGGAGAACCCACTCAATATAATTTAGAAAAACTTACAAAAGCATTATCAGAATACAAAATTGAAATATATTTAGAAACTTCGGGTGCTTATAAGTTATTTGGAAAATTTGATTGGATTTGTATTTCACCCAAAAAAAGACAATTGCCATTAGATGAAAATTTACTCAAAGCTAATGAATTGAAAGTAATTATTTACAATCATCACGATTTTATTTTTGCAGAAGAAATGAAGAAAAAAGTAAGTAACGAATGTCATCTATTTTTGCAACCAGAATGGAGTAAGAGAGATGAATACTTGCCATTAATTATTGATTATATTCAAAAGCACACAGAATGGCGACTTTCCTTGCAAACACACAAATATATTCACATCCCATAATTTGCTAAATTAAAAATCATTACTTAAATTTGTCAAAAAAATAGTAAAAAAAGATGGAAAGCCAGAGTAAAGAATGTCCCCGAAGTTGTAGCTTAAATTTGTTTTCAAAGTATATTTTTATCTATTCCCTTAAAAAAAATCACACTGTATGTTAGGTGGTATATTATTGACTTTATTATTTGTTTTATTAAATGCTTTATTTGTAGCGGCAGAATTTGCATTTGTAAAAGTGCGGTCTACTCAATTAGAAGTGCTTGCCAATAAAGGCAGTTATTTAGCCAATATCGCTAAAAAAATCACAGAAAAATTAGATGCCTATCTTTCGGCAACTCAAGTAGGTATTACACTTGCAAGTTTAGGATTAGGTTGGATTGGAGAACAAGTGGTTTCAAAAATTATTCTTGAAAACTTTTCATTTTTATCTATCAGTGGAATTACTCTGCATAGTATTTCATCAATAGTTGCATTTTTATTTATAACATTTATGCACATTACATTTGGAGAACAAATTCCTAAAATGATGAGTATTCATTATGCTGTAAATGCCGCATTATTATTAGCGGTTCCATTAAATGTGTTTTATTTGTTATTTAAACCATTTATTTGGATTCTGAATGGTTTTTCAAATTTTGTATTAAATGCTTTAAAGATTAAAAATTTAAATGATGAAGCACATAGCGAAGAAGAAATTAAAGCCATTCTAACAGAAAGCGAAGAAAGTGGAAGTATTCAACCATCTGAATATGAGTTAATACAAAATGTTTTTGAATTTGATGATAGAGTAGTTAAACAAATAATGTTACCAATAGATAGAGTTTCTGCATTTGATATTAACTGGTCAAAGGATGAAATACTTAAAAAAATTTTAGAAGATGGTTTTTCAAGAATGCCCGTATATTCAGGAAATATCTCTAATATCATCGGTATTATTCACACAAAAGATTTTTTAAAGTTTGTAATTGAAAATAAATTAAATATTCAAAAAGCAGACATTCAAAAACTTATGCGAACACCATTGTTAGTCCCAGAGAATGCAAAGATTAACAAAGTGCTAAAAGAATTACAAAAAAGACATACTGAAATTGCAATAGTCATTGATGAATTTGGAAATACTAGTGGAATTATCACTATGGAAGATATAATTGAAGAGTTAGTAGGAGATATTCAGGATGAGCACGACGACGAAAAACCAATGATTGAAAAGAAAAATGACAAAGAATTTATCATCAACGCAATGATAAATATCAGCGAAATAAATGATGCTCTACCCTACCCTATTCCTGAAAATCCACTTTATGATACTGTTGCAGGATATTTAAACTATTTATTTGGCCATATTCCAAATACCAATGAAAGTATTGAAACAGAACATTATACAATTACAGTATTAAAAAGCAGTCCTAAAAAAGCTGAATTAGTGAAGTTTTTTGTGAAAGAGTGAAAATAAATGTATTAAAATGAAAAAAATTTTATTTTTATTTACTAAACAATTCCCTTATGGAAATCAAGAAACTTATATTGAATATGAATTACCATATATGGAAAGATTTTTTGAAAAAGTTTATGTTATTCCTCATGATGAATTTCAATATATTGAAAATAACAGATTATCAGAAGATGAAACATTCCAGATTATTAAAATAAATAAAGAACTTAAAAAACTTCAATTTAATCAAATAATTAAACGAGAAATCGTAGCATTGAAAATATTACTTGGTGAGATATTTTGGGGAAGAGAAAAATGGAATCACATAAAATATTTTTTCAAATTACTTGGACAATTAAGACATCTTTATTCATCTGCATTTTATTTAGATTATTTCATTAAAACTCAAAAACAAAATGAAAATGAAATAATTTTTTACACATACTGGCTTCACAGAGGGAGTATAATAAGTGGAATATTAAAAAATGAATTTAAATATAACAGTTTGTTAATTTCAAGGGCACATTCTGTTGATTTGTTTCATAAAGATTGGGGGATTAAAGTAGATGGTAAAAAGATTTTTTTACCTTTTGAATTTTATAAAATAAAAGTAAGCGATAAAATTTATTCTATTTCAAATTTAGGTTATAAACATTTTATTAAAAATTTTCCAAAATATAAGCATAAATTTTACACATCATATTTAGGAGTTTTTAAACCAAATGAGAACAAGAATAAAATTATTAACAATCAGTTTATAGTTTTATCATGCTCAAATGTTACTAAAAATAAAAGAATTGAATTTATTCCTGATATTATATCGGAATTAAAAGGAAATTTTATTTGGTATCATATTGGAGATGGAGATAAAAACATTATTGATGAAATAAATAATAAAATAAAAAAATACAATTTGCAGGAAAAATGTTTTTTGCTAGGATATAAAACTAAAGATGAAGTGAAAAACTTTTATGAAACACATTCTGTAAATTTATTTATAAACTTAAGTTTAGTTGAAGGAATTCCCGTAAGTTTAATGGAAGTCGCATCTTATGGAGTTCCGATGATTGCAACAGATGTCGGCGGAAATAATGAAATAGTAAATAACGACAATGGTCTTTTAATACCTAAAAATTTCAATATTAAAGATATTGCAAATTGGATAAATAATTTAATGAAAGATCAAGATAAATGGAAAAAACTGAGTGAAAATGCTTACATAATTTTTGAGGAAAAATTTAATGCAGATAAAAATTTTTTAGAGTTTTATCTATCATTGCAATCATAAAACTTCATATAAATATATTTTCCAATATAACCCATTGAATATCTTTACTAATTTTATTTTATCTTTTGGTTCAATAATTTCTACTGCCGAGAAAATAAATTTACCATTTATTTGTTTGAATAATTCAAAATTTATATCCAATTTATGATTTTCATAATCAAAAGGAACATAAACTTTATTATTGATATTGCCACGGTATTTGATTAACTCTAAAAATTTTTCTTTGTATTTCTTGGGGTAATAAACACAATATCCATCTAAATTATAAAAACCATTTGCAAAAGGTACCATACAAGAAAAAACAGGATAATTTGAATTACTATCATTAATAGAAATAATTCTGTATTGATTAGTTTTTAAGTTATAAGTTTCTAAAATAAATTTTTTAATATTATCAAATAAATCATAATCAAAGTATTCTCTATATGTTGGATGTGGCTTTTTGATATTGTTTGATAAAGTTGATTCTAATCCGTTGCTATTACTATAACAATAAGTTGTTCCCGTAGTGAAAAGCAGAAAAAATACATTTAATACAATTATTAAAGAAGAAAAAATAAATGCTTTAGAATTTTTATACACATAATATATTGTCAGTATGCTTCCTGAATATAAAAGACCCCATAAAAAAGGATTGATTACATAAAATCTTAAATTTAAACCTGATAATAGTTTTTGAACACTTGGTTCAAATGATAATAATGCAACAAAATATAATTTCAAATAATTAGAATAAGAAAATAAAAGGACTATTGTAAATAGTAAAAACAAACTCCAAAATATCTTTCTTAATTCTGATAAATAGGTTACTATAATTGAAAATAAAACTGTAGTAAGTACAAACGGAAAAGCTTTTACAGGCGCATCCTGATAAGATTTAATAACTAAATCAAAGTTAGAAAATAATTTTATTAAAGACATTGGTTTAGTAGAAATTTCATCTAAACTACGATGCGATTCAAATTTTTGAATCACACTTAAAAATAATCTATATTCTAACAAGCCAGATATAATAGCAAAAACAAATAATACAGCCCAAAAATTTAAATTTATTTTCTTCTCTTTTAATAACTGTACTAATCCAATTATGAACAAAAAAATTATTACAAATAAGTTTGAAAATACAAAATCTGAATAAAATGGGAACAAAATAATACATAACCAGTCCTTATAGGTATTTTTGTATTTAATAAAATTCAAAAAAGAATTAACCAACAATGGCATTCCTGCAATACTTAAACCACCTAATGGCCAATGTGGTAATAACGCAAAATATAATGCAGAAAAATCAACTAAGAAATTATATTTCATTTTATCTTCATTATTTTCTAAAACAAAACTCAAAATATGATTTTTAATAAATATTCGCATGCCTAAAAATGCTACAATATGAATAATAATTATAGTCAAACTATAAGCATAAAAAGGTTCAAAAAAATAAAACAACCATACTGTTACATTCCACTCTGTGGGAAAACTAACTCGTGGCAACCCATTCATAAGGTGGGGTAGAATTATATTATTATCTGCAAATAAATATCCGCTTTTGGCAATATATTCATACATAGAAATATACTCCAATCCATCCCATATTGTAAAATAAACATCTTTACCTAAAATAAATATCGGTGACAATTGTATTATCACAATAATTAAACCCAAATAAAAACTATATCTATTTAATAAATTTATCCATTTATTCATAAAATCAATTTATCAAATTATGATAGGATAACTCATTTGTAATCTTTCCTTTTTCTAATTTCAATATCCTGTTACAAAATTTAAGTGATGAATATCTATGGGCAATAATGATAACTGTTATATTCTTTTCTTTTCGGATATTATTAATGGCTTGTATCACTTCTAATTGAGTTTCTTCATCTAATGCACTTGTGGCTTCATCTAATAGTAAAACATCTGCTTCTCTATACAATGATCTTGCAATTGCTAATCTTTGTTTTTGACCACCCGATAAAAAAGAGCCATTCTCTCCAAGCATTTCATATAATTGATGTGGCAATTGCTTTACATAATTTTCCAATTGCACTAATCTTAAACATTCCCATATTTTATTCTCATCAATTTCCTGGCCTCCAAAAGCGATATTATCTATCCAGTTTCCATCAATAATATATGGTTCCTGAAATACAATACTAATATGTTTATGCCATGATAATACATTATTCTTATTAATTTTTTCACCATCAACTTCAACAAAACCTTCATCAGGAAAAATCAATCCCGCAATAATATACATTAAAGTGGTTTTACCTGAACCAGATTCTCCAATGATTCCAAGCACTTCGGACTTTTTAATTTCTAAATTTATAGCATTTAATACTTTTTTCTGCTTATCTTCACTATAAGATAAAGTCACATTTTTAACTTCTATCTTTTCATTAAACCTTAATAAACTATCATCACTTATGTTTTCACCCTTAAAAATTTGATAAACATTCATTTTCTCTTTAATATCTTTAAATACATCTACAATAAATTCATATTGTTTCATTAACATTAAAGAAGCATTTACTCTGTTTATAGATGGCATAATTCTGTATGCTGAAGCAAAATATACTGTTACTGCCATTACAATTTCATCATAAGATGCTTTTATAATCAAAAAAAACACAAATAATACAAAAACACTTAAAATAGCTATCCATTCAATTAATCTTGGAAATGCTTGCTGAATGGTTTGTATTTTAAGATTAATTCCATTATACCATTGCATTTTTTTCAGTAATCTGTTTATAAAATATTCTTGTTTATGCAACAAATATATATCTGTATACCCTCTGATATTATTTTTACTAACATTATTTAATTGAACAGATGCTTCATATATTTCTTTACCATATTTTGAAATTCTATTTTTCACAATAATATACAAACTAAAAGCAGGAATAAATACACAAACTACTAACACCAAAAACAATAGCGAATTAAAATAAATTAATCCACTAATTAAAAAAGAAAATACAAAAAATTCTGTAATTAAAGAAGCCAATGGGAACAAATACAAATAAGATAATTGATAAGGTATTGTTCTTGAATTTTGGTCAATCTCACCATAACTCAACTTTTTAAAATCAATAATATTCTGATAAAAAATTTTTCTATTAGCTATATTAAAGAAAATATCCCCTATCTGATAACTCCATTTTAAATGTTTATGATTAATATATATTGCCATCAATGCACGAAAGGCAAATAAACAACTCATCAAAATAAATAAAAATATTATGAAACTAGTATCACTATTAAAATTTAGATATTCATAAACCCAATGAACATACTTATTTTGAAAAATTAATTCTCTGTGTGTAATTAAATACATAATAGGAAACAAAGAGGATAAAATACTTATATCTATAATACTATTAAGCAAAGCAAATAAAACAATTGATAAAAACTTTCGCTTTCCCTCCTTAGGTAGTAAATCAAATAATACAAGAACTTTTTTATAATTCAACTTTTTTGTGGCAAATATAAGAAACTTAATAAATACATATAACAAAAATTACTTAAAAACCAGATGCTCATTAAAATCAATTTAATTATATTTGCCATTTCATAAATTTATTTTTAATGTCTAAAAAAATAATAATTACTCAATCTAATTATATTCCATGGAAAGGTTATTTTGACAGTATCGCATTAGTTGATGAATTTATTTTATATGATGATGTCCAATATACCCGCAGAGATTGGCGTAACAGAAATTTAATTAAAACTCATCAGGGCTTGCAGTGGCTTACAATTCCAGTAGAAGTAAAAGGAAAATATTTTCAAAAGATTAAAGAAACCAAAATTAGTAACAAAAACTGGGCAAACGATCATCTTAAAGCAATAAAATTAAATTATGCCAAAGCAAGACATTTCAAAGAAGTTTTTCCTTTTTTAGAAAGCATTTATCAAAATGCAAAAAATTTTGAATATCTGTCTGAAATAAATTATTTATTTTTGTCTGAAATTTGTAAATACCTTGATATTCATACACCATTGAAATTTTCATACGAATATCCTTATCAAAGTGATGATAGAAATTTACGCTTAATTGAAATATGCCAACTTGCAAAAGCCACCGATTATTATTCGGGACCAGCCGCTCAATCTTATGTGGATATTCCTCTTTTTGAAAAACATAATATTAAAGTGCATTGGTTAGATTACAGCGGCTATAAAGAATATACGCAATTACATCCGCCTTTTGAACATGGAGTAAGTATTATTGACTTACTCTTAAATGAAGGAAAAAATAGTAAGTACTTCTTAAAATATACTACTAAATAATTTATGAAATTAAGCATTGTTATACCTGTATATAAATCTCAAGAAACTATTGAGCTTCTAACACTAAAGTTAATTGATGAATTAAATAAAATTACTAATGATTATGAAATTATTTATGTAAATGATGACTCTCCTGATAATAGTTGGGATATTATCCAAAAATTATGCAAAGAAAATCCCAAAATAATAGGTATTAGTTTAAGCAGAAATTTTGGACAACATCCTGCTATCTTATGCGGAATAAAACATGCAAGCGGAGATGCAATAGTTGTAATGGATTGCGACCTTCAAGAAGATCCCAAATATATCCCCGAACTTGTAAGAAAACTACAAGAAGGGAATGATATTGTTTTTACAGTTAGAAAAAGTAGAAAATATCCATGGTGGAAAAATTTTTTAGCCAATGCTTTTGTTTATTTTTACAATTATATGATTGATAATAAAAGATTAAAGTATAATAAATATATTAGCGTTTATAGTATAATCAATAGAAAAGTTGCAAACGCGTTTATTCAATTTGGTGATTATCAATTTTCATATTTATTTGTTTTAAAATGGTTGGGGTTTAATCAATCTTTTATTGAAATAGAGCATTATGACAGATATTTTGGAAAAAGTTCGTATAACTTTAGAAGATTATTTGAGTTTTCACTTGTAATAATAACTTTTCACTCTGATAAATTATTAAGGTTAAATATTTATATTGGATTTTTTATTTCATTTTTTTCTTTACTTGGTATAGTTTATTTACTTATCAATTATTTTATTCATGGCTATGCTCAAGGGTGGCCAAGTTTGTTTATGCTTTTGTTATTTACACTCGGAGCAGTATTATTTTCATTAGGTATTATTGGGTTATACATTGGTAAAATGTTTGAACAAGTTAAAAATAGACCTAAGTTTATAATTAAAGATGTCATTAATTTAAATACATAATTAAGATGAAAGGAAAAAAATTAAGAGTTTGCTTTCTAGCTTCCAGCAATGGTGGAAACTTTAAATTTTTTCATCTTTCTATTAAACAAAACTTAATTAAAAATATTGAATTATTTTTAATTTCTAATAAAGATTGTAAAGCAAAAGAATATGCTATTAAAAATAACATATGGTATAAACAAATTAAATATGAAAGAAATTACAACAATGAATTATTGGAAAATTTAAATGAAATCAATCCTGATTTTATTATTACCACATGGTCAAAGATAATTGATGAAGAAACAGTAAAAAAATATAATGGAAAATTAATAAATTTGCATTATTCTTTATTACCTGCATTTGCTGGTCAAACAAATTTAAATCCAATTAAATCAGCAATTGAAAGAAATTGTCAATATTTGGGAGTTACTTGTCATTTTGTAGATGAAGATGTAGATACAGGTAAAATAATATCTCAATCAATTTTAAAGAATAATTTGTCTTTTGATGAAATTGTTAATGAAATATTTAAAAAAGGATGTTTGATTTTGCTTAATAGTGTTATTATTTTATCAAAAAGAAATGATATTATTGAAATATGTAATAATGATAAATGGGATTATGCTCCCAATTTATTTTTTAATGATAATTTATTCAAAGAAAATTTTTGGAATGAATTATCAACTCTTTAAAACCTAATTACAACATAATTAATGGTTATATGAATGCAATCAAAATCTCCTTTAATGCTCCCCACCTTACAGGCAAAGAAGTGCATTATATGTACGATGCTGTTTTTAATAAACACATTTCAGGTAATGGTAAATACACCAAACTTTGTCATCAGTTTTTTCAAGAAAAATATCATTTCAATAAAGTACTTCTTACTTCCTCTTGCACCGATGCTCTTGAAATGTCTGCTCTTCTTATTAACATCCAACCGGGAGATGAAGTCATTATGCCTTCTTATACTTTTGTTAGTACTGCCAATGCTTTTATTCTGCGTGGAGCAAATATTAAGTTTATAGATAGTTACCAGCGTCATCCCAATATGAATGCTGATTTGATTGAAGAGTGTATTACGCCAAAAACCAAAGCCATTGTTGTAATGCATTACGCAGGCGTTGCAAACGATATGAAAAAAATTTTATCTATTGCAAAAAAATACAATCTGTATGTCATTGAAGATGCCGCTCAATGCATTGATAGTTTTTATATTGATGAAAACAATCAAAAAATTCCATTAGGTTCAATTGGAGATTTATCTGCTTTCTCTTTTCACGAAACTAAAAATATTATTTCTGGAGAGGGAGGAATGTTGGTAGTCAATAATAAAGAATTTGAAAAAAGATCAGAAATAATTTGGGAAAAAGGAACAAACCGTTCTGCATTTTTTAGAGGAGAAGTAGATAAATATGGTTGGGTAGATGTAGGATCTTCTTTTTTACCATCGGACATTATTGCCGCTTTTTTGTATGCACAATTAGAAGAGTTAGAACGCATTCAGCAAAAAAGATTATGGATTTGGAACACTTATTACAAATTACTCAAACCCTTGGCAGACCAAGGTTTATTTGAATTACCCTACATACCTGATTATGCTACTAATAATGCCCACATGTTTTATTTAGTTTGTCGTTCGTTAGACGAAAGAACCAAACTTATTCAGCATTTAAAAAATAAAGGTATTCAAGCGGTCTTTCATTATTTATCTTTACATACTTCACCCTTTTACAAAGACAAACACGATGACAGAGTGTTACCCAACTCTGATAGATTTGCAGATTGTTTGGTAAGATTACCATTTTATTATGATTTGAGTGAAGGTGATTTAGAATATATTTGTGAGGAAATAAAAAATTTTTATCAAAAATGACTACACCTGTTGAAATAAAAGGATTTAAATGTTATGCCCCTGAACTTGCTTATGATAATGAGGGGTTTCCGCCCAATATGTTTGATATTCTTGCAGAACTGGAAGAAAATAATTTTTGGTTCAAAGCCAGAAATATCATCATTCAAAACATACTCAATAAGTATGTAGGAAAAAACAATAACTATAAATTTTTAGAAATTGGTTGTGGTAATGGTTATGTTCTTAAAGGTTTGTTAAATTATCAATATCAGCTTGTTGGTTCAGAAATATACATTGATGGACTTATCAATGTCAAAAAAAGATTACCTGATAATGTTGAACTTATACAACTTAATGCACTCAATATGCCATTTGAAAACACCTTTGATATAATAGGTGCATTTGATGTGATTGAACATATTGACGATGATGAAAAAGTTATGCAGGAGGTTTTCAAAGCACTTAAACCCAATGGCTATTTTTTAATCACTGTACCACAATATCAATGGATGTGGAGTTATTTAGACGATTATGCTAAACATAAAAGAAGATATACTCAAAAAGAGATTCATCAAAAAATAATAAAAAATGAATTTCAAATAATATATTCTTCTTCATTTGTTACTACACTTTTCCCATTTGTAGTTTTATCCAGATTTTTAAAGAAAAACAAACCACTTGAAAAAGTTACTTTAGATGATGTAATTGCAGAATTTAAAATTCCAAAGTGGTTGAATAACCTGTTTTATCGTTTAATGCTTATAGATGCAAAGTTAATTAAATATGGATTATCTCTTCCATTTGGAAACAGCATCGTTGTTCTTGCTAAGAAAAAATAAACCTCATTCAGTATTTAATTTTTAGTTTTGAGTTTTTAGTTAATTGATTGAAAGTTCTTTCTAACTCAATACTTAAAATTCATAACTATTTAAGCTTTGCGTATCTTGTGTCATTGCATTTATTAAATAATAGTTATTGAGTAGTAATAAAGATTGCTTATTTGAATATAACAAACTTTTTACTTCTCCTGCACTTCTTTGAATGTTACTTTCATTTCTACGCGTCTATTCTTTTGTCTGCCTTGTGGTGTGTTGTTATCTGCAATTGGTTTTGTATCTCCAAACCATTCTGTAATAATATTTTCTGGTTTTACTCCTCTCTTAACTAAATAATTTGCAACTGCTTTAGATCTTTTTTCTGATAAAACCATATTCTTTTGAGGGTCGCCTTGATTGTCTGTATGACCTGATAATGTAAGTACCCAGTCAGGATGTTGTTTGAGTAGTCCTGCTAATTCATTTAAGGATGGTAAAGAAACCGGCTTAATAATATCCTTACCTGTTGCAAATTCTAAATTACTAAATGCTTTTTGAATGATTTTTTCTTCTTTTGCAGTTAATTTGGGTTGTGGCGGACAACCTTTTAATTCAGGAACACCTGCTTTATCAGGACAAGCATCATCTTTATCAAGTATTCCATCTTTATCAGTATCTGGCCATGGACAACCTTTATTTTCTGCTACCCCGGGCTCATCTGGACATTGGTCATCTTTATCAATTATTTTATCGCCATCTTTATCGGGGCATCCTAAAAATTCTTTTAGTCCTGCCACATCTGGACAATTATCTAATTTGTCGATAATGCTATCTCCATCTCTATCTGGACATCCTTTGAATTCTGCTAATCCTGCTTCATCAGGACAATCATCTTCTTTATCAATTATTTTATCACCATCCTTATCGGGACATCCTTTGAATTCAGCTAAACCCGGATCATCGGGACAATTGTCTTCTGCATCTGTAATACCATCTTTATCTTTATCAGGACAACCCTGTAAAGTTTTTAATCCTGCTATATTTGGACACTTATCATCTTTATCTGGTATTGAATCATTATCTGAATCAGGACAACCCAAATAAATAGCCAATCCATAATTATCAGGACATACATCTTTTTTATCTGGAATACCATCTTTATCACGATCTTTTGGTTTAGACCCAAATGCCCAGTTACAACCTGTTCTGATATTGATATTTCTGCTTGAAGGAAACATTATACTTGTCTTGCTTTTAATATTACCCAATGAATCTCTTTCAGTATATTTAAAGTTAGCCCAATTTGTAAATCCAAATAAATTATCTGTCATTACATACCATTGCATAAAACCTAGATTTAATGCAAAGCCAAGTCCTAAATTTGCATAGTATCTATTGTAAATTTGATAAGCAAGTGATGCATTGAACCAACGGGTAGGTTTAAATACATATCCAATAGACCCTGCAATATGAGGTTTTTTATCATAAAAACTTGTTTGAATTATTCCTGATAAAGAATGTTTATCATTTATTTTGTAGATAGATTGTAAATTAATTTTTGTAGGCATCCATACGGTATAAGCATTATTTGATTGAGTAAAATGATATTTTTTTGATAATGAATCTGCAAGGTCTTGCAATGCTTTATCTAGATCACTGCTATCATTAAAAACTTTTTTAATATCAATGCCTGGAAAATAAAAATTGCCATTAAACGCCATATTTCTTGCAAATGTTTTGTAACGAATATAACCAAGATCTAATATCGCTCCGTTAAAACTCCATTTATCATTAAGAATATAATTTGCACCAATATCAATACCAAATCCTAAATTTTTGAATGCTTGCCCATATTTAATCTGATAAGTATTTGTATCATACACAGAGGCATAATTTATAAGTAAGTCAGATTGAGCTATATATTCATAAGCTGTATCTCCGGTAAGAAAAGTTGTTTTATTTCTTTTTGTTTGAAAATTGGCCAATCCATTATACATTTTAAGTGTTCCGCCAACAAACAATTTATCTTGTTTAATTTCTCTTGCAAAGTTAATGCCCGTCTCTATGTACGAATTATGGTTGGCTTTTAAACTAAAATCAAAATTTTTACCCACATTACTTCCACCATTTCCCTGAATTAAAAATTTAATGGCATCTTGTGTATAACCAAACCAAAAGTAGTTTTTTATAGATGAGTAAAAATTTATGTAATTAATATCTTTAAATCTAAACCCAAATGACAGAATACCAATTTCTAAATTGTAATTTGTATAATTGTATTTTTTGGCTTTACTAACTACATCATTATTAACTTCAACAGAATCACCTCTTTTCTGAACAAAATCTACTAAAGATGGTCCTAATGTACCTTTATTGAAATATAAAGAATTTGCAAGTGGAATGGGTGAAATAGCCAGTGGTACAAAAGTAGTTCCCCAGTAAAATTTATATTGTGGCATTAAAGCGGGATTCCATTGATAAGTTTGTGGAATCTGACGCAAATTGTAATGCACCATTTGATGTTGAGAATAAATTGATATTGAAGTTACACAAAAAATTGTACTTAAAAGAAAAAATTGTTTTTTCATATTCAAAATTTTAAGAATTGATTTGAATTTATTAATTACCAGAAAAATAAGGTTTTACATCTATACCCATTCTGATTTTTAATTTTTGGAAATCGTAAATTTTTACATTGGTAGGATAATTACTTGTATTGGCAAATGCTTTTATGAGAATTCGTTTTGATTGTTTCAATAGGCTCATAGCACTTTGAGGAATAACATAATCTTTCTTATAAATTTTAGGTGCAGAGGTATTGCCATTTGAATCTACATTAGCACCGGGAATCACAACTGTATTTGCAGGAATTAAAGTGTATAGCGTATTATACAATGTATCAGTAAAAACTATTGTAGTTCCTAAATCAACGGGAAATGTACTTTCAAAATAAGTTCGCAAAATAATTTGTTTAGTGTAAGGATTAATATTAGATAAATCTATTTTCACAGTATCTAAAAACACTAAATCTTTCATATTTCCCCATAGTGGCAATATAACATCTAAGTCAACTCGTATCCTTGAAGTATCAGTAAAAAAGTTTCTGATATAGGGAGAACTTCCGGGATTAATTGCACCATTTACCTCATAAATTACATTCTTTGGTCTTGAATTAAGAAAAGGAACAACTTGTGGTTCAACAGTTTTATTGATAGACAATGAAGATGTTTTTGGGGTACTAAAATCTACCGCAGAATTGATGATGATATTTTGAATAACCGGACTACCAGATAAGGAGTTTGGATTTAAATTATTTCCAAAAGCATCAGGAGTATAGGCATCTAATCTTGTAAAATCTAATTTAGCTGAAACGCCTATTTCGTTGTAAAATCTTACTTCAAATTGAGGATCAACCAAAGAAAAAATTGTATTTGTATAAGTTGGGTCAGAACTTTTAAATAAAGTAATAGGCACGGTGTCTTTGTATGGAGCAAAATTTGGATGCGTGTAATTGGCACCCAAATAACCAATAAACTTATTAAATGATATGTTGTTAATGGATGAACTAATTGAAATTTGCTCAACTCCAGATGCATTAGAAGTTTTTTGCATACTTGCATTATAAGTCAAACTTATCACACTTCTGGTTGAACCATTTCCTAATTTTAATAAATGATTTCCTAAATCATAAGAAACTAATGTAGAAGAACTAGCAGAAAGAGTAATGACTTTATTAAAAGTACTCATTGTAGATAAATCAATAATGGATGCAGAAGTAAGCGTGAGAGTAACATTAGCAGGCATAGAATTATTGATATTTAAATCTAATGATGTACCCGAATTGGTGTATAATGAATCAATAAGAGGAGGTGTTGGAGTAAATGTGGCTGTTAATGTTTGAGAGTATGGTCCAAAAGTTGTGCCATTACTGGCTGCATTAAATGTTATTAAAGTTGTGGTGTTTGAAAAATTATAGTTTAAATTACCCAAATTTTGATTTGAAATAAAAACAAAATCTTTTGCTCGAGAAGTAAATAATGTACCTCTAAAAATTAAAGTACAAAAGCCGTTATTATCAACAACAATATTGCTATCTTTATCTACTTTAGATAAAATATCACGCACTGTGAGATCTGATGCTACTAATGGTGCTGCATATTCACCATTGAAATTACTCATAGAAAACTTATCTAATTCATAAGTTTCTTTTTTACAAGAAGCTAGCATTAACACACAACCTGAAATACAAACAATTTTTAATAAACTTTTCATAAAAACAAATTTTCCGCAAGTATAAACATTTTTTTAATAAAAAAATCAAAAGAAAAATTAAAAATGAAACCGTTTATAGCTATTTATTGTCAATTTTAGATAAGATTAAATCAAAAAACATTACTTACTTTTGCCGCATTAAATTATGCAAGAGATACCTGAACATACAAAAGAAATGGGCTTTTTGGAGCATTTAGAAGAACTAAGAAAACATTTGGTAAGAAGTGCGATTGCAGTGGTCTTTTTTGCTATTGTTGTATTTATTTATGCCCCATGGATTTTTGATACTATTATCTTTGCACCACTTCGGCCTGACTTTTTCTCTTACAAAGCACTTTGTAAGTTATCTCAATTAACAAAAATCAAAGAACTGTGTTTTCAGGTAACTACACATCCTTTGCAAGCACTTTCTGCATCAGAACAATTCTTTAATCATATTTGGATTTCTATCGTCATCGGAATCATTTTAGCATCGCCATTTATTTTATTTGAATTATGGAAATTTATTCGTCCTGCACTTAAAGATAATGAAGCTAATCCAGTAAAGAGTTTTATTAGTATTTCTACATTTTTGTTTTTAATAGGTATTTTATTTGGTTATTTTATTTTGTTTCCAATGTCATACAACTTTTTAATAAACTATCAGATTTCAGAAATGGGATTAGTACAAACTCATAATACATTAGAAGATTACATTTCTCTTATAAGTACAATGGTATTAGTATCAGGGCTGATATTTGAACTGCCAGTACTTGTATTTTTATTATCAAAATTAGGATTGATAACAGCACAATTTATGAGAAAATACAGAAGGCACGCTGTTGTTTTAATTCTTATTGTAGCAGCAGTTATTACACCATCGCCAGATGTTGCATCTCAATTAATTGTAGCATTACCTATTTATGTATTGTATGAAATAAGCATATTTATTGCTAAAGCAGTTCAAAAGCATTAAGCATAATTTTTTGTTTTAATTGATTTAATGTTCGTTATTTTATCTAAATCACTAATTTATTCTTAATAATTGTTAAATATAGTATTTTGTATTGCATAATACCTTTTAATGTATGTATATTTGCACCGCATACTAAAATGTAAAACAAATGAGTGAAAAGAATGAAAACATACAATCGCAAATGAGAAAAGGAGTTTTAGAACTCTGCATTTTATCAATTTTAGAAAAAGGAGACGCCTACCCTACCGAGATTTTAGAAGAATTAAAAGACGCTAAACTATTAGTTGTGGAAGGTACAATTTATCCTTTATTAAATAGATTAAAAGATTCAGGTTATCTAACCTATCACTGGAAAGAATCTAATCAAGGACCACCCAGAAAATATTATCATCTTACATCAGATGGAAAAAAATTCCTCAAAGAACTCATTGAAAACTGGGATGAATTAGTAAAATCAGTTAATAAAATCATTAAAAAATAAAATCTAAAACTATGAAAAAAACGACAACAATTCATTTATCTGGCATTCTCTTTAATATAGAAGAAGATGCCTTCGAAAAATTATCAAATTATCTAAAGAGTATTGAAAATCATTTCAGCCAGCATTCAGGTAAAAAAGAAATTCTGGAAGACATTGAAACAAGAATAGCTGAAATTCTTTCAGAAAAACTAAGTATTTCAAAACAGGTTATTACAATAGAAGATATTGATGTGGTCATTTCAAAAATGGGTAGTGCTGAACAATTTGATGATGGGAATACAGAACAATCAAAAAATTATCAAGACAATACTACCATAAAAAGAAGAATTTACAGAAATCCAGATGATAAAATCATAGGTGGAGTATGCGGTGGCATTGCTGCATATTTTGATATAGACCCTTTATGGATAAGATTGATTTGGGCAATAGCATTTTTTGCTTTTGGAACAGGTTTATTTTTGTACATATTATTATGGATAATTATTCCAGAAGCTAAAACTCCATCACAAAAATTAGAAATGAAAGGTGAAAGTGTAAATATCTCTAATATAGGCAAAGAAATGGCAACAGATTTAAAACAATTTAGCGACAAGAGCCGTAAAGAATTTTCTAATCTATCTAGAAATAAGTTTGTTGCATTTTTTCAAGAACTTTTCTCTCAAATACTAATTTTTATTCTCAAAACTGGAAAGATAATCTTAAAAGTATTTTCAGTATTTGTTTTATTAATCTCTTTGATAATTGTTGTAGCATTATTAAGTTCTTTATTTACTGATTCAATAATTTCAATACATTCAAAAAACTTTGAATTATCTACTTTTCTATCTGATTTCTTTGTCACACCATTTAATTTTACTTTGTTTAATTTATCTGTGTTTTTACTTATTGGTATTCCATTTATTGCATTGATGATAGTTACTTTTAAGTTTTTATTTAATATCAAAAGAAAAATCAGATATTTAGGAATTACATTAATTATATTATGGATATTAGGATGGGGAATGTTTGTTTATAGTATCATACCAGTTGCTGAAAATTATTCTGAAAAATCTTTTTCGTCTTCACAAATCAGCCAATATATTTTACCTAATAAAACAATTTACATAAAAATGATTGAAAATGATGAAACAGAAAATGATGAAGAAAATTTCAAAATAAGCATCAACCATAAGATATTTTACTCAGAAACCAATAAAAAGAAAATATTGGGTTTTCCATCTGTAATAGTTCAAAAAAGTAAAGACGATAGTTTAAGAATAAAAGTAATTTCCAGTGCAGTTGCAGAAAATTCTAAAAAAGCAAGAGAATATGCTCAAAACATATTATATTCATACAACATTCAGGATTCAATTATTGAATTAAAACCATCTTATGATATACCTGCAAATGATAAATTTCACTTTCAAAAAGTAAAAGTAATTATTCAAGTCCCTGCCAATAGATATGTTTATTTTAGCAAAAACATGAAACTGTATTTAGATGATGCAGAAAATAATATTGATGCAGAAACTTATGAAATGGTTGGAAAAAAATGGTTAATAGGTATTGAACATTTACAATGCCTTGAAAATTGTAACCCTACTCAAAAATCCAAAAATAAAAATGAACATGAGGATGATAGTGAAGAGTGAAAAGCATTGACATTTATATCGTTTATTGAATATTAGAGACAATTCATGAATTGCCTGATAATGTGAAGGTGTATCACATTACACCTTTATATTTTTAGTTTTTAGTAAAATTAAAATAAAAAAAATTCAAAAACATTTGGAAATTTGAAACACTTTGCATTATCTTTGCCCCCGGAGAGATGGCAGAGTGGTTTAATGCGGCGGTCTTGAAAACCGTTGTACCCTAACGGGTACCGGGGGTTCGAATCCCTCTCTCTCCGCCAAGTTTTGTTTCGTTTTTGTATTATATTTTCCATCCAAGTACATAATAAATCAGATTAAATTATTTCCTTTTATACTTCCTCCATTTTTTTATTTTCACTAAAATTGCACTCCCATTTTTGGTCCCATAGTTCAACGGATAGAATAGAGGTTTCCTAAACCTTTGATCCAGGTTCGATTCCTGGTGGGACCACATAATTTTTATACCTTGTGGATTTTATCTCTGATGTTTTTCATATTAATAACGAATACGAATTTAATTCTCTTTGCCTGAAAGTTTTTCATTTTCAATACCAACATAATCCAGTTTATCAAAACTTTGTCAATCATTTATTTCAAAGAAAAAAAATTAAAATTGATAACATCACACATTACACACAAATACCATTTTTACCAATAGATTTCTTCAAATATCATCAAATCCTATTTGCCAATCAAAAACCTGAATTATTTTTTGAAAGCAGTGGCACTACACAATCAGTCAAATCTCGCCATTTCATTTATGATATAAGTATATATCAAAAATCTATTTTGTCTTCTTTTACAAAGTTTTACGGACATCCTGAAAATTATTTATTCATTTTTCTTTTGCCAAATGAAAAAGAAAGACCGCATTCTTCTCTCATCTATATGGCAAAATACTTACAATCATTTTCAAAATATCATGAAAGTGTTTTTTATTTGAATGATTTAAGAACAGCAAAAGATATTATTTCAAATTACCAAAATACTAACACAAAGATATTTATTCTGGGATTAAGTTACGCCTTAATTGATTTTAGTGAATATAAATTATCATTAAATGACAATAACATCATAGTAATGGAAACAGGCGGTATGAAAGGTAAGAGAGAAGAAATGCCAAAAAAAATTTTTCATAATTACCTAAAAAATAAATTAGGTTTATCTAAAATTCATAGCGAATATGGAATGACTGAATTATTATCTCAAGCATATTCACAAGAAAATGGCATCTTTGAAACACCACCTTGGATGAAAATTTTGGTTAGAGATACAGACGACCCATTTGCTATTTTTACTCAAAACAAACAAGGCATTGTAAATGTTATTGACCTTGCTAATGTCTACTCCTGCTCATTTATTGCTACTTCTGATGTAGGAAGAATTTATGACAATGGTAAATTTGAAATTTTAGGAAGAAGTGATTTTTCAGATTTAAGAGGATGTAATTTAATGTATTCTTGAATTATTCATCTAACAATAAATTGTCAATCAAACGAACATCTTCAAAATAAACAGCAATTAGAGCCACTGCTTTTTGATTTTTATTTTCAATTTTAGTCAAATTTTCAGCATCTCTAATTTCAAAATAATCTAATGTAAATCTCTTATCATTGTTAATTTCCTTGATAATTATATTTTCTATTTCAGATATTGCAAGGTTTTGTTTATACAATTCTTTTGCTTTTAAGAGCCATTGATAAATTTGCTGTGCTATATTTTTTCCGTCATCAGATAATCTCTTATTTCTTGAACTCATGGCAAGCCCGTTATTTTCTCTGATTGTATAGCATTCTACAATTTGTATCGGATAATTTTTTTCTTTTACTAATTGTTGAATAACTTTTACTTGCTGATAATCTTTTAATCCAAAATAAGCACGATGTGGCTGAATTATTTTAAATAAAATACTAACTACTTTCACTACACCATCAAAATGTCCTGGTCTTTTTATACCTTCTAAAATAGAATTATGATAACTTAAATCTATTGTATCATAAGAAATTCCTGAATGATAAACTTCATCATAAGTTGGTAAATACAAAGCGTTTGCACCTATCTTCACTAATGCTTCAATATCTTGTTCTATTGTAACCGGATAATTTTCAAAATCCTTTTTATCATTAAATTGCAAAGGATTTACAAATATACTCACATAAGTAAAATCGTTTTCTTTAATAGACCTTTTTACTAATTCTAAATGCCCTTGATGTAACGCTCCCATTGTGGGAACAAAGCCAATATTTAGATTCTGCTGATTTTTTCTAAACTCTAATAACTCATTTGTTTTCTTAAATACAAACATTTTTAATGCTTTAAAAATTTACCACAACCCAATAATTTTTTTTGATTAAAATTCACTTCTACACTTATATCTAATACATCTCCAGAAATGGCAGTGCATTTTTTTTGTTCTACTAAAAATGATATTTCTTTTGAAGTATATTTGATGGGCAATTGATGAACATTTATATTTAAATTTCCATTTAATGTATCTTCGCCATAATTTCCAACGAATTGAAATTTGTTTTCAAAAATAGTTAAGACCCAGCCCGGTTCAGTTCCTGATGCTATAAGCACAGCATCATTACTTACTTCATTTAATACAAACTTTCTTTGCTGCGATGCACTTATAGAATCAGATTTAGATTTTGTTGAATCAATAACAGATACTTTTGTAGTATCAGTATTTTCAATGTTTTGATTTGAACTTGTTTCATTATTTGAACAAGCCACCAATCCAATTGATGTAATCAAAATAAATTTTTTCATAATTAAATTGAGGTTTTAATACAATTTATGTATTAGTTTTACTAATTGTTTGATAGCAAAAACTTCTCTCATTTTTTCTTTTGCTGGTCCTGCTGGCGAACCAAAGTAAGTTTGTCCATCAGCAATATTTTCTCCTACTCCTGATTGTGCAAGAATTGTTACATCATTGCCAATATGCAAACCACTGGAAATACCTACCTGCCCCCACATTGTTACTCTATCTCCAATAATTGTTGCTCCTGCAATGCCTGTATGAGCGGCAATTAAACACCTTTTACCAATTTTTGTATCATGCCCAATATGCACATGATTATCAATTTTTGTATGTGATCCGATAGTTGTAGATGATGTAACACCCTTATCTATTGTGCAATTTGCACCTATATGCACATTATTTTCAATCACCACATTTCCGCATGTTTCTAATTGCTCAAATGAATCTGGATGTTTTTTGTAATAAAATGCATCGGCTCCAATAGTAGTATTAGCGTGAATTTTAACATGATTGCCAATGATACAATTATCATAAATGACCACATTAGGATAAATAATTGAATAATCGCCTATTACCACATTGTTGCCAATATAAACATTAGGAAAAATGATTGTGTTTTTACCAATTTTAGCAGTAGGGCTAATTGTTGTAACAGAAAATTGTAATGGCTGAAAATATCGGATAATTTGATTAAATGCCGAGAATGGTTTTTCGTGAATCAGCAAAACTTTTCCTTCTGGACATTCTACTTCTTGATTGATGATTACTGCTGTAGCTCTTGATTTGAGAGATTTTTCATAATACTTTGGATGATCAACAAATACAATATCACCTTCTCTTACACAATGTATTTCATTAACACCTGTAACCTGTATTGTTGTGTTTCCAATAATTTTTGCATTAATAATTTTTGCAATTTCTGTAATTGCAGTAGGTTTAATATCCATATACTTAAATTAAATTTTACAATTGAAAACTAAAATCATCTTCGTTATTTGAATCAGAAACAAAACCTAATCTTTTACCGGTTCGCATTGTTATCCAGCCCGTTCTTTCATTTATTTCATTCACTGAAATTTCTTTAATAGCATCAAATGGTGGTGTTGTCAAATCAAACTGCACAGCATAAATGATTAATTCCTGAATAATTTCCTGAATGGTATTATGGTTGATAGGTTCTAATGAAAAATTACTGAATTTACTTGCAAATGGTAATTTTGTTTCAATGAAAAAATGATTTTCTCTATTAATAAAAATGCGTGCTATCAATATACCAATATCATTTAAGCGATTAAACTTAAAAGAATCTGCCATAAAATTATACACATAAATAATTCCGCAATATGCATTCAAAGGATTTTGCTTGATGTATGGCGATTTATACAAAGGCGAAGATTTTTCTAATTCAAAAACATTAGTGTGCATAAAAAATTCCAGCAAATCTCCTGCAACTTTTAATTGATAGGCAAATTGATTCACTTCTGTGTATTGAATAGAAATCCTTTTATCAATGTTAGCAACAACATTCTTTAAATCATTAGAAATATCTTTACTTTTATCTTTAAATGTTTCAAATACCTTAATTGTATTACTAAATATATTCTGTTTCAATACTGATTTTTCCTTGATTAATTCTAAAATTTTTTCTCTTTGCCGGCGAAGTATTTCGGAATTTTCACTCATTTAAATACATAAATTTAATTGCTGAAATTTACAGAATATATTTTCAAATTATCAACTATTTTTTTATACGATATTTTACAACAATCTAAATAAAAATTTTATCTCAAAAAATTTGCAGAATACCATAAACTTCACCTACCTTTGCAGAAAAAGAAAAATTAAATGGAAATTAAAAAAGTAGAGTTTATAAAAAGTGCGGGTAAACAAGATGATTGCCCAAAACCTTTTTATCCTGAAATAGCATTTATTGGAAGAAGTAATGTTGGAAAGAGTTCTTTAATAAATTTTATATGCAACAATAATAAATTAGCAAAAGTATCTGATACACCCGGAAAAACAAGAACAATCAATCATTATCTTATCAACGGAAATTGGTATTTAGTAGATTTACCCGGTTATGGATTTGCGAAACTTCCTAAACAAGAAAGAGAAAAATTTCAAAAGTTAATTAATGATTTTATAACTCAAAGAAAAACACTAAAATGCACAATGGTATTGCTTGATAGCAGATTAGAACTTCAAAATTCAGATAAAGAATTTATTTTATGGTTAGCCAATCAAAAATTACCTTTTGCAATTGTGCTTACAAAAATTGACAAACTTTCTAATGCAGAACTACAAAAACAAAAAAATTACTTTGAAAAAATCTTTTCTAAAATATTTGAAGAGTTGCCAAATATATTTTTAACTTCATCAGAGAAAAAAATAGGAAAAGAAGAATTATTAGAGTTCTTTGATTTTGTTATCAACGAACAAGAATAAATAAAAATTATGAATGAATTGACGAATAAAGAAAAGTGGGAAATCCTTACATCAAAATTAAGTGAAAGATTTGGAATGCCTATTGATTATGCAGGAATTTTATTTGTAATTGGTTTGCAAGAATTAGGAAAACCTTACAAAAACTATAAAAAAGACGAAAAAATTGCCATCATGCATATAGCAGTTTGCACATTATTAGAACCTTACGGTATTTATGAATTCATTGGCAAAGATGCTGATGGATGGCCACACTGGAAATTAGTAGAAACTTTGCCACCACTCTCTGATGCCCAACAAAACAAACTCATCACAGAAGCCATTATTGATTATTTTGAAAAGCAAAATTTTTTTGATGAAAAATAGATTGAAAAAAATCATTTATATTATTGCAAAAATCTCAATTCAACTCGTGCATAAATATTAATAAACACTATGAACGCAATAATTTATTTACACCACTTATTTTCAAAAAAGTATAAAGCGTCTGTATTTATTACACTAACATTCTTAATATATCTAACATTATTACCCAAAAATCATTATGCACAAGATTCGGAAAAAAGATTTTTTATTGGAATATCTGCAGGTCCTACAGGTTGTCAAGTTCACGGAGATAATTATAGTGGTTACAACAAATTAGGATTTATGGGCGGATTATTCGTGCATTACAAATGGTTTCAAAATGTTATACCTCAAATTGGTATTGCTTATATTCAAAAAGGTTCAAGACATAACCCTGATTCTGCTAATCCTTCACAATATCTCTTACGCCTGCATTTTATTGAAATTCCTACCAATCTCAAATTTATTTTCTTAAAGAAAAAATTGTTTGTTACAATCGGGCACTCAGTAAGTTATTTATTTAATTACTATGAAGAAGTCAATTACTTAAACACTACAAATTTAGTAACCAATCAAAAATTTGAATTTTCAATTAATACAGGAATAGGGTTTCAATTAAATGATTATTTCAATATAGAATTAAGATCCAATAATGGATACACGCCTTTTAGAAAATTTGCATTTCCATCAAACATTTATTATAACAATCCTGTTGCAAGAATGTTTAATAAAGGGCTTTACAACAATATATTAGAATTAATTTTTACATATCACATATATGGAAAAGACAAAGAATAAAAAATTAGTAATTGCTATTACTGGGGCAAGTGGTAGTTTGTATGCAAAACTATTAATGGACGAGTTATTAAATCATCAAAATGAATTTAAAGAGATTTCAGTAGTAATGACTACTAATGCAAAAGAAGTATGGGAATACGAATTAAAAAATACTGATTACAAAAATTATCCTTTTCAGTATTGGGAACAAAATAATTTTTATGCTCCATTTGCTTCTGGTTCTGCGGGCTACACAGATATGATTATTTGCCCGTGCAGCACAGGTATGATGGGTAGGATAGCCCATGGTATAAGCAATGATTTGATAAGCCGTGCCGCAGATGTGATGCTTAAAGAAAGAAAAAAATTAGTGATGGTTGTTCGTGAAATGCCTTACAACTTGATTCATCTTCAAAATATGCAAATACTCACTCAAGCAGGTGCTATTATTTGTCCTGCCTCTCCATCATTGTATCATTTACCAAAAAATATAAATGAACTACTAATGTCAGTTATTCACAGAGTATTAAACTTAATAGATATTTACCCTCAAAAACAATATAAGTGGAATAGTGAAAGTGAGTAAAGGTATATATTTCAAAAAATAACTATAAAAAGATTAAAAAAAATATAACCACACCCTAAAAATCCCTACAAAATCAACATTGCATCGCCGTAGGAAAAGAATCTGTATTTTTCTTTTACGGCTTCTTTGTAGGCACGCATAATTAAATCATACCCTCCAAACGCTGCAGTTAAAATAAGTGGTGTTGATTCTGGTGTGTGAAAATTTGTAACCATTGCATTTGGAATACTAAATTGATAAGGTGGGAAAATAAATTTATTTGTCCAGCCAATACCTGGGTTCAATCTTCCAGTAGTAGATACAGATGATTCTACTGTTCTTACTACACTTGTCCCTACTGCCACTACCCTTCTTTTAGCATCTAATGCTTCATTGATGATTTTCGCTGAACTGGAAGGAATAATATACTCTTCACTTTCCATTTTGTGTTTGCTCAAATCTTCTACTTCAACAGGTCTGAATGTTCCTAATCCTACATGCAAAGTAATGGTAGCAAACTGAATGCCTTTTATTTCTAATCTTTTCAACAATTCTCTACTGAAATGTAATCCTGCTGTAGGTGCGGCTACTGCACCTTCATTTTTAGCATAGACAGTTTGGTACCTTTCTACATCTAATGGCTCAGGTTTTCTTTTAATATATTTTGGTAATGGCACTTCACCTAAATCATATAATTTTTTACGAAAAGATTCATAATCACCTTCAAACAAAAATCTTAATGTTCTACCTCTTGATGTGGTATTATCAATAACTTCTGCAACCAGTTCGTTATCTTTTCCAAAATAAATTTTATTTCCAATTCTGATTTTTCTAGCAGGGTCTACAAGCACATCCCAAATTTTCATTTCAGCATTGATTTCTCTCAACAAAAATACTTCGATTTTAGCACCTGTTTTTTCTTTATTACCATAAAGTCGGGCAGGAAATACTTTGGTATCATTAAGAATAATAACATCTCCTTCATCAAAATAGTTGATAATATCTTTGAATAATTTATGTTCTATTTTTCCGGAATTTCTATGAACAACCATTAAACGGCTTTCATCTCTTTCTTTTGCAGGATACTCTGCCAATAAATCTTTTGGCAGATTAAATTTAAACATTGATAATTTCATAATCTTACAGGATTATTAAGTTAATAGAAAAATTAGCCCTTTAATGCTTCTGCACCGGCAACAATTTCAAGTATTTCTTTGGTAATTGCAGCTTGACGGGCTTTGTTATAGTCAATTTTAAGTGTTCTGATAAGTTCTTTTGCATTATCAGTTGCTTTGTGCATAGCAGTCATTCTTGCTCCATGCTCAGAAGCGTTTGAATCTAATAATGCTTTGAATAATTGTATTCTCAAAGATTGAGGAATAAGTGTATCTACAATAAAATTTCTGTCTGGTTCAAAAATATATTCAACTCTTTTTGTGGTAACTTCCTGTGATTTGATAATTGGTAAAAAGTTTTCTACAACAGCGTACTGTACTGCTGCATTTTTAAATTGATTGTATAATAAATATACAGCATCAATCTTTTTGTTCTTAAACTCGTCAATAATAAAATCTACAAGAATAGATGCATTTTCTACTTTGGGCTTTTCTGATAATTCTAATAAATTAACCGATAAGTGTTCAGTATTCAAAACAGAAAATTTTCTTTTACGAGTAAATTCTGAAATTTTTTTGCCAATTGGAAGTACAGAAATAGTTGCAGAAGGATATTGATGAGTCAATTGATTGGTAATTTCAACTAATTTTTTATTGATGTTAGAATTAAATGCTCCTGCTAATCCTCTGTTGCTGGAAATTGGAATAACTAAAATATGAGATGGCTTTTCAGAAACGCGGGCAAAGATATTTTCAGAAATATCTAATCCTGCACTTACATTTTGAATAATGGCGGTAAGTTTTTGAGAATATGGACGAAGTTGTAAAATACTATCTTGTGCTTTTCTCAATTTTGCCGCACTTACCATTTTCATGGCATTAGTAATCTGCATTGTAGAATTAACAGATACTATTCTGTTTCTTACTTCTTTTAAATTCGCCATCTTTCTAAAATTTTAATCAGGATAATCTTATTTGCTATATTTTTCTGCTACTTGTTTTGCTACTTTTTCTAAAACATCAGTTACAGAATCATCAATTACTCCTTGTTTTAATTTATTTAATACATCTTTGTATTGAGCATCTAATACACTTAAATAATCTTTTTCAAATTCTCTCACTTTATTTACAGGAACAGTTCTTAATAAATTTTTTGTTCCCGCATAGATAATAGCAATTTGTTTTTCTACAGGAAGTGGAGAAAATAAATCTTGTTTTAAAATCTCAACATTTCTTGCTCCTTTATCAAGGATATTTTTAGTAGCGGCATCTAAATCAGAACCAAATTTAGCAAATGCTTCTAACTCTCTGTATTGTGCCTGATCTAATTTTAATGTTCCTGCTACTTTTTTCATTGATTTAATTTGTGCATTTCCACCCACACGAGATACAGAAATACCCACATTGATAGCAGGACGAACACCAGAGTTAAATAAATTTGATTCTAAGAAAATCTGACCATCAGTAATAGAAATCACATTTGTAGGAATATATGCAGAAACATCACCTGCCTGTGTTTCAATAATTGGCAATGCAGTAAGCGAACCACCACCTTTTACTTTATCTTTAATGCTTTCTGGCAAATCATTCATTTGTTTAGCAATGCTATCGTCAGCAATAATTTTAGCGGCTCTTTCTAATAATCTTGAGTGTAAGTAAAACACATCTCCCGGATATGCTTCTCTTCCTGGAGGACGACGAAGTAATAGAGAAACTTCACGGTAAGCAACAGCTTGTTTTGACAAATCATCATATACAATCAATGCTGGTCTTCCGGTATCTCTGAAAAACTCACCAATAGCAGCACCTGCAAATGGTGCATAGAATTGCATTGGTGCAGGGTCAGAAGCATTAGCAGCTACAATAATGGTGTAAGGCATTGCACCATTTTCTTCTAAAATTCTTGCAATTTGTGCAACGGTAGAACCTTTTTGTCCAATAGCCACATAGATACAATACACAGGATTTCCTGCTTCGTAAAATTCTTTTTGATTGATAATAGTATCTATACAAATAGATGTTTTACCTGTTTGTCTATCACCAATTACTAATTCTCTTTGTCCTCTTCCAATAGGAATCATTGCGTCAATGGCTTTAATACCAGTTTGCAGTGGTTCATTTACTGGTTGTCTGTAAATAACGCCTGGTGCTTTTCTTTCAATAGGCATTTCATACAATTCACCTTTGATAGGTCCTTTACCATCTATTGGTTGTCCTAATGTATTTACAATTCTTCCCAACATTCCTTCACCTACTTTAATAGAAGCAATGCGGTGAGTTCTTTTACAAGTGCTGCCTTCTTTAATTCCTTCGCTGGAACCGAATAACACAGCTCCTACATTATCTTCTTCAAGGTTTAATGCAACACCTTGAATGCCATTATCAAATTCAATTAATTCTCCTGATTGAACATTATTCAATCCATAAATTCTGGCAATACCATCGCCAACTTGCAGCACAGTTCCTATTTCTTGTAACTCTGCATCTGTTTTTAATCCTGATATTTGTTCTTTCAGGATGTTTGTAATTTCTGATGGTTTAATTTCTATCATAAAAATTTAGTTTTGAGTTATTAGTTTGGGGCAATTCATAAATTGCCAACATTTTGTAGCGTTTTATTAAACGCCAGTATATTTTTTAGTTCAATGAATTGGTTTGAATAAATTTCTGATATAATTTTTGAAGTTGAGTTTTGATGCTTGTATCTATTTGTTCATTATCAAATTTCAAAATAAATCCTCCAATAATGCTTTCATCAATAGTTTCATTAAGTTCTACCTGTGAAGAATGTTTATATGATTTTATTTTATCCAATACCTTTTTCCTCAACTCATCATCAAATTTAAAGGCAGTTATCAATTGAACTGATACGATATTATTTCTTCTTTTGTATTCGTTAATAATAGCTATCAAAATTTCAGGCAAAATAGATTCTCTTCTTCTTTTGCAAAGAATTTTAATAAATTGTAAAAGAATAGGATGTAAGTTTTTTTCAAATAATTGAAAAATAATTTTTTCTTTTTTATCTGATTTAATTAATGGACTTTTTAGAAAATTGTAAAACTCTCTATTGGACTTAATAATTGAAATAAGGTCTTGAGCATTTGTATAAACATCATTAACAGCATTTTTTTGCTGTGCTAAATCTAAAATGGCTTGTGCGTATCTATGTGCGGCAATCATACAATTAATTTAAAGAAACTTCTTCAAGCATTTGATTAACTAATTGTTTTTGTGTATCAGAATTTGATAATTCTTTTTTTAGAATTTTAGAAGCAATTTCAATAGATAATGAAGCAACCTGTTGTTTTATTTCTGCAATGGCTGCAGATTTTTGGGCATTGATAGTTTCTTGAGCGTTTTTCAAGATTTTTTGTGCTTCTTTTTGTGCCTCATCTTTTGCTTGTGCAATCATTTTTTCTTTAATTTCTCTTGCTTCTTTTACGATATTATCATATTCTAATCTTGCTTGTTGAAGTAATTTTTCATTATCAGATTTTAATTTTTGAATTTCTTCTTTTGCTTTTTGTGCTTCTTTTAGAGCATTTTCTATATTTTGCTCTCTGCTTTTAATAGCAGACAAAATGGGCTTCCACGCGTATTTGCTAAGCAAGAACAATAATAGGACAAAAATTACAGTTGTCCAGAAAATTAATCCAATGGACGGTGTCGCAAGGGAATTAAGAATAATAATCTTAATCATAGTTTTTAGTTTTGAGTGTTTAGTTTTTAGTTAGAGGTATATTGCTATACACCCATACATAATTGAACATTGAAAATTGAAAATTATATATTTTCTATTTTTAAATTCAACTTAATTTCCCGTACTCTTTAATCAACCATTAAAGAATACGGGATTAAGTATTATTTCATCAATGCAACAACGATTGCAAATAAAGCAACCCCTTCTACAAGAGCGGCTGCAATAAGCATTGTTGTTCTGATGTTGTTAGCGGCTTCTGGTTGACGAGCAATACCATCCATTGCTTTTCCGCCAATCAATCCGATTCCTAAGCCTGCGCCGATTACTGCTAATCCTGCGCCCACTACTGAGATACTTCCAGTCATAGTTGTTGGTTTTTATTGGTTTATATTGGTTTTTAGTTTTTAGTTTTTAATTTTTAGTTATGAGCATTGAATATTGAGCATTTAAATACTCAAAACTATCAATGGTGATGCTCTTCAATTGCTCCTCCAATGTATAATGATGCTAGTAATGTAAAAATATATGCCTGTAAAAATGCTACAAATGTTTCTAAAATATCTATAAATAAACCAAAAGCAACTGATAATGGAGCAATGTATAAACTTTTGAACATAAATATCAATCCTACCAAACTAATAATAATAATATGCCCAGCAGTAATGTTTGCAAAAAGACGAATCATTAAAGCAAATGGTTTGGTGAAAATACCAATTATTTCAATAGGGATTAATATAGGCCATAAAGCAACTGGTGCAGGGGGCATAAAAATATGTTTCCAATAATATTTGTTGGCTTTTAAATGAACAGTTATTAAAACTATTATAGCAAGCGTTAAAGTAAATGCTATGTTTCCAGTAACATTAGCACTGATTGGAATTAAGCCAAGTAAATTATTAAATAATATCAAAAAGAAAAGAGTTAAAAGAAAAGGAACATAGTTATCTGCTTTTGAAAGAGGGATATTTTGACGAGCTACTTCATCTCTGATAAAAATAATAACGGGCTCTAAAAGTGATTGTAATCCTTTTGGTGCAGAATTTACACCTGTGCTTCTGTATGCCTTAGCTACTGAAGACAATATCAATATCAACAATCCAGCAACTATAAATAACTGAACAACATTTTTTGTAATAGATAAATCGTATATTTTCTCATCAGGATTTTCTGATACGATTACATCTTCTTCTAATTTTAAGCCATTATATGATTTTGTGCCATGTTCAAAAACTGAAGCAGAAAAAAACATTAAACCTCTTTTATCAGAATATACAATACAAGGTAAAGGAATTGATACTGCATTGTGTCCTTCTCCCCAAAAATGCCAGTAGTGCGAATCTAATATATGTTCAAAAGCTATTTTTGAAATATCCACTTTTTCTTCGCTATTGCTTTCTGAATGGTGTTCAGATTCTTGTGCAAATACTGATAAAGAGATCAATAAAGATAAACCAAAAAATATCCTGTTAATCATTGCATTTTTTTAAAATCGGCGGCAAATATAGTGTTTAAAATCTCATTTGTCAATAAAAAAGTGTATGATAAAAATCATTTTTTGATTTTAGTTCCCATTTCTGTTAAAAAAATACTGAATTATTTCATCAAAAAAATTAATTTTTTTACAATTTAGTATGAAATTTTTTTCATAAATTTGCAGTGAAAATTTTTTATTAAAAATTAAATTTATGAAAAAATTATTATTGTATTTATCAACAGCGATTATCAGCACTCAATTAATTGCAAAAGAAGTCATTGAAACACCTGAAAATCCTTATTTTTCTTCGTTTCAAAAAGCATATTCTATTAATCCTTCTGTCCCCAAAGGTTTTTTAGAAGCCATCGCTTATACTCAAACAAGATTTTATCATTTAGATGGATCACAAAATAGTTGTGTTGGTTTACCCAAAGCCCTTACAGTAATGGGACTTATTAAAGATGGCAAAAATTATTTCAGAGAAAATTTACTAAAAGTTTCTTTACTCTCTGGTTTTTCAGTAGATGATATTATCAATAATCCAGAAACATCTATATTTGCTTATGCTGCTGCATTTCAAAAACTTCAACAACAATATAACATTTTTGGCGCTGAATATTTAGAACAATATAAAACCATTTTTATTGAATTAAGTGAATTACCGCTTAGTAATGACCTTATCAATGATTTTGCTATGCAATCTCATTTGTATCAAATCTATTGGTTTTTATCTCAACCAGAATTTCAAATTGCTTATCATTTTCCTGATTACAAAATTAACTTGAAAGAAATATTCAAAGATAACTATGCTGTTTTAAGTGCTAAACAAGTTAATATCACAGATGAAAGCATTTATACCAATGAAGGAGCAATGTATAAAAATTCATCTGTTCAGCAAGTTCAATCTGCCGACTATCCACCTGCAATTTGGAATCCAGCCGCCAGTTGTAATTACTCTTCAAGAGGTGGCACTGCTATTTCTGCTGTTACAATTCATGATACTGAAGGTAGTTATTCAGGTGCTATTTCTTGGTTTAAAAATTGTTCTGCCAGTGTTTCTGCACATTATGTTTTGCGTAGTAGTGATGGACAAGTTACTCAAATGGTATTAGAAGCAGATAAAGCATGGCATGTTGGCACCGAAAATCCTTATACCATTGGTATAGAACATGAAGGATATATGGCTACGGGGTACAATTGGTATACAACCGCTATGTATAATTCTTCCTCTGCATTAGTAAAAGATATTTGCAATAGTGGATATGGCATTAGCCCACTAAGAACAGGTTTCTGGCCATGGTTAGCAACTACCAATTACAATTCAGCAGGAATACCTGGTTCTTGTACAAAAATTAAAGGGCATCAACATTATCCTAATCAAACACATACAGACCCTGGACAATACTGGGATTGGAACAGATACTACAAACTTATAAATTCTCCTTATACCATTACTGCCACTTATACAACTTCATCTGGTACTTTTTATGATAGTGGCGGTTCATCAGGTAATTACTCTAATGATGAAAGAAAAATATATCTATTTACTCAATCTGGTGCTACAAATATCCAACTTACATTTACAAGTTTTGGTTTAGAAAACACTTGGGATTATCTGTATATTTACAATGGTGGATCTGTGTGGTCTCCGCAAGTGGGTGTTTATACAGGAACAAATTCACCAGGAACAATATCAGTGAATAACGACTCTCTTCTTGTAGAATTTAGAAGTGATTGTGCAACCACTGGTATAGGTTGGGCAGCCAATTACACAATTACTGCAACCGGCAGTGCTTCTGATAATATAGCACCTACCACTGCTGTAAGTGCTCCTACTTCATGGATAACATCTAACTTTACCACAACTATTACAGATACTGATAATTCTGGTGGTTCAGGTATTCAAAAAGGGTATTATCAAGTAATGGAATATAATGGTAACGAATGGAATGCTAATAGACAAAGAGGATTTTTTGCAGACAATTTTGATAGTACTGGTATAAGAACATACTGGAATGCAGTAGTGGGTACTTGGGCTCAATCTGGCGGTGCTCTTATTCAATCCGATGAAACTTCTTCTAACGCAGGAAATACTAATATCTATGCTTATTTAGATCAAACTTTGTCTAATCGCTATTTATATGAATTTGACATAAATTTAGATGGCACTGGAACAAATAGAAGAGGTGGATTTCACTTTTTTGCAGATAGCGGAAATGCTTCAAATAGAAATAATTCATACTTCGTTTGGTTTAGATTAGATAATCAAAAATTTCAGTTATATAAAGTAGTTAATGATGCTTTTGGATCGCCACTTGTGGATATTCCATTAACTATTAATGCTAATACATGGTATAATGTAAAAGTTATTTACGACAGAATTACTGGTGAAATATGGACTTATTGGAATAATCAATTAATCAATAAATATACCGATCCTTCTCCTCATCCATCAAATGGAGGAAAATATGTATCATTCAGAAGTGGTAATGCAGTGATGAGTATCAATCAATTAAAAGTTTATCGTTCAAGAGTTTCAGGAAATATCTCGGTTCTCGTTGGTTCAGGAAATACGGATATTCGTTTTCAAAATCCAAATCCTTCTACGCCATCAGGTCGCATAAAATCTATTGCTCAAGACAATGCTGATAATATCTCTACAATTGCCTATCAAGATGTCAATGTAGATTGGACACCACCATCTAATCCTACTCCTGTCAATGATGGCAAAACAACTGATATTAATATCGCTTGTACCAAAGATAGTTTAAGTGTTAATTGGGGAACTTCTGCTGATCCAAATTCTGGTTTAACTCAATATTGGTTTTCTGTTGGAACATCTGCTGGTAACACGAATATCATCAACTGGACTAATGCGTGGGCAAATACTTTAATCACAGTAAATATTCCGGGAATTACACACGGCACAACATATTACTTTAATGTAAAAGCAGAAAATGGTGCAGGTTTGATGAGTTCAGTAATTAGTAGTAATGGTCAAACAGTAGATACAACTTGTGTACCCACATCATTACAACAATTATCACATTCTCTCCAAAGCATTCTTTTGTATCCTACTCCTGCCAAAGAAAATATCAATATCGCTTCTCCCGAAAAATGTAAAATAGAAATATACAATACACTTGGTTCAAAAGTGTTTGAAGCCGCTACTGACGAAAATGTTTTATCTATTAACATTAGTAAATGGGCAAAGGGCATGTATTTTGTAGTAATTAAATCAGATAGTGGAAAAATAACATCAGGAAAATTCCTGAAAGATTAGAAATTTTTTAAACACATTTGAAAAAGTGTTTGTGTAAATTTAGGTTATTTATATTTTGCATATTTGCCGCTAAAAAATGTTTCCATTATACGACACAATTCCTTCATCAAGATTTCCTATTGTAAATTATATATTAATATTTTTGAATATTGTTATTTTCGTGTATCAATCACAACTAAATGAATCAGAATTACAATGGTTTGTATACCATTTTGGATTAGTTCCTGCACGATTTACAAATCCTGATTTTGAGTTAGAAACGGGTTTGTTATCTAATGATTATTCTCCATTCTTTACAAATATGTTTTTACATGGAAGTTTAGCACATTTGATAGGAAATATGTGGACATTGTATATTTTTGGTGATAATGTTGAAGATAAAATGGGACATTTTCGTTATTTGATATTTTATATTTTAACTGGGGTTCTGGCATCTGTATCACATTTTATGATAAATCCTAACTCAACTATGCCTGCAGTAGGTGCATCTGGTGCTATTTCTGGAATAATGGGAGCTTATTTTTTATTATTTCCACATAGTAAAATTGTAACAATGGTTATTCTCTTTATATTTGTAGATTTTATTCCTATTCCTGCATTTGTATTTTTATTATTTTGGTTTTTAGGGCAATTGTTTAGTGGTGTAATTTCAGAATTTGTAAAGACGTTTATGAGAGAATATGAAGTGGGTGGAATTGCTTTTTGGGCACATATAGGAGGGTTTTTGGCAGGAATGTTATTTTACAAATTTTTCTTACAAAAAAATAGAAATAAACGAGGTGATTATTACGATGATTACGAAGTAATTGGATAGTTATTATTCAGTGGGAAACAAAGTAAAATTCAAATTTATTAACTGTACCAAATGATTGGCATTTTTTTAGTAAAAAATATACTAAAAAACTTTATTTTCCGAAATATTTAAACACAAAGTTCACAAAGAAGATTATTAACACTGAGATCACAAAGGACTTAAAAAATTTATTAACCCTTTGCGTTCTTTGTGTAAAAGTTTTGGTGTTCTTGGTGTTTAATATATCATTTATTTTCGGATTTTAGAGTAACTTTGGTATATAACCAATTTGAATTGAATAAATGAATAATTTAAAACAAAAAACGGCTCCGATTTTCAGAGCCGTTTTTACACGATTGGTAATTAATTATTGAATTTCAATTCTCTTTTGGGCTTTTTTAATTACACTTTCTTTCTTTGGAATTACGATGTTCAAAATACCATCTTTGTAAGAAGCAGAGATTTTTTCTGTATCCACAATTTCAGGTAATTGGAAAGAACGGCTGAAAGAACTGTAATTAAATTCTCTGCGAGTGTAGTTGTCTTTTTCTTCTGTTTTTTCTTCTTTTTGTTCAGAAGAGATGGTAAGAACATCGTCTTCTAAATCGATCTTGATGTCTTCTTTTTTGATACCTGGAATTCCCAACTCTATTTGAAAATTTTCTTCGGTTTCTTTGATATTAGCAGATGGGATTGTGCTTCCGATGAATCTGCTAAATGTTGTTCCGAAAGTTGGAAATTCACTTTCAAAGAAGTTTTCAATTAAGTTTTTGAATGTTGGGATTGTGTTTTCTTTTTTTACTAAGTTTGCCATAGTTGTAAGTTTTTGGGGTTAATCTGATTAGCATTTTTCAATATTTGTGCCATAAATAAATTTAATCTCTAAAAAAGAATTTTTTTCAGAAAAATAATTTTTATTCAGTCAATTTGTCTAATTTTGTGCGGAATTAAAGCCAAAATTTCATTGAAAATGAATATATTAGATGTTATAGAGGTAAGTAAACAATACTATCAGCACAAAGCATTAGATAAAATTTCTATTAGCGTAAAAGAAGGAAGTATCTATGGATTATTAGGACCTAATGGAGCTGGGAAAACAACATTGATTAGAATAATCACAAAAATAATTTCTCCCGATGAAGGAAAAGTTTTATTGAATAATCAACCCATTTCAGATGATGATGTTACAAAAATTGGTTATTTACCAGAAGAAAGAGGATTATACAAAAATGTAAAAGTATTTGATCAGTTGCTATATCTATCTCAACTCAAAGGATTAGAAAAATTTTCTGCTATTGAAAGAATTAATTATTGGCTCAAAAAACTAAATATAAATGAATGGAAAAATAAAAAAGTTAGTGATTTAAGTAAAGGAATGCAGCAAAAAATTCAATTTATTGCAACTGTATTACATTCTCCAAAATTGATGATTTTAGATGAACCATTTAGTGGCTTTGATCCTATCAATGCTGAAATTATTAAGAACGAAATTATAAATCTCAAAAAAGAAGGCACTACTATTATTTTATCTACACATAATATGAACAGTGTAGAAGAACTCTGTGATGATATAGCACTCATACATCAAGCAAAAGTAGTTTTATCTGGCAATGTATTTGAACTCAAAAAACAATATTCGGATGCTGTTTATCAAATTATGTTCAAAGGAAATTTACAAGCATTTACACACGCATTGTGGGCATCAGCAGAGTTAATATCTACTAAGGAAATTCATAATAATATATTAGCAAGAATAAAATTAAAACCCAAAATAACTATCAATAAAATACTTCAACAAATTTTGCCTGTTTGTGAAATAATTTTTGTAAAAGAAGAATTATTATCAATGAATGATATTTTTATTAAAACTGTAGGACAATCCATAAATGTTTCTGAATCAATACTCACAGAATAATGATATTAAGGGATTTTATAGAGGTTTATGATTTTTTGTTATTTCCTATTTATATTATAGTTTTTTCATTGTTTGCGATTGCTTTTAAAAAGAAATATCTTTTACAAGGAAAAGATGAATACAGATATTTTGATTTAGGTATTATAATCAAAATGACTGGAGCATTTGCATTTGCAATAGTTTATGCATTTTACTATAAAGATGGAGATACAGGAAATTATTACAGAACAGGTAAGGCATTGATGGAATTATTATTTACTCGGCCTTCGGATTATTTTGAAATAATGATTGGGAACGCTCATCCTAACAGGTTTTATTACTTTTATAGCGATGATTATACTTTTCCCGTATTTTGGTCAAATGATAAATACGCATTCTTTGTATCAAGAATTACAAGCGTTGTAACCATCTTTGGAGCAGGAAGATTTATTCCAACGACTTTGACTTTTTCTATTATTGGATTTTGGGGAAACTGGAAGTTATATCAAATGATGTGTGAAATTTACCCTAAATTAAAAAGGCAATTGTTTATAGCCATATTTGCTGTGCCTTCTACTGCATTCTGGACATCTGGAATTATGAAAGATACAGTAACATTATCTGCAGTATGCTGGTATTTATATGGTTTTTACAATTTAATGATTAAAAGAAAATTCAACTGGTATTATTGGGTTGCCATCATTGCCGCCGTATATATTCACCTAAATGTAAAGCCCTATGTATTATATGCTTTATTGCCGGGTTCTTTAATCTGGTTGAGTACAAGTTTATTAGATAAATACAATGCAAGCTTTACAAGAAGTTTGCTTACTATGATATTAGTATCAATGGGCAGTGTTGCAGGTTTTTTTGCATTGAGTTTATTAAGTGATAAAATGGGCGATTATGCAGTAGACAGAGTATTAGAAAAATCTGAAGTTGTAAGAAGTGATTTAAAGCGTGAAGCATATCGTGGAAATTCTTTTGATATTGGAGAATATGATAAATCAATAACAGGAATGATTAGCATTGCTCCCAAAGCCATATTTGCAGGACTTTTCAGACCAAGTTTATTAGATGTAAGAAATGTAGTAATGTTCATTTCTGCTATTGAAAATACTGTATTGTTATACTTACTAATCAGATTATTTTGGAGATACAAATGGGGCATAATATTTAAGATTATTTATCAACAATCAATCGTAATGTTTATGATGATATTTTCATTGTTCTTTTCATTTTCAGTTGGTTTAAGCATATCAAATTTTGGTTCATTAGTTCGTTTGAAAACGCCTGCTTTGCCATTTTTTGTATTATCATTATTCATCATTGAATATTTTTGCGAACAAGAAAGAATTAAACAATTTCATTATATTGAATTTGAAAAAGAAAATAATCATTGACCAGATTCATAAATAATTTAGGATTTAAAATGCCTCCTCAATTTAATAAAAATAACAAAATAAAATGCCTACTAAATTAGAAAAATTTCAGGAATTTAAGCAATTCAAAAATGCTTTCACTTATTTGTTTGATAATTATATTTTGCAAGATAAAAATTTTGATTTATTTGGAAAATGGCATCAGGATTATTTCAAAAACAATAATCCTATTGTAATAGAAATTGGATGCGGAAGAGGAGAATACACAGTTGGTTTAGCAGAAAGATATATTCAAAAAAACTTTATTGGCATTGATTTTAAAAGTAACAGAATGTGGAAAGGGGCTAAATACGCCATTGAAAATGATTTGAATAATGTTGCTTTTATCCGAACACGAGTTGAATTTTTAGATAAGGTCTTTGCACCTAATGAAGTTGAAGAAATATGGATTACTTTTCCCGACCCGCAAATACAAAAATCTCGTATTAAAAAAAGATTAACTCATCCAAAATTTCTTGAATTATATAAAAAGTTTTTGAAACCTAATGGTATAGTTCATCTTAAAACTGATAATACTATTTTTTTTGAATATACTTTAGAGGTATTAAATAATCTTGGTATAAAACCACTATTAGTTTCTTTTGATTTACACAAAGAAAATATTCATCCTGAATTATTAGAAGTAAAAAGTATTCAAACTTATTATGAAAAACTTTTTTCTGAACAAGGGTATACTATTAAATACTGCAAATTTCAAATACAATAAGTTATGAGAATTAAAAAATTACCACATAAAAAATATTTTTTTAGTCAATTACAAAGAGCAAGTTTAATAACTATTGGAATTGTTGTTTTTTCCTTGTTATTAGGCACATTTGGTTATATGCTGTTTTTTAATATCCCATGGGATGATGCATTATACAATGCTTCTATGATTTTGACAGGTATGGGACCTGTTGCCCCAGCACCAAATACTGCCGCTAAATTATTCGGTTCATTTTATGCATTATACAGTGGAGTTGCGTTTTTAACTTCCATTTCTGTGATGATGACGCCCATATACAGACGCTATATTCATAAAGTTCATTTAAATATGTATGAGCATGACGAAGATTAAAGTTACTGTTTTTGCCATACATCGTCCAAACCGAGCCCCCAACGAAAGATACAGATGGATGCAATTTTACAATGTCCTTTCTGATAAAATTGATGTGCAATATCTTTATTTAGTCAATGAACAAAATGATAAAATACTTTTTCAATCTAATTCTAACTTCAAAAAGATATTAGTTTATTTTTTTACATTTATCAAAAGATTTTTTCAGATTCTAAAACTTAAAAACACAGATGTAATAATCATTTTCAGAGAACTTCATTGGTTTCATTTCCCTGTATGGATGTTGCTTTTATCTAAAAAAGCAAAAAAAATAATTTTTGATTTTGATGATGCTATTTTTTTACCCTCTCAAAATTTTCTAATCAATTTAATTCGTCAGCCAAAAAGAAAAACTATTCATTTTATTAAACATTCTAATCTTATCATTGCAGGAAATGAATATTTGAAAACATTTGCTATTAAGTATAATCAAAATTCTATTGTCATTCCAACTGTTGTTGATACAAATTATTATAAACCATTGCATCATTTAAGACATCAGGAAAACTCAATAACCATTGGATGGATGGGAAGCCATACAACTCTTCAACATTTACTAATGATTGCACCTGTTTTAAAAAAAATTCAGCAGATTTATCCTTTTGTAAAAATTAAAATTTTAGCAAGTAAAACTTACATTCCTGAATTATCAATATATTCAGAAGATTGGAAATTAGAAAATGAAATTGAAATATTAAATACTTTTGATATTGGCATAATGCCTATTCCTGATGATGAATGGAGCAAAGGAAAATGCGGTTTGAAATTGCTGACATACTTATCTTGCGAAATTCCTGCTATTGCAAGCAATGTTGGTGTTAATCCTGAAATTATTCAGAAAACAAATGGAGGTATTATAGTCAATAATACAGATGAAGAATGGATTGCTGCATTAAAGGAACTAATTGAAAACAAAGATAAAAGAATATCAATGGGCAAAAACGGCAGAAAAGGTGTAGAAGAATTTTATTCATTAAACAAATGGAAAGATACTTTTTTCCAATGCTTAATGCCTGCAAATAATTAATTTTATTATTATTCAAATAAAAATGAAAAATTATAAAACACAAAGAACGCCAAGATTTTTCTAACAAAGGACACAAAGGATATTTTTAGTTCTTTGTGCACCTATTTCTTTTCTTTGTGCAACTTTGTGGTTTAAAAATTATATTATTGAATAGTAACTAATTTTTCTAATAAAAATTATGAAAATCAATATCAATTTACACATACAAAATGAAATTGAATTTAAGTCAATCCAAGAATTATCAGATAGTTTGTTTCATCAATCTCACATTTTAATTATTTCTGAAAAAAATATATTTGAACTTTATCCATTTCTTTTTAATAACAATATCCCTAAAATCATTTTAGATATTCATGAAAAAAATAAAAACATAGAAACTGCAATTGAATTATGGAAAAAATTAATAGAACATAACATCACAAAACATCATCAAATATACATCATCGGCGGTGGCGTTTTAAATGACATTGCATTATTTACTTGTTCTGTATTCAAAAGAGGCGTCCATTGCATTTCTGTTCCCACTACTCTACTCTCTATGGTAGATGCTTCCATTGGCGGAAAAAATGGAGTCAACTTTGCAGAATTAAAAAATATTCTTGGCACAATTTATATTCCAGAAAAAAATATCATTGTTGAAGAATTTTTAAAAACACTTCCAAAAGAACAATTATTAAGCGGTTGGGCAGAGATATTAAAAATTGCTCTCGTTTTAGATAATGAGTTTTACAACGAATGCATACATTTTTTGAAATCAAATATAAACCCTGATAAATCAATCATTCAAAAAGCAATTGAATTAAAAATTTCTGTTATTCAAAATGATTTACAAGATAATCATCAAAGGCAATTATTAAATTTTGGACATACTATTGCACACGCTATTGAACAAACTTTTGAAAGCAAGAATATCTATATTCCTCACGGCATTGCAGTAGCAAATGGAATCATTATTGAATCATTTATTGCACAACAAATGAACATCTTATCAAACAATGATTATCAAACAATTAAAAACGATTTTCAAAACATCTTTCCTAAAATAAATCTTTCAGAACATGATATTGAACAAATCATTCAAAAAATCACACACGATAAAAAAAATACTCCAAACTCTATTAACTTTACTCTTATTGAAAAAATTGGTAAGGGAAAAATAAAAATACCTGTTACAACTCAAATAATTAAAACCGCATTACACAATTTTATTTTTTAGTTGTGAGTTTTACCGTCATTACGAACCTGTAAAAAATTCTGCACAAAAATATTATAGATAAATTTTACAGGTGAAATAATCTCAAATCTCACATCGTCATTACGAGCGAAGCGAAGTAATCTCAATCAATACCATCATTGCGAACAAAGTGAAGAAATCTCAAAAGTATTATCCTCATTACAATTATGAGATTGCTTCGGGCTAACGCCCTCGCAATGACGACAAAACTAAAAATGCTGACGATAAATGTCAGCATGCCGACCGCAATCGTCGGCACTCAAAACTAAATTAAATTTCATAACCAATATGATTTTTCTTATAATTGCAAGCCAAAAAATTAAAACTATGAAAATAAAAATTTTGACTTTAAGTTTAATGAGTAGTGTTGCGTTTGCTCAAAACAATGACCCAATAGTAATGAAAGTAGGTGGAAAACCTATTACAAAATCTGAATTTCAAGCATTATATACCAAAAACAATTCAAAATCTGTAGATAAAAAAAGTATTGAGGAATACGCTCAAATGTATGCTCTCTACAAAATGAAAGTATTTGAAGCAGAAGCAAATGGATTAGACACACTTCAACAATTTAAAAATGAATATAATAATTACAAAAAACAATTAGCCGCTCCTTATTTGAGTGATAAAAATGCAAGTGAAAAAGTTTTAGAAGAAGCATACGAAAGAATGAAAACAGAAGTTAAAGCCGCACATATTTTGGTTCGTTGCAATGAAGATGCTCTACCAAAAGACACATTAGAAGCATGGACAAGAATTAACCTTTACAGAAATGCCATTCTTGGAAAATTACCTACTCCAAAAGAAATTGCTGAATATGAAAAATTACTCAGACATTCAACTATGATTGAATCTGACCTTCGTAAAAAAGACAGTGCTTTATACAAAGTTAAATTAAATTCAATAAAAAATTTAAGCCAATACATCAAAGAAGCAGGTGATGATAAATTTACAGGCATTGCACCTAAAACCAGCGATGACCCATCTGCTCTTGAAAATAAAGGGATGTTAGGATATTTCTCTGCATTTGATATGGTTTATCCTTTTGAAAACGCAGCATACAATACAAAAGTAGGTGAAGTAAGCCCAATAGTTCGCACAAAATATGGTTATCATATTGTAAAAGTATACGACAAAAGACCTACTCGTGGCGAAATTCAGGTAGCACATGTAATGGTGAAATTCCCCAAAGACGCTACTCCACAAGATAAAGAAAATGCCCACAAAAAAATTCAGGAGATTTACGAAAAAATTAAAAAAGGCGAACTCTCTTTTAAAGATGCTGTAAAACAATATTCTGATGATGAACAAAGTAAAGTAAGAAATGGAATGCTTCCACCATTCAAATCTGGCCGTTATCCAGAATCATTTGAAAATGCGGCATTTGCTTTGAAAAATGATGGTGATATTTCTGAACCTGTTGAAACACCTTATGGCTGGCATATTATTAAAAGATTAGGATTAAAACTTGTGCCACCTTTTGATGCTATTAAAAACGATTTAAAAGCCAAAATTCAAAAAGACCAGAGAGGACTTGCAGGCAAACAAGCATTAATTGCTAAAATTAAAGCCGAATGTAACTTTACAGAAAATCTAAAAAACAGAGATAAAATTCTCCAATACCTTGACTCAACTTATCTTAAAGCCACATGGTCTACAGATAGAGTAAAACCAATTGAAAATTTAGAAGTTATTAAACTTTGCAACAAAACTTATACCATTAAAGATTTTGCAAAATATCTTGAATCACAAATGATTTTCAGAAGTCCTACTGAACTTAAAGGACTGATGGAAATAATGTATGCAAAATGGAGAGATAAAGTAGTAATTGATTTTGAAGAAGAAAGATTGCCAGAAAAATATCCTGAATACAAACATCTTTTGAATGAATACAGAGATGGCATATTACTATTTGATATTACAGACAGAGAAGTATGGAGCAAAGCCGTAAAAGACACAGCAGGACTAAAAGAATTTTATGAAAAAAATAAAAACAAATATCTCTGGAAAGAAAGAGCCAATGTAACTATTTACAAATGTGCCGATGAAAAAATTGCAAAACAAGTAAGAGATTTACTCAAAAAAAATAAATCAGAAAAAGAAATTTTAGACATTGTCAATAAAAAATCTCAACTCAATTTATCTACTTACTCTACAATGCTTTTCAAAGGTGAAAATCCACTTGTAGATAAATATTGGAAAGAAGGTATTATACCTGAAAATTATAAAAACACAAATGAAAACAAAGTAGAAGTGATAGTAGTTACAAAAGTTTTACCAGAAACGCCCAAAACACTATTAGAAGCTCGTGGACAAGTAACTGCCGACTATCAAAACTATTTAGAAAAAACATGGATTGAATACTTAAAAAACAAATATCCCGTAGAAATAAATAAAGAAGTATTAAAAACTATCCAGTAGCAATATCTGCAAAATGAGTATTTATAAAGGGGCTGAAAAAGCCCCTTTTTTGTTTTGGTTTTAATAGTGTTATCAATAAAGTTTGTAAATCTTATTTATGTAACTTCATTTCTACAAACAAACTATTCGCTCAGTGCCAAAGATGTAGAATTCTTTGATAACTAAGCCGACTTATTAATTTATGCCAATATCTCTAACTTACAAAAGTTTTCCATGGCCTCTCTTTAAGAAAATACCATATAACAATTCATCTATATTTCCATCATAAAAAATATATTCCATTTTATCTTTTGTTGGATATAAACCTCCAACTACATATCCACATAAATTCAAATTACTATCAATTGCTATTAGTTCTGCAAAAAAATCAGATGATAACCCCCAAACAACAAAATAGTAAATATCTTTATTTTTTGTTTCAACATAATCTATGCCTGTTACCTTAATTTTCACATCACTACTTCTAATACATTTTTCACTCTTATCAGTTATTTCGTTTCCAACAATATACTCCCAATTACAACTGTCTTTTAAAAGCAATTTTGAATTATTTATTTTTACATTAATTACAATACTATCTAAATTGCTAAATAATATATACCTTGTTTTTATTACTAAATCACATGTCTTATTTACTGTATCCTTATTTCTTAAAATAACTTGTTTTTCTATTTTCTCATTATCATTACTTATTTTAGTTTCACTATCAGTTATTTTTTTCTCACATCTAAAAAATAGCAATATAGTAAAAATAATAAAAAATCTTACTGACATATTTATATTTTTTTTATTACAAATTTAATCACTTTTATTTGATGTAAATATTTGATTTTTTACTCAATATAACTACAAACAAAAATACATATTTTATTTTTGAAAATAATTATTACTTTTTTATTTTACTTTTCACTCATATTGCCATAAATAATAAAAACTATTGTTCAAAAATTTTCTGAATTCATAGTTGTTTAGGTATTACTAACTTTCTATCTAATTTCCCACCTTCACTTCATACACCGCAGCACAATGCCCTGAGCGTCTTTTAAGGCATATTTGTTAACTTGAGTAAATATTTTTTTCATAATCCTTTTTAGTTTTTTTATAAACTAAATTGTGTAATAAAAAAATAATTTATCACAATTGGAATAAACACGTTAATCAAAAAAATAACTAAATTGAATATTAAATTCTGAATAATACTTTTTTTTCTTAAAAATAAATATAACCATATTACAGATGGAAATGGGATCCATGATGTAAAAAATAAAAAAAATAATAAACCCTTTAAATTATTAATAATATTATGAGAATTAAATGCATCGTTAATTACACAATAACTAATTAAAATAATATACCCAATATAAGTTAAAACTAACAAAAAACAAATAACAAAATTTATACTTTTGATTATAGAACCAATTATCTTCATTTTTTTGTTTGATTTTAATTTGTTTTATTAAAATTTATTGCCTTATTCAATTTATTTTGTCACTTTTCTAAGTTATTTATCTATTATTAAAATGTGGTTTATAAAAAACTTGACCACACATTAAGTTTTTGAATATATTTTCTTTTGCAAATTTAATCACTTTTATTTGATATAAATTTTGGATTTATTACTCAATACTAAAGCCAACAAAAATACATATTTTATTTTTGAAAATAAAATTGATTTATCACAAGTTAATTTGATTTTAAAATTGAAAATAATCATATCCTTCTTACTTTGTAATCTGGAAAAAAATCAGTAACTTTGTTCAAAATTTTTAATGTATGAAAACAAAATTTACATCAATTTGTTTTATATTATCATTCATTAGCAATGTGAATTTAATAGCCCAATTACCTGTAAGTACTTTGCCACAAAATAAAAAAGTTGTGTTAGAAGAATTTACTGGAATACATTGTGGTGCTTGTCCTTATGGGCATTTAATTTCAGAAAACATTTATAATTCTGACCCAAACAATGTAATACTAATCAATATCCATCATGGTTCAGTTGCAGTGCCATTCTATAATGAACCAGATTTTCAAACATCAGATGGTAATGCTATTGCCGCAATGCCCGGAATGGGAGTTTCTGGTTATCCTGAAGGTGCTATAAATAGAACTATATTTACTGGTTCTGTAATGGCCATGAATCCTAATGATTGGACCACTTATGCAAATGTAGTTAAAACTCAACCTGCCTATTGTAATGTTGCAATACAAGGCACATTAAATGCTCAAACTCGTGTATTAACTGTTCAAGCAGAAGTTTATTATACCGCTAATAGCCCTCAACCTACTAATTATCTTACTATTGCTTTATTAGAAAATGATATTCCTGGACCACAATCTGATTTTCCCGGCTATAATCCAACAAATTACTTTCCAGATGGTAATTACAAGCACAAACATGTTTTAAGAAAAATAATCACTCCAACATTTGGAACGCCTGTTTCTCCTACAACAGCAGGAAGTTTATATTCTTCAACTTTCACATATACAGTTCCAAATTTTTATCCATCTACAGGAACTAATACTACTACATGTTTATTAGGTAGATTAGAATTAGTTGCATTTGTTACTGAAACCAACTCAATTACAATCAATGCAGCAAGAGGACCAATTTTTATAAACAACATCACTTATCAAAGAGATATTGCCGTTAATAATCTTACAACAGAAGATGAAGTTTGTTTTGGAGGTATTAATCCAAAATTTTGGTTTATCAATTATGGCAGTGATACTGTTACAAATGTTACATTTACTTATTCAATAAATGGAAATACTACTTCAAATATTACATGGACTGGTACATGTATGCCATACGCACAAGATATTGTAGTAGCAAACAATATCAATTTCTCATCAAATCCAAATACAAATACCCTGCAAATTGGCGTATTAAATGTCAATAACAATCCTGATCAAAATGCGTCAAATAATACAACATCCAAAACCATACCTACTACAACATTAATTTCACCCGGAGTAAATATGCAAATGGATTTTTATCAAGATCAATTTGGATCAGAAATTAGGTGGAAAGTCATTGATGAAAGTAATGGAAATATTGTAGCACAAGATGGACCATGGAGTGATTTGCCATCAATAGGTACTTTATTACACACCAAAACTTTTACACTAACAAATAACAATTGTTACAAACTTATTATTACAGATGATTTTGGAGATGGTGCTTGTTGTTATTTTGGAAATGGAAGTTATGATCTTAAATGTAATGGAAATTCCATTTTTTCTGGACCTGCCAACTATGGTCAAGAATTAATCAAATGGTTTAAAACAGATATTAATGCTTCCGTTTCAAATAATATACAATTCACTGAAATCATTTCTATTTATCCCAATCCGGCTAATGAAAAAATTCATATATTATTAAATCCTCAACAAGATTCTAATTTCAAAATAAGTATAATCAACACATTAGGACAATTAGTTTATACATCTAATGAAAAAATTTCTGTAAAAAGAGTAATTGAAATAAACACTCAAAATTTTAATACTGGATTATACCACATATTAATTTCTAATGAAAACAATTCATTTAGTAAAACAATTAGTATTACAAGATAATTGAGTTTTACTTAAAGTTTTAAATTTTATTTTATATTAATTTAATTTGTTGATGTTGTATTTTTTGTTGATGTAATTTCATTCTTGAAATGTGATGATAAAACATACTTTTTAATATGGCGAAGGAGGTATGTATCCCTTTATCCATCTCTTTCCTTCCAATATTTCTTTTATTTCTTTTCTATTCAATATCCAATCCATTACTTCTTTAATAATGTACTTTACATAATCAAGTTCATTTTCATAAAAAAACAAACTTTGATAGTATTCTACTTCTGTGCCTCTATCAGCCTTAAACAAGTAAATATCTCTACCATTAAATAATTTGTAAAATAATTCTACATTGTTTCTATATAAATATTCAAGTATCCAAATTTCACAATCTAAGAATGAATTTATTCCGCTACTAATTTTAAATTCAATTTCATACATACCATTATAATCTGGTATTCTAAATTTTTTCCAATAGTCAATTGAAAAATCAATGCTTCTATCTTTTTCATCCGCTTCCCAAATTTCCGATTTAGGAATTTTAATTGTATAAAGACATGTGTATTTTGATTCCACAAATGAATCAAATAAATAATTACTTTCCTTGTTTATAATTTTAATCTTCTTTTTATTTAATGTTCTGATAGTAACTTTTTCCCAATAATCAACTAATTCATCCATTAATCTTAATTTATTTTGTGATATCCTCTTTTTAGCTTCTTCTCCGTCAAGCCAATTTTTATTAAACATATGATGTTGTATTTTTTTTGATATAAATTATCTTGCATATATCCTATTCGCTCTGTGCCGTAAATACTAAATTCCTTCACATACAAACTATCCTCCTATCCTCCTATTCTCTTATTATCACTACTTCTATTACTTAATTTCTTCTTTAATTCTGTTATATTTGTATATACTTCTACTAATCTCCATTCTCCAAGTTTATTCTTTTTGAATGTGAAGTCATCAATAAATTGAATATCTTGATTTTCTTTATATACTTTGTTTAGTGCATTTTTATCTAAAAAGAAATCCATATACATTATAGCTGTATCGTTTTTGTAGTCATCATAAAAATAGTCTAAAAAAATTTCTCTGACAAGAAAAATTCTTTCTCGACCGCTTATTTCAATTGCAGGATCATCATCATCATAACCACGAAAAATTACAGTAGAATCTAAACATTTATCTAGTTCAATTGTATCATTTTTCTCCATTGCTACTGACAATCTTCTACAAAATTCAAAAAAAATATTTTTTTCATCTAATGAATCTGTTTTAATTTCTATTTTATCTTCATTTCTATCTATTTTATTTTCCTCTATGAATATAATATCTTGTTTATTCTCTTTTGAAACTTTTTCTTCATCTCTTTTAAATTCTGAACCATAGTTACATGATAACATAAAAATAACTACAAAAGACAATGACATCGTTTTCATAATGATTAATTTTTATATTTTATTTTTATTGTTTATTTTGGCCAACGATACTCTTTAATTTGGTTAGGATAAATTGGATCTTTAAAACCTTTTATTGTTTTTTCTGAACCTGAAAGTGTAACTTTATGCCCCCAGTTTCCATGTAAAATTTGTATCGTTCCATCAGGATTTGTACCTACATAAAATCCAACGTGGTTTGTTATAAAAAAAACAGCAATAGCACCATATTTTGGTTTATCTAACTTAATACCCCACTTTAAATAACTCGCTCCACTTGCACCTGCTCCTTTTATACCATTCTGTCCCAAACACCAGTGTACAAATGCTGCACACCATTTATTAGGTGGTTTTACACCCGCATATTTTAAATATTCATCTATTCTCGGACCAGTATTAGAATCAGTTCCTTCTGGAATTTCTTTTACGCCCGCTTTTAACTCGTTAAAAGCAGTTGTCATCCATGGTTCTGATGATATATCTTTACTTGCATTTGCAAACTCTGGATTTGATACTTTTACTGTCTTCTTAAAAGCATTTGTGTTACTTTGAGTTGTTTCGGCATTAGCACCAGCATTCCCATTTGTATTTCCTCCATTTGTGTTCCCTCCATTTGTAATTCTCTCTGCTGTTACATAAACTTCATCAGCAACTCCACCCAAATTCACCCAACTATCACCATTCCACTGCCATGCAAAATTATTTTTGTTGTCTGAACCATTTATAAGTGCAGTCGATATTTGCCCTTTCTCTGTTCCTGCTTCATTTGGCTCTAATCCATCTAAATCAATGTATTTTGTTGGAATATTTCCAGCAAACTGATAACTACTCAACTCTGCATACTTCTGCTGCTTTACTATCAAAGGATCCGCACTGATAAACCTGCACAACAACTTATTATAATACCTTGCACCATAATCTTGAAAACTCTTGTCTATATCTTCTTTGCCGTTGAAACTGTATCTGTATTTCAAGTTTGCTGTGCTATGTGTGTGCTCAAAAATATCGCTGCCAAAAGCATAATAATCTCTTATACTTAATATTTCTGGTTTATAGTTTAGCACAGTTGTACCGCTAGTACTTTCTGGTACTTTTTTATCACTCACCACTACTCTCACATTCCCAAGCCAGTCGCTTAACTCATACCTCTTCTTACCATAATACACACTCACCAAACTACTTCCACTACCTCCTAAAATGCTTGTAAATGTTGGGCTTGTGAATGGTTGTGTTGGTGTTATGTTTGGTGTGTTTAAAAATGTTTTCATTGTGTTATTTGCTCCTATCGGATTATTCAGTGTTATTGTACTACACAAAGGGGTTGAATTTTGTAATCATTCAAATAATTTTTTAAACATTTTTCAAATAAATGAAATTTACCAACATCAATCATAAACCAGTACTTCTCTTATATATTCCTCAATATAGTTATTAAGAATGCTATTTAATAACCAATAGTAATATGCTCTATAATAAACTTTTTCAAAGAAAAAATCTGATAAATAGGATTCAATCTCCTCACCTTCATAAAAAATCTTTAAAATCCTTGTATTACCACAAGCTTGAATTTCTCTAATCAATGTATGTCCATTTTCATAAACTGTATCTATTAAAAGATTATCTAATTTTTTTATTTCTCTAAATAATGTGTCTTTTGAACTTCTAAGAAATTTAAATATCAGTTCAGCACTGCCTCTGGTCACCTTTTTATCTTTTAATACTTTTATTTTTTTGCCGTCTTTATACTTTATGTATCTAATTTTATAATCTCCAACTGTATCTTCTATTATAATAAAACATTCATAAATCTTGTATCCTAAACATCCATGACAATAAGTTGTCTTTAATACTATATTTTTACCCCCTTTTCTTTTTTCTTCCTCATATCTTTGACTTAAAAAATCGTTAAAATTTTGAGCAAATAAATTCATTACCAAATTCAAATAAATAAACATTATTGTTATTCTCATATTTTTAAATTTGATTTTCATTCTTTATGTTCTTGAACTGGCGACCCCTTATACCAATAAGTACCATTAATTTTATATATCTTTTGAATATCTCTCTGTAGTTGTTCTACCATTGTATTATGTGTTTTTTTATCTAACATCGGTTGAGTAATATTCAAGTACGCATGACCGGTTAGTTCATGTAATGTTACAATCCCTGAATATTCTGGCTTCTCGTTTTTTATTTTATTATTCTCTCCAATTGAAAATGGATTTCTAGCCACATAAGCATTTTGTTTTTGAATAACATCATCTAATTTTTCTGTTATTACTACACCATTTCTATTTTTAAATTTAAGTGATTCTCCGCCTAAATCATCTAATTTTTCATGTATATCAACTATCCTAAAATTGATATCAGTTTTATGTGTTATTAATGTATTAAATCTGTTTAATATGTCTTTTTGTAATTGATTATATTTATCTATATTTTCATTAAATATCTTTTCATCAAATGTTATAATCCCTTTTTCTGTATCATATCCTACTGGATTCGCTTTACCATCTAGTATTGAATTAAGCGCCATACTTATGTTATTTGCTCCCTCTTTATTTGTTCTTATTGTGTCTCCATTTGGATCAGCGTTTAATATGGGATTAGATCTTACTATAGCATAAGGCGAAACATCAATACTACTTTTTGTATCTAAATTCCATCTTATTACAACTTTACTATCATACTCCCAATACCTTGCTGTGTAGTGGTCTTTGTTGATTTCTAAAACTTTTTCTTGGGTATTAAACCCATACCTATACTTCGGCTTTATCGGCTCAAAGGTTCTCTCATTTATCTCACTACCAAACGCATAATAATCTCTTATACTTAATATCTCGGGTCTATAATTCAAAACAATATTCCCACCCGTGTTATCTGGAATTTTTTTATCACTTATTACAACTCTTACATTCCCAAGCCAGTCGGTGAGTTCGTAGCGTTTTTTGCCAAAATAAATATTTACCAAACTACTTCCACTGCCTCCTAAAAATGTTGTAAATGTTGGGGTTGTAAGTGGTTGGATTGGTGTTATGTTTGGTGTTGGTAGAAATGTTTTCATTGTGCTATTTGCTCCTATCGGATTATTCAGTGTTATTGTGCTACACAAAGGTGTGTTGCATTTCTTACTTATGTAATTTCTCTCTTGCATATATCCTATTCGCTCTGTGCCATAAATATTAAACTCCTTCACAAATAAACTATCTGCTACCGCTCCTACCATCACCTCATACACAGCAAGCGTATTTCCCTGTGCGTCTTTTATGTATATCTCCTTTCTCTTATTCTTCACATCATACTTTACTACTCTATCCCCATTCGCATCATAAGCAAACTCCAATCTCTTTCCAAAGCTCACACTATCTATGCTCTTCACTTTGTTGTAGTATGTCCATCTTATCAGCATATTCTCGCTCTTGTCCTTCACCAAATTTCCCGTTTTATCATACTAGTAATTATTCACATCCATCTGATTATCTATGTCCCAAATACAATTAAATTGATTACTATCCAAGTTATCATATATTTCAAGCAAAGGTATTAAAGGATTTCACAATTTTTGCAAAGATATTTTTACTTTTGATTAAATGGCTTTATTTTTATTCAGAAATTTCGAAAATAATTCTTTTGATTAGACTTGTAAACCATTAATTTTATAATTATTTCTTTTTATACTTTTCATCTCTATTAGTCCCTTTTGTAGTATCTTCTTTTTCTCTTTTAGTTTCCTGTTCTTTAACCCACTTTTTAATGTCTTGTTCAATATACCACTTATTTTTACGAATATGACTATATTTAGTTAGAAATTCATCTATTAAAGATAAATACATCTGTCCTTCGTCAAAATGATTTAAGTCTTTTATAATCTCCCAAAAACTACTTAAAACATTCTCGAATTTCTCTATTAATTTTTCAAACGCATCTTTTTTTAGTTCATACTCACAACATTTATTTTCAACTATCGTATCCTTGAATACAAATAAATAATATCTAGGATAATAAAGAAATGAATGCATATCTTCCAAATAAGTATAAGTATATTCAACAAAATATCCTTCCCCAAAATCTTTATGTTTTGCTTCTAATACAGTAAGTATCCAATAATATGCAATATTTTCTACAATACATTGTTTTTCCAAATCATTAATTTTTATCTTGTATAAATACTTTTCAAGATAGTATTTATCATAAAAATCTAAAAATTTCTCACCATATTTCTTTAAAATCAAATTTCTTAAATCTCTTCTCATTGATAAGTAATCAATTGTATCAGCAATAAAACTTAAACCCTTAAAATTTTTTCTTAAATCATTAATCTTTTCCTCTCTACTTTTATTCTGTGATAGACAACTTATGCTCAAAACTATACTTAACAACAAAAGAACATATTTTTTACTTTTTTCTTTATTCATAGATCCTTATTTTTTTACTATATTTTTCATTTCTTTTCTTCCACAACATTTTTTCCACTTTTATCTATTTCCTTATAAAATTCATACTCTTTTTGATCTGGCTTTATTTCTACTTTTTTACTTAATTGTTTTGTATCTTTTCTTAAACTCTCGTTCTTTACATACAAATATTGACTATTTGATTCTTTATCGGTAGCATGAACACTCTCATGTACTCCCACCGCTCCTATAAATTCCTCTTTACTAAACTCTGAAACAAATACTTTTGAATTTTGATCATTAAAATTCAAATAGCTTCCTTTTGTTCCCCTCTTTAAATCAATTGCTTTTTCATATACTGTAATCTCTACATCCGGTAATTCATCAAATTCAACAATTCTATCTATCTGTTGTTTTCTTATTTGCTCATTATCTTTACCAAATAATTTTGTTTTACCTAAATATGGTTTTCCTTCATTATTATATTCAATATTTTCTCTATCTACTTTAATGTATATCTTATTACATGAATTCACCATTGCCATCACTTGTTCCTGTCCTACTTTAGCTAACATCATCGCATTAACAACTGTTTTTATGTCTTCAGTTGCATATTCTGTAAATGTAATTTTTCCTTCCACAATCTCCACAGCCCTTCTACCTTGTGGATCTACAATTTCTCTCCCATCCCTATCTACAAATATTATCGGATTATCCCCCGCAAATACATACAGACTCATCATCGGATACTTGTAATACTTCGCATCTACGCCCCACCACACGCCTAATCTGCTATTGTATATCCTGTCTCCAAAATTTATTGCATTACCATTTCCATATATTTCATTATCATTTTCTTTATTATTAAACCCATACCTATACTTCGGCTTTATCGGCTCAAAGGTTCTCTCATTTATCTCACTACCAAACGCATAATAATCTCTTATACTCAATACCTCCGGCTTATAATTCAACACCACATTCCCACTCACATTATCCGGCACCTTCTTATCACTCACCACTACTCTCACATTTCCCAACCAATCGCTTAACTCATATCTTTTGTTGCCGAAGTAGAGTGGCGTTATCGTTGTTGTGCCTGGTAGTATAAATGGATTTGGAAATGTAATGTACGGAGTGCCTGGAATACCAACACTTCCACCAAGTGTTTTGCCGTAAGTTTTTCTTGCTATGTATTTCCTTTCCATTAAATATCCTAGTCTATTTCTATCAAATATATAGATACATATATCATAAATCAAAAAATTAATGAAATAAAACAATAAATTCCAAATAATATAAAAAATATCCCTAACCATAAAGGATTAAACCACCCTCCATAAAAGCCTTCCATTGCTTCTATTCCTTCTTTTCTATCATAATATGTTATTAAAATTAATACGATACCTAAAATCAATGAAATTATTCCACTCAATAAATACTGTAATTTTTCATTTTTATTGTAGTTATAATTTATAAGCAATGCAGCATTTAATAGCATTGCAACTATAAGTAATTTACGATTATTAATTTTATTACGCTTATTTAATATTTTTGATAACATAAATTTGTTTATTGTATTTTAATTATACATAGGTTTTGATATATTTTTCTTTGAATTATTTTTATTGTTTTTATCTTTTTTACTAATATTTTTATTTTGATTATTACTGGTTTGTTTTTTTGTTGTATTCTTTTGAGTTTCAGTGTTGTTTTGATTTTCTTCTTTGAATTTATTATAGATATACTCACTTGTTTTTACATATCCTTCTCCAATTACCTTCATTAATTCTTCTTCATGCTTAGATAATGTTACTTTTTTTACTAAATAATCTTTACCTTTACCTAATCCTATAAAAATAAATTTTTCAGCCGCAACTTTATTCCCTTCTACAAATCCTTTATTCAAAGTAATATCAACAACTTCGGTTATATCACTTGCTCTTGATAACACTTCTGATGTCGTTAACATTCCAACACCTAATTCCAATGCAGCAGCACTTTCAAATCCTATTCCAGCAATTAAAAAAGCCGCACCTCCAACAAACATGCCCAAACTCGCCCCACCAGCTATTGCTCCAAATGCCACTAAATAATTACTTTCTGGGGCTACCCCTATATGATAAGACCTCTTCATCATCTCCACTTCTTTTGCTGTTGGTTTATGTTGAAGATTATCTCCTGCTGTTATCCATAATCCTTGTTCATTTTTGTACGCTGGTTCTAATCCATCTCTATCAATCGCCCATATCGGCGTATTACTCGCAAACTGATAACTACTCAACCACGGATATTTTTTCTGCGACACAATGAGTGGGTCTGCACTGATGAATCTGCCCAATACTTTGTTATACCATCTTGCTCCATAGTCCTGCATAAAGCGTTGCTCACGTATGTCTTCCTTGCCGTTGAAAGAATAGCGATAATGTGTGTTTTGCGTGTAACTCCTCTCCGCTATTTCACTACCAAAACTATAATAATCACTCACACTCACCACCTCGGGCTTATAATTCAGCACTACCACACCACTCACATTATCCTGCACTTTCTTATCACTTACAACTACTCTCACATTGCCTAACCAATCTGAAAGTTCGTAACGTTTCTTGCCATAATACACACCCACCAAACTACTTCCACTGCCTCCTAAAAATGTTGTAAATGTTGGGGTTGTAGGCAATGGTGTAATAGACGGCGGTGTTGTAGGTAATGTTTTCATTGCAGTTGTTGGTGATAAATTTAGTGTTTTTCCTTTTGTCTTTTTACCTAAATAATTTCTATCCACCAAATACCCTATCCTTTCTGTGCCGTAAATATTAAATTCTCTTGTAAATAAACTATCTATCAAACTTCCTACTTTTATTTCATACACCGCAAGTGTATTGCCCTGTGCGTCTCGCACATACACTTCTTTTCGCTTATTCTTCACATCATACTTCACTACTCTGTCTCCATTCGCATCATATCCAAACTCTAACCTCTTCCCAAAGCCCACACTATCTATGCTTTTCACTTTGTTGTAATATGTCCATCTAATCAGCATATTCTCACTCTTGTCCTTCACCAAATTTCCCGTCTTGTCATACTCGTAATTATCCACATCCACCTGATTATCTATGTCCCAAGTATACATATTATTCAATAAAGAGATTAAACTATAATTCAAAATAAATAAAATTTATTTATTTTTATAAAAAATAATATAACTCAATGAGTAAAGTGTTTTTATTTTTCCATTTTATCCAACCATAATACTCTTTTTTTCCTTTTATCCAATTAATTTTCAACCACTCACCTTTTATTTCAACAGGAAAATAAAATTCTCCATCAACATTTTCAACTCTCTTTGAATTTTCTTCTGGTTTTTCCATTACTGGATTTTTATTTACATCAAAATCAATTGATGAAACATCATTTAATATATGCTCTTTCCAATTCCGAAAAGTAAAATAGTTATTTTTATTTATTTTTTTTATTAACCTTTGTTCTTCATTAACAATTACATAAAAACTTCCTGAATCCATCTTTACAACCCTCAATATCATAATAAAGTAATCAATATGATATGCATATGGTATAAATTTTTTCTCTAAATCATTTATTTCTATATCACATCCGTAACAGTATTTAAATCTATACCATACGCTATTATCTAAATTAAAAAAAGTTATCATCTCATTTTTATAATTTTCATTTAATTTTAATATGCCTATTGTATTTTCTATTGTATCAATAATTTTAGGCATATCTTTTTTTTCATCAATCTCAACAAAAGTTACCCCATTATTCGTCTTTATATTCTCTTCAAAGTTTAATTGATAATCATTACATGTTACAAAAAAAAATAAAAACAAATATAATATTTGTTTGAAAATGTTTTTCATTTTATATTTTTGGAATTTCATCAATTACTTTCCAATTTTAGAATATTGTAATCTAGGCCAAGATGTCCATGATCATTGTGCCCTGGATCTTTTTTCACTCCTTTTATATTCCCACTAGATCCTTGATAATTAAATCCAAATCCAAACTTTTTAGCGTTATCAAATATTATTTGATTGTTTTGTTGACTAAAAATTTTTTCTTCAAATGCATTTGATGATTGTATCCCTTTCTTACCTGTTACATCAAGATATCTAAAATCAACATCCAAACCTATCCTTTTTCCCAGATGTCCGTGACCTTTATGATGTCTTTGTCCTGGCTGCCACGGATCTGATCCATTTGAACTAGACATATCTCCTAAACTTATAACAAATCCATATTCTTTATTTAAATAATATGTTAGACCAAACAATGCTGCTGCTGTTTCAGGTTTTAAATAATGATCACCTTTACCAACAGTTTCATTTGGATTTATAGAAACTCCACCCTTATCTTCAATTCCATATCTATTAAAACCAACTCCTTCATTAGGAAATTTAACCAAATTATATTCATTTTTTTCTAAAGTTGCTAAAAGCTTAAATCCAGTTTCGCTGTCTTTATCTTCAACATAAAACCTATCAAAATTATCATTAGTTTTTATTCTTTCAATCTTTCCATCTTTTCTTATTTTGTAATCATCCAATGGTTTATCACCAAATACATCTATATTTATTATCGGATTATCATACAAAACACTATACATACTCCAATTTGCATCTGGTTTCGGATCTACATTCCACCTTCTACCCAACCTGCTATCATACTCCCAATATCTCGCAGTATAGTGGTCTTTATTTATTTCAAATACTTTTTCTTGTGTATTAAACCCATACCTATACTTCGGCTTTATCGGCTCAAAGGTTCTCTCATTTATCTCACTACCAAACGCATAATAATCTCTTATACTCAATACCTCCGGCTTATAATTCAACACCACATTCCCACTCACATTATCCGGCACCTTCTTATCACTCACCACTACTCTCACATTTCCCAACCAATCACTCAACTCATATCTCTTTTTGCCGTAATAAATATTCACTACACCACTTCCACTACCTCCTAAAAATGTTGTAAATGTTGGGGTTACAGGTAGTGGTGATATAGATGGTGGTGATGTAGGTAATGTCTTCATTGTACTGTTTGCTCCTATCGGATTATTCAGTGTTATTGTGCTACACAATGGCGTGTTGCATTTTTTGTTTATGTAATTTAGTTCTTGCATATAACCAATCCGTTCTGTGCCATAAATATTAAACTCCTTCACAAATAAACTATCTGCTACCGCTCCTAACTTCACTTCATATACAGCAAGTGTATTGCCTTGTAAGTTTCTCACATTTTTGTTTTTACTTTTTTTAAATTAGATTTAATTATAATTTATTTATTTTATTTGTAGCAAGTTTTTAAGTGTTACATTTTGTATTTATTTGTGAAAAACATACGTTCTTATCCAATTTACTAACTCAATTATACTAATTAATGTCAATATAGCACCCAAAAATATCATTGTGCCCCAATCATAAGGTCCTCGTCTTGTATCTCCTGCTTTTTGTCTCAAAATACCACCAATAATAAAAATTAAACTACAAAAAAATCCTAATATAATTAATACAATATCTTGTAATTTTTTATTTTCTATCCAAGTATCTATATTTTTAAGAACAATTAAAAGTATTATTGTTACTAAGAAAAAAATATTTAACAACAAATCATATATCTTCTTTACTCTTGTTTTCATAAAAGTTAATATAAATTCAAAATTTTTTCATTTATTTGTTATTCTCATTATTTTTGCTTTCCTTTGCTTTTTCATAAAATTTTTCTACTACATTGATTTTGATGTCATTGCCGACTTCTAATATCTTTTTCTCGTATTCTGTGATATTTAAATTTTCTACTAATTTACTTGATTGATAAGAAGCAAACCTAAAAAATCCTTTTTCAACTGCCTTAAAAAAAGCATTTTTATTACCCCCTTTTGATAACGTCCCTGTAACCTCTGCTGCTATATTTGTATATTCTGATATATTCGCCGCAATAAAAAGCATCTCTGCTCCCTCCATCGCTGCTGCTCCTCCCATTAGCAGATATCCATATCCGCCCGTCAATGCTACTAATCCCACTACCGATGTTACCTTCGCTGCATCCTCCGTAAAATTCTCAAATCCTTCCTTACCTGCATAATTCTTCTTCGGCATATTCTTATCCAAAAATCTGCCTAGCTGATTTACAAATCCATCTTGCGATCTTGCACTTACTTCTACCTCCGGCACATAATGATTTACTGCTACATGATTTTTACCCTCTTTATCTTGAACTATGTATGTCGTCAATATCCCTTTATCTCCATATTTACTAACATCTATTCCATAATGCTCTGACATCTTTTTTCTATTTAATTCATATTCATCTTTATCCTTGCTTAAACTTGTTATTATCTTTGTTCCATCTTTATTTTGAACATAAATGTTCCACATCTCTTCTCTTCCATCCAAATCTATAGCCACTATCGGCTTATTCCCCGCAAACTGATAACTACTCAACTCCGCATACTTCTGTTGCTTTACTATCAACGGATCTGCACTGATAAACCTTCCTAACAACTTATTGTAATACCTTGCACCATAATCTTGAAAACTTTTGTCTATATCTTCCTTGCCATTGAAACTGTATCTATACTTTGTTACCTCAAAATACCTTTCATTTATCGGCGAGCCAAAGGAATAATAATCTCTTATACTTAATACTTCGGGCTTATAATTCAAGACAATATTCCCACCCGTGTTATCTGGAATTTTTTTATCACTTATTACAACTCTTACATTCCCAAGCCAGTCGGTGAGTTCGTAGCGTTTTTTGCCAAAATAAATATTTACCAAACTACTTCCACTGCCTCCTAAAAATGTTGTAAATGTTGGGGTTGTAGGCAATGGTGTAATAGACGGCGGTGTTGTAGGTAATGTTTTCATTGCAGTTGTTGGTGATAAATTTAGTGTTTTTCCTTTTGTCTTTTTACCTAAATAATTTCTATCTTCTAAATACCCAATTCTCTCTGTTCCATATATATTAAATTCCTTTGTAAATAAACTATCTGTGAGTATGCCTATCTTAACCTCATACACGGCAACAACATTTCCTTGAGCATCGCGAACATATATTTCTTTACGCTTGTTCAGCAAATCATACTTCATTAACCTGTCTCCACTGGCATCATAAGAAAACTCCAACTTTCTCTGATAACTATTCACCCCAATAATACTATCTATACTTTTCACCTTATTGTAATATGTCCATCCTATACGCATACCAGCACTCTTGTCTATTGTAAGATTTCCAGTTTTGTCGTAAATATAATTCATATTTTCCACTTGATTGTCAATATCCCACGAAAAAGCACTCGCACTTACAGTGTCTGTAACTTTTCTCAATCTATTATTCCCCGCATAATACACATATTTCAATGAATCCATCACCCCATTCTTCGCCCATCTCAATACATTTGTTATGTTCCCATCTCTGTCATAATCAAACTTCTCTCCATATTCATTCACACTCACATACCCACTTCCCGCTTTCTTCCTATGCTCCACAATCCTCAACCTATTCAAGCCATCATATCTATATCTCCTTCCCATCTCCTGCAATGTATCCTCACTTATCACCACTCGCCCTATATTCCCATTATACAAACTCACAAAACTATCCACATTCAGCACCACTCCACTTACACAATTTTTTACTTTTCTATTTTATCTGGGCGTGCCCCTCGCTTTCGCTCGGGTCGGGCTGCTACGGGGTTCGCTCTCGCTCCCGTGCTCCGCTTCGCTCCGCACCGGCTTCGCCGCCCTCCGCATCCCTCACGCTGTTTTTCTATATTAAAATTTCTTATTCTTTAATTGTATAAGTTTAATCCTCATTAGAATTTTTTCTACTAATGTGTATTAACACTTTTATTATAAAAGAAGAAATTTCCGATGAAAAAATAATTAATAACATAAACACAATCCACCCATTCAATTGAAACTTCGGAATCAAATATTTACCTATTACGAACAAACATCCAAGCACAAGAAATGTGTATATTATAGATTTGATTATAGCATCTATAATTTTTTCTTTTTGGTAAATAGATAGTATTACTTGACCAGAAAAAATTCCAAAATAGAATCCCCAAGCAATACCTTCTAATCTACTTGAGTATATAATAGCAAACAAAACCCCAAAAAAATAAAAAGATATTGCTGTAAATATTATTAGAAGAAAATAAGAAAGTATTTTATTTTTTATTTTCATTATTTTTTCTTTTTTTCCTTTAATATTTTATCAGTTGCCCTTGTTGCTACATTTTTTGCTAAATCGTGGTATGTCATTTTTGTACCTTTAACCTTTTCTTTTCCTTGCAAGGATTTATTAGAATCTTTATTCATTCTATAATGAGTATTTTTATCATTTTCATCAAAATCTCCAAACAAACCAAAAAAATCAAATTTCTCATTCTTTTTCAAATCAAAATCTCCAGTTCTTAATTTAGGTTCTAAATACTTTTCTCTAAACTCTTTAATCTTAATTCCATCTTCAAATAATGGAATCATATCTGCTGAAAATTTTGACATATCTCCTCCCTGATCCTTGTAATACTGTACATACAACTCAACATAGTTTGAATGAGAATAAAAATCTTGAACTGTATGTAAGAGTATTCCTAAAGCGTAGTAATCATTCGTACGTTTTATTATACTTTTAACTTCATTTATGCTTTTCCAAGTAGATTGAATTTCTGAAAAGTTTTTCCTATTGTCAAAATGAAGATCTAATCCGAATCCCATATAATCAGCATTTTGTACTCCAATAGACAATGCTTTTATTTGAAACATGTTAAGTTTATTTTGTTTTGCAACATTTTCAGTTATTTCCTTATGTATAGGCACTTCAAAATTACCTTTTTTATCAACAAATAAATTTGGATTATCAGCACCAAATCTGTATGGTGTCCATTCTGGTGCTTCACTAAACATTTTGTCAACACTAAGAAAATAACCCAACCTGCTATTGTATATCCTGTCTCCAAAATTTAAAGCATTACCATTTCCATAAATTTCATTATCATTTTCCTTACTATTAAACCCATATCTATACTTCGGCTTTATCGGTTCAAAATTCCTCTCATTTATTTCGCTGCCAAAAGCGTAGTAATCTCTGATACTTAATACTTCCGGCTTGTAGTTCAGCACTACCACACCACTCACATTATCCTGCACTTTCTTATCACTTACAACTACTCTCACATTGCCTAACCAATCTGAAAGTTCGTAACGTTTCTTGCCATAATACACACCCACCAAACTACTTCCACTACCTCCTAAAAATGTTGTAAATGTTGGGGTTGTAGGCAATGGTGAAATGGATGGCGGTAAAGTAGGTAGCGTTTTCATTGTACTAATTGGTGATAAATTTACTGTTTTTCCTTTTGTCTTTTTACCTAAATAATTTCTATCCTCCAAATACCCTATCCTCTCCGTGCCGTAAATATTAAATTCTCTCGTAAATAAACTATCTATCAAACTACCAACTTTTATTTCATACACCGCAAGTGTATTACCTTGAGCATCTTTTATGTATATCTCCTTTCTCTTATTCTTCACATCATACTTTACTACTCTATCCCCATTCGCATCATAAGCAAACTCCAATCTCTTTCCAAAGCTCACACTATCTATGCTCTTCACTTTGTTGTAGTATGTCCATCTTATCAGCATATTCTCGCTCTTGTCCTTCACCAAATTTCCCGTTTTATCATATTCGTAATTATCCACATCTATCTGATTATCTATGTCCCAAGTATACAAATTATTCGGCACTCCATCAAGCACTCGCCTCAATCTGTTATTCCCCGCATAATACACATACTTCAATGAATCCATAACACTTCCCTTCGCCCACCTCAATACATTTGTTATGTTTCCATCTCTGTCATAATCAAATCTCTCTTCATATTCATTCACACTCACATACCCGCTTCCTGCATTCTTTCTGTGTTCTACAACCCTCAACCTATTCAACCCATCATATCTATACCTCCTTCCCATCTCTTGCAATGTATCTTCACTTATCACCACTCGCCCTATATTACCATTATACAAACTCACAAAACTATCCACACTCAGCATCACTCCACTCACACTCCTATAATCCCCGCCATAATACCCAATCTCATAACTCATCACATCCTTGCCCGTGTATTGATTTGTCCCTCCTACCTTACCATCTCCACCTGCATCCACATTCTCATCATTCCTAAATCCATTCATCCCCTTCATCCAACCATTTATCGTAAATATATTGTCCTGTCCTGCCACTCGCCGATCTCCATACTCCTTTCGCATCATCACCCTGTGCAAATAATACCTATACCTTCCATCCTCCTCCCAATTCCATCCATCCCTACTCGTCTTCACACTCACCAATCTATTCATACCATCATATCTATACTTATGCAGCCACTGCTCCCCTGCCACGCCCTCCTGATAATACACGCCCTTCACCTTCCCACTCACCACATCATACTCATACCTCAATCGCTTCCAACCAATATTCACACCAAATCCATCCAATTCCCTCACATAACTATACATCCTCTCCACATTCCCCAATACATCATAACTATACGCATACACTTGATCAACTACATTGTCGCCATCCTCATCCCGCCACCTCGCACTCACTCGGTTCTTCAAATGCTTCTGCACATATCCACTTGGCAAGCCGCTGTATCCCACATCATACAAGGTAACCACTCTCTCTCGCCTGCCACTTATCCAATTCTGCGGATGATTCCACGCACTCAAATCACTCATCGTCGGCACTGCGCTACTCTTGCCTATCCCTTGCTCTACTACCCTGCCCCTGTAATCATACTTAATATATCCATACAGCAAACTATCCTTCATCCGGCTATTTTGCATCGCCGCTAATCTAAACTTATTATCGTACATCATCGTATCTCGCCCGCCATCTGGCGTCTCCTGCACTACCTTCGCATTCAAACTGTTATACCTATACTCGCTTCGCTTATTGTGCAATGGATACAAGCCACCCGCTCCACTCAATCTATACGCCTGCACCTGCGCCACCTGCGTTGCACTCAACTTAACCACACCTTCCGGTGGCACCGTCTCCAACAAATTCCCAACATCATCATACAAATACAATGTGTAATACTCCTCTTGCTCCGGCAATGCTATCTCCATAAATTCCTTCAACTTCTTGCACTGCTTCACATACGCCTCCACAAAATAATTCTTCAACGAATCCATATACGCCTGATACTTCACACTCGCCACATTCGCCGCATTCGCCACCTGCGCCGCCAAACATCCATCCTCTAAACTATCCGCCTCCATCCCCTCCAAATTCGGCACATCCGCACATACCAATGTGTTTGTCTTTATTACTTCCTCGGGAATAGTAGTGTGATAATAACAAGCACCAGTATTTGCCTGTTCTGGACATTGCCCCTTATCTATTACTTTTATTTTCACTGTATCTGTTATTATTCCTGTATTCACATCCTTCAATACCAACCATAGTGTATCTGTACAATATGCAGTATTTCTGTAAGGTATAAATACAGATGTTATACTGTGCCCAAATATACTGCTAATTGGCTTTGAAAACAAAATTTTCAAATAATAATTTTGACAATTTACTGGAACTGTGTAACTACTATAAATTACTCCAACATTTGGATTATTAGCACTCACACTCCATGAATTTAAAGGACATCCTGCATAATAACAACATTGTGTAGAATAAACGAATCTATTGATACAAGTATCTAAAAAACAACTATCTGGCATAATTAAATTTAAAATTTGTGGTAACCTATCATTGCAATAACTACAATTAAATTCATTACAGGAATTATAATCTATACTCATAGTATCCTTCAAACAATCAATATCCAAACAAGTTTTACCATTAATAATTTCTTTTCTTAATGAATCATTAGCATCATAATACCATAAACTCATTGTAAAATAATGCACGCCGCTTGCACTTCCTGTATATTGCAAATTCTGTATGCCCACTATCTTATTATACCCAAATACTACCGTAGATGTATTGCTTATGGTCAATTCTACATTTGCTCCATACACATTATTCGGCAATACACAAGCATTGCCTATCTTCAACTCTAACTGCTTTCCCGGCGGTACTATCGTGCTTGTTACACTTGCCGGCATCCCTCCCGTTAATGCACTTAATCCTGCCACATTGTAAAACGAACAACTATCAATTCCCGCACTTAATCCCGTATTCAATGAATCGGTCATAAATAACATTTGTATCAAACTGTTCAATGCCTCTTGCTTGGTACATCTGCATTTTGCTACACTATCGCCATCTTTTCCCACCACCCCTTCATACCAGGCAGTATCTAATCCCATCAATTCATCCATTCTGCCCCATCTTTTATCTTTTTGAGATAAAACAAGGTATGATTGATAATTACTTATTTGTGTTAAATTAGAATGAGGGGAACTTCCGCTGCCACAACTTACATTGAACCACCAACTACTTGAAATATTTGGTAAATTGCCATTCACAGGTGTAAAACTGCTTGTGGTTGTATTTGTACTAATAGAAGTATAAGTTTTCACTGATCCAATCACGCCATTATACGCTTGTTTTAGCATCGCTCTCTTATGCAGATATTCCATCAGCACTTCATGCTTTAATGAGGTATACAATAGCACCGCCATCTCTGCCGCACTCGTATCAAGCACTACATTCGTAGCCGTTGGCACAGTTCCACAATTGCTCATCATATTAGCAATCTGAAATAATGATTTGCCGCTATTGTTGTAATTCGCTATCCTCTCCATCATCCTATCCTTTGCACTCTTTCCTCCCGAACAAAAACTGCTTGTTTGCGAGTTTGCCCAATCATACGGTCTCATCCATCTTACGCCCATCTTGGTCATTCCATAAGTACTATTAAAAAACGGATCATTGTGAATGATATTGCTATTAAATGTAGGTCCTCCACTACCAATTAATTTTTCAGGATGGGCTTGCAAACTATCATCAAATGCAAAAGTGTTTCCATACAGAGCCGTTGTCGGTGTTTTAATAGAATGATCACATTCCCACCAATAAATAAACTCGGGATGATAAATCACTAAACTCTTTGCCCACGATGGCTTAAACCTGTCAATAAATTCCTCCGGTTTCAAATACTTCGGATAGGTATAATACACACCATTTGCCCCTAACCACTTTTTGGTTGTATCTACTAAATACTGATTGCTCACTGCACTACTCACATCTAAATCTACCTTATCAATATTCCCATTCTCATCCAAATAATCTCCTACCCAACTCACACCATTAAAATAAATCGGATATTGATAGGGATATTTACCAGCAAATGACGATGGAAGTAATGGCGGTATTTGCGGACTTAAGTTATAAGATAAAATTCTATTCTTTGGTAAAAAGGTATGTGAAGATGAATTATTAAAAATAGAATAATCATCTCCATTCCATGTCATCGCTCCTGTTAATGTATCTCTTGTATAAGTAGCATACTGCCCTCCAGGACTAACATCTCCAAGCATTATCATATAAATGTTGCTGCACATATCCCCTAAACTGCTACTATCACATTCTGTATTACATAAACTCGTTCCGGGCGGCAATGCTTCATTCCCTCCTGTAAATAAACTATCTGCACATCCACTACAACCTGTATTACATAAACTGCTATCTATCTTCTGCAATTCCTCATTCAAAAAATCTTCATAACTCTTTATACAATGATTATTTGCTAACCAATGCTCATAATACTTCTTCAATGCATCTACATTCAAACTCAATTCTCTTACTATACTCACCTCTCCTTCTCCCCAATTCTGCACCACACTCACACTGTACTTCTTATTCACCGTATCACATACAAAATTCACACTATCTGGCACCACCACGCCTAACTGATTCGGCACATTATTCGGTGTATAATCATTCCCACAACTGCTTATCACTTTCAATTTCAAATCCCATACACAATCATAACAAGCATTTGAACATGTATCTACAAAACTATTTGCTTCTACACTGTATGTAAATCTTGCACTTCCTCCCGTTGTTACTATCGTCTTCATATACACATCTCCTAAACTATCAGCTGTCATTCCTGGCAATATCTCTCCATTCGCCCTGCTTATCAATACGCTCTTTATACTATCCTGAATCCCTGCAGTATCTACCGGCATTGTGTTGGGCGCACTTTTTACAAGTGAAGTAATCACCAACTTTCCCTGTGTATCTTTTATCTCGCTCCGCCATCCACCATTCGCATCTTTTACAAGCACCTTCACATAATGATTCGCATATCCCGCATTGTTTCCCAACAATCTATCCAACTCTTCTTGCAAAGGCGTCCCATAAAAATACAAAGTACTATGTTGCCCGCCTGCTTGCAAACTATCTCCTGCCAACCCACTCTCTCTTATCCTTGGCTCGGGCTCATTTGTATACCGCTTTACCACAAATGGATAGCCATTCGCATCTGGCACATAAGAATACCCCGGCACCGCATTACTCATATATCCATTCTGATTTGAATAATACTTTGCCGATCCACTGCTTTTATTCATCTGCCCCGGTAAATACTGCCCACATCCCGCTACCTGTGTAGAATCTAACATAAAATCTTTGTATGAATATTTTTGCGATGGATTTGCTGTATTCTTATTCAATGTCATATAATATTCTAACAACTTACCCACTCCATTCAACGACGAAGGATGCGTCTCCACCGATGGCAAAACTTCTACACCTTCCTTGCCATGCACATCATAAATCCACTCTTTTACCAATGCCACACTATCTCCATTCACCACACTCACTTCTTGCTTTTTCAAAAATAATCCATCATAATAACTCACTAAATGATGTCCATTGCCTTCTTCATCTACTACCAACTCATACACCCAGTTTCTATTCGGTTCCCAAACATTGGATGAATTTATTTGAACAATATCATCATTATAAGGTGGAACTAATAGTGACGCTACACTGCTTAACCCTTTTCTATTTACAGGATCATAATTATCTGGCATTGACCAAGGAAAATAAAAATAATCTCCACTCATCTGCTTCTGCACCGCCCGCACTCTGAATAATACATACCCCCTATCAAATATCGCCGGCAACTGATAACTCGTCCCCCCTTTCACCCTCACCCTCATCGCTTTGTCCCTGAAATAAGGATATAACTTATTTGATGGAATTATAGTGTTATTAGGCCCATAATCATCAATATACACCCACTCTAACTCATAAAACTCTGCACAACTTACAGGACTCCAATTTATGTTTATCACCTTCTTAACTGCATTCAAACTCGCCGATAAATTGTAATTACCCACAGCCGTATAACTCGGCATACATACATTCACTATCTCATCCGCACTTATATTAGCCATTATCTTTATCCTGCCATTCACATTCGTAAATGGAACCAACTGCCCACTCTTATCTTTTACCCTCAAAACATTGACTTCTATCTTATATACATTCGTCTTCCTCAATTCTTCTCTATCTAAACTCTCTCCATACTTTGTATAAAATATATGCAGCGTCTTAAATTCCGTTACCGGCAACAATGGACTACCCCCATACCACTTTACCTTCACATCTACAAAATACTCCATCGTGTCTGGCACTACCTCATGTTCATCATAATCTACATACAATATCACCTGCCCCTTACTCCCTGTATGTGCTACATTTGTTGATGTTATAATAGGAAAATGAATGTCTTGCACAAAAAGAAAATTATTTGGCGATGTAATAGTAGTATCAACAGTTTTAATCTGCAATGGTGAGGAAATATAATCTACCTGAGCAAAATGAAATTGAAAGATGGAAAATACAAAGATGAAAATGAAAATTAATTTGTTAATATTCAGCTTAAAATTAAACCGTAAAGTCGCAAAGCACTCAAAGGATAATATAAGTTTTAAGTTTTGAGTGCTGCCGCTTCTAGTCAGCTTGCTGATATTCATCGTCAGCATTTTTAATGCCGACGCTCTTGGTCGGCATCCTGACGACATTCGTGTCAGGACAAGTGCTGACATTTTGTAAAACAAAATCGTCAAGCATTTTGAGATATAAAAATGAAAAGAAGAAATTACAACTAAAAATGCAGACGACATAAGTGTCAGCATCCCGACATTTATTATCGTCGGGACTAAACACTCAAAACTCATAACTAATAAAACCTTTGCGTCTTTGCATCTCCGCAGTAAATAATTAAAAAAGAAGTAAATAAACAATAATTTCAATCTATTCAGCATACAAAAATTTCCAGGCACAAAGTACAAAAAATTTCTCATAAAATGTGAAAACATATTTTTGATTTTTTTTGGTTGGGGCAATTCATGAATTGCCCTTACAGGTTGGGGCGTATTGCCATACGCCCTTACAGGTTGGGGCGAATGGCAATTCGCCAAAGGATGTTGAACCCCGGAGGGGTTCAATGTAAATTAAACCGGAATTTTCGGTATCAATAAAGATACCGATCATCAAAGTATATATTATGCATCTTTAATAATTCCTTGTATTCTTCTATAAAAGAATGGTAAATATGATAATTCTCTTGTTCCTTAATATAATTTATCCAGTATTCCAACTTCTCGTCAGAAACAGAAAATGCTCCATATCCATCTTGCCATCCCTTAAAATGAGGAAATAACCACTTCTCCTTCATCATTTTGCTACTGGATAATTTCAAATCTTTTACAAGATCCGCCAGATTTACAGATGAATGTAAGGATAGCAATATATGAATATGGTTTTCTACACCATTAATACAATGTACATAGCAACCTTTTTTCTTAATTACACCTGCCATATATCTGAATAATCTCTTTCTTTCATCCTCTCCATTCAATGTGAGTTGTGCATTTTTGGTAGCAAACACAATATGGCAAATTATTTTCGTAAATGTGCTCATTTATTTTTTATTATTCTCTTTTAAGACCGATTTAATGTAAATTATATTCATTCTCATATTCCTTTATCTTTTTTGGGCAATTCGTGAATTGCCCCTACCATTTAATAAACGACATAAATGTCGTCCCTATTCACTTGCCGACGCTATTGGTCGGCATGCTGACCGCAAGCGTTAGCATTTCACTTCTATAATCCTGCCATCCCTTCGGGATTTTTTGGTGTTAATTTTTCACTCTTCACTCTTCACTCTTCACTTCTCTCATCTTTTCTCCATCTTCTTATACATCACAAATACATTTCCCTTTTCTGTTTCTTTTACTACCTCCTGCAATTCGTTTCTGTTATTATACACATATCTTGCTGCAAATCCATTTTCATCTAATACCGCTGCTAACAATTTTGTATATGGATAATACACAAAATTCTTAACCATCGCATCTTTTGGGTTGATTCTTACATCATCAACATACAATGGCAAATTACCTGCATTTTTAATCTTTATCTTTAATCTATCGCAAGCTACAGGATTTTGTAATGTCAACTCAAAACGATATTGCTTCCATCCTTCTATTTCAGGCGATTCATAAACTTTAGTTACATTTAATTTCGTCTGATTCAAATATATTTCCACATAATTACTATCCAACACACAATTAACCGGTGATGTCATACCTGCCATTACAATATTAAAATACTGTGATGATGGTGTTAATGGAATACACCTTGCCCACAAACTTATTTCATAAGTTCTGATGGTATCATAAGGTGCAAACTTATCTGAATAATACGAAGGATAAACATAAAATGGCGGTGGTGCAGAATAGGATGGAAAGAATTGTTTACTAAATCCTGAAATAACATTTGTATTATACACCAAACTATCATTAGGAACTAATTTAGCACTGTACAATCCTGTATGGGCAACTATTCCTGTTATTTTAGAGGAGTTAGCATAGATATTATCAAACCGGAAATGTGGTTTATAGGTGTTTGGAGTATCAACTGGCATGTAATTAAGTTCAAAACTTTCAAATGCAATTTCTTCACTTCTGGCATTATAGGCAATGGCTTCCTGCAATAAACCTTTCCATCCATATTGAGCAGAAGAGTATATACCACTTATATCATGTTCCTGAATAGGCACGCCATTGATGTTGCAATAATCCACCACACTAACCAATTTCCACTTAATTTCATTTGTCATCCATGTTCCAGTATATAACCAGAATCTATCAATTTTTTCATAATGTGATTGTTTAGGTAATTGCACAGAAGTGTTTATATTTTTCGGTATTCTGTTAGTATAATACACATAACTTTTATGAACTCTCCACGCGTTTCTTAAGTGATACACAAAAGGATTCACTTTCAAATTAGGAGGTAACATTCCATTAAACCCTCCCATAATTGGAACATCAATAACTGTATTTAATCCACCTTGATGACTTATTACTACATGATGAACATTTGGACATAAACCATTCATACTAAATGTTTGTATTGAACCAGGAGATAAATTAAGTGTCACTGTTTTTGTACAGCCCATAATGTCTTTTACTTGAATAGTATATGTTCCAGAACAAACATTAGGAATAACAAATGGATTTGATGATATAAAATAAGGTTGAACATTTGTATATGTTGTAATACTTCCAGATGGAGAACCTACTTTAACTGTATAACTACAAGGCGTTGAAGCTAAACACCACCCTCCACCTATTGCAAGAGATAAGTACCCATTACATCCACTACAAGATGGAATATAGTTTAATGCTGTTACATTTATTTGAGAAGGACCAACAACATAAGCAGAATTTGATATACTTAATACCACATTATTAGTATCTTTTAATATGACTTGATAAGGATTTCCACACGCACAAACATTATTAATGGTATAAGTTCCTGGTGTAGGCACCATTGTCAATGTTGGTAATGGAGAACATATAGAAGGCGACCAATCTAAAATATAAGGGCCAACGCATGCACTATTTATGTTTAATACTAATTTTCCATCACAAGTTCCTGCACAACTTACATCATATCCATTTAGTGTAACTGTAGCACAAGGTGCATTTAATAATGTACCACTAGAAGCACTTGTTTGTGTTACACTCTGTGATGTTGCTGAAAAACTTGTTGGTGAAACTGCAATGGCAGATTGATGTGGGCTTGCCACTGTTCCCGTAGATATTGTTGTAGAAGAATTATTCGTTATATTTAAGTTTGTGTATGATGGGGGACTAAAGGTTGCTGTATTAACAGTTTGAACACTTGCCGCCGCTGGTCCAGTTAAAGTATACGAAGAAGGTGAAACTGTACTTGTAGGATTTGTAGTGGGCGTAACAAAACTTAAATTTCCTTGACCAAGATAAATACTATCATTAGGAGTTAAACAAGCAGATACACTAATTGCACTTGAACAACTAGGGCAATGTCCAGTAATTCCACATTTATCTTGCACATTTACTGTCACTTGCACTACTGGCATATTACTACTTGCCATCGTTGGCCCCAGCATTCCATAAGTTGGATGATAAGTATAATTCTGTCCTGCAATTAAAGTACCAGTCCATGTACCAGATGTGTCTTTACAACTAATTTTACAACTATCACTTACAACAGAAAAATAATCTGTATATGTGCTTGCGCTCGCTGTCAAAATTTCTCTACTGGTATTTATCTGAATATTATTCACAGAAATCGGGCTTTTCTTCATCGTGTATTGCTCAACAAACTCTCCTAACTTATTTCTATTTCCTGATTCATACACCATCACATAACTCGTATAATTATTCACTGTATTACCACTCCTGTCTATCAAATAATTATTAGACCCTGCCTTGTATACCCACATAAAGTCAGCATTATTTGTTATACTCATTAATTTATCTCCATCTCTCAATTGAATTGTATTTGGAGTATAAGAAATAACCCCTGAATTATTTGTAATTATTTTCATAATAATTCCTGTATTCACAGAAGCACTACCCATATTCTTATAAACATGATAGGCAGGTAATGAAAAACTAAATCGTTCATTACCATACTTTTCCTTCACTGAATTTAATACATCTGCACCACTAACAGGATCAAATAAATAATGCTTCACACTTACATTGGCTCCCTTATCCATTATCTCTTCCTCCTTCAATACCCCATGCATATATACTGTTTTATTTACTACTGATGACCTGAAAACACTCTCAGAATAATTCACATTTGGCCACGCAGTTGGAATAGGTATAGGAAAGATACCAACTATTGAAAGATCCAGATTTAACTGAAGTTGAAAATTACTACTAATACTTTTTTCTTCTCTCCAATCTACAACCACATCCATATCAAGCCCACTGTAAGCACTTTCTATTGAATTATCATCTTTCAAATACTTAACAGGATCAAAAGTGTAATGGTATATCTTATGAGTAACAAGTGTATTCTTTCCATCATAAATTTTTACTTCTTTAGGTTTTCCCGGCATATCACTTAATACCGTACAAAATCCCTGTGATGCTACGGCATGTGTAAGTTTTACATAATTTAAATTTTTCACAACATGATCTTGATCCATTGGCGTACTCTTCATTTGAACAGGAAAATCATAATCAGTATAAAACCAATGCTCTTCATAGCCATTAGAAGAATATGGTGCTTGTACCTCTTCTTTTACAACCACTCTTCTATATCCAACAGAAGGACCAGGCATCTGTCCTTCATTGATAGGATTATAATAAGTATAATTGATATTTGGCGTCAATAATCTGGTCCATTTCATAATAGCAGGGAAACTTGTATTATTTTGATAACTAATTCCTCTCCTTAATGTATTTTCATCTGCTCCTACCATTGGCTCATTGGCTGCTACACCACTACTTGTTCCATTTTGCATTTCATAATAATATCTCTTTACATGTGTTATATCAGCATTACTCTCTCCTGTTTTTGACTGCCAGTTGTTCTTGTATATAACTCTTTTTACTCTGCTCGTTCCACTGTATTTTCTATCCCTTACACATAATCTAATCCAACTATATTGTGGGGCAATATTTTTTCCAAATCCCTTTAAATCCATATACTTAAAAGGACCGCTTAACAATGCCACTAATTGATTAGCAAAAAAAGATGGTGATTGAATGAACTCATTAACCACAAATTGCACTACACTTATTGGATCATCATAATAAGTTGGTGTTTTATCCTGATAAAAATGTTGAGCATTTGTAAATACCCATTGCATAGCCGCCATTTGAAATGGATGATAAGTAGAACCTTTATATGAAATGTTTTTCAACTTAATTGCTCCATAATACTTATTTGTAGAATTATCTTTAAATACATTTTTTGATTCAATCTCTGCAAAACCATAAACCATCTCATATCTGTTGCCAAAATTCCCACCCGGTTTTGTTACATTCATAGCAACCTTAAAATACATTTGTGAATTCACATCCTCTAAAAAATACTTATTAAACTCTGCTTGTGCCGTACTTAATGAAACACTTGAAGGTATATCTGTTTCAAATATCAACCAACTTCCAGTTGAAATATTAGTAATAGTACCAGGTAATCCTAATGAATTGGAACTGTTACTTATAGAATGTAATCTAAACATCTGCATAGCCCGTTTATCTTGCACATATACATAATCATCTGATTCATACTCTATTTCTATGCTACCTCCACCCGGTAATTCAATCTGTTTTAATCTCCATGCCTGTGCCGCTGAATCTGCTTGTGCTTTATCACTAGGTCTGTAAGGATACAATGTATTATTACTTCCTAAAATTGGATTCATATCATTACCATATCTGTCATTCCTGCCTAAATTATATAAAGGATTGTTTGAATTATATGTGAAAAAATATTTGCTGATTTGATCTTTCATACTATTACCATTCATAATAATAACAGATTTTAATGTCAACTTACCACCATTGTTAACAAGAGAATTTGGAACTCCTTGACATAGAGTATAATCATATACAAAGTATATTCTCTTCTTTGCTCTTAATGCTTGTAAAGTAGACTGTTTGTGTAACAAAAATTCTTGTAAATCATACAATACTATACTATCCAATTTATGTAAATATTGAGAACCCAATCCTCCATTTTCACCATTCGCCTCTCTAGCATCGCTTCTTTGACTGGTATAAAAAATGGCAATCTCAGTTTTACTCCTTACAGTATCTATATACCAAACATCTTTTACTCCATAACTGTATACCCCCATTCCATCATCATTTTTACTAAGAGCACCTGGCTGATATTGTGCAATATAATTTAAATTACTCATAGGACTTCTCCATTTGTAATCAGTAATTTTTCTATTGTAATGAAAAATCAAATAATCACCTGCATCATCTGGCGTTGGTCCATCGCCCTTGATATCACTGTATTCTGGTGAATATATTTCTGTTAAATGATAAGCATACACATAAGCCGGTATTTCTTGTGAATGATAATAATGTTGTAAACCTTTGCTATTTGAAGTTGAATTATCTCCAGGATTATAAGTAGTTGTTGGAACATTTAGAATATTGAAATTACTTCCATCAAAAGTCGCTTCTCCTCCAATATTAAAAGAAACTTCTTTCTGTAACTTATTGTATGCAGGACAGCCAAAAACAAATCTTTGTCCTTTTTCATTCAAAATCTCAATATGTGTAATATGATGGTCTTTACTTACTATATTTACACTATCATAATACTGCTTGTACAGTTTATTATATAGAGGATGTAATTTAATTTGCTTATATTTTATTGGCAGAAAAGTAGTAGATGATGCTGGATATTCTGGGCCATTATATTTATCTGCAAATACTCCCAATGCAGATCCACTTGATGAAGAACCTACTTGCAATGAATTTTGTAAATAGTAATTAAATTTATCTTTATGTAATTTATATGCTACTGCGTCTGTGTTGTACATTCCACCAAAATAAGTCGTAGATATACCTTTACCACCATCTTCAATTTTTCTAAAATAGATATTTGAAAATCCATTTGAAAATTTATTACTATTACTTGTGCTTCCAAATGCATTGTTCTGAATAATCCAATATCCTGAATTTTGAGTAGAAACTCCATAAGTTGGATTCAAAGCACCTTTAAATGCATTGCCTGCACCAAATTCAAAATCTACTTTTACATCATGCCCTTTATTAGCTACAAAATTATGATTACCTGTTAAAACTGCAGTATTTTTGAAAGCCCTATAAGTGCCTGAAAAACCCATCGTGTGCACATTAAACATATCTGGCTGAACTTGAGTTTGAGGTAAATAGGGCACTCCCGGCATATATGCTAAATCTTTTTCTCTATATACATCTGTCAATACATCTCCATCATAAGTAACATTATTCATGTATAAATACCCCATACCTTTATAATCTACCTGCTTTTTGAATAATTTTTGAGAACTATAAAATCCACTAAAACTTGTACCTGTTCCTACCCAAAAAGTTTCAATAGGCACTTTTACAGTTACTGCTCCCGAAAAATTTTTATACCTTAAATTACCAGATGGCGGAAATGATAAAGGCGAATAACTTATATTTCCCTCAAGAACATTAACATCAAAATCATTTTTGTACTGATTTTTATACAAATCTTTAATAGTACTTTTCATATTATATCCAAAATTTACCCCTTGAATACCCGAAGAACTACTAACATTAAAATTAAATCCTACATTTCCCACCAAGGTCGTAACATTATCTGAAAATTTTTCAGATAAAGATAATCCAGGACTTAAACTTATACCACCTGAACCAATGGTATAATTTAATGATAAATCAAAACTGTTGTCTATCTTACTTGTATGCTTACTTTTGCTACTAATGGGAAAATCTAAACTATATCCACCACTTAAATTCCAAATAAAACCATTGTAAGTATTGTATCCTAATTGAAAAGATTTTTTGATTGATATCTTGTCTACTAATTTTTTAATTTTTTTCGGTAAAAGAACTAAATTACCTTTAAGTTTATTTATGTCTGATCCTATTATTTCTGATTCCATACCAATCCCCAACATCACAGTTGTATTCGGTCTTGTATTATTTTCTTCTTTAATAATGTCTCCATCAAAATCATCTGGCAATCCTTTCATGTGCCTGTCTATTGCACCTATATCTAAATTCCATCCTAATCCTACCCAACTGGCTTCTTGTTCCATACTGATATTGCTATTGTATGTTAAATTAAATGGATAATCATTCATCGTAAATAATGGAATATTGTAACTGAAATCTCCACTATACAAACTTACATTTTCAGCAGGTGTAAGCGCACTAAAACCACTGGACTCCGGCGTTTTAGGTCCTTCCGATAATGCTTTTAATGAATATACATCACCAAATAAAATAACTGATACCATAAATCCACTCGTCACTTTTGAAATCTTACTTCTTCTTATCTTTTCTAGAAAAGTGATTTTATTAAAACTTGAATTCATATAACTATTTCTTTTACTTTTTATACTTAATAATGTTAATATACTTTTTGAAAAGAATTTTAATGCTTTCATATTTGTCAATTTTGTTTTATTTGAAAATATTTTTCAATTTTACTTCTTTTGTTTTTTATTCAAATAAAAATGTTGTTCCGGAAAACCTGTACCTTGAATTTTAAAATCATATACACCATCACTCAATTCACTTAAATTTAGTACAAACAAATTCAAACCATTTTTCAATTGTATCCTGTCTGCTATCTTGGAAACTTTTATTTCTTTCTTAGTTTCCAAATTAACTACTTTAATGACAGGTTTTTCTACATTACCAAAGTGTCTTATTGCTATAAATAATGTATCAGAATTTAATTCAAACCATTGATCTTTTACATTTTCATTCAATTCTATATACGAAAAAGATGGGTGTAATTCAATAACTTTACTTTTATTATTCCCTTTAATATAAAAAACATTTGGTGAAGATACGGCCAGAATTTCAGAATTTTCATTTGTTGCAACTACTTGCCAAACATATCTTTTATCATAATCCAGTTTTCTTGCTGATGATGGATAAATTAAATTAGTTGTACTTAAATTCTTCACCATTAAATATTCCATATTCAAATACAAATCTTGTTCTGGACTCTGTGTTGATTCAACCACTCTAATAGTGTATTTAATTCCATCTCTATAAGGTGCTAAAGGCAACCATAAAAAGTTTGGAAACAAATTGTTCAAAGTATCTCCATTCGCAGGATATACTAATTCTATGTTATTGAAATACTCTATTGTTAATTCAAAAATTCTCTTAATCAAAACTTCACCAGCCCAATTACACCCTGCTGTGGTCTTTAATAATGTGTATTCTACTTTATAGGTGCCTGGTAATAAAAATCCTCCGCTGCTTTTCACTTTTGTATAAAAGTAATTATCTATCCATTCACTTTCAAATGGCGATACATCTTTGTTTCTTCTGTATACTGAAAAATAATTTTCGTTTATCTGAAATGTTTGTGTTTTGCTTTTATACTTTACATCCCCTGCTTTATCCATTAATTTCAATGTGGCAAAATAATAAGATCCATCTGTAATTTGAGAGTAAATGTCAATATCCCATAATCGTTCTACTGGAAAATATGTTTCTACTTCTCCATAATTTTTTATAATATCATAATAATTTACCACGCCCTGTGCAGTTGCAAATTTAATCATCATTGCACTTAATAAAATACCTCCTATTTTTTTCAATTTTCTTTTCATATATTTTATTTTACCAATTAAATATTAATGCAAAATTGCTATAAAAATATTCATTATTTAAAATGTTTGAATTATTAATGCTTATTACATTCGCTTCATTCCAAATACTTCGGTTTTGTCCATATCCAGCAAGAAACCTTATATTAAAATTCTTTATGACCTGTATATTCCCTGACACATCAATTCCTCTGTTCCATAGCCCATCATATTTATAAAATAAAAATCCATTTAAATTGATTTCTAACCACTTATTATTGTATCCGATGCCAGATTGAAAGGTGTAATTTTCTTTATACTTTTGATCAAGTTTCAGATCTCTGAATTCTAAATATTGAACATTTGCAGTAAATCTCCATTTATTATTCCAATCAAAAAATCCTTGTAATATAGCATTTCTCACCATTGGTAATGTTTCACTCTCATACGAATTTAATTGTAGAAATAAATTCTTTAATCCATTCCTGTTACGAATGTATTCACCAGAGTACGAGATTTGATGTTGTTCTGTCAATTGATTTGACATTCTATTTATATATCTGTAATTGATATTCATTCTGAAATGTTCGTTTATTTTCCACCTTTGTCTAAATTGAATAGATTTCCAGTAAGTAGTAACCGTTTTCAAGCCCGATAAATTATCTTGTCTATAATAACCAGATAAATTAATTTCAATTTTTTTAGTAATATACATTTGATTTTTCAATTCAACATATTGCTGATCTTTCATTAAAAATGGTGCTGCAGATGAAAAATAAAACGGACTAATTTGTTCATATTGAATACCTGTTTCTTTCAATACTTTTTTGAATTTTAGTTTCATAGCAGAATGAAAAGCATAACCAGTTTGTGTTCCAAAATTATTTTTTTGTTGTAAAATATTTCCAATGATATTATCTGCTGAAAAATTTTCAATCACTGGTAATCCTTGATAATAGTAGTTAGTATTTATATTTTCTGTAAATGCCTGTGAACCTGCTGCATTTAATTCATATTCTAATTTTTCTCCTATGAATTTATAACTCACAGTACCTATTTGATTATTTCTTTTGAATAACTCTTTATCTTTTCCTGAAAAACTATAGCCACTAATTTTTACTAAATGATTTTTACTTCTCATCCCTATATTTCCCCCGTTGATAATTTGCATACTACCATTCCACCATCCACCAAATTGATTCCAAAAAATTACCGGAAACAATCTGCCACTTATGGCACCCGCTTCAAATTTTCCAAACTTTGTATTTACCTCTAATCCATCTACCGTAACTCCATTACTCACAAATCTTTCTTCTTTATTCCAAAAAAATCTACCAGTATTAAATCTTTCAATTTTTGACATAAAATTTTCAAACTTATTCAATGGTAAAATACTTTTTATTTCATTTATTTCCATTCTTTTATCTTTTAATTGATTATATGTATTAATCACACTATCATTGATTTTCATTGATGAATTTTCTTTGATAGCATTTTCTTTCAATTCTAAAAGTTTTTTTCTGAATGCCTTTTCCTTTTCATAATTATCTAATAATTCTTTTAAAGCCATTGTATCATTTTTATTAATCATTTGTAAAGCCGCATTTTTTTGAAATTCTAATTCATTACTATCAGGCATAGATTTTTGAATACTATCAATCAATTCTATCAACTTAGCATTTTCATTTTGTTTTTGCTTTGATAATAAGATGTTTTCATATTCTTTCTCTAATTTTTGCATTGCTTTTTTTTGCAAATTCTGTCTTAATTTTTCTTGATTATAACTTATTGAAATTAAATTGGGATAAAAATTTTTTGTAACAAAGGCAGCATTCAAATTAGTGAGTTGTAAATTAATATCAAATGGCACTGAAAAAATTTCTAACTTTTGATTACTACGAATATAGTAATAAGTGGCAGGATAGGGTGAATAAAGAGATACAATGCTATTATAATTCATTCCTGCTTCTACTCTTCCTGAATATTTCACATTTTGACAAAAAATACTTTGACCAAAAATTAATAATATCAAAAAATTAAATAATCTTTGTTTCATATAGATTGAAAATTTTTTACTTTAATTCATTTCTGTCTTTTTTACTTAATTGAAAATTCTTTATTTAAAAATTTCAATCTTTATCGTTCGTTTTTCACCATTTTCAAATTCTATTTCTATAATATAAACACCATTTTTCAATTCAGGTATTTGTGATTTTAAAATACTTACTTCACTACATTTTTCACTAGTTTTTTCTACAAACTCAAAATCTGATAATTCAGATATTTTTCTTCCAAATATATCTATTACATTGGCTTTTTTCACAACATTTTCTTCTGATGTCATTAAAAACAAATCTTTTTGCACAGGATTAGGATATATTTTTAATACTCTGTTTCCTTCAATTTCAATACTTACAGTATCACTGGAAATAACACATCCCACGCTATCCGTTATATGAACATAATAATCTCCGCTTTGATGAACAATGATTGAATTACTTGTATCAATAGGATTACCATTGAAATACCAAACCCCTGTGAAAGAATTATTTGCTATCTTTAATGAATCACACAAATGTTTTAATGAAATAGGATCTTTACTAATTTGAATTAATATACTATCTCTCACTAAACAACCATTATTATCTACTGTTTCAAAATAATACCACCCATTTTGAATGGCATTAATATAATTTGCATTACCTGATAAAACATTTCCATAATACCATTGATATTGATTAAAAGTATCTGTCACATACAAACTATCACATAACTGATGAATTTGAACATTTGTTCTCGGGTATTGTAAAACACTAATTCTTGCAGTATCTGAAACACATGCATTTTCATCTATCATTACTAACCAGTAATCTCCACCTTCTACTTGTATGGTGTCCTTATTTAATCCATTACTCCACAATGGTTGATAAAAAGATTGATAATCTGTCCATAATTCTGCTTGTTCATTGTAACATATTGTAACATCACCATATATTTTTGGTGCAGGTCTTTTACAACTTATTTTTCCTGCAAATCCTGATGTTGCATTTTTTCTTACCACACTTACAGGAAATTGATTTGTGTCAGCAGAAATACTTTTAATATAACTACCCGAAATAAAAAAATTACCTTTCTCATCTACATCACAACTACTTGAAATCATTCTTGCCTTTATTATACTCGCATCAATTGTATGAATATATCTAACAACAGTATCTGCACTAATTTTGAATATTCCTAAATAATTAGCACTATCATAACCGCTCCTTGTAATTAATTGATTCACAAACTTTAAAGTATCAACAAATTCTATAGTAAAATATATTCCTGAACTTTGATCTAAACTTAAATTTCTACCTATTGTGCTATCTCCTTTTTGCACAATCCAATACTTTTGAACTGTACTACTTGTATCAATTTTCCATAAAATGGCTTTGCTTTTCTGAACTAACACAGTATCTGTATTATTTATCCAGATATTTCTCAATGTTCCACCCACATAGATATTTTTATTGTGATATTTTACATCCCATATTAGAGTTTTCGTGGTTTCTCCTTCTGGAAATTGTTTCAAATAAATAATATTCCCGCTATTTGTATTCATTTTCAAAATAAATGCATGTTCTCCACCACCATTTAATATACCTGAATAACCTACAATTTTCAAACTATCTTTGTAATGACCAGTACAATAAATATTACCAGATTCATCAAAAACCAATTTAGAAACTTTGTAATTCTTTTGACGATCATAGTTATACCCTACTTTAAACCATTTTCTTTGTAGTTGATAATTATACCCTGCGAGTAAAAGATTATAAATACCCCTTGAAGTATATGTTGTATCACTAAAATTTATAATTTCACCTACATAAGCACTAATGAATATTCCATTATTATTTACAATCATATCCTCCGCTTCAATAAATTGTGACCAGCACAAATTACTTCCACTTACAAAATTTCCATTAGTATCTAATTTGATTAAATATAGATTACTCAATCCATAAATTCCAACAATACTATCATTTCCATAGTATACTTTATCACGAAATTTTCCATACAAATAAATGGTATCAGAATAAAAAGATAATTTTGAATGATTTAATAAATTGCTCTTTAATTTTTTTTTCCATATTACATTTCCCTGCTTATCAGAATACATTACAATCAAACCATCTGGTCCTATTCCTCCAATTGAATTAATAATAGTTGTATCCTGTCTGTAAACAATAGTATCTCCAAAATTTCCTGCTATTATTATTCTATTTTTATTCGGAACAACCACTATATCATTTCCAACATCTTTTAACCCTCTATGATTTTTGAGGTTTTCAAACCATTCCCAGTCTTGAGAAAAAACAAAATTAATAATCAATAAAAAAACATTTATAAAAAAGTAATTCTTTTTCATACTAATATTTTTTTTTTGCAAAATTAAGTTAAATTTTAAAATAAAACAAAGATTTTTATTTGGTAAAAAGTATTTTGTTACCAATTTTCTTCGCAATACTCATACACTTTATTCAATCATCTTTAGAAATTGGTATAAAAAACAAAACCCTGTGAATGTATTTTACTCACAGGGTTTTAAGATATCTATCCGTTGAATTTTTATTTAGATTCTGCTTCTACTTCTTGTTTGCTTGCTAATAATCTTTCGTATTCTTCTTTTGAACTTACAATTAATTTTTCGTATTTTCTTAATCCTGTTCCAGCAGGTATTAAGTGACCAACAATCACATTTTCTTTTAATCCTAATAAATGATCTTCTTTAGCACTTACTGCAGCTTCATTTAATACTTTTGTAGTTTCCTGGAATGATGCAGCAGAAATCCAACTTGATGTTTGCAATGAAGCTTTTGTAATACCTTGTAATATCGGTCTTGCAGTTGCAGTTTGAGCATCTCTTGCTTGTACAAGTGGTAAATCTTTTCTTTTTAATACAGAATTGATTTCTCTTAATTTTCTTGCTGTAATTATTTGTCCTCTTTTTACTTCTGTAGAACCACCTGGATCTAATACTACTTTGTTTCCGTAAATTCTATCATTTTCCTGCATAAATTCTAACTTGCTCACTACTTGTTGTTCAAGGAAATTGGTATCACCAGGTTCTACAATTTCAACTTTTCTCATCATTTGGCGAACAATTACTTCAAAGTGTTTGTCATTCAATCTTTGTCCTTGTCTTCTATACACTTCTTGAATCTCATTTACAATGTATTCTTGCACAGCAGTTGGTCCTTTGATATTTAAGATGTCGTTCAAACTTATTTGTCCATCACATAAAGGATCACCGGCTTTTACAAAATCATTTTCCTGAACAAGAATATGTTTAGTCAAAGGAATTAAGTAAGTTCTTCTTTCTCCGGTTTTTGATTCTACAATAATTTCTCTGCTACCTCTTTTTACTTTTCCAAAGCTTACAGAACCGTCAATTTCAGAAACCACAGCTGGTTCAGATGGATTGCGAGCTTCAAATAATTCAGTTACTCTTGGAAGACCACCTGTAATATCACCCGATTTTGCAGAAACTCTTGGTATTTTTACCAATGTTTTTCCTGCTTTAATTTTCTCATTATTATTTACAATGATATGGGCACCTACTGGAATATTATATCTTTTTAATTCATTTCCAGCACTGTCAACAATTTTAATAACAGGGTTAATAGATTTATCTTTACTATCAATAATTACTTTATCACGGAAGCCAGTGTTTTCATCTACTTCTTCATGATAAGTAACATTCTCAATGATATTTTCGTATTCTACTTTACCCGCAAATTCTGCTACAATCACAGCGTTGTATGGATCCCATTCACAAAGTAACTGGTCTTTTTTCACTTTTTGTCCATTCTTAACGCGTAAGATAGAACCATAAGGCACATTACCAGTGTATAAAACAATACCTGTGTTTGGATCTACAACTCTCAGTTCAGATGAACGACCTACAACAACATTTACTTTTTCACCATTTTGATCTTCTGTTTCAACTGTTTTTATATCATCAATTTCAACAACACCTTCATACTTTGCTCTTAATGTGTTTTCTGACATCACTACCGAAGCAGCACCACCTGCGTGGAAAGTACGAAGTGTTAATTGAGTACCAGGTTCTCCGATAGATTGAGCAGCAATAACACCTACTGCTTCACCTAACTGCACCATTCTACCATTACCTAAGTTTCTACCATAACATTTTGCACAAACTCCAATTTTTGATTCACAAGTTAAAACAGAACGAATTTCTACACTTTCAATTGGAGATTCAGCTATTTTTTGTGCCACTGCTTCTGTAATCAATTCACCTCCAGCTACAATTAACTCACCAGAATGCGGATGATAAACATCATTTAGAGCAAATCTTCCTAAAATTCTATCATATAAACTTTCAATCACTTCATCTTTCTCTTTTAATGCAGTCATTGTAATTCCTCTCAATGTACCACAATCTGATTCTGTAATAATAACATCTTGTGCAACATCAACTAAACGACGAGTTAAGTATCCAGCATCAGCAGTTTTCAATGCTGTATCTGCTAATCCTTTTCTAGCACCGTGTGTTGAAATAAAATATTCATGCACCGATAAACCTTCACGGAAGTTACTAATAATTGGGTTTTCAATAAATTCAGAACTTGTACTTCCAGATTTTTGTGGTTTTGCCATCAATCCTCTCCAACCGCTTAACTGTTTAATCTGTTCATTAGAACCACGGGCACCAGAATCCAACATCATATAAACAGGATTAAATCCTTGTCTGTCGTTTTTCAAAGCATCAATAACAGTTTTTGTAATTTTCACATTGGTATGTGTCCAAATATCAATAATCTGGTTATATCTTTCTTTGCTGGTAATAAAACCCATGTTGTAGTTAGCAATTACTTCTTCTACTTTCTTTCTGGCTTCTTCAATGATTTCTTTTTTCTTATCAGGAGTAGTAATATCACTTAAAGTAAATGAAAGTCCTCCGCGGAAAGCCGTCATAAATCCTAATTCCTTAATATCATCAAGGAACTGAGCAGTTCTGGCCATTCCGACTTTTTTCAATACATTTGAAATAATATCCCTTAATGATTTTTTAGTAAGAACCTCATTAATATATCCCACTTCTTTGGGTACTCTTTGGTTAAAGATAACTCTTCCAACTGTAGTATCAATTATTTTGCTTACAAGTTTATCACCATCCAGTACATTATCTATTTTAATTTTAATTTTAGCGTGTAAATCTACTTTTCCTTCATTATATGCTAATTCTACTTCTTCAGGGCTATAAAAGATTTTACCTTCACCTTTCACTTTTTCATCAGGAGTACTTACTTTTTCTTTTGTGATATAATAAAGTCCTAATACCATGTCTTGTGAAGGCACCGCAATAGGCGTTCCGTTAGATGGATTTAATATATTATGAGAAGAAAGCATGAGTAATTGTGCTTCAATAACAGCGGCATTACTTAATGGTACATGCACCGCCATTTGGTCTCCATCAAAATCAGCATTAAATGCAGTACATACTAATGGGTGAAGTTGGATGGCCTTACCTTCTACTAATTTTGGCTGAAATGCCTGAATACCTAAACGGTGTAAGGTTGGAGCACGGTTTAATAAAACCGGATGACCTTTTAATATATTTTCTAAAATATCCCAGATAACAGGGTCTTTTTTCTCAACAACTTTTTTAGCTGATTTTACAGTTTTTACTACTCCTCTTTCAATCAAACGACGAATAATAAATGGCTTGAATAATTCTGCGGCCATATCTTTTGGCAAGCCACATTCGTGTAATTTCAATTCAGGTCCAACCACAATTACTGAACGACCAGAATAATCTACACGTTTTCCTAATAAATTTTGTCTAAAACGACCTTGTTTTCCTTTAAGAGCATCAGATAATGATTTAAGAGGTCTGTTATTATCAGTTTTTACTGCTGTGCTTTTTCTTGAATTATCAAATAATGCATCTACTGCTTCTTGAAGCATTCTCTTTTCATTACGTAAAATAACTTCTGGTGCTTTAATTTCAATCAATCTTTTCAAACGGTTGTTACGAATAATAACTCTTCTATACAAATCATTAAGGTCAGCAGTAGCAAATCTACCTCCATCTAATGGAACAAGTGGTCTTAATTCTGGTGGGATAACAGGTAAAATTTTTATGACCATCCATTCTGGACGATTTTCAATACGTTGATTACCTTGACGAAAAGATTCAATAACTTGTAATCTTTTGAGATATTCTTGTTTTCTTTGTTGAGATGTTTCATTAGATGCTTTATCTCTAAGTTCAAAAGAAAGTTCATCTAAATCAATTCTTGCTAATAAATCATGAACGGCTTCTGCCCCCATTTTTGCAATAAATTTGTTAGGGTCTTTATCGTCTAATAACTGATTTTCTTTTGGCAATTGATCTAATACATAATAATACTCTTCTTCACTTAAAAAATCAAGATATTCAATTCCTGGTTTATCTGCAAGAGGGATATTAGCAGCTGCACCCGGTTGAATAACTACATATTTTTCATAGTAAATAATAGATTCTAATTTTTTAGAACTCAATCCGAGTAAATAACCAATTTTGTTGGGTAATGAACGAAAATACCAAATATGAACAACTGGAACAACAAGATTAATATGTCCCATTCTTTCTCTTCTTACCTTTTTTTCTGTTACTTCTACTCCACATCTATCACATACTATACCTTTGTAACGAATTCTTTTGTATTTTCCACAATGACACTCATAATCTTTGATGGGTCCAAAAATTCTTTCACAAAACAAACCATCTCTTTCAGGTTTATAAGTTCTATAATTAATTGTTTCTGGTTTTAAAACTTCTCCTGATGATCTTCTTAAAATAGTTTCAGGAGATGCTAAACTTATTATTACTTTAGAAAAGTTGGCTTTGGGTTTTAAATTTGATTTTAGTGCCATATTTGTTTTTTATTTTTGTTTTAATTAGTAATTAAATTGAATAAGAATTTATTCTAAATTTACATCTAACGCTAAACCTTTAAGTTCATGCATTAACACATTGAATGATTCAGGAATTCCAGGTGTTGGGATATTATCACCTTTTACAATTGCCTCATAAGTTTTAGCTCTACCTGTAACATCATCTGATTTGATGGTAAGAATTTCCTGAAGAACATTTGCAGCACCATACGCTTCAATAGCCCAAACTTCCATTTCCCCAAATCTCTGACCACCAAATTGTGCTTTACCTCCCAATGGTTGTTGAGTAATTAAAGAATATGGACCTACAGAACGAGCATGCATTTTATCATCAACAAGGTGGTGAAGTTTAAGCATATAAATTACTCCCACAGTTGCTGGTTGGCTAAATCTTTCACCCGTTCCTCCATCGTATAAGTATGTTCTACCATATCTTGGAAGTCCTGCTTTATCTGTCCATTCATTAATATCTTCAGGACTTGCACCATCAAAAATAGGAGTTGCAAATTTTACACCTAACTTTTTACCAGCCCATCCAAGAACAGTTTCATAAATTTGTCCAATGTTCATACGAGATGGCACACCTAATGGGTTTAATACAATGTCTACAGGAGTTCCATCTTCTAAGAAAGGCATATCTTCTTCTTTCACAATTTTAGCAACTACCCCTTTATTTCCGTGACGTCCTGCTAATTTATCACCAACTTTTAATTTTCTTTTTTCTGCAATATATACTTTTGCTAATTTAATAATTCCTGGGGGTAAATCATCTCCTGAACTAATTTGGTATCTTTCTCTCTTGTATGCGCCTAAGATTTCATTGTGTTTAATAGTATAATTATGAAGTAACTGCTCAATTAACTTATTGGTTTCTTTATCGTTTGTCCAATGATTTGAATTAACTTCTGTATAATCAATTCTTTCTAAAGTTTTTTGTAAAAACTTACCACCTTTTGGTATAATTTCTTCTCCTAAGATATTTGTAACGCCAGCAGATGTTTTGTCTTTTACTAATTGATAAAGTTTATCAACTAATTGAGCTTTCAATTGTTTTGTTTTTTCTGTATAGTCTGCTTCTAACTTATCTAAAATAAGTTTCTCTTCTGCCCTTGCTTTTTTGTCTTTAATAACTTTTGCAAATAGTTTTCTGTCTATTACAACCCCTTTAACTGAAGGTGGCACTCTTAATGAAGCATCTTTTACATCACCTGCTTTATCACCAAAAATAGCTCTTAAAAGTTTTTCTTCTGGTGTTGGGTCTGATTCACCTTTTGGAGTTATTTTTCCAACTAAAATATCGCCTTCTTTTACTTCAGTACCTATTCTGATAAGCCCTGTATCATCTAAGTTTTTAGTTGCTTCTTCATTTACATTAGGAATTTCAGGAGTTAATTCTTCTGCTCCTAATTTTGTTTCTCTTACTTCTAATGTGTATTCATCAATATGAATTGATGTAAATACATCTTCTCTAACAATTCTTTCAGAAATTACAATAGCATCCTCAAAGTTATACCCTTTCCATGGCATAAATGCAACTAGAAGGTTTTTACCAAGTGCTAATTCACCATTTTGAGTGGCATAACCTTCGCAAAGAACCTGTCCTTTTTTTACCTTTTGTCCTTTAGCAACAATTGGTTTAAGATTTACTGATGTACTTTGATTGGTTTTTCTGAATTTAGTAAGTTTATATACTTTAACATCACTTTCAAAACTTACGAGTTTTTCTTTTTCTGTTCTGTTATATCTAACATGAATTTCATTAGCATCTACATATTCAATTACACCATCACCCTCTGCGTTAATTAACACTCTTGAATCTCTAGCAACTTGTGCTTCAATACCAGTTCCTACAATAGGTGCTTCTGGTTGTAATAAAGGAACTGCTTGTCTTTGCATGTTTGAACCCATCAATGCACGGTTAGCATCGTCATGCTCAAGGAATGGAATTAACGATGCGGCTATAGATGCAATTTGATTTGAAGCAACATCCATGTATTGAACATCTTCTTTATTTACAATTGGGAAATCTCCTTCTTTGCGGGCAACTAACTGATCTTTTAAAATTTCACCTTTTTCATTAATTGGTTCTGTTGCTTGAGCAATTATTTTATTATCATCCTCTTCGGCAGATAAATATACGATATTATTTAAATCAACTTTACCATTTTTTACAGGTCGATATGGTGTTTCAATAAATCCTAATTTATTGATTTTTGCAAAAACTGTAAGCGATGAAATTAAACCGATATTTGGTCCTTCAGGTGTTTCAATTGGACATAAACGCCCATAATGAGTATAATGTACGTCACGAACTTCAAATCCTGCTCTTTCTCTTGTTAAACCTCCTGGCCCTAATGCAGATAATCTTCTTTTGTGTGTAATTTCAGACAATGGATTGGTTTGATCCATGAACTGAGATAACTGATTAGTACCAAAGAAAGTATTTATTACAGCAGATAGTGTTTTTGCATTAATTAGGTCGGTAGGTGTAAATACTTCATTGTCTCTTACATTCATTCTTTCACGAATGGTTCTAGACATTCTTGCCAAACCTACTCCAAATTGACCAGCTAATTGTTCGCCAACTGTTCTAATTCTTCTATTACTTAAATGGTCAATATCATCAACATCAGATTTAGAGTTAACTAAATCTATTAAATATTTAATAATAAGTACTATATCTTCTTTTGTAAGTACTCTAATATCAATAGGCGTATCAATGCCTAATTTTTTATTTAAACGATATCTTCCTACTTCACCTAAATCATATCTTTTATCAGAGAAAAATAACTTATCAATGGTTGAACGAGCAGTTTCTTCATCGGTTGGTTCACTGTTTCTTAATAATCTATAAATATGATAAATAGCGTCTTTTTCAGAATTTGTTGGATCTTTTTGAAGAGTATTATAAATAATAGAATATTGATTAGAATCAGCATCTTCTCTATGAACTACGATGCTTTTAACTTGTGATTCTAAAATAATTGGTATATGGTCTTCTTCAATGATAGTTTCTCTTTCAAGAAGCACTTCATTTCTTTCAATAGATACAACTTCACCTGTTCCTTCATCTACGAAATCTTCAAACCATGTTTTAAGAATTCTTGCAGCTAATTTTTTACCTACTGCTTTTTTAATATCATTTTTATTAACAGGAATTTCTTCTGCTAATTTGAAAATTTCTAAAATATCTTTATCTGTGCCAAATCCAATTGCTCTTAATAATGTTGTAACGGGTAACTTCTTTTTTCTATCAATGTATGCGTACATTGTATTATTTACATCAGTAGCAAATTCAATCCATGCCCCTTTGAAAGGGATTACACGGGCACTGTATAATCTTGCACCGCTTGCATGTCTGCTCAAACCAAAAAATACACCGGGTGCACGATGGATTTGAGAAACAACAACTCTTTCTGCACCATTGAATACAAAAGAACCACGAGGTGTCATATATGGGATATTTCCCAAATAGACATCTTGCATAATTGGTTCAAAATCTTCATGTTGTGGGTCAGTACAATATAAATATAATTTTGCTTTAAGTGGAACGCTATAAGTTAATCCTCTTTCTAAGCATTCTTCCACAGTATATCTTGGAGGATCAATATAATAATCCTTAAATTCCAAAACGAATGTTCCCCTTGCGTCCATGATGGGGAAATTTTCTTGAAAAACTTTATACAACCCTTCATTTTTTCTATTTTCTGGTGTGGTTTCTAATTGAAAAAGATCTTTGAAGGATTGTATTTGAATATCTAAAAAATCTGGGTATTCCAGATTTATTGGATTGGTAGAAAAATTAACTCTACCAGTGCTTGTGTATTTAATTTCTTTTTTATTTTCTGAATTTTGTTTTGGTGTTGCCAAGGCAGTAAGTTTTTAGATTATTGATAAGTTGAAAGTTTGTAAAAACAACAAATACCGGAAAGAACCATATTCAGTTCTTCCCGGTTTTGTATGAGTTCAATAGTGAAAAATTATTTAACTTCAACTTTTGCACCAGCTTCTTCAAGTGCTTTTTTAATTGATTCTGCTTCTTCTTTGGAAATACCTTGTTTTACTGGTTTTGGAGCTTGGTCTACAAGATCTTTTGCTTCTTTTAATCCAAGACCTGTAAGTTCTTTTACAACTTTTACAACTCCTAATTTTTGAGCGCCAGCATCAGCAAGTATTACATCAAAAGATGTTTTTGCTGCAGCAGCATCTCCGCCAGCGGCACCACCTGCTACAACAACAGCAGCAGCGGCTGGTTCTATACCATATTGATCTTTTAAGATTTGTGATAATTCTTGTACTTCTTTTACTGTTAGATTTACAAGTGTTTCTGCGATTGCTTTTACATCTGCCATAGTGTTTAGTTTTTAATTGTTAGTGTTTAGTTTTTAATTATTAATTTTTGGTTTTTTAGTTTTTAGTTTATGTTTTGTTTTAAGTTTTTAGTAAATTGAAATTCAATATAACTCAAAATTCACAAATCAAAACTAATTAAGCGGCGTTTTCTTCGCCTTTTGTTTTGTTTTCTAATGCAGAAATTACGCGGCGAATTGGTGATTGTAAGAGTCCGATAACATCTGCAATAAGTTCGTTTTTAGTTTTAAGTTGAGATAATGTTTCTACAGATTCATCTCCAACATAGAGTGTTTCTTCAACGAAAGCTGCTTTTAATATTGGTTTTCCATTGCATTTTTCTTTGAACTCTTTAATGATTTTAGCCGGAGCATTAGGAGCTTCGTATGCAAACATCAAAGCAGTTTCACCTTTTAGGTATGGAATTAAATCTTTCAATACATCTTTTCGGTTAGATTGTTCAATGGCTTTTTCAATGAGAGTATTTTTAGCCACTTTCATTGTTACTTTTTTCTCAAAGCAACTACGACGAATTAAATTTGTATTGATTCCGTTAATGGTTGAACAATCTACTAAATAGATTTTATCTGTAGAGTTAATTAAATCAACTAATTCACTAATAACTTGTGCTTTTTCTTGTTTGTTCATAAGATAATTTTTTAGATGATTGTTTTGGTATCTACTTTAATACCTGGTCCCATAGTGCTGCTTAATGTGATAGATTTAATGTATGTTCCTTTTGCAGCTGCAGGTTTATTTTTCAAAACGGTTTGAATTATTTCATTTGCATTTTCTGCAATTTGTTTAGGATCAAAAGACGCTTTACCTGCAACAGAATGAATAATACCAGTTTTATCTGTTTTTAATTCAACCTTACCTGCTTTTGCATCCTTAATTGCTTTTGCAACATCCATTGTAACAGTACCAGTTTTTGGATTAGGCATTAAACCACGAGGACCTAGAATTTTACCTAATGCACCTATTTTTCCCATAGCAGTAGGAGTAGTGATAATTACATCTACATCAGTCCAGCCACCTTTAATTTTTTCAATATATTCGTCCATACCTACATAATCAGCACCTGCCTTTTTGGCTTCGTCTTCTTTATCAGGTGGAACGATGGCGAGAACACGAACTGTTTTTCCTGTACCATGAGGAAGCATAGCAGTTGCTCTAACTAATTGATTCGATTTTTTTGGATCTATCCCTAATCTAATTGCAATATCAATAGTTGCATCAAATTTAGCCGTATTGGTTTCTTTTGCTAATTTTGCGGCTTCTTCAAGTGGGTAAACCTTTGTAATATCCACTTTTTTAAGTACTTCTTTTCTTTTTTTGGTTAGTTTTGCCATAAGTTTAAGTTTTTCCCTCCCGCGAAATTTTGCGGTAATAGTGGGTTAATGAATAATTAATTTTTAAAAGGGGCTTCGCCAGTAACATTTACACCCATACTCCTAGCGGTTCCTGCAACCATTTTCATAGCGCTTTCAATTGTAAAGCAGTTCATATCGGGTAATTTATCTTCTGCTATTTTTCTAACCTGTTCCCATGAAATACTGCCTACTTTTTTACGATTGCTTTGATCAGAACCTTTTTGAATTTTAGCATATTCTTTAATCTGAGCAGCAACAGGGGGTCTTTTAATAATGAAGTCAAAAGTTTTGTCAGAATAAACATTAATAATTACAGGTAATAGTTTATCCTTCATTTCTTGCGTACGAGCATTGAACTGCTTGCAAAACTCCATTATATTTACCCCTTTTGCACCTAATGCAGGTCCAATAGGAGGAGCTGGGTTAGCGGCACCACCCTTAATTTGTAATTTTACGATTGCGAATAATTGCTTTGCCATAGTTATTTGTTGTTTTAGTTAGAAGATTAAGATAAGATTTTAAGTTGGAAGCAGCAAGCGGACTTAAAACCATACTTAATCTTCATTATTTTTATTCTTTTTCAACCTCCCCAAAGTTTAATTCTACGGGAGTTTTTCTTCCAAATATTTTTACAGTTACTCTTAATTTCTTTTTTTCAGAATTTATTTCTTCTATAATCCCAACGAATCCATTAAAAGGTCCATTAATAATTTTTACAGATTCCCCTATTGTATAATTTGTTTCAACTGTTCCTTCAGATTCAGATAATTCATCAACTTTCCCTAATAATCTGTTTATTTCACTTTGTCTTAAAGGTACAGGTTCTCCACCTTTTGTTTCTGCTAAAAAACCTAATACTCCAGGTGTATTTCTAATAGTATGTTTTACTTCTCCATTTAAATTTGCTTCAATAAGAATATATCCAGGAAAATAATTTCTTTCTTTAGTTATTTTTTTTCCATTACGAATTTGTATAATTTTTTCAGTTGGGATAAGTACTTGAGAAACAAAGTTAGAAAGATTTAAACGAGCCAATTCTGATTCTATGTAAGATTTTACTTTTTTTTCTTGACCACTAATAGCTTTAATTACATACCACTTCATTTCGGTATGTGGTTTTACTGAGGTTTCCTGTATGTTGTTATTCTCTGTCATTTGATGGAAATTAAAATTTTACTACAAACTATTTACTAATTGATAGATGAGTTCCATTATTTTTGAAAAAGCACTATCCATTGCAAATACCAGCAGAGCAATGATAATAGAAGAAACAAGGACAATAACAGAACTTTCCTGAAGTTCTGACCATGTAGGCCAACTTACTTTGTTTACAAGTTCGTTGTATGATTCTTTAATAAAGGTGGAAAAAGATGACATTGATTAATTTTTGGGGGTGCAAATGTAAATAAAATTTCAATATCAAAAAAATATTTTTAAAATTATTTTTTTGATAAAATTTTTTAGCACGGGCAGAGAGATTCGAACTCCCATCAACGGTTTTGGAGACCGCTATTCTACCATTGAACTATGCCCGTATATTAACACAAAATCCCATTCTCCTGAAAGATTCAAAAGAATGGGTAATTTTGTGAAAAATGATTTTTAGTATTACTCTAAAATTTCAGTTACTTGTCCAGCACCTACAGTGCGACCACCTTCACGGATAGCAAATCTTAATCCTTTATCCATAGCTACAGGAGCAATAAGTTGTACTGTAATAGTTACATTATCTCCTGGCATTACCATTTCTCTACCTGGATCTAATTGAATCTCACCGGTCACATCAGTAGTACGAAAGTAGAATTGTGGTCTGTATTTGTTATGGAAAGGAGTATGTCTTCCACCTTCTTCTTTTTTAAGGATATAAACTTCTGCCTTAAATTTAGTATGTGGTGTAATAGATCCTGGTTTAGCAATTACCATACCTCTACGAATATCTTTCTTTTCAATACCTCTTAATAAAAGTCCAACATTATCTCCAGCTTCACCGTAATCTAGAATTTTTCTAAACATTTCCACACCAGTAACAGTTGTTTTTAATTTATCAGCATTAAATCCAATAATTTCAACTTCATCACCAGTATGAATGACTCCAGTTTCAATTCTACCAGTTGCAACAGTACCACGACCAGTAATTGTAAATACATCTTCTACTGGCATTAAGAATGGTTTATCTTTATCACGGGTTGGCAATGGAATGTACTCATCAACTGCTTTCATTAATTCTAATACTTTTTCAACCCATTTTGGTTCTCTGTTCAATGCACCAAGTGCAGAACCACGAATAACAGGAACATTAGCTCCATCATAACCATAGAAAGAAAGTAAATCTCTTACTTCCATTTCAACAAGGTCTAATAATTCTGGGTCATCAACCATGTCTACTTTGTTAAGGAATACCACAATACGAGGAACTCCTACCTGACGAGCAAGTAGAATGTGTTCTCTTGTTTGAGGCATTGGTCCGTCAGTAGCAGCTACTACTAAAATAGCGCCATCCATTTGAGCAGCACCTGTAACCATGTTTTTTACATAGTCAGCGTGTCCTGGACAGTCAACGTGTGCATAGTGTCTGTTTTCTGTTTGATATTCAACATGTGAAGTATTAATAGTAATACCTCTTTCTTTTTCTTCAGGAGCATTGTCAATTTGATCGAAAGATCTCGCCTCTGCTAAACCTTTTTCTGCTAATACTTGTGTAATAGCAGCAGTTAAAGTTGTTTTCCCGTGGTCAACGTGACCGATTGTACCGATGTTTACGTGTGGTTTTGAACGGTCAAATTTTTCTTTTGCCATAGTTTTTTAGTTTTAGATTTTAGTTTATTTTATTTGTTTATTTTTATCTGATTTTATTAAAGTTTATCAGATAAATATTTTTTCATCAGTTGAGAGCTGTTGAGCAGGATTGAACTGCCGACCTCTTCCTTACCAAGGAAGTGCTCTACCACTGAGCTACAACAGCTAATATCTGCTGTTATGTAATGTGCATTTTGAGAGCGGAAGACGGGGCTCGAACCCGCAACCTTTAGCTTGGAAGGCTAAAGCTCTACCAATTGAGCTACTTCCGCAAATTGTGCAAGTGGGTGGTGATGGATTCGAACCACCGAAGGCGTAAAGCCAGCAGATTTACAGTCTGCCCCATTTGGCCACTCTGGTAACCACCCACAATTGAGCCGAGGAAGGGACTCGAACCCCCGACCAGCTGATTACAAGTCAGCTGCTCTACCAGCTGAGCTACCCCGGCTAATTATTTAATTCAATGTTCGTTTTATTTTTTTGAGGGTGCAAATATACAAATAACACTATCAATTTTCCAAATGATTTTTTATTTTTTTTAAATAATTTTTTAAGAATAAAATAATAAATTGATTTTCAAACATTTATATTTATAAACTGCAACTATAATTTTTTTATTAATGTTATACCGTCTCTAATAGGAAGTAATGTATAAAATACATCAGTTTGTTGAGCAAGAAAATCATTAAATTCTTGAATTTTTTTTGTAACAGGTTCTTTTGCTGGTTCAGAAACAAGCCCTTTCCATAAGGTATTATCTATTATTAGCCATCCATTATTGTTTAACAAAGGTAATAAAAGTTGATAGTATTGTAAGATATTTTCTTTATCTGCATCAAGATAAATTAAATCAAATTTTTCTTGAATTGATGGAATAATTGATAAAGCATCTCCTGTAATAATTTGAATATTTTGGTAACCAAATTTTGTAAAAAAATCATTGGCTAAATTTGAAAACTCTTGTTTTTTTTCTATTGTTGTAATTTTTCCGTTTTTTGCTAATCCTTGATAAAGACATATTGTTGAATATCCTGTAAATGTACCTATTTCAAGAATATTTTGAGGGTTTATCATTTTTGAAATAGCAATTAAAAAATGGGCTTGAATATGATTGCTGAGCATTCTATGGGCAAGGATATTTTCTTTTGTAAATTTTTCTATTTCATATAATTCTTTTGGCAGATTTGATGAATGTTGCAGACAATAATCTTCAATAATGGGATTAGTAATTGTAATTGGATAAATACGAGGATTTTTGGGTGACATAAATTTAAATTAAAAAAGCCCTTTTGCGAGCACAAAAGGGCTTTTGAAACTTTATAATAAAATTTATTTATTGCTTTTTTTACGAGGAGTTCTTTTTGTTTTTGTTGTTTCAATTACTTCTTCTGCAGTTGGTGGCACATAATTTGGGTCAATAGTTGCATCAACTAAAATTCTACCACAATGTTCACAAACAATTATTTTATTATGTGCTTTAATGTCTAAAATTCTTTGTGGTGGGATTTTGCTAAAACATCCTCCGCAAGCATCTCTTTCAACTACTGCAACAGCAATGCCATTTTTTACATTTTCTCTGATTTTTTTATAGGCATTAATTAATCTTGTGTCTATTTGAGAAGATGCTTTTTCAGATTGTTTTAAAAGTTCTTTTTCTTCTGCTTCTGTTTCAGCAATAATTTCTTTAAGTTCCTTTTTCTTTACATCAAGGTCTTTCATTCTTTCATTAAGTTCATTTTGAACTACTTCAAGATATTGTTTTTTCTCTTCAATTTTTGCTTTTGCATTTTTTATTGTTTTTTCTGCTAATTGAATTTCTAATTGGGCATATTCAATTTGTTTTGCAAAAGCTTCAAATTCTTTATTATTACGAACTTTATTTTGATCTTGTTCGTATTTTTTAATTTTACTTTGATAATCTTTAATTTTAATTTTGTTTTCTTCAACTTGTTTTTCTAAGTTTTCAATATCATATTGAAGTTTGCCAATTCTATTCTTTAAGCCCTCTACTGTATCTTCTAAATCTTTTACTTCTAAAGGAAGTTCTCCGCGAATAAATCTGATTTTATCAATTTTTGAATCAATTTGTTGAAGATAAAATAGAGCTCTTAATTTTGCTTCAATTGAAGCGTCTAATTTTTCTTTGAAGGTTGCCATAATTATAGATATTTAATTGGGTTTGTATTTGTTTTTGATAAAAGGGCGACAAAGTTAGGAAATTTATTTTTGATTATAGAATAAAAAATTTCAGGAGTAAATTGTTCTGCTTCAAAATGTCCAATATCTACTATCATTATTTTGTTTTCTGCATCAAAAAATTGATGATATTTAAAGTCAGATGAAATAAAAGCATCGGCATTTTTTTGAATAGCATTTGATAGTAAAAATGAGCCGCTTCCCCCACAAACAGCAACCTTTTTAATAGGTTTATCATACGCTGTGTACCTAATGATTGGTTGATTAAAAATTTCTTTTACTTTGTTTAAAAATGTTTTTGTGTCTAATTCTTTTGGTAATTCCCCAATCATTCCGCTACCCACTTGAGGATGATAATTTTCAAGTAAATAAATGTCGTATGCTACTTCTTCATAAGGATGAGAAGACAAAAGAGCATCTATTACTTTTGATTCTTTATGTGCTTCAAAAATAGTTTCTAATCTAATTTCAGGTTCAATGCTTAATTTTTCTTTTTCTCCAACAAAGGGATTGGTATTTTCATTACCTCTAAATGTTCCTTTGCCTTCAGCAAAAAAACTGCAACTATCATAATTTCCAATATGTCCGCAACCAGCATTAAATAAAGCATTTTGAACATCTTGCAAATGAGAAGCAGGTACAAAAGTTACTAATTTTTTGAGAATTTTATTTTTGGGTAAAAGAATTTTTGTGTTGATGAGATTTAATTTATCAGAAATTTTTTTATTAACTCCATTGATAACATTATCTGCATTGGTATGTGCAGCGTAAACACTGATATTGTTTTTGATACATTTAATAATGCACCTTTCAACATAATTTTTTCCTGTGATTTTTTTTAATGGAGAAAAAATAAGTGGATGATGTGCTATAATTAAATTACAATTATTTTCTATTGCTTCATTGACAACATCTTCGGTTACATCAAGGGTTAATAATGCTCCAGTACATTGATCATTTGAATTTCCAATAATAAGTCCTGCGTTATCATAATTTTCTTGATAAGAAGGTGGTGCAAAGTTTTCTAATTCTTTTATTATATCGGAAATAAGAGGAAGCATAGATTAATAAAACTATTTAGATAATAGTTGTTTTACCATTGCAGAAATTCTTGAATTATCTGCTTTTCCTGCAAGTTCTTTTGTGGCTTTACCCATAACTTTTCCCATATCTGCAGGTGATGATGCGCCCACTTCCTGAATAATTTTTTCTAAAATAGATTTTAGTTCATCATCATTGAGTTGTTTTGGTAAAAACTCTTCCATAACAGATGCCTGATATAATTCTACTTCTGCAAGGTCAGGTCTGTTTTGTTGTTTATAAAGTTCTGCAGTTTCTTTTCTTTTTTTGACTTCTTTTTGAATTGTCTTAATAACATTTTCATCAGAAAAACCCTCAGGTGAGGTTTTTACCATTATGATGACATTTTTAATTGCTCTCAATGCTTCTAATCTTTTGCTATCTTTTGCAAGCATTGATTTTTTTATTTCAGACATTATTTGTTCTTCCAATTGCATATTTATAAATTTTGGTGCAAATATATATGTAATTTGAGATTATTCAGAAATAAAAATAAAGATGATGAATTAAAAGTAAAAAACAAAAACTATTTAAAAACCTAATTCAAATAATACTTAATAACTTACTATCTATAATCTTGCTCTCAGCTTGGCTATTGCATTTATACGATCTTCTGCTAATCTGTTAGCAGCAAGATAAGTAGGAATGTTTTCTTTTTTTGCAATTTCAAAAACTTTTATAGTAGTATCATAAATTCTCTCAGCGTGGGCAAGTGCTCTTTCGCGGTTATATCCTTCTAACTCATAATAAACATTTATAATTCCACCTGCATTAACTACAAAATCAGGAGCATATAGTATGCCTTTTTCTTCTACCATTTTACCATGAATATTTTCATCGGCTAATTGATTATTGGCAGATCCGCAGATGATTTTTACTTTTAATTGTTCTAATGTTTGAGTATTCACAGTTGCTCCTAATGCACAGGGTGCATAAATATCTGCATCAGCAGAATACAATTGATCAGCAGATAAAACTTTTACTTTGAATTTTTTTGAAACATCTTTTATTTTTTCATTATCAATATCAAAAACAAGAATTTCCGCGTTTTCTTTTGAAAGATATTCTATTAAATGTTTTCCTACATTTCCTAAACCTTGCACAATTATTTTTTTCCCTTGCAAAGAATCATTGCCATAAACTTGTTTTGCTGATGCTTTCATGCCCATCCATACACCCATTGCTGTAACAGGAGATGGATCGCCGCTACCACCCATAGATTCAGGCAATCCAGTAACATAGTCCGTTTCCATGCTGATTATTTCCATGTCTTTACTATTCATGGAAACATCTTCGGCAGTAATATATTTTCCTCCTAAATTATCAATAAATTTTCCGAAACTTCTGAGCAGGGGTTCAGTTTTAATTTTTTTGGGGTCGCCAATAATAACTGCTTTTCCACCACCAAGATTTATTCCTGCCACAGCAGATTTGTATGTCATGCCTCTTGAAAGGCGGAGTACATCAATCAGAGCGTCTTGTTCGGAAGCATAATTCCACATTCTGGTACCACCTAATGCTGGCCCAAGTGTAGTATTATGAATACCAATAATGGCTTTTAGTCCGACATTATTATCATTGCAATAAACAATTTGTTCATGATTAAATATCTCCATTTGAGAAAGAACTGCAGATGCTGCATTCTTAGATTCTTTTTCAGAAACAATAGAAACCGACATAATAGTAAAATTTGATAGAACTTATTAAATAGTTAATTAAAGCACATCTGTTTGGTAAGAAATACCATCAATAGTTACTTTAATATTATAATCGCAAGTGCCTTCACCTAAATTTACAAACTGAGTATTTTTAGCTGGTTTTATTGGTTTTACATAAATAAGTCCTTTAATAAATGGATGTTTGCCAGGTTTTAATAATGCTTCAGGCGCACAATTTTTAAAATCGCGGTATAGAAAATCAGTTGATGGATTATTGAATGTAACATTAAATGCCCCTTTATTATTTAAAGCAACAGCATTTCCTGTAAGATTGATATTAGCATTTTGCCATTGAATAGGAATATTTCCAGTGCTGTTATATACATTTGGATCATTGGTATTATTTAGTGCAATAGAATGCGTAGCATTATTGATAACAACAGAACGGGTTCCGTCATTGATTGTAAAATTTGTATATGCGGCTGACCATGAAAGTTTGGTTGTATTGGGATTAAAACCATTTGGAGTAGTGTTAGTAATAATAATTGGATTAGATGAAACTGTTGTAGTATTGATTACATAGTTTTGAAGTGTAACAGTTGCTTTAAATCCTGGCTGACGAATATATTTTGCGTTCAAAGTAGAAGCAGAATAATTGATGAGTATTACGCCATTTCTAGTATTACCATCAGTTCCGTTTGCATTTGAAAAAATAAGTGTATCAACTTTAGCCACAGTATCTTTTTTGATAGTTACACCAGTTGAACCAAAAAATGGTGTAGATGTATAAGTATCACGGGTTAAAGCGGCCATTAAGAAAACATCATTCATGGTTTCATAAGATTGAACTGCATCTTTAGCATAAGTAACATCACTATCAGGAGTTTGAGGTTCAGGAGAATTTTTTTTACAAGCATTTAGTGCTAATCCTGCTATACCAATAATAAGAATAATTTTTTTCATAGTTGTAAATTTTTGGGCTTAATATTAAGAAATTTTATTTTATCAAACAAAATTAAATTGCTTTTTTGCTTGTGGTAAGTTTTGTGGATTTTAATTTTAATAGTTTTGTCTTTGCATAATCTAATGTGATTGTATATTCTGTAAGGTCTTTGTTCTTTTTAGGGAGTTCAAACATTAAATCGGTAAAAATTGTTTCACAAATACTTCTTAATCCTCTTGCTCCTAATTTTAGTTCTAATGCTGTATCAACTATTAAATCTAATACTTCAGGTTCAATATTTAATTGAATATTATCAATAGCAAATAGATGCGTGTATTGTTTTATCAAAGAATTTTTAGGTTCAACTAAAATTCGTTTTAATGTTTCTTTATCTAATGGTTGTAAAGTAGCAATAACTGGCAATCTACCTAATAATTCAGGGATTAGACCAAAGGATTTTAAATCATGAGAGGTTACATACTGTAAAATATTGTTTTTATCAAATTCATCTTTATGTTTTCCTTTAAATCCAATAACATTAATATTAATTCTTGATGAAATAATTTTATCAAGACCTACAAATGCTCCACCGCAAATAAATAAAATGTTTTTAGTATTTACTTTAATCATTTGTTGTTCAGGATGCTTTCTTCCACCTTGTGGTGGCACAAATACATCTGCACCTTCTAAAATTTTAAGTAGTGCTTGCTGAACACCTTCACCACCAACATCTTTTGTAATAGATGGATTATCGCCGGATTTTCTTGCAATTTTATCTATTTCATCAATAAATACTATTCCTTTTTCTGCGGCTTTAACATCATAGTCAGCGGCTTGCAATAAACGAGTTAAAATTGTTTCTACATCTTCACCTACATAACCTGCTTCTGTAATAGCAGTAGCATCTGCAATACAAAATGGTACTTTTAATAATTTTGCAATAGTACGTGCCAGTAAAGTTTTTCCTGTACCTGTTTCTCCAATTAAGAGTATATTTGATTTTTCAAGTTCTACATCAGATTTTTTTGGTGATTTTTTATCGTTGAAAATTCTTTTGTAATGATTATAAACAGCAACACTTAAAATCTTTTTTGCATCATCTTGTCCAATAACATATTCATCAAGATATTTTTTTATTTCTTTTGGAGTTGGAATAGAATCATCAAAAGAAAAATCTAATTTTTGTTTTGACTTATGTTCTTTATCTGCCTGAACAATTTCATACGCTTTTTGTACACATGCCCCACAAATATAAGCGTTGTGTCCTGCTAAAAATATTTCTTTTTCATCAGGGACTAAACCACAAAAAGAACAGGCAGGATACTTACTTGTATTTTTCGCCATAAAATGATTTTAAAAATTAAGTGGTCTTTTTTCAAAAGCATCTAAACATGCTTCTTTGAATGCCTCACTAAATGTAGGATGAGGATGACAAATTCTGGCAATATCTTCGGCAGTGGCTTTGTATTCCATTGCAACAGCAGCTTCAGCAATTAAATCCGCAGCACGAGGAGCAATCATGTGTACTCCTAAAATTTCATCCGTTTCTTTATGTGCTAATACTTTGATAAAACCGTCTGTATCCATACTTGCTTTTGCTCTGCCACTTGCTTTGAAGGGAAATTGACCAACTTTGTAAGGTATATTTTTCTCTTTTAATTGTTCTTCTGTTTGACCCACAGAAGCAACTTCTGGCCAAGTATATACCACTCCAGGAATTAAATTGTAATCAATATGTGGTTTTTGACCTGCAATGACTTCTGCTACAAAAACACCTTCTTCTTCTGCTTTATGAGCCAGCATTGGTCCTCTTACTACATCGCCAATAGCATAAATATGTGGTTGTGATGTTTGTAATTTTTCATTTACCACTACTCTACCCTTTTCATCCACATTCACACCTGCTTTATCCAATCCAAGATTTTCTGTATATGGTCTTCGTCCTACGGCTACCAATACATAGTCGCCTTTTAATTCTATTGTTTCTCCATTTTTATTTTGAGCAGAAACAACAACTTCTTTTGATTTTTTATTAGCAGATAATACTTTATGTTGAAGATAAAAGTCAAAATTTAAATTCTTTTTGAGTAATCTTTGTAATTCTTTTGAAAGAGAACCATCCATTGAAGGGATAATTCTATCAAAATATTCTACTACGCTAACTTTACTTCCTAAACGAGCAAACACACTACCTAATTCTAATCCAATGACACCACCTCCAATTACAATAAGATGTTTGGGAATCGTTTCTAACTCTAATGCTTCAGTAGATGTTATAATTTGTTTTTTATCAATTTCTATATTTGGTAAAGAAGAAGGTTTTGAACCAGTAGCAATAACAAAATATTTTGCAGTTAATTCCTGTGTTTGATTTTCTGATGATACTTTAATTTGAGTTGGTGAAATAAATGAAGCAACACCTGTAAAAACTGTAATTTTATTTTTTTTCATCAAATATGCTACACCATCACTATTTTCCTTAACAACCTGACGCTTGCGGGCAATCATTTGTTTAATGTCAGGTTTAATATCTTTTACTTTAATACCATGTTGCTCAAAAGTATGTGTAGCATTAAAATAATGTTCAGAAGAATCTAAAAGTGCTTTTGAAGGAATACACCCAACATTCAGGCAAGTTCCTCCTAATGATTGATATTTTTCAACAATAGCCACTTTAAAACCTAATTGAGCAGCACGAATAGCACCAATGTAACCACCAGGGCCCGATCCAATAAATATAACATCAAATTGTTCCATAGATAATTTTTAAAAATATAAAGTATCGCTATTTAATTCCAAATTTTTTTACTGCAAAGGCGCAAAGAAGCAAAGTTTAATTAGTTTTAAGTTTTGAGTTTTTAATTTTGAGTTATAAATTAAAAAGAAAATTGTAACTAAAAACTAAAAATGCTGACAATAAATGTCAGCATACCGACCAATAGCATCGGTACTCAAAACTATTCACTTTATTAACCTTTCTTGTTTTTATTTTTCTTTTTTGGTCTTGATTTTCCGTAAGTACCAATATGAATTTTTCCTCTTTTTGATCTTTTATCTCCTTTTCCCATAATTAATTTTTTAGGCGGCAAAGTTAAGGATAATTTTAATGATGATGAAAAAATTATTGAGTGTATTTTTAAATTAGCTTAATATATCAATGATAAATTTAAACAGTATTCTTAGTAAAAATTAGCCAGATATATTTGAATTATCAAAAACTGATAATAAACTTACTTTACCATTACTAATATCATACATTCCTGTTGCTATCTTTAATGATTTATTAGTAACTGCATTTTTAATAATAATACTTTTAGAAAGCAATAATTTAGTAGTTTCTAAAACATTTAATTCAGCCAATTTATTTTGAGGAAATGGATCTTTGTCAATAACTTGCTGATATTTCAAATAAGTGGGTTCAATTTTTTCAACAAGATATTTCAAATGTCCATTTTTTATTTTTTTTAGACAAGCAGACATTGCACCACAATTTGTATGTCCTAATACAAATATCAGTTTTACTCCAATCATTTCAACCGCAAATTCAGCACTGGCAATTATGTCATCATTAATGATATTACCTGCAACCCTTGCAGAAAACAAATCACCAATGCCCTGATCAAAAATAATTTCAACAGGAGCCCTTGAATCAATGCAAGAAAGTACAAAGGCAAATGGCTTTTGTTCATTTGAAAAAGTTGACAGAACATTTAAATGATCTTTATTTATTGAAAGATTGCTTGTAAATCTTTCATTACCTTTCATTAATAATTCCAGAGCTTTATCTGGAGTTATGTTTTTTCTTTCTTCAATGCTGAGTGTTTTCATAGTTAATTGTTTTAATGTTAGTATTGAGTTTTAAGTTGCAGTTGATATTTTTTTGCAATAATACATTTTTTTGATGTTTTAAAATTTCTATTATTTCATTATCATTGCCTAAATAAAGAATTTCAACACAAGTAACTGATTTATTAATTGAATTAAACAAATGGTGAATTCAAGTCACAAATGCAACTTTTTGATGGTGCAAATATAAATAAAATT
>DAONJS010000009.1:0-108519 GCA_035405785.1 Bacteroidia bacterium
AAATTTTATTTATATTTGAACCATCAAAAAGTTGCATTTGTGACTTGAATTCACCCTACAATAAAAAACAGGAGTTAAAAAAATAATTAAAAAACTTCCTAATATGGTTTCAATTATTGATTTATATTTACACTTAAATATATAATATGATTTATTGTTTTCCTTCATTTTTATTGATTATTTTTTTTTGATACCAGTTGATTTGTATTATGCTATAATATTTTTTAATTCTTGTTATAAAGTATTATATGGTGTGCTTGCATTCAGTTACAAATATACTTATTTTTTCTTGCTTATTTTTTAGAAAATTAAAAAATTAGAAATTTGTATTTTGATTAAAATATCAAATAAATCGCTCTACTGATAGATAATATCACAACTCCTCAATTTATTTGAATAACCAACATTCAAAAACTTCCTTTACATTTGCAGCAAAAATTTTAAGATGAAAAAAAGAACTATTCATAAAATACTTATTGCAAACAGGGGAGAAATTGCTCTTCGTATTATTCGTTCTGCAAAAGAAATGGGTATAAAAACTGTAGCTGTTTATTCAGAGGCGGATAAAAATGCTCCTTTTGTTCGTTATGCAGATGAAAGTTATTTATTAGGACCGCCACCTTCTAATCAATCTTATTTGTTAGGTGATAAAATTATTGAAATTGCCTTACAATGTAAGGCAGATGCCATTCATCCTGGATATGGATTCTTAAGTGAAAATGCAAACTTTGCAGAAAAGGTAATTGATGCTGGCATTATTTTTATAGGACCGCCACCTTCTGCAATGAGAAAAATTGGTGATAAACTAAGTGCCAAAGAAACAGCAAAATCTCAAAATGTTCCGATGATTTCTGGTTCAGATGGAGCTATTAAAGATATAAAAGAAGCTAAAAAAGTTGCGGAGAAAATTGGTTTTCCATTGTTAATTAAAGCATCTGCAGGTGGCGGAGGAAAAGGAATGCGACTGGTGCATTCAATGGATGAATTAGAAGAAAGTGTTCAAAGAGCCATGAGTGAAGCACTTTCTGCATTTGGCGATGATGCTGTATTTATTGAAAAATACGCAGAAGAACCCAAGCATATTGAAGTGCAGATATTAGGAGATCAATATGGAAATGTAGTTTATTTATTTGAAAGAGAATGTTCTATTCAAAGAAGACATCAAAAAGTTATTGAAGAAGCACCATCTCCTGTTGTTAGTGATGAGATGAGAAAGAAAATGGGTGAATGTGCGGTTGCCCTTGCAAAAGCTGTTGGGTATTACAATGCAGGAACAGTTGAATTTTTGGTGGATAAGCATCGTAATTTTTATTTTTTAGAAGTAAATGCTCGCTTACAGGTGGAACATCCAGTTACGGAAATGATTACAGGATTAGATTTAGTAAAGGAACAGATTAAAATAGCAATGGGCGAACCATTATCTTTTACTCAAAATGATTTAAAAATAAATGGACACGCTATTGAAGTGCGTGTTAGTGCAGAAGATCCATTAAATAATTTTTTGCCTGATGTTGGAAAATTATTGATGTATCAAAGACCGCAAGGACATGGTATCAGAGTAGATGATGGTTATGAAGAAGGAATGGAAATACCTATTTATTATGATCCTATGATTGCAAAATTAATTGTACACGCAAAAGACAGAACTGCCGCTATTGATAAAATGATCAGAGCCATCAATGAGTTTAAAATTGTGGGTGTTGAAACTACTTTAGATTTTTGTAAGTTTGTTTTAAAACATCCTGATTTTGTAAGTGGAAAATTTGATACAAATTTTGTTGCAAAATATTTTCAACCTGAATTATTAACAGAACTATTATCAGAAGAAGAAAAAGAAGTATTATCCATTTTTGCAGGTGCATATTATGAATCAGAAAAAAATAAATTAAAGCAAATAAATCATTCTATCAATCAACAATATACTTCAGAGTGGTATAGAAGAAGAAAGTAAAATGAAGCAAGGTAATAAAAAGGGAAAAGTTTTAGTAGCAATGAGTGGTGGAATTGATAGTTCCATTAGTGCATTATTATTGAAAAAGCAGGGTTATGATTTGGTAGGAATTACAATGAAAACATGGGATTATGAAAGTTCAAAAGTGAATGGAAAAGAAACGGGATGTTGTAGTTTAGACAGCATCAATGATGCTCGCATAATAGCAGTAAAATTGGGTTTTCCACACTATGTGTTAGATATTAGAGAAGAGTTTTCAGAAAAAATCATCAATAATTTTGTAGAAGAATATCTGGCAGGAAGAACTCCTAATCCTTGTGTGTTATGTAATACGCATATTAAATGGGATGCTTTATTGAAACGAGCAGATATGTTGGGCTGTGATTATATTGCAACAGGACATTACTCAAAAATCAGATATGAAAACGGTAGATACATTATTTCGAGAGGAATTGATACAAATAAAGATCAGACATATGTTTTATGGGGCTTAACGCAAGATGTATTATCAAGAACAATTTTCCCTTTATCAGAATTTACTAAGCCAGAAGTAAGAGAAATTGCAAGAAAAGAAGGATTTGATTATTTGGCAAAGAAAAATGAAAGTTATGATATTTGTTTTATACCAGATAATGATTACAGAAAATTTTTAAAAAATAAAGTGCAGGATATTGATAAAATTGGAGAAGGAAATTTTATTTATCATAATAAAATTGTTGGCAAACATAAAGGTTATCCTTTTTACACAATTGGACAAAGAAAAGGTTTAGAGATTGCATTAGGTCAATCTGTTTATGTGAAAGAGATTATTCCAGAGAAAAATGAAATTATTTTAGGAGATAAAGAGGAATTAGCTCAACAAATTGTTTATGTTCGTGATTATAATTTAATTAAGTATGAAAATTTGCCTGATAATTTTCAAGGGTTGGTAAAAATTCGTTATAAAGATCCTGGAAAATTGGCGACTATTCACTCATTAGATAATCATCGTTTAGAAATTGTTTTTCATGAGCCAGTATATGCTGTAGCCCCAGGGCAAAGTGCAGTTATTTATGAAGGTAATGATTTAGTAGGAGGTGGATTTATTGAGAAGTGAAAAGTGAATAGAAACGACATTTATGTCGTTTGCGAATGGTAAAATCAATAAATACAAAATGTATAATTCACAATTTAAAAATATTTGATATATTAAAGTTTAAAAAACAAGTGCCGACATTCTGGTCGGCACATTTTAATTCAAGATATGTTTATGAAACTTAAGTGAACTAAATAGAAAAAAGATTTTTAATCTCTATTAATTTTAGCTTCTATACTTTTTGTAGCGTGAGGCACCAATTTTAATCTTTCTTTTGGAATAAGTTTGCCAGTTACAGTACAAATACCGTATGTTTTATTTTCAATTCTTAATAAGGCATTTTGTAAATCAACCATATATTTTTCAAGTCGGGATAATTGTTGTTCTATTTCTTCTTTGGTCATTACGCCAGAACCGTCTTCAATCATTTTAAAGGTAGGTGATGTATCATCTGTTCCGTTGTTATCTTCATTTGAGAAGAATTTTTTTAACTGATCATAGTTTTCTTTAGTTTCTTTTAATTTTTGTAAAATAATTTCTTTGAATTCTTGTAATTCAGCGTCAGAGTATCTTTCTTTGGTTTCTTTGGTTGGAGCTACATAAGGTTTTGGTTCATCGTTTTTTTTGACAACATAAGTTTTTTTAGTAGGGTCAATTTGTAATGGGCGATTACGAATAATTTCTTCCATTGTAAGTTGATGATGCACTTCTTGTTGAACTTGTTTTTTTCTTCCTCTTGTTTTAGGAACATATTCTTCTTCTTCCTCATCTTCTAATATCGGATCTACATCAGCAATTACAGGATCTATATTACTCAAATCAATTTCTTCTACTTCACTTACTTCATCGTCTTCATCTAAAATTTCTTCATCGTTTAATAGTTCATCTTTTTCTTCATAGTCAAGATCTTTTTTCTTTTTTGGTTTTTCAGATTTTTTTTGAGATTTCAGTTTTGTTTTCTCTTCTTTTTTTGAGGTAGATGTTTTGGTTGATTTTGTTTTAGTTTCTTTTTTAGAAGATGAACTTTTTTCTTTTGTTGCAACCTTTTTGGTTTCCTTTTTTTTCATAGTAGTTCCTGATTTTTTATTTTTAGTTTCTTTTTTTTCTAGTTTTGATTTTTGATCTTTGGTTGATACTTTTTTTGCTTTATTTTTATCTTTTTGTTCTTTTTTTACTTTCTTTGCCATAAGTTTAGTTTTTAGGTTTGTGAATGATAATTGTTTAGTGGGTACTTGTTTTGATTGATTGGAGTGAAGTTACATTTTTTATAGTAATGCTAATAAATTTATTATCGTCTATTTCTTCCATATTTGTTTTTGTTTCAGAAAGTGCGTATTCTAAATTTTCACAAAGCGTTTCAGTGCAAATATAGTTTTTAAATTGTTGTATGCTTTCTAAAATTATTGGGTCATTGCCATATAATTTAATATCAATTCTATCTGTAATATCTAAATTGCTTTCTTTTCTTAAGTTTTGAATACGATTAATTATTTCTCTTGCTAATCCTTCTTTGTATAAATCTTCTGTAATAGTTATATCTAATGCTACAGTAATGTTGTTTTTAGTGGCTACTTTCCATCCGGGTACATCTACGGGAATAATTTCTACATCTTCATTATTTAAAACAATTTTTTCTCTATTATTTTCTATTTCAAGACAATTGTTGGTTTCAATTGATTTAATACATTCTTCAGCATTTTCAGATAGATATTTTTGTAAAAATTTTGTGTGTTGTGGATATTTTTTTCCAACGGATTTAAAATTAAGTTTTATGTTCTTTACAATTTTGATGCGGGTTTCATCTACTACTTCTAATTTTTTTACATTCACTTCATTTAGTATAATATCTTTTACATCCAAAATTTTTTCTTTTACATCTTTGTTTAAAATTGGAATTTGAACTAATTGTAATGGTTGTCTTACTTTAATATTTTCTTTTTTGCGAATAGATAAAATCAATGATGATATAGTTTGTGCTAAATACATTTTTTTTTCTAATGCTTTATCAATTTGTTTAGAGTTGCTGATTGGGAAATCACACAAATGTACAGAATCTTTTGAAAACAAAGAATTATCTGGTGATCCTTTTTTAAGATTTAAATATAGCCATTCTGCAAAAAATGGTGCTATTGGTGCCATTAATAAAGCAATATTATACAAATTGTAATGAAGTACTTCATAAGCAGAAATTTTATCTTCTGTTTGTGCATTTTTCCAGAAACGGCGACGAGAAAGACGAACAAACCAGTTACTCAAATGTTCATCTACAAATTCTTCAATGGATCTTGCGGCTTTATGTGGTTCAAATGTTTCGTAATATTCAGTTACTTCTTTAATTAAACTATTTAGTTTTGATAAAATCCAGTTGTCTAATTCGTGTCTTTTTTCTGAAGGAATTGTAAGTTGTTCAGATGGTATAAAACCATCAACATTTGCATACATTGCATAAAACTGATAAGTATTATACAAGGTTGAAAATAATTTTCTTTGACTTTCAACTACGCCATTGATGTCAAATTTCAAATTATCCCATGGTGCGGCATTGCTAATCATATACCAGCGGGTAGCGTCTGCTCCATATTTTTCAATAGTTTCAAATGGATCAACAACATTACCTAATCGTTTGCTCATTTTATTACCATTCTTGTCTAACACAAGTCCATTACTTACAACATTTTTGTATGCAATGCTATCAAAAACCATTGTGGCAATAGCGTGAAGTGTAAAAAACCATCCGCGTGTTTGGTCTACACCTTCTGCAATAAAATCTGCAGGAAATAAACCTTCTAAACTTTTTGTTTCAAATGGATAATGATGTTGTGCATACGGCATTGAACCGCTATCAAACCATACATCTATTAAATCACTTTCTCTTTTTAATGAAACTTCATTACCATTTTCATCAGTAAAAGTAAAGATTATATTATCAATGTAGGGTTTATGTAAATCTAATGTTTCAATAAACTTTTCATCAATTTTTTTCAATGAATTATTTTCTAAATAAAATCCTTTTGCAACAAATTCTTTTTTGTCAGATAATCTAATTGCTGTACACTCAATTAAATCCTTTTTTGATGAGATAACTAATTCATAAGTTACATCTTTATCTCTCCATACTGGTAAAGGAATTCCCCAATAACGAGAGCGTGATAAGTTCCAGTCATTTAAATTTTCAAGCCAGTTTCCAAATCTTCCGTTTCCTGTACTTTCAGGTTTCCAATTAATAGTTTTATTTAATTCTATCATTCTGTCTTTTACTGCAGTAGTTTTAATAAACCATGAATCTAATGGATAATATAACACGGGTTTATCAGTTCTCCAGCAATGCGGATAGTTATGTTCATATAATTCTTTCTTAAACAACTTGCCTTCTGTTTGAAGTTTTAATACAATTCTTTCATCTACATTTAAGTAATTCAATTTTGAAGTATCTGAAATAACACCTTTTAATTTTTCTTTTTGGATATTGAGCCAATATTTTTTTTCTTCTTCGGTGAGGTATGCTTCTTTTACTGGTTCTTCGCCATAAAGAAAAACATCATCTTTTACTTCTTTCAAAAATCTTCCTTTCAAATCAACTAATGTCAATGCAGGTAAATTATGTTCTTTGGCAACTTTGAAATCATCTTCTCCAAAACTTGGTGCAATGTGCACAATGCCAGTACCATCTTCGGTTGTAACAAAATTTCCTGTTACTATTCTAAATGCTTTTCCTTCGGGCTTTACAAATGGCAATAATTGTTCATAGCGAACATCTAATAATTTAATACCTTTAAACTCTGCAGTAACCTGATAAGGAATTTTTTTCTTTGCAATATCAACATCGTCAAAATTTAAATTTTCATTTTCTTTTGGGAAATATCTGTGCAATAAATCTTTTGCAAGAATTACTATTATTTTTTGTGGATTATCTTTTGATACAGGAAATGGGTGATAAGTTTTAACTGCAACATAAGTAATATCTGGATGAACGGCTAATCCTGTGTTTGATGGAAGTGTCCATGGTGTTGTAGTCCATGCTAAAGCGTAAACAGGTAAATTGTGCTGAAATATAGCAGTAACTTCTGTGTAGCAAACACCGCCACAATTTTCTTCTGCTAATGGCGGAATGAGTTTAAACATTGCTACTGCACTGCGGTCTTTAACATTTTTGTAGCATCCGGGTTGATTAAGTTCATGAGATGAAAGTCCAGTGCCAGCTGCAGGTGAATATGGCTGTATGGTATAACCTTTGTATAATAATCCTTTGTTGTAAATTTGCTTTAATAACCACCAAACACTTTCAATATAATTGTTGTCATAAGTTACATAAGGATGCTTCATATCTACCCAGTAGCCCATCAGTTCTGTAAGTTGCTCCCACTTATCAGTGTAACGCATTACGGCTTCACGACATTTTTTGTTATATTCTTCTACAGAAATTTTTTTACCAATATCTTCTTTTGTAATACCTAATTCTTTTTCAACTCCAAGTTCTACGGGTAATCCGTGCGTGTCCCATCCTGCCTTGCGTTGCACCTTATAGCCTTGCATTGTTTTAAAGCGACAAAAAATATCTTTAATTGTTCTGGACATTACATGGTGAATACCGGGCAAACCATTAGCACTTGGCGGACCTTCATAAAACACCCATTTTGGTGAATTATTTCTTTGTTGAATAGATTTTTCAAAACAATTGTTCTCTTTCCAGAATTGTAAGATATTTTTATTAATTTCAGAAAGTTGTAATTGCTTGTATTCAGGATATCTTTTCATTTGTTTTATATGATTTTTATAAATGATTTTTTGAAAGATTTTGTTCTGAAATTTTCAATAAAATCAAGATTTTGATATTGAATTTTTTAAAAAGGAGTTGCGAAGATAAGCAATTTAATTTAAATGCAAGTAAAAAGAAAATTTAAAGATAATTAAAAAAACTTGTAAATTTACGGTTCAAAAATAAAACTTATGGCAGTATTACCACCTATCAATTTTTTGAAATGGATAGAAGAAAACAAAGAGTTTTTAAAACCTCCTGTTAATAACAGAGTTGTATATAAAGACACTGAATTTATTATTATGGTAGTGGGAGGACCTAATTCCCGAAAAGATTATCATTACAATGAAGGTGAAGAATTTTTTTATCAAATAAAAGGGGATATTATTGTGAAGATTCAAGAAGAAGGAAAAGCAAAAGAAGTGTCTATTAAAGAAGGTGAGATTTTTTTACTTCCACCCAGAATTCCCCACAATCCAGTGAGATTAAAAGATACTATTGGCTTGGTGATTGAAAGAAAAAGAAGAGAAAATGAAAAAGACGGTTTATTGTGGTTTTGTGAAAAATGTAATCATAAGTTGTATGAAGAGTATTTTAAGTTAACGGATATTACTACTCAATTTCAAAAGGTTTTTGAAAAGTTTTATAATTCATTAGAGTTGAGAACTTGTAAAAATTGTGGATCAGTTTTAGAACCACCTCCAGTTATTGCTTAAAATAAATTTTATTTTTTGAATTTGATATGAAGAAAACATTGACTTATTTTATTCAAGGACTTGCTATACTTGTGCCTGTTATTATTACTATTTACATTATATTAAAGATATTTTCTATTTTCGTTGATTTCTTTGTCTGGATTGGTATTACCGGGAATATATTTTTAGATGTTGTATTAGGATTAGTAACTATGCTTTTGGTTATTATTGGAATAGGGGTATTAGCATCAAATTATTTTTTTAGCAATATAATGCACTATTTTGAACAACAATTTGAAAAACTTCCTCTTATTCGTCACATCTATTCTCCTATCAAAGATTTTACAGAAGCATTTGTCGGAAATAAAAAGAAATTCAAATATCCCGTTCTTGTTCAAACTTCACAATACAACAACTATAAAGAAATAGGATTTGTTACTCAACAAGATTTGTCTAATTTAAAATTAAAAGATTATGTAACTGTTTATATTCCTTTCTCTTATTCATTTGCAGGCAAAATGATTTTGATAAAAACAGATTTTATAGAACCATTAGATCAAAACCCAACGGATACTTTGAAATTTATTATTTCAGGTGGTATTTATGATTTAGATAAGAAACAAAATGATATTTGATTTATCGTCTTTCTCTGTCTACTACTTGTGAATAAACATGTCCTACATATTCGTGTTTGTTTCCAAAAATATCTAATAGTGTAATTTTGTATATGAATACTCCATCTTTTGGATGAGGATCCCCTTTTACACTTCCATCCCAACCAACTTTTAAATTATTTGAAGTAAATATTAAATTTCCCCATCTGTCGTAAATCAACATTTGGTACTCATCTTCCATGATACCTATTCCAACAGGTGTAAAAATGTCATTTAAACCATTACCATCTGGGGTAAACACATTTGGAATATATACTGCAAATTGGGGTTTAATTTGAATCACAGCATCTGCTGTATCTTTGCATCCATAGATGTTACTTGCAATTAAATTAACCATATAATTTCCTTCATATTGATAGTAATGCACTGGGTTAGTATCGGTAGAGATATTATCAGCACTGGCATAATCCCCAAAATTCCAGTAATAATAATTTGCATTTTGTGATTGATTAGTAAAATATATTTCTGGATTGGTAACATCAGTATTCATAGGACTATAAACGAATGCTGCTGTTGGTTTAGGATAAATTTTAATGCTATCTACAAATGGTATATTGATATAACACCCATATTGATTAGAAACAAGAATACTAACAGCATAACTTCCATTGGTATTTAATACTACACTTGCTGGGTTACCAGAAGCATCTGCATCAAATACACTATGTGTAGTATCTGTTGTGCCAGAATTATATTCTATATGCCATACATAATTGTTGATGCTGGATGTATTACTTTCTACTGCTGAAAATGTGATTTTTGCTGGACTACAGCCGATTTTTGGATAAATAGTTAAAGAGGGTGAAGGTAATGGTCTAACATTGATTACAAAATTTGCTACTGCATCTGGTATAGTACATCCGTCTTTGATAAGTACTGAATAAGTTAGAGTGCTACCTAATTGCAAATTTACTGTAATACTATCGTAAGAATTGGAAGTTCCATCACTCCAGAAAAATTGATAAGGGCCTCCATTTCCTAAACTTGTAATGGTAGGGCTTAATACTGCAGTATTTGCATCGCATACATCTAATGTTTTACCAACAGCAGAAAGTGGAGGATTTACAAAGACAGTAATTACTCTTGGTGGAGCAATACATCCGTTTGCATCACTTGCCATTACTGTGTAAGAAGTTGTTACTGATGGCTGAACAATATAAGGTCCAGTGCTGTTGTAAATAGAGGGTATCCATGTATAAGTGTATGGAGAAATTCCTCCAGTACCAGCAGCATATATTTGAGTATTTGTTCCGAAACAAATGGTATGATTGGGTGTTGCATTGATAACTACCTGATTGGGTTGAGATACAGTTACTGTTGTAAATGTTTGACAACCAACATTATCAATAACTAAAACCTGATAAACGCCAGCACCAAGACCTGTTAAGGTTGCAGTGTTTCCTCCCGAAGGAGCACTCCATGTATAAGTGTATGGTGGAGTTCCACTAACGACTTGAACACCTGCTGATCCATTTTGTTGTCCATAACAAATAGGTGGTGTAAAGGAAGTACTTGTAACGCTTGGATTTGGAGTAGATGATATCATTACAGAAGTTGATAAAATGCAATTATGAGCATCAGTTATTTGACATGTCCATGTGTTAGGAGGTAAGTTGTTTGCAATATTTGTATTTTGAGGTGGTGAAGTATTCCATAAATATTGATACGGTGGTGTTCCGCCATTAACATTAACAGAAGCCATACCTATAGCATTACCACAATATGCTGGTGAAGTATATGTGCTGGCTACTAATGGAGCAGGTTCAGTTACAGTAAATACAAAAGTTGCCATACATGATTTTCCATCATTCACATTTAATGTATAACTTCCACCACTTAAATTTGAAATAACTGGAGCATTGATATTGGAAGGATTCCATGTGAAAGTATAAGGTGGAGTTCCTCCAACTATATTGGCTGCAATTTGTCCATTGTTTCCACCATTACAACTTACATTTTGAATTGTATAACTTCCAACACTGATTGGATTGGGTTGCAAAATTTGTACTGTTTGAGTAGAAGTACATCCATTAGCATCTTTAACAGTGCATGTATAATTGCCTGCAATTAAACTTACCGCTGTTTGTGAATTCTGCATTCCACTACCTCCTGTCCATGTATAAGAATATGCTGGTGTTCCGCCATTTACAAGCATTGTAGCACTTCCGTCGTTTAATCCGAAACAAGAAACATGTCCAACATTTGAAATAGCAGAATTTAATGGTGCGGGTTGAGTAATTGAAACAGTAGCATTTCCAACACATCCAGCGGCATCAACTACTGTTATACCATAATTCCCTGCTGGTACATTGTTTAATAATAATCCAGATTGCCCCTGATATGTCCATGCAATATTATATGGTAATGTACCTCCGCTTACACTTGCTTGTGCAGCACCATTTGATTGACCATAACAACTAACATTAGTTTGTGATACAATACTTACTACTGGTCCAGAAATATCATTTACTACAGCATTAGCATAAACCACGCAATTATTGGCATCTTTTACCATTACTGTGTAAATACCTGCAGATACATTATTAATGCAAGAGTTAGTATAAGTTGGACTACCGCTCCATAGATAAGAATAACCGCCAGCACCTCCCGATGCAGAAACACAAACATTACCATTATTCATTCCGCAATTAGATTGTGTTGCTGTTGTAGTGGCTAATAATTGTGGAGGTTGATTGACATTTGCTGTAATTGTGCTGACACAGTTATTAGCATCTGTTACTTGAATAGTATGAGTTCCCGCAGGAAGGTTGTTGGCACTAATAGTATTATGCAAAGTAGGATACCATAAAATGCTATAAGGTCCAGTACCGCCTGTTATAGAAGCTATACCGCTACCATCGTTTAAACCATAACAAGAAACATTATTGATACTAACATTCACTTGCAATGGTGTAGGTTGAGTGATATTTACAATTTGTTGTTTCTGACAATTTTTAGAATCAGTAACTTTTATGGTATAAGTACCAGGAGATAAATTGGTTGCAGTTGGAGCATTGCCACCAGATGGTAACCATTGATATGAATAATTTGGTGTTCCACCAGAAGCTAAAAGAGATGCATACCCGTTATTTGCTCCAAAACAAGTTACATTTGCAGAATTGGTGATACTTACATTTAATGCAGGTGGTTCTGTAATATTAAATGCTGCAGAAGCAGAACAATTGTTTTGATCAGTAAGAATGACTGTATAATTACCTGGACATAAATTGTTGAAAACGGGTGTAGTAATTGGGCTTGGTCCTCCTATCCAATAATAAGTGATTGTACCATTGGCGTTTTGTGCAGAAGCCGTAGCAACACCATTACAAGCTCCGTTACAACTAACATTAGTAAAATTAACCTGAGCCAGCATTTGAGGAGGATTATTTAATTGGGTTGTTCCACTGATTGCACAGCCCATAGCATCTTTAACATTGACAATATAAGTGCCAGCAGATAAATTATTAGCCACTTGTCCATTTCCACCTATTGGAGACCATGTATATGAATAAGGCGTTGTACCACCATTTACCACTGCATTAGCAGAACCGTTATTGTAGTTATAGCAAGATGGATTTTGAGAAATAATACTTAAAGATAAAGCAGGAGGTTGAGAAATTTGAACACTTGCAGATGCAACGCAGCCCACTGCATCGGTTACTGCAACCGTGTAGATTCCTGCGGATAGATTAATAGCGGTTCCTAAATTTTGTCCGTTACTCCACATAAAAGAATATGGAGAAACTCCACCACTTACAGATGTAGTGGCTACGCCATTATTTCCACCATAGCAGGAAACATTTGTATAACCCGAAACAGTAAGTGTAGGACCATTAGTATTCGGAATGGTAATACCAAATACATTTGTACAATTATTTGCATCTTTAACCATTACCGTGTAAGTACCAGCCGCGACATTGGATAGAACATTTCCTGTTGCACCATTACTCCATGTATATGAATAAGCAGGAAAACCACCAGTAGCAGAAATGGTAGCCGAACCATTAGTTTGCATACAATACGCAGTGTTGATAGTAGATGTGATTGAAACAGAAGTAGGTTGAGTTACAATCATTGAATAGGTTTTTGTACAACCATTCGCATCAGTAATAGTGCATGAGTATGTACCTGCTATTAAATTAGTTGCAGTTGAGGAAGTTTGTCCTCCTGGTGTCCATAAGTATGAAAAAGGAGGTGTCCCGCCACTGATATAATTAACAGATGCAGATCCGGAATTTTGATTAAAACACAATGCAGGATTGGTAGATGTAGAAAAATGTAATGAATCGGGTTCGGTGATTCCCACGCCAATTGATGATGTACATCCATTAACATCTTGAATATTACAAATATAATTTCCAGGTCCTAAATTTGTAGCAGTTTGAGTATTTTGTCCATTTGACCAAGAGTAAGTAATAGGTGGAGTCATATTACCAATGTAACCAACAGTTGCCCATCCGTTATTAGCCCCTTTGCAAGTTACATTAGAACCAGCAGTTACAACAGCAGTACCACCATGTGTAGAATTAATTGTCAATGTAATAGATTTTGTACAATTATTGAAATCAATTACAGTTACTGTATAATTACCACTTGTTAAACTATTAGAAGTAGGAGCATTTCCACCAATACTACTCCATTGATAAACATAGGGCATTGTTCCACCAATTACATTTACAGTTGCAGCACCATTTGCAGCAGTACATTTGGCATTTTGAGTAGTTACCGATAATTGTAAATCAGGTGGTTGTGTAACTTGTACTGTCTGAGTAAGGGTACAATTATTATTGTCTTTAATTGTAACATTATAATAACCTGCAAATAAATTAGAAAATGTGGAGGATGATTGATAAGTATTACCATTTAATGAAAATTGATAAGGAGATGTCCCTCCACTTCCCATGCAATTGATAACACCATTATTACCGGAATAACAACTAACATTAGTTACATTAAAAGATAGTGTTAATGGAGCAGATTGCGTGATATTTACAGTAGAAGTATAAGCACAATTATTAGCATCTTTTACAGTAATAGTATAAGTGCCTTGAGATAGATTGTTGAATATACCTAAACCATTAGAGATATTGTTGGGCATTAAAGTATAATTGTATGGTGCGGTTCCACCTGTTGTAGATACATTTATTACACCATTGTTTCCTCCATAGCATGATACATTATTTACTGTAAAGTTTAGGGCAGTAGGTCCTCCAATATTGGTAATGTTGAAATTGACAGATAAGGTACAGGAATTTATATCTTTAATTACTACATTATACAAGCCAGCGGGAAGCCCTGTAATAGAGTTGTTGGTGCTAAAAGGATTTCCATTAAATGAGTATTGATATGGGCTGGCACCACCTGTAACACTTACTACATTTGCTCCACCATTTGAATTTCCACAAGTGGCATTGGTAACATTAATTGTAGAAGAAGTGGGACCAGGTAATGTTGAAATAACAAAAGTTGTAGTATAAATGCAATTATTAGCATCAATAACAGCAACAGTGTGTGTGCCGGATGATAGAGAATTTACAATATTGCTTACATTATTTCCATCTACTTGATATGAATAAAGTGGAGTACCTCCAAATACTGTATTAACTGTAAAACTTCCCGTGCTTCCAACACAAGCAGAAGGAGCAGTAGAAAAATTTATTCCAGTTGGACCAGCAATAGCAGCAATGGAGACATTTGTAGAATATGTACATCCAATTATATCTTTTACATATAATGTATATGATCCAGGAGATAAATTATAGTAGAGAGTATTATTACTATATCCTGAACCATTCAGAGCATACTGATAAGATGGTGTTCCTCCTGTTACATTTCCCACTTGTATTGCCCCATTGTTGTTTCCACAAGTGGCAGGGTAATTGGTATAAGAAACATTACTTATAGGAGGAGTATTAGAAATTGTAATAACTGTTTGTACAGAACATCCAAAATTATTTGTTATACCAACAGTGTGAGTTCCGGCAGGAACATTTATAATTGTAGGTGTAGGGACATTTGTGTTATCGTATTGATAGGAAGAAACGAACTGCCCAGGAGGAGAGAGATTATTGATAAATATCACAGCATTGTTATTTCCACAAGTGGCATTGGTATAAGAAGTGGATATTACAGGCAATGGATTTATTGTTACAACGCTTTGGGTAGTTAAAGTACATCCAAAATCAGTTACTGAATGAAAAACAGTATAAGTACCTGGTGATGAGAAAGAAATCGGTCCATAATTTTGGCTGGATGAAGAGGGGGGAGCACCTGTTGTTGGAGAAAAAGAATATTGATGAATGCCCCCACTATAAGAAGCTGTGAAAATAAAAGAGTTGTTGTTTAAACATTGAGAAGGATTATTAATACTAAATGCAGGATTGGGCGGTGTAGGAACATTAACAACTGTTGAATAAGTAGCAGTACAGGAAGCGCTATTGGTAACAGTTTGCATAATAGTATATGTACCAGGATTTGGAAATATAACAGTGGAAGTAGGAGATGTGGTAGTAAATGAAGTTGGTGCTGAAGAGCCTATAAATGAATAAGTTTGTATTGCGGGTGATGGACTTCCTGTGTTATTGATTGTAAAGGAATTACATGAGTTAGAAAAATTAAAACCAGCATTGGGATTTGGGGCTATGCTAATTTGAACAGTTTTGGTTATTGGAGCACAAACACCTGGAGGATTCATGGAAAGAGTATATGTCCCACTAACAGATGTTGTAATGGTTTGATTATTATTATTAACAATACCACTACCCGGAGGACCATTCCAAGTGTATGGAGCTAAACCAGCAGGAGCGGTAAGTGTAGCAGTGGAAATACCACATGAATTTGCATAAACATTAGATGAGCCAGCAGGAAAATCAGTCCCATTCACATTTAATGTCATTGGTTTACAAATTGCATCAAAATAACAATATCCATAATGTCCTCCTGCAGCACAATCACCAACTGTTATTCTTATCATCACACACTGACCAATGTATTGTGTTAAATCAACAGAACCAATTTGCCATGTTGGTGTATAAGCCACGCCGCCAGATTGTGTCCAACCACCGGGTAAAGCAGGGCATCCTGAAGTAGGAGGTGAAATATCCACTTTTGGACAAGTTAAAGGAGTATTACTACAATTACTGGCATTACAAGAACTACAGGTACTTATATCAATTTTAATATATGGTTGCTGGCAACAAGTATGACCTGGGTTTTGTAAAACAGCAATGTAAGCAAATTGAAAAAGAGCATTAGAAGAAGTTACAGGAACTATTTGAGTTAGTCGTACAGCTTTTGCTCCTGCTGTTGTATTATTCATTTTGGCTACTTTTGTTCCGCCAAATGGAGAAGCGGGTATGGTGCCTACTATCGGATCAGTAAATGGCGTGGTCATTATCCAAACTAAACCTGCGCCACCGCCACAACATCCAGCCATTGTGCAAGAATTGCTATTATTTCCAGTTGTGTTTGTCCAACCTGTTAGTGTTCCAGTTTCAAAATCTTCATTAACACATGGTGTACCAGTAACAATAGGATTAGTATTTCCGCCTTTCCATGTCCAAACTGTTTCAATAACATTTTCATCGTCATTATGTAAATGGTATTTATTTTTAATAAACTCTCTTTTAGCATAATACATAAAGACCTTATACTCTTCACCTAAGCAATTAGTTGATAATGCTTGGTTATGTGCAGATTGCTCATCAAAACCATATAGTGAATCTATTGTAAATTTATAATTTGCAATGGATGAAATATAATCATTTTGTGAAGTGATTTTTAGTAAAGGAATTAAAATTAGTAGTAAATATAAATACTTAGTTCTCATAAATTATATACTTGTTTTTTATACGAAAATTTTGTTACAAAGGTAGTTAATTTTTTTAGAAAAAATAACAATAAGTTATCCACACAAATTGAAAATATAAACATTCGTAAAATTTATAATCCCTTTATATAAACCTATTTGCTAAAAAGTGTAGTTTGTCTAAATTTAAATGTGGAAAAAAATTTCATTTCAATCATTTTAAAAATTATATAATTATTGATTGATACAAAATCATTATTTTTGCAGAAAAATTTTATATGCAATATCTTGATTTTGAAAAACCAATAGAAGAATTAGAACAGCAATTAGAAAAATTAAAAGAAATTCAAAAAAAAGGGAAAGTTGATTTATCACCATCCATAAATGATTTGGAAAATAAAATTCAGGAAAAAATAAAGGAAATATATTCAAATCTTACAGCGTGGCAAACTGTTCAAGTAAGCAGGCATCCTAACAGACCATATACACTTCAGTATATTGAATATCTTACAGGAGGAAATTTTATGGAACTGCATGGAGACAGAGGTGTAGCAGATGATAAAGCCATTGTAGGAGGTTTTGGAATGTTAGAAGGGCAAACGGTTATGTTTATTGGACATCAGAAAGGTATTAATACGAAAATGCGTCAGTTGAGAAGGTTTGGAATGGCTAATCCAGAAGGGTATAGAAAAGCATTGAGATTGATGAAATTGGCAGAAAAATTTAATAAGCCCATAGTAACATTAATTGACACTCCCGGTGCTTATCCCGGCTTAGAAGCAGAAGAAAGAGGACAAGGTGAAGCCATTGCCCGTAACATTCAGGAAATGTTTTCTTTGAAAGTACCTGTAATTTGTATTATTATTGGAGAAGGAGCAAGTGGTGGTGCATTGGGAATTGGTGTGGGAGACAGAGTGTATATGTTGCAGTATACATGGTATTCGGTAATTTCTCCTGAGTCCTGTTCATCTATTTTGTGGAGAGGATGGCAACATAAAGAAAGAGCAGCGGAAGCATTAAAATTGACTGCAAAAGATATGTTAGAATTAAAACTCATTGACGGAATAATTCCTGAACCAATAGGTGGAGCACACAGAAATCCTGAACAAGCGGCAATGTATGTTAAAGAAACTATCCTAAAAGTACTTCCAGAATTGAAAGCAATGGATAGTTTAGAAAGAATCAATCAAAGAATTGATAAATTTACATCAATGGGTGTATTTCAGGAAATTCAGGAAGAAAATACCATTGGTGAAAATATCTAATTTATGAATCAGGAGTTTTCAATGTCAGATAGTTTTATTTTACTTTTTATTGCAGTTGTATTTATTACTGGAATTATAGTATTGTATAAGTTTATTACTAAAAAGATTTTAAAATGATTGAATTGTTTTTGAATTTGGGAATGAGTGAAGTGTTGTTGATTTTATTTGTTGTTTTGTTGTTATTTGGAAGCAAAGGATTGCCTAATGTTGCAAGAACATTAGGAAAAGGGATACAAGAATTTAAAAGAGCATCAGAAAGTATTCAAAAAGATGTAATGAACAGTACGGGTGAAATATCACATCAGGTAAAAAGGGAAATTGAAGAAGTGAAAAAAGAATTGGAAGAATAAAACAATTACCAATTATTAAATGCTCTATTAAAAATATCTTCGGTGAGTTGACGGAAAATTTCAGTGAGTAAAGTGCTTTCTACTTCAGATATATTTTTTGTTCCATCATAATCTGAAAATCTTGTAAATGTTTGTTCAAAACTTTTTGATGGTTCATAAGGATTTGTATATTTCACAAAAACTGAAATAGTTAAACGATTTTGAGCGGGCTTATCAGATGATTGAATAGACACAGGAGAAACAACATAATCAGCAATGTAACCACTGAATTGTAAATCTCCATTTTTGGGAACAAGAGAAAGATTGGTTTGCGATTGTAACACATCTCGTAATTTTTCTGTAAATTTTTGAGGAACATGAGGTCCGGCAATGGATGATTGATTGCCAAAGTATTCTACAGAAACGGTTTTTGCTTCGGGAGGAATAGTTGCACCACTTAAAGACATCTTAACTTTACAAGATGAAAGAAATAATAAATTGATTATACAAAGGTATAGTAGAGTATTTTTTATCATTAAAAATCACAATTTTTTGGAGTGCGTGGGAATGGAATTACATCTCTGATATTACTCATACCAGTGCAGAATTGTACTAATCTTTCAAAACCAAGACCAAATCCTGAATGTGGCACAGTGCCAAATCTACGAGTATCTAAATACCAATACATTTCTTCGGTAGAGATATTAAGTTCTTTCATTCTTTGAAAGAGTTTGTCGTGCCTTTCTTCTCTTTGAGAACCGCCGATAATTTCGCCAATTCCGGGGAATAAAATATCCATTGCTCTTACTGTTTTTTCATCATCATTTTGTCGCATATAAAATGCTTTGATTTCTTTTGGATAATCAGTAAGAATTACGGGTTTATTAAATTCTTTTTCAACTAAATATCTTTCGTGTTCAGTTTGTAGGTCTATTCCCCATTTTACAGGAAACTGAAATTTTTTCTTTTTATTGTAAGAGGAGTTTTCTAAAATGGAGATGGCTTGAGTGTAAGTAAGTCGTTCAAATGGTTCTTTTAAGCAGAAGTTTAATTTTTCAATGAGCGGCATTGAGCTTCTTTCATTTTGAGGTTTTTGTTTCTCTTCGTCTAATTGTCTTTGTTGTAAAAATTCTAATTCATTTGGGTAATTTTGAAGTGTGTATTGAATAAGGTATTTGAGCATTTCTTCGGCTAAATCCATATTATCATTAAGGTCGTAAAAAGCCATTTCAGGTTCAATCATCCAGAATTCTGCAAGATGGCGAGGAGTATTAGAATTTTCAGCACGAAAAGTTGGACCAAAAGTATATACTTCTGAAAAACTCATTGCCGCAAGTTCTGCTTCTAATTGTCCAGATACAGTAAGGTTTGCGGGTTTTCCAAAGAAATCTTCTGAAAAATCTACATTGCCATCAGGTGTTTTAGGAACATTATCAAGAGGTAAAGTTGTTACCTGAAACATTTCTCCTGCACCTTCTGCATCAGAAGCAGTAATGATAGGTGAATGAATATATAAAAAACCTTTGTTTTGAAAAAACTGATGAATAGCAAAAGCAAGTCCATTGCGTATACGAAAAACTGATTGAAAAGTAGTAGTACGCATTCTTAAGTGTGCAATTTCTCTTAAAAACTCAAGTGAATGTTTTTTGGGTTGTAATGGATATTCTTCGGGATTACAAAAGCCAAGGATTTCTAATGTATCAGCAATAATTTCAACAGATTGACCTTTACCTTGTGAAGGCACTAATTTTCCAATAACTTTAATAGATGTACCAGTATGAATTTCTTTTAGAATTTCTTCAGGAAATTTATTGAAATCTACTACAATTTGAAGATTTTGAATAGTAGATCCATCATTGAGAGCAATAAATTGATTGTTTCTAAAAGTTCTTACCCAGCCCATTACCAGTAATGTTTGTTGCTCGGGCTTCATTGAAAGAATGGTGCTTATTTTTGTTCTTTTCATTTATTTAGTTAGTTTTGATTAAGTGTTATTTGATAAATGTCTCAGAATTTATTTAATTTCATTTTCTAATATGTTCATTTACTAATTCTTCTTTCTGTTTTAAATTGTGTTTTATTTTTGCTTTTTAATATAAAATAGATTCCCACAATAATAAATGGAATGCTTAATATCTGTCCCATATTTAGAGGAAGTTGGTTTTCAAATGATTCTTGATTTTCTTTCAAAAATTCTATAAAAAAGCGAAAGGTAAAAAGCAAAACACAAAATAATCCAAACATAAAACCTTGTGCAAATTCATTTCTTTTATTTTTCCATAAATAAACAAATAGTACAAATAATATTGCTACATAGATGGCTTCGTAAAGTTGTGAAGGATGACGAGGGATATTATCTACAGAAGCAAAAATAAATCCAAATGGTAGAGTAGTGGGCTTGCCAATAATTTCGGAGTTCATAAGATTTCCAATGCGAATAAGCATACCTGCTAATGGCACAACAATGACAATTCTATCTAAAAGCCACAATAAATTTTCTTTTGTTTTTTTGACATAAAGCCAGATGGAAAAAATAATTCCAATAGCACCTCCATGACTTGCCAATCCACCTTCGTAAATTTTTAAAATATCAATAGGATGAGTAAAATAATATTCTGCATCATAAAATAAACAATGTCCAAGTCGGGCACCAATAATTGTTCCAAGCATTACATATAAAGTAAGGCGGTCAAGGTCTTCTAATTTTCTTCCTTCTACTGTGTATATTTTACTTAAAATGTAATGAGATAAAATAAAAGACAAAGCCCACATTAGCCCATACCATCTTACAGGCCAATCAATGATGGGAATAGTAAAAATTTCAGGAGAAGGATTCCAGTAAATATATAATTGAAACATTGAATTACTTTAAGTTGATTATATCTAAAACAACAAGGAGAGCGAAAATACATTCTAGATATAAAAATATGTGCAAAATTAAAGTTATCCAAAAATTGTTAGTAATATTTTTACCATCGTGAAGATAAACAGCAATTAAACATAAAAAAGGAATCAATGATAATATAACCCAAACAATTCTATCATTATCAGATGGTTTAAAAGAATTTTTGTGAGCATTATTATTAATGATGTTTTTTAATTGAGAGATATTTTTAGTTGAAGTAAAATGATTTGGTGCAGAGGATTTTACATTGATTTTTTGGGGTGAAGTTGATTTTTTTGATGAAGTATTTAATGCAGTTATTGATGAGTTGTTTTGAATGGAAGTAGCAGGTTTAATATCTGAGTTTGAATATGAAGAATTTGAAGTAAATGCTACAGATGATGGCGATATATTAGAATTATTTTGATGAAGTGATTTGGAATGGTTTAATTCATTTTTTTGAACTAATTCAGGTGAAGATGTTTTTTCAATGAAAAATCCTTTTGTGTATTTTCTTTTCAGGAATGATTGAGTGGAACAGGATGTAAGCATTGCAATTGATGAGGCGATTAAAATAATTTTTTTCATAGTTTTAATTTTGGTGCGAATTTACACATTTTATTATTTAAAGTTTTGAGTTTTTAGTTTGGGGCGTATCGCCATACGCCCTTACATTTTATAGAGTATTGAATATAGAGCATTTTTTGTGTTTATTATTTTTCACTCTTCAAAACGATATAAATGTCGTTTCTATTTACTTTTCACTTTTCACTTTTCACTCTTCACTCATTCAAAGCTTCTCTTAACTCTAAAAAGTTTTTAACTGGATCAGGACTATTCCAAATGTAAGAATACAAGCAAATTCCATAAAAATTAAATTGTTTTGCCTTTAATGCGGTTGTGATATTGATTCCACCACGAACAACGAATTTTTTATTTGTTTTATGTAATTCATTTATTCTAATAGGATGATAACCTGTATTGAAATCATTTGTAATTCTATTAAATACACTTCTTAATAAATAATAATCAAAATGATATTTTTCCTGATTAAAAGCATCCGATAAACGATGATACGAACGAGTATGAATTAATTTTTTTCTGAATAATTTTTCTTTTTGGAATAAACACCAGTTTTTAAATGTTCTGTTTAAATGATGTTTAGTAAAATGAATACCTTTCATTGAAAATTTGAATGCTAAAATATGATGAGAATGAATGATGATTTTGTTATGAAAATTTTCTGGTATAGATGAAATGTATTCTTTCATTCTGCGAGTGCTCATTTCTGGTTTATTGAGATGTAGTGTTGATAAGCCATTTTCAAATAATTGAATGATGATGTCTATTTCTTTTTCTTTGTTTGAATGTGGAGTAATAAGCATTATTTCCATTGAAAATGATTTTGAATTTCGCTCAAAAATAAAGGATTTTTTTCTAATGTATTTCCAATTACCAGACAATCAACTGGTGTAGTAATGTATTGCTGAATGTGTTTTATGGAATTTATTCCACCACCTACTATAAGTGGTAATGATAATTTTGATTTAATGTATTTAATTATTTCAGGTTTAATAGTTTTTTTGGCTCCACTGCCTGCTTCTAAATATATGGCTTGCATTCCAAGCATTGCAGATGCTAAACAATGATTGTATATTATATTTTTATTTTGTGATAATGGAATAGTATGAGTCACTTTTGATGTAGTGGATTCAAAATTTCCATCAATAAGTAAATATGCTGTAGGTAAAAATGGGAGTTTATATTTTTGAATAACCGGAGCGGCCTTTACTTGTTTTTCTATTAAATAATCTGGGTTTCTGCCTGAAACAAGTGAAAGTAATAAAATACCATCTGCAAGTGGGCTAATCTGATTTTCATCACCGGGAAAAATAATAACAGGTTTTTTGGATAATTTTTTAATCTTTGAAATTGTTTTATGAACGCTTGAATTTTTTTGTAATACGCTACCACCTACTAAAAAAAAATCTATAAATGTTTGATTAGATAATGTAATAACTTTTTCATTGAACTTATCAGGGTCAATAAGCACTGCAAATTTTGGACGATTATTTTTTCTTATTAAAAGTTTTTTAATTTTTTTGCTGAACATAGGTGATAGTCAAATTTTTCTTTAAGAAAAGAGATTGAGAATATAGAGTATATTCTTCATGTAAATTGGAATTTTTTATTTGAGCATAAATGTAAGGCAAATTAATTTGAGATATTTGTATATCTTTAGGTGTTATATTTGTAGTGCCGTGAATTTTGTAAATGGATTCTTTTGCTGTCCATAACAAACACAGAGTTTTTAAGTTATTATTGGCTAATTCAATTTCATTCTCATTTAAAAATTTTTTTTGAACTTTAATTAAAGCCAATCTTTCTGTTTCAATATCAATGCCAGCATAAGGTTCTTTGTGTAATTGAATGGCTAATAAATTCAGTGTGTGTGAAATGGATATACTTTTGTAAATTTTATTGATAAGAATAGGTTTGTTGTTAACATTAAAATTTAATTCGGTAAAAGGGTCATTAGTGAGTTGTTGAATAAAGTTTAAAATAAATTTTCTATTCAGCATTGATTTATCTTTGTTAGATAAGTGTTCAGGATGGTTAGTTTGCCACAAACTCACATAATACTTTTCTGATATGCTTACAAAAAATTGTTGCATATTTAGTTGTTATTAAATCCTTCCCATCTTGTAATTGGCATAATGTCTAATTCTGAAAATTGTTTTTGCAAGTATTTGAAATATCCTGCTATACCTATCATTGCAGCATTATCTGTGCAGTATTTTAATGGTAGTGTGAAAATTTCAACATTTTTTTCTTTAGATAATTTTTGAAGTTCAGAACGGAGTTTTGAATTAGCAGAAACACCACCTGCAATGGCAATTTTACGAATATTTGTTTTATCAATGGCTTCATTTAGTCCATCTATCAACATTTCTACAATTGTAGATTGATATGAAGCACATAAATTATTTAAGTTTTCTTTAATAAAGTTTGGATTTAATTTTGTTTCATTTTGAATAAGATATAACAATGATGTTTTTATGCCGCTAAAACTAAAATGAAGTGCTTTAACTTTCGCTTTTGGAAAAGCAAATGCTTTATCATTTCCTTTTTGTGAGAGATTATCAATAATCGGTCCGCCCGGAAATCCTAATCCAAGAATTTTTGCACCTTTATCTAATGCTTCACCAGCAGCGTCATCAAGAGTTTCGCCTAATAATTCATATTCAAAATAATCTTTCACAGCTAGAATTTGAGTATGCCCACCACTTACAATTAAACCTAAAAATGGAAATTGTAATGTTTGATGATGAACATCTTTGATAAAATGAGCAAGCAAATGGGCTTGAATATGATTGACTTCAATAAGAGGAATAGAAAGAGCAAGTGAAAGAGATTTTGCAGCGGATAATCCAACCAACAAACTTCCTATTAAACCCGGACCACGAGTAACAGCAATGGCGTTGAGTTGATTTAATTTTACATTGGCTTGATTCAATGCTGTGTCAATGGCAGGAATGATATTTTTCAAATGGTCGCGGCTTGCTAATTCAGGGACAACACCGCCATATTGTTCATGAATACTTTGATTGCAAACTATATTACTTAATACTTCATTATTGTGTAAAACTGCAACTGATGTGTCATCACAACTGCTTTCTATGGCTAATAAATAAACAGACATATTAAAATAATCTAAAATTTTGATAGTAATAAAGTGTTTTCCTTATTTTTAGCACTCAATAATATGCAAAATAAAGAGAAAAATAAAATTTCAGTTTTTGTTTTATCAATCTTGTATTGGTTGAGGGTGAAAATTTTTTCATTAGTTTTTTTAAGAAAATTATTGTCTGTATTTTTTTCCTTAATCCTATTTGTTTTTTTGATTGTGTTATTGTTAATGTATTCATCAACTTTTCAGACCATTGTTGCAAAGTATGCTGCACAATATCTCTCAAAAGAAACAGGATTAGAGTGTTCAATCAATTCAGTATCAATTGATATTTTTCATAATGTGCATTTGAATGATTTAATTATTAAAGACCATAAGAAAGATACAATGGTATATTTGAAAGATGTGAATGTAGATATTCAATATAGTTCCTTATTTCATAATAAATTGATAATTGGAAAAATTAAATTAGAAAATCCTGATATCAGAATTGTAAGGCACAAAGGAGATAAGGATTTTAATTATGAAAAATTATTGGATTATTTTTCTTCTAAAGATACCACAACTTCAAAAGATACTACAAAGTTTGATTTTAAAATAAAAGAAATTGAACTAAAAAATGCCTCAATAAATTATAAAGATGAAAAATATAATACCAAAGTTTCTGAACAAATGAATTTTGATAATATCAAATTTACTAAAACTAATTTACTTGTAGATAAAATACAATTAAAACAAGATACGGTTTATTTTAGAATAAAAGATTTTTCTTCAAAAGAACAGTGTGGATTGGTTGTAAAGAAATTACAAACTAATGTTAGATTAACAGAGAAAGCAATGTTTTTTAAAGATTTAAGTTTTCAAACGACAAATAGTGTTATTAAAGGAAAGATTTTATTTGAATATAATTCCTTTGATGATTTTACATCTGATTTTGAGAAAAATACAAGTATATCAGCAGAGTTTATATATCCTACAAAAATTCATTTTAAAGATTTATATCATTTTGCAAAAGAATTAAAAGGATGGGATAATTATGTTGAAATTGTTGGAAAAGCAGAAGGTAAAATTGGTGATTTGAAAATTACAAATGCGAATATAAACTACGCAGGTACTATTATTAATGGAGATATTTCAATGAAAGGGTTACCAGATATAGATAAAACTTTTTTTGACATTCGTGCTAATTCAATGATTACATCTGCTGATGCTATTCAAAAAATACCTTTGTATCCATTTGATAAAAATGAATTTATTCAATTACCAAAACAATTTAAAAATGCAGGAATATCAAATTTCAAGGGCGATATAAAAGGATATTATCATAAATTTAAAGTTTCAGGTTTATTAATTACAGAAATTGGAGATATTAAATTAAACACCATTTTATCAATAGATAGTATAAGCAACGATTTGAATTATAGCGGAAATTTTACTTTTAATCAGTTTCATTTTGGAAAGTTTTTTAAAAATGCAATGCTTGGTAAATTGACAGCAGACATTTTATTAAATGGAGAAGGTACTATTTTCAAAACAATGAAAACAACAGTGCAAGGAAACATTAAGCAATTTGAATTTAATCATTATTCATATAAAAATTTATTGGTTGATATTAATTTAGATAAAAGGTTGTTAGTTGGTGATTTTGCTCTATCAGATGAAAATGCCCAATTAATGTTTAGTGGACAAATTAATTTTGACAATAAAATACCTGATATGAATTTTATTACTTCCATTGATAAATTAAATTTAAATCAATTACATTTTGTAAATGATAGCAGAAATGGAACATTATCAGGCACTGCTGTAATAAAACTTTCAGGTGAAACCATTGATGATATTTCAGGAGAAATTCAATTAAGTAAAATTCAATATTCTACACCAGAAAAGATTTATTATTTTAAAAATCCTGTGATAAAACTCAAACAAGATAATAATTTTCACAAAACATTTTATGTCCATTCAGATTTTATTGATTTAGACATAGAAGGTAAATTCAAATTAAGTGAAGCAAATAATTATATTTTACATTTTATGAATACTTTTTATCCGTCTTTTGTAAAAGAGAAATATAATTACAAAGAAATAAGTAAAGATACATTTCAACTTTCTTTGAAAATTGAAAACTTTGAACCAATTAGCGATTTATTAACTGACAATAAATTATTTATTCAACCAAATACTGAACTAAAAGCAATGTATCATCCAAGAGATTTAGAATTAGTTCTACAATTTAATTCTGAAAAAATAACTTACAACAATATTCAATTCTTAAATAATCAACTCACCATAAATTCTGAAAACAAACAATTAGTATCAACTTTGAAAATTGATAAAATAATTTTATCAGATAGTTTGTATTTAAATAAAGTAACTGCTTGTTCTAATTCCAGAGATAATTCTGCAAGAACAAATATAGAATGGCAAACATTCAGAGATAACATCAAATATACCTATAATGGTCAAATTGGATTCAGTGCTGTATTTTATCCACATGCTATTTACATTATTCCTGATGCATTTGAAATTCCTGTTGGAAATGATAAATGGATGGCTGATAAATTAAATCCAATTATAATAGACACTGCATACAACATTGATTTTTATCCATTAGAATTAGTAAGACAACAACAATCTATTAGTATTTCAGGTTCATTACACAACAATGAAAAAGATGAATTATCAATACTCTTCAAAAATTTTGAATTACATCAATTAAACCCTTTGATTGCAAATAGTAATATCCAAATTAAAGGAACATTAGATGGTAAATTGATATGGCATCAAACTTTGAAAAAATCACTATTATCATCAGATATTCAGGTAAAAAATTTTTATTTAGATAAATATTTTATTGGTGATATTAAAACTTATACAGCATATCAACCGCTTAATAAATCTTTATTTTTGAGAGGAAATTTATCTTATGATTATTCTCAAATTACAGGTATTGAGAATGGTTCAAAATTAAAATACTTAACCTTTGAAGGTATTTACTATACAGATAAAAAAGATAGTTCTTTAGATATTGAAATTGAAGCCAATCCGTTTAACTTATCATTACTTAATCCAATAATTAAAGACATTATGACCATTGACTATGCCTTTTTATATGGTAAAGGAAATATCAAAGGCACGCCTGAAAAGCCCTTAATTTCAGGTAGTTTTAAGATTACGGATTCAAAAATTAAAACTGATTATTTAAATACTTATCATAAAATTACTGGAAATATTGATGTAATGCCCGATCAAATTCGTTTTGATGAAATGAAAATTTATAACTATGGAAGTAAAGATTTAGCAGGTTTTTTAAATGGAAACATCTTTCATAAGAATTTCACAAATATGAGATTGGACTTTGATATTTCAGCAAAAAATTTATTGGTTTTGAATACTAATCCATTATTAAATAAAGATTATTATGGAAAAATATACGCTTCGGGAACAATAGGTATTTATGGTTTTATCAACAATATGAACATTGAAGCCAATCTCACAACAAAAAAAAATTCAAAGTTTACACTCTCATTTAGTCAAGCAGAAGAAGTAGGTGAAAACAGTTTTGTGAAATTTATAAACCCTAAAGATACACTTGTTAAGAAAAAATCTTCAACTGAAATTTCTGGCTTACAAATGAGTTTTATACTAAATACAACACCTGATTTAGAAACTGAAATAGTTTTAAATGATAAAACTGGTGATGGCGTAAAAGCAAGAGGTGAAGGGGTTATTGAAATGAAAATGAACTCTTTTGGAAAATTTGAAATGAACGGTGAATATACTATTCATTCTGGAACATATTTATTTACTCTTGAAAGTATTATTAATAAAAAGTTTGATATTGAAGATGGAAGTAAAGTAACCTTTGTAGGAAATCCATACAATACCTTAATTGATATTACAACAAATTACTCTCAAAAAGCATCTATTGCACCATTATTCCCTTATGATTCATCGGGCACATACAAAAGAAGGTATCCAATTCAGGCAAAAATAACTATGAAAGGTAAAATGATTTCACCAGATATTATTTTTTCTATCAATATCCCTCAATTAGATGCGGCAACTAAATCAAAAATTGATTTATTACTTTCTGATGAAAATGAATTAAATCGCCAATTCTTTTCATTACTCTTATTAAAGAGTTTTGTTACACCTTTGCAATATGCAAATAGTGGTGGAGTATCTGCTGGAAATGCACTTGCCGCCAATAGCAGCGAAATGTTATCTAACAGATTAAATAGTGCATTAAAAGGACTTACAAATTTTGTTGATATAGGTGTAAACTACAATCCCGGCTCACAAACAAGTGCCCAACAAATGGAATTAACAATGTCAAAACAAATGTTTAATAATAGATTATCTATTGATGGAAGTTTTGGTGTAAATAATAATCAGGCACAAAATACTTCGCAAATTATTGGTGATGTGAATGTGGAGTATAAATTATCCGAATCAGGAAAATATATTTTGAAAGCATTTAACAGAACAAATAATAATACACAAATGACTATAAGCGGAGGTCCTTATACACAAGGCGTTGGAGTAGGGTATAAGTATGAATTTAATTCTTTATTTAGAAGAAAAGAAAAAAATAATATTGATAAAGAAAAGAAAGTAAAGTAGTTTAAGGAGATATTAGAAAACTGAAATGTGTAATTTATCCTCAACAATTTTTATTCAACAGAAAGCACTTTGAATTCTACTCTTCTGTTATTTTGTCTTCCTTCTTCTGTATCGTTGGTATCAATGGGTTGAGTTTCACCATAACCTTTTGCAATGATTTTTTTGGCGTCAATACCCTTTGAAATAATATAATCAACTACAGATTTTGCTCTTGCCTGTGAAAGTTTTAAATTATATTCATCAGAACCTTTGCTATCTGTATGTCCAGAAATTTCTATCTTAATGTTTTGATTTTGTTTTAATAAATCTACAACTCTGTCCAATTCAGGGTAAGATTCAGGACGAAGGGTTGCTTTATCATAATCAAAAAATATGTTTTTCAAAATTACTTTTGTGCCTTCTTTAAGTTTCTTTAATTCTACTTTGATAAAATACTCTTTGAATTGAGCAGTATCAGGTATATTAAAATTTTCCGAATGAAACATATAACCTTCTGCATTCACACTCAATCCATAATTTTTACCTGAAGGTAAGGAAATTAAAAAATTTCCTGTTGATTCATTAGATTTATAATCACCTACAGGTTCATTTTTGGAGTTATCAGTAATTCTTAAGTTAGCAGCAATGGGTTGTTTTGTATCTGCATCTATCACAATTCCTTTTACAAGTGTTAATTTTGGTCCTGTATTTTTGAGTTTGAAGTTTGGTATAAATTCTAATTCATAAATGTCTTTATCTTTATTGTTATTTCCTGCAGAGCTAAAATATCCTTTTTTACCATTTGCAGTAAGCACTATAAAAATATCATCACCAGGACCATTAACTGGTTCGCCTAAATTAACTGGGTCTGACCAATGTCCTTCGTCATAAACAGAAACAAAAACATCGTATCCACCTTTTCCTTTATGACCTTTAGAAGAAAAAAACATTGTTTTCCCATCAGGATGAATAAACACACCTTCTTCATCATCTGGTGTATTAATTGGTTCTCCTAAATTAATTGGCGTAGTCCATTTGCCATCGGGTGTTCGTGTACTCATCCAAATATCTCTTCCTCCTAACCCACCTTTTCTATTTGATACAAAATATAATGTTTTTCCATCTGGTGCATAACTTGCAGAAGATTCATGATATTCTGTATTGATCGGGAATCCAAGCGAAACAGGAGCAGTCCAATCTTTACCTTTTAATTCACTTTCATAAATTTCTCCATTACCTTCATCATCAAAATACACAAGAAGTTTTTGCCCATCATTTGTTACTGCAATATCTGACACATTGCGAATGGGTTGATTAATAACTTCGGGCAAAGGCACTGCAGGTTCCCATTCATCTTTTTCAGTTTTTCTTACAGACATATAAATCTTTTCTTTGGATGCCTTTTCTTTTTTAATTTCTTTTTCGGTAAAAGGTCTTCTGGATGTAAAAAACATTTGAAGCCCATCGGCAGTTACTACTGGTGCATATTCATCAAATTTAGAATTGATGTTTAATCCAATTCTTTTAGTAACAATTTTGACAGAATCATTAAATTCGGATATTTTTTGTTGTTTGAATTTTTTTTGTTGAGAATAACTAAATGATGAAATAAAGAACAATGTAATAACTGCAAAATTGAGTGCTTTCATAATTTAAAATGATTAGTTAGTAAGAGCTTTAAGAATTTCTTTGCTTATCAGCATTCTTTGACCTTTGAAAAATATCGTAATAAATGCATCTCTTGGATCTAATTTTCTTGCTTCATCTCTTTTGGCTATGGCTTGATTAAAAGTAGGAATACCTGTAAATAAATTAAAGCGGGTAAGATTATCTTCTAACTTCAAATCTTCTAACTTGTCTATTTTTTCAAATTGTTTTTTATATGCTCTTCCAAAATTTTGTGGATTTTCATAAGCCCCAACTTGAATTTTGTAGGATAAATCGGGATGTTTATAATTTCCATATTTATCTAAAAACTTACGGAATGTATTATCATCAAATTGAACAGCGTTTGCTAAATTATCTTTATTAAATGGAATTAGGTATTTTTCCAAGCCATCCAATTCTTTACTGAATTGAAAACTACCAGATTCATCTGTAATTTGACCTTGTATTTTTTGGTCTTTTATACCTTTTTTGTTATATAAATCCAATGCTTTTCCATTTACTGTATATTCTGAATAGTTGATGATAATTTCGTAGTCCTTGTTTTTGGGAACTCTTTTGAAAATGAAAAAGCCATTATCAGCAGTTAATGTTTGTCTTTCTAATGTGCCATCTTTGGCTTTTAATATAACTGTTATTTGTTTAAGTGGTTGTCCATTTAAATCCTTTACATAACCGGATATATTCATATATTTTTCAAATGTATCTTTTTGGAATAATTCAATATCTTTTATTTCTTCTTTATATTCAGATAAATTATTCAAATCAAAATCCTCATCATAAGGAGCATAATCTGGGGCGTCCCAAATCATTTGATATTGCTTGCCTCCAGGCAATGCTACAAGATACTCACCATTTGATTTATTAGAAGTATAATTGCCATAATTTTCATTAGAAGGCATAATTTTTGCAGTGATTTGTGATTCTAGTGGTTGCTTAGTATCTGCATCGGTTACTTTGCCTTTTACTAAATCAAGAATAGATTTTTTTCTTTCAAAAATAACTTCATAAATATCTTTGTCTTTTCCTCCTGCTGATGATGACAAATATCCTTTTGTACCGTCTGCATTTACTACTAAAAAGTAATCATCACCAGGAGTATTAAGTGGTGTGCCTATATTTACAGGTGGTTGCCATTTGCCGTTTTCAAATTTTGAAATAAAAATATCATAGCCACCAAATCCTCCATAACCTTTTGATGAAAAATATAAAGTTTTGCCATCTGGATGTAAATAAACTGCTTCTTCATCCTCACCTGTATTTAATTCTGATAAATTTTTGGGTTCAGTCCATCCACCATCATCTTTTCTTGTAGATACCCAAATGTCTCTACCACCTTTACCTCCTTTTTTGTTTGAAATAAAATAAATGGTTTTACCATCAGGTGAAAAACTCGCAGATGACTCGTGATATGGCGTATTAATTGGTGCTCCCAAAGATTTTGGTGCAGACCATTCTGTACCTCTTAAAACACTTTCGTAAATTTCACCGTTACCTTTATCATCAAAATATATCAACAATCTTTGACCATCGTTTGATATTGCAATATTTGAGATATTTTTAGTAGGGATATTAATTGAATCAGACAATGGTATAGCAGGTTCCCATTCAGCATTAGCACTGGATCTTTTACTTACATAAATTTTTTCTTTGGATGGTTTATTTTTGGCTTTTTCTTTTTCAGTGAATGGTCTTCTGGATGTAAAAAACAATGTAAGCCCATCTGCACTAATATTTGGAGCATATTCATCATAAGGAGTATTAATGGCAGGTCCTAATTTATTGATGGTTACTTTTAAACTATCTATTACAGGTGTATTTTTATCACCGCTGCTATTAAGAACACTTTCTGTTTTATTAACTGGTGCTTCTAATTTATTGTCTTTTTTCTTTTGAGCAAATGTGAAATTACTTGTAATTAATGAGGTGATTAATAAAATGGAAAGATTTTTTTTCATAAAAAATGATTTAACAAATTGCAAATTTAGAAAATAAATTGCATTTAGATTAAAAATTTTTTATGAGCGGCAAAACATTCTTTTGTTAGGTTTTTTTCAGTAAAAAAAATATTTTTGAAGATTTAACATCTTTAATTCAATAAATTTTATCTATATTTGCCTCAATAAAATTTATAAACTCAAAACTATGAAAAAGTTATTAATGATTGTAACCATCAGCGGATTTATCGCTGGAACAAGTGCTTATGCAACTACTGCTAAATGCGGTGATGACAAAGACAAAAAATGCAGCAAAGAATGTTGCAAAAAAGGTGCAAAAGAAGGTAAAGAATGCTGCAAAAAAAATGCAGATAAAAAAGAATGCACTACTGCTTCTGGTGAAAAAAAATCTTGCTGCAAAAAAGGTGAAAAACACGAAGAAACTAAACCAGCAAACGAACAAACTAAGTAATTTTTTTATTGCTTAAAAGTTTCACTAAAAACGGTTTTCTGAATAAGAAAGCCGTTTTTTATTTTTAAACTATTCTACATATAATACTAATCCTTTCAGATATTCTCCTTCTGGAAAATTTGGTAAAACAGGATGATCAAAAGGTAAGTGTAAATAATCTAATATCCTTACCTTTCTATTGCTTTCAAAACACGCTGCCATTACTGTATTGTAAAACAATTGTTTATCAATTACTCCAGAACAAGAAAATGTAAAAATAAATCCACCACTTTTTATCTTATTTAGGGCTAACAAATTTAATCTCTTATATGCTTGCACAGCACTGTGTTTATGATGTATGCTTTTAGCAAATGCAGGTGGATCTAACACAATAACATCATAAAAATCTTTATCTGTATTTTTCAAAAATTCAAATACATCTGAAACAAATGATAGGTGACGATCTTTGAACCCATTGAGTTGTATATTTTCATTGCACCAATTTATTGCTTTTTCAGAACTATCAACAGAATGAACCAATTTGCAACCTCCACTTGCAGCATATACTGAAAACCCTCCTGAATAAGCAAAAGTATTTAAAACAACTTTATCTTTACAATACTCTGATAAAATTTTTCTGTTATCTTTTTGGTCTAAAAAAAATCCTGTTTTTTGTCCTTCTGCCCAATTGACATAAAATTTCAATCCATTCTCTTTAATAATTTTATCCTTTGCTTTTCCTTCATTTTCTGATTTGTCAGAAAATTCTGATTTATCATAAATAGATATACATTTTTCTTTGAATACATTTGATAATGCCTGATAAATATCTTTTCTGTGATAATAAATGAATTCACTGTGTGCTTGAAAAACAAAATGCCCGTTATAGTTATCAATTATCAATCCCGGAATTCCATCTGCTTCTGCAAATATCAACCTATAAGCATTTGTATCATCATTAAAAGCATTTAAATTTTTTCTGTATTGATATGCTTGTGCGATTTTATTTTCCCAATACTTCAAATTTATTTCTACTTCTGAAAAATCTAATATCTTTACAGCAATGCTGCTATTTTGATAATAACCGGTAGCAATTATTTCTCCTTTTGTGTTGCATACAAATACTGCCTGATTGTGCCACTCTTTATTTGTTTTTTTGAGTGCTCCAGAAAATATCCATGGATGTTTTCTTTGAATAAACTCGTCTTTTGTTAATTGAACTTTTGGATACATTTATATTTTGATTTAGACAATATATTCTTTTGCTTCTATTTGTATTTTATTCAGTGTGTAAAATAATCCTGATGTATCTTTCATTAATTCATCGTAGGTGCCTTGCTGAACAATTTTTCCGTGTTGCAATACAATAATTTTATCTGCATTTCTGATGGTAGAAAGCCGATGTGCAATGATAATGGATGTTCTGTTTTTCATCAGTGTTTCTAATGCATCCTGAACTAACTTTTCACTTTCACTATCTAAGTTTGAAGTGGCTTCATCTAAAATCAATATAGATGGATTGCGAAGTATAGCACGGGCAATGGCTATTCTTTGTCTTTGTCCTCCAGATAGTTGAATGCCTCTATCTCCTACAACGGTATTGAATTTATCAGGAAATTGCATTATAAATTCGTATGCATTAGCTTTTTTAGCGGCTTCAATAATTTCTTCTTCAGTTGCAAAAATATTTCCGTATTTAATATTTTCATAAATTGTGCCGCCAAAGAGCATCACATCTTGCGGAACAATAGCAATGTGTTGTCTGTAAAATGTCAAATCATACTCTGAATAATTTTTTCCATCTACCAAAATACTTCCACTATCGGGCTCATAAAATCTCAATATCAATTGTGCAATGGTAGATTTTCCACTTCCACTACTTCCTACTAATGCAACTTGCTGACCTGCTTTTATAGAAAAAGAAATATCTGATAATACTTGAAAATTTTTTCTTGATGGATAAGCAAAGCAAACATTTGATAATATAATATCTCCTTTGATGGTTTTTGGAAAAGTTTTGTTAGGCATTTCAATACTCACAGGTTCTATGGGCTGATGCATAAGATTTAATAATCTATCATTTGCTCCTAATGCTCTTTGAATAGAAGCAATTTGTTCTGGCAATCCGCCTAATGATGCCGCTACAAAGATGGACAACATCATAAATTTTCCAAACTGTTCTGCTGTAATAATTCCATCATTTTTTAATAACAACATTTTCCATAAAATAAAAAATACTGTTCCAAAAATCACTGAAATGATGAATGCAAAAAACACGCCTCGCAAAATCCCAAATTTAATACCTTGTCGCTTAACTTCAGATGTTTTTTCTGTTAATCTTTTTACTTCAAACCATTCATTTGTAAAAGATTTGACATTTAATATCCCTGTAAATGCTTCGCCAACAACAACATTACTTTGTGCTATCAAATCCTGAAATTGTTTAGAAAACGATCTGATTCTTTTTGCAAAAATAAATGTGATAACAATCAACAATGGCACCATCAGCAAAAACCATTTTATTATTTCCCAAGATGTATAGTAAAATAACAATATAGTGCCACCAACTGCAATAATAGATTGTCGAATAAATTCGGCAATATTGATGGTAAATGCATCGGATATGACGTTAATGTCAGTGGCAATGCGGCTGCTCAATTCCGCACTTTGATTAGTGTAAAAAAATTCCATTGGCATTCTGATAATTTTGGTAAAAGCATCATCACGCAATTTTTTCAAAATACTTTCTGTAACCTGTGTAAAAAAATATACTCTCATAAATGAAAACACACCTTGCAGTAATAAAATCAACAATAAAATTTTTCCAATTTCAAAAAGTTGTTGTCTCATTTCTTCTGGAGATAAATGTGTTTCTCCAAAGTAGCCAATCATTTTTCCGGAAATAAGTGGAAATACTAATCCTACCGATGCAGTACCAAACAAAAAAATCATTCCAGCAATAAACTTCCACTTTTCTTTACCTAAATAATTAAATAGATAAAACGACTTTTTAATATTTTTCCACGATAGTTCTGCTTTTGGAATATCATCTTTTTCCTTACTTTTTGTTCTCACTACTCCTTTTGCCATTCATTAAAAATTTGCTGCAAAAGTAGGGAATAAATTTTGAGTGCCGACAATAAATGTCGGTATGCTGACATTTTGCTTAGCAAAATCGTCAGCATTTTTGGTTATGAGTTTTTATTTGATAAATGGTTTTATGTGTGAAACATTTTTCTCAATTATAAAACTCTTTCAAATCTCTTAAATCCATATAGATTATTCGTTACTATTCAGGTAGGTATATTTTTCACGCAAAGAATGCAAAGTATTTCGCAAAGGTCGCAAAGAATATTTTTTAACTTGGCGTACTTTGTATTCTTATTCTTTGCGGGCTTTGCGTGAAATGCATCTTGATAATCATTTTTTAGAATACCTGAATAGTAACGATTATTTTATACATTCACCCCAAAAATTAAAATATGGCACTCAAAAAATCTCATCTTTATAAGTATATCTGGGAAGCATGTAATCAAATTCGCAATGGAATGGATGCTTCTCAATACAAGAATTATATCCTCACACTTATTTTTGTAAAATATGTTTCTGATAAAGCCAAATATGATCCTTACTATCTCTTAGAAGTTCCAGAAGGTGGAAGTTTTGATGATTTAATTAAAATAAAAGGTGATAAAGAAATTGGGGATAAAATGAACAAAGTTATTAGAAAATTAGCAGAAGCCAATGATCTTACAGTTGTATTGAATGTAGATTTTAATGATGAAACTAAATTTGGAAAAGGTTCTGCAATGCAAGAAACATTGAGCAATCTTATAGGCATTTTTGAAAATCTTGATTTTAGTAAAAATAGAGCAGAAGGTGATGACTTGCTTGGTGATGCTTATGAATTTCTAATGAAAAATTTTGCCATTGAAAGTGGTAAAAGTAAAGGCGAATTTTACACCCCTGCCGAAGTGTCTAAAATAATGGCTTATTTAGTAGGCATTGATAAATCCAATAATTTGCGTAATCCAACTGTTTATGATCCTACTTGTGGTTCTGGTTCTTTACTAATTAAAGCAGTTGATATATCAAATAATAAAAAATTAGCCATTTATGGACAAGAAAGAGAAGCCACTACTTATGCCATTGCCCGAATGAATATGATTATTCATAATTACCTTACTGCTTCAATTGCTCTGGGTAATACATTATCAGATCCATTTTTTAAAGAAAATAATAGTTTAAAACTTTTTGACTTCGCTCTTGCTAATCCTCCTTTTTCTCAAAAAAATTGGGCTAATGGACTTGACCCTGAAAATGATATTTACAATCGTTTTGAATATGGCATACCACCTGCTAAAAATGGTGATTACGCTTTTCTTTTACATCTTTTGAAATCTCTTAAAAGCAAAGGAAAAGGGGCTATTATTCTACCACACGGTGTTTTATTCCGTGGAAATAAAGAAGCCGAAATTCGTAAAAATTTAATCAAACGCGGATTTATCAAAGCCATTGTAGGTTTGCCGCCAAATCTATTTTATGGCACAGGTATTCCTGCATGCATTATTGTGCTTGACAAAGAAGATGCTGCTATTAGAAATGGTATATTTTTCATTGATGCCAGCAAAGGTTTTATCAAAGATGGAAATAAAAACCGTTTAAGAGAACAAGATATTCGTAAAATTGTAGATGTTTATCGCCATCAATTAGAAATTCCTGGATATTCAAGAATGGTACCTATTAATGAAATTGAAAAAAATGATTTCAATCTAAACATTCCTCGCTATATTGATAGCACCGAACAAGATGATGTGCATAACCTTAATGCTCATATTTATGGCGGCATTCCAAAAGAAGATATTGATAAACTCCACCATTATTTTCAAGTATTACCAAGTTTATACAAAACATTATTTAAAACTAATAAGGAAAATAAAGAATTTTTAGATGTAATAGTGCCTTCTCATGAAATTAAAACAACAATTATTAATCATCCAGATTTCAAAAAATTTTCTGATACTATTTTAGAGAAGTTTCATCTATGGTCTAAAAAAATTGAAAATAATTTATACAACATTTCTGCTGATACAAATCCCAAAACTTTAATTCAGATATTAGGAGATACTATTCTTGAACAATTTGAGAATACTAATCTTGTAGATAAATATGATGTTTATCAAATATTGATGGATTATTGGAATGATGTAATGCAAGATGATGTATATTTAATAAAATATGAAGGATGGAAAAATGCCGCAAAGCCAGAAGTGCCCGAAGAAAGAAAAGAATTTGCCATTAAAGAAACGGCTGATTTAGTCATTGGAAAAGCCAAATACAAAATGGATTTATTACCACCTGATATTATTATCAACAAATATTTTGCAGCCGATAAAGAACAAATAGAAAATTTACAAAACGAAGTAGAAATTCTTCAACAAAAATTAAATGAATTTGAAGAAGAACATTCTACCGAAACTGCCGATGGCGAAGCCCCATTGCTTTCTGAAGTAATGGATGAAGATGGTAAGATTAGCAAAAAGAGTGTTCAAGCAAGATTGAAAGAATTATCCAAAAACGATATTCAAGAAAAAGAAGTATTAACTCAATGGATGGAATTGTATGATGAAATTTCAAAAATTAATAAGCAAATTAAACAATTACAAGAAAATTTATACAAACAAGTATTAACTCAATACCAAGCCCTATCAGAAGAAGACATAAAAGAAATGGTTATCAATGACAAATGGATGCATTCATTAGAAAAGAATATAAATGATTACATTCAAAAAATAGCCACAAAATTATCTACAAGAATCAAAGAACTTACTGAAAGATACGAAGCACCACTTTCTGATATTGAAAAAGAAGTAAAGGAATATACCCAAAAGGTAAAAAAACATTTGGTAAAGTTAGGAATAGAGTGGTAAAGCAGAAAAAAGATATTATGCTTAATAAAATTTAAATTAAAAAATATGACCAAAACAAAAACCAAATTCAAACACACTGAAATTGGTTGGATTCCGGAGGATTGGGAAATCAAGAAAATTAAGGATATTGGTAAAATTATTACAGGAGGTACACCTTCAACTAAAAATAAAAATTATTGGAATGGAGAGTATATTTGGGTAACACCAACCGATATTTCTAACAAAAAAATTATATATCAAACCGAGAGAAATATCTCAAAGAAAGCCATTGAATTATTAGGAGAACTTCCTGTTGGAACTGTTTTAGTAACTTGCATTGCTAGTATAGGGAAAAATGCAATACTTGGCAAAATAGGAGCATGTAATCAACAAATAAATGCAATTATACCTAATAGTAATTATGATAGTGAATTTTTATACTACTTATTTGAAAATTCAAAATCATATTTACAAGGTTTTTCTTCAATTACAGCAACATCTATTATATCTAAATCCTTATTTGAAAAAATACGTTTTCAATTTCCCCCACTTCACGAACAACAAGCCATAGCAGAAGTGCTTTCTGATATTGACACGCTCATAGATAAAATGGACAAACTTATCCAGAAAAAAATCAACATCAAAAATGCCACTATGCACCTCCTCCTCTCCGGCAAAAAACGTCTGCCGGGATTTAAAGGAGATTGGGTAAAAAGAAAATTGGGAATGATATGCAAAAAAATTGATACTGGTAAATTAGATGCTAATGCAATGAACCCAGACGGTATTTATCCATTTTTTACCTGTGCAAAAGAACACTTTTATATTGATTTTTATTCTTTTGATACAGAAGCAATTTTAATTTCAGGTAATGGTGAGAATGTTGGTTATGTACATTATTACAAAGGAAAGTTTAATGCATATCAAAGAACTTATGTTCTTCATGAATTTGAAGAAAATATATTTTATATCAAATATTATTTAGAAAAATATCTTAAAGAAAGAATTAAAATTGAAGTAAAAGCTGGTAATACTCCTTACATAGTAAAAGATACTTTAAAAGAAATGGAAATATTTTTTCCCTCTAATAAATCAGAACAACAAGCCATCGCTCAAGTGCTTTCTGATATGGATAAAGAAATTGATGCATTACAAAAAAGAAAAAATAAATTAACACATATCAAACAATCCGCTATGCACCTCCTCCTCACCGGAAAAGTCCGCCTTATCCACCCTTCCCAAAACTCTACAAAAACAAAACAAGTTTCTCAAAACACCACTAATGCCTAAATTCAAAAATTTATTCTATCCAAATTTTATCAATTATTTGATTTTTCTCAAAAAAATTTACGAACAATTCATCATACCAAATTCTTAAGCATTTAATAACAAATATAACTTTGCGTCTCGGCGTATCTGCGGTAAAAAAATAAAAACATCTACTTCTAAAATAAACATTGATCACTGCACATTAAAATAAAACATTCTTCGTCTTCGTGTTTAATATTTTTTATTCAAAATAAGCAACAAACAAAATTTTAATTCTGTAAATAGAAAATTTTGTATATTTGAGTTTCTAAATATGCCATATAAATTTTACAATTATTACTTAATAAGAAACTTAAAATACATTCATCAAAATGCTGACGATTTTGCAAAGCAAAATGTCAGCACTTGTCCTGACACGAATGTCGTCAGGATGCCGACCAACAGCGTCGGCACTAAAAACTCAAAACTAAATTAATTATGTCTTTAAGTTACGCAGAAGCACAAACTCAACAAAAAGTTATTCAATTTTTTGAAAATCAATTGGGCTATACCTATTTAGGTAACTTCAAAGATAACACTTACGAAAAACCTCATATTCTCACTGATATTCTATCAAAATGGCTGAGTAAAAATTATCCCCCTTCCCTTGTCAATAAAACTATTGAAAAACTTATCAAAGATGCATTTGTATCATCATCTCAAGGTTTGTATACTGCTAACCAAGTAGTTTATCAAGATTTACGATATGGTATAAAAGTTTTACCTGATGTAGGTGATCAGCATCAAACTATTTTTCTTATAGATTGGAAAAATCCAGAAAACAACCATTTTGCTTTTGCAGAAGAAGTAACTGTTCCCGGCAAAAACACCAAAAGACCTGATATTGTTCTATACATCAATGGCATTGCAGTGGCTATATTAGAACTCAAAAGTGCTACTACCTCTGTTTTAGAAGGCATTCGCCAACATCTCACTAATCAAGAAACAGATTTTATTCCACACTTTTATACTACTGCACAATTACTATTGGCGGCAAATGAAACTGAAGGTGTGCGTTATGCCGTTATTCAATCACCAGAAAAATTTTGGCTTCAATGGAAAGAACCAGAATCATCATTCACATACTCACAAAATAGAATGCTGAATGAACTCGGCCATTTATGCAATAAAACAAGGTTATTAGAACTTATCCATGATTTTATTATATTTGATAAAGGTGTCAAAAAAATTTGCCGACACAATCAATATTTTGGAATCAAAGCCGCACAAGATTTTGTAAAGCGAAAAGAAGGCGGTATTATATGGCATACACAGGGTAGTGGAAAAAGTTTGACAATGGTATGGCTTGCCCGTTGGATAAAAGAAAATGTTTCTAACTCAAGAGTGATCATTATCACAGACCGCATTGAATTAGATGAACAAATAGAAAAAGTTTTTTCAGGAGTAGGTGAAAAAATTTATCGCACTACATCTGGTAGAGATTTAATCAATTGTTTGCAAGATCCTTCTAAATCATTGGTTTGTTCTTTAATACACAAATTTGGTCGTGCAGATGAATTAAGAGAAAAAGATGTAGATGATTATATTGAAGATATAAAAAAGTTTCTACCTAAAAATTTTAAGCCCTATGGAGATATTTATGTATTTGTAGATGAATGCCATCGCACACAATCTGGTAAGTTACATCGTGCTATGAAGTCCATTATACCAGATGCCACATTCATTGGTTTTACTGGAACACCATTATTAAAATCCGATAAAGCCACCACACACGAAATTTTTGGAAGATATATCCACACTTACAAATATGATGATGCAGTAAAAGATGGTGTAGTGCTTGATTTAGTATATGAAGCCAGAGATATAGATCAAAAACTTACATCTCCCGAAAAAATTGATCAATGGTTTGAAACTAAAACAAAACATTTATCTGATTACGCAAAAACAAAGATTAAACAAAAATGGGGCACAATCAATAAATTGCTTTCTGCTCAAGATAGATTAAGAAAAATTGTAGGAGATATTTTAATGGATATGAATAATCAACCCATTCTTGAACAAGGATGGGGAAATGCAATGCTTGTAACTGATAGTATATACAATGCTTGCCGAGTGTATGAAATGTTTCAAGAAACAGAATTAAAAGGTAAATGTGCTATTATCACATCATTCAGGCCAGACATCAGTCAAATCAAAAATGAACATACAGGCGAAGGTGATACAGATAAAATTTTAGAATACAATGTGTATAGAAAAATGCTTGCTCAATATTTTAATGAGCCCGAAGATGTTGCCGTAAAAAAAATTGATGAATTTGAAAAACAAGTAAAAAAGAAATTCATTGATGAACCCGGTCAAATGAAATTATTGATAGTAGTGGATAAATTACTCACAGGATTTGATGCACCACCTGCTACATTTTTATACATAGATAAGCCGATGCGTGATCATACGCTTTTTCAAGCAATTTGTAGAGTGAATCGTGTTTATAAAGAAAATGAAAATAAAAAATATGGCTACATCATTGATTACCGCGACTTATTCAAATATCTAGAAAAATCAATTTTAGATTATACAAGCGAAGCATTTGATAATTATGATAAAAAAGACATTGAAAACATCTTAAAATTGCGTATAGAAAAAGCAAAAGAAGCATTAGAAAATGCAAGAGAAAAATTAAGATTAATATGCGAAGGTGTTCCACTACCAAAATCTGATGAAGATTATTTACATTATTTTGGTTCAAAAGACAGTGCAAATAAAGAAGAGATAAAAGAAAATGAGCCCAAAAGAATTTTGTTTTACAAATCCGTCAGTTCTTTACTTTGGGCATATTCAAATATCGCATTAGAACTAGAAGATGCAGGATATACACAAGAACAAATCAAAGAAATTCAAGAAGAAATAAAAAAATATGAAAGATTACGTCAACTCATACAATTATACTCAGGTGATTATGTTGATATGAAAGAATTTGAACCTACAATGAGACATTTGTATGATACTTACATTCAAGCAAGCGATTCACAAGAAATAGCCAAATTTGATGAAGCATTGATAAATTTATTGATAAAACAAGGAGAAAAGACCATCCAAAAAATAGAACAAACATTCAAAAATCCAGAATCAGTAGCAGAAACTATTGAAAATAATATCAGAAGAGTTATTATTGACGAAATGCCTACAAATCCTGTTTATTTTGAAAGAATGTCTCAAATACTTGATAACCTTATTGAAGAGAGAAGAAATAAAGCAATTGAGTATCAAGAATATCTCAAAAAAATCCAGGAACTTGCTCAAAAAATTAAAAATACTTTTTCAGAAAATACCTATCCATCATCAATTAATGCACCAGTTTTGAAATCTATTTATGATAATCTTTCAATAAAAGAATATTCATTAGCTGCTGAAACAAGTAATTCTTATTCTGGAATTACTTCTGAAAATTTAAAATCAGAATTAGTTCAAAAAATTTATCATTCTTTCAAAAATGCAGAAGAAGATGGATGGAAAAGCAATAACTTTAAGAGAAAGAAAATTAAATTAGAGATTTTGAAAACCCTTAATGAAAATAAAGAATTGTTTTCAGAAAATACAGATTTAGATAAAACAAGCGAACAACTTTTACAAATCATCAGCCAGTATGAAAGTGATTGATAAACATATTTTACAAATACAAGATATCCCTATTGAAATAGAATTTAAGAACATTAAGAATTTGCATATTGCTGTTTGTCCACCCGATGGAAAAGTAAGAGTATCAGCACCTATTGTGATGAATGAAGAAAAAATAAAAATCCATCTCATTCCTCGTATCCAATGGATAAAAAAACAAATTCAAAAATTTCAAAATCAAGAAAGACAATCCAAAAGAGAAATGGTAAGTGGCGAAAGCCATTATTTTGAAGGACGGAGATATATCTTAATTATAAAACATTCTGAAAGTAAAAAATCATCCGTCAAAATATTAAATTCTACTCAAATTCAAATGACTGTTACATCTAATGCTTCAAGAGAAACAAAAGAAAAAATCCTTGAAAATTGGTATAGAAAAGAACTGAAAAAAAGATTACCGCCATTAGTTGAAAAATGGCAAAAAATTATAGGCGTAGAAGTCAATAAAATCTCTATAAGAAAAATGAAAACATTGTGGGGCAGTTGTAATCCATCCAAAAAATCAATTTTATTAAATCTTGAATTAATGAAAAAACCGACACAATGCTTGGAATACATTCTCGTTCATGAAATGGTTCATTTAATAGAAAGACATCATAACGAAAGATTTCATCAACTTATGGATAAATTTTTACCAAATTGGAGAACTTTGAAAACAGAACTCAATAAACATCCACTTCCTCATAGCGAATGGAAATATTGATATGTCAATACAATAAATTATTAGTTAAGAATATAGGTTTTAATATTTAGACACTAAAATGAAATCAATAGAAATGCACCACAATAGACACATAGAACACATAGATTTTTACATAGAATGCACATGAGTTTAAATTTAAGCTGAATAGTGACGAAAATTTTAAAACAAAAATCCCCTAAACAATTTGTTCAGGGGATTATTAAATTTTAGATTATTGATTTTATTCAACTGGTTTGTAAGCTTCTCCAGAAAATTCAATATCTACAATTTCTCCGATTGATACATTAGGACCAATATTAAATCCTAAACGATTAATACTTGTTTTTCCTTCAAATCCTATTACTTCTAATTTTTGTCCTTGCATTTCAACTTGTTGTTTATTTACAATATTAAAATATACATTCACTTCTTTCACCACATCTTTTATTGTTAAGTTGCCTGTTCCTATGTATTGATAATCAGATTTTCCTGTTGTGTCTTCCTGAATTTTATTGATAGACAACACAATAGATTTATATTTTGCAACATCAAAAAATTCTACTTTTTCTTTTAAGTGTCCATCACGAATACTATTTTGTGTATTAATAGTAGCAGGGTTTAATACTACAAATATTTTAGTATCACCTTGTAAATTTACATAACCGCTATCAACACCTATCACTCCACTTGTTTTAGCCACTATATGCTTTACAGAAAATTTCACTGATGTATGCCCTGCATCAATGTTATATTTACCATTTAGTTCATTGATAGAAATAGATTTTGGAGTAGGAGTAGTGTTGCTTTCATTAACAGTAGTTGCTGTGCTTTCATTTTTTGCAGTTGAAGTGTTTTTTACAGCAATGTAAGGAGCAATGATAAGAGATACAATACTCATCAATTTGATAAGGATATTCATAGATGGTCCTGAAGTATCTTTGAATGGGTCTCCTACAGTATCACCAGTTACAGATGCTTTGTGTGGTTCAGATTTTTTATAATAAGTTTCACCATTTATTACAACACCTTTTTCAAAAGATTTTTTAGCATTATCCCATGCTCCACCAGCATTATTTTGGAAAATACCAATCAATACGCCCGATACTGTAACACCTGCCAATAAACCACCTAATACTTCTGGTCCAAAAGTAAATCCTACAATCACCGGAATGATAATGGCTAATGCACCAGGAGCAACCATTTCACGAATAGATGCTTTGGTAGAAATTTCCACACATTTTTCATATTCTGGTTTGGCTTTGTATTCCATTATTCCTGGTATCTCTCTGAATTGTCTTCTTACTTCATTAACCATATCCATAGCGGCTCTACCAACGGCAGAGATTGCAAGAGAAGAAAATAAATAAGGAATCATAGCACCAATCAATAAACCGCCTAATACTTCAGCGTTGTAGATATTGATAGCATCAATACCAGCAACACCAACAAATGCGGCAAATAATGCTAATGAAGTTAATGCCGCAGAAGCAATGGCAAATCCTTTTCCTGTAGCGGCAGTAGTATTTCCAACAGCATCTAAAATATCTGTTTTTTCTCTTACTTCTGGTGGAAGCTGGCTCATTTCTGCAATTCCACCTGCGTTATCAGCAATAGGACCAAATGCGTCAATAGATAATTGCATGGCAGTTGTAGCCATCATACCAGCAGCAGCTATGGCTACACCGTATAATCCTGCAAAATAATATGATATGATAATACCACCGGCTAATACAATAGCAGGTATAGCAGTTGATTCCATTCCTACAGCAAGACCTCCAATGATGTTTGTAGCGTGTCCAGTCGCTGATTTTTGAACAATAGATAATACTGGTCTTTTTCCCATTGATGTATAATACTCAGTAATCCAACTCATTATTGCACCCACAATCAAACCAACAACAATAGAAACATAAACATCATTTGCAGAAAATTCAAAACCACGAAGTACCATTGTTTCTGGTAGTAACCATTTAACTAAAAAGTAAGATGCAATGATGGTCAAAATAATAGAAGACCAGTTACCTATATTCAATGCTTTTTGAACTGAATCATTTTCATTTTTAATTTTTACAAACCATGTACCTACAATTGAGAAAATTAACCCAACACCTGCAATGACCATTGGAAGCAATATTGGAGCTAATCCACCAAAATTATCTTTTGAGTCAATTTCTTGACCTAAAACCATAGTGGCTAAAATGGTAGCAACATAAGAACCAAATAAATCTGCACCCATTCCAGCAACATCACCCACATTATCACCCACATTATCTGCAATAGTAGCAGGATTTCTCACATCATCTTCTGGGATGCCGGCTTCTACTTTACCTACAAGGTCAGCTCCTACATCAGCGGCTTTGGTATAAATACCACCACCTACACGGGCAAATAATGCAATGGATTCAGCACCTAAAGAAAAACCTGTGAGTACTTCAATAGTTCTTTTCATTTCATCACCGGTAACAGGCGTGCCTTTTGCAAACATATAATAAAACACAACAAATAATGAACCTAATCCAAATACTGCTAAACCTGCTACGCCAAGCCCCATCACGCTTCCACCAGTAAAAGAAACTGCCAATGCTTTTGCTAATGAGGTACGAGCGGCTTGTGCAGTTCTCACATTAGCTTTTGTTGCAATGCTCATTCCAATATAACCTGCTGTAGCAGAAGAAACGGCACCAATGATAAAAGCCACTGCAATTAACCAGTGAGAATGTATTTTGATACCATTAACTTCGTGTATAGTTCCGCTGTATGCTAAAAGAATAGCAACAATGATAGCAAAATAAGAAAGTATTTTCCATTCTGCTTTTAAGAATGCCATAGCACCTCTGGCAATATAGCCAGCCAATTCTTGCATTTTTTCTTCTCCAGGATTTTGTTTAGTTACCCACAAATACTTCAGCACCATTACAAGCAGGCCAATAAGACCTAATACAGGGACGATAAACATGACATTTTCATTCATAGTGTAAAAATTTTAGGGGGGCAAATATAGGTCAATTTTTTTAAATCAAACAAAAATTGTTTTTTGAAAAAATATAGCAAAACTAACTCAATTGTGTATTACATGCGTTATTTTAAAACGAATGAATTGATGAAATTACTTTTTAAATTTTGATTCATAAATTTCTATCCATTGTTTGGGAGTAATTTTTGAACAAAGCTCACTAATAAGTTTATATGGTATTTGGTCAACTTTCTTAAAACGAATGCAACTTTTTCCCATATCTAATTTTGCTTTTGTATGATTTGGATATTCTTTTGTAAACCAGTTTAATAAATCTTCATTTGCATATAATCCCATGTGATAAAGAGCAATAAAATTTTTTTGAGATGCAATGCTTATAAAAGGCAATGCCTGTGATGGATTGCAATGATATCCATCGGGATACAATGAATGAGGTACAACATAAGTAATCATTCCATAACTTATTGTTTCTGAAAAACCTTTTGGTAAATTTTGTAAGATTACATTTCTAAGTTTTTCAAATGCATTTTTTCTTTCTTCAGGTAATTGTTGAATATATTGTTCTGGGGTATTAGCGTTTGATTTCATATTATTATTTTTTTAAATTAGTTTTCCAGATAAATATGCAAATGGAATGTAAGCAAAAAGTAAATCAACTATATCAAACCACAATGGTGCAGGAAGAATAATAACATTTATAATACCTCCAATTAAAAAAATAATGCCAGTGATTAAACCTAATTTTAATTTATGATTGAAAGCAATAAAAGAGGTAATCAATGATCCAAAAAATGTACCAAGTGCATGTGCTAAAAAAGGCATTAAAAAATGTTTAGGTTCTAATAAATGTAATGATTGTTTTAGTCCTTCTTCTGTTGTTACATCTGCACCAGCAGGAGGAGAAATTATATGTGGACTTATTAAAATAATAAACATATTTACAATACTACCTAAAATTAATCCAGCGATTACAGCAAATATATTTTTTAAATGTTTATTCATAATTTATTGATTACTTAATGTTGATTAAGTGGAACAATAATACACAATATATCGTGTTTTTTATGTTTTTATTTAAAATATAGCTATGAATGAAGAAAAAAATTATAATTTATAATTATGAATCACTTCAACAAATAATTTTACTTTTTCTTTATCTATATCAGGATACAAGCCATGTCCAAGATTAGCAATGTAAGGTACAGATGAAAATTTTTCCAACATTTTTTTAGTTTGTTGTTCAATCACTTTATCATCAGCATATAATAAACATGGATCGGCATTACCTTGTAATGTTTTATTATTTACTATGCTAATGGCATATTCAGGTTCAATTGTCCAATCTAATCCAATCACTGAACAAGGTAATTTATTAATATCTTTCAAAGCAAAATGTCCGTCTTTTGCAAAAATAATAACAGGGACTTCAGTAATAGATGTGCAAATTTGTTTTAAGTAAGGAATACAAAATTCTTGATACAACTCTCTATTCAGCACTCCCGCCCATGAATCAAATAACTGAATAATGTTAGCTCCCGCTTGCACTTGATCTTTCAAATAGTTGATAATTGATGAAGTGATTTTCTGTAAAAGTTGATGGCTTAAATTTGGATTAGTATACAGCCATTTTTTTGCATTATTAAAAGTTTTACTGCCTTTTCCTTCTGTCATATATGCAAAAAGCGTCCAAGGAGCACCACTAAAACCTATTAAAGGAACACGATTATTCAAATATTTTTTAGTAAGGCGAATGGCATCAGTTACATAAAAATAATCATTTTGATTAGCAATATGCAGTTGTGAAATATCTTTTTCAGTTTGGATAAATTTTGGAAATACTGGCCCCTTGCTTTCAATCATAGAATAAGGAAGTCCCATTGATTCTGGTATAACTAAAATATCCGAAAAAATGATAGCGGCATCAACTTTGAAAATATCAACAGGTTGTATAGTGGCTTCTGCACAAAGTTCTGGTGTTTTTACAAATTCAATAAAATCTTTTGCTTTGCTGCGAGTAGTTCTGTATTCAGGAAGTACTCTGCCTGCCTGACGCATTAACCATACAGGTATTTTTTTTGTTTTTTCTCCTCTGGCTGCTCTTATGATTAAATCGTTTTCTAACATGGAATTTTTTGTAGCTATTTAATTATTACAAAAATTTTTTACTGCAAAGGCATGGATACAGATAGGAAGTGAAAAGTGATTAGTGAAGAGTGAAAATTATTAGTGAGATTTCTTGCAATTGGTAATATAAAAAAATCTTATTGAGCATTGAATATTGAAGATTGATGATCTAAGATTTAAAATCAAAATGTTCTTTGCTTTATTGTTATTTAATTAAAGATGAAAATAACAGGATAAAATTATTTATTTGAATTTTCAATGCCTTCAGCAGTAATTGCAGATTTAACTACACGCATTCTGGAACCATCTTCTGTTTCCATAAGTACTGTGGTTTCGTCAGTTTCTACTACTTTGCCATAAATACCTCCAATAGTGAGTATTCTATCTCCCTTTTTTAAACTTTCAACCAACTTCTTTTGTTCTTTTGCTTTTTTCATTTGAGGACGAATCATAAAAAAGTAAAATACTACAATGATAAGAATCAATGGAAGCATTTGCATGAGTGGATTTCCTTGACCTCCTTGTGGTGGTGCCATTAAGATGATGTTTAGCATAGTTTGAATTTTTAGTTTTTAGTTTTTAGTTTTGAATTTTTAGTTTTTAGTTCAATATTCACTTTTCACTCTTCACTTTATTTTTGTGGTTCTACTATATCCGTTTTTATTTTTAAGATGATTGTATTTGGTTCGCAGTTTGTTACAACTGTTATTGTTTTTTCTACATATCCCGATTTTCCTTCGCTATTAAATTCAACTGAAATTTTACCAGATTTTCCGGGAGGAATAGGTTCTTTGGGAAAATCTGCAACAGTACATCCGCAACTTGCAGCAGCAGAACTAATAATAAGATTTCCTTTTCCAACATTTGTAAATTTAAAGTCGTATTTTACCTTTTCACCTTGAACAATTTTTCCAAAATCATGTTCCATTTCTTCAAAATCAATAATAGGCAATTCGTCTTTATTTCCTACATTGATTTCATTAGAAGAAGGTTCTTTTTGTTCAGTAGAATTATTATTGCAAGAAACAGATAACAATAATGATGAAACACAACTTAAAATAATGGTTATTTTTTTCATAGGTTTAAGAAATTTAGGACGCAATTTTGTAGAATAAATTATTAATTACCAAATGTTATTGCTCTGTTTGTGTAGTTTGTTTAGCTTTTTTATATTCTGCAATAAAACTTTGAATGATATTAAGTTTAGTTGTCCATTCTTGCAAATAAGTTTCTAACTTTTCTTTCTTTTGGAATGCTTCTTTTAAGAGTGGATTATCTGATTTAGCATTTTTGAAAAATGCTAAGTTATTTTCTACTTGAGTAATTTCATTTTTTAATTCAGAAATTTTTTTGCGAATGAATTTTTCTTCTTTTGTTAATGCATCTAATGGATTAGAAGAAGATTGAATTAGTTGTTGAATTTTTGCTTTGTATTGAATAGCGTGTCTTTTTTCTTCACTTAAATCTAATTCAGCATATAAATGATTGATGCGACCAAAGAAATCATCATGAACTTTGTCTTTTTCTTCAATAGGTACATGACCAATAGAATTCCATTCTTTAATAAATTCCTGAATTTGTTGTAAGGACGCTTCAGGATTATTTTTATCAGGTTGATATTCTTTAATGCGATGTATAAGTTCTAATTTTTTTACAAGATTGTCTTTTTCTTCCTGAATTTTTTCTTTGTCGTAATTTTTCTTGTTTTCAAAAAATGCATCACACGCAGATTTAAATAATTGATTAAGTTTATCGTTTTCTTCTTTGTTTCTCAAATAAAATCTTTTCCATTCTTGTTGTAGTTGGATAATTTTTTTTGTGGCTTCATTAAATTCTTTGCTATTGGTTAAAGCTTGAACTTCAGCAAGAATTTTTTCTTTAATGGCTCTAATTTCTTCTTGTTTCTTTTGTACTTCTTCAAAATGTTTTCTTTTTGCGTCATAATAAATATCTAACAGAGCATTATATTCTTTATTAACTTGATTTACAAGTTCAGCAGGAATGTGGCCAATTTTTTCCCATTCGCTTTTAAGTTTTTGAATTTTTTCATTGATGTCTTTCCAAACAACTGATTTTTCATCTTTTAGTTGTTCAGTAATTGATTTTAATTCTGCGAGTAATTTATTTTTTAGTTCTAAATTTTTTTGTTTTTCTGCTTCTAATTCTGCAAAATAAGTGTCTAATTTTTCTTTGATTTTTTTGTTGAGTTCGTTAAAACTTTCTCTGATTTCTCCATATTTTTCACTCACTACATTTCCTATTTGATTCCATTCTTTTTTATATACCTTCCAGAGTTCATCAATTTTTTTGAAATCATCTAAATCTAATAATGCTTCTAATTTTTTTAATAATTCTTCTTTAAGTTCAGTATTTTTTTGTAAATCATATTGTTGTAAGGTGTCAAATGCTTTGATATTTTCATTGATTTTATCTAATAAAACATTATATTTTCTTTGTAGTTCTGCATAATCTTTTTTGGCTAATTCTTTAATTTCTTTCCATTTACCCTGAATTTCACGAAGCTTTTTTACAATGGCAGTAATGTCTTTTACATCTGCTTCGGCAAGTAATTCTAATTGTTTGATTAACTCTTCTTTTTTTGCTTTGTTTTCCTGACGAAGTTGTTCTAATTTATTTTCTTCATCTGCCTTCTTTTTTTCATATTTATTTAGAAGATTTACAATTTCTTCATCTTCTTTACTTTTGGTGTAAACAAAATCTTTTGCTTTGCCACCTTCATCAATAAATGCTTGTTTGGCTTTTTCAAATTCTTCGGTCCAAATTTTTTTGTATTCTTTTTCAATGGCTTTAATTTCTTTTTGAACCGATAATGCAGGTTGTTCTAATAATGCTGATAATTTCTCAATAATTTCTTGCTTACTCATTTCTTCAGTGTTTAATTTAGGTTTGAAATTTAAAAAATAGGTCGCAAAGATGCAAAAAATATTTCAACAGCAAGTAGTGGATATATTTTTATTTTAAATAACAAATACATATATGAATTATATCGTAAATTTGCAGTTAAAACTTAAATACTCTTTTGAATAAAAAAATTTTTATTACCCATTTTTTTGGCAGATATTTGCCGCAAACCAAATGTGGTATAAAATTTGAAACTAAAACATAAAAATAAGATATTATGAATTATAAATTATCACCAAAAGTAAAGCAATCTTTTGAAATAGCTACAGATGAAGCAAGAGCATCTGGTAGTTCTGCTATTACACTTGAACATATAGTTTTAGGTATATTAAAGCAAGGTTCTAATAAAGCCACTGCCATTATTTCCAAATTGGGAGTTAATGTAAATGATTTAATAGCAGAATTAGAACAAATGACACCTGTTAACCCTAACAAACAACAGGTTGTAAGAAAAGAAATTCCTTTAAACAAAGAAGTTGAAACAGTTATTCGTCTTGCACTTTTACATGCAAAAGAACTAAAAGATAATTTTGTTAGTACTGAACATATTATTCTAACTATTTTATCAGGAGAAAGTAATGTGAGAACAGTATTTAATAAAATGGGTATTGATGAAAGTTCATTTTTACAAGAATTAAAAAAAGAAATAGGAGATGGGCCATCACCTTCTGAAAAAATGAGAAATGCTCTGTCTGATGACGATGAAGAAGAACATATTCCTTCCAGCGGACCTGGTAAAAAAACAGAAACAAAAAGTAAAACACCTGTTCTTGACAATTTTGGTAGAGATTTAACTAAAATGGCAGAAGAAGGTAAATTAGACCCTGTTGTTGGAAGAGAAAAAGAAATTGAACGAGTAGCACAAATTTTATCTCGCAGAAAAAAGAATAATCCCATTTTAATTGGTGAGCCGGGAGTTGGAAAATCTGCTATTGCAGAAGGTTTAGCATTAAGAATAATTCAAAGAAAAGTACCTCGTGTATTGTATGGAAAAAGAATAGTTACTTTAGATTTAGCATCATTGGTAGCAGGTACTAAATATCGCGGTCAGTTTGAAGAAAGAATGAAAGCTGTTTTGAACGAATTAGAAAAAAATCCTGATGTTATTTTATTCATAGACGAAATTCATACCATCATTGGTGCGGGTGGTGCAAGTGGTTCATTAGACGCCAGCAATATGTTCAAACCTGCTTTGGCAAGAGGTGAAATACAATGCATTGGAGCAACAACTTTAGATGAATATCGTCAATACATTGAAAAAGATGGTGCTTTAGAAAGACGCTTTCAAAAAGTAATGATTGAACCTACATCTATTGAAGAAACAATTCAAATTCTAAATAACATTAAAAGTAAATACGAAGCACATCATAATGTAGTTTATACAGACGAAGCTATTAAAGCATGTGTAACCCTTACCTCTCGCTATATCACAGATAGATTTTTACCAGATAAAGCCATTGATGCATTAGATGAAGTAGGTGCAAGAGTACATATCAATAATATCAGTCAGCATGTACCACAGAATATTATTGAATTAGAGAAAAAAATTGAAGAAATCAGAGAGATTAAAAATCAGGTAGTAAAATCTCAAAAGTTTGAAGAAGCCGCAAGATTAAGAGATACTGAAAAACATTTATTAGCAGAATTAGAAGAAGCAAAAAGAAAATGGGATGAAGAAACTAAAAATAATCCTGTAAAAGTAACAGAAGAAGATGTGGCAGAAGTTGTGTCAATGATGAGTGGAGTACCTGTAAGTAGAGTAGGTGAGTCCGAAAACAAAAAATTAGCCCGAATGGCAGAAGCATTGAAAGGTAAAGTTATTGGGCAAGAAGAAGCGGTTCAAAAGGTAGTAAAGGCCATTCAAAGAAACAGAGTTGGTCTTAAAGACCCTAATAAACCTATTGGTTCATTTATTTTCCTTGGACCAACCGGAGTTGGTAAAACACAATTAGCAAAAGAATTAGCCAAATATCTTTTTGATTCAGAAGATGCACTGATTAGAATAGATATGAGTGAGTATATGGAAAAATTTTCTGTTACTCGCTTAATTGGTGCGCCTCCCGGTTATGTTGGCTATGAAGAAGGCGGACAACTTACCGAAAAAGTGAGAAGAAGACCTTATTCTATTGTGTTACTTGATGAAATTGAAAAAGCCCATCCAGATGTATTTAATATGTTATTACAAGTATTAGATGATGGACAATTGACAGATAGTTTAGGCAGAAAAATAGATTTCAAAAACACTGTGATAATAATGACCTCAAATATAGGTGCAAGACAACTTAAAGATTTTGGTCAAGGTGTAGGGTTTACAACTCAAGCAAAAAAAGAAAATGTAGAAGAACATAACAGAGGTGTTATTGAAAGTGCATTGAAAAAAGTTTTTGCACCTGAATTTCTAAACAGAGTTGATGATGTTATTATTTTCAATTCGCTTGAAAAAGAAGATATGAGCAAAATCATAGATATTGAATTACAAGGATTATTCAAAAGAATTTCAGAATTGGGCTATACACTTAAAATTACTGATAGAGCGAAAGAATATATTATTGAAAAAGGTTTTGACCCAAATTATGGTGCTCGTCCTCTTAAAAGAGCCATTCAAAAGTATATTGAAGATCCGCTTTCAGAGGAAATTATTAAAGGAGATGTGTTAGAAGGAGATGAAATAGAAATTGATTATGATAAAGAAGAAGATAAAATCAAAGTAAATATTCAAAAGCCAAAAGCGAAAAGATCTAAAAAAGACGATAATAAAAATTAAATGAAAGAGGGGCAACATCAGTTGCCTCTTTTTTTTAAATATATCAAAATATTGAGATTTATTTAAACATGAATTTAAAAAATATATACAAATGAAATACAAAAGAGTACTATTAAAATTATCAGGAGAATCTCTAATGGGAAGTAAAAATTTTGGGATTGATGAAACTAAATTATTAGAATATGCAAATGAAATTAAATCTATTCACGACATTGGTTGTCAAGTTGCTATTGTAATTGGAGGTGGCAATATCTTTAGAGGCGTACAAACACAAAAAAATCACATTATTGACAGAGTTCAGGGTGATTATATGGGAATGCTTGCCACTGTAATCAATGCAATGGCTATTCAATCTACATTAGAATCAATAGGCGTTCCTACTCGTTTGCAAAGTGCTATTAAAATGGAACAAATTTGTGAACCATTTATTCGCAGAAGGGCCGTTAGGCACTTGGAAAAAGGCAGAGTAGTTATCTTTGGTGCTGGTACTGGAAATCCATATTTTACAACAGATACAGCCGCAACGCTCAGAGCCATTGAAATAGAAGCAGATGTTATTATTAAAGGCACAAGAGTAGATGGTATTTACTCTTCAGATCCTGAAAAAAATCAAGATGCTGTAAAATACGAATTTATTACCTTTGATGAAGTATATGAAAAACAACTACAGGTAATGGATTTGACAGCATTTACATTGTGTAAAGAAAATAAATTGCCCATCATTGTTTTTGATATCAATAAAAAAGGGAATTTGCTGAAAATAATTCAAGGCGATGCTATTGGCACTCTTGTAAATAATCACTAATTTTCATTTTTTCCGATATTTTTCTGTAATTAAATGAGTAAAATTATTTCCATAATAATTCCGTATTTTAAAATTTTTGATGAAAATTATATCAGAGAAACAATTCAGCAAGAAACAGGTTTAAAAAATTTTCATTTTGTAATTCTTAAAAAAAGTATTGATGCCCGTAAGAAAAATATCTATTATCACTTAAAAGTTTTAGTTTCAAAATCTGAAGTTGATTCTGAAGTTTTTTCATTTCAACCCAAATTTCAAAATATCAATAAATCGTCTCGGGTCGTACATATTATTGGTGCTGGGCCTGCAGGATTATTTGCCGCATTGAAATGTTTAGAGTATGGTATAAAACCCGTTATTATTGAACAAGGAAAAAATGTAAAAGATAGAAGACGAGACCTTGCAAATATTACTAAAAAAGGAGTAGTAAATCCGCATTCTAATTATTGTTTTGGAGAAGGCGGAGCTGGCACTTATAGTGATGGAAAATTATATACTCGTTCAAACAAAAGAGGTGATGTTGATGCTATATTAAAATATCTGGTTTATTTTGGTGCTTCATCTGAAATTTTAATTGATACTCATCCGCATATTGGAACAAACAAATTACCACACATTATTGAAAAAATTAGAGAAACAATTATAGAAAACGGAGGAGAAATTTACTTTCAACATCAATGGATTGATTTTACTTTAAATAATGACAAAAATAAAATCAAAACCATTATTGTAAAAAACTTAGTGGATAATCAAATTATTGAAATCCCTTGTGAAAATTTGATTGTAGCAACGGGGCACAGTGCAAGGTCAGTTTATTTAATGTTACATCAAAAAGGAATTTATCTTGAATTTAAGCCATTTGCAATAGGTGTAAGAGTTGAGCATCCACAAGATTGGATAGATACTATACAATATCATTGTAGTAATAATAATGAATTGCTTGATAAAAGAACATATTTACCGCCAGCTAGATATACATTAGTGCATACAGAAAATAATTTTAGTGCATTTTCCTTTTGTATGTGTCCAGGTGGAATAATTGCCCCATGTGCAACTGATGTCAGTGAAGTTGTAACAAATGGCTGGTCGCCAAGCAAAAGAAATAATCCATTTGCAAATAGTGGAATTGTAGTGAGTATCAAAGAAAATGTTTTAAAGGATGCAAAGAATAATCCATTAGCAGGAATGTATTATCAGCAAAGTATTGAACAAAAATGTTTTGATCTGGGTGGAAAAAATTTGTTTGCTCCAGCACAGCGATTGACAGATTTTATTTCAGAAAATACAAGTGCTTCTTTGCCGGATTGTTCTTATAGACCAGGGATATCATCAGTAAATTTAAAGGAGTGTTTGCCAGAATATATTTTCTCATCGTTGAAAAAAGCATTTATTCAATTTGATAAAAAAATGAAAGGATTTATTACAGAATCTGCAGTAGTTGTAGCACCTGAAAGCAGAACATCGTCACCAGTTCGTATTCCAAGAGATAAAAATTCTTTTCAGCATTTACAAATTAAAAATTTATATCCTTGTGCAGAAGGTGCAGGTTATGCAGGAGGTATTGTAAGTGCCGCTATTGATGGAGTGAATATAGTGAATGCTATTTCAGTTTTGAGTTTTTAGTGTTGAGTTATTATGAGTTTGGAGTGCTAATGATATGTAAAAACATTCGTCATTGCGAGGGCTTTAGCCCGAAGCAATCTCGTAATTGTTATGTGAATATTACTTTTGAGATTACTTCGCTTCGCTCGTAATGACGGTAAAACTCAAAATTCAAAATTATTGAAAATCTTTGCGTGCTTTGCGTCATTGAGGTTGTATGTTATCTCTTTTTCACTAAAAATTATTTGAACGGTAAAATAATTATTTGAACTGACAAAAATACCATCATTTTTCTCGTAAAAAGTTTGGAAATATCATCAACTAACTTTTATATTGCCGCCCCAATGAAAACTTTTTATTCCATATTTGCTTTTTTGTTTTTCTCATCTTATTGTTTTTCACAAAGTGCAGATGAAGAAATTTTTATTCCAATAGATACCTCTAAAAAAACTTTGATTCAATCTAACCTAAATTCTCCTGAAGCATCTGCTTTTCTTGATGAAGAAGATGAAAGTGAATCTAATAATGAAATTGCTCAACTCTATGAAGATTTTGACAATTCAGTAGTTCATCAATACAAATATAAAGATGTATTTCAAACGAAAGACACACTCATCATTCATTTTAATAATGAAAACTTTTGTATCCCTTTTGCAGGAAAAATAAATAGCTCTTATGGTTGGAGAAGGTATCGCCCACATTACGGAACTGATATAGATTTAGAAAAAGGTGATAGTGTGAAATCTGCATTTGATGGAGTAGTGCGTTATGCTAATAAAAAGGTAAAAGGATATGGTCAAGTAATAGTCATTCGTCATTTTAATGGATTAGAAACAGTATATGGACATTTATCTAAAATTCTTGTTAATCCTAATGATACAGTCAACGCAGGTGATATTATTGGATTAGGCGGTAGCACAGGGCGTTCAACTGGTCCTCATTTACATTTTGAAATAAGATGTTTGGGATTACCAATCAATTCAGAAGATATTATTGATTATGAACAACAAAAATTAAAAACAAATAAGTTCATTCTAACTAAAATAGATGCAGAAGAAACTTATAATCTTCGTTCAAAAAAATATCATCATTTAGTTAAAACAAAAGGTATTTATATTGTGAGAAAAGGAGATACATTATCTAAAATATCAAGAAAAACAGGAGTGCCTTTATCAGTTATTCTCAAAAAAAATAAACTCAAAAAAACATCAGTATTAAAACCAGGTAGAAAATTATATTTATGAGTACAATTCAACAAAAAGTATCAAGGGTTTCAACTCTTGCAGAAGGTATTATTGGTTCGGAAATAATCAAATTAAACGGAGAAATAAATCAACTAAAATCAAAAGGTGTTCATATTTATAACCTTACTATTGGTGATTTTGATAGCAATATTTTTCCTATTCCTGAAAAATTAAAAGAAGAAATTGTTGCTGCATATAAAAATAATGAAACTAATTATCCACCCGCAGATGGTATTTTACCATTGCGTCAGGAAGTTAGCAAGTTATTAAAAAGAAAACTTAATTTGGATTATAACGAAAATGAAATTTTGATAGCAGGTGGTGCTCGCCCAGTTATTTATGCAATTTATCAAACAATAGTAAATCCTGGTGAAAAAGTTGTATTTACAGTACCTTCTTGGAATAATAATCATTATACTTACTTAAGCAGAGCCGAAGCGATTGCAGTGCATACTACGCCTGAAAATAATTTTATGCCTTTGGCAAAAGACATTGAACCATATATTAAAGAAGCATCTTTAATCGCATTATGTTCTCCACAAAATCCAACAGGTACAGTATTTGAAAAAAATCAATTAGAAGAAATTGTTTCACTTGTTTTATCAGAAAATCAAAGAAGAAAGCAAGAAGGATTAAAGCCATTGTTCATAATGTATGACCAAGTGTATTGGGAACTCGTATACTCACCATTTCAACATTACAATCCTGTGAGTATAAATCCTGCAATGAAAGAATATACCATTTTTGTAGATGGGATTTCAAAATCTTTAAGTGCTACTGGAGTTAGAATTGGTTGGGCATTTGGACCATCAGATGTTATAGCAAAAATGCGTGCTATACTTACACATATAGGTGCTTGGGCTCCAAAAGCAGAACAGGTAGCAACAGCTAAATTTATGTCAAACACATCTGCTTATGATGAGTTTGTACAACATCAAAAATCTGAATTATACGAAAGATTAAAATTGTTTTACACAGGTATAAAACATTTACATCAAATGAATTTTCCTATTGATGTTATTCAACCACAAGCTGCCCTGTATCTTACTGTAAAATTAAATTTGAAACATCGTAAAACTGAAGATGGTAAACATTTTTCAACATCAGAAGATATTTTGTACTTTCTATTGAATGAAGCCAACATTGCACTTGTGCCGTTCTATGCATTTGGTAGTGATAAAGAATCAGAATGGTTTAGATTATCAGTTGGCACTTGTTCAAAACAAGATATTCCCGAAATATTATCAAGAATACACAGAGTATTAGAAAAAGTAAAGAAAGTTTAAAAAGTAAAATGCTGACGCTATCGGTCAGCATGTTGACCAAAAGCATCGGTAAGTGAAGAGTGAAAAGTGAATTATTTTTAATTTTAAGTTTTTAATTTGTATTGTTTAGTTATATCGTCATTGTCCCGACGATAAATGTCGGGATGCTGATATGTATATATCGTCAGCACGTCATGTGCGTCGGCACTCATAACTCAAAACTAATTAAACTTTGCGTCTTAGCGTCTTCTCGGTAAAAGTTATATTAGTGGCTGAATATCAATTTCAAAATTTATCTTTCAAATACTACAAATTATCAAACCATTGTCTTTGTCTTGGAATTTTGAACTCACTCAGCATTGAGTGTTTTAAGTTTATACTAAACATATAACTTCTTAACTGTCCAAAGGGTACCCAACGAATACTTGCTTCCCAGCATTTTAAATCTCTTTTCAAATCAATACTTGAATACGCAAACTTTTTATTTTTTAAATCATAATTTGCAGATGCTCCTATTTTCCAATTTTTAGTAATACTCCAATCAATGCCTGTAAAAATACCTTGCGTAATTGTTTTATTATTTGGATTAGATAAATTGATACTTAAGTTGTAATTAATTGAAATTCTCCATGGCAAATCAGGGGCATTTGTGCCTCGCTCGGCAGAGTTGGAATACTGCGGAATTTGAGGTATTAATTGTTTTAATTCACTTGATGTAATTGCTCCATTTAGTGCGAAATTAAAACTTGTCCATCTTACTAATTGACCATTCTGCTCTGCAAGGTATTTGTTGATTCTTCTATTTGAAGTTTTATCAAAATAATAAGGGTCTGCAGTTGCATTTACTAAAAAGTCAAAAAATTTCCACAACTTATTTCTTGCACTAAATGTGATGTTTGATAATTGAAAACTATCTGCTGCAAAATTATAACTTCCGGATATACCAAGGTTTTGAAGCAAGGTGATTTTTTTATATGAAATGCCCGTATCTGTTTTTACTTTCATTTTACTTTCAATATTATTATTTAAATTAAAGGTAAGTATGTTTTGTTGCCCAATAACAGGACCTCCATATAAAGTATTTTCAAATATTGAATAATGATATGATCTTCCTGATGTATCATAAAATGTTTTCTGATAGCCCCAACTCTTTGCTAAATCCGGCCTATACACATAACTGAAAGTTGGAATCAACATATATCGTAATTGTTTTATTTTACCTTTATTGAAAAAGACATCAGTAAATACTTTGAGGGATACAGAAACATTAGCATTTGCATCAAAGCCATTAGTCCATCCCTGAATAGTATCTGTTTTAATTAGATTATTTTGAAAACTTTTACGAATACTTCTTGGATAACTTACCATTGATAAATTTATACCGGGCGTAACAGTGATATACTTAAATAAATTAAATGTAGTATTGATGGGCATTGTTTGACGAATACCTGTTTGCATTCTTTTTGAAAAAGTTTTTTGTTCAAATAAAGTTGTATCAGTTCCTTTTACATTTACTCGAGATTCTAAAACATAAGAAATACCTAATTTTGTCAGTATATTTCCTGGTTTTGTGCCATCTGGATTAAATGGAAAAAAGCGATTAACATTGATAGTAAGTTGTGGTAAATTCATTTCGGCATAATGCGTTTGCGAATTTTGAGAGTGGGTGCCATTCAAACTGATAACGCCAAAACGAAAGGTCTTTGAAAAAGCAACATTAGATAAAAAAGCATTGTTGAGATACTGACCTGTATTGATTGCATTGTATTGATTGAATTTATTGGCATTGTAATTGACATCTGCAGAAAAGCGAATAGTTGGATTAAGTTTATTATCCTGAAAATGTTTCCAGATTATTTGATATGACTTTGTTTTAGGAACATTGGACGAAATATCTTTATCACCTAATACATACTCAGAATATCCTATTTGAAAAGCCCCTTGTGCTTTGTAAATAAAATAATAATTACTCAATGCTCTGATACCCCAACTGCCATTGGTATAAATATCACCTCGTAAAAACAAATCTATTTTTTCACTGATAGCCCAATATAATCCACCGTCTTTCAAAAAATATCCTTGTGTTGGCGAGTTCCCTACAAAAGGCATTAAAAATCCGCTTGTACTTCTTTTAGTATTTGGGAAATAACCAAATGGCAAAAACAAAGGCGTTGGAATGCCAGCAATTTCAAGGTACATAGGACCAGTAACAATTTTATCATCAGGAATTACTTTTGCTTTTGTTGCTACAAAAAATGTTTGAGCATCTTTATATTCACAGGGAATACATTTTAAATTTTTGAGATACAAAATATCTTTATCATCTTTTTTGATTTCATTGCCATACACAATCATATTACTTTCAGTAGTATATGCATTCCATATTTTTCCTTTGTTGGTTTGAAGGTTGTAAGCAATTTTTTCTGCTTCCATTTTGTTTGAACCTTCTAAAAATACAGGTGTTTCTGCCAATTTTCCTGTGCTATCCAAAATACCTTTTGCAGTTACTACTTTTGTTTCTTCATTCATTTCAATAATTCCAGAAGTTAATTTTAAACTTTCTCCTGATTCGTTTTTTGTTTCAATTTCTGCTTTTTTGTATAGAATCGTTGTTTTTAATTTTGGAAAAAAAATGATTGAATCAAAAGCACTTGCTTTTATTTCTTCTGATAATTCATTGCTGTAAATAGAATCTGGTTCTATTAGATAAATGCTGTCTTTTCTGGTTTCTTGTGAAAAAATTTTAAAAGAGAAAAAAATTATCCACACTAAACTGATGATATTTCGTAAATTTGTATTCGGCATTTATCCTTTACTTGTTTTAATTTTGTCCGCAATTTATTGGCGACAAAACTAATTAAAAAATATATCCTTATAGATTCAATTATACAAATTATCAAATTTTATGTTTTTTCAATATTCTAAATACTTTGTTTTAGTTTTTTTATTTTATGCTATGAATTTTTATTGTCAAGAAAATAACATATCATCTATTAAAACCATTGTAATTGATGCTGGGCATGGAGGTAAAGACCCAGGCACGAATGGTACCAATTTCAAAGAAAAAGATATTTCACTTGCAGTGGCATTAAAATTAGAAGAATTATTTAAAAAATATCTGCCCGAAGTGAAAATAATAATGACTCGTAGAACGGATGAATTTGTAGAATTAGAAGAACGAGCACAAATTGCTAACCGTGCAAAAGCCGATTTATTTATTTCTATTCACTGTAACGCATCTGGAAAACCCTTGATGATAAAAGATCCTAAAACAGGTAAAATGCGTCCGAAAAAAATAAAAAACTCAAGAGGAAAATTAGTAAATGTAGAAGTTCCCAATCCAGAACCTTTTGGGTCAGAAACTTATGTGATGGGTATTAAAAATGAAAAAGGAAAAATGACAGTGGCGATGCGAGAAAATGCTCCCATTTTATTAGAAGATAATTACAAACAAAAATACCAAGGTTTTGACCCTGAGAGTGAAGAGAGTTACATTATTATGAGTAATTATACATCGGCTTATGTTTTGCAAAGTGCGAAATTAGCAATGAAAATACAGCAGGAATATAAAACCAAAGCAGGAAGAATTGATAAAGGTGTTCACAGACAAAGTATTTGGGTATTATGGCGTACTTCAATGCCAAGCATTCTTACAGAAATTGGATATTTGACAAATCTTAATGAAGAAAAATTTTTAGGTTCAGAACTTGGACAAAAATACATTGCTGCCTGTATTTTTAATGCTGTGAGAAAATACAAAGCAGAAGTGGAAGGTAAAAAAATTACATTTGATGATGAAATAGAAAATTTACCACCATTACAAAATGAAAATATACTTGCAGGTATTTTACCCGATGTGAAAGATGAAAATAATAAAGATACCACCGATACTACTAATTCTAATAACAATACCAACTCCAACTCAAACTCAAACTCAAACTCAAACAATAACAATACCGATGAAGATAAAAATAATCAGGAAATAGTTTTTAGAGTACAGTTCAAAGTAAGTGATAAACCATTAGATATTAAGCCAGAAAAACCACTTACGGATATTTGGAATTATTTATCAGGCAGTTTGATTAAATATACATCAGGAAAATTTTCCACAATGGATGAAGCAACCAAGCATTTAAATGAATTAAGGAACAATGGATATAAAGATGCCTTTATTGTGGCATTCAAAGGCAACGACCGCATCAGCATTGAAGAAGCAAAAAAGTTGTTGAATTTGAAGTAAAAAAACTTCTTATCTCAACAAACTAATATACCCTTTAAATTCCCTTTCTGCTTTTCCTATTCTGTATTTAATTAGATAGTAATATGTTCCTGTTACACATTCATCATTGAGCATTTCAATTTTTTTCTGGCCACACTTTTTACCATTCCATTCAAATAATGGATTATTGTTTTCATATACCTTTAATCCCCACCTGTCATAAATTTCTACAATAAAATCTTTAATACCTTTTGTATTTTTCCAGTTGATATGCCAAGTATCGTTTACACCATCATTGTTTGGAGTAAATACATTAGGTATTTCATCTATTTCATTACAATCATCAACTGATATATGGATAGTATCTTTTTTGATTTCATTTTTATTACATTCCCATTGTTGAGTAAAGATATATGTTTCATTGTAAGGTGGAAAAGCATGCCAGATATTATTACTGTCAATGAAGGTATAATTTTGCGATTCCCAGGATATTGAGTATAAAGTATCTTTCAATTTGAAAGAAAAAGTATCGTTAGCACAAATTTTAGCAGATGAAGGTATATCTAAGAATTGAGGTTGGTTTTCAACGATGATTTTGACAAAATCCGTGGTGGTGGCAGAGCATTGTTTTTTGGTGAGGTAATAGGTTATGGAGGATGTGGGAGAAGCAACAGGTCTGGGACAGTTTGTGCAACTCAAAAAAGAGGTAGGGTACCAGTAGTATTCACTGTCTTCGGTACTATCTGTGCCGAGAGTGATACTGGTACCTGGGCAAATAACATATTCTTTTTGATGACTTGCTTTTGCAGGATGAATTTCTATAACACTGACATCATCTATTAGCATATAAGTTCTTGCTCCCCATGAACCTATGTTTGAAGAATTATATTGATTTCTATTGCAGGCAATGGCGTACCATTGAGGATAACCGGGTGTTGGATTACCAACACATGCGGTATCAGTTTGGTTGTTATTTTTGAAATTGCCTATTGTAATAAATTCTTCACCACCTTTTGGTAGCCATACCACCTGTATTTTAGTCCAGTTAGTGGAGTCATATAAGTTAGAGAACCAAGTGGTATCATCTTTAATGATTTGCGGATGAGCATAAAAATAATCTGTTTGAATATAATTGAACATATCTTTTACTTCAGAAGCATAGTAAGGAGGGTAATGAAAGTTTTTAACGAAAGAATCATTGCTGAAATAAAACCCTAAATTATTTGCAAAATGACTGCTAATCCCAATACTAGTTCTAGTATAAAAAGTTACACAATAATAAGTATCATTTTTAAGTTTTTCTTTTAATCTTGTTTTAATGTATTCTCTATAAGCATAATCACCCAAGGTGTCCCAATATCCATCAATCAAATATGCTATAATCCCCATATATCCTTTACCACTATGTCCAACCTTTACTTGTTGAAGGTCACAATTAAAGTAATCAGGAGAAGAGTATGTTGGGCTAAACCAATGCTTACATTTAATAGCTTGAATATATGAAGTTGGGCATGGATTAGCAGAATCAGCCGGGGAATATAAAGGATAATAAACAGGCGGTACCCATGTTACTTCAAAACTGGGATTTCTTACCAGATTGGTATAAACCTGTGCTGGTAAGTAACTTACCAGTACCCCAAAAACCCCAGTTATTATCCACTTTTTCATAGTAAATATTTTTACTCAATATTAGCATTCAAATGCAATATGCATATTAGCATTGAAGAAGCAAAAAAGTTGTTGAATTTGAAGTAAGATAAACTTCTTATCTCAACAAACTAATATACCCTTTAAATTCCCTTTCTGCTTTTCCTATTCTGTATTTAATTAGATAGTAATATGTTCCTGTTACACATTCATCATTGAGCATTTCAATTTTTTTCTGGCCACACTTTTTACCATTCCATTCAAATAATGGATTATTGTTTTCATATACCTTTAATCCCCACCTGTCATAAATTTCTACAATAAAATCTTTAATACCTTTTGTATTTTTCCAGTTGATATGCCAAGTATCGTTTACACCATCATTGTTTGGAGTAAATACATTAGGTATTTCATCTATTTCATTACAATCATCAACTGATATATGGATAGTATCTTTTTTGATTTCATTTTTATTACATTCCCATTGTTGAGTAAAGATATATGTTTCATTGTAAGGTGGAAAAGCATGCCAGATATTATTACTGTCAATGAAGGTATAATTTTGCGATTCCCAGGATATTGAGTATAAAGTATCTTTCAATTTGAAAGAAAAAGTATCGTTAGCACAAATTTTAGCAGATGAAGGTATATCTAAGAATTGAGGTTGGTTTTCAACGATGATTTTGACAAAATCCGTGGTGGTGGCAGAGCATTGTTTTTTGGTGAGGTAATAGGTTATGGAGGATGTGGGAGAAGCAACAGGTCTGGGACAGTTTGTGCAACTCAAAAAAGAGGTAGGGTACCAGTAGTATTCACTGTCTTCGGTACTATCTGTGCCGAGAGTGATACTGGTACCTGGGCAAATAACATATTCTTTTTGATGACTTGCTTTTGCAGGATGAATTTCTATAACACTGACATCATCTATTAGCATATAAGTTCTTGCTCCCCATGAACCTATGTTTGAAGAATTATATTGATTTCTATTGCAGGCAATGGCGTACCATTGAGGATAACCGGGTGTTGGATTACCAACACATGCGGTATCAGTTTGGTTGTTATTTTTGAAATTGCCTATTGTAATAAATTCTTCACCACCTTTTGGTAGCCATACCACCTGTATTTTAGTCCAGTTAGTGGAGTCATATAAGTTAGAGAACCAAGTGGTATCATCTTTAATGATTTGCGGATGAGCATAAAAATAATCTGTTTGAATATAATTGAACATATCAAATTCTTCATAGGCGTAATAAGGAGGATAATGAAAGTTTTTAACAAAAGAATCATTGCTGAAATAAAACCCTAAATTGTTTGCAAAATGGCTGCTCCAACCTATAGAAGTTCTGGTATAAAAGGTAACACAGTAATAAGTATCTTTTTTAAGTTTTTCTTTTAATCTTGATTTAATATACTCTCTATAAGCAAAATCACCTAAGGTGTCCCAATACCCATCAATCCAATATGTTACAATTCCCATATATCCCTTACCACTGTGTCCGACTTTTACTTGCTGAAAATTACAATTCCAATAATCAGGAGAAGCATAAGTTGGGTTAAACCAGTATTTGCATTTAATTACTTGTGCAATATTAACAGGACAAGGGTTTGTAGTATCTACTTGAGAATATAATGGATAAAACATTGGGGGAGGTGGTACTTGTAATTCTTCAAAACTAGGATTTCTTACCAGATTGGTATAAACCTGTGCTGGTAAGTAACTAATCACTACTCCAAAAATCCCAGTTATTATCCACTTTTTCATAGTAAATTATTTTACTCTTTGATAATTGGAGATGACCATAAGAAGGTACCATATTTTTCTAATTTAAGTAAATATACACCCGGATCTAAGTTTTCAGATGTTATTTTATTTTGACCTTCTTTAATATAAATAACCTGCATAATTCTTCCTGTTATATCATACATTATTAAAATACCATCTGTATTGGTTTCAAAATACCATTCTGTACCTTTTAAAGGATTAGGATACATTTTTACTTTTAATGCAGGCATTTCATCATTTAAATTTTCATTTTGAATGACCCTGTTACTGTTTGAATTTACAACATCTTCGCAAATACTATAATATTCAGTACTATCGTATTTTTTTAATAAAGCCCTTGCCTGATATACTGCCAAACCCGCCCTTTCTGGGCAAAGCGTAGCAATGCTTTGTAATTTAATAATATCAGAACCAGTAACAGCATTATTGTCTGTTAGATACTTGTAATAAATTTGATTAAATTGTTTTTGAATCAGTTCCACTGTATCTTTGGGTTGTATATTGATATTATCTGCTTCGGCTATTGATAGGGTTATCATTTGTTGATTGACAGTGCCTTTTTGAACCAAACTATCATTTTTGTAAAACCTTGGAGTATTGAACAATGATTCATACAGGATAATAGGTTGTACAGTAGAAGTAACAGGCACATTATTATCTCTGATTAATTTGTAAACATTTCTGCTTACAATTTTATCCATATTAGGAAGTAAAGAACTAATACTCCATTGAAAAGCATTAGGAATAATGCTTCCGCCTGATACTGACGGCAAAGGAGAGATATTTCCACAATTGATATTTGAGGGATAATTTGCTAAAATTTTATTAGGTACATTAGGTATATTAGTATTAATCGGATAATCAGAACTTGAAGTATTGGGGTAATAGTATACTAAGGTTGATGTAGGGTCCATATTTTCAATTGCTTTAATAGCATATTGATTGGCTAACCAGCCCCATTGATTAGCATTGGCAAAAGATGCCCCTACTGCAGAACCCGGACCCCATATTCTGCCGATTATATTATTAAGGGTTAATGGATTTATTCCAAGCAAGCCATATCTTGCCTGAGGAAAGGTTTGGCTACCAAGATCATTATTGTATAGTTCAGATGGGCAGAACAAGTTTACTGTTACACAACTACCAAGGTTTCTGATAACATTGCAGGATATTTTATTATTACTTGCCGAACTTAAAGAAATACCTCTCATTTTACTGTTTAAACTCATAGTTGGAAGTAGCCCCTGCATCCAGTTGAAAGTGATATTTGCATTGGTAGTATTTACTAAATCAACTACTGCTTGATATGGAAGAGGTGGATTTAAGTTAGCAGGTGCAGGTTGAATAGTAAAATGGTTTTGACTTATCAAAATATTTTCAGTATTGGTTGCAAAAACTGCAAAGTATGAATTTCTAACTGTGTTGTCTAAAATGTTATATGATTGATTAGGGTTTGGGAGAACATCATTAATATACATTGCATAATTACTGCCGGTTACATCATTATTGGTAATATTTAAATTAACTTGCTGATTATTAAATGTATTGATAAAATATCTGTTAGATACTGCTTTGTTATTAGTAATATTTATCAAGGCATTGTTGCTATTTGAGGCATCCCATTCATCAATAAAGATACCATTGGTATTTGAAGTAAAATAATTATTGTAAACGGCAGCATAACCTGAAGTAAGCCCTTTCTTAAAATGAATGCCATACAAATTGTTTGAGAAAATGTTAGCAAATCGCAGAGCATAATTAGCAGGAGAAGTAGAATTATCACCAAATACAGCAGTTGAACCACCATAAATATAAGCAGCACCATTAGATGGATTGCTGGAGTAAATTGTATTAAAACAATTCTGGAATTGAGAATTAACAACCTCTGCCTGTGCTCCAAAATAGAATAATGGAAATCCACCTGTTGTAATGACAGTTGGGGTTACAGTAACTCCTTGATTCAAATAATCAAAAAGATTAGTTGTAGCATTTTCAAAATTAGGAGTATTGCCGGTAGGTGTAAAGTTTCTTAAAATACCAATTCTTATCGGATATATTTGAATACCATTGACTGTTCTTGAATTGACATTACTTTTAGAATTACCAACAATCAAAATACCATTTTCTCCTCTCTTACCAGAATATGGAGTATAAACAGTTGAATTTTTTAATACACCTGCTGGTCTCGAAGATAAGAATATTGGAGAAAGAATGACATTAAAATTTGGTGGATTTGGAGATGATGAACTTAATGTGAGATTATATAAACTTGAGTTGATATTTCTGGAAGTAAATATAGAATTTTGAACTAAAAAACCAGCAGTATTAGAGTTGAAAATTCTTAATCCAATGTAGTTTCTATTAAATACAGAATTTTGAATGTTTAAATTGATATTATTAAGTGACATCATATCAACCGCAATATAGGCATCTTCTATTACAGAATTTTTAATTATTAAAGGTACATTATTTGAATGTTTAATACCACGCCAAATAGCACAACTATATAAATAAGATTGATTGATAACAACTGGTCCCTGATTTTGAAAATTGATATTCATTTTAGCACCATCAGCAAAAAGCATATCGCATTTGTTGAAAGTTACAGGTGCTGAAACATCAAGATTACCTTGTATAGTAAATACAAAATTGTTTATGTTGTTATTTGGCAAGGGTGGAGTGATAAGTCCTGAATATGGTCCTGCACCAGGAGATATTGGCGTAGCACCGGGAGTTCCATACGGTACAAGCGTAGCAGAATAAACAGTAGTATTGTATGATTTTGTGTTTTCGCAACAATTATTTATAGTGAATGTTTGAATAAACTGCTGCTGAAAATTACAGTAGCATGGTTCGGGCATTTGCAGTTGTACATTAAGTGTGTATGTCCCTGGAGGTAAATTATAGCAAACTTGCACATTTGGATTAGATGCTGAAAATGCATCGTTTAAACTTACATTTACAGAATAATTTCCTGTTGGGCCATTAATTGAACCTGAAAAATACCATAGAGGATTACCGTTTTGGTCTATCATAGAACAAGATTTATCACAAAAACTAGCAAAATGTGGTGGCTCCCCACCGCCATGAGACAAATCAGATTCATTAAAAGGGAAAGTATAATTTACACATACTGTTCCAATACCACTAATAGCACAAGAGTTACTTACAACACTGACATTGGGCTGATTAGATAATTTAATAAAAAACATACAGCATGATGATTGATGTTCGCCTGAGTATCCGTAACAAAAAGGACCTGTGAAAAATTGAGTAAAATCTACTAAATAAGTTATGCCCGGCTGTAAAGCGTTGGGTGGTATTTGAAATGGCCATGATGAAACTGAAAAGTTGGTAATGGTTCCGGTACTCGTGTTATATAAATTCACATATATTGTTGGAACTACATTTCCTCCAATAGTTGTAGTATATGAATATGGACATATTAAATTCCAAGTACCATCACAATTGTAAAATGGGCCAACATAGATATTGTCTTTATTACAAACATACATAGTATCATGTGGAGTATTTGTATTCGTTGCATAAGTTTGCAAATGATTTATATATGATGGATCATCGGGAATATTATCATCGCAAAAAGTTATTCCATATGTTACACTGAAACTAGTTCCACAAACTAATACACATTCGTCTTTTGGACAAGGTCCTTGAACACTTGTTAATGAATTTGTATGACAGGGATAAGTGCAAGTTGTAGAGTTATCTCCAATAAATCCTGCAAAGGCACAAGAAGGTTTTTCACATAAAACTTCTGGAGGATTTCCAATTAAAGATAATTTGTACGCAATGGGCTCATTGTTGTATGTACAACTTTCACAAGGGTAGTTTGCCAATACTTGAATATAATAATTCGCCTTCTGAATTAGATTAGTTTGTAAATTGATGGTATCCCAGTAATGTTTGATGGTATCAGTGGCAATAAGATTTAAAGTAGAATCGTATAAATTTATAATATTGACAAAAACAGTATCATAGGCAATAATTCTTGAGGAAGTAGGTAATAAAACTGTTTTAAGATTAACAGCATTGGTGGAGGAAGAAACAAAATTTCCTGAATTAAATTTGAACCAACCCTGATGTTGATACTGTACATAACTACTATCTGTATTCATTAAAATAACAGTAGGGTGTGTTGCATCCAATCCTGCTTGAATTTGTGATTTTACTGGAGAAATAAAAAACAAACAACCGACGAGAAAAACATTTGGTAAAAATACCATCTTGCTGAAAAGCCCTGTTATCAATGATTTCAGAGCCATAACCATCTGAATTGTAAATTTTCTTGTGTGTGTGTGTGTGCATCACACATTTTGCCCGAATTAAAAATGATTGTTTTCATATCTTTAATTTTTATGCAAAGGTAAATAAATTTAAATGAATTTTCAAAATTTTTAACAAAAAATTTTTTAATGCTATTTTTACCATTTTTTATCTCATCTTTGCAGCAAAAAAATTATGTCAGACATTCAAAAAAAATTTGAAGCATATTCTTATACTGTTACAGAAAGATTTATTCGTTATGCAAAAATTGATACACAATCTGATCCCAACAGCACTTCATTTCCTTCAACTGAAAAACAAAAAGACCTTGCCCGAGTGCTTGTAAATGAACTGAATGAAATGGGAATGAAAAATGTTGAAATGGATGAAAATGGTTATGTCTATGCTGAATTGCCTGCTAATACAAGTAAACAAGTCCCTGTTATTTTCTTTTGTGCCCACATGGATACATCACCTGATTGTTCCGGAAAAAATGTAAAACCCATTATTCATAAGAATTATCAAGGTCAGGATATAGTTTTACCCGATGATCCTTCACAAATTATATCTCCAAAAAATCATCCTGAGTTATTAAATCAAATAGGTAATGATATTATTACTGCAAGTGGCACTACACTTTTAGGTGCAGATAATAAAGCAGGTGTTGCAGAAATAATGGATGCTATGCATTTTTTAATCAAACATCCTGAAATCAAACACGGTACTATTAAAGTATTATTTACTCCTGATGAAGAGGTTGGTCGTGGTACTGAAAAAGTCAATTTATCTAAACTTAATGCACAATTTGGTTATACTATAGATGGCGAAACACTTGGACATATAGAAAATGAAACTTTTAGTGCAGATGCCGCTGTTGTTGAGATTCAGGGTTATTCAACACATCCTGGTTTAGCAAAAGATAAAATGGAAAACGGCTTAAAAATTGCATCAGAAATAATATCACAATTACCAAAAGATAAAGCACCTGAAACTACTGAAAAAAAACAACCTTTTATCCATCCTACTGCTATCAATGGAAATATTGAAAAAACTGAAATTCATTTTATACTTCGTGCATTTGATGATGAAACACTTGCAGAAATGGGAAATATCTTAAAAACCATTGTTGATAATGTGATAAGCAAATATCCTAAATCATCAGCAAAAGTTACAATAAAAGAACAATACCGAAATATGAAAAAGGTTTTAGATCAATTTCCTTATGTAGTAGATTATGCAGTAGAAGCCATAAAGAGATCGGGATTAACACCAGTATTAAGTTCGGTGAGAGGTGGAACTGATGGTTCAAGATTATCATTTATGGGTTTGCCTTGTCCAAATATATTTGCAGGGGAACACGCATTTCACAGCAAACAAGAATGGGTGAGTGTTCAGGATATGCAAAAAGCAGTACAAACCATTGTTCATCTTGCTTCTATATGGGAAGAAAGGCAAAAGTGAAAATATTTACACATGGTACCTTGAGTTGTTATGGTTAATAAAGCTGAATAAGAACAAAATTTAATTCATTCATTACTTGTTTTTTTCCATTCTATCACTTTTAAGTTTTGTATTCTTTTATCATTTAATTCAAAGAATAGTGCGGTTGAAACTTTGTGAAATCCATAAATGCCTGCCGCTCCAGGATTGATGTACCATAAATGATAATTCTCATCCCATTTTATTTTCAAAATATGTGAATGTCCACAAACTAAAATATCAGGACGATATACAGATATTAATTCTTTTGTTTTTTGATTATACTTTCCAAAACTTCCTGCAATGTGAATGATTAAAATAGCTAATCCTTCTAATTGAAATGATAAATACTCTTTTGTTTGAATGCGGATAGTATGACCATCTATATTACCATATACAGCACGCACAGGTTTGTCTATAGCAATTTGCTTTATTTTTAGTAAAACACGTTCATTGCCAATATCTCCTGCGTGCCATATTTCATCAGCATTTTCAATATACTTATTCCATTCATCATTCCAATGAGAATGCGTATCAGAAAGTAAAAATATTTTAGTCATTTTTTGTTTTTGATTTAAATAAGATATTAGTCAATTTCATTCTTTTCAAAAGAATCAGATGTATTTAATTGTCTTTTTCAAACAAAAATTTACATCTCTGATGAATGATTTCTACAAAATTTGCCAATAAAATTACTAAAATTCAATACAAAAACTCAATATTCAATTTTTAATAAAATGAACAACTTCACATTTTCACTATAATCAGTCATCCATTAGGAATTTTTTGTAAAAGTAATTCATAGATTGCCTCTACAAAATTTTCACTATTCACTATTCACTATTCACTTCTAATGGCTACTTATCACATTGATACTTCCCTTAAATATCACATTACTGTCTGTAAACTTTATGACATAGTAATAAGCACCATCGGGAACTTTATTTCCTTGATAAGTTCCATCCCAGTATACTTTTTTATTATCGTAATTTTTACCATTGAATATTACCTGACCATAACGATTAAATACTGTAACTTCATTATTCGGGTAATATTCTATCATACCAATCCAGAAGAAATCATTGTAATTATCTCCATTTGGGGTCATTGTATTAGCAATTATCAATTTATAATCTTTTAATACAAAGATTTTAACTGAAGCAGTATCTACACAACCATAGTTGTCTTGTACATAAACAATATAGGTGGTGTCTTTTGTAGGCCAAACAAATGGATTATTGACAGTAGTATCAGAGATATTATAGTTTGGTGTCCATGAATATAATAAACCACCCCCTGCTGTAACTTGAACTGAAAATCCTATACTTATGGTAGTATCTGGTGATGGGACAACTTTAGCGCCATTGAAATAACGAACCCAAACTGTTGTGTATGGAGCGTTTGAAGTATCTGGGGGACAAATACCGTTTTGGACTATAACAGAAAACTGAGTAGTGTCTGTTAAATTAGCGAAAGTATAAGTTGAAGATGTGTTTCCAAGCGAAGTCCATGTCACGCCGTTATCTGTTGAACTATACCATCCAAGAATAGTACCTGTATAATTTGTTAAAGTTAATGTTCCTTGATTGAGTGGGAAGCAAACTAATGTATCTCTTCTGATAATACCTGCATTAGAAGCAGCATCTACAGTAATTGTAGCATTTGGAGAAGTTGTAGCACTTGGACATGAACCACTTTGTACTACGGCTCCAAATTGAGTGGTTTGAGCAAGATTTGTGTAAACATAGGATGTATTGGTATTTACAATTGGTAACCATGTTATACCATTATCAGTAGAATACATCCATGATATTACATTTCCATTGTTTCCGGTTAAATTTACTGTTCCTGTGTTGCTAACAGCACAAACAGTATTATTTCCTACAACAGAACCAGGCACAGTTAAAGGAGACACATTTACAACTTTGTACAATGTATCATCACAGCCCCAATCGGATGTTGCTACTAGATAAACTGTATATGTTCCGCCACTTGCATATAAATGAGATGGTTGATAGGCAGTAGAATTATTTCCATCTCCAAAGTCCCAATACCATGAGGCAATGGTAGCACTTCCTCCAATCCATGAGTAATTTGAAAAATAAACAGTATCACTTACACAATTTGGTGAGGTTGAAGAGAAATTCACAAAAGGCAAATCTTCAATCGTTACCTGATGAACAATAGAATCTTTACAACCAGATGAGATATTATTTACAACCAAACTTACATATTTAATTCCGCTATAAGAATAATTGACAGAAGCAGAAGGTGTAGTTGCGGTAGAAGGTGATGAGCCATTTCCGAAATACCATTGATAGGCATAAGGTCCGCTACCACTTACTGTTGCGGAAAAGGTATAGGGCTGATTATCTACACATGGATGATTTGGATAAGTAAAATCAGCAAAACTAAATCCTGGAAGTACTGTTACCCATGATACTGCTGAAGCAGAACATCCACCTGGTTCTGTATATGTTACAGTGTAACTGGTTGTTGATGTTGGTGAAACAACCACAATTGGTCCTCCACCTCCAATTGGTGTCCATGTATATGTTCCACCCGACGGACTAACAGTGGCGGTAAGTACAACACTTGCACCCGGAGCAGAACATAGTGTAGCATTGTTGACAGCAACAGTAGGCAAACTGCTTACATTTACTATGCCAACTGCTGTATTTGTACAACCAGCAGGAGAGGTATATAATAGTGTGTAATTTGTAGTAGAAGCAGGAGAAACCACAACAGAAGAAGTGTTCATACCACCTGGCGACCATAAATAAGTACCACCTGTTGGATTAACTGTGGAAGTTAAAGTAGCACTACCTGCACCACATATAGTTGCATTATTTACAGATACTGCAGGAATAGGATTAACGGTAACATTAGCAACTGCAGAGGCAGAACAACCGCTTCCATCTGTGTATGTAACGGTATAAGAAGTATTTGAAGGAGGTGAAACAACAATTGAGTTAGTAGTTGCACCTGTATTCCACGAGTATGAACCACCGCTTGGTGTACCGTTAGCAGTAAGAGTAGCTGAACCACCAGCACAAATCACGGCGTTGTTAACAGTTATGTTTGGTGAAGAATTAACATAAACAGTCCCACTAGCGCTTGCAGAGCAACCATTAGGGTCAGTGTAAGTAAGATTATAAACTTGAGTAGAAGCTGGAGAAACCACAATACTGGAAGTAGTGAAACCACCTGGTGTCCAGTTGTAAGATCCACCAACTGGATTTACGACACTGGTAAGCGTAGTACTTTGTCCTGCACAAATGGTAGCATTACTAACAGATACACTTGGTAATGGATTAACTGTAATGCAAACTACATTTGAAAATGCAACACCTCCGCATGTAATTTGTGCTCTAAAGCAAGTATTAGATGTGAGAGCACCCGAACTATAACTTGCAGAAGTAGCACCGGGTATATTTGTCCATGGCCCACCGCTTGTAGGAGCAGATTGCCATTGTATACTTCCTCCTGTTTGATAACCAGTTAAAGTAAGATTTACAGATTGTCCTGAACATATTGTTGTAGAATTCGATGAGGCAGTACCAGGATTAGGTGTTGACGGGCGATAACACAAAACCACTTCAATTCTGTCAATACATTCAGTACCACTTACATTTCCTGAAACTGTATTATTTCCACCATAGTTGTATGAAGGCATGCCACAATTAAAAGGAGTATTGGGTGTAGATGATAAATAACAAGCACCGCAAGTACAGTTTGAAGTAGAAAAGTTTGCATTTCCTATTGGAATACCATTGATTGAAGTTGCCATTGTACCTGCTCCTCCACTACAACCACTATAGTAATAATTAACTTGTGCAGAAACAACTATATTACCAGCAGGAACAGGGTCAACAAATGTATTACTAAACGATGCTCCAAAGGTGCAGGCAGAAGCACTACCATTTGTGTAACACCTGTAATCATTTCCACAAACATTACAGCACCCATTAGCTTGTGCTCCTGCAAAGTCAATGTTTACTGTAGTTGTAGTACATTGAGCAATTATTTTTTGAGAAAAATTAAAAAATGAAAATAGAATAACAATCTTTGTAAATAAATTTTTTCTTAACATAAATATAAATTTGGTGCAAAAATAAGTAAAAAAAAACGAAAAAACAAAATTCAATTTAAAAAATACGAACAAAGTAATTTTTGATAAAATTATTTTACCAAAACAGAAACTTTATTGTTTATGACTTCTACTACACCTCCATTTATTTCTAATTCTTCCTTTTTATTATTAGCTTCCCAAATTATTTTTCCTTTTGATAAGGTTGAAATAATAGGGGCGTGGTTAGGCAATATTCCAAAAGAACCTAAATCACCAGGAAGAACAATAGATGAAATTTGTCCTTCGTAAATTTTTTTTGTTGGTGATAATATCTCTAAATTTAACATATCAATTATTTAGATTCTGCAAGCATTTTCTTGCCCTTTTCAATGGCTTCTTCTATAGTACCTACTAAATTGAAAGCGGCTTCTGGATATTCATCTACTTCTCCATCCATAATCATATTAAATCCACGGATAGTATCTTCTATATTAACGAATACACCTTTTATTCCAGTAAATTGTTCAGCAACATGGAAGGGTTGTGATAAAAATCTTTGAACACGACGAGCGCGATGTACCACTAACTTATCTTCTTCGCTTAATTCATCCATACCTAAAATAGCAATAATATCTTGTAATTCTTTATATCTTTGTAAAATTCCTTTTACTCTTTGAGCACATTTGTAATGAGCTTCACCAACAATTGCAGGATTCAAAATTCTGGATGTAGAATCTAATGGATCCACTGCAGGATAAATTCCTAACTCTGCAATTTTTCTGCTTAAAACTGTAGTCGCATCAAGGTGAGCAAAAGTTGTAGCTGGTGCAGGGTCTGTAAGGTCGTCAGCAGGAACATAAACGGCCTGAACGGAAGTAATAGAGCCATTTTTAGTAGAGGTAATTCTTTCTTGCATAGCACCCATTTCAGTAGCAAGGGTTGGTTGGTAACCTACTGCACTTGGCATACGGCCTAATAATGCAGATACTTCTGAACCAGCTTGTGTAAAACGGAAAATATTGTCAATGAAAAATAAGATGTCTTTACCTTGTCCTTCGCCTTCACCATCGCGGAAGTACTCAGCTAATGTAAGACCAGATAAAGCAACACGAGCACGTGCTCCAGGTGGTTCATTCATCTGACCAAAAACAAATGTTGCCTGAGATTTTTCTAATTCAGATAAATCAACTTTTGATAAATCCCATTTACCTGAATGTAAAGAAGATTTGAATGCTTCACCATACTTTACGATATTAGCTTCAATCATTTCTCTTAATAAATCATTACCTTCACGAGATCTTTCTCCAACACCAGCAAATACTGAATATCCTGAATATCCTTTGGCGATATTATTGATTAACTCCTGAATAAGCACTGTTTTTCCAACACCAGCACCTCCAAATAATCCAATTTTACCACCTTTTGCGTAGGGTTCAATAAGATCAATAACTTTAATACCTGTATAAAGAACTTCTGTTGAAGTAGAAAGCTCTTCAAATTTTGGAGCAGGTTGGTGAATTACTCTACCGTTTTTGTTATCTAATGTATTAATTCCATCAATTGTTTCACCAACAACATTAAAAAGACGACCACGAATTTGTTTACCAACAGGCATTTTAATTCCGCTTCCTAATGCGGTAACATCCATTCCTCTGTAAAGCCCGTCGGTACTATCCATAGCGATAGCACGAACTGTATCTTCACCAATATGTTGTTGTACTTCTAAGATTAGTTTTTGTCCATTTGAACGAGTAATTTCAAGTGCTTCTAATATCTTTGGTAGAGATCCGTTTTGTGTGTCAAATCTAACATCCACAACGGGACCGATGACTTGTGTTATTTTACCTACTTGTGCCATTGATTTAATTTTGGGCGGCAAATGTAAGTAATTTATCTTTTATCAATGAAAAAAATTTTTATGATAATTGTCAGGAAAGAAAAAGATTTTTTCTAAATGCTATTTTTATCAATTTAGTGATTCTTTGAAAATAATGAGAGCATGGAATAACTAAAACAGGACTTGTAAGGGCTTATAGCGATACGCCATTAGCTAAATCGGCGTAAGGAATAACTAAAAATTAAACACTAAAAACTCAAAACTAATTAGTTTTGTTTTTCTCTTTGAATTTTTTTATGCCTTCTGATAACCATTTTATATACTCTTCTTTATCTGGATTGTATCCGCGAACATCATTTAATAAATTTTCGTTGTGATCTAATAAAATGTATAATGGTTGTGTGCTTTGGCCGTATCTGGTTTCTTCCATATATTTGTATTTGTCTCCAATAGTTGTAATTTTTCTTTTTCTTCCGTACCATTCTGCTTCAAAATGTTCGTTTTCTGGCAAATCTCTTTTATCATCAACATAGAGAGATACCAATACTACTTCATTGTTTAAAATATTTTTCACAATTTCATCAGGCCAGATAAAATCTTCTGTTTTTCTGCAATTTGCACAGGCGTGTCCTGTAAAATCTATCATCAGGGGTTTATTAGTTTTTTTGGCGTATTCTAATGCTTTTTCATAATTATTTTTGAAATGAATAATGCCGTGTTTATTAATTTCTGCTCCATTAGGTAGGTTGGAATGATTATTATCAGAATAAGAAGTAACATTGTTCATAAATCCGTGTGGTGATTCAGAATATTCAAGTGGGGGTAAAATACCGCTGATTAAATTCAAAGGTGCTCCCCATAGTCCGGGTAACATATATAAAGTAAAACTCAATGAAAGAGTAGCAATCATTAAACGAGTAACAGATAAAAATTTTAAATCTCCATCATGATGAGTTTTGAAAAATCCAAGTAAATAAAAAGTTAGTAAAGCAAAAATAGCTATCCACAAAGATAAAAATACTTCGCGAGTAAGAATGCCTGCTTGCACTACAAGGTCAGCATTTGAAGCAAATTTGAGAGCTAATGCAATTTCAATAAAACCCAGCGTAACCTTTACAGCATTTAACCAACTGTCAGATTTTGGTAAGGATTTCATCCATGAAGGAAATGCGGCAAATAATCCAAATGGTAAAGCTAATGCTAAGGAAAAACCAAACATTCCAATAGATGGTCCTAATATCTCACCAGTGGCGGCAGTTTGAACTAATAATGTTCCAACAATAGGGCCTGTGCAGGAAAATGAAACTAATGCTAATGTAAATGCCATAAAGAAAATTCCTAAAAATCCACCTTTATTACTTAAACTATCCATTTTATTTACAACAGATGAAGGCATGTTAATTTCAAATGCTCCTAAAAATGAAAATCCAAAAATGAGTAACAAAACAAAGAATGCAAGATTAAACCATACATTTGTTGATAAATCATTCAAGGCACTGGCACCAAATATCAATGTTACAAAAATACCTAACAATAAGTAAATTAAAATAATACTAATTGAATAAGTAATGGCTTCTTGAATAGATTTTTTTCGGTTTTTGTGTCTTTTGGTAAAAAAACTGATATTCATTGGAATTAAAGGAAAAACACAGGGTGTAAAGAGGGCGGCTAATCCGCCTAAAAAACCTTCTACAAATATCATCCAAAAAGAAAGATTATTAATTTTTTTATCACTTGTTTTATTTGTTGCAATATTATTATTTTGATTATTTGTATTTGCTGACGGTGGTAATGAAGTATCAATTTTGATAGATGTATTTTGTTGTTCTTGAATGGTGGGAGAATCTTTTGCAATTAATGTTGAATTTGTGGTTGAATTTGAAGTTTTTTCAGAATCAGAATTAGAAATTTCTGATGAGGAAGCATCTATGATAATTTCAAAAGGTTCAGCAGGTGGAAATACACATTTTTCATCTGTACACGCTTGATATTCATAAGTTCCGCTTACTTTAATTTTTCCCTTCTTTTTAATTCTAATAACTTGCCATATTTCTGCTTTCTTTGAAAAATACTCCACTTCAACTCCAAAAACTTTATCCATTTCTTTAATGCCTTTGCTTTGCTCTAATTTACCTACTAATTCATAATCATCAGAAGGGTTGAATTTAATAGCAGTGGGCATTGGACCATCATCAGGATTTTGATGAATAGAATAAATATGCCATGGTTCATCAATTTTTACATTTGCTATAATTTTATATTCATTATCAGAAATTTTTTTTGCAGTAAATGTAAAATGAGCGGGTTGAATTTGTGAGTATATGATGAATGGAAAAATAAAATTTAAGATGAACAATGATTTCTTTATCATAAAACAATTTTGAGGGGCAAAAGTAAAAAAAATAATTTTCAGCACTTGGCATAGTGTCTGATAATTATTGTTAATGTTGAAAGAAGTATCATCAAAGGATGTATTTATCTTATATAAATACTACATTTGCCCGATGAAAAATTTGAAACATCTTACCAAATATTTTGTAAAATATAAATGGTATTATTTATCAGGAATAATATTTGTTAGTTTATCATCTATTTTTGCAAACTATCAGGCAGTCATTGTAAGAAAAGCAACTAATGAAATAGTTTTAGGTATTCATCAGCATACTTTTGAAAAACAACAGTTTTTATTTTTTCTATTTTACTTACTTGGATTATCAATTATTAGTGGCGTTTTTATGTTTTTAATGAGACAGACAATTATTGTTTCAAGTAGGCATATTGAATATGACCAAAAGAATGAAATTTATAAGCATTTACAAAAAATGGATAAAGAATTTTTGAAGATGCAAAGTGTTGGTGATTTAATGAATAAAATCAGTGAAGATGTTGGTAGAGTACGAATGTTTACTGGTCCAGCAATTATGTATTTGACAAATGTGATTGTAACTTTAATTTCAGTTGTTTCTTTTATGATTCATGTCAATTTATTACTTAGTATTCTTGTATTGCTTCCATTACCTTTGTTTTCGTGGGCAATTTTTAAGTTAAGTAATAAAATTAATGTTTTGAGCACATCAGTTCAAAAAAAATTATCCGATATTACATCTTTTGTGCAAGAAAGTATTTCATCTATTAGGTTGATTAAAATTCATGATAAAGAAAAATTTTTTGATAACAAATTATCTGCTATTAATGAAGAGTATTCTGAACAATTTGTAAAGTTAGGAAAAACCGAAGCATTGTTTCAACCATTGATGACGATTATGGTAGGCACTGGAATTATTGTAACTGTTTGGGTAGGAAGTATTTTATTAAGTAAAGGTAAAATTGAACCGGGTAATATCACAGAGTTTGTAATGTATGTGTATCGTTTAACATGGCCATTTACAGCATTAGGTTGGGTAAGTGCTTTAATACAAAGAGCATCAGCATCGCAGGAAAGAATAAATCAATTATTATCTATTCAGCCAAAAATTGTTTCTCCAACAAATGAAATTTATCCAATTCAGGGAAGGATAAAATTTGAGAATGTTTCATTTACTTATAAAGAGAGTAACATCAAAGCACTTTCGGATATTTCTTTTGAAGTGAATAAAAATGAGGTGCTTGGAATTACAGGAAGAGTAGGATGTGGAAAAAGTACTATATTTCAACTATTACTGAGGTTTTATGATGCTGATACTGGTAAAATAATGATTGATGATAAATCTATTAAAGAACACAATTTGTATTTATTGAGACAAAATATCGCGTATGTACCTCAAGATGCTTTTTTATTTAATGATACTGTTTTTAATAACATTATTTTTCCTGAACAAAATGAAAGTATTGAAAAAGTTATAGAAGTTTGTAAAAAAGTAGATATTCACGATACTATAATGAGTTGGCCTGAACAATATCAAACAATGATAGGCGAAAGAGGCATTAATGTATCGGGTGGGCAAAGACAAAGAATAGCATTAGCAAGAGCGTTAATTAAAGATACGCCAATTTTATTGATTGATGATGCTTTTTCAGCACTTGATAATGAAACAGAACAAAAAATTGTAAGAAATATCAAAGATGATTTAAAGAATAAAACGGTTATGATTATTTCACAAAAGATTTCTATACTTAATTTGTTAGCTAATAAAATAATTGTTTTGAAAGATGGAAAAATTATTGAGAATGGTACAAGTGAAGAGTTATTAAGTCAAAATGGTGAATACAAAAAATTGTATGATATTCAAATGATGAGAAAAGAAAAGGTCAGTTGAATTAATAAACAAAATTTATATTAATATAAATAAAATTTAAAAAACATAACGAATAAAATGATGTAAATTTGCAGCACTAACCAATAAAAATTAAAAAACTATGACAACTATTTTAGGAAAAAAAGCACCAAGTTTCAAAGCAGCAGCAGTTATCAATGGAAAGGACATTGTAAATGATTTTTCATTAGACCAATATCTTGGTAAAAAGTATGTGGTATTTTTCTTTTATCCAAAAGATTTTACATTTGTTTGTCCTACTGAACTATGGGCATTTCAAGAAAAATTAGAAGAGTTCAAAAAAAGAGATTGTGAAGTAGTGGCATGTAGTACTGATACCGAACAAAGCCACTGGGGATGGTTACAAATGGATAAAAAACAAGGTGGTATTAAAGGAATTACATATCCAATTGTAGCAGATACTAACAAAACCATTGCGGCTAACTTTGGATGCTTGAATGGAGAATACTACATTGACGAAAATGAAAATTTTGTAGCAACATCTGAAATGATTGCTTACAGAGCTACCTACATCATTGATAAAAATGGAGTAGTGAGACATTTATTAATTAATGATTTGCCATTGGGAAGAAACATTGATGAAACTTTGCGTACTTTAGAAGCATTGCAATTTGTAGAAAAACACGGAGAAGTTTGTCCTGCTAACTGGACTGAAGGTAAAAAGGCCATGAAACCAACTCACGAAGGCACAGCAGAATATCTTGCTACGGTGTAATAATAAATAAAAATTTGATGTATAAAAGCCCTGTCAGAAATGGCGGGGCTTTTTTTATTTGATACTATGTCAAATTATTGAGAACAGTTTACAAAATTACTATTAATCTACAATAATAAGTTTAGTAATTCCGATAACCTTATTATTTTCAGAAAGTTGAGCAAAATAAAAACCTACTGGTAGATTATTACGGTTAATATTAATTGTATTTCCATTGATATTTTTGATTTGTGAAACTAATTGCCCAAAAGCATTGAAAATATTTAGAGTAACATTATTAAAATTTTCTTTTGCATGCAAAGTTGTAAAATTAGAAAAGGGATTAGGTGAAATTGAAAATGATAAGTTATAATTTATTTCATTTATTTTAAGTGGTATTGATGGGCATGATGCACCATCAGGATAGATGGTGTTTGAATTTACTTTTACACATGTCAGGTAACAATTAGCTTCAAATGGCGGAAACAACATTTCAAATAGACCTAATGTGCTCCCAATACCTTCAATCAATGCTGTATATGATGAAGGGGGGAAACCATTAATACTACTTATCCAATATCTTTTGTGATAATTTCCACCAACCAAAACGGAGTCAATGGATGAAACATAATTTGTATTTGCTGGACATATATATGTTGGATGAAGAGTATCTCCTAAATTCAAATTAAAATCATATAACAGAGTATCAATAGTTTTTCCTGCTTGAATAAAATACACCTTTTTTGAAGATGAATCTTGTCTAATTCCACCTCTGTAGTAATAGAATACAGAAGTATATTTTGGTAAGGGTGTGCACCAAGGAGGGCAATTTGTAGGTCCAAAATAATAATCTACTCTAGTATAAGCTGTATAAATTTTCTTAAAGATTTTAGAATTAATAACAGTATCTCCGTTTAGAGAATCAGCAATACTCATACCAAAATGGCAATTTCCTGAGCCAGCACAATTACAATAACAATTTTGCGAAATACCACCGCAATTGTGTATCCAAACAGCATTACTTTCAGGAAAAGGATGATAAACATTTGCTTGTGAATTTGCTGATTGATTTAAAAGCATAGTCATTATTAAGGTAATATAAAATTTCTCAAATACATTAAAAAGAAATTCACTTGTAAATGAAAAATTTAAAAAATTATTTTTTGATGAATGACTTTTAATTAATATAAAGTTTTTCATACTTTTAGTTTTTAAACTGAAAAACACAATATTTTTTTCTTACAAATTTAAGAAAAATATTTTGATTAAAAAAATCTACGCTGATTTAATTGCAATTTCGTGTGTGGGCTTACAATGTGGTCCTAAAAACAATCGAGCATATATTTTAATACCAGTTATTCCTATAATAATTAAATTTAATGCTATCAAAAACGCTAATGGAAACTGGTATGAATGAATATGCTCTAAAATCACATCTTCTCCAATAAATGTTGGTGTTGCAGGAAATCCTATCATACAAATGATTCCAAATAAAAATATAAATGCTAAAAATCTATGTTCATACACATGACCATAATACTTATTTAAGTCAAAATAGTTTTCTTCTTTAGATTTTAATTTAATCAAAGTGTAAACAGAAATTATTCCTCCCAAAATAATCCCTGATAAATATAAAAGAGAATCAAACATTTCAAATTTTTCATTATATGATATAGCAAGTAATACAAATAATTGACTTGATATTATTAAATAAATCACAAACAATGGATTCATTCTTTCTGAAAATGCCCGCATACTCAATATCACTGCAATCAATGCAAATATCTCAGGAAGCAAATGTTCAATTAATACGGGAAAATGTACTTTTGTAATGTAAAAAAATATACCCATTCCAAATAATGGTAAAATGTAAATCATCAATGTTGATGGTGTTATGAAAGAAGTCATTCTTCCAATTTTTTTAAATGTACCAAAAATGTAATGATTAACAATAAAATCTAAATTGTATTCTTTTTGGGATAATACATAAATAGTGTTATATATGCTATCTGGTAATACTTTCCATATATTAGTGGGAGTATCAATTAACTTTGAATAATAAACTTGTTGTCTCATTAAATAAATGACCATTGAAGGCGACATCAATAATTGATAAGTTCTAAGAAACGCATTACTTGCAAAGTGTATCAGTACTAACCATTTTAATCCTAATGCTAATTCAATAAACATGATTCCTATTTGAGCAATAGATGAATAGGCAATTTGTGTTTTTACAGATGATTGAACGCGTGCGGTTGTATTTGCCATCAATGCTGTAATAATACCTAATAATGCAAACAAAACTCTCGGAAGCCATTGTGTTTCCCAAATGTAGTAGGTTCTTATCAATAATAACACTCCCATGTGAACAGATAATGAACCGTAAAATATTGCGGATGATGGGGTAGGTCCTTCCATTGCTCTTGGCAACCAGTATGAAAATGGAAATTGTGCAGATTTTCCAATAGCCGTTATAAATAAGCACAATGCTATGGCAGTTCCAATCAAACTTTGATTTTCAAAATAATGTATGACTAATTTTTCTTTGTTCAATGTATAAAACAATAAATTTTCTTTTACTAAATGATGCAATGCCCACATTGCCATTATCATTCCAACATCACCTATACGATACACTGAAAATACTTTTACAGCGTTTCTTACAGGCAAATATCTGTCTCTATAAAATGCAATTAATAAAAATGATGATAAACCTAAAAATTCCCAACCAATAAATAATGTTATGAAATTTCCCGCAAGAACAGTAATAGTGTAACCTAAATAAAAAAATAAAATAGTATTGAAAAATCTTTTGTAACCATTTTCCCGATGCATATAGTATCTGCTAAAATATACTATTATCAATGTAATGATATTTCCTACTAACAAAAACACAACAGTGTTTATATCCCAAATCAAATCAAAACCGAAACTATAATGTTCATTTTTTATGATATTAAATAAAAAGATATTGAAAGGAACAAAATGTATAAACATCCAGATAAAAAAAGCAGAAAGTATCAATATATTGTTTATCAAAACCACTGTAAATGCTAATTGAGACAAGTGATTTTCATTTTCTTCCTTTAAAAACAAATTTCCAAAAAATCCAAGAATTGAAAGTATCAAAATAATTTCAACAATAATTTGAATGATTTCCATAATGATTAGTTTAATAAATAAACAGGTAAGTTTGATGAGTGTATTTCAAAAATTTTTTGAAGTTCTGAAATATCTTTTTTTTCAATATTTTCAATTTGAATTATATCTAATGGTTCAAAATTTGAAGAATTGTAATAATAAAATTTTGATTCATCTGGATGAAGTGCTACCAGATGAATCCACTGATTGTCAAACCATTCTTTTGTTTCTGCTGATTTTTCAAGCGTTTTCAAAATTATATCAGGATAATGTTCTACGATGAGCAATAATCTTATGGGGTCGTGTATTTCTACCATTTGTTGCGGAAGTCCGTATCTTAAATCACCTTCTGCACCATTGGCTACACCTATCAATCCATAAACATTATGTGGCAATTTTGAACCTGCTCCTAATTTTTGATTATCAACTCTTGAAAAATAATACTCCAGATTTATTCCTCCGCATACTACTGCCACAGGTTTCAGAACACTTAACAGATAATCACCATTTTTGTCTTTCAAATAATTATAGGAGTTTAGGAAAGATCTTCTATCTAAAAATAATTTTTTGGAAATACTTCTTCTTCCTACAATACATACAGCATTAGTTGCGTGATTATATTCGGGTCTTGGCTCAAATAAAGAAAACTCACGAAGTTTAATCATTTCATGTATTTCTTCCGGAGTTTTTTTATTTGAACGAGTTACAAATCTTCTTGCCCTTTCTTTTGCATTCAAATCTAATGCTTTATTGAAAACTTTGACATTTTCCTGATGAAGTTTAATTTGGCTTTCATCTAATAAATTTAAATCATAAAAGTAAAATTCATCAGATGTAGTGTCATGTAATCCGGGAATAAATACTGTTTCATCAGGAATAACAATACCTTTTTGAGATAAAATTTCTCTAACTGTTTTATCATTCAAAAATTTACATGCTACACGAGCATTTGCAGAACCGGGCTTGCCTGAACACGCACCACAATCGTATGCGGCATAATAAGGATTATTTGTACTTCCAGCACCATGACCTATAATGTAAACAATAGGAGAAAAAGTTTTTATTAAACCAATACTTTTTAATAACATTTCTATTTTTTCAGCCGCTTCAAGTTTTGTAAAACCTAAATATAAATTGTTTATTTTTTGTTGATGGTTAGATGGTCTTTCATAAATTAATTGTGCTGATTCATCAATGTGCTTTCGTGCTGATATAGATGCAGGATTATCGTGTGGTTTAAAAATATGATGAAATAGTTTAATTGCTGCCCAGTATCCTGTAACCTGCGAAATAAGCCAACCTCTGAACAGAGAATGTGATTGTTGATTTAAACTAAAATCAGTATCTAAATTTTTTTGAGCATTTTTTTCTAAAACAATGTGTTTAGGATTTGCATTAGCAGGTGCTACTTTAGAATAATAATTACTAAATTCTGGTTGAAAATAAAAATCCATATTAAAAAATCCTGCTGTGCCAAAGGTTTGTGCTTCTGGCTCTAATGCTTCAATATATCTGCGAATAGATTCTTCTCTATCATCTATACAATTAATAGTTTGAAATTTAGGTTTAAATTCTTTTATAGCAGTAGGTGAATAATATTGTTGAATGCCTGATAATACTTTGTAATAATAAGTCCATTCATAACTTTCCTGCCAAAGTTTTAATACTTCAAATGCTTCATCATATTCTTCAATTTCAAAATAATGTTTTTCTGGAAATTTTGCTTTTTTTGAAAGTGGCTGCCAATCTTTTAGTTTATGGTCTAAATAATCAATTTGAAAAAGTAATTCTAAAATTAGAAATTCTTTCAATGAAATTTTTCTTGGATGTAAAAGATATTCAGGATGATCTTCTAAAACATTTACTATTCCTGACCATCCGGGATGTTCATAAGATATATCAAACAAATAATCTTCAAACCATTCTTCATTTCCTACTAAAACAGTTAATAGATATTTTAAATCTAAATGCTTATTTTGTAATAACCATTGACATGCTCTGCCTTTTTTATTAAAAAAATAGGAACTCAAAGATTTGGACTCTACTTCTCTGATATTTTCTAATAGTCCTGCGTCCTTATATGGAAACTCTACAAGCGAAATCCCTTGGTCTAAATATGCACTGATGATTCTAAATAAATTAGGTTGAATATATTTTGTGATATTAACTTTGTAATAATCCTTCCATAGATGCATAACTTTACCAATTCTACCAGTAAAATAAATCTCATAAGATTTATTAAGCAGTGCATCTTTCCAATAATGTAAATCTTTTTCACCTTTGTGTTGAATAATTGTTTTTTCTAAAACATTTTCATCTATTTGTCCAGATTGAAATAATTCTCTATATTCTTTTAATGATAAATAAGTTTTAAAGCCAAATATCTTTGATGCCTTATACAAAGCAGTATGAAAAGGTAAATGTTGATAAAAGTGTAATAAATTATGATGAACAAAATCTTTTAGAGGTGCTTGTGATGGTAAGAAATGTTTAAGATGATGAATAGTTTTTTCTTCATCAAATATAGATATATTAGAACTTGTATGTAATTCCATATTGTATTTTTTGGAAATTTAAAATGAATAAATCTGCCTTATCAAGGCAATGATTGTGATTGATTAAAAATTATACTTTGGGAATTACTCTAAAAAGAAACAATTTTTTTCTCATCTTTTTAAGAATGAGAACAAAATTAAAAAAATACAATTTATGAAAACCAAATTCAAACATTCTGCGGCAAAATTACGAAAAATAATTGGTTGCTATTATTTAAAGTGATTTATTATTTTTTTATTGATACGAAAACTACATATTTGTCTTATTTATTAAAATTCTTTAAAAAATAGAGTAGGGCATAAAAATTGTTTCCTACATTTGCAAAAAAATTAAACTATGAAAAAATTTAATTTAATTGTATTGATGGCAACAGTTTTTGAAATCTCTTTACTTCAATTTTCATTTTCTCAAAATGATTTAGTCGTGTTTAATGATGGTGGAGAAAAATTTTATTTGTATGTTAATGGTATTAAACAAAATACTGAACCAGAAACGAATATAAGAGTAGCCAACATTAAACAACCATGGGTAAAAGTAAAAGTTGTGTTTTTAGATAATAAGAAAATTCCAGACCTTACAACTAATGCTCAATTTATTTGGGAAGGAGAAGAGAAAAATGGCTGGGAGTTTGTTTATCAGATAGTGAATAAAACAGGAAAATATAAAATAAAACCATATAGTGCTGCACCTATCAGTAATTCACCAGAAAAAGAACAAACCGTTGTAAATTATTCAACACAAGAACCTTCACCTAATGTAAGTGTATCAGCACCTGCAAATACTAATGTGTCTTTAAATACGCAAACAGTTACTTCAACGACTGTTGTAACAACAGGTGGTCAAAATACTTCTCCAAATTCTACTAATAATAATGGATCAGTAGGTATAAGTGTTAATATCTCTCCAACTAATGCAGGGATACAAATTCATGACAATACGGGTTCTCCTAATACCAGTTCAGGTTATACAACATCGGTAGTTTCTACAACTGTAACTTCCTCATCCTCTATGAGTAATGAAAATGTAGCAACGACATCAGTTCCACGTCCAGTTTCTCCAAAGGTTATTTGCAGTGTTTCAGAAAAAGAATTTGAAAGTATTAAAAAATCAATTTCATCAAAATCATTTGAAGACAGTAAATTAACTTTAGCAAAACAAATATGTGATTCAAAATGCTTAAAAAGCACACAGGTTCGTGATATTATGAAATTATTTTCTTTTGAAGCAACAAAATTAGAATTTGCTAAATATGCATATAATAAAGTATCAGATAAAGAAAACTACTATCTGGTAAATGATGCTTTTCAGTTTGAAAGTTCAATTGAAGAATTAAACGAAAGTATTAAGGAATAATTTTTTTTAGTTCAAAATTCTATACTGAATACCTGCACCTAAAATAACACCTTTCCCTTTCCAGTTAGCAATAATGTATTGATTAAGAACATCTTTGTTAGTGCTCATATTTGAATAATTTACACTTGGTAATCCTATGTATAAATTAAATCCAAATTTCTTAATATACAGCATTGGTTGAATATGCAAATCAAAATAACTGCCTTTACCATAAATAGTGATAGGATCGTTAGGATTGTTATTGTTATAGGTTAATGATGACCCTCCAATGGATAATCCAATGGGTAAATCAAAATGATTTGTACGAAATAAATGTGCTCTAACAGTAAAAGCAATATCAAAAGAATGAGCAGTTGGTGTATTGCCTGTATATTTATCTTTCTCTGTAAAGTAATTATTCACTTTTCCTTTTAATCCTATACCTAACCACTTTAATAACCCATATTCTACACCTAAATAATAATTTGAATTACCTGCCTGATCTTTAATCAATGTATCAAAATTTGTGTTTTTTAATTGATACTTATATTCTGTATTCAATGCTTCTATACCTATATTGAAATGCAATAACAATGAACCACTTGTAAAACTTTGAGAAAACATATTTTGACTAATAACAAAACTTAAAATAGCGCCTGATAAATTTGTGATTAACTTTTTCATATATTTTGATTTTAAAATTTATATCCAAAAATAAAATTGACTTTTGCTTGAGTTAAAACTGGGTCACCTGATAAATTCATTTCATCTTTTTTTACACCAATGCCTAAATTACCCGAAATGGTAATGTGTTTTCCAATATGAACTAAAAAACCATTATTAATTCCAAATCCATAATGCTGTCCATCGTATTTTGTTGGTTTATAGTGGTATATATAATTATTGTTATCATAATACCTTACTGTATATGCAAAAACACCATAATCAATATAAGGTCCAAAAAAGTAATTGACTTCCGAAAATTTAAGGGGATAATAATTAAACTCTATTGAACCACCTGCTATTTTGCCTTTTTGATAAATATAATAGTTTGCATTTTGCATATTATTTGGATTCACTGCTTTATTATCTGTAACAACTATATCATCATTTTTATACATATAATTAAAACCAATTGAAAACGGAATGCGAATTGAAAAACGATTTTCCTTATCAAAAAATCTTTCATAACACAATCCTATTGATGAATAAAAGAACTGACCTGCATCTACACCAATGATATTTTTTTGACGAATATAAATTGAATCATAATCTGGTGTAGTTTCAAATACTGGGTTGGATTCAAATTTTTCTACTTTTCCGTTACTATACTTAATTTTTGAAATTCTGGATATATCCATTGAGTAAGTTGGTCCATCTAAATTTTCTTTTAATTTATATTTTACGGCATACTCTGTTATTTCAATTATTTTTCCAGCAACAGCCGCACCTGTATTGAAAAAAATACTATCTTGAGAATAAATTTTAATGCTTACTAATAATAAAATATTTAAGAGGTATTTTAATTTTGTTTTCATAAATTAAAATTTTACACCTAATGCAAAATTAATTTTTGAGTGTGTTTCTATTAAATCAAATGCAGAAATAGTTTCATCTTTTTTAATACCAATTCCAATACTTGTAGAAAGTACAACATACTTATTTAGGTGCCACAAAATGCCATTATTTATACCACCTGCTAAATGTTGCCCATTGTGGTAAGGAATAATTTCGGAATTATAATATGGATAATATCCATTGTAATTTGTATACACTTTTTCAATACCATAATAAAATACACCATATTCAAAATATGGCCCAATATAATAATTTACTCTCTTAAATTTTACAGGATAATAGTTAAATTCAATTGAACTTCCAAACACTTTTCCATTTCTATAAAGATTAATATAATCACTATAAATAAAATCATCATAACTATTTTTTTCTTGGATAGATTGATAATTTTGATAATTTATACCTATTGAAAATGGAATACGAATAGAAAAACGATTGTATTTATCTAAAAATCTTTCATAAATAAATCCAATTGAATGGAAAAAATATTGACCCATATCTATTCCAAAGATATTTTTACTTTTCATATATACAGAATCGTTCTCATAAACATAGCCAGATGAAATTGAATTATTTTCATTGCTTTCTTCTTTTGATTCTTTTGAAAACACATCAGTAGAACCGTTGCTATACTTAATTTTTGTAACCTTTGATTTATCAATTGAATACACTGGACCATCAAGGTTATTTAATTTTTTATACTTTACAGAAGTTTCGGTAATTTCTAATATTTTTCCTTCATATACTTCTCCAACTTTTGTAAATATAATGTCTTGAGCATTCATTAGAAGTTGAAGCAATGCAAGTGAAAATATAAAAACTACTTTTTTCATATTTTTTAATTATTATTCTACATGCTTTTCTGCATGATAAGAAGAACGAACTAATGGTCCACTTTCTACATGTCTGAATCCTTTTTGCAATGCATATTCTTTAAATGCTTTAAATTCATCGGGATGAACAAATCTTGCAACAGGTAAATGTTTAGCTGTTGGTTGTAGATATTGTCCAATGGTAATCACATCTACATTTACAGATCTTAAATCATCAATCGTTTCATAAATTTCCTCGTTAGTTTCTCCAAGCCCTACCATCAATCCAGATTTTGTTCTCATGCCTGTTTCTTTGAGCATTCGCAATACTTCTAAACTTCTTTCGTACTTTGCTTGAATTCTCACTTGTTTAGTTAATCTTCTTACCGTTTCTATATTATGAGAAACAATATCTGGCTTTGCGTCTACAATTCTTTTGATGTTTTCCCATTTACCTTGAAAATCTGGAATCAAACACTCAAATTTTGTTTCAGGAGAAATTTCACGAATGGCTTTAATAGTTTCTGCCCAGATGATAGATCCACCATCTTTTAAATCATCTCTGTCAACAGATGTGATGACGCAATGTTTTACACCCATTAGTTTTACAGATTGAGCCACACGCATAGGTTCGTCCCAATCTACTGGTAGTGGTCTTCCGGTAGCAACTGCACAAAAGCCACAGGAACGAGTACAAATGTTTCCAAGAATCATAAATGTAGCAGTACCTGCTCCCCAGCACTCGCCCATATTTGGACAATTACCACTTTGGCAAATAGTGTGAAGTTTGTGTTTATCTACAATTTCTCTAACTTTAAGATAATTTTCGCCTAATGGTAGTTTTACTTTTAACCATTCAGGTTTTTTATATTTTGGCTTATTATCATTGACAATTGTTGTTTCCATAATTTTAAAACCATTTTTTTCCAAATACAAATGCTAATTGCAAAGTTACAATATAATTTTCAGCAGGATTTTTTGCCAGAATAGGCAAAGATTTAGGAAAGAAATCTCCTACTATACCTACTTCAATTGCCCGAATTTTGTAGGATACAGATGCATACTCAATACTCATCAAAAATTTTCCAGTAATGGCAGGATAAATTTTCATTTCATCAAGCCCATAAATAAAACCGCCTCTTCCCATGATTGTATCCAGTTTAATTTTTTCAGGATCATATTTTACTATTTCAGTATTTCTAAAACCACCTTCGCCTAATACCTGAACATAATATGGTTTAGCAAATGCTAAATTGCCTTCTAAAAAATAAGTTGCTCTTACTTCTACTGCTTTTCTGTCTGTTCTTTTGAAAATAGTGTGCTGCGTGCCAATGCCTGCTCTTAACATCATAACAGTGTTTAATTTACCATAAACAAACCCGCTCTTAGATTCTGAACCGCCACGAACTTTAATTTCCTTTGGATGCTTCATGTATGCTCCTTCTATTTCAAACAAGCCCTTAATTTTAGCGGTAATATGTTTGCCTCTTCTGTATCCAACGCCCCATCCTCTTGTGCCTAAAAAACCATAAAAGGTTTGTTCATTTCTATACAACACATTCAAATCCTGTCCACTTTCAATAACATCTAATGCACTTTGAGAAAATATAAAATCAACATTTAATATCACTAAAATAAAAACAACAACTTTTTTTATCAAAGCATTAAATTTCATACCACAAATTTACGAAATATATTTCAATTAACTGTAAAGTAAATTATAAAGACAAACGATTCATTTCACTTTAGTTTATACAACCTTTACTTTTGAAATATCTAATTCTAAACCACATTTGAAATGTTTTTTAGGGCATTCTTTATGTCCATGAATGCCGCAGGGACGACAATCTAAATTTTTTACTTCAATCGCTTCACTATCTTCTGATAATGGATAAAATCCAAAGTCCGTAACAGTACTACAAAAAAAAGCCGTTACAGGTGCATTTACAGATGATGCAATATGCAATGGCGAACTATCATTTACATAAGTTCTTTGAGCGTGTTTCACTATAGATGCTATTTGTAAAATACTGTATTTTCCAGCAATATTAAAGCAGTTATCGCGATTACTTTTGTTTTTAATAAACTCACATAATTGAAAATCATTTTTTGCACCACATAAATAAATATTTACATCTTTTGAAAATCTTTGAATTAATTCTACCCATTTTAATGGTGGCATTTGCTTCGTAGCCCATATTGATGCAGGAAATAAACAAACATATTTTTTATTAAAATCAAAATCATTTGGTATATGATTTTCAAAATATAATTTTGGATAAAAAACATTTTTTTGATGTGTAATAGGTTCAACTAATTGATGATAACGATGAATTTCATGCAATCCTTTTTTGAATTGATGTTTTACTGAATGATGAAAAAAATTACTCAAGAATGATTGAAAACCTGCGATATACTTTGCTCCTGAAAAAACACTCATTAAATTAGATGATAAATATCTATGTAAGTTGATAACTACATCAAATTTTTCCTGACGAATTTTTTTAATTAAAGTAAATAAAGATTTGTATTTATGAGATTTATCATGCGTCCAGATTTCTAAGAATGGATGATTTTCAAAAATACTTTCATTGCCTTTTTTAACTAACAAAACAATTTTTGCTTTAGGAAAACTAAAATGCAATTCTTCTGCTACTGATGATGCTAAAATGGTATCACCAATAAAAGCCGTTTGAATGATTAAAATTTTCTTTGGATCAATTAACATTACACGGACAAATTATATTCTCTCAATGTTAGATTCAATGATGTTTTCAAATCAGTACTTTCTTTTCTTTTGCCTATGATTAAAGCACATTGCACACCATATTCACCGGCAGGAAATTTTTTAGTAATACTTCCGGGAATGACTACACTTTTAGGTGGCACATAACCTTTGTATTCTATAGGTTCACTGCCAGATACATCAATGATTTTAGTAGATTGAGTAATGACCACATTTGCACCTAAAACCGTCTGCTTACCTATTCTTACACCTTCTACAATGATGCAACGAGAACCTATAAAAGCATCATCTTCTATAATCACAGGCATTGCTTGTGGGGGCTCTAAAACACCACCAATTCCAACGCCTCCGCTTAAATGAACATTTTTCCCTATTTGAGCACAACTACCAACAGTAGCCCAGGTATCAACCATTGTGCCACTATCTACATATGCACCTATATTTACATATGATGGCATTAGTATGACATTTTTGGCAACATAACTTCCATATCGGGCAATAGCAGTAGGAACGGCACGCACGCCAATATCTTTGTAATTTTTCTTAGTAGATATTTTATCAAAAAAAGAAATATCTCCTGCTACAATTTCTTTGTTTTCACTGATTTGAAAATAAAGTAAAATGGCTTTTTTAATCCATTCATTAACTTTCCATTCATCTTTTTCAGCAATGTATTCACACACACGAATTTCACCTTTATCTAACTTATCAATAGTTAATCTCACCATTTCTTGAATTTCTTTATCTTTCAATAACTCTTTATTTTCAAATGCTTGTTCAATTTTTATGGTATCAATCATAAAAATAATTTTTATAATGCCGCAAAGGTCGTTTAAAATTTTCTAATTTTGCATCTAAATTTACTTAGATAATATTTATTATGAATTTATGCTAAAAAATAATGTTGTTTTAATAATTATATTCGGTTTAATCCTGAATTTTTCATATTCTCAGAATGATAGTTGCTGGAAAGTTTTACTTTTGCACAAAAATAAAAAACTTAAAATTAAAGATGATATGATTAATTTTAGTAAAAGTGGTTTTTACTTATATCGTAACTGTACGTATAGAATAAAATTACAAAATAACTTAATAATCTATGGAAGAGTTGTGGATATTAAACCAGATACTATTTATTTCACAAATTTTTTTAATGAAAATGTGGCTAAAAAATATAATTTGAAACTTGATACAATTCCAGTTTATTACAAAGACATTAAAAAAATATATTTAATAGGCGATAGATCATTGGGACTTTATGAAACATATTCATTGAAGAAATTTAATTTCATTTTCTTCAAAGATACGGGAGATTGCTCACTAAAAAGCATTTGGATTAGAATTTTTTCAAAAGATACTACAAAATATGAATTAGTTCCATATCTTACTCTACAAGGTGTAAATTTATTGTATGAACGAAATGGTGATACATATTATTTTATGGGCGTTGAGGAGATAAAATCTGATTCTACTGACAAAGAAAAATCTAATTCTGAAAAAGATACAGTTTATATTGTGAGAAATTTTGTTTGGTTTACACCTTCAAAAGTAAATGAAATAAATGGACTATCAATAGGATTACAACCAGTAAATACAAAAAATACTGATAAAGGAGTAGATTCATTAATCATTCGTGGGATAAACATATCATTAGGGCCTTATTTAATGGTAATACCCTACATTGTTATAGGTGATATAAATAACATATTTCAAATTAATCGATTTTTAGATACTAATTACTTCAAAAATTTTAATATGAATTGGGAAACTAAAATTTACGGTATGAATTTAAGTTTAGTTCTAACAAGTGGTTTTGAAAATATTTACGGAATAGAAATTGTAGGATTAAATATTACAGGATTTTATTCTGTAAGCGGTGAAATTAAAGGTGTATCAATATCTGGTTGGGGAAATGAATATTATTTATTAAAAGGAGTAAGTATAGCAGGATTCAGAAACAAAGGTGTTATTGTGAGAGGATTACAAATAGGATTATTTAATAAAGTGGATGATTTGCGAGGTATTCAAATTGGTTTATGGAATAAAAACGGTAAAAGATCTTTGCCTTTTATTAATTGGCAATTTAAAAAATGAAATGGTATTAGAAATTAAAATAAATCATTTAATCTCCAATTGCTTCAACAAATATGCTTTAATGAATGGATCAATATCTCCATCTAATACTGCATCTGCATCTGTGATTTTTAATTCAGTGCGATGGTCATTCACCATTTTATATGGGTGTAATACATAACTCCTAATTTGTGATCCCCACTCAATTTTCATTTTTGAATTTTCTATTTGTTCTCTTGCTTCGTTTCTCTTACGCATTTCCATTTCATAGAGTTGCGACTTCAACATTTGCATGGCTCTTTCTCTATTGGCCAATTGACTTCTTTCAACCTGACAAACTACTGTAATCCCTGTTGGCTTGTGATAAATTTGCACTTTGGTTTCTACTTTATTTACATTTTGACCACCTGCACCACCACTTCGTGATGTAGTAATTTCAATATCGTTTGGATGAATATCAATTTCAATAGTATCATCTACTACTGGATAAACAAAAACTGAAGCAAATGATGTGTGTCTTTTGGCATTAGCATCAAATGGACTAATTCTAACCAAACGATGTACGCCGTTTTCTGATTTCAACATGCCATAAGCATAAGGACCATCAATTTGAATTGAAGCTGATTTTATACCTGCTACATCTCCAAGATTTATGTCTAATTCCGTTACTTTGTAATTGTGTTTATTAGCCCACATTTCATACATTCGTAATAACATAGAAGCCCAATCGCAACTTTCTGTGCCACCAGCACCTGCATTGATTTGTAATATACAGGATAAATTATCTTCGGGTTGAGTGAGTGTGTTTTTTAACTCAAAATCTTCAATAAGTTTTTTGGCAGATTCATAATTGGACTGTAATTCTTCTTCGCTAACATCACCAGTTTTGTAAAACTCATAAAGGACTTCAAGGTCAGAAACTGCTGTTTCAACCTTGCGAATACTTTCAAGTTTATCTTTTGAAATTTCTAATTCTTTTAATAATTGTTTAGCATTAGATGGATTGTTCCATAAATCTGGGGCAGAAGCTTTTTCTTCTAATTCATTGATTTTAGATTGCAACCTATCCTTGTCAAAGAAACCTCCTCAGAGCTTCTGCTCTTTCCACCAATTCTTTTATTGTTTCGTATGAAAACATATCTTTAGTTTTTAGTTATTAGTGTTTAGTTTTTAATTAAGAATAATCTTTATTAACTCAAATAATTTTTTTTATTTCAAATTCAATAGTTGCTAAATTTATATTAATATAAAGTACAAATGAACAATAAAAAAATTCCTTCTGAAAAAATTTGAATAATAAATTTATTTATTGAGTAATGGCTCTTGAAATGACAATTCTCTGAACTTCTGAAGTGCCTTCGTAAATTTGAGTGATTTTAGCATCTCTCATCAATCTTTCAACATGGTATTCTTTTACATAACCATATCCGCCGTGAATTTGAACGGCTTCGGTTGTAACCCACATTGCAGTTTCAGAAGCATATAGTTTAGCCATTGCACTTTCTTTATCAAATGGCAAATGTTGATCTTTTAACCATGCGGCTCTGAGAACTAATAATCTTGCGGCTTCTATACGAGTTGCCATATCTGCTAACTTAAAAGCAATGGCTTGATGTTTATAAATCTCTTTTCCAAATGCTTTCCGTTGTTTAGCATATTCTTTGGCAAGTTCGTATGCACCAGATGCAATTCCTAATGCTTGTGCGGCAATGCCAATTCTTCCGCCTGAAAGTGTTTTCATAGCAAATTTAAATCCAAATCCATCTTCTCCGATCCTATTGGCTTTTGGCACTTTTACATTATTAAACATCAATGAATGTGTATCACTCGCTCTGATGCCCATTTTATTTTCTTTTGGCCCTACAGTAAATCCTTCCATTCCTTTTTCTACAATAAGGCAGTTAATACCTTTGTGCCCTTTTTCTTTGTCTGTTTGAGCCATAACAAGATAAACAGAGGCACTTCCTCCATTAGTAATCCAGTTTTTGACACCATTTAATAAATAATAATCGCCTTTGTCTTCGGCAGTTGTTTTTTGCGAGGTAGCGTCGCTTCCGGCTTCTGGTTCTGATAAACAAAAAGCACCAATGATTTCACCTTTGGCTAATGGCACAAGATACTTTTGTTTTTGTTCTTCGGTGCCAAATTTTTCTAGTCCCCAACAAACAAGTGAGTTATTTACACTCATAATAACGCTGCAGGAAGCATCTACTTTTGATATTTCTTCCATTGCAAGAACATAAGAAATAGTGTCTAATCCTGCACCGCCGTACTTAGGATCTACCATCATTCCAAGGAAACCTAATTCAGCCATTCTTTTTACTTGTTCTGCAGGGAATTGTTGTTTTTCATCTCTTTCAATAACCCCTGGTTTTAATTCATTTTGGGCGAAATCTCTCGCCATTTTTTGAATCATCAAATGTTCTTCTGTTAGTTCAAAGTTCATATTTTTTAGTTTTGAGTTTTTAGTTTTGAGTGTCATCGCATGCGGTTAGCATGCTGACATTTTTCGTTAGCATTTTGAGTAGGGGCGTATTGCCATACGCCCTTACATATAGAGGCGTATTGCCGTATGCCTTTACATCATTTATTTATTCTTTAATTTTCTCAGAAATTTTCAAAGGATTTTTAGTGAGTTCTTTGTATAATTTGCGGTTGTTGTAAATATCAATAGCAGCGTAAATAGCGTTTAGCATGGATTGAGGATTAGCAGAAAATTTTTGAGCAATATCATAAGCAGTGCCATGGTCTGGACTTGTACGAATAACGGATAAACCAGCAGTATAATTCACGCCTGTTTCAAATTCCATCATTTTAAACGGAATTAATGCTTGATCATGATACATCGCAAGAACAGCGTCAAACTCACGGTATAATAATTTGCCAAAAAATCCATCCGCAGAAAAAGGCCCATAAACTAAAACATCTTTAGCATCTTGAAATGATTGAATGGCAGGTGCAATGATTTCTTTCTCTTCGTTACCAATTAAGCCATTTTCTCCAGCGTGAGGGTTAAGTCCTAATACAGCAATTTTAGGTAATCGTATCTGAAAATCTTGAATAAGAGATTGTTTTAAGATATTTATTTTTTCTATAATTAGTTCTTTTGATAAACTTTTGGAAACATTACTTAATGGAGTATGTACAGTTGCCAGAGCAATTTTCATGTTTTCGCCTACAAATGTCATCAATGGTTTTTCTTTTAATTTATACGCAATATATTCTGTATGTCCTCTAAATTCTTGTCTGATTTGTTGGATGGAATGTTTGTTGATAGGTGCTGTAACAAGAGCGTGAATTTGCTTTGAAATCAAGGCATTCACTGCGGATTCCAATGAAATGTAAGCATACTTGGCTGATTCAATCGTTGGTTGTCCTAAATCTATTGGCACTTCTTCTTCATAACAAATAAATACATTGACTTTTTTTGGATTTATTTGAGAGAAATTTTTTATTGGATTAAAATTAAAATCATTGAGTTGAAGAGCTTTACGAAAATATGTTATAGTTCTTTGAGAACTGAAAATAACGGGTGTACAGATATTTAGTATTTCAGGATTATGAACAGCTTTTAAGATGACTTCTGGACCAATACCGTTAATATCTCCCTGCGAAATTCCAATTATTGGTTTAAATTTAATCATAGCCGCAAAAGTACAATTAAATTTATGTAAATGCAAAAAACAAAAAGTGAATTGAAAAATATGACCAAATGAAAATCAAAACCGTTCATCAAAATAAAAATTTTTTATGATTTTTTGTAAAATATAATTTCATCAACTTGTTCTTACTCTGTACTTTTGCACGCATTTTAAATTCAAATTTAATTAAGATTTGATACATTTATTTGTCAAAAATTTATTTAAATGAAAACATTTTATTCACTTGGTTTATTACTTATCGGTACTATTTTATTTGCACAGATGCCATCGGGTGTTAGTCCTAAAATGATGGAGAAATTAAAAGATATGAAGATTGGAAAAGTATATGGAAAAATATATGATGAAAAATCTAAAAAACCTGTTGAATATGCATCTGTTGTGCTTTTGTGGTATAATAAAGATAGTGTCATTACAGGAACTCTTGCAAATGAGAAAGGGTATTTTTTGATAGAAAATTTGCCTGTGATGGCAAGTTATAGAGTTAGAATAAGTTTTATTGGTTACAAAAATTATGAAAAGAGAATTTACATCACACCTCCTGATAAAGTAGAAATTGATTTAGGAAATATCATGTTGAGCCCAGATGAAACAATCTTAAACGAAGTGCAAGTAACTGCTGAAGTACCTACTTTTACGACTCAAATTGACAGAAAAGTTTTTAATGTTGAAAAAGATCTTTCAGTTAAAGGTGGCACTGCATTAGATGCTGTGAAAAACATTCCAACTTTGAATGTTGATGCTGATGGAAGCGTTCAATTAAGAAATAAGGGAGTTACTATTTATGTAGATGGACGCCCTTCTCAATTAAGTTTGGATCAAATTCCAGCAGATCAAATTGAAAGAATTGAAGTGATTTCAAATCCTTCTGTAAAATTTGATGCTTCTACAACAGGTGGTATTTTAAATGTGGTATTGAAAAAAAATAAAAAGCCAGGATATAATGGAATGTTGATGGGCGGCATTGGTACAAATGATAGATATAATGCAATGGGCAATATAAGTGTAAAAGAATATCCGTTTAACTTTTCATTGATGGGCACTTTTAATTCTCAAATTAATTATACCAAAGGTTATACCAAAAGAACTGACTTGTATAATGGTAGTATTATAGATTATTACAATCAAGACAATCATACTTTTAATAAATCACAATTTAATTTTTTTAGAGTAGCAGTTGATTACAATTTATCACCAAGAGATTTAATAACTATTTCAGGAAATTTTCCTCAAGGAAACTTTTATACAAGTGACACACAAATTTTTTCAACATTATTAAATAATCAAAAAACATTTAATAGTGGTTACAGAGTAAATAATTCAGATGCCGGTTTTAAGGGTTATACAGGTGCTTTGAATTACAAAAAGTCATATCCAACTCCAGGTAAAGAATTAACTTTTGATGCTAATTACAATTACTTTAATAGCAAGAATAATTATTTGTATAATACTCATACTTTTGATTCAACAGGTGCTCAAATGTTTTTTTCTCCTTCTATTCAAAAAAATAATGGAAACAGATTTTCTAATCAAGTAACATCACAATTAGATTTTACTAATCCAGTATCTGAAACCAAAAAAATTGAAATGGGTTTGAGAACAAACTATGAACTTACAGAAACATATAATGACACAAGAAATTTTAGTTCATCTATTAATGATTATGTTCAGGATACAATAATGTCAACCAATTACAAAACAATAGAAATGATTAACGCTGCGTATTTTAATTTTTCATCAAAAACTTTTTGGGATATTAAATATCAATTAGGGTTAAGGTTAGAACAAACTTATTTTAAGGGTACTTTGTATCGTCCATATTTAGGCACTTCCGCATCCTTTGATTATTATTATCCAAATAGTTTAGATAATGTTTCTTACATGTTTTTTCCCGGTATATTTTTGAGTAAAGAATTGTCTTCAAAATCAGAACTTCAATTTAATATCACAAGAAAAATTAAAAGACCTAACTTTTTTCAACGAATGCCATTTGTAATGTTTGCAGATAATAAAAATATCAGAATTGGCAATCCCGGATTAAAGCCAGAATTTACAAATCAGGCAGAAATAAACCATAATTTAAATTTAGGTAAAAATAATATCTTCAGCACTATATATTTTGCTTATGATCAGCAACCTATCAGTAATACAACTTATCCTTCTGAAAAAGATTCCAGTGTATTGGTGAATACATTTGTAAATGGAAAATCTGAAATTGAATATGGTACAGAGCAAACGGTTAAGTGGACAATTTTCAAAAAACTCAACATTACTTTTAACGCAAATGTATATTGGTCAGCCATTACAAGTGATATAACTTACAAACAACCTCAAAAAACTTATTCTGGCTGGAGTTACACGACTAAACTTATCTTACAATATACTTTACCTTGGGATATTAATTTTCAAATCAATGGAAATTATCAGGCACCAAAAGTTATTATTGGTGGAAAAACAATACCAATGTATTTTATGGATGTTTCATTAAACAAAATGATTGGCACTAAATGGAATTTTAACTTAACATTAAGCGATGCCTTTAATACTAAAAGAATGGGAATGAACACTTCTTCAGATTATTACATTCAGGAAATTTCCCGCAGAAGAGAAGCAAGATTTTTAAGATTTACTGTAAGTTATATGTTTGGAAAATTAGATGCTTCTATTTTTAAGCGTAGAAAAAATAATCAGCAACAAAATACTAACGGAAATGCTGATGGTTTAGATTTTAATTAGTTTATTTGCCTCAAAAAAATGTTACGAGTAATAGAAGTTAATGGCATTCAATGCTATTCTTTTCATGGATGTATGCCAGAAGAGAAAAAAACAGGCGGAAAATATCTTGTTGATGTAATTGCTCATTTTAATTTTGAAAAAGCCGCTGACACTGATAATTTAAGTGATACAATTGATTATTGTGTTATTTACAATATTGTTCAAAAAGAAATGCAGATTCCTACTAAACTAATAGAAACAGTGGCTAAAAGAATTGCTGTAGGATGTAAAAAAGAATATCCTAATATTGAAAAAGTTATCATAAAGGTTACCAAATTATCACCGCCCATCAATGGACTTGTGGAAAATGTTTCTGTTATTTACGAACTTTGATAATTCGGATATATTAATGAGAGTGCCAAAAATACATTCGGCAATCTCAAACTAATGAAATTCCCGTCATTACGAGGGCGATAGCCCGAAGCAATCTTATTAGAGATGGCGAATTTACTTTTGAGATTACTTCGCTTCGCTCGTAATGACTATTATAATCGAAATTCATGATTAACCTACGCACCCCTTCTCCTTGCAAGGAGAAGGGGCTGGGGATGAGGTTCTGAATAAAACAAACACCGTAAGGGCGTATGGCAATACGCCCCTAAAAATGCTGACGATAAATGTCAGCATGCCGACCGCAAGCGTCGGCACTCAAAACTCAAAACTCAAAACTATTAATAGTTATGCCAGTAAATATCTCAATATGGGCTTCCGGTAGTGGAACAAATGCAGAAAATATCATTTTGAAATTTAAAAATCATCCATTTATCAAAATCAAGTTTTTAGTAACAAATAATCCAAATGCAGGAGTTATCAAGAGAGCTGAGAATCTTAAGAAAACAATTCACATTATACCTAAAAATATTTTGCTTGAAAAAACAGATAGAGTTTTAGAATTACTTCAACAAGAAGAGATTGATTTAATAGTGTTGGCAGGATTCTTAATTCAAGTGCCTGAAAAAATTATCCAGCAATATCCAAATAGAATTATCAATATCCATCCTGCTTTGCTTCCAAAATATGGTGGCAAAGGTTTTTATGGTGATAGAGTGCACAAGGCAGTTTTAGAAAATAAAGAACAATATTCAGGTATTACTATTCATTATGTAAATGAAAAATATGATGAGGGAGAAATTATTTTGCAGGTGAAATGTCCTGTCAATCCTGATGATACAATTGAAACATTAGCCCAAAGAGTACATCAATTAGAATATGAATATTATCCGCAAGTAATTGAAAAAATTGCTACTCAAATATATGAACAAAAGCATAAAAACAATGCTTAATTTATCTGTTCCATATTTTGATAATAATGCTACAACACAAGTATCTCAAAGAGTTTTAGATGTATTGAATGAATACAATTCAAAATATTTTGCTAACCCTTCATCTTCTCACAAATTAGGAATGATTTGTAATGCTTTGTATGAAAAGCATCGTAAAAGTATTGCAGATATTTTTAATGTAAGTGAAAATGAAGTGATATTTACAAGTGGTTCTACAGAGTCTATCAATACGGCTATTAAAGGACTTTATTTTCAATATGCTTCTCAAAAGAATCACATAATATCTTGTAAAACTGAGCATTCTGCAGTATTGAACACATTATATTATCTTGAAAAATATCACAAAGCAAAAATAACTTTGCTGGATGTTGATGATAATGGGTCTATTGATTTAAATTTACTTGAACAATCTATCAATGAAAAAACTTTGTTGGTTTGTTTGATGGCTGCAAATAATGAAACAGGTGTTATTCATCCTTTAAATGATATTTACAAAATTACTCAAAAAAAAAATGTGCTGTTCTTTTCTGACACGACACAAATTTTTGGAAAATCTGATATTACTCAAATCCCAGCAGATATATTTTGTGGAAGTGGGCATAAAATCTATGCTTGTAAAGGCATTGGATTTTTAGTAATCAAAAATTTAGGGAGGAAAGTATTTTTACATCCATTAATTCACGGAGGAATGCAGCAGGAATATCGTTCAGGCACATTGCCTTTACCTTTGATTGCAGCATTATCAACGGCTATTGAAGATATATTTTCAAATACTATAGATGTTAGTAAAATCAAAGAACTCAGGGATTATTTTGAACAACGATTGAAAACACTTGAAGATATTAAAATTCACGGAGAAAAAGTTAATCGTTTAGTGAATACTTGCAATGCAGAATTTTCTGAAAAATATTATGAAGCATTGATAAAGTTGATGAAAAAATTTTGTTATTCACATGGTTCTGCTTGTTCAGATGGAAGCGGTAAGCCATCACATGTATTAACTGCAATGGGTTTAAGTGAAGAACAAATTAAAAGTAGTTTTCGCTTTTCCTTTTCAAAACATAACAAGAAAGAAGAAGTAGATAAATTTTTTGAGGAGTTATTGAGAATCTTGAGTAATGGAGTGGAGTAGGGTATTATTATTTTAAGGTAAAACAAGAGGATTTTAAAAAGGTTATTTTCTATGACATGTAGCGATTTCTTAAATACTAAATTCAACTAATAAATGCAACTTTTGGAGTAAAAAAATTATATTTTT
>DAONJS010000010.1:0-95170 GCA_035405785.1 Bacteroidia bacterium
TAATTTTGGGGGTGCAAATATACATACAAGTTTCCCGTTTCTCCAAATTTTTTTTTAACTTCCTATGAAAATTTTTTATATCATGCTGAATTTCAGGTGATTATTTTTTTTGATTTTTTATTTATACATTTTTGAATATTAATTTTCTTGAATTTCATTGTTATATACAGAACAAGATAATAAAGTTAAAAATACTCTTAACCCTCCTCAAAAAAAAATATGTGTATAATACTGATGGCAACGAAGTTAGCGATGATATTAAGAAGCATAACAAATTGAATTTAAGGAGTTTCAGATGTCATATATATTTTGTTTGAATTTATCACCATAACAATTAATAACTTGAATCTACTTTAGAAAATTCTCCTCAAAGTAATGGCAGTAGCCATTAGTAATTTTTGTTGAGATGAAGGATAAACAATTGATGAGATTAGTTTATTTCATTCTCAATGAAGATAAAACTAAATTTAAATTGTGATGTACACTCTAATAAAATAAAATACATATTTCAGATAATAAAGTTATTTTGGATAATTGACAAACTATCATTTTTAGTGAAAAGTATGAAAAATAACTTTAAACTATTGAAAATCAAATTGTTATAAAAAATTAAAAAAATCATTTCTAATTGTAATATTTTCTTTATATTTAACCGCAAAAATTAAAATTTATGAAAACAAAAATGTTTTACACTCTTTCAAAAAGAGTAATGTTGCTAATAAGTAGTTGTGTTATAGCGGTATTCAATTCGAATGCTCAAAATGTTGGGATTAATCCAACTGGTTCATCTCCGAATGCTTCTGCTGGATTGGATGTAGATTTTACAAATAAAGGTGTTTTAGTTCCAAGGGTTGCTTTAACAGCAAGAAACAGTAATGCACCAATTGGTGTAGGTATTGCAACAAGTTTACTAGTGTATAATACTGCAACAGCAGGGACATATCCAAACAATGTAACACCAGGATATTATTACTGGGATGGGGCTCAATGGCAGAGATTAATGAATGGTGTTGCAAATGGTTGGCAAATTAATGGAAATACATTGACAGGCACATTACCTGCAACACCTAATGAATTTATTGGAACCATTAATGCGGCTGACTGGATTATTAAGACAAATAACACAGAAAGAATGAGAGTAACATCGGGAGGACAAGTAGTAGTAAATAATGCAACTCCTTTTGCTGGTGATGTATTCTCATCTTTTGCGGCAGGTACAAATGCAGCAATAAATGGATACGCTACTGGTAGTGGTGATGCAGTTTATGGACAAAATACAGGATCAGGATTTACAATTGTAGGTATAACGACAAATACTAATCCAGCTGTGTATGGACAAGGACCTGCAACTGGAGTGTATGGTATAGCAAGTGCTAATAATGGAACGGGAATTTTTGGGGTCGGACCATCTTCTGTAACTGTAGATGGAGTAAATGGACTAGCAGGACATAATCAAGCAATGGGGGTTGTGGCATTAAATACTAATATAGCTGGAACTGGGTTAATAGTAGGAGGTAATAATGTTGCTACTATGAATTATCTTACAAATGGTTCTGGAATAGCAGCAACAAGTACAACTTTTGGAATAGTGTCATATGGTACTTCTTCTACTAATGGAAACGGTATATCTGCAGCAGGAAATAATTTAGGTATTATAAATTATGCGACTGGAAGTGGTGGCACATTTCAAGGTCAAAGTATAGGTGTATATGGACACGCTGTAGGTACAGGTGGAACAACTTTTGGAGGATATTTTGATAATGGTAGTGGAACAGGATATGCTTATGTAGGAGGTCAAAACGGTGCAACATCCTATAAAATTCTTGGAGGAGGTACTGCTGCATCTATTGTTAAAGATTTAAATGGGAATTTAGTTACAATGTCTTGTCCTGAAGCACCAGAAATTTTATTTGAAGATTACGGTTTTGGACAATTAGTAAATGGTAAAGCTCACATTGATTTAGACCCAATTCTTGTAAAAAATATTAGTGTAAATGATAAACATCCGCTTCGTGTATTTATTCAATTAGAAGGTGATTGCAAAGGTGTTTATGTTACTAATAAAACAAATACTGGCTTTGATGTGATTGAAATAGAGAATGGAAAATCAAATGTAAAATTTGCTTATCATATAATTGCAAATCGTGCTGATGATTTTGATAACAATGGAAATTTGGTTTCAAAGAACGCTGATGTAAGATTCCCGCCCGCTCCACCTAAACAAATCCCAATTCAAAATCAAACAAGTATTAAAAAGGTAAATACGAATAATTTATCTAATACTCCCTCTATTAAACAATTAGGTAAAAAATAGTTTTTTTTATTAGTCAATACCATTAAGGCAAATCCTTCGTAGATTTGCCTTTTTTGTTTTATGAAGATATTAAAAGCCAATTTCATCTTTGATGGTGAAAAATTTTTGAGAGAAAATGCTGTAGTTTTAAATGAAAATAAAATTGTTGATGTTATTTATATTCCAGATGAAAGTTTAGAACAATATAGCAAAATTGATTTACTAGATGGTATTTTAGTTCCTGGTTTTGTAAATGCTCATTGTCACTTAGAATTAAGTTATTTGCAAAATATTTTTAGCCCTCAATGTACAATGACAGGTTTTTTAAAACAAATGATTTCTAAAAGAAATTCTTTTTCTGATGAAGAAAAAAAAGAGAATGCAAAGTTCTGGGATAATAAAATGTTTGAAAATGGAATTGTAGTTGTTGGAGATATAGTTAATTCTACTGATACATTAGATATAAAAGTGAATAGTCCTATTAAATATCAAAATTTTGTAGAAGTATTTGGATTATCTGAAATTCATTCTGATAAAATTTTTTCTCATGCAATTGAAATACTAAAACAATTTCAAAGTAAAAATCTTAAAGCACAGTTAGTACCTCATGCTCCTTATAGTTTATCTGAAAATTTGTGGAAAAATTTATTAGATTACTTAATTAAAGAGAATAGTAAAAAGATTTTAAGTTTTCATTTTTTTGAAAGTAATGATGAAAAAGAAATTTTAGAAGGAATTTATTCAAATTCTATGTTTGATTATTTTTCAAAGGAACTTAATTACTCAGATCATTATTTGAAAAATCTATTTCAAACATTTTGGAATAAATTTGAAAAAATCGTAGAGGTTTCTGATAATTTATTGTTAGTACACAATACATATTTGAACACAAAATTTTTATATAAACTTAAAAATCATATTGATAAAATTTACTTTTGTTTGTGTCCAAATGCGAATCTGTTCATTGAAAGTAAGTTGCCTGATTTAAATTTAATTCAGCAGTATTCAGATAAGATTTGTTTAGGAACAGATAGTTTGGCGTCTAATAATAATTTAAGTATAATAGATGAAATAAATACTTTGCTTAATAATTTTGATGTTTCAATAGAAAATGTTCTTAAATTTGCTACATCAAATGGAGCAAAAGCATTAGGGTTAGAAAAAGAAGTGGGATATATCAAAAAAAATTATTCCACACCCTTTAATTTAATCAATATTAAAGAAAAGAGTGTGGAATTAAAAAAAGTGATTAAATACTAATAATTATTTTTCCTCTGCTACTTCAAAAGTAATTTCTGTAGAAATATCTTTGTAAACTTTTATTTTTGCTTTGTAAGTGCCTAATGTTTTAATTTGTTCTTCTGCAAGAATAATTGATTTTCTGTCGATATTAAATCCTTGTTCTTGTAAAGCTTGTGCAATTTGAATAGTAGTAACAGAACCAAAGATTTTTCCGCTTTCGCCAGCTTTTGTAAAAACTTTTACAATAGTTGTTGAAAGTTTTGTAGCAGTATCTTGTGCTTCTTTTCTTAATTTTTCTTCTTTGTGTTGTTTTTGCTTAACAATTTCAACATTCATTTTTTTAGCACTTTCTGTGGCTTCTATAGCAAGGCCTTTTGGAATTAAAAAGTTTCTTGCATAACCTGGCTTTACATTAACCACATCATGCTTATAGCCCAAATTGGGAACATCTTGTTGTAAAATGATTTCCATATCTTTAATTTTTAATTAAATAAATTATTTTAATAAATCAGTAGTGAATGGCAATAGTGCCAAATGTCTTGCTCTTTTGATGGCTTGTGCAAGACGTTTTTGATATTTCAATGAAGTTCCTGTAATTCTTCTAGGTAAAATTTTACCCTGTTCATTTACAAATTTCAAAAGGAAATCAGGATCTTTGTAATCAATATACTTAATGCCATTTTTTTTGAACCAGCAATATTTTTTCTTTTTTTCTTTTACCTCTATATTTAATGGGTTGAGGTATCTAATTTCTGAATTTGAACTCATAGTAGTATTGTTTTATTTAAAAATAATTTAATCAATATCTTCTTCTTTTACTTTTTTAGCAGAAGGTCTTTTCTTTTTAGATGAAGAAATAGTTGAGGATGATTTTAATTTTGCTTTTCTTTTTTCAGCATATTCAATAGCATATTTATCCATTGCCACTGTAAGATAGCGAAGCACTCTTTCATCTCTTTTGAAAGCTGTTTCTAAATCTTTTACAAGAGTAGGACTTTCGGTGCTAAATTCAATCAGGAAGTAAAATCCTGTTGATTTTTTCTGAATGGGATATGCTAATTTTCTTAATCCCCATACTTCTTCATGAAGTACTTTTGCTTTTTGTTGTTTTAAGAATTGTGTGAATTGTTTTGCGGCCTCCTTTGCCTGTTCTTCAGACAAAACGGGAGTTAAAATGAAGACCGTTTCATAACGTTTTTCCATGTGATTAATTTTTTAAGGGGTGCAAATATAGGAAATAGTATTTATTTCTACAAAATTTTTTTGTTCAGATTTAAAATTGAGTCCAAAATATACAAAAAAACTCTGTTTTCCGAAGGTATTAGAATAATAATATTTTTTTCTCACTTTTTTTAGAAAAAAGTAAGCAAAAAATCTCATCCTGCGAGCTAACTTCCCGCTCTGTTTTTTGTAAGAATTTCAGTTAAGGTATGGATAATGCTGTCATCTTTGTTGAAAGAGTTCCATTTGGTTATCCGCTTTTCTACACTTTTAGAATATCAAAAGTTTATTCAGCATTATCAACGCAAGCGCCCTTGCCGAAATTCTAAACAAAAAACATTCACCCCTCCCACTGACGCAGGATGTATTAAGTGGAATTTTTTGTTTTGATTGTATTAAACAATAGCTTGTTTAACATCATCTTTCTGAATCCTGCTCGTAATTTTTTCGGAAATTGAAATAACTTTGGTATAGTTATTACTCTTTTACAAATAATGATTTTAATTCTGTAGCGTCATCGGGTTTTAGTCGGCCGCTTAAGATAAGAGATAATTGTCTGCGGCGAAGAGCGGCATCATATCTCTTTTTTTCAAGTTCTGTTTTTGGAACAACTTTTGGGACTGGCAATGGAGTACCATTTTGGTCAATAGCAACATAAGTAGCAATGGCTTCATTGCACTTGGTTCTTTTTCCGGTTACAGTATTTTCTACATAAACATCAATAATTACTTCCATACTTGTACCAAAGGATCGGCTAACTTGTGCTTCTAATGTAACAATGCTATTTACTTTTATAGGAACAGAAAATGAAATATGATTTATGGCGGCTGTAACGGTTACCCTTCCAGAATGTCTTTGGGCGGCAATACTGCCTGCAATATCAATCCATTCCATTAATCTTCCGCCAAACAGATTGCCTAAAGGGTTGGTATCACTTGGCAAAACAATTTCAGTTTTTACACATTTTGATTCTGATGGTGATTTTTCTTCATCCATATTATTAGTTTTTATTGATTGGAAGAAGTTACTTCACTTTTCTTAAATGGACTTGGTCCAAGAATTTCTTCTAAATCTTCTTTGAATATCACTTCTTTTTCTAGTAATCTGTTAGCGAGTTTGCTTAATGCTTCTTTCTTTTCATTAAGTATATTTTTTGCTCTTTGATAAGCAATATCAGTCATTTTCTTTACTTCTTCATCAATTATTTCTGCAGTTTTTTCACTATAAGGTTTTGAAAAACCATATTCAGATTGGCCAGTACTATCGTAGTAACTAATGTTTCCTATTTTTGGATTTAATCCATAATAAACAACAGTTGCATAAGCTTGTTTTGTAACTTTTTCTAAATCATTCATTGCTCCAGTAGAGATTTTTCCAAAAACCACATCTTCTGCGGCTCTTCCGCCCAATGCGGCGGTCATTTCGTCAAGAATTTGATCTGTAGTTGTAATGTGTCTTTCTTCGGGTAAATACCATGCGGCACCTAATGATTTTCCGCGAGGTACAATGGTTACTTTTACTAATGGAGCAGCGTGTTCTAAAAACCAGCTGACAGTAGCATGACCAGCTTCGTGAAAGGCAATGATTTTCTTTTCTTCGGGTGTAATAATTCTATTTTTCATTTCTAATCCTGCAATCACTCTATCTACTGCATCCAGAAAATCTTCTTTACTTACTACTTTTTTACCTTTTCTGGCAGCTATTAATGCGGCTTCATTACAGATATTAGCAATGTCTGCTCCGCTAAATCCAGGTGTTTGTCTTGCTAAAAATTCTACATTAACACTGCTATCAATTTTAATTTTTTTGAGGTGAACTTTGAAAATTTCTTCTCTATCTTTTACATCTGGCATTTCAATATAAATATGGCGGTCAAATCTTCCGGGACGAAGTAGAGCTTTATCTAAAATATCAGCACGGTTTGTAGCAGCAAGGACAATTACACCGCTATTAGCAGCAAAGCCATCCATTTCAGTAAGTAATTGATTTAAAGTACTTTCACGCTCATCATTTGCACCGGTTGAAATGTTTTTAGATCTGGAACGACCGATGGCATCAATTTCATCAATGAAAATAATACAAGGGGCTTTTTCTTTGGCTTGGGCAAATAAATCTCTTACACGAGATGCTCCAACACCGACAAACATTTCAACAAATTCAGAACCGGATATAGAAAAGAATGGCACTTTTGCTTCACCTGCAATGGCTTTTGCAAGCAGTGTTTTTCCTGTGCCGGGAGGACCAACTAATAGTACGCCTTTTGGAATTTTTGCACCCAATTCTGTGTATTTAGCAGGATTTTTTAGAAAATCAACAATTTCCTGCATTTCTGTTTTTGCACCTTCTAATCCTGCAACATCTGCAAAAGTAATACCTGGTGTTTTGTCTTTATCAAATAATTGTGCTTTTGATCTGCCAAAACTAAAAATAGAACCAGGACTTCCTGGAGCATTGCTTGACATTCTTCGGAGTAAAATTATCCAGAATAATCCAAAAATAATTAATGGAACAATCCATGATAAATGGTCTGTCCAGTTAGTTTCTTCAATAGATCGGGGAAAAACTTGTCTGTTTTTAGGAATATTTGCGGCTTCCTGAACTTTTTCTACGCGGTTTAGAAAAAAATCTACGGAAGGAATACTTACAACAAAATGAGGACCTTTGAATCTTTTATCTGGAAAGTATGGTAGTCCAGTATTTGGGTCTTTGTAGCGGGGAGAATGTAATAAAGAATCTCTGTTAATAGTAATTTGAGCATATTTACCATTAACGATAATAATATCTGTAACATCACCGTGAGCAAGCATTTCTTCAAATTTAGTTTGGCTAATTTCAATTTGTCGGCGAAGAGGATCGTTATTAAAAAATGTAAGGAATAAGATGATGGCTATTACTAATCCATAAATCCAGTAAAACGAATTGCCACCAGGATTGTTTGGTGCTTTTTTTCGTTCATTAAAAATCTTTTGTTTAAGTTGTTCAAATTGTTTTTGACGAATTTGTTCTTCTGTTAGTTCTTCTTTTGGTTTATCAGAATCGTTACTTGAAGTGTTTTTGTTTTCAGTATTTTCTGAAGGAGAATTAGATTGTTGTTCTTTTGTATTTGTAGTATTAGTTTTTTCTGAATTTTCAGTTATATTATTTTGATTTTGCATGTCCATAATTGGTAAATTGATTTTTTAAATTTTAGTAAGAAGGGATATGTTCGGTTTTAGCATCTGCCCAAAGTTCTTCAAGTTTGTAAAACTCACGAACATCGCTGCGAAAAATATGGGCAACAACTGTAAGGTAATCCAATAAAATCCACTCAGCATTTTGAACTCCTTCTGTATGATGAGGTTTAATAGATAATTTTTTACGCGTAAATTCTTCAACAGAATCTGTAATAGCTTGTAACTGTGGCTTACTTTCAGCTTCACAAATTACAAAGTAATTGCAAAAACTATTTTCAATAGATTGTAAATCCAATATTGTAATATTTTTTGCTTTTTTTTCTTGCATGCCTTCTATAATTGCTTCTAATAATTGTTTGTCTCTGCTTTGATTTTCCTTCTTTATTTGTTTTTTTTCTTTAGATAATTTTGGAAGCAATGTTTTTTTTGATGATTTAGTTGATGGTGTTTTTTTTGTTGAAGTAGAAGCTTTTTTTAATTTTTTATTTTTACCTGAAGTAGGTTTAGAGTTGCTTTTTTTAGCAGTTGTTTTTTTGCTAGGTTTTTTAGTAGTTTTAGAAGTTACTTTTTTTCCCATTTTTAAGTTTTTGTTTTTTTAGAATGTGCAAAAATACTACATTTATAGATTACAGATAAAAATATTTAGAGTATTCACATATTTTATGTTTTTGGTGAAAGGTTCAATATTCAATGTGCAATTTTATTATGTTCCCGACGCCAATGTTAGAGATTCTGACTGGAAGCGTCGGTATTTTTGGTGTTTGGATTTTTTGTTGTTTTTATTGCAAATAATACAAAATTAATAACTCAAAACTCAAAACTACACCTTAATTCCTATCACACACACATCGTCTGTCTGATCTCCATTACCTTTCCACTCGGAATAATACATTTGTATCTTTTCTTTTTGTTCGTTGATGGGTAAAGAATGAACATTGACAAATAATTCTAACATCCCTTTGGTTTTGAGTTTCTTTTGTTTGGGACCGCCAAATTGGTCGGCAAAGCCATCGGTGGTTAAATACAACATATCGCCTTGTTTAAGAACTTTATTCTCAGCTTTGAATGGACGAGTTTCTTCCATCCAACCAATGGGTTGTTTGTCGGGACTTAATTCTTCTAATACTCCATTTGCTTTTATAATATACAACGAGCGATTGGCTCCGCTGTATTGTATTTCTTTGCGGTTGGTTTTATTGATTCTTACCAAACATATATCCATTCCATCTCGCAAATGATCTTCATTGCTCGAAATCTTTTCTACAACTATTTCCCTTACTCTGTCTAAAATCTCATTTGTGTTTGTGAGTTTGTCTTCTAAAACGGCTTTGGTTAATGCACTGCTACATACTACACTGACCATTGCACCGGGAACGCCGTGGCCTGTGCAGTCAGCGGCGGCGACATAAATGTAATTCTCATTTTCTTCCAGCCAGTAAAAATCCCCTGCTAATACATCTTTTGGTAAGTAGAGTTTGAAACTATTTGGTAATAATCTTTCCCATTTTTTCTCATCTGGCAGTATTGCTTGTTGAATACGGAGAGCATAGTTAATGCTGTCCATTATGTCTTTGTTTTTTTCTTCAATTATCTTTTTTTGTTCTTCAACTTTTGCTTTTTGCTCTTCTGCAATTTCTCTTTGTTTTACTGCCTCAGCTTTTTGTATTTCAACAATTAATTTTTGTCTTTCAACCTCATTCTTTTGAACTTCAATAATTCTTTTTTGTTTACGGGTAATATTAAGAGTTCTATAAACAAAGAATAAGAAAGTAGAAAGAATAATTGTAGCTGTTGATATAGTGAATATGATTATTTTGTTTTTTCGTTGATTGGTTTCAAAGATAGTTCTTTCTTTTTCTCTTTCAGCATTGATGAGAGCTTCTTTTTTTTCCCATTCGTATTTTGAAGCAAGATAATCAATTTTTTTTCTTTTTTCATCTATGTTTATAGAATCTCGCATTTCAATGTATTTTTTGAAATGGGTAAGAGCAAAATGGTATTGACCAAGTGATTCGTATATCTGTGATATATGATACTCATTTTCTTTTGAAATTTCCAATGCACCAATATTATTACTTAAATAAATTGCTTGTTTAAGATATTTTTCAGCTTCTTTAAACTTGCCCATTTCCTTATAAACATTGCCAATGTTGCCTAATATATTTGCCTCTAAAAGTTTGTAACCAAGTTCTTTAGCTATTTTCAAAGCTTTAAAATTAAATTCTAATGATTTAGTAAAATATAATTGGCGTGCATAAACAATCCCAATGTTACTAAGCGTATTCGCTTCAAGTTGTTTATGACCAACTTCTTCAGCAATTTTCAAAGCTTTGAAATAATATTCTAAAGTTTTTGTATAATCTGATAGCTTAAAATAAACAATTCCGATATTACTTAACATAGTTGCTATACCTTTTTTATCTCCAATAGTTTCTTTCATTTTTAATGCATTAAAATAATATTCTAATGCTTTAGTATAATTTGATTGTTCATAAAAAACTACTCCGATATTACCAAGTTCTGCAGAAATACCTTTTTTATCATCTAATTTTTCTTTAATTTTTAAAGCTTTGAAATAATATTCAAGTGCTTTTGGATAATCTGATTGTTCATCATAAATAAGACCAATGTTACTGAGAAATTTTGCCTGCCATATTTTATTATCAATTTCTTCTACAATTTTTAATCCAGTTTTATAGTATTCTAATGCTATTGAATAATTTCCCTTATCAACTTCACAAGAACCTAATATTCTTAAGCAAACCGCTTTCCCTATTTTCCAATTTATTTTTTCAGATAATTGCAAAGCTTTTTGTGATAGAGAAATGGCACTGTCTGGATTGATGTTTGAAAATCCCCAAGCTAAATCATTTAATGTATTAATGTAAGTGCTATCGGAAAGTTTGCCTGTAGGTTTAGGTAAAGAAGCGAGGTTTTTTTTTGAGAGAGTCGATTTTTGGGGTTTGGGCAAGAAGAGAACAAGTGAAAAGTGATAAGTGAATAGTGAAAAATGAAATGAAGTATTTGAAAAGTTTTTTCATTGATATTTTTTGTTGGGAAATGTAAGGAAAAATTTTGTGTGAGTTTGCAATTTCAATACTCAATTTTTTTGAGAAGCAAGAATTAAACGAGTTTCAATAGTTTTTTTGTTATGAGTGCTGACGCTACTGGTCAGCATGCTGATATTCTTCGTCAGTATTTTTAATTTTAAGTTGATAATTTTACATGAAAAATAACTGAATAGTAAACACTTAAAACTCAAAATTAAAAAGCCATTGCGTAATGTTTTTCGTTCCTTGTGTAAAAAAATATGCATTCCTAAATTGTAATAAAATAAATTAGTTTTTATTGTATTTAAAAGATTTTTTTCAAAAACAATTTTGTTGCAAAAATTCTATTACTTTTGTGGCCTAAAAATTACAATGAAAGATGAATCTATTCGTTCAGTTTTAATTATCGGCAGTGGGCCAATTGTAATAGGTCAGGCATGTGAATTTGATTATTCAGGTTCTCAGGCCGCAAGAAGTTTGAAAGAAGAGGGCATTGAAGTTTCTTTAATTAATAGCAATCCTGCTACAATAATGACAGACAAGGTTACAGCTGACCATGTTTATTTATGGCCGTTGGAACCAAAGTATATTGTAAAAATTTTAGAAGAAAGAAAAATAGATGCTGTATTGCCTACAATGGGAGGTCAAACAGCATTAAATCTGGCTATGAAATGTGAAGAACTGGGAATCTGGAAAAAATATGGTGTGCGAATGATTGGTGTTGATACAAATGCTATTAAAATTACCGAAGACAGAGATTTATTTCGTGCTAAGATGGAGGAAATAGGTATTCCAATGGCTCCGAGCAAAATAGCTCGTTCTTTTTTAGAAGGTAAAACAATAGCACAGGAATTTGGTTTTCCATTGGTTATTCGTCCTTCTTTTACATTAGGAGGAAGTGGCGGAGGAGTTGTTTACAAAAAAGAAGATTTTGATGCGGCATTAAATAGAGGTTTACAAACGTCGCCTATTCATGAGGTTTTGATTGACAAAGCAGTTATTGGATGGAAAGAGTTTGAATTAGAAATTTTGCGTGATAAAAATGATAATGTTGTAATTATTTGCTCTATTGAAAATTTTGATCCAATGGGTGTGCATACGGGTGATAGTATAACGGTAGCACCAGCAATGACATTGAGTGACAGAACATATCAGCGAATGCGTGATATGGCTATAAAAATGATTAGAAGTATTGGTAATTTTGCAGGTGGATGTAATGTTCAGTTTGCTGTAAGTCCTGATGAAAAAGAAGAAATTATAGCAGTAGAAATTAATCCAAGAGTATCTCGTTCTTCTGCACTGGCATCAAAAGCGACGGGTTATCCTATTGCGAGAATAGCATCAAAATTAGCAATTGGTTATACTTTAGACGAATTAAGTAATCAAATTACAAAATCTACATCTGCATTTTTTGAACCCGCTTTGGATTATGTCATTGTAAAAATACCAAGATGGAATTTTGATAAATTCAAAGGTGCAAGCAGAGAATTAGGTTTTCAAATGAAATCAGTTGGAGAAGCAATGGGCATTGGCAGAAATTTTCAAGAAGCATTACAAAAAGCCGCTCAAAGTTTAGAAATAAAAAGAAACGGTTTAGGAGCAGATGGAAGAGAGATTACAGACCAAAAAGTGTTGTTAGAAGCATTAGAAAGACCGAGCTGGAACAGGTTATTTATGATTTATGATGCAATGAAACTGGGTATTTCAATTAATACCATTCATAAATTAACACATATAGATATTTGGTTTTTGAAACAAATTGAAGAGTTGATAGCACTTGAAAGAGAAATTCAAAATTATACATTAGATACCATTCCAAAAGAATTGCTTTTAGAAGCTAAGCAAAAAGGTTATGCAGACAGACAAATAGCACATTTATTAAGATGTTTAGAAAGTGAAGTGTATAAAAAAAGAAAAGAATTAGGTATAGAAAGAGTATTTAAATTAGTAGATACCTGTGCAGCAGAATTTGAAGCAAAAACACCTTATTATTATTCTACATTTGAAGCAGAAAATGAAAGTAAAGTTTCAAATAAAAAGAAAGTCATAATTTTAGGTAGTGGTCCAAACAGAATTGGGCAGGGTATAGAATTTGATTATTCTTGTGTGCATGGCGTCATTGCGGCACAAGAATGTGGATACGAAGCCATTATGATTAATTGTAATCCTGAAACAGTATCTACTGACTTTAGTGTGGCCGATAAATTGTATTTTGAACCAGTATTCTGGGAACATATTTATGATATTATTCAACATGAAAAGCCAGAAGGGGTAATCGTTCAATTAGGAGGACAAACTGCTTTAAAACTAGCTGAAAAATTACACAGATACAATATCCCCATATTAGGAACTTCTTATCCTGCATTAGATTTAGCAGAAGATAGGGGAAGTTTTTCTACATTATTAAAAAATTGTGGTATTCCTTATCCAAAGTTTGGAGTAGCAGAAGATGCTGATCAGGCATTGAAAGTAGCAAAGGAATTAGGTTATCCTTTGTTGGTAAGACCAAGTTATGTATTAGGTGGACAGAGTATGAAAATTGTAATCAATGATGAAGAGTTAGAACAACATATTGTAAAACTATTACAGGATATACCGGGAAATAAGATATTATTAGATCACTTTTTAGAAGGAGCAATAGAGGCAGAAGCAGATGCTATATGCGATGGTGAAGATGTTTATATTATTGGAATAATGGAACATATTGAGCCCGCAGGAATTCATAGTGGAGATAGTTATGCAGTGTTACCGCCATTTGACTTATCAAAAGAGATTATTCAGAAAATTGAAGAATATACAAAGATTATTGCATTAAAATTAAATACCATTGGGCTTATCAACATTCAATTTGCTATTAAAGATGGTGAAGTGTATGTTATAGAAGCTAATCCAAGAGCAAGCCGAACAGTTCCATTTATAGCAAAGGCATACGATGAACCTTATGTTAATTATGCTACTAAAATAATGTTAGGAAAAAATAAGTTGAAAGATTTTAAGTTTAATCCAAAGAAAAAAGGATACGCAATTAAAATTCCTGTATTTAGTTTTGAAAAATTTCCTGACATTCAAAAAGAATTAGGTCCTGAAATGAAGAGTACAGGTGAAGCTATTTATTTTATTGATGATTTACATGATGAGTTTTTTCAACAGGTTTATTCTGAAAGAAATTTATATTTGAGTAAGTAAATGAGAGTGAAATGCTGACGCTTACGGTCAGCATGCCGACCTATAGCGTTGGCAAGTGAAGAGTGAAAAGCTAAGAGTGAAAAGTGAAAAGTGAAAAGTGAAAAGTGAAAAACGAATAGGTGTAAATTGAAAATGAAAAGTGAATAGCACCGATATTTATGTCGGTATTGAATAGTGAATAAATTTTATGTTGTATTTGTATGAATAAATTTTGATAAGAGAATTGTGAGAAAATTGTTTGGTTTTATATTATGTTTTTTGTTTGTAAATAATTTATCATCTCAAAATTTTGATATTGATATTTTATCAAATATTCAAAGCAGTAGAAGTGAAAGATTAAACCCAGCATTTAAAACAATATCTAATTCTGTCTATCCTGTTGTAGTGGCTGTGCCAATAACTTATTTTTCTGCAGGTTTAATAATGAAAAATAAAAAATATACTCAATATGGAGTTCAGTCAACCACTTCCATTATATCAGATTTGGTTTTAACAACAGTATTAAAATATAGTATTCAAAGAAAAAGACCTTATGAAAAGTATCCTTTTATTTTTCCATTACAAAAAGAAAATACACCTTCATTTCCTTCGGGGCATACAAGCAGAGCATTTAATACAGCAACTTTTTTAAGTTTAAATTTTCCAAAATGGTATGTAATAGTTCCCGCTTATGTTTACGCAAGTGTGGTGGCTTATTCAAGATTGTATTTAGGAGTACATTATCCATCTGACATTATAGGAGGAATGATTGTAGGCAGTGCAACTGCGTATTTGAATTTTAAATTTCATCAGTGGTATTTTAAGAAAAAAGAGAGTAAATATTCAAAAAGTGATGAATATCATTATTAAAGTAGTATAAATCCTATAACTTTGCACACTGAAAATAAGAATGAGCGAAATTTGTGTATATATACTTATTGGTTTTTTTGCTCAAATGTTTGATGGAGCATTTGGAATGGCTTATGGTGTGCTTACAACTTCTTTGTTGCTAATTATTTTTCCGGAAAACATTACGCCGGCTATTGCCAGTGCTGTGATGCACTTTTCAGAGATATTTAATACGGGTTATGCATCTTATGTGTACAGAAAGAATAAAATGATAAATCATAAAATGTTTAGTGCTATGTTTTTTCCAGCAATAGCGGGTGCAGTATCTGGTGCGATTGTAATATCTATTTTTAGTAAGCATTTTGTACAATATGTAAAGCCCTTCATTGCGTTATATTTTGTAATAGTGGCAGTAATAATAGCACTACGGGCATTTCGTTTATTTGAAGAAAGAAAAAGATGGATGAATATTCCCACATTAGCGGCTTTTGGAGGATTTATGGATAGTGTGGGTGGTGGTGGATGGGGTGCATTGGTTACATCTGCACTTATTGCTGGCGGGAGAGATATGCGTTCAACAATTGGCACTGCTCATAATATTAAATTTGTTGTGGTATTGTGTAGTTCTATAACATTTTTGAGTTTATTAGGTATGCAATATCTATGGATTGTTTTATGGGTTTCTATAGGTAGTATTATTGCAGTTCCTATTTCTATTCAGTTAAACAATAAACTTCCCAAAAAATGGGGACTATTAGCCATATCAATTATTTTATTTTTGATAGCATTAAAAATTTTACTGAGTAGTTGGATTAGATAAAAAACAAATATATGAGAGATGGAGAAGATAATAATTTAATAAGTGAATGGAATGAAAAATATAGAAACACAGATATTCTAAATGTGTTAACTAATATGTGTGAATTGTTTTCACAAAAGGTTGTTTTTTCAACAAGTTTTAATATTGAAGATCAGGTTATTACTCATTTTATTGCCAAATATCGCATGCCTATAGATATATTTACATTAGACACAGGAAGAATGTTTCAGGAAGTTTATAGTGTTTGGAATGAAACCGAAAGAAAATATGGGATTAAAATAAAAGCATATTTTCCAGACGCTAAAGATGTAGAAGAAATGGTCAATAAACAAGGTATTAATGGTTTTTATGAAAGTATAGAAAACAGAAAAAAATGTTGTGAAGTCAGAAAAATTAAGCCATTACAAAGAGCATTGCAGAATAAAAAAGTTTGGATAACAGGTATAAGAGCGGAGCAATCAGAGTTTCGTAAAAATTTTAGTATGTTTGAGTGGGATAATAAATTTCAAATAATGAAATGCAATCCTTTGATATATTGGACACTTGATGAAGTGAAAAGTTTTATACATAAGAATGATGTGCCTTATTGTTCTTTATTTGACAAAGGATTTGTGAGTATTGGATGTGCCCCTTGCACTCGTGCAATTCAAAAAGGTGAGCCATACAGAGCTGGAAGATGGTGGTGGGAAAATTCAGATGAAGGAAAAAAAGAATGTGGATTACATTTGAAATAAATTTGAAACTATGCAAAATTACTTGAATCAATTAGAAGACGAATCCATTTATATTTTAAGAGAAGCGGCAGGACAATTTAAAAAAGCGGCTATTTTATTTTCAGGAGGAAAAGATTCAGCAACTGTTTTACATCTTGCATTGAAAGCATTTGCTCCTGCTAAAATACCATTTATTGTATTGCATATTGATACTGGTCAAAATTTTCCAGAAGTGATACAATACAGAGATGATTTAGTAAAAAAATATAATTTACATCTTGAAGTAAGGTATGTTGAAGAGAGTATTAGAAAATATAATTTGAATGAAACGCCAGGAAAATTCCCAAGTAGAAACACATTACAAACATATACATTATTAGATGCTATTCAGGAATTAGAATTAGAAGCATGTATAGGTGGTGCCCGCAGAGATGAGGAAAAAGCAAGAGCAAAAGAAAGAATTTTTTCTTTCAGAGACGCTTTTGGTCAATGGGAACCAAAGCAGCAAAGACCAGAATTATGGAATATCTACAATGGAATGATTCACAAAGGTGAAAACATCAGAGTATTTCCAATAAGCAACTGGACAGAACTTGATGTGTGGAATTATATTAAACAGGAAAATATAGAATTACCATCAATTTATTTTTCACATAAAAGAAAATGTGTAAAAGCAGGGAAAAATCAATGGTTGGCTTATGCAGAATTTTTTAAGTTGACAGATAATGATATTATTGAAGAGAAATATGTTCGCTTTAGAACAGTGGGAGATATATCTTGTACAGCCGCTGTAGAATCTGTTGCCAGAAGTGTAGATGAAATTATTGAAGAAATAAAAATGACCAAAATATCTGAAAGAGGAGCAACAAGATTAGATGATAAAATTTCTGAAACTGGCATGGAAGATAGAAAAAGACAGGGATACTTTTAAGAGTTATGAGTTTTTAGTTTTGAGTTATGAATGAAAACTATTTGTAAGTATGTTGATATATTGATAAACAAACTTTTTAGCATTTCTAAATGTGATTTTAATTAAAAAATAACTAAAAACTAAACACTAAACAAAAAAAACTAACAAATGATGGAATTACTTAAATTTATTACAGCAGGAAATGTAGATGATGGCAAAAGTACTCTAATAGGCAGATTATTATATGATAGCAATGCATTATCAAATGATATATTAGAAACTGTATCATTGAATAATGGTGAAATCAATTTTGCTTATCTTACAGATGGCTTAAAAGCAGAACGTGAACAAGGTATAACCATTGATGTAGCATATAAATATTTTTCTACAGAAAAAAGAAAGTTTATCATTGCTGATTGTCCCGGTCATAAAGAATATACGAGAAATATGATTACAGGGGCATCACATGCTGATGTGGCAATTATTTTAATTGATGCAAAACAAGGTATAACCGAACAAACAAGAAGACATACTTTTATTGTAGATTTGATGAACATTCCGTGTATTATTTTTTGTATCAATAAAATGGATGCAGTGGGGTATAGTGAAGAAGTTTTTAATTCTATTGTAGAAAAATTAGATGAATTTGTATTTTTAAATAAACATCAAATTGAGAAAATACCTGTGAGTGCTTTGAAAGGAGATAATGTTGTACATCGGTCTGAAAATATGAAGTGGTATGAAGGTAATACTTTAATGTATGTGCTTGAAAATTTTCATCCTGAAAATAAAATGGCTGAATTGCCTGCATTTATGCAAGTTCAGTATGTATCATTTCAAAATGATGATAGATATTATTTTGGAACATTATACAATAATAACATCAAAGTAGGCGAAGAAGTAGTTGTATATCCAACAAAACAAAAAAATAAAATAAAAGAGATTTTTGTATTAGGCAAGTCATCAGATACAGCCAAACATTTACAGCCCATTGCAGTAACATTAGTTGAAGACAATGATATTCAGAGAGGGTATTATTTGGTTTCAGAAAAGAATATCTTAAATGAAGAGAGTTCTAATAAAGTTTCACTTAATAATCAGTTTAATGCAGTTTGCTTTTGGTTTGATGAAAATAATTTTATTCCATCAAAGAGATACTATATTCAACACCATTCTTTTAGAACATATATGAAATGTGAATTATCAGAGATTTTTGATTTAGATACATTAAAGTTTAATCCTAGTGATAATTCCAATATATCAATGAACAGTATTTTCAAAGTGAGAGTAACAACAGCTCATCCATTGTTAATCAGTGATTACAGAGATTGTATGAATTTAGGTTCATTTATAATTATTGATGAAACTTCATATAAAACTGTTGGTGCAGGTATTGTTATGAACTGATAAGTGTATATGCTAAAAATGATAATAAATACGCTGTTCCTGTCATTATTAAAAACTGAATTATCATCCATTTCAGAGATTTTAATTCACGATACACTACTACCATTGTGCTGATGCATTGCATTGCAAGAGCATAGTAAATAAGTAGTGAAACATTAGTGGCAGTAGTAAATACAGGTGTGTTAGTATCTGAATGTTTAGCAGTAGCAATTTTTTCCCTTAATGAAATAATATCATCTTCTGATGCTGATGAATATAAAGTAGCCATTGTTCCTACAAAAACTTCTCGTGCTGCAAAAGAGGTAAGAAGAGAAATTCCAATTTTCCAATCATAACCTAATGGAGCAATAATAGGTTCAATTTTTTTACCTACTAAACCAATATATGAATTTTCAAGCAACTCTCTTTTATATGCAATATTGATAGAATCATTATCAAATCTTTCAGAATATTTATTATTCAAATTATTTTGTATAGATGAAAAAGTATGAGTGCTTAAATACCAGAGAATAATAGAAATAGCAACAATAATTTTACCTGCATCTGTAATGAAAATTTTTACTTTATTCCAAACAATTATCATTAGATTTTTCCAGTGTGGCAATTTATATGAGGGCAATTCAATAAAGAAAAATGTTTTTTTGTTTTGATGAATCATTTTGTGAAATATCCACGCATAGATTAATGCCATCAATAATCCAAATAAATACAATGCAAATAATACCAATCCTTTTATGTTGAAAAATAAAAAGGTATCATTTTCTGGAAAAATTAAACTGATTAAAAGTGTATAAACAGGCAAACGAGCAGAACAACTCATAAATGGAAGCACTAATATAGTTATCAATTTTTCTTTTGGATTTGTAATGGTTCGTGTAGAAAGTATTGAAGGCACTGCACAAGCCACGCCACTTACAAGAGGAATTAATGATTTTCCACTCAAGCCAAATTTATTAAAAATACTATCTAACAAAAAACTAATTCTGGCCATATAGCCCGATTCTTCTAAAATTCCAATTACTAAAAATAATACAGCAATTTGTGGGATAAAAATTAAAACACCTGTTATACCGGGTAATATACCATCTACAATAAGATTTGCCCACTCGGAATCTGGAAGAATTGATTTTAAGTAAATAGTAACATTGTTCATAATCCATTCTAACCATTCCATTGGGTATTCTGCAATAAAAAAAACTAATTGAAATGTGATGAGTAATGTAATCAATAAAAATACAAAGCCATAAAATTTGTGTGTCAGATATTTATCAAAAGATTTAAAGTTATTTTTTACAACATTTGATTTACTTACACATTTATTGAGAATGTATTGTTGTATGTTTTTTTTGTAATTTAAATCTGCATCTACTATCACTTGCAATTCTTCTAAATTACTTTCGGAATGATAGTATTTTAGCCAATTTTCATAATTATTGATTGATTCAGGAATTAAATGGTGGTAATTTTTTAATAAATTCAAATCATAAAAACTACTTGTGCTTTCTTTAATGGATGATAATTTTTCAAGTAAGTCCTGAATACCTTGTTTAGTGCGGGCATTAGTAGCAACTATTTCAACATTCAACAAATTTTTGAGTGCAGAAATATCAAATTGAATATTGTTCTTTTGTGCTTCATCAATCATGTTCAAAACGATAATAGTTGGCTTTTTGAGTTCTAAAATTTGCAGTATCAACAAAAGATTTTTTTCAAATTGATGAGCATTTACTACAAGTATAATTCCATCGTAAGCAGAGTTAAGTATTTCTTGAATGGCTAATTTTTCATCTTCTGCAGTAGAGTAGAGTGAATAAATTCCGGGCAAGTCAATGAGTTGAATGTGTTTATTTTGAAAATGAAATTCACCGTAAAATTTTTCAACAGTAACGCCCGGATAGTTGGCTGTTTTTTGATGAAGCCCTGTGAGTGCATTAAATAATGTTGTTTTGCCAGAATTAGGAGAGCCAACTAAAAGAAATTTTGAACTTTGCATCAGAAAAATAAAATTAAACAGGTTGTACTTCTATATTATTAGCAATATCTTTACGAATGGCTATTTCTGTATTATCAGTAATAATTGCAATTGTTGCACCATCCCAAGAAATTTTTGAAACTAAAATTTCTTTTTCTGGATAAATTCCAATTTGTCCTAAATGATTTTTAATGTATAAATCTTTTATATCTACAATTTTTACCTTTTGTCCTTCTTTGAGATGGCTTAGCAATAATATCTTTTCACTTATCATAATGGGCAAAGATAATTAAAACAATAAGATTTTAGATATACCTAAAAGTGGGTATTTGGGTAGTTTGGAGTTGCTGACTCACATGACGTGCTAACAATGAATATCAGCATCCCGACATTTATCGTCGGGACTTGCGGTCAGTGTCCCGACACATTTATGTCGTCGGGACTTGCGGTCAGCATGCTGACACATGCCCTGATGCTGACGACATTCGTGTCAGCATGCTGACATTTATCGTCAGCACACAAAAGTCGTCAGGGTTTTGCATAGCAAAATCGTCAGCATTTTTAATTTTTAGTTATGATATATAATTTGAAAATGATGTTAATCGTTTTTAAGAAAAGAATTAATGAATAATAAGGTGAGATTTTTTAATGTCTAAACAAAAGATTGAGTATTTTTGTGAGATGTTAAAGTTTGAAATTGAAGTTTTATAAGTTGAATTTTTCAATGGTATGCAAACAAAAAAATTTTTTATATTTTTAATTTTCATAGTTTGTAATGAATTATCATTTTGTCAAAATAAAGATTATGAAAATGAAAGTGATATAGAAAATATAATTGTAGATGAAATTGGTAATGAAAATCGCAATGAAAAAATTTATTTAAAAAAGTTTGTAATTAATGATACAATAAAAAGTATTTTAGAGATTGTAGTTAAAGATTGTATTTCAGATAAAGATTTGAGTAAATTTAGTTATGATTTTCTCATTTTAACTAAGAAGAGAGAGAATCACTATTCAATAATAATAACGCCGCAAATACTTGAATCATATAAAGGAGCATACGGTTTTTTTGAAGTTTTAGATAAAAAATTTATATGTATTGGTGATAAACTTGACGGAATTCTAAAATGTAGTAATGATTCTTTTGAATTTAGTAATAAAGTTTATAAATTTTATGTAGATAGTGTTATAAGAGAATTTTATATTTCTCCATATATTGATGTAAACACAGAAAGTTATGTTTTAAGATTTTGTAAGTATAATACGAAATTTATATTTCAAATACAACCTTGTAATTATTTGAATAGGAAAAAAATAAAAAGATTGATAAAAAAATATGAATGTTTGAATAAAGATTAATGTTGTTATTCAAGTTGAGTTCAAAGTGATTTATAAAGATACATTTCTCTCAAAGAAAGCAAAGGATAAGAACGCAAAGTTGAAAAATATTCTTTTGCGATTATTGCAAAATACTTTGTGATCTTTTCGTGAAAAATTTAACTACCTAAACATTATCTCACTTTTTTATTTCTCTAACAACCTTTCCACATTTGAGCATACTTTTTCCAAAATAAGGATTGCGTATTTCGCTTTCAAAACTAATCCACTCTGCACCTTTGTTTTTATTGGCCATTGGGCAGTATTCAATATAAATTGCTTTATCTAATGGTTCAAATTGTGAAATCAATTGAATAAATTGATTTGAAAGTTCAATAAAGTCCATTCTGATACTTTCAATGTCTTTTGCAGTTTCTATTCTTCTTAAAGTTACTTCAACTTCTTTTGAGAATTTTAAAAATAAATCTTTTGATTCTCCTTTGAATGCTGAAGAATTAATTTTTTTAATATCTTGTAATAAAACTTTGCTTGTCATTTTACTTTTTTCAAAATTATCAGCAACAAGTTCATCTTTAAGTTGAATGTAATCTTTTAATAATGATTGCAATATCTTTTGAGTATTTGAATTGAGTGAAAATTGTTGATGATTGTGGTTAGTATTATTATTTGATTGAGAATTTTGTGTGTTTGAATTCATCATACTCTTTTTACCTTGTAATTGAGCCGCCGCATCTACTTTAAATACACCGTTAGATACAATTTCATCATTTTCTGATAATCCTTCTTTTACTACATAAAAATTTCCTGCATCTTCACCTAAAACTATTTCTCTGTATTCAAATGTAGGAATATCAGAATTTGGGTCTTTCACATATACTACTGATTTGTTTCCTGTCCAGAGTACTGCTGATTTTGGAATAATTAATGCATCTTTTGAAAATGGCAGATGTGTTTTAATTTTACCTTTTACAAACATCTCTGGTTTTAATACATTGTTGTTATTCTGAATCTCTGCACGAATTGATGCAGTGCGTGTTTCTGGATTGATAACTGGGTCAATAAAAGATATTGTAGCATCCAATTTTTTTCCCGGTAATGATTGTATTTCAAATTGTAAATTATCTCCAATTTTAATCCATGGCAAATCTGCCTCATACGCTTCTAATTCTATCCATACATTATTCAAATCTGCAATTTCAAATAACACATCACCTTCATTAACATAATTGCCAATTACAACATTCTTTTTAATAACTGTTCCTGAAATCGGAGCAAGTATTTCAAAATAATTTTGCACTTCAGATTTTTGTTCTATAAGATTGATTTGTTCATCTGTCAATGACCAGAGTTTTAATTTATTTCTAATGGCTTTGTAATATTCTGGATTAGATTGTTTGTAAGAAATTACTTCTAATAATTCTTTTTGTGCTTTAATTAAATCAGGCGAATATATGATACATAATTTTTCATTTTTATTAATTGTTTGTCCTGTATAATTGATGAATAATTTTTCAATTCTCCCTGAAAACCTTGCTGTAATAACTGCAGTTTTTTCTTCATTTACTTTTATCTTTCCAGATAATTGTATTTCTTTGATGGGTGTTGATTTTTGAACTTTAGTAGTTTGAATATCGGCTAATTTAATAGCACTTTCACTCATTTGAATTTTATTATATTCTAAATTTGAATTATTATTTGATTGTAATGGTATTAAATCCATTCCACAAATGGGGCATTTGCCGGGTTGAGATTGACGAATTTGTGGATGCATTGAACAAGTCCATATTTGATTGTTATTAGTTGATTGTCTAGTTAATGTTTTTTGATTAGAAACATTTTCAGAGTTTGAAAATACTTGGCTTATGATGTAGCCGATAATACATCCGATGATGAATATCAAAGAATATTTTGTAATATTATTTTTAAAAATGTTTGTTGTTTTCATAAAATTTAATTTTTATGGTTTGCCTGTTAGATAATTGATGTAAGCAGTTGTAATGTTTAATGATACTCTTGCTTGTTCTAATTGTAGTGCATAAGAAATTTCTTCTTCTTGTATTCTTAATACTTCTTCTAAATTTGTATTTCCCGTTGAATATGAAGTTAATAAAATTTGTCGTGCGTCTTTTGCAAGTTTATATAATTTCTTATATAAGTTAATGTTTCGTTTATTAGATAGATATTCAAAGTAACTTTTTTCAAGTTCATAGGACAAATCGTTTTTTAAATTTTCTTTTTCAAATATGCTTGCTTCTTGCATAAATTTTGCTTCGTTAATCATTGAATGATACTTTTTTCTATAAATTGGCAAACTCATTCCTATTTCAGGCATAAACATATCTTTACCATTATCAGGAAAATTGCCGGCTTTTTTAGACATATTCATATAATTAAGTCCAATTGAAAATGCAGGATAACTCATTTTTCTGGCAATGTTTATTTGTTTTTCATAAGATAAAATTTCATTTTCTTTTTGAAATAATAATGGATGATGAGTAGATAACGAATCCAATAAAATAGATTTTGGAACAGAGAGTGTGTCTTCCCAAAGTGTGTCTGGAAATGAAATTGAATGGTCAATATTTTTATTAATGTATTTTTCTAATTCTTTGATGAGCGGATATTGATTATCTTTTAAGTTTGCTAATTCTGTTTCCAATTTTGCTAATTCTATTTCAGTTCGCAATACATCAGCAAATGAATTTTTTCCAGTTTCAAAATTTATTCTGGCTAATTCTTTTATTGTATTTAATATCCGTATATTTTCAAGAACAATAGAAATGGCTTTATGATTAAGGTATAAGTTGAAATATGCTTTTTTGATATTAAAAAACAACTGATTTCTCTCATTGATGAAAGCATGATATTTTGACTTTGCAATTTCAGAAGCGTATTGCTCTTGTGCAGATAGTTGTCCAAACCAAGGGAACATTTGAGATGCAGAAATTGAAAATCTTTGTTTGCCCATTTCATAAACTAATGGAGTAATAAGATATTGAAACATTATTTGTGGATCTGGTAATGATTTTGCAGATGAAATTTTTTCTAATGAAGCACGATATTCATTAAATGCTTTTTTTAGTGATGGATTATTTTCTGCGGCTAACTTTAAATATGTTTCTAATTCTTTTTGAGAAAAAAATTGATGAAAGAAAATAAAGAATGCTACAATTGTGAAGGTTATTTTTTTCATATCATTATTTTTGAGAGTTTTTAATTGCAAGTTCTCTCCATAGTGCTTGCAGTACTGGTACTACAAACATTGTCATCATTTGAATGACCATTCCGCCAAATGTTGGAATGGCAATAGGAATCATAATTTCAGCACCTTTTCCGGTAGATGTAAGCACTGGGAGTAAAGCAATAATTGCAATAGCGGCAGTCATTGCCGCAGGACGAACTCTTTTTTTCCCGGCTACTAATACTGCATTTCTTACTTCTTCAATTGTTTTAGGTTGTAAAGTTTCAAATGTTTGATGAATATATGTGCCCATTATTACACCATCATTGGTTGCTATTCCAAAAAGTGAAATAAAACCTATCCACACTGCTACACTCAAATTGATAGGATGTATTTGAAATAAATCACGCATATTAACATCTGCTATTGAAAAATTTAAAAACCAAGGTTGTGCATATAACCATATCAAAATAAATCCACCTGCAAATGCTACAAATACCCCAGAAAAATGAATAAATGAAGCAGTGATTGTTTTGAATTGAAAATATAACAATAAAAAAATTGCAATTAATGATAATGGAATAATTATCAATAATTTTTTTGTCGCTCTCACTTGATGTTCAAAATTTCCTGAAAATTTAAATGATATACCTTGTGGCACTTTTAAATCACCAGATTGAATTTTTGAATCAATAAATCTTTGTGCTTCTTCTACAACATCAACTTCTGCATATCCTGGCTTTTTATCAAAAATCACATAAGCATTTAAAAATGTGTTTTCTCCACGAATCATTTGCGGTCCTTTTTTGTAAACAATTTCACATAATTCTTCTAATGGTACAAAAGCGTTAGTAGGTGTTGGAATTAAAACTTTTTTGAGTGCTTCGGGATTATCTCTGTAATCTCTTGCCAATCTTATCCTTACTGGAAATCTTTCTCTTCCTTCAACAGTAGTAGTGAGTTTTTGACCGCCAATTGCAGTATTGATAATAGTTTGAACATCTTCAATATTTAATCCATATCTGGCTATGGCATCTCTTTTGATTTTTATTTCAAGATATGGCGTACCTACTATTCTTTCTGCAAATACAGATGCGGGTTCAACAGAAGGAACTTCTTTGAGAATATTTTCTAATTGAATACCAAACTTTTCAATGATTTCAAGTGATGGTCCATAGATTTTAATTCCCATAGGAGCACGCATACCTGTTTGAAGCATTACCAGTCGTGTTTCAATAGGTTGTAATTTGGGAGCAGAAGTCATTCCGGGAATATCTGTTGCATTGACAATTTCTTTCCAAATATCATCAGGTGATTTAATATGTGGTCTCCATTGTCTAAAATATTCACCATTTTCATCAGGTATCAATAGTTCTTTTGAAATTATTCTAAATGAATCTTTTTGTGGATTAAAACTTTTTCCATTTTTCAAAATGAAATTTCCATTTTCATCTACTTTAAATCTCATTCTTCTTCCATTTTCATCAAGAATGTATTCAGATTTATAGTTAATAATATTTTCAAACATTGATATAGGAGATGGATCTAATGCTGAATTTACTCTACCCCATTTACCAACTACTTCATCTACTTCAGGAATTGATCTAACTCTTTTATCTAATAGTGCAATTGTTTCTAAATTTTCTTCAATGCCCGAATGAGGCATAGTAGTTGGCATCAATAAAAACGAACCTTCATTTAATGACGGCATAAATTCTTTTCCTACACCAGGAAATGTATGTACAAGTTTTGACCATAATTTTGTTGTTCTGATGTTAATGTTCCAATTATCAAATATCTTTGGAAACCATCCAAATACTTTTTCTGCACCAAGCCATAATGTAAATCCCATAAATACTGTCATTACAGGTATGATTAAAAATTTTGTTTTATTTTCTAAACACCATTTTAATATTTTCTCATAATAAATTATCATTAAACGAATAAATCCAAGAATGATAGTAATTATACCAGCAACAAATAAAAAATTAATTAGAAATGATTGATGTGATCCAAGTGGTAGCCATTCTAATGTAAGGATATAAGTAACTAAAAATAAAGCAATAAAGTTATTTAAGTAGTTTGATAGATTTTTCAATTTATCTGAAAACTTAGTTGAGATAAGATTGTTGATTCCAATGAGGATTATGCAAAATGGAATGAAAGTTTTAAGTAGAATAATGAAAGTGATACCAATAAAAATTAGAACGATATTGAGTATGAATGAAATTTTTTTGCTTTGATGACGAAGCGAAAAAACATAATAAGATACAGTAGGTAGAGCAATCATTCCAGAAATATAAGATGCTGCCATTGCAAAAGTTTTAGTAAATGCAAGTGGGGTGAATAATTTACCTTCTGCGGATTCTAATGCAAATACGGGTAAGAAACCTATGATAGTAGTTGCAATAGCCACTGTTACAGCGGATCTCACTTCTGATGTAGCAGTATATATTATATTTAATAACTTTTTTTTGTCAATATTTTTATTTTCTGGTTTTTCAAGATGACGAATGATATTTTCTACATCAACCACTCCAAGATCTACCATTACTCCAATAGCAATAGCAATACCAGAAAGCGATACGATATTAGCATCTATACCAAAAATTTTCATAGCAGAAAAAGTCATCAAAACACCAACGGGTAAGAAAAATGAAACTATTAAAGAGGCGTTTAGGTTCATCAAAAGCACGATGATTACAAGAATAGAAATTAAAGTTTCGTGAGTTAATGCACTTTCTAATGTACCGATAGTTTCCTTTATCAAATTTGTTCTGTCATAAAATGGAACAATAGTAACTTTAGAAACAGTGCCATTTGGTAAGGTTTTTGAAGGTAAACTGGCAGATATTTCTGCAATTTTCTTTTTTACATTTTCAATTACTTCTAAAGGATTTGATTTAAATCTTGCTACTACAACGCCTCCTACTGCTTCTACACCATCTTTATCTAAACCGCCTATTCTTATTGCAGGACCAATATTTACTTTTGCAATATCTTTAATCCTAATAGGGATATTATCTTTCACATCTACTGTAATATTTTCAATATCTTCAAGAGTTTTAATATAACCTAAGCCACGAATGTAGTATTGCACTTTATTAATTTCAATAGTAGAAGCACCTACATCTAAATTATTTTTCATTACTGCATTAATGACTTTCATTAAATCAATACGATAGGTTTTAATAGCATATTGGTCAATATCAATTTGATATTCTTTTACAAAACCGCCAACAGTAGATACTTCCGATACACCTTGAACTGAATTAAGAGCGTATCTGACATAAAAATCCTGAATGGTGCGAAGTTCGTGAGGGTCCCATCCACCTGTTGGTTTGCCAGTTTTAGGGTCTCTTCCTTCTAATGTATACCAAAAAATTTGTCCAAGTGCAGTTGCATCAGGTCCTAATGATGGCTGAACATCAGGTGGTAATGTGCCTGGTGGTAATGCATTTAATTTTTCCAGAATGCGAGAACGACTCCAATAAAAATCAATATCATCATCAAAAATAATGTAGATGAAAGACATTCCAAACATTGATGTGCTACGAATATCTTTAACACCAGGTATTCCAATTAATGCAGATGTAAGAGGGTAGGTAATTTGATTTTCTACATCTTCGGGACTTCTGCCAGGCCATTCTGTTACAACAATTTGTTGATTATCTCCAATATCAGGAATAGCATCTACTGAAACTGGATGTCTGGGTAACCAATTGAATGACCAATGAAATGGAGAATTAATGATTCCACCTGCAATGAAAATCATTAAGAGAATCATTGTAACTAAACGATTTTTCAAAAAGAATAGAATAATTTTATTGAGCATAAGGTTTTAAGGTTTTTTGTAGAATCTCAAAATAAATCTTTATTTATACCAAAGATATTTTAATTTTAGAAAAAAATTCCGCTTTATTGCTTTTAGTCAGCAAAGCCATTGGAAGCTTGCGTTGGGGTCTCCCATTCCAAGCGAAGCGAAGGAATGGGGGCAAGTTCCAATGGCGGTCTGCCGAAGGCAGATTGCCTTCTAAAAGCAGATTTTTCTCTTACTTTTTTCTAAAAAAAGTAAGAGAAAAATAATTATTATTGATAAACAATTTTCGGAAATTAGATTTGTTTTAGTATATTTATGAAAAATTTGTTCTTTCATTGCAGATGGAAATCAATAATTAGAATTAAAAATTATTTTTTATTTGGGTTTTGTTCATCATGTTGATGTTTAATTTTATCAAATGGTATAAGATCCATACCGCATTCATTGCATTGTCCAGATGTATTGCTTTCTCCTTTTTCACACCACATGGGGCATACATAAGCCATGTGTGAATGTTCTCCTTTTTCCCATAACGGACATTCTTCTATTTCATAAGTTGTTGAATCATTTTTTGAAATAATTGTATCCTGAACAGAAGAATTGTTTTCATTGGAATTTGATGAGTTTTGACAACTCATTAAAGAACATACAATGATTGTGTTGATAGTTTGAATGATGAATTTTGTTGATTTCATAGGTTTGATTTTTTTAATTATTAAATTTATTAAATGTGTCACAAGGACACTGAGAATTATCACATTTATTACGACATTAGTCGTTTTTTGTCTATAAATTTATTTGGAAAAATAAATGCCTGATAAGCTCTTTTAGAGATTATCAATAAATTAAAAATACTATTTTGGCTATAGTGTGAAGGACTGAATAAATATCCTGATATCAGGAACTTTAGGAGGGGGTAAATTGAAATTATCAACTAAAATTGTAGAACTTTTTAAATCCTGAAATACAAATAATGAATAAACCAAATGGAAAAGTGTAATAATTTTTTTATTATCAACTTTAATCTGATGAGAAATTAATTTGGGTAATTTATTAATGGAAAATGAGGTTTCTTTTACTTTTTCACAAGAACAGGGGGTATTTTTTTGATGATCAGATTTTTTAGCACAACATGGTTTTGTATGTTTTTTACTTTTACTTAAATGGTGATTAGATTTAATTGAGATAACAGAACATTTTTCAGAACCACACAAACAAATAAATTGCAAAATAGAATTGTTAATAAATACAGACAATAAAAGTATAGCAACAAAATTTGATACTTTGTATTTCACTTGACGGATGGCAACTATATCAATAATATTAAACATTAAATAAAAAATACATATTGATTGCGGCAAGTATAAGAAATTTTTCACTATTGTCCAAAATGTTTTTGAATAAAAATTTAAGCAATTGAATTTCAGTAATTTAAAATTTTAAAATCGCCACTTTAAAAACATACTCCCCTTTACTTTTTTCAACATCTTATTACTAATGCTAACCTTAACTGTCCTGCGTCTCCTCGTTTCGCTCTAAAAAATATTTTGGACAACAGTGGAAATTTTTTAATAAGTTTTAAACTTAAATTTATTATTAACTTACCCTTTGATTTATTATTAACTTACCCTTTTTAATTTCTGAAAATTTATGCTTACTTTTGTAGCCATAAATTTATTACAATGGGAAAAGTTGAAACAAAAAAATCTTCACCAAAAAATAATGCAAAGGTGGCAAATAACTTTTCAAAAGAGCAATATTATCAATGGTTAGAACAAATGTTGCTAATGCGAAGATTTGAAGAGAAAACAGGGCAATTGTATGTTCAGCAAAAAATCAGAGGTTTTTGTCATTTGTATATCGGGCAGGAAGCAGTAGCCGCAGGTATAGTAAGTGCCACCAAAAAAGACGATAAACATATTACAGCATACAGAGATCACGCTTATCCTATTGCTTTGGGGTTGCATCCAAAATATGTTATGGCTGAAATGTTTGCTAAATCTACTGGTTGTTCAAGAGGCAAAGGTGGATCTATGCACATGTTTAGTAAAGAACATAATTTCTTTGGAGGACACGGAATTGTTGGAGGACAAATACCACTTGGAGCGGGTATTGCTTTTGCAGAAAAATATAATGGCACATCAAATGTTTGTATTACAGCAATGGGTGATGGTGCAGTAAGACAGGGAGCGTTTCATGAGGCACTTAATATGGCCATGACGTGGAAATTACCCGTTGTTTTTATCATTGAAAATAACTTGTATGCAATGGGCACGTCTGTAGCAAGAACAAGTAATGTAACAGATTTATATAAACTCGGATGTGCTTATGATATGCCATCTTATCAGGTAGATGGATTGAGTGTAGAAGATGTGCATAATGCTGTGTATGAAGCCGCAGAAAGAGCAAGAAGAGGCGAAGGACCAACACTTCTGGAAGTGAGAACGTATCGTTACAGAGGTCATAGTATGAGTGATCCACAGACATACAGAACAAAAGAAGAAGTGGAAGAATATAAAAAGAATGATTGTATAGAACGAGTGATTAAAACAATGAAAAATAATGGTTGGATTACAGATGCAGATATTGAAAAATTAGAAGAAAAAGTTAAAGCAATTGTTGATGAAAGTGTTCAGTTTGCCGAAGAAAGTCCATATCCAGAACCACATGAATTATACGAAGATGTATATGTTCAAAAAGATTATCCATTTATTAAAGATTAAAATGAGATTAGACGAAAAAACTCGTATGGCTATTAAAAATTCAGTTTTATCATTAGATTCAAATGCTAAAGTTTTTTTGTTTGGTTCAAGAACTGATTCTATAAAATTTATTTCTAATCAAGTTATACCTTTATAATAAACGCAGCGATAAAATTTTTTCAACACATCAAATTATAATTGATTATTATAATAACTTAAAAAATAAAACTAAATAAACCTATGGCACAAGTAGTAAAAATGCCCAAGTTAAGTGATACAATGACTGAGGGCGTAATAGTAAAATGGCACAAAAAAGTAGGAGATAAAGTAAAAAGCGGAGATATATTGGCTGAAATTGAAACAGATAAAGCCACCATGGAATTTGAATCTTTTTATGATGGTGTATTGTTACATATTGGAGTAGAAGAAAAAAAATCTGTGCCAGTTGATGCCGTAATTGCTATTATTGGTAAAGAAGGTGAAGATATAAAATCTTTACTTGCTAATACAAATGGGCAAACTACTCAACCAGCAAGCAATACACAAACATCTGATACAAATGTAAGTCAAACTAAAACGGCTACTATACCTTCTACTGTTCATATTGTAAAAATGCCTAAGTTGAGTGATACAATGACAGAAGGTGTGGTAGTAAAGTGGAATAAAAAAGTAGGAGATAAAGTAAAAAGCGGAGATATATTAGCAGAGATTGAAACAGACAAAGCCACTATGGAATTTGAATCTTTTTATGATGGCGTTTTATTGCATATTGGTGTGCAAGAAAAACAATCTGCACCAGTAGATGCTTTATTGGCTATTATTGGAAAAGGTGATGAAAATGTCAATGAAATTTTAGAAGCATTGAAAGGTGGAGTAAATACAAGTGCCACTTCATCAAAAGAAGCAACCACAAATACCAACAAAACAGAAGCATCATCAGTAAATCAAAAAGTTAGTGCGACAACAGATGCATCAGGAAGAATTAAAGCATCGCCATTAGCAAAAAGATTAGCAAAAGAAAAAGGGATAGATTTATCGCAGGTAAAAGGAACAGGAGAAAATGGCAGAATTACAAAAAGAGATATTGAAAACTTTAAACCATCCTCAACACCATCTACATCAGCAAGTATAGCAACCTCTGCATTTGCCGACTTCAAAGAATCATACAGAGATGAGGATTTAACGCAAATGAGAAAAACGATTGCTCGTAGATTAACAGAAAGTAAAAATTCAGCACCACATTATTACTTGACCATTGATGTAGATATGGAAAATGCTATTGCATTCAGAACAATGGCTAATCAGGCACAAGATGTAAAAATTTCATTTAATGATATTGTTGTGAAAGCTGTTGCTTTGTCATTGAGAAAACATCCAAAAGTAAATAGTAGTTGGTTGGGCGACAGAATCAGATATTATGACCATATTCACATTGGTGTAGCTGTTGCTATAGAAGACGGATTAATTGTGCCTGTGGTTCGTTTTGCAGATAAAAAATCTTTAGTGCAAATTTCTTTGGAAAGTAAAGAACTTGCTACAAAGGCAAAAGAAAGAAAATTGCAACCTAAAGATTGGGAAGGCAATACTTTCACAGTTTCTAATTTAGGAATGTTTGGTATATCACAATTTACATCTATTATCAATAGTCCAGAATCTTGTATTTTATCAGTAGGTGCTATTAGAAATGTTCCTGTGGTTAAAAATAATCAGGTAGTGCCAGGTAATGTAATGACTTTAACAATGGCTTGCGACCATAGAACTGTGGATGGAGCAACTGGTGCCGCATTTTTACAAACTTTGAAAAACTATCTTGAAAATCCTATTGGAATGTTGTTGTAAAGATTGGATGATTTTTTGAATAAGTAAAATGACTGATACTGAAAATTTAAAAGTAAAAACAATTAGCACAAGGGTTTCAATTGCACACACTTCAAATAATGATACTAAAATTTGGAGTTTAGTAATTTTACCTTATGTAGAAAAAACAAAAATGTGGGGATTGTTGTTATGGATTATTGCATGGACAGTTAGTGGATTGATAATTATTGGAAGTTATAAAGTATCAGTTAATTCAGAACAAAAGTTATTTATTATCATCTTTACATTTTTCTGGTTGTATTATGAATGGAAGATGATAAATGTTTACATCTGGAAAAAATGGGGAAAGGAAAAAGTGTGGATAAAAGACGATACGCTTTATATTGAGGAAGATGTGTTGAATAAAAAAAGAATAAAGAAGTTTAAGACAAGAGACATAAATTCAGTAGAAATGGTTGAGTTTGATGAAAAGTCGTTTCTTGATTTTATTTCAAATAGTTTTTGGAATAAAGGAAAGGCAAGAGTAAAAGTAAATGTATTAGGAAAAGATTATTATTTTGCTTATCAAATAACAGACTCAGAAGCAAGAGAGATAGTGAAAGAATTGAAGAGAGAGGTGGTGAGGTAAAATCACGCCTCTACCATTCTTTTACCTCTCACTTTCTTGATTAAAATTTTAATTGAAATAGGTATCTTCAAATACAATTTCAAAAACCAGTATCTTTTTAAACTTGCTTTTAATAATTGACATTTGTCTGTAATGCTTAATGGTGCTGTGCCGTATTCATATAAATCATAGTTCAGATATTGTGCAGTTTTTCCGCAAATTGTTGCAATTTTTTTTAGTTGAATTTCACTTAATTCTTTTTTCCACAAGCCAATTTTATCTTTAGATATGGGCTTTAATAATCCGCTGTGAAAATCTAACATTCTATGATAATACGCTTCACCAACAACAGGCCTTTTGTATTCTATAAATTTTTTGTAATTCTCTTGAAAGTTTAACATTTCAGGAAAAAACTTAACTTCTAAAAATTGACAAATGTTTTGAATAGTTTTTTCTGTTTGTAAAATCAAATCTTCATAATGCACTACAAGTATTTTTTCTTTGGGAATTTTTTCAAACAGATATTGCACATTTTTGTATGTATCATTCCAAATGCCCGCCATATACACAATATCCGATGTATTGTGCAAATTTCTTTTTTTTCTAATTAATACATTATCTCTTACATCTCTTGTCAAAATAATATATTTTGAATCAGGAAAAATTTTCAACACATCTTTAATGTAATACAAATACTTAATTTGTTTATCAACGAAAACCTTTAAGTTTGATTTATCTTTTACATCAAAAAAATGCCAATAAATAAGCCGAAGTAGAGTAGGGTAGGGTAAGTGTTCTTTGTGTGCTAATAAATTTTTTTCAAATACTTTTATATCACTAAAAAACATTTTCAAATTCTTTTCTGACAAATACACAAAATCATGAACTAAATCTTGGATTTCTTTTTCAGTATAAGTAACTTTTTGATGATATTTTGGATATAAATAAAGTGCAAATAATTCTTCTGATGTAGCAAGTATTTCAGGAGATTGATTAAGTATTGCATTTAATAAACTGCTTCCTGTTCTTTCTGTGCAAAGAATAAAGTGAATAGGTAATTGTTTTATTTTATTTATATCAAGCATTGATAAGTTGTTTCTTTTTATTAGCCACTATACCATACACACAAAGATATGCAAAACACAGCATTCCTACTACATAACTCAAATTAATTCCAAATGGTTTTGAAAGATATGCCTGAAATACACTAATCCATCCGCCACCCATTATCATCATAATAAGTAAACTTGATACAATGCCTGTATTTTTGCCCATTTTATAGAGTGCAATTTCAAATATACAAGGCCATAAAGTTGAGCAAAATAAACCCACTGCAAGAATATTAAAAATTGAAAATGTAGATTGTGTAATAATACCTAATCCAATCAAAGTAAATCCAGCAATAGAGTAATATGTGAGTTGCCTTGCTGCATCGCCTTTTGAAAGGTAATCTAAAATTATCATTACAACAATATATACTAACATCCATTCAATGTTTGGAATACTTTTGTGATTAATAAGCAAAATTATATTGATTAAACTATATGCCAGTAAAGGAAAAATAATTTTCAATAAAGATTTTTTCCATTTTGATTCTGCGAATATATCAGCCGCAGAAGCCCATCTGCCAATCATCAAACATCCCCAATATAATGAAATGTAAGGTGCTACTTCACTTGTTGAAATGTTTGCTTTTTGCTTTGCAAATTCTGCAAAATTTGCAGCAGTAGATACTTCCACGCCAACATAAGTAAATATCGCTAACATCCCCATCCAAACTTGTGGTTGTTTAATAAGTGATGTTATTTCACTGAATTGCTGAATGCTTTGTGTTTCGGCATTGAAATCAAATTTCATTTTCTGAAAGAAAAATATTACAGCAATAATGATAAACATTGCACCTAATATCAAATAAGGATACATTAAATGTTCAATAGATGAAAGTTGTGTTGAATTTTTGAAAACAGCATAAGATACAATGAGTGGGCCAATGGTTGTGCCAATGTTATTGATACCACCTGCTAAACTTAATCTTTGCGAACCAAATGAAACATCACCAGCATTGATAACAATAGGATTAGCAGCAGTTTGTTGTAATGAAAAACCTAATCCGATAATAAACAATCCAGTGATGAGTGCAACAAATGAACTGCTCTGTGCTGCAGGAATAAAGAGCAATGAGCCAATAAATGAAATCAATAATCCAATACTTAATCCCTTTGAATATCCTGTAACTTGAAGCAAATCATTTTTGAGATAAAAACTAATCAGCAAATACAATATACTTCCAATTGTATAAGCGAAATAAAAAACAAATGAAATCATTTGAGATTGCCATTGTTCAATGTGTAAATGGTCTTTGAAAATAGGAATAAGCACATCATTACTTGCGGCTACAAATCCCCAAAAGAAAAACAAACCAACAACGCTGTAAAATACCGATGAAGTTTTTTTCATAACTACTAATAAGGAATGTAAGTGAAACCAATCAACAAATTAAATCTTTGTGATGGATAATTATACCATTTGTAATAGCGTAAGTTTGCGATATTTGCTAATGTTGCAAATACAGAAAGGGATTTGTTTCTTTTGTATTCTGCAGTGAAATTAAAGTCAATGATATTTGAAAGTAGTTTGTAATTATTATTGATGGAAGTTTTAGCCCATCTTTCGCTGATTAGAAAGGCATCTGTTTTGAATAAAAAATTTTCATTGAGTGTATATTGTGCTGATAATTGTGCTTTGTAAATGGGCTTTTGCCATGGTTTAATGAAATTCTTTAATTGATAATAATAGTAACTTCCCGATGCCATTATTTTTAGTTGATTGATGGCATCATAGCGAATTTGAGCGTTCAATGAATACAATGTAGTGTTATCATATTCTACCATATATTGATTGTTGATATTTAAGTTTCTATCATAATAGATATTAAAGAAGTGCAAACTATCCCATCTTTCATAATTGCCTTGAATAATATAATCTGTTTTTGAACTTAATCTGCCTTTGAATCCTGCAAATATATTGATGGACTGATTTGAATTAGTTAAGTGTATGCCTTTGTTTAATGAATAAAAAATGGTATTGATAAATGGATTTTCATCAGATAATGATTTGATGCTGTTTTTGTTAAGTTGTCCATCAATGCCTGCAAATGTTTCAATGATGTGATGATACATATTGTAGTTGATAAAAAACACAGGATAAAAATAAAACTTTTTAGCATAAAAAACATCTAATGTTGTTTTAATTCCTACACGAATTTCTATGTTTTCATTTTTTGATAAAAAGTATGGAGATAGAGTAAAAATGTGGTTATTCAAAGTATCTTTGTTGAGTTTATGATTGTAAAAATCATAATTGACATTGAGGAAAAAATTTTCTTGATGTATAAAAGTATTAAGTGTAGCATTTAGTTTAATATTGTTTTCTCTTGCATCTTGATAGTTTTGTAAGTTATAGTATGATATTAAAATATCGTGATGAATTTTTGATGAATCGTTGTAATTACTTTTAATTTTCAATGAAGGCGACCAATAATAATATTGTTGTCTGTAAAAATTTTTGTCAGAAAATTTGTTGACAGAAGTATCAAAGCCATAGTTGTATAATTTATTATTAGAATAATCTAAATTGAATTTGAGAAAATGTTTTTCAATGTATTTTTCTGCAAATGCAGATGCTGTATGGTCTGTAAATCCACTGTATCCAACATTTTGAAGTTGTTTGTCTGATGCTAAAAGATTGTAGTAAATGCCATAACGGATATTTTTGTCGTTTTTATTTCCAAAATAAAGTTCTAACAAGGGCATATTATACATAAAGCCATATCCACCTTTGATGTAGGAACGATGTGCGTTCCAAACATATTTTTCTTTGTATTTTGCAAAGGTTAATGGTTCTAATTGATATTTTTTATAAATAGGAAAAGAATTGATGGAGTAATTAAAGTTGGTGATTTTTTTAATAGTATCTGCAATTTCAGGGTTATCGGAAAGTTTATTAGCGGCTTTGATAATGGGCTGAAAATGTGATTGCACATTAAAACTAATATCCTGCACTTGAGATAAAATGGTGTTTGTAATCATTGTGCAGGTAAATAAAATTAAGTGTATTTTTTTCATAGTTATAAATTATTGTTGTTGTTTTGATTCTTGATATTCATCAAATAGTTTGTCAAATAAATCTTTATTTTCTTTGTTAGTTTCATTTTGATTTAATGCTCTGTTTACTTCATCTAATTTTTGTTGTGCAGTTTTCAAAATTTCATCTTTTACTTTAGCAGTAAGAATAGTTTCTAAAATAATTTTTGCATTAGCATAATCTTTTTGTTGCATATAAGCATCGGCTAATACAAGCATTCCTTCTGCATTTATTTCATCATTTGTATATTGATAAGATAAAAGTTCATTGATAGCATTTTCACATTGTTTGTAATTACCCTGACCTAAATAAATTTTAGCCGCATATACATAACTTCTTGCACCATTAGAGTTTTTGAGTTGTTTGGGAAGTGTAGTAAATTCTTTCAATGCTTCATTATATTGTTGTTGTTCATATAATGCAAGGGCTTTGTAGTATTTGGCTTCTTTTATTTGATTATCATTTGCTTTGTTTGAATTTGATAAAATAAAGTTACTTAATTCCAATACTTTTGAATAATCTTGTAATTGCACAGCAGATTTAAGAGCAAACCATTTTGCTTGAAAAACATTAGCAGGTTCTTCGGTTGTTTCTGCGTATTTTAATAATAATGGAAGTGCTTCTGAATAATTTTTTTGTTTGTAAAAATAAAATGATGTTTTGGCTAATGCATCTTCTGTAAATAAGAAGCGATTAGAATGACGAACAATAACTAAATAATGTTCAATTGATTTTTGGATATTGCTTGAATCACTTGAATTGTAAAGACATTCAGCAATACAATAATGTGCTTCCATTGCATTCTTTCCATCAGGAAATTTTTGCAGATATTCTTCAAATAAGGATTTTGCTTTTTCACAATTTTTTTGATTGTAATAATAATCTTTTGCTGATTCATATAAAGAGTTTTCAACTTGATTGACAGATAAAGGATTTCCAATTGCTTCAAAATATCTTTCCATTTCAGCAATTTGCCCTTTACTTTCAAAAATCTTTTTAATAACAGGTAATACTTCCTGTGCTTCACTGCTATTAGGATTATTTTTTACTACTTTGTCTAAATATAAAAATGCTTTGTCATCATTTTTTTGCGAATAATAAATTAATCCCAGCGAAACCATTGCTTTTATTGATGAAGGATGATTAGGATAAGCACTTAAAAATTTTTCGTAATACTGAATGGCTGATGAATTCAATTTCATATCATTGTTGTAAGTATCGGCTATTTCAAGTAAGGCAAGTGGTGTATAATCAGATTTTGGATAATTTTCAGTAAGTGTTTTTAATAATGAAACTTTTTCATCAAACTTTTTCAATAAACCAAGACACAATGCTTTTTGATACATAGCATAGTCGGTTTCGGTTTTATTTAATTGAATGGCTTTGGAGTAATATTCTACAGCCATAGGATAATTTTGTTGCAAAAAGAAACAATCACCTGCACGAATAGCCGCATCAGATTTTTTAGTATAATCATTAGAATTACTGTTGGCAAATTTTGAAAAGAATACAGCGGCTTCTGCAATATCACCTTCGTTTTGTCTTTTTAAGTAACAATAAGCAATGTTGTAATTACTAACTTCGTATTCCTTCATTGATGGGGCAAATGGGAGTAATTGAAATTTTTTCCAGTAAGTAATAGCAGTTGAATAATCTTTATTTTGAAAATAAATTTCTGCAAGCCAGTAATGTGCTAATGTTGTAAATACAGATTCATTAGCAGTTTTAATAGTTTTATTAAAATATAATTCTGCAAGTGGATAATTTTTATCATTAAAATATCTGACTGCTAAATTGAAAAGTAATCTTTGATGGATTTGCTCAATTTGTGGTGTTTTTACAGATATTTTATCAATGGTTTCTAATGCTTTTTCATAGTTTTTTGTGGTAGCATAAGCATTGATAAGATATTGAAGGGCTTCATCTTTACGATGTGAAAGAGGATATTCATTGATATATTGTGTAAAAGCATTGATGGTTTCATTGAATGGGCTGTAATCTAATTCATAAGAAAGTTTAGCAAAGTTGAACAAAGCATCTTCTTTTATAGATGGAATAAAATTTAATTTTGATGCACCATAAAAAGCATTTTTGGCTTTGTCTTTTTGATTAAGTTTTAAATAGCAATCTGCTAAATGATACCAAGCATTTTGTGCAATAGAATCTTCCTGACCTATTGATTTTTCAAAGTATTTAGCCGCATTCTCATAATTTTTTTGTTGATAATATGCGTAACCAAGTAAATAATTACCTTGATTATTTAAGCCGCTTAATTGATTTGCTTTTTCAAGTGCTTCTGCACATTTATCATATTGTTTCAGATTAAAATATGATTCACCAAGCATTCTTTGAATTTCAGGAAGTTTTTGATAAAACAATGAATCTTTGATAAGTTTATTAGTAGTTGAAATAACATCCTGAAATTTGTTTTGAATAAAATAAATGTGTGTGATATAGTATGGAATGATTACAGCATAGTTATTATCTTTTTCTAATTTCAAGAAGTTTTCAAGTGCAGGTTCGTATTTTTTTTGTTGATATGCAATGTGAGCGTAGTAGTAAGTAGCGTGATTGTAATAAGGATTATCAGTATCTTTCAGTTCATAAAATTCTGCTGATGCTTCATTCAAATGCCCTGTTTCCATTAAAGAGTAGCCCTTTTTGTAGCGATACTCAAAATATCTTTCTTTTGATAAAACATCACTATCAATTTTTTTGAAAGTATTTATTACATCCTGATATTTTTTCTTTTTGAAATATAAATCACCTAAGTAAAAAAGAGCATCATTAACTTTTGTAGATTCTGGATGTTTGCTTACAAAATTTTTCAAGAGCAATTCAGCATCCTTGTTTTCTAAATAATAAGCACAAACTGCTTGATAATATTCAGCATCAACAGATAATAATTGTTCTTTATTTTTTGATTGATTGTATTTATCAAAGAGTTGGTAAGCATTTGAATAATCTTTATTATCAAATAATTCAGTTGCTTTTTTAAATAATGCATTATCATCTGTAAAATATAAAGTTTTTTGAGCATTGATGTTTTGAAAAAAACAAAAAGAAATCAGCACTAAAATTTGAAAGTGTTTCATCGTAAAAAATTTGCGTAAAATTATAGATAGTAGTTCGTAAGATTTTACTCGCATTGAAAAAAATATCCACTTGATAGTGTTAGTAATTTTTTATTTGAATAACTCATCATCATTTTAATTCACCTTAACTTTGTGCATTCAAAATTAACTAATGAGCACTGTATTAAAATATGAAAATGTAGAAATTTATCATGATGAAAATTTGATTTTAAAGAATGTCAATTTTCAAATAAATAAAGGTGATTTTGTGTATTTACTTGGAAAAAGTGGTAGTGGAAAAACAAGTTTGATAAAAAGTATTTATGCTGATATTCCTTTGAATAAAGGGAAAGCAGAAGTTTGTGGATATAATTTATTGACTATAAAGAAAAAAGAGATTCCATATTTACGAAGAAAAATAGGTATTGTGTTTCAGGATTTTCAACTATTGCCTGATAGAGATGTGTATGATAATTTGCTGTTTGTAATGAAAGCAACAGGATGGGAAAATCACAATAAAATTGATGAGCGAATTAAAGAAGTATTAAAGAGTGTAGGATTATCAGATAAGTATAATAAAATGCCTTATGAACTTTCAGGAGGCGAACAGCAAAGAGTGTGCATTGCAAGAGCGTTAGTAAATCATCCTGAATTGATAATTGCCGATGAACCAACAGGAAATTTAGACCCACAAACTTCTTTAGAAATTGTTCAACTTTTAAAGCAATTAACACAAACCTCAGATACAGCAATATTATTAGCCACTCACGATATACTTGTTTATCAAAAAATAAAAGGCACTACATTAGTGTGCGAGAATCAAACTATTACTCAAATATGAAAAAATATTCAGAACCATATTTGATTGAATTTTCAAAAATTGGAAATAGTAGTGTAGGATATATTTCTGTGGCAGAAGCACAAAAGTCAGTGCCTTTTGAAATTAAAAGAGTTTTCTGGACTTATTTTACACCCGAAGAATTAACAAGGGGACATCATGCACACTATAATACTGAACAAATTTTAATAGCAGTAGCAGGCAGAATTATTGTGCATACTGAACTTCCTGATGGTAGAAAAAATGCATATACGCTTGAAAAGCCAAATATTGGCATATACTTACCACCACATTGCTGGCATTATATGGAATACTCACATACTGCGGTTCAATTGGTTTTAGCAAGTGCTGTGTATGATGAAAAGGATTACATTCGTGATTACAACAAATATAAAGAAGTTTATTTATGAGTAAAAAAAATAAGGAGTTAACTTTTGAAGATTTTCAAAAACTGGCAAGAAAAAAAGGGCTGGCATTACCTGAAAAAATTGGCTTTCCAACATCTTATCGTGAAGGATATTATGAGGTGATATTAGAAGATATTTTTTCAAAACTGCCAATTAATACTACAACTAAAAAAGTAGTGCTGGATATTGGATGTGGTTGTGATTTACTCACGCATAAATTGATTTCAATATGTAAACAACAAAAACATACATTGTTATTAAATGATTCGCAAGAGATGTTAGATAATTTGCCAAAAGATAATTTTCCAAAATATATTGCGGGTAAGTTTCCATTAGAAAATCCTGTATTGAAAAGATATAAAGGAAAAGTAGATTTTATTTTGTGTTATAGTGTGTTATTTTATGTGTTTGCTAATGATAACATTTATCAGTTTATTCACGAAGCAGTGGATTTACTTAAATCTGGTGGAAAGATGCTAATAGGTGACATTCCTAACTATGATAAGCGAAATCGTTTTTTACAATCTGATGAAGGAAAAAAGTTTTTGAAAAATAGTAAAAATATCAAAGGTTCTACTGCACACGAAAATTTGAATCAAAAAATGGATGATACAGTCATTTTTTCTTTGATGATGAGATTAAGAAAATTTGGATGTGAAACATACTTATTACCTCAAAATCCTGCTTTACCAATGGCAAACAGAAGAGAAGATATTTTGATTGTGAAAAGGTAGGGGGGCTATTTCCCTTCTCGTAATTTTTTTACACGCTCTTCTGTTACAGGATGGGAAGATAAAAACTCGGGAATATTTTCAGTGCCACTTTTCTGAGATATTTTTTCAAGTAGATTGGCTAAAGGAGTAGTGGAAAGTTGGTGAGTTTTTAATTGTTGAATGGCATAATCGTCTGCTTCAGATTCATAACTGCGGGAATAAGATAATGATAAAAGTTGATGTGTAAGTGTTGCAACAAATGAAGAAAAATCACCAATGATATATCCTACAACAGCGGCTGTTAATCCTGATTTTATCATTAATTTCAAACTATGCTTGTAATGTAAATGTCCTGCTTCGTGTGCCAATACTCCCATTACATCAGTATAATTGGTTGTATCTGTGCTCATTTTTACAAGTGAATCTAAAATGATAATATAATTGCCGGGTAGTGCGAAAGCATTTGGATACGGTGCGTTTCTAAATAACAAAGTAATTTTTGAACTATCAGTGTTATTTAATTTGAAAAATTTTTCTTTGATTTTATTTTGTGTAAAAGTAGATAATGAAGTAGGTTCTAATTCTCTTATATCCATTGATTGAATGGTAGATTCACCAATTTGTTTTTGAATTTCTACAGGAATAATATCTGCAACCACAGTGCTGATAAATTCTCCACCCCATTGAAATGCGGCATAAATAATACCTGCAAATAATAATGTGATAAATAAAATGAAAACAATAAACTTTTTCATTCCTTTATTTTCTCATTCTTTTAATTAACTGATTGTTTTTGTATAGTTCCAACATTACTTCTTTCCCAGATGTATCGTAATATACCCAAATACTATCTTTCAAATCATTTTTGTAATAACCAGAGTAGTATAATTTTCCATTAGGATGATATACATTACTTTTGCCATTCATTTTTCCTCTATTATATGTGCATTCACTCCATAATAATCCGTTAGGATAAAAAAATAACCATTCGCCGTGTCTCTTGCCAAATCTGTAAAAACCCTTGTATTTGACTATACCATTTGGATATTTTTCTTCTGCATTACCAGTAAAACTTGAATCAGCAGGAGGTTTAATAAATAATTCTTCTAATTGATTGTTTTTTGAAGAGTTAGAATTAACGGTATTTGTATTAATAGTTAATTCATTTATTTTTTCTTTTACATCTGATGAATCTGAATTAGATTGACAAGAAATCAGTAATCCTAAAATACTTGTCAATAAAATATTTGAAAAAATTTTTTTATGATTTAATACATAATGTTTTATACTCAAAGAATGAAAGTTGATTTGTATGTTCATATTTTTTTGTTTAGAATCTAGTAGGAGTGTATTATGCCTTTACATTTTTAAAATTTGCTTTTTACAAATCCTTTAAATTATACTCATTAATTTTTCTATACAATGTTCTTTCGCTGATACCTAATTCTTGTGCAGCATATTTCCTTTTCCCTTTGTGTTTAATGAGTGCTTTTTTTATCAATTCTTTTTCTTTGTCTTGTAAAGATAATGTTTCTTCAATTGGAATAACATTTTTATCTTGTTTTTCTTTGGATAAATTTGATGGAGATTCGTGTTTAATAAGAATAGGTTTTTCTGAAATACCTGATAAAACTGGCAATTGAGAGGTCTCATTAGTTTCTTCTTCAAGGATATCTGGTTTAACAATAGTTACAAGGTTATATACAACTTTTTTAAGTTGATCCACTTCTTTTTTTAATTCAAAAAGAGCCGATTTTAAAATAGCTTCTTCGTATTGAACTTCATTAAGGCGAATAGGTGAAGCATTTGTAGATGCGGATGGTGTATTTAAATAATTTGACAACATTTCTGCCGTTATTATTCTTTCTTTTTCAATAATTGAAATTTGCTCTGTAATATTTTTTAATTGGCGAATATTACCTGGCCAATAATAATTTAAAAGAAGCTCTTCTGCATCTGGAGTAAGTTGAATAGCGGGCATTCTATATTTTACAGCAAAGTCAGAAGCAAATTTTTTAAACAACAAAAGAATATCTTCTTTTCTTTCTCTTAAAGGTGGAAGGTAAATAGGCACAGTATTTAAGCGATAATATAAATCTTCTCTGAATTTTCCTTTTTGAATAGCCAAATCAAAGTTGATATTAGTTGCCGCAACCACACGAACATTTGTTTTTTGAACTTTACTACTTCCTACCCGAATATATTCACCTGTTTCTAAAATACGAAGCAATCTTGCCTGTGTAGCTAACGGCAATTCACCAACTTCATCTAAAAAAATGGTTCCACCATTTGCCACTTCAAAATAACCTTTACGAGAATCTGTGGCACCTGTAAATGCTCCTTTTTCGTGTCCAAATAATTCACTGTCAATTGTGCCTTCGGGTATAGCACCACAATTCACTGCAATGTATGGACCATGTTTTCTGCTGCTAAATTGATGAATAATTTGAGGAAAAACTTCTTTTCCCGTTCCGCTTTCTCCAAGTATTAAAATGGTCAAATCTGTAGCGGCTACTTTTACAGCAATATCTATTGCTCTATTAAGCAATGGATGATTGCCAATGATTCCATATCTGTTTTTTATTTCTTGTAATGATTGCATAATTAAATTAACTAAAATATTCTTTCATTCTTTCGTAAAAAGATTTTTCTTTTTTATTAGAAGCAGGTTGAAAATTCTTTGAATTTCGTAATTGTTCCAGAATCTTTTTTTCTTCAGCACTTAAGTTAGTTGGCACATATACATTCACATCAATAATAATATCTCCTTTTCCATATCCGTTGATTGAAGGCAGACCCTTACCTTTTAATCGCAATAATTTTCCAGATTGTGTGCCGGGTTCTATTTTAATTCTTGCTTTACCATCTAAAGTTGGCACTTCAATACTCGCACCTAATGCGGCATCTGGGAAACTAATGAATAAATGATAAATAAGATTATTACCTTCTCTTTTGAAATATGGGTGCGGTTCTTCTTCAATGTGAATGATTAAGTCGCCAGAAACACCAGCATTTGGAGCGGCGTGTCCTTTACCTCTTAATGATAATTCCATTCCATCTTCTACACCTGCGGGGATATTAAAGGATACAATTTCTTCTCCCCATACTACGCCATTTCCATTACATACATCACATTTTTCTGATGGAATGGAACCTTGTCCATTACAAGTTGGACAAGTACTGCGAGTTTGCATAGCACCTAAAATTGTTTGCTGCACCTTTACAATTACACCAGAACCCTTGCAGGTTGGACATGTTGTTAATTTACCACTTTTAGCACCAGTGCCACTACATGCGTTGCAGACAACTTGTTTTTTTATTTTAATTTTTTTGTTTACTCCTGTGGCTATTTCATTTAAATTAAGTTTTACATTTATTCTAACATCACCTCCTCTTGCTCTTCTTCTGCCACTTGATCTACCAGAAAAACCAAAACTTTCTCCAAAAATATCTTCAAAATGAGAAAAAATATCATCCATATTTACATTGGCACCACCATAAAAGCCACCTGCACCATCGGAAGCGGCTGATGAGCCAACACCTGCATGTCCAAATTGATCATATCTTTGTCTTTTTTCTTTATCACTTAGAACTTCATACGCTTCATTAATTTCTTTAAATTTTTCTTCCGCTTCTTTATTGCCTTGGTTTTTATCAGGATGATATTTAACGGCTAATTTTCTATATGCTTTTTTAATTTCCTCTTCTGACGCATTTCTTGGAACACCTAATATCTCGTAATAATCTTTTTTCATAATTCATTAAATTTTTAATTATTCACCTACAACAACTTTTGCATGACGAATGAGTTTATCATTCATTTGATATGCCTTTTCAAGTTCTTCTACAACTTTTCCTTTTAGTTCTTCTGATTGAGCAGGAATTTTTGCAACGGCTTCCATTGTGTCCGCATTAAATTCTTTGTGCAAACTATCAATGGGAACAATGTTATTTTGAGATATGATGTGTTTAAATTTATTGTGAATGATTTCAAATCCTTTTTTAACCACTTCAATATCAGTAGCAGTAGCATTTTCTTTAATGGCTCTGTCAAAATCATCTAAAATAGGTAAGATAGATTTCCAAATTTCTTCACCTGCGTATTTAATCAGGTCTTCTTTTTCTTTACGAGTTCTTTTTCTAAAATTGTCAAACTCGGCTAATAACCTGATGTGTTTATCATTCAACTCTGCTAATTGTTGCTCTAAAGTTTCAATTTTTTTCATTAGTTCATTCTTTTCTTGTGATTCTTGATTGGCAGATTCATTATTATTAGATGAATCTGTACTTGAGTTATTATTTTGTTGTTCATTATTTATTTGCTGTTCATTCATTGAATTTGTATTTGTAGATTCTGACTTATTTTCAGTATTGTTTTCTACTTCTGATTTGATTTTATCGTTTTCCATAGTATCATTTTTTGAGACAAAATGTATATCAATTTGTCTGCCAAAGGGCAAAAATAGGTAATTATGTCATATTTTTTTAGAATAAATGGAATTTTTGATGGCATATAATAACTTTTCTGCTTTTAGATTACATTCTTCATATTCTTTTTCTGGATTAGCATAAATAGTAATAGCACTTCCAGCCCATATTTTTAGGGTATGTGATAATGTATCATAAAAAATACTTCTTATTAAAACAGATAAATCAAAATCACCATTATTGAAAATACCTAAACACCCGCTGTAATATTCTCTAGGAAAAATTTCTAATTCATCGGCAATTTGCATCGCCCTAATTTTTGGAGCACCAGTCATACTTGCCATAGGAAAGGTAGCATATATTATATCTTTGAATGAGATATTTTCTGATAATTTACAAGAAATTTTGCTCACCATTTGATGAACAGAAGCATAAGTTTTAATTGTAAAAAGTTCATCAACTTTAACACTGCCTTTGTCAGCCACTTTTGACAAATCATTACGACAAACATCTACAATCATAGCATTTTCGGTTCTTTCTTTATTACTATTTAATAAATCAAATTTATTTTTTTCATCTTCTTCAATATTTTTCCCTCTTGCCGCAGTGCCTTTGATGGGCTCTGTAAATAGAATGTTTTTCTCTTTCTTTAAAAATCTTTCAGGCGAAAAACTTAATATGATTGTTGAATTATATTTAAATATTGCAGTAAAAGGGCTTTGCATTGTGTTTAATAAATACCAAAATATTTCTGTTATTGAAATATCAATATCTTCAAATACAAAAGGTATACAATAATTCATTTCATAAATATCGCCCGATTTTAAGTATTGTTGAATTTTTTGAAAATTTAATAGATATTCTGAATAATCAATGGTTTTAATTTTGGGATTAAAAAGATGAGAATTATTAGTTTTTTGTTTAGGTAGAATAGATTCTAAAATATCTTTTATTTCAGAGATTTGTTCAATTTTCTTTTTATTTTTTACAGGAAGAATAATGGGCTGTTCAGTTTTACTTTTTCTATCAAAACATTTTGGTTCAATTAAATTTTTGTAATCGTATGGAATTAATACCGCACATTCTTTGAAATTATCAATGTTTTCAATAGGAATTATATTATCAGATAGTTCATAGAAATAATTCTCAAGCCCATCATTTAAACTGGAAAAAGTAATCAGGAAATTGTTCATAATTTTCAAACGAGTTGAAATTTTATACTTGCTTTTAAAATGGCGGCAACACTTAATGAATCAGTAATTTCATTATTCATTACCATTTTAAGGGCATCTTTTAAATGAATTTTTTTAATGGTAATATCTTCAGTTTCTTCAGGATTAGATTCTTTTTGTTCCAAATTTTTAGCTAAATAAATAATGGCTAACTCATTAGTTACAGAATTACTTGTATGTAAGCGAAGCAATTCTTCGTAATGATGTGCCACTAAACCAGTTTCTTCTAATAATTCTCTTTTAGCACTTTCTAATGGTTCAACATCTAATTTCCCACCACCTTCTGGAATTTCCCAACTGTATTGATTTAATGGATAACGCCATTGCCCAACCAAATAAGTATAACCTTCTTCATCAATGGGTAAAATGCCTATTGCTAAATGTTTAAATTTCACAACATTGTAAATACCTTTATTTCCAGATGGATTAATAACATCATGAAGTTCTAATTCTATCCAAGGGGAATCAAAAATTTTTTTTACTGATAATGTTTGCCAAGGATTATGTGTTTTCATTTAAATTTATTTTGATTTTCTAATAATATTCACTGAAAAAAATTTTTGCAAAGATAAATCAAATATAGTCAAAGTTTATCCTAAAAAAGATAAAATAATTTTTCAATAAAATAATTATGTAGTGTTGTGTATATTTTTGATTATCTTTGCAGGCAATTAAAATAAATATGGCAGAAAGCACTACTACTACAAAAAGAGCAAACGCAGTTATCAAAGAATTTAATATCTCATTAGAAACCCTTCAGGAAACACTGAAAAAGAAAGGTATTCAACCGCCTCAAAATGCGAATGAAAAAATTTCTGAAGAGGCCTATTTTGTTTTGCAAAGAGAATTTGCACAAGATAAAAAAGTTAAAGAAGAAGCAGAAAAAAAGTTGAAATTAATTCAGGAATCAACTAAAAAAGAAACTGTTACTTTAGATAAAGCAATTAAGAAAAAGCAAGAAGAAAACATTACAGAAGAAAAAATTATTATTAAAAATGCTGCTACATCTGAGATTATTACCCCTGAAAAAATAACTGAAGAAAAAACTAAAAAAGACAAAATAAAACCTGCAGATAAGGAAAAAACAGAGGATAATATAGGTAAAGAAGAAATTATTAAAACTGAGATCCCAAAATTAGAAGGCCCAAAAACGATTGGAAAAATTAATGTTGAAGAAGATAAAAAATCTAAATCTACTAAAAAATCCAAATCAAGTAAAGAGGAAAAAGAAGTAGTTGCAGATAAAAAGGAATCAAAAGACAAAACAAAATCTACCACCAAAAAATCTACTTCAAAAACTAAAGAAAAAGAAGAACTTGAAGAAGTAACATCAGAAAAAAAATCTACTAAAAAAACTTCCAGTAAAAAGAAATCTGAAAGTGTTGAACAAATTACCGAACAAACAGAACCTCAAATTACTGAAACAAAAATAGAACAAACAAAAGTACAAGAAACTACTCAACCAGTTGCCGAACAAATAAAAGGAAAAACCGAAGAGACACCAGAAAAAAAAGAAGAAAAGCCAGAAGAAAAATTCATCAAAACAGAAATTCCAGTTCATGAACAACCAAAAGTTCTTGGAAAAATAGATTTATCTCAATTTCAAAAGCCAAAAGAAAAACCAGAAGATAAAACTGAAAAGAAACCAATTTTTTCTACATCTGAGCAAAAGAAATCTGAAGATACACATTCTCCAAAAGATAAGAAACGAAAGAGAATTATCAGACCTGATAACAATTCACAATCCAAAGGATTTTCACCAAAAGAACAACAAAGACCATTCAAAAAACATTTTGATGACAGAAGACATGCTCCATTGCCTAAAACTGAACCAGACCCAGAAGAAGTTGCAAGAAGAATTAAAGAAACATTAGCTAAAAAAGAAAAAGAAAAACAAGAAAAATCTAAGTTAGAAAAAATAAGAAAAGAAGCTAAAGAGAAAATTAAAGAAAAATTAGAAAAACAAAAAGAAGAAATTGCAGAACAAAGCAAAGTATTAAAAGTAACAGAATTTCTTACAGCCAATCAGTTAGCAAATCTGATGAATGTACCTGTTGCAAAGGTTATTCAAACATGTATGCAATTAGGTTTATTTGTTTCTATCAATCAAAGATTAGACGCTGAAACCATATTAATTGTAGCAGAAGAATTTGGATACAAAGTTGAATTTACTAGCGTTGAAGATGTTGAAAAAATTGAAGACCAGCAAGACGCTTCATCTGAAAATCTTGTGCCTCGTCCACCTATTGTAACTGTAATGGGACATGTGGATCATGGCAAAACATCATTACTGGATTATATTCGTAAATCTAATGTAGTGGCAGGTGAAGCTGGTGGTATTACTCAGCATATTGGGGCATACAATGTAAAATTGCCCAATGGAAAAAGTATTACATTTTTAGATACACCCGGTCACGAAGCATTTACTGCAATGCGTGCAAGAGGTGCTAAATTAACCGATGTGGCTATTATTGTGATAGCCGCTGATGATAGCATCATGCCACAAACTGTTGAAGCTATCAATCACGCACAAGCTGCGGGTGTACCAATGGTTTTTGCCATTAATAAAATTGATAAACCAGGTGCCAATCCTGATAAAATCAGAGAAGGTTTGGCTAATATGAATATTCTTGTTGAAGAATGGGGCGGTAAATATCAATGCCAAGAAATTTCCGCAAAAAAAGGAATCAATATAGATTTACTTTTAGAAAAAGTATTATTAGAAGCAGAATTCTTAGATCTTAAAGCAGATCCAACCAAAAGGGCAAGTGGAACAATAATAGAATCTTCATTAGAAGAAGGTAGAGGTTATGTTGCAACTGTTCTTGTTCAAAATGGTACTTTAAGAGTTGGAGATGTTGTGCTTGCAGGTGCATATAGCGGAAAAGTTCGTGCAATGTATAATGAAAGAGGACAAAAAATAACAGAAGCAGGACCTTCCATTCCCGCTAAAATTCTTGGATTAGACGGTGCTCCAAATGCTGGTGATAAATTTGTGGTGATGGAAGATGAAAGAGAAGCCCGTGAAATTGCTAATAAAAGACAACAATTAATAAGAGAACAACAATTGCGTGCTCAAAAACACATTACATTAGATGAAATTGGCAGAAGATTAGCAGTAGGTGATTTTAAAGAATTAAAGATTATTGTAAAAGCCGATGTAGATGGTTCAGCCGAAGCATTAACTGATTCATTACTAAAACTTTCAACAGATAAAATTCAAGTGAATGTTATTCACAAAGCAGTTGGTGCTATTAGCGAAAGCGATGTTTTATTGGCATCTGCATCTGATGCTATCATTATAGGATTTCAGGTAAGACCAACTCTCAAAGCCCGTCAATTAGCAGAAAAAGAAGAAATTGAAATCAGAACATATTCTATTATTTACGATGCCATCAATGATGTAAAATCTGCAATGGAAGGTATGCTTGCTCCACAAATGGAAGAAAAAGTTACATGCAATGTAGAAGTTCGGGAAGTGTTCAAAATTAGTAAAATTGGTACAGTTGCTGGTTGTTATGTTTTAGATGGCAAGATTACCAGAAATACAAAAGTACGTGTGGTTAGAGATGGTGTAGTTGTTTATACTGGCAATCTATCTTCATTAAAACGATTCAAAGATGATGTAAAAGAAGTAGCCGCAGGATTTGAATGCGGATTAACCATAGAAAACTTTAATGATATTAAAGTAGGTGATATCATTGAAGGATTTGAAATGGTAGAAGTAAAGCCCAAGTTGTAGAAAGACGGGAATATTATTTTAATTTGATTTAGATAGGCAAAATCTAAATTTTTGCTAACTTAATACAATTTGTCTCGTAAAATTGGTAATTTTTAATAAATTTCCCTAAAGTTATATTTAAGATGAAAAAATTTTTTGTCTATATTTTTGCTATTTTTTCATTTGAAACCATTTATTCACAAGTATTATGGCAAGCGAATACTGGGATTAATTATATTTATGAACCATTTAAAGATTATACTTTGCCTGGATATAATGTAGGTTTGGGTATAATAAACAAAAAAGGTTTTATTTTTCATTTGCAGGGAGGAAATTGGTATTCAAATGTTTCAGATAATAATTTTATTCATAGATATATTAATTTAGAAAAAGGTAATATTCCATTTTTATATTGTCAGTATGGATATTCCACAAATTTATTCAAAAAAATAAGTTGGAATATTTTATCTGGATTTGGTATATCAAAATTAGATGTTATTAGGTTTTTCAATATCTCAACTACATTGAAAATCAATTTTAACAGAACAATTTTTTTATATAATACTCTTTATTTAAGGGGACATAATTATGTTGTTTTAAATTTTGAAACAGGTTTTTATTATCTTTTGAGCAAAGAAGAAAAAGTAAAAAGTTTTTCATTTGATGATAATATTAAGAAAAAAATAGTGTGGCATTTTGGATATGGAGCAGATGGTAGTTTTGCACAATTTTATGGACTACCTATCAATAGGGGCAATTCTGCAACATATAAAGAATATACTTTTTATACAATGAATTTAAGTGCAGATATGCTTATTAAACATTTTTTAGTTAAATATATGGCAAGAATTTATGTTGGTAGTGGGAACAATGAATTATACATTGGTGGAGATACAAGAGTATTTCATAGCGTTGTTTTTGGATTTTCTAATGTTGAAGATAAACATACTTTATATTTTTCAATTGCAAATGGGTGGTTTTTTTCTGATGACATAACTTACAATGTTAGTTTAGAAAAAGAAAAGGTGAGTACAAGAGAAGAATTTAATCCAAGATTTTTACTATCGCCCTATATTGAAATTGGTGTACAAAGGAATAATGTAAGTATGGGAGTTTATGCTCAAAGGATAGGTTCTTTTAATCATGAAGGATATAATTCTGGCGGACATTTTAACACTTATACGGCTCCTTCTATTGTTTACACATGGGTTGGTCTAAAAATGAATTATAGAATCAACTATTAACTTGTATGTTCTATTTCTGAATTTTCAAACTATTTTCAAATTTATATTCTCAAAATTTTGTATTACATTATGCATCTATTGGTTAGAATAAGTTTTTATCATTATATGGATATTTAATGTCTGGACAAAATCTTTTCTCTATTTTTGTGGCAATAAAAATACAACTATGATGGTTACTGAAAATATCTCTGTTGAAGAGTTTCAAAAATTGGTTTTACAAGGTATTCCTGATGAACTTCCACCAAAGAAAGAATTAAATCCTTCTATTAATCACGCACCAAAAAGAAGATTGATACTTTCTGAAGAAGAAAAAATATTAGCCATTAAAAATGCACTTCGTTATTTTCCTAAAAAACATCATAAAGTATTAGCTAAAGAATTTTGGGAAGAATTACATACTTACGGAAGAATTTATATGTATCGTTTTAAGCCAGATTACAAAATTTATGCACGACCTATTCATGAATATCCGCATAAAAGTATTCAGGCGGCGGCTATAATGCACATGTTGTCAAATAATCTTGATATTGCTGTGGCTCAACACCCTGATGAACTGATTACTTACGGAGGAAATGGTTCAGTTTTTCAAAACTGGGCTCAATATCTACTCACTATGAAGTATTTAGCCACAATGACAGATTATCAAACACTGGTTTTGTATAGTGGCCATCCTATGGGTTTATTTCCTTCGCATCCAGATGCTCCAAGAGTAATTATTACAAATGGTATAATGATTCCAAATTATAGCAAACCAGAAGATTGGGATAGATATAATGCATTGGGCGTTACACAATATGGTCAAATGACAGCGGGTTCATTTATGTACATAGGACCACAAGGAATAGTTCATGGTACTACGATTACAGTAATGAATGCCGCAAGAATTTATCAAAAAAGATTTGGTAAAAAGGCAAGGTTGTTTGTTTCTGCTGGATTGGGTGGAATGAGTGGTGCTCAACCAAAAGCTGCAAAAATTGCAGGACTTATTTCTGTGGTTGCTGAAATTAATGAAAAACCATTAAAAACAAGATATAATCAAGGGTGGTTAGATGAATATTATGACAATTTAGATCAAGTGATTAATAGAGTAAAAGAATTATTACCTACTTCACAATCTGTGTCTATTGGATATTTAGGTAATGTTGTAGATTTATGGGAAAGATTAGTAAAAGAAAATATTCAAGTAGATATTGGCAGTGACCAAACTTCTTTGCATAATCCGTATTCAGGAGGGTATTATCCAGTGGGATATTCTTATGAAGAGTCAAATGAATTGATGGTTAGCCAACCCGAAAAATTCAAAGAATTAGTTCATCTTTCACTTCAAAGACAGGTAAAAGCTATTAATGCTTTAGTAGAAAGAGGAATGTATTTTTTTGATTATGGAAATGCATTTTTATTAGAATCATCAAGGGCTGGAGCTGATATTTTACTGCCAAATGGTGAATTCAAGTACAAAAGTTATGTGCAGGATATTTTAGGTCCAATGTGTTTTGATTTTGGTTTTGGTCCATATAGATGGGTGTGTACATCAGGATTAGCAGAAGATTTGAAAACAACAGATGAGTTAGCATTAGAAGTATTGGAAGAAATGTATGAACATTCGCCAGAAGAAATTCGCCAGCAGTTGATGGACAATATCATTTGGATTAGAGATGCTATGAAAAACAATTTAGTTGTGGGTTCGCAGGCAAGGATTTTATATGCTGATGCAGAAGCAAGGATTAAAATTGCTTTGAAAATAAATGAAGCCATTGCAAAAGGGAAAATAAAAGCACCCGTTGTTTTAGGAAGAGATCATCACGATGTAAGCGGTACTGATAGTCCATATAGAGAAACATCTAATATCTATGATGGTTCAAAATTCACAGCAGATATGGCAGTACATACATTTGTGGGAAATGCTGTGCGTGGTGCTACATGGGTAAGTTTGCATAATGGTGGTGGAGTAGGGTGGGGAGAAGTTATTAATGGTGGATTTGGTTTGGTTTTAGATGGTTCAGAAAAATCTTCCCAAAGAGCAAAACAAATGTTATTCTGGGATGTGAATAATGGCATTGCTCGCAGATCTTGGGCAAGAAATAAAGAAGCTATGTGGGCTATTCAAAGAGAAATGCAAAGAACACAGGATTTACAAGTTACTTTACCAAATTTAGTGGATGATGATATTTTGAAGGAACTTTTGAAATAATGAATTGAATTTTAATGTTCAATTTGCCTACACTTGCGGTCGGCATGCTGACATTTTGCAAGGCAAAATCGTCAGCACTCAATTCGTCATTACGAGCGAAGCGAAGTATTCTCAAATGTATTACCATACTTAACATTACGAGATTGTTTCGGGCTATTGTCCTCGTAATGACGGGGACTTCAAGAAATTAGTTTGGAATAATAAACAAGACAATTATATGAGACAAAGAATTACAAACATATTTTTAGAATTTACAAGAAGTGAAAAGAATGCAGGACTTGTTTTGATATTTTGCACCATAATCTCTTTAATCCTTGCTAATTCAGCATTTTCAGAAGAGTATATTCATTTTTGGCATCAACACATTAGCATTAGTATAATGGATTTTGAATTAAATTATTCAATTGAACATTGGATAAATGATGGGTTAATGACTATTTTTTTTATTTTAGTAGGACTTGAAATTGAAAGAGAATTGTATGCAGGTGAATTACATCCTATCAAAAATGCACTTTTGCCAATTATGGCTGCTGTGGGCGGAATGATTGTTCCTGCATTGATATATTCAGCTATCAATTTTAATTACCCTACAATAAAAGGTTTTGGTATTCCAATGGCTACAGATATTGCATTTTCATTAGCTATTTTATCTTTGGTTTCAAATAAAGTGTCTTCTTCAGTCAAAGTCATTTTAACAGCACTTGCTATAATAGATGATTTAGGTTCAATTTTTGTGATTGCATTTTTTTATGGTCAAGATATTCAATGGTTTTATTTAGGAACATCTTTGGGGATATTTTTAATTTTATTGATAATGAATAGATTGAAAATTTATCGGTTAACACCTTATGCATTGTTATTTATACCAATGTGGTATTGTATGATGAAATCTGGTATTCACGCTACATTATCTGGAGTACTATTTGCTTTTGCATTGCCTTTTAATGATAGAGAAGAAAAAAATCCATCTGTTCGTTTGCAGGAATTGTTGCATATACCTGTTGGTTTTTTGATTTTACCATTATTTACATTAGCCAATACTGCAATACCGATTAAAACAGAATATGTTAGTGAATTATTAAATGTACATTCTCTTGGAATAGGATTAGGTTTGTATATTGGAAAGCCATTGGGGATATTTTTAGGTATTTTATTATTAGTGAAGTTGAAAATTGTACGATTGCCAGAAGGAGTAAGCTGGTATAAAATTATTTCAATGGGAGTTGTTGCTGGTATTGGATTTACAATGTCTATATTTATTACTCATTTGGCATTTGATGAGGAAGTTCTTATTCAATCTTCTAAAATGATGATTTTAATTACAGCTGTAATGTCTGGGATAACAGGATATTTAATGTTTTTGTTGAGTAAAAATAAATTAATTGAGTAAAAGAATTAAGATAAATACTATAATTGAAAATTTATTACTAGTCAGGTAGGTATGTTTATCACGCAGAGGACGTAAAGAATTTCGCAATGTTCGCAAAGAGTATTTTTAACTTTGCGTCTTTGCACCTTTGTGGTAAAAAATTTAAGTAGTGGCTGAATAGTAACGAAAATTTTACAACGAAAACTTTTTGCCTTCTGTGGCCAGTTCTGTGTTTTCAAAAATACTTTTTGTTTCAGTAAGTAAATCATCTAATTTTTCATATCGTGATGAATAATGACCTATAATTAATTTTTGTGCATTCATTTGAATAGCAGTATTCGCAGCATCTATAGTAGTTGAGTGTAGTGTAAGTTCTGCAAGGTTTTGATGTTCTTTTTTGAAAGTTGTTTCGTGATAAAGGATATTGGCATTTTTTGTAATTTCCGGTAAATTTTTGAGTGGTGCAGTGTCTGAAAAATAAACATATTTACGAGGAATAGGTGGAGGTGTAGTTACAATTTCATTTTTAATGATATTACCGTTTTCATCTTCTGCATCAAATCCTTTTTTAAGTTTATTAAACTGATGGATTGGTATATTGTATTCTTTAATTTTTTCTTTGATAATTTTTCTGTCTTGTTCTTTTTCTTGAATAACAAAACCAGTAGTTGGTACGCGATGTTTTAAGGGAATTGTATAGATTGAAAATTTTTCATTTTCAAAAATTTTCTCAACTTTTTGATTGGTAAAAATGAATTGAATTGGATAATTTATTTTTGCTTCTGAATGTTTGAAAATTGTATTTAAAATTTCTGATAATGCAGGAGGGGCAATGATGATTAGTTCTTTTTGCCTTTGTAATAAACTTAAAGAAGTCAGTAATCCAGGTAGTCCAAAAATATGGTCGCCGTGAAGATGACTGATTAAAATTACATCTATACGAGCAAAAGGAAGATGGTATTTTCTTAATTGCATTTGCGTTCCTTCTCCACAATCAACTAAAATATAAGATCCATTAACTTGAATAAATTGTGAAGTTGGATACCTGTCAAATGCTGGAATGGCAGATGAAGTGCCAAGGATATGTATTTCAAAAGGAGGTAAAAACATTTATGGAATGTATAGGTGCAAAAATAAAAAATCTCATCCTGTTTTTCACAAGATGAGATTTTTCAAAAATGTAATTTGCTTAATGATTATTTATTGATGATAATTTTATTACTTTGAGAAATAACAGAATTTGATATTGTATAAAAGTAAATACCATTGTCTAATTCTGAAACATCAATGGTAGTTTTATTTTCACCTATTGTGCTTTTTATATTTTGATTAATAAGTGTTTTACCTGTAATATCAAATAAAGTGAATTGGAAATTTTCGGAAACAGTGCTATTGAAAGAGATGTTTAACTTATCAGTTGCAGGATTGGGGAAAACATTTAGGTTACTAATGTTTTGATATTGTTGAATAATTGTGGCAGGAGAGATATTGATGATATAATAATCAATGTTTTGAGTTGTTATTTTGCTGCCAGTATTGGGATTTACAGGTGTAGGACAATTTTGGAAACTTAAAATAGTTGTACCATAAGCATCTACTTGAAAGTGTACAGTATAAGTTCCGGCTGTAGTTGGTGTTCCAGAAATAATAGCACAACTGTTGGCGTTACCGGGGAATTTTAAGTTTGAAGGGTTACCTGTAAGTGTTAATCCAGGAGGTAAATTATAGTTAGGATACGAAGGAGGTACTAATAATTCAAAACGAGTAAAACAAATTTTTATAGGAGATTGAACTGTATCAAGCGGCACTTTTACAGTAATATTTTGTGCATAAGCCACGCCAACTTGTCCAGAAGCAAAATTGGTAGCACTATCTGGCCAGATGCCATATTTGGGGGATGCTACAAAAACAGGATCAAGTGTGCAAGTAGGTTGAGCCATCATTGCACCTGAAATAAATATCAGGAGGGTGCTTAATTTCCTCAATATTGAGGATTTTGATAATTGGATAATTGTCTTTTTCATACAAATAAATTTTTAGGTTATTGCGGCAAATATAAGGATTTTTTTTTGAGAAATATATTCTAAATTATTTCAACATTATTTTGTTCAATCCAACCTTCAACGCCGTTTTCAAGACGAATAAGATAGAAGTTATCAACTTTCTGAAGGATTTTGACTTTTGTGCCTTCGTGAAGTTTAAATTTTGTAATTGCTTCCGGTAATGGTTCATTAGTTACTTTGATTTCTCGGTTTGTAACAATGGCAAAATTATTTTGATGTTTATTTTTTTCTGCAAAATGTGCTGTTATATAAATGATAAAATTTAATATAATAAAAATGATTGTCAAGCTTAATGTGAGTTTGCGAAAATGAGTTTTAAATAAAAAAATACTGAATGAGATGAATGCCAAAAATGATAGTGAAATAGTAATATATGAAAGTAAATTAGTATTAAGTTTATTGAGAAAATTATTTTTAGTAATTTCAATAAAAAAGTTGTCTTTGGTTTCAATTTTATCAATTGTTTTATTGTATGCTAATTTGAGATTATGATTTAAATCTTCATCAGAAGGGTTTAATAATTTGGCTTTTTCGTAATATAAAATGGCCTTGCCTAATTGATTATTTTTGAAATAAGCATTGCCTAAATTGTAATACAATTCAAAAGATTGATAATTATCATTGATAACAGATAAATAAAGTGCAATAGCGTCTGGATATTTTTTTTCTTTATATGCTTGTTCTGCTTTCAACAATTTTTCAGAGATATTATTATTGTTTTCAGAAAAGGAAAATGAAGATGATAGCAATAAAAATAATAATGCAAAAATAAATTTGGTTGTAGAAAAATAACATTTAGAAATTGCCATATTTTTCAATGAGTTTAAGTATTTTTAATTTGATTTTCAATTTGAATAATTAAATCTTTTGTTTCATTAAAAATTTCGTTTAATGGTTTTTGAGAAGATACAGGAGCATATTTTGCCATTTCGCAAGTATTGATAAGTTCAATATATTTGTTTTTCAAATTATCATTGATATTTTGTTGAGATAATAATTGCAATATCTTTTCTTTTGAAAGTTCAGATTTTGAAATTTTAAATTTGTATGAAAAATAATTTTCAATTGATTGAATAATAGATGTATAAAATTCTGATGGTTTGTTTTCTTTTAATAATTTTTCTGCAGATTGTAAATGTTTCATTGCTAATTTATGTGCTCGTTTTTGTTGAAAATCTTTCCAGTTTAATTGCTGATTTTTTTGATATTTGTAATAACCAAATATACCAAGCATTGCAAGGTATGGTAATAACATTAAACTTAAATGTGCAGGTGAATTAAAAAATGATTCATCTTTTTTAGTTACAGAATATGGATATGGTTTAATAAAATGAATGTCGTTATCTTCTGCTTTTACTTCTTGTTTGAACTGCTGATAGATTTGTGCGGTGTTTGTGTTTGAATGCACTGATGGAGTAACTTGTATATCTAATTCAGGGGATGGAATGGTAATGTAAGTTTTAGAATTAGGATTAAAATACGAAAAGTTGATGTCAGATATTTTGTAATTGCCTTCTTGTCTTGGAATGATAAGATATTCATAAGTTTTAGAACCACTAACGCCATTTGAAGTAGAGATATTTTCTGTAACTTTTGGGTCATAAGTTTCAAATTCAGGAGGAAAATTAATTTTTGGAGGTTCAATGAGTGGTATATTTCCACTTCCAGATATAGTGATTTTCATAGTAAGTGCATCATTTGCAGGGATTTTATTTTTGTTGAGTTCTACTTTGAATACAAAATTTGTTCCCACAGCACCTGAAAAATTAGCCGGTTTATTAGATGTAGGCAATTCTTCTACATTCACTGTAATGGGCTGACTATTTAATGTAACAACTCTATCTTCATAAGCATTCACTCCAAAAAATTGTTCAAAAATGTCTCTTGGAGCTCTATTAACTCGTTTGCGAACTACACATTCAATTTCAATAGGAGATATGGTAAGTTTTCCACTTCTTTGAGGAAAAATATATTGTGTGCTTATTTCACCTACATAATAATTTACGCCATTGATATTTTCAATGTGTAATTGAATATTGCCGCGATTTTCTTGATTTTTAGACCAAAAACCTTCAAGATGTGGAAATTTTACATTTTGAATTCCCCTTAATTCTATTCTTGTGTAAATTTTTTGAGTGAGAGTAATTTGCTCTCCCACATAGCATTGTTTTTTATTGATAAAAGTTTTTACAAAAATATCTTCTTTATCTACATTTACATCAGGCACTGAATTGTTTGAATTTCTTTGATTGTTTGCTGCTGATGCATTATTATTACCTTTTTGAACTTCAAGCGTGATAGGGGAACTATAAATACTTTGACCGTTTACAATTGCCTTTGCCGCATTGATTACAAATGTCCCTTCTTTTTTAGGGATAAGCACATAAGAAATAGAAAAAGATTGTGATAAATTTCCATTGATGAATTGAATATTCTGACTTTGGTTAGGACCAGAAATAATTTCAAAGTTGTTGAATGATGGTGGAACAAAATCCTGTGGCACTGCATTGATTGAAAAAGATATTTCAAAAGGCACGCCAACAGAGGGTTTAGTAGTGCTTACCTGAACATTTAATTTTTGAGCCAATAATACTTGGCTTAAAATAAAAGTGGATAAAAATATCAATGTCTTTTTCATAATTACCAATCTTTTTCAGGTTTTACTGGTTGTCCTGCAGGTTGTTCTTTTTTCTTTTCCTGTAATTCTTTTTCTTTTTGAATAAGTGTTTGGAGTAATCTTTCTGCTTGATCTTTATTGATTTGAGGTTGCGATTGATTTTGTTTTTGTTGGTTCTGATTTTGATTTTGGTTGTTTTGCCCGCCACCGCCTTTGTTATCATTTTTATGTTTAAGAGCAAAAGCAAGGTTATAGCGGGTATCTTCGTCGTTGGGATTAATTTTCAATGATTTTTTGTAAGCATTGATGGCTTCATCATATTTTTTTTGAAACAAATATGCATTGCCTAGATTGTGATATATTTTTTGAAGGGTATCCTTATTTTTGTATAATTGAGATGATGCGGAATACAATTCAGCAGATCTTTGAAGCATTAAATTAGCAATAGAATCTTTGTTTGCTATATTGATAGCAGATGAGTTAGAAAATTTCAATGTAAGTGCTTCTTTGTAAAGAGCATTACCTAAATTGTAAAGTGCTTTTTTGTGATTAGGTTGAATTTTCAGTGCTTCATTGTATTTATTGACTGCCGATTGCATATCATTTTTTTTGAATGACTTATTTCCTTCATATACTAATTTATCAGCATTTTGAGCAATGAGAGAATTTTGTTTGGCAAATATAAAAAGTAAAACAAGAATATAAATGAAAAACAATGTTAATGTATTTGATAAAAAATGTTTTTGAAGTAAGGGCATATTTTAATGATTTAATAAATGCTGTTTATATTTTTATCCAGTTAGCAAGATTTTTAATCCAATGTGGTTTTGATTCTGTAATCAGAAATTCAATAATTAGTAAAAATAATGCAAGCCCAATAAACCATTGATATTGACTTTCATAGTCATTGAAAGTTAATGTGTCTGTTTCTGATTTATTTAATTTTTTAATTTCTTTGAGCAATGTATTTAATCCAAAATCTGTATTAGAAGCAATAACAACTAATCCATTTGTTTGAGAAGATAGTTCGTGTAAAATTTCTTTGTTTAATTTAGTTATAACAGTGTTTCCATCTTTATCTTTTTTGTAACCAATCATTCTGTTATTTTCATAAACAGGAATAGGTGCTCCCTGTTCAGATCCTATACCGATACAATGAATAGGTATGTTTTTTTCAGAAAATAATTTTGCAATTTCTAATGCATTTCCATCGTGGTCTTCGCCATCAGTAATTAAAATAACAGCTTTGTTGTTGGCTACATTAGAACAATTTTCAAATGATTCAAGGGCTTTTTGAAGAGCGGCACTGATATTTGTGCCTTGTGTAGAAATCATTTTAGTATTGATAGATTGAACAAAAATTTTAGCGGCATTGTAATCTACAGTCATTGGTAACAAAACAAATGCATCGCCTGCAAAAACAATGATTCCAATTTTATCGCCTTGTAAATTATCAATCATTTTTTGCAAAGCCATTTTGGCTCTTTCTAATCTATTTGGCGTCAAATCTTGTGCAAGCATACTATTTGATATATCCAAACAAATCATTATGTCAGAGCCCTTCACTTTTACTTCGTGGCTACCTGAAAAAGTTTGCAAGTTAGCAAGTCCAAAAATTAATGATGTGATGCTAATGATTATCAAAAAGAATTTTAACCATTTTATCAAAGGAAAATAATCTGGAATATGTTGTTTTACAAGTGTTTCATCACCTAATTTTTTTCTTTTGTTTTTTGATGAAATCAAATAATAAATAAATATCAATGTGATGGGAATGAGAACCATCAGCCAGTAAAGAAATTCTTTATGTTCAAAGCGATACATAATAATCAGGTAATAGTTTTGTAATAAGTTTTTTGAAGTGTAAATTCAAGAAGTAATAAAATCAAAGCAAGGAAAGCAAAAGGCAGATAAAGATCTTTTCTGTTGGTATAATTTTTTTCAAGAATAATGTTTTTTTCAAGTTTGTCAATTTCATCGTAAATTGCTTTTAAACTTTTGTTGTCCGTTGCTCTGTAATATTTTCCGTTTGTTTCTTCAGAAATTTTTTTCATCAATGCTTCGTCAATTTCAACATCAGCATAATCATATTGTAATTCTCCATTTGGATACATTGCTACTGGTTGTAGGGCTTTTCCACGGCTTCCTATACCGATTGTATAAACTTTTATATTGTATGTTTTTGCTAATTCTCCAGCAGTAATGGGGTCTATTTCGCCTGAATTATTTACTCCATCTGAAACGAGAATAATGATTTTACTTTTAGAATCTACATCTTTTAATCTTGCAATAGCATTAGCAAGACCAAGACCAATAGCTGTGCCTTGTCCTAAACTTCCTGCTTTTACTTTTTGAATTAAAGTTTTGAGTATTTTATGGTCAGTGGTTAAAGGGCATTGTGTAAATGCTTCACCACCAAAGATAACCATTCCAATTCTGTCATTTGGTCTGTTGTCAACAAATTCCTGAATCACTTCTTTTGCAACTTCTAAACGATTTGGTTTGAAATCTTTTGCAAGCATTGACAAGGAAACATCTAAACTAATCATTATATCAATACCTTCTGTTTGCACATCTTTACCACCTGAAATACTTTGAGGGCGGGCAAGTGCAATGATGAGTAAGAAAATAGTAAGTAATCTTAATAAGTATGGAAAAAATTTTGATTGAAGTTTGAAAGATGGTGGGATATTTTGAATTAAATAAAATGAGGAATAATTGAGCGTGGCTTTGTATTTATCTTTTTTGAAATAATAATAAACTGCTAATAATGGAATTATTAATAATAGCCACAAAAATTCCTTGTTAGCAAAAACAATATCCTGTATGTCAAATAAATCAGAAAACATTATTGTTGTGAATTTTGAGTTGGTTCATTAGATGGTTGAACTGATGGTTCAAGTTTTGTTTCATTGACAAAGTCAATAGCCGCTTGTAGTATTTCTTTATGGTCATTTTCTACAGGTATAAATTTTGCAAATTTTACAAGGTCAGATAATTCTAAAATGTATTTTATTTTTTCTTTTGAAGTATTAGCTATAGCTTTGAATCTCAATGCCTGTAAGGTTTCAAATGTTGTTTGTTCTAATGCCTGAATATTGTATCTGCCTTCAAGGTATTCTCTGATGGTATCTGCTACTGCCGAGTAGTATTCTTTAATTTTTCCTTCCTTCCATATTTCTTCTTCTTTTATTTTTTGTAATTTTTCTAATGCAACAACATCGGGTGGAAGTTTTGGTTTTTCTTCTTTTTTAATTTCTTTCTTTTTGAAAAAGTATTTATAAATAAAGTAAATGATTATTGCAAGAATTAAAATAGCAATTAAAGATTTGATAATTAATGGCATATACCATTTAAAATTAAATGGTTCATCAAAAATAGGTTTAATGTCTTTTATTGAAGTTTCTGATGTATCGGTAGGCACAGTGTGAACAGTAATGAGGATTGTATTTGTTTGAACAAATTTTGAAGTGTCAGAATAATTTAGAAATTTGATAGGAGGCAAAACAAATTGTCCAGAATCGTAAACAGAAATTTTGAAAGTTTGTTGAATTATATTTTGATTTGTATCTACTTTTGAAAAATCAATAATTTCAATATCTTTTGTAATGGTATCTTTGAATGATGGCCAGATAAATTTTTCATTTGATGAAGATAAGGATAAAGAGAGTTTAAGTTGAATAGGTTCGCCAATTCTTATTTCATTTCTGTCTATACTTGCAGAAGCAGATGTTTGTGAATAAAAATTATTTGTTTCAGATAAAAATATTAAAATCAATATTGATTTAAACAAAAAATTAGTAATTGAAAATATGTTTTTTGAAATGTATTTCATTTTTTGATTTTATCTTTTTTGAAATAGTAAAGTGAGAGGAACTACATAATTTTGATGAGTAAAAATTTCAATATTGTCCACTTTAGATTTTTGAAAAACTTGTTTTAGTTCATCACTATGTTTCAGAAAATTTGCAGTTAATTGCGTTCTAAATGATTTATCTCCTGTATCAATCCAATGAATCTTTTGTGTTTCAAGATTTTTAATGGGCAAGGGGCCAACATCAGGAAGTTCTTTTTCATTTTTGTCATTGACTTTAATAGCAATAATATCGTGTTTTTTAGCACAAATTTTTAAAGAATCAGAAAAATTGAGTGGTAACAAAAAGTCGGAAATAATAAATACAGTGCTTCTTTTTTTGATGGCTTGAAATAAAAATCTTGTGGGATCATTAAGATTACTTTCGTTGGAAGTTTTTTCCATTGTTATGATTTCACGAATGATTTGTAAGATGTGGCTTTTGCCTTTTTTAGGAGGAATGAATTTTTCAACCTTATCAGAGAAAAATATAACACCAATTTTATCATTATTTTGATTGGCAGAAAAAGCAATAGTGGCGGCTATTTCAGCAATAATATTTTTTTTGTAATCATTAACCATTCCAAAAGATGTGCTGGCACTAACATCTATCATTAAAATAACAGTGAGTTCTCTTTCTTCTTCAAACACTTTTACATAAGGAGAATTAAAGCGAGCCGTTACATTCCAATCAATATTTCTTATGTCATCGCCGGGAACATATTCACGCACTTCTGAAAAAGCCATACCACGGCCTTTGAAGGCACTATGATATTGCCCTGAAAAGATATTTTGGCTTAATCCTCTAGATTTTATTTCTATTCGTTTTACTCTTTTGAGTAATTCACTTAATTCCATTGCGATTTTTAGATATGATTTATGATATAATAGTTTTTAGTTTTTAATTTTTAGTTTTTTTTAATTTCAAAATAGTAGAAGTTTGATTTGTTTTAATTAGTTTATTTATTGGGACTTAAAATTTAAATTTCTGATATAACTAAAAACTCAAAACTTACAACTCAAAACTATCTACTATGGCACTTCAACCACATTTAATAATTCTGTGATGATTTGTTCGGTTGTAACATTTTCAGCTTCTGCTTCATAAGTCAAACCAATTCTGTGTCTTAAAATATCGTGGCAAACGGCTCTAACATCTTCAGGGATAACATAACCTCTTCTTTTGATGAACGCATAAGCTTTTGCGGCTAATGCAAGATTTATGCCTGCTCTTGGTGATGCCCCATAAGCAATTAATGGAGCAAATTTTTCTAATTTATAATCTTTTGGAAAGCGTGTAGCAAAAACAATATCTACAATGTATTTCTCAATTTTTTCATCTATATAAACATATTTTACTAATTCTCTTGCTTTCAAAATATCATCAGTTGTAACAACCTGTTGTGGCTTTTTCAAACCTTCGGGAGATACATTTGCGGCAATAATTTTCATTTCATCTTCTTTTGAAGGATAAGTAAGCACTACTTTGAGCATAAATCTGTCTAATTGTGCTTCTGGAAGTGGATATGTTCCTTCTTGTTCAATAGGATTTTGGGTAGCAAGCACAAGGAATGGATTAGGCAAAGGAAATGTTTGTTCTCCAATAGTTACTTGTTTTTCTTGCATTGCTTCTAATAGTGCAGATTGCACTTTTGCAGGAGCACGGTTAATTTCATCAGCCAATACAAAGTTAGCAAAAATAGGTCCTTTGCGAACATTAAATTCACCTGTTTTTTGATTAAAAATCATTGTTCCAATCAAGTCGGCAGGAAGTAAATCGGGAGTAAATTGAATTCTGCTGAATTTTGCATTGATACTTTTGGCAAGAGTATTTACAGCAAGTGTTTTAGCAAGACCGGGCACACCTTCTAATAAAATATGTCCATTGCTTAATAATCCAATGAGCAATCTTTCTACCATGTGCTGTTGCCCTACAATTACTTTATTTATCTCTAAAAGTAACAAGTCAATGAAAGCACTTTCTTGATGAATTTTTTCATTGATGGCCTTAATATCATTAGGATTTAGAGATGTTGAAATGGTTTCTATCATAAATTATTTTTTTGAGATGGCAAAGATAAATACAAAGAAGTTTGTGAAGCAAAAATATAAATATAATGAATGTTAAAAAAATTTGATAGACTTAATGATATTGTTTAAATTTGGAGCAAATATTTTTTTATGAAAACAAAAGTTTGTTTGATTTTATATTGTAGTATAATGATGCTAATGTCTTGTAAAAAGAAACCTGCACCAGTTGATAATTCTAATAATTCAAACTCAAGTGCAGTTAAAGTTTATATGAATGCAGATAAAACAACAATTCGTTTAGGTCAGGAAGCAGTGGTAACTGCCAATGTTGAAGGCGGAAGTGGTAGTTTGACTTATGAATGGGAAGTAAATACAATTTCAAATTTGTTAGGAAGTGGAAATACTGTAACCTTTACACCTTGTTGTTCAAGTGTAGCTGGAGAAAATATTATCAAATGCAATGTTACAGATTCAAAAGGTAATAAAGGCGTTGGACAAATTACTATTATAGTTAATCCATAGTTTTTGTGAAAACAAAATTTATTAGTTATTGTTTATTTTTAGGAAGTTTATTTATAGAAATAATCAATAATTATGTAAAAGCACAATGTTGTAGTGCCAATCCTGTTGTGGGTTCTACAAATATCGGATTGTTGAGTAAAAATACATTGCGGGAAATTGCTTTTTACAGATACACTTATTCTGATACTTATTTTGAAAATGATAATAAAAGAGAAGATATTCATTATTTGCGATATTCTTTGTATTCATACTTTGGAAATATTCTTTCTTATGGCATTAGTTCAAAATTTACAATTGATTTGGAATTAGGATATTATTTGAAAAAAGTGGAAAAAACAGATGCAGGAAGAATATTAAGCACAAATGGATTAAATAATGGTGTTGTTAGTTTGAAATACGGATTATTCAAAACATCTACATTTGAATGCACAATTGGAAGTGGTTTAAAATTTCCATTCTCATCTGATGTAAAGAAAATAGACGGAAGACCTGCTTCTGTATCATTACAACCATCTACTAATGCATTTGGCGGTGTGTTTTTATTATTCTTATCAAAAAATTTTCCAGAAAATAAATTCAGAATGTTTTTGATTCACAGGGCTGAATTGTTGAATGCATATAATTCAATGTATTATATGAGAGGAAATACTTTTTTCACAACGCTCTTTTTATCCAAAAGTATTAGTGAAAGTTGGAGTATATTGTTGCAAATCAGGAATGAATACAGAACAAGAGATTATTGGTATGATATTCCACAAAAGGGAACAGGTGGTTTGTTGTTTTTTATTTCACCACAAATAAATTATAATTTCAAAGGATTTAATTTATCAATAGTTTATGATGTGCCAGTTTATAGAAATGTGAATGAACGACAAATTGTTAGTAAGTATGCTTTTTCTTTTATTTGCACAAAAGATTTTAATTTGTAATAATGCATTCAAAAAAAATTCTTTTAGTATACACGGGTGGAACAATAGGAATGATGCAGGATTTGAATAGTGGTGATTTAAAGCCATTAGATTTTAATCAAATTGTAAAATATATTCCAGAATTATCAAGGTTTCCTGTGAATATAGATGCTTACACTTTTCCACCAATAGATTCATCAAACATTGCACCTGATGTATGGGTAAATGTTGCTCAGTTAATCTTTGAGAAATACAATTTATATGATGGGTTTGTTATTTTGCACGGCACAGATACTATTGCATACACGGCATCTGCATTGAGTTTTATGTTAGAAAATTTGACAAAGCCCGTTATTCTTACTGGTTCGCAATTACCAATAGGAGTATTACGCACAGATGGAAAAGAAAATATTATCACTGCTATTCAAATAGCTGCAGATACAGATTCTAATGAAATGCCTGTTATACAAGAAGTGGCAATATATTTTGAATACAAATTGTTCAGAGGTAATCGTTCTATTAAGTTTAGTGCTAATCATTTTGATGCTATTCAATCGCCCAATTTTCCACCATTAGCAGAAGCAGGTATTGATATTGAATATAACTATAATGTTTTATATCGTTCAGAAAATAAAACATTACAGTTGAGTAAAAATTTAGATAATTCCATTGCAGTAGTTCATTTATTTCCCGGAATTAGTGTAGAAATGTTAGAAAAACAATTTAGTGATATTCATTGTAAAGCCCTTATTTTAAGGACATTTGGTTCGGGCAATGCACCAACAGATGAAAAGTTTTTGAAGTGGGTAGAAAATTTAATCAAAAGAAACATAATAGTAGCCAATGTTACACAATGTTTGCAGGGAAGTGTTCAAATGGGTAAATATGAAACAAGTAAATATTTAAAAGAATTAGGTGTGATTGGAGCAGGCGATATGACTTTTGAAGCAAGTATAACTAAATTGATGTATTTATTAGGTAAATACGATGATATAAATAAAGTGAAAAATTTATTTGTAAAAAATTTAAGAGGAGAAAGAAGTGAATAGTGAATAGTGAAAAGTGAAAAACAGATTAAATATTCAATGTTCAATGCAATACTCAATCATCAATTAAAAAAATCACAACTCAAAACTAAACACTTAACACTAAAAGGTCTATTTTCCTATTAATAACTTAATAGCGTATAAAATCAAGAAAACAGCGAAAATCTTTTTGAGATAATCATCGTGAAGTTGTGTGGCGTATTTGGAAGCAAAATAACTGGCTGTTAAAAATCCAAAAGACATTATTAAAGCATGAGTGATATTGACATTTCCAGATTTATAATAATTCATCACAGCTAAAATACCTATTGGAGGCAACATTAATGCAAGGGATGTACCTTGTGCGGTCTTTTGTGAATAATGAAGTAATAAAACCAATAAAGGAATAACAACTAAACCACCACCTATTCCTAAAAATGAACTGACTGTTCCCGCCAGTGCACCTATCATCAAAAGAATTAGAACAGTACTTAAATCCATTTTATTTATACTTATCTGCTTTTTCGGTATCACCAAAACGAAGGTATAGTTGTCTGAGTCGTTGTTTAACGGCTTTATCATCAGGTTTTAGAGTATAGTATTGTTCAAAATAATCAACGGCTTTTTTGAAATATTCATTGGCTTTGGCTTCGTATTCTTTGGCTTTTTGAGTTTCTTTTGGAGGAAGGTCGGCTAATTTTTTGTTCCATTCATTACCAGTATTAAAATAGTATGCGGCAACATTAAATAACACGGGCTCATTTTTAGGATTGAGTTCTAATGCTTTCAGATATTCTTTTTCGGCTTTTTCTTTTTCCCCCATTTTATCATAAAGATTACCAAGAACTGCGTGATAGGTTTCGTTATCAGGGCTTGCTTCAACGGCTTGTTCTAATTTTGTTTTTAATTCATTGAGTTTTTTCTGTTTACTTAAAATTTCAATTTCAATATTGAGTAAATCCATGTTGTCATCAAAGATATTTTGCCCTTTGTGTAAAAAATCTAATGCAGTGGTTGTATCGCCTTTTGCTAAAGCAAGACGGGAAATACTTGTATAAATGCTTGGGTCCTTGTATTTGATAGAATACAATTGATTAGCTATTTCTTTTGATTTTTCAAGGTTCTCAGAAATGTTATAGGTTTTGTATTTTTCAAACAACAATTTTTCTTTGGTAATGTTACTTCTTTTTAGTGCCTGATCTGGGTCAAAAGGAACAGCAGTTTCCAAAATATCAAATGCTTTAATCGCTTTTTCAAATTCCTTATTAGGTCTGTAAATTGCGGTTGCTTTGTAAATTAAATTATTACATGCTACAATAAAATCATTTTTCACATCACTTTCGTTGTAATAAATTTTGTCTTTATCTAATTGAAAACATTTTACAAAACTTTCAACGGCTTTTTCAGATGCTTCGGGGTCTAAGTTTTTATATTTTTCATCTTTTGAAGATAATATGGCGGTATAAATTCTTCCGCGATACATCCATGCTTTTGCAGAATTAGAGGTGCTTTCATGAACAACAGCGGCATCTGCGGCTGTCTTAGCTTTATCTAGTTCTTTACTTCTTAAATAATTTGACGAATTTTGGACATTAAAACTTTGTCCAAAAATTGTAACGGTATTAAGTATTAATGCACTTACAAGAACTTTTTTCATATATTTTAATTTTCAATTAATATTCAATGTTCAATTATTATTTTTTAATCACGAATTTTGACTTATTATTTTTTTTAAACATTATTCACTATTCGCAATTCAATTCTTTTGCCTATGCGGTAAAAGAAATTAGTCAATGCTTAATTTTTTGGGTTTTAAATTGTTAAGAATAGGGCTATATTTATCGTCTTTCTTGTATTTTTCTAATTGCATTTCAATTACTGTTTTATCACCTACAAGGATAGTATTTAGCTTATTTGGCCAAAAGTATTTTTTAATTTGAGCATTGACTTCATCTTTAGTAATGTTCTTTAAGATTTCATTTTGTTTAGCAGAAAAATCTTTGTCTAAATTAAATTCAGCCATCAAACTTAATAATTGTGCTTTGCTGGATGGTGATTCATATTTCAAGGCTTCAGAGTTTAATAAAGAATTTTTGGTAAATTCTAATTCTTTATCAGTAATTCCATTGTCTACAAAATTTTTAAATTCTTTGAGAACTTCTGCTACAGAAAGCACAGTAGCTGGTCTTTTTACAGAAGATGAAATTGTAAATGTGCCTTTGTATTTATCTCCACTAAATCTGGAATAAATACCATAAGTATAACCTTTATCTTCTCTTAAATTTAAGTTGATGCGGCTATTAAAGTTTCCACCAAATACAAAGTTAGCAATACGATTTTTGTAGTAATCACCAAAAGCATCAAATTTGAGAGAAGGATATCCCATCATTAAAACAGTAGAAGGAGCACCCGGTTTGTTGACAATAAACATTTGTCCATCTTTGGGTTCTGCAGGAACAGGAGGAGGTGTAATGGTTACATTTTTATTATTCCATTTATTTAAAAATTCTAACTTTTGTTTAGCTTCTTGTTCTGAAATATCTCCAACAATCACAACTTTGGCAAGATTTGGAGAATAGTATTTTTCATAATATTTTTTTACATCATCTAATGTAATATTGTCAACAGTTTTTAATGATGCAGATTGTCCAAAAATAGTTTCGCCAAATAACACATAATTGTATGCTTTATTGGCCATTTCTTGTGGTTGTTTTTCTTGTTGTTTAATTCCTTCTTTCATTTCTTTTTTAAGTCGTTTAAATTCATCTTCTTTGAAAGCAGGATTAAATAATTTTTCTTCTAAAACTTTTAATGTTGCATCAAGATTTCTTTTTAAAGTAGTAATATAAATGGTAGTACTTTGTTTACCTGCACCAAATTGAATGGAACTTCCTAATTTATCCAATTCAGCTTCAATTTGTTCAGCAGTATAATTTTTAGTACTTTCGTTCATTAAAGCGGCAGTTAGATTGGCGAGTCCAAGTTTTTTAATATCTCCATGAGCAAGATCACCGCCTTCGATGTCAATTTCAATAGTTACAATAGGGGTTTCATTAAATGGCGTGCCTAAACATTCAATACCATTATTAAGTTTAAACTTATAAACATCAGGAATTTTCACTGTCTTTGCAGGACCTGGAACAGGACGAACAGAGCGGTCAAAGTTATCAGGGTTAGGTTGATATTTTAAATTTGCATATTCTGGATTAGGTGGAAATTTTACACCTGCATTTGGGTTCACACTTTTTACAGAATCTTTTGGATTCAGAATAGGATAAGTGTTTAGAATAGCAGCACCTGTTCCTTTAATGTATTTATTAAATACTCGTATAATATCCTCTTTTGTAACTTTATTATATCTGTCAATTTCATCAGATATAGAAAAGGTTTTTCCTAATGCTCTTTCCCATTCAGCGATTTTAAATGATTTACTGAAAACACTTTCAAGAGCATCATACTGACTGGTTTCAAATTTTGCTTTGGCACGAGATAGTGCTTCATCTGTAATGCCTGTTTTTTCAAATTCATCTAAAGTTTCTTTTACTTGTTGGTCAAGTTCTTTAAAGAGTTTTTCATAATTAAGATCTTCGGGTGGGTAAGCAACTACATATATTTTAAATTCACCATTTAATTCTTGTTTTTCATGTTGAACAGCAACTTGAACAGCTTTTTCAGTTTTTACAAATTTTTGATAGAAAATAGAGTTTTTACCACCACCCATCATTTCTGCTAATAAATCTAATGCGGCTTCATCTTTATGATATTCGGGAACAGTAGGATATACTCTTAAATTTAATGGAAAATAAACTCTGTCACTATATGCTCCATATTTATCTTCTGGAAGCACAGGTGTTTTTGCTCTTAATTTTTTTACTTCCGGGCAGGGCTTGAGTGTTCCAAAGTATTTTTCAATCCAAGATAATGCTTGTTTTTTATCAAAATCACCAGCAATGGTTAAAATAGCATTATTAGGACCATACCATCTTAAAAAGAAGTTTTTAACATCATCTATTGTAGCAGCATTTAATTCATCTACATAACCAATAGTTGGCCATGAATATGGATGTGCATTAGGATAAAGGATTTTATTTATTTCCTCTTCAAAGCCAATAGCATAAGGTTGATTTTCAAAATTTTGAGATTTTTCATTTTTTACAGCATCTCTTTGATTTTCAAATTTTCTTGGATAAAGAGAGTCCAATAAAAATCCCATTCTGTCTGCTTCTAACCAGAGTGCTACTTCAAGATAATTAGAAGGTAAAGTTTCATAATATACAGTTCTGTCTCTTGTAGTGAAACCATTCATGTTTCCACCTGCTGTTTGAACAATTTTAAAATGTTCTTCATCTGCAACATGTTTAGATCCTTGAAACATCATGTGTTCAAAAAAGTGAGCAAAACCACTTCTACCTAAATCTTCTCTGTTTGAACCTACTTTGTAAGTAACCATTACATTCACTACCGGATCAGAATGATCTTCATGCAATAATATAGTAAGTCCATTAGGAAGTTTATATTTTTCATAAGGGATAACAATTTTGCCCGGCTGTGGTTCTACTTTTTCTATGAGTTGTGCTTGTTGTTGTGCAAACATTGTAAAAAATGAAAGTGCAGAAACTGAAATTTGAAGCAGTTGTTTTTTCATAAAAATGATTTTGTGGCAAATAAAAGAAATTAAAAAGTGTTTTTCCAAATCAATTAACATAATTTTTAGTATTTGCTAAAATTGAATGTAATTTTTTCCACTCATCATAAAATATAACCAATTAAATAATTTTTCATAAAAGATATACATATTAGGATTTCATTGTATAATTTTGCCAAAAAATTAAATTTATGAAAAAGATTATTTTTACATTATTATCAACAACAAGTATGTTGGTTTTTGGACAAAATGAAGGAACTGCTGTATATGAAATGAGCATTGAAGGGCTTCCTCCAGAACAAGCATCAATGATGGGAGATATGACGATGAAAATTGTATGGAAAGGGGATAAATCATATTTTGAACAAAGTTCTATGATGTATGAAATTAAATCAGTAACTGATGAGAATGGAACTTTGATGTTGATGGATCAAATGGGCAATAAATATTATATGAAATACAATCCTGAAGAATTAAAAAAGGAAAGTGACAAAGGTTCTGCCCCTGAATACAAAATTGAACAAACAAATGAAACAAAGAAAATAGCAGGGTATGATTGTAAAAAAGCAATTGTTACAACTAAAACTAAAGATGGCAAAGAATTAAAAATAGATATTTGGTATACAGATAAAATTCCAAATTATTATGCAAAGCAAAAAAACACAACAAGACGAAATCAAGATATGAGTTATTTAAAAAGTATAAATGGTATGCCAATGGAATACACTATTCCTCAGGGACAAATGACAATAAAAGTAACCGCAAAAGAAGTTAATTTCAATCCTGTATCGGATGATATTTTCAAATTATCTACTGATGGATATACTGAAATTAAACCAGATGATTTAAAGAAAATGAGAGGGGGACAGTAAAAAATGTAAAATTATTGATTGAGTGGTAGGATTTATTTATTTAAAAACTTGAAAAAATGATTTACTTACTTTTAAATTTGCGAGCAAAATAATATTTATGAAAATAAAATCTTTAATTTTAAAAGTTGGGTTAATTCTTTTATGTAATTTAATTCATTATAATTCATTTTCTCAAGTTCATATAAAAAATATCAATGTAAAGGACTCTTTAGAGGGCTTTATTGAAGAATTTAATGAATATTCAAAACTCCATAATTTAAATGCTTATGAGTATCAAATAAATTTTGAAAAGTATAAAAGAGAGTTTATTAAAAAGAAATATAGATTAATTTCTAATTCTAATTTTGATAATAAAACAGAATTGTTTAAAAATTTTATCCCTCAAAATCCATCAGCCGCTCCTTGTAACAATGAGGATTTTGAAACAGGAACATTTGCAGGATGGACGGTAACAGAGGGCAGTAATTCAAATTCTTGTACGCAAGGTGGATGTTGTCCTAATCCGGGTATAAATTGGAGTTCAATTTTTACAACACCTGCTGCAGATCCAAATGGTATAATTGGAACTATTCCTAATTCTCCTTTAGGTGGTACAAAAGTAGCATTATTAAATGGAGCTATTGATAATGGTTGGAATTATAAAGTAACCAGAATACAACAAACTTTTCCTGTTACTGCGAATAATGCTTTGTTTCAATTTGCTTTTATGGCAGCATTAGAAAATGCAGGTCACACATGCTGCGATCAGCCCTTCGCTCAAATAAATTTGTTAGATTGTTCAGGTAATCAATTACCTTGTCCTACTTATAGTATAATTGCACCAACAAGTGGTTGTTCATCTACTTTTACAGGTTGGACTAATGGCGGAGGATGGACTTATACAAGTGGCTGGCAAATTTCTTCTATTGATTTAACACCATATATTGGTTCTTGTGTTACTATTAGAGTTACAGTAGGTGGTTGTAATGCAGGTGGTCATGGTGGTTACATGTTTTTTGATGCATTGTGCAATCCATTGCTTGTTAATGTAAATGGTATTGACTTTCCTGTAGGAACTAATGGAGGTAATGTGCCAGCATGTGGTATTACTTCTGCTACTGTTTCTGCCCCTCCCTTTTTAGCTCCGTATACATGGAATGGTCCTCCCGGTAGTGGAATTACAAATTATCCTAATCCTACATTTACTACAGGTACTGCAGGAATTTATACATTAACCATGAATCCACCTGGCGCATGTGCCCCGATTACAAGAACTATTAATATCCAATTTTTCCCAAACCCCAATGCAACATTTATTAGCAATAATATATGTAATACATACACATTTATTAATACCGGAGACCCTGCTCCATCTGTACAAACGTATTCATTTGCCGGAGCAAGCCCCCCAGCAAGTTTTACAACAACTTCTACAAACACAACAATTATTTTTCCTGCAACAGGAACTTATACAGTGTATCATTCTGTAACAAATACTAATAGCTGTGTGGCTACTGAAACGATTCAAATAACAGTGCCAACTATTCCTACTGTTAATATTAATGTTACCAACGCTTCTTGTACATCAGGCGGTAGTGGAACTGTAAGTGTTGTGGGTGGAACGAGTCCATTTAATTACACTTGGTCGCCAAGTGGTGGTAATTCTAATACTGCTACTAATTTACCTCAGGGAAATTATACTGTTTATGTTAGTGATAATAATGGATGTACGGGATTGGGTACTGCAACAATAACAGCACCAGGTTCGCTAACTGCATCAGCCGTTCAAATAAACAGTGTAACTTGTAATGGCGGAGCAAATGGATCTGCAACAGTAAATATAGTCGGGGGAACGCCAACATTTACATATACATGGTCAAATGGCAATACCACTTCTAATCCTACTGGATTAACAGCTGGTTTTTATACTGTGGTTGTAACAGATGCAAATAATTGTCAATCAACTTCTACTGTTCAGATTATTCAACCGCCTGCTTTGTCAATTAATGTTACATCAAATAGTGTAAGTTGTAATGGCGGATCAAATGGTACAGCAACTGCTTCTGTTAGTGGAGGAGTTGGAGGATATAGTTATAATTGGTTACCATCTGGTGGTTCATCATCTTCAGCAAGTGGTTTAAGTGCAGGAACCTATACAGTAAATGTTACAGATGCAAATGGTTGTGCAATATCTGGTACAACAAGTATAATACAACCACCCGCTTTATCAATTATCGTTACATCAAATAGTGTAAGTTGTAATGGCGGATCAAATGGTACAGCAACTGCTTCTGTTAATGGAGGAGTTGGAGGATATAATTATAATTGGTTACCATCTGGTGGTTCATCATCTACTGCGAGTGGTTTAGGAATTGGTAATTATACCGTAAATGTTACAGATGCAAATGGTTGTACAATTTCTGGTACAACAAGTATAACACAACCCCCTGCATTATCAATTACCGCCACCTCTACAAATGTTAGTTGTTTTGGTTATGCTGATGGTTCGGCATCAGTATCTGTTAGTGGAGGAGTTGGAGGATATACATATAATTGGAGCCCATCAGGTGGTATTTCATCTTATGCAACAGGTTTAGTTTCTGCAAATTATACTGTGAGTGTTTCTGATATGAATTCTTGTGTTATTACTACAGTTATTACTATAACACAACCCTCTTCAGTTTCATTGGTTACTAGTCCAAATGCTACAATTTGTTTTGGACAAAGTACCAATATATTTGCCAATGCAAGTGGAGGAACTGCCCCTTATACTTATTCATGGACACCTTCAAGTTTAACAGGATCGGGTCCAATTTCTGTAAATCCTACAGTTACAACAGTATATAATGTTTATGCTACAGATGCAAAAGGATGTCCATCACCAACAAAAAATATACAGATTTATGTTTACCCACAATTATTAGCTAATGGTACTTTCACAACAGTTTGTGATAAACAATCGGGTGTTTTATCATTCAATTTGACAAGTAATGGAAATGGTGGTCCTTATCAATATATTTGGAGTAATGGAGCAACAACACCATCAATTACTGTAACTGGCAATTATGCTACACAGCCACAAACTTATACAGTAACTATTGATGATGGTTGTACTGTTCCATCAGCAGTTGCTGTAAGTACATTGTTTGTTAATCCTCCCCCTCATGCAAATTTTTCCGGTGATTTATTAAAAGGATGTGTGCCTTTAACTGTAAATTTTACTGCAATTAGCAATGGCGGATCAAGCGATAGTTTTGTATGGAATTTTGGAAATGGTGAGTCGGGTAGTGGCAATCCTGCAACTACAACTTATACTAATACTGGTGTATTTTCTGTAACAGTTGAAGTAACTAATCAATATGGATGTAAAATGGATACAAGTATTCAGAATTACATTCAGGTATATCCATATCCAATAGCAGATTTTACTCACAATCCATTATCAGGTTCAATTGTAGAGCCGCATATAGATTTCTTTAATACTTCAGTAGGTGCTACATCATATACATGGAATTTTGGCGATTATGCATCTTCCAATAATATATCTACAAGTATAAATCCAAGTCATGATTATTTAAATTCAGGTACTTATTATGTTACTTTAATTGCAGTAAATCAGTATGGATGTGAAAATAGAATAACAAAACCAATTTATATTGATCCTGAATTTCATATTTATATTCCAAATGTCTTTACACCCGATGGAAATGGTTTAAATGATGTATTTAATGTAAAAGGAGTAGGTATAGATGAAAATAACTTTAAGATGTATATTTTTGACAGATGGGGTGAAATGATTTTTTCTACATCTAACTTATATGAAGGATGGGATGGAAGTGTAAAAGGACATGACAATAAAGCAACACAGGATGTTTATGTTTATAAAATTTACTTAAAAGATTTAAAAGGTGGTAAGCATGAATTTGTTGGACATGTAACTTGCTTACCTGATTGGGATAAGCAATAAAATCTGAATTTGTAATTTCTTGTGTTGTAATCTGATGCTTTAAATTGTATTTATAATTAATACAACATTCAATTATATAGTTCCTCTTCTAAGTCCTTTTCCACTTTCAAATTTTCAATTATAAAATCTTGTCTTTCGGGAGTATTTTTTCCCATGTAATAATTGAGTAATTCTTGAATAGAAGCTTTCTGGTCAAGTAATACGGGCTCTAATCGCATATCTTTTCCTATAAAGTTTTTAAATTCATCTGGTGAAATTTCTCCTAATCCTTTGAATCTTGTGATTTCTGGTTTTCCACCTAATTTTTCAATCGCTTGTCTTTTTTCTTCTTGATTGTAACAATATATGGTTTCCTTTTTGTTTCTTACTCTAAAAAGTGGTGTTTGTAAAATATAAACATGATTGTTTTTTACAAGTTCAGGAAAAAATTGAAGGAAAAAAGTCATTAATAAAAGTCGGATATGCATGCCATCAACATCCGCATCGGTGGCTATAACAATATTGTTGTAACGCAAAGTATCTAAACCATCTTCTATATCTAATGCCGATTGAAGCAAATTAAATTCTTCATTTTCGTAAACTACTTTTTTACTTAAACCAAAACAATTGAGAGGTTTCCCTTTCAAACTAAATACTGCTTGAGTTTGTACATCTCTTACTTTTGTGATAGAACCACTTGCTGAGTCCCCCTCACAAATAAATAAAGTGCTTTCAAATCTTCTTGGATTTTTTTCATCAGTAAGATGAATTTTACAATCGCGTAATTTTTTATTGTGTAATGATGCTTTTTTGGCTCTTTCTCTTGCTAATTTTTGTATGCCTGCTAATTCTTTTCGTTCTTTTTCATTAATGAGGATTTTATTTTCAATGGCCTTTGCAATTTCTAAATTTTTATGTAAATAATTATCTAATTCTTTTGAAAGAAAATCACTCACAAAACTTCTGATACTTTGTCCTCCCGGTGCAATTTCCTGTGAACCCAATTTTGTTTTAGTTTGAGATTCAAATACAGGTTCTTGAATTTTTACAGAGATGGCCGCAATAATTGACTTACGAATATCAGACGCTTCATAATTTTTTTTGTAAAAATCCCGTAATGTTTTAACAATAGCTTCCTTAAAAGCATTCAAGTGTGTACCGCCTTGTGTAGTAAATTGTCCATTTACATAAGAATAGTATTCTTCTGTAAAATGTTCGTTACTGTGTGTAAAAGCAATTTCAATGTCTTCTCCTTTTAGATGTATAATGGGATATAAAGTTTCGCCACTGATATTTTTTTCTAATAAATCTTTAAGACCGTTTTCGGATTTGTAAATGTGTGTATCATTGAGTGTAAGCGTTAAACCGGTATTAAGATAAGCGTAGTTCCAAAGCATTTTGTCAACATATTCGTGGATAAAGTGATATTTTGGGAAAATTGAATCGTCAGGTGTAAATTCAATATATGTGCCATTGGGTTCATTAGTTGGTTTTATTTTTTCTTCTTTAATGAGTACCCCTTTACTAAATACAGCTTCTTTGCATTGTCCATCTCTGTATGCGATTACTCTAAAATGTGTAGATAATGCGTTTACGGCTTTTGTACCGACACCATTCAAACCAATAGATTTTTTGAATGCTTCACTATCATATTTTCCACCTGTGTTTATTTTGGATACAGCATCTACTACTTTACCTAATGGAATACCACGACCATAATCTCTAACAGAAACAGTACCTTGTTGTATTTTTACTTCAATTTTTTTTCCAAAGCCCATCATAAATTCGTCAATAGAGTTATCAATAATTTCTTTGAGTAAAACATAAATACCATCATCAAATGCAGAACCATCGCCGAGTTTGCCAATATACATACCCGGACGCATCCGTATATGTTCTCTCCAGTCAAGTGATTTAATAGATTCTTCGGTATATTGATGAGCAGGGTTTTGTTTAGCCATAAATTTTTTTGTGGCAAAATTACAATAATTTAATGATGTAATACAATAGAATGATTGTGAAATAATTTTTTAGAATACAAGTTACTATTTACCATTATACATTTTTCGCGCATCACATAATCACATTAGAAAGTATATTTTAATTATTCAATTGGGATTGTAGCAAAAATTTATATGAAATTATATCAAGTAAAAATGATTAAATTTGTAACAAAAAATACATTTAAAACTTAATTTGCGATAGTTTTGTGATAATCACTAAATAAATTAAAATATGAAAAATTTAAATTTGATTTTATTTTTTACTTTGATATTAATTCTAGTTAATTGCAAATCAAAAATTGAAAAAAGTGATAGAAATTGTTATATTGAATATATTGGATATTGGGAGCAAAAAAATAAAAATGAGGCAAAAATACCTGTCACATTGTTAAAGATTGATACAATTAATCATATTGGATATGAGATATTATATTCACAATATGGCAAAGAAATCCAAAAGACAATAATAATAGACAAAGATAACGCTATAAAATTTTATTATGATGAAGACACAACAAGCGCTTGTTATTTAGGAAAGTATAGATTGATGAATTTAGCTCCCAAACATTCTGATATATATTATATAAAATTTTACCCTAAAAGAGTATTAATAAAAGGTATAGAATAATTATATGAAATAATAGAAGATTAAAATAGGGAGATGATCGTAAAGTATAAGCGGAGGGAGGCGTATGTGATTGACGCACAAGGCAATGTGCTTGCCGTCTATTATGTGAAGGTAGAAAGTTTGATAGATAATTTGAATAACTAAACAAACATAATTTCAGAAAATTTTTGAATAATAGTATTTATTTGCAATATTTTTTTGAAAAAGTACGCAAAAAAACTGCTTTTAGAAGGCAATCTGCATACATCGTTATTTCGAGAATAGCGAAGCAATCTTAATATTTTTGCCAGCATGACAATTACGAGATTGCTTCGGGCTAATGCACTCGCAATGACGGGTATTTCACAGGATTGGAATAGGATATCCCAACGCAAGCTTCCAATGGATTTGCTAATTAAAAGCATTGAAGTGGAATTTTTTTTCAGAAATTAAAGTATCTTTTGTAAAATGAATACATTTACAATCATAAATTCAAAATCAATTATTTAATTCTCTATTTTTACGGCAATGATTTTTAGAAAGAAAACATATTTATTAGTTTTTAGTGTTGAGTTTTTAGTGTTGAGTTTTATGTATTCTCAAAAAATGGTGCAGGGAATTGTTTGCGATGAAGATTCTACAAAAGTTCTGCCATTTGTATATGTTATCAATAAAAATACAAGTTTTGGTACAGTAAGCGACATTAACGGAAAGTTTTCAGTAAAAGCAGGCGAAAGCGATACACTTGTTTTTTCTTATTTAGGATATATTAAACAATATATTCCTGTTAGTTTTTTACCTAAAATAAATTACAAAATTATAATGAAAAAAAATGTATATTCACTAAAACCTGTAAATGTCAGCGTTTTGAAATATCAAAACTATGAAAAAGATTATATGAAGAGAGTAATTGAAAAATCTCAAATGCCGACAATTGATATAATTCAAAGTCCTATCACTGCTTTGTATATGCAGTTTAGTAAAAAGGGTAGGGAGATGCAAAGATTATCAAAGATATTTGAAGAAATTTTTATCAAAGAGCAGGTTGAGAAAAAAATCAATCCACAAATTTTATATCAACTAACAGGTGATCCAAATGTAGATATTGAAGCATTGCGAAAATTTTGTGGGTTTTTTTTAAGTGATTATTTTATTTTGAATAATGATGGATATGATTTGTATTCAAGAGTATTAGAATGTTATTACAGATACAAATTTGAAAAAGAACATTAGCAGTGCAAGTCAAAGCAATTTTTAGTTATGATTTTTATCGTTATTATGAGCAAAGAGAAGTAATCTTAAAAGTATTACAATACACAACATTACGAGATTGCTTTTGACTGTCGTCCTCGCAATGACGGACATTTTCAACATGAGATTGCTTCGGGCTAACGCCCTCGCAATGACGAATAAACTCAAAACTCTTAACTATAAACTATTGAAAATATTTAAGTGATTATATTTAAATAATTTGAATAGTAACGATTATCTTATCCGAACTTTCTATAAATTTTTTCAAATATTATAGGGAAAATAAAGAGTGTAAAAAATGTAGCAGTAAGAAGGCCACCAATTACAACAATGGCAAGAGGTTTTTGAGTTTCAGAACCAATACCAGTAGAAATAGCGGCAGGCAGTAAGCCAATCATAGCCATTAATGCTGTCATTACAACAGGACGAATACGAGCTTTAACACCTTCTGTAATTGCAATATGCAAGGGCATTCTATTTTCAAAATTAGATTTAAATACTTGAGTAAGGATAACTCCATTTTGAACACATATACCAAGTAATGCAATAAATCCAACACCTGCAGATATTCCAAAATTAATACCTGTTAAATGTAAAGCAAAAATTCCACCCACTACACTAAAAGGCACATTCAATAATACAAGCAATGAATCTCTTGCATTTCCAAGCATGATGAACAAAATTACAAAAATGGCAATCAAACTTACAGGAATAACTTGTGCTAATCTATTACTTGCTCTTACTTGATTTTCAAATTCTCCAACCCAATTGATAGTGTAACCCTTTGGAAATTTAATTTCACTCACTTTTTCTTGTGCTTCTTTTATAGTGCTTCCAAGATCTCTTTCTCTTACAGAAAATTTCACTGCTATAATTCGTTTATTTCCATAACGATAAATAAATGCCGGTCCGGTAATTTTTTCAACTTTAGCAATTTCTTTTAATAAAATTTTTCCGCCGCTAATGGTAGGGATTCTTATATTCATAATTTCTTCTTCATTACTTCTGAATTCATTTTGAAAGCGAATCCGAATATCAAACTTTTTTTCACCTTCATAAAAAATAGAAGCTGTTTTTCCACCAATTGCCATTTCAATGACAGCGTTAGCATCTGCCGTTCTTACGCCATAAGCGGCCATTTTGTTTTGGTCTAATAAAATTCTAAATTCTGGTTGTCCGATATTTTTCAAAATACCCGCATCTTTTACACCCGACACATCTTTAATTTTGTTATACACCAATTCTGCTAATGAATCTAAAACATTTAAATCATTTCCAATAATTCTGACAGCGTTATTAGCATTTACGCCCGCCACTGCTTCTGCAACATTATCTATAATAGGTTGAGAATAATTGTAATTAATACCTTGAATTTCCGTAAGTTCTTTATTTATTTCTTCAATTAATTGATCTAATGATTTCTTTTTTGGCCATTTATCTTTTGGTAGTAAATTAACCTGCATTTGAACATAGTAAAATCCATTTGGGTCTTTTCCATCGTTAGATCTTCCAATTTGATTAAGCACTTCTTTTACTTCAGGAAATTTTAATAACTTCTTTTTTAATAGACGAACAATTTCAACTGATTGATTTAAAGATGCAGACATAGGTAATTTTGCTTCTACCCATAATGCTCCTTCATTAAGTTGAGGTAAAAATTCTGTACCTAAATACCTTGCTGAATAAATGGATAAAACAAATATTACCGAAATGATGCCTAATGTTAATTTTGAATTTTTGAAACAAAATAAAAAGAATTTGTAAAACCTATCTTGAATCCAATGCACAAAAGGATTTTTCTTTTCTTTGACATTCTTATTAAAGAATATAGCAATGAGTGCAGGAATGAGAGTAAGCACAAATATAAGTGCTCCTAATAATGCAAAACCTAATGTATATGCCAGTGGCGAAAACATTTTTCCTTCTACTTTTTCAAAAGAAAAAATAGGAATTAAAGCAGTGATGATAATTAATTTTGAAAAAAATATGGCTTTGCCCAAATCTGAACTTGTTTTCCTGATTACTCCATACTTCAATAATTTATTGAATTTTTCCATTCCTGTTTTATGGGCTAAATGATCTAACACTACAAAAACCCCTTCAACCATTACAACTGCACCGTCAATGATAATTCCAAAATCTACTGCTCCTAATGATAACAAATTTGCACTCATTCCTTTTAAGCGAAGCATAATAAAGGCAAACAATAATGAAAGCGGAATAATGATTGCTACTATTAATGTTGTTCGCCATTCTGCCATAAACAAAAATACAATTACAGTAACAAGTATGATACCTTCTGTTAAGTTACCTAATACGGTATGAGTGCAATAATTCATTAAATTATCTCTGTCATAAAATGTATTTATTTTTACATCTGGTGGTAGTATTCGTTCGTTCAATTCTGCAATTTTTTCTTTCACTCTTTTCAATACTTCTGATGGGTTTTCATTTTTTCGCATTACTACAATTCCTTCTACAACATCATCATTCATATTTCTTCCTGCCTGACCAACTCTTGGAAATGCTGATTCTTTTACAGTTCCAATATGCTTAACCAGAATGGGGTTTCCATTAATATCATCCACAATTACATTTTCTAATTCTTCAATACTATTTATCAACCCAATACCTCTTACTACAAATGCTTGATTGTTTCTGATAATAACATCGCCGCCTACATTTACATTTGCTTTTTCTAATGCTTCATAAACATCTATAGGTGTCAAATCGTAGCGTGATAATAAAATAGGATTTAATTGTACTTCATACACTTTTTGTTCCCCTCCAAAAGACACTACATCTGCAACACCGGGCACACTTTTAAGTTCTCTTTCAACCACCCAATTTTGTATGGTTAATAAATCTCGTGTATTTCTGAATTTACTATCCAGAGTATATCTAAAAATTTCTCCTGTTGGACCATAAGGTGGCTGTACTTCTGGCTCTACATCTGGTGGAAGAGAAACATTTCTTAATTGATTATTCACTTGCTGACGAGCAAAAAAATCTTCTACATCATCGTCAAATATGATAGTTACAATAGATAATCCAAACATTGTAATACTTCTTACACTCGTCTTTTTCTGAACGGGATTCATTGCTAATTCAATAGGAATGGTTACATATCTTTCTACTTCTTCGGCACTTCGGCCATTCCATTGTGTTACAATAATTATTTGTGTGTTTGTTACATCAGGAAACGCTTCAATAGGAGTTTTCAAAAAACTAATTACCCCCCAAATGGCAATAATTAAAGTTCCAAAAATAACTGTCCATCTGTTTTTAATGGAAAATGTTATGATATTTTTTATGAGTGAATTCATTCAGAATAATTTTTAATTTTCCATTATTGCATCAAAAACTAACAAATTGTTTTTTGTAATATACTTTTCGCCTTTTTGAATACCTGATTTTACAAATATCTTATCAGAAGTTTTTCTTTCAATCTCAATTTCTCGCACATCTATATTACATTTATCTTTGTAAATCACTGCAAAATATTTTCCATTATCAAAAATAACTCCTGATTGACTTAAATATGGAAGTGTAATTTTATCTGTAAAATAAACTTTTACCCGAGCGTACATTTCTGGTTTTAATAAAGCATTTTTATTGTTTAATTCAATAGCTATTTTCATGGTGCGAGTAACAGGATCAAGCATTTCAAAAATTTTGTCTATTTGGCCATAAAAAACAGTATCGGGATATGCAATGGTTTGCACTGCTACTTTTTGTCCAACTTTAATTTTGTGCATATCAGATTCATAAACATTAGCAACTACCCAAAGTTTTGAAATATCAGCAATAGTAAGCATTTCATCAGGATTATCTGAACGAATTTGCATGCCTGCTGAAATGTTTTTTGTAATAATATATCCACTAATAGGCGATTTTAATGTGTATGTGCCTGTTTCGTTGATGTGATAAATACTAAAAATAGAATTTAATCTTTTCAACTCTGCCTGTGCTTTTTCCAATTCTTTTTGTGAGTTAATATATTCTTTTTCAGAAATGAGTTTGCTTTCATACATATCTTTTGCAACATTCAAATTTTTTTGTGCGATTTGCAAATTGGCTTCTGCATCTGCAAGTTCTTTTTCAAATTCTGCTATATCACTACTGATAATTTCTGCCAACGGTTGTCCTTCCTCAACATAATCACCAATTTCTACATATAATTTTTTTACTATACCACTGATGAGTGGATAAATTTTAATGTTCTTTGAAGGCACTGCTTGTATTTTTCCTGCCAAACTTAATTCATTCTCAACATTCCCTTCTTTTACTTCATCTAATTGAATTATTTTCATCATAGAATCTGTCAAACAAAATTGTGTTTTATCAGATTTGGTTTGCTTATTTTCCGTTTTGCAACCTGTAAGATAAAATTCGTTCAATGCCAGTAATATCAAATATAACAGCAATTTATTTTTCATATTATCAAATTTATTTAATTACTTTTTTTCCTACTAAATAATTTAGAGTTTCCTTGTGATAGAAAATTTTTATTTGTAAATTATAATATTGTTGAACAGCATTTATGTAACTATCAAAAAAATCTGCATACTCTACAATAGATATATTTCTTTTTTGAAAGTTTTCACGCATTCCATCTTTGATATTATCAAAGTTTTTCAAAAATTCTTTTTGAGTAGATTCATAAAGTTTTTTTGAAACAAGCAATTTTTCATATTCTGAAATAATTTCTTGTTTTAATTCTCTTTCTTTTTGTTTAATATCTGTTTCTGCTTGCTTCATCAAAAATTCTGAATATTTTATATTACCTTGATTTCTATTGAAAACCGGCAATGGCATACTTAATGAAATGCCTGAATAATTTAAAATAAAACTTCCTGTTCGGTCATAATTATATCCTATTTGAAAATCAGGCACTGCTAATGATTTTTGCAAACTGTAATTTTGTTTAGCATAATCATAATTTTTCAATACTAAAAAATAATCAGTACGATGAGATAAAGCAGTATCTATCAATTCATTAATTTTTAGTTGTTCAACATTATTCAAAATAATTGTATCACTTTTGAATGAAATATCATTTGTAATGGGTTTTCCAATAAATACAGATAAATCTTTCTTTAAATCTGTAATTTGTTCAGTTACTTCATTTTGAATGGATTGTAAATTAAACAACAATGCTCTTAATCTAAAAACTTCTCTTAGTGATATATTTCCTTTTTGAAATTGATTTTCATATTGATTAACCAAAGGTTCAAGTTCACTAATTTCAATTTGAAAAATATCTCTCATCTTACTATAAAATTTTAATTGATAATAAATAATATGCATTTGATAAATTAAATTGCTAACCAATGCATCAAATTCTAATTGAGATAATTCCGAGTTTAATTTTGCTAATTGAATTTGTTTATTTCTTTTGCCAGCAGTGCGTATGAGTTGTTGAAATTGAAAAATATATTCACCACTTGCAGACATGTCAAAATACCTTTGATTATTTGAATTGTAAATGTTTTGTTCCAGATAGATATTTGGATTGTCTAATAATTTTGCTTGCTGTATCAGAGCTTTTTGTGCATCTACATTGTATTTTTTGGATAAAATAAAAAAATTGTTTTGAATGAATAATGAATCAATAATTCCAAGAGATAAAGTATTTTGAGATATACTATTTACAATATTAAACAATATGATGTATAAAACTAAAAGAAATCTCATTTAATTCTAAATTAAAATTTTGCAGCAAATTTATACCAAAGTTACTATAAACTATAAATTCCGAAAAAATTCTTTTTAAACACAAAGAACACCAAGATTTTTACACAAAGAACTCTATGAGTTAGTGGGTTTATCAAGTCCTTTGTGCACTTTGTGATAAGTAATTAACTTTGTGCACTTTGTGTTTAAAATTTTGGAAACTTGCTTTGTTTTGATATTCATTGTTTTTTTATTTCCAACCACCACCTAATGCTCTGTATAGATTGATAGCGGCTTGCATTTGTTGTTTTTTTGTTTCAATTAACTCATATTTTGCTTCTAATGCATCTCTTTGAGTAAGCAAAACTTCCATATAATCTGCTCTGGCATTTTTGAATAAATTGATGGAAATATCAACTGATTGCGTTAATGCTTCTACCTGTTGTTTTTTTAAGTTGTAAGCATTTTCTAAATTGATGATATTAGCTTGTTGATTAGCCACTTCTGAATATGCGTTAATAACTCTTTGTTCATAAATATAAGCAGTTTTGTTTTGTTCTGCAATGGCTGAAAAATAATTTGCTTTCAAAGCATTTCTATTTACAAGTGGTGTAATAAATTCTCCAACTATTTCCCACAGCAATGATTCAGGTGTTTTGAATAAATAATTTCCGCTGAATGCCTGCCATCCCAATACTCCATCTAACTTTAATGACGGATAAAATTCTGCTTTTGCAGATTTTATTTCTAAACGGGTTGCCATCAATTGAAGTTCTGCTTCTTTAATATCTGGTCTGTTTCTTAATAATTGCGATGGAATACCTGATTGTACCTGCAAAAGATTCATATCAGGAAAAATTTTAGGATTTCTTGGAATAGGTTGTGGAAATCTACCTAATAGAAAATTCAGTTTGTTTTCAGTTTCAACAATTTGTTGTTTGATATAATAAATTTTGCTTTGATTTTTCAATACTTCTGCTTCAAATCTTTTTACTGCAAGTTCAGTAGTTCGTGCGGCGACTTTTTCCTGTTTTACTATTTCTAATGCGTTAATCAAAATGTCAATATAATTTTGTGTTATTTCTAATTGATTATCAAGTGATAATAATTCGTAATATAAACTTGCTACTTCAGTAACTAAACGAGTAACTAAATAATTTTTTCCCTGAATAGTAGAAAGATATTTATACACAGCCGCTTTTTTGCTGTTACGAAGTTTTTTCCATATATCAATTTCCCATGATATATTAGCACCAAGTAAGATATCGGGTAGTGGATCAGGAAATTTTTTATCGTCTGTTATGTTCAATTGTTCTTCAACAGCACCGTTAAATGTATATTTTGCGGGCTTTTCTAATCCTGATCCTAGAATAGCACCTATATATGGCAGGTATTGTGCTTTACGAAATCTGACATTATTTTGAGCGATATTGATTTCCTGCAAAAAAATGTTGAGTTCCTGATTATTTTGTAATGCAATAGAAATTAGATTATTCAGAGTTGTATCTTTAAAAAATTCTTTCCACGAGATATTTGCACTATTTGTTGTATCGTTATTGTTTTTTGAAAGAATATAAACTTCGGGTGTTTTTCTGTTTTCAGATTTTTGTGTATAAGGCGGAATGACACAAGAGTGCAAAATGTTCAATAAAATAATTATTCCAAAAACATTTTTGATTTTCATTTTATTTAATTTTTTAATGATTATTATTTGTTTGATTTTCTTCATCATTTTCATCTTCATCAACAGGGAAAGTATCAATGTTGTGAGCAAGAGCTTCTGTTAACGCAGTTTCTTCTTCTTTTTTGATGAGATGTTTTCCTGAAGCAAGATTGCCAAAAATATAATATAAGCCGGGAATAATAAATACCCCCAGAATAGTACCAACTATCATACCTCCTAATGAAGCAATACCAATAGTTTTATTACCAACAGCTCCAGCCCCTTTTGCTAATGCAAGAGGAATAAGACCAGCTACAAAAGCAAATGAGGTCATCATAATAGGTCTAAATCTCATTTTAGCACCTTCAATGGCAGCTTCCTTAATAGGCATTTTTTCAAGAGCATGTTTTTGATTAGCAAATTCTACAATTAATATTGCATTTTTACCTAATAGTCCAATTAGCATTATCAAAGAAACTTGTGCATAAATATCATTCTCTAAACCAAATGCTCTTAACACAAAGAAAGTTCCAAATATTCCAGGTAAAACAGAAAGCAATACTGAAAAAGGTAATATAAAACTTTCATATTGTGCTGCAAGAACTAAGTACACAAAAATCACCACAATAATGAAAATATACAATGCTTCATTGCCTCTATCAACTTCATCTTTTGATAAAAATGACCAGTCAATATCGTAACCTTGGGGTAGTTTTTTTTCTGCTATTTCTTTAATAATTTGAATGACTTCACCACTACTATATCCGTGAGCGGGTTCGCCTCTTATAGAAGCTGTTGGATATAAGTTATATCTATTGATTTCATTGGCACCTTGCATTTTTACCAATTTTACCATTGACGAAAGTGGCACCATTTTGTCGTACTTATTTTTCACATAAATATCGTTTAAATCTGTGGGCTTAGCTCTGTATTTTGGATGTGCCTGAACAAACACTTTAAAGTACCATTCATATTTAATAAATCCTAATTCATAAGTACTACCAATAAAGATAGATAAAGTATTCATAATATCTTCAATAGACACACCTTTTTGCATAGCTACTTTGTTGTCAATAATAATTTCATATTGGGGATAATTTGCAGCATAAAAAGTGAATACACCTGTTATTTCTTTTCTCTTTTTTAATTCTTCAATAAAATCATTAGTAACTTTTTCAAGTTGTTTATAATCACCCGTATTAGTTTTATCTAATAATTGTAATGAAAATCCACCTGCATTACCATAGCCGGGAACAGAAGGCGGTTCAAAAAATTCAATAGTAGCACCTGGAAAATCTTTTGTATATTCTTTTAATTCAGCAATAATATCCTTCACTGTTTTTTCTCGTTCATTCCATGGCTTTAGATTAATCATAATAGTTCCAGCATTAGATCCTCTACCTTCTGTAAGAATTTCGTACCCTGCATAAGATGCAACGGATTGTATTTCAGGAATTTTAGAAACTATATCCTGTAATTTTTTAGTTATATCGTATGTTCTTTCTAATGTAGAACCGGGGGGCGTTTGAATAATTGTATAAATAGTTCCTTGATCTTCACCAGGAATAAATCCAGATGGCATTGTTCGTGTTACAAGAAATATCCCAACTGCACATATTATTAAGAAGCCAATTGTAAATAATTTTTTATCAACAACTTTTTCAAGGAATTTTACATATCTCATTGTCAGATTAGAAAACCAATGATTAAAAGCGTCAAAAAATTTATTGAAAAAGTTCTTTTTATGATTAGAATTATGATCTATTTTTTTAAGCATCATTGCAGATAATACAGGCGTTAAAGTAAGTGCCACTAATCCCGATAAAATAATAGCAGAAGCCATTGTTACAGAAAATTGTTTGTAAAAAATACCAACTGGCCCAGACATAAATCCTACAGGAATAAATACTGAAGCCATTACTAATGTAATAGCAATAATTGCCCCACTAATTTCACCTAAAACCAACTGTACTGCTTTATATATAGATAAATTTGGATTATCTTCTAATTTAGCATGAATGGCTTCTATTACTACAATAGCATTATCTACTACAATTCCAATAGCCAATACTATTGAAAAAAGTGTAATCATATTGATAGTCAACCCAAAAGATTGTACAAATATAAAAGCCCCTATAAGAGATACAGGCACTGCTAAAATGGGCACAAATGTTGAACGCCAGTCACCTAAAAATATCAGAACTACAAAAGCAACAAGCAAAAAGGCATCTCTCAATGTATGTAAAACACTTTCTGTTGATGCTTCTAAAAATTTTGACACATCATAATTGATTTCATAATGCATGCCAGGTGGAAGGTTCTTTTCTATTTCTTTTAATTTTTCCTTAACTCTTTCTATTGTTTCACTTGCATTGCTTCCATACGCTTGCTTTAAAGCAATGGTTGCACAAGGATAAGTTTTACCGTTTATACTTAAACTTGAATAAATATCATAATACTCACTACCCAACTCAACATCTGCAATATCTTTTAATTTTATCAATTCTCCTTTTGAATTTGACCTAATTACAATGTCATTATATTGCTCTGGTTTGTTGAATCTTCCTACATAGGTCAAAACATATTCTAATGATTGAGATTCATACCCATCTGCTCTCCCTAATCTACCAGGGGTTCCAATAATACTTTGTTTTCCCATAGCTTCCATTACTTCTTCTGGCGATATATTATATGCACGCATTCTATCAGGTTTTAACCACACACGCATAGCATATTGACGGCTACCAATCATATACCCCTGTCCAATTCCATTGATTCTCTGAAGTTCAGGTAAAACTTTTACATACGCATAATTAAATATGTATCTCATATTAGCATTAGGGTCATCACTATAAAAATTGATGTTCATTAAAATACTGGGTACTAATGGCATTACTACAACACCTTCTCTTTGAACTAAAACAGGTAATCTATTCAAAGCCGCCATTACTCTATTATTCACATTAACCACTGCATCGCCAGGATCAACACCTAAATTAAAAACTACTCTGATGTTTGCTTCTCCGGCACTGGTAGCATCTGATAGCATATACCGCATACCCGGTACACCATTGATGGCTTGTTCTAATGGTGCTAATACAGATTCTGTCAGAATTTTTGCACTTGCACCAGGATAAGATGCACGAACAATTACCATTGGTGGAGCAATGTTAGGAAACTGAGAAGTAGGGGTGGTTTTGATAGACAATAGCCCAATAAATACAAGCAAAATAGATATAACTATTGCTAATACTGGTCTATGTAATAATTTACTAAACATGGTTAATTAAATTTTAAAATTATTCAGCATACACTTTAAGATGATTGAAAACATTTTTGGGGTCAATAAACTTAAACTCAGAAAGTTTTTCACCATCTTTAATTTTACGAATACCTTCTAAAACTATTTTTTCATTTTCATTGACACCTTTTTTTACGATATAAATATCCTCTAATTCTCCATCTATTTGAATCTCTCTGCTATGCACTACATTATTTTTATCTACTACAAATACAAATTTTTTCTCTAATACTTCAAAAGTTGCTTTTTGTGGAATTAAAATAGCATTTTTGTATGGAAATGAAAGCAATATATTACCTGTTTCACCATGTCTTAATAATTTTTCAGGATTAGGAAAACCCGCCCTAAAAGCAATGTTTCCAGTTTCATTATCAAAATCAGCTTCAATAGTTTCAATTACACCATCATAAGGAAATATCTCTTGATTAGCCATTCTTAGTTTTACATGAATAGTGCTGTCAGAATGATACATTTTTTTGAAATTTAAATATTCAGCTTCGGGCATATTAAAATAGGGGATTATAACAAAAAATGGACCAAAAATTAAGTTTATAAATGTATTTTCTG
>DAONJS010000011.1:0-91572 GCA_035405785.1 Bacteroidia bacterium
AATTTTATTTATATTTGCACCATCAAAAAGTTGCATTTGTGACTTGAATTCACCTAATTTAATTTTACCACATCAAAAACATTAAATTGTATTATGAATAATTCATCAGAAGAATCATCGGAAAAATTCTATTTTGTAAAAGATAAAAATACCAGAAAAGTTATATTTATTATCACTTTAATACTCTGTGCATCTCCACTTGTTTCGCCACCTATAGCATTGTTATTAGGTATTTTAATTGCTCAATTTATTGGACACCCATATTTACATTTAAATCATAAAGCCACCCATTTGTTATTACAAACATCTGTTGTGGGGCTGGGCTTTGGAATGAATGTAAATACTGCATTAGAGGCAGGAAAAGAAGGTTTTGTTTTTACAGTTCTTACAATCATTGTAACATTAGTGCTTGGTTATTTAGTTGGCAAGTTATTAAAGGTTAATCATAAAACATCTTACTTAATTTCATCAGGTACTGCAATATGTGGTGGAAGTGCTATAGCTGCCATTTCACCAATCATCAAAGCCAATGAAGAAGAAGTAAGTGTATCATTAGGAACAATTTTTATTTTAAATTCTATTGCATTATTTGTTTTCCCATTCATTGGTGAAGCTTTGAATTTAAGCGAATCAAAATTTGGACTATGGTCTGCTATTGCTATTCACGATACAAGTTCTGTTGTAGGAGCAGCAAGTAAGTTTGGAGACACTGCATTAAAAATTGCCACAACTGTAAAGCTATCCCGTGCATTGTGGATTATTCCATTGGCATTGTTTAGTAGTTTTATTTTTAAATCAAAACATCAAAAAATTAAAATTCCCTACTTCATCGGATATTATGTACTTGCTATCATTTTGAATACTTACATACCTCTCTTTAAAACAATTAGTCCAACAATAATCAGTATTTCAAAAACAGGATTAACCATTACCTTGTTTTTAATTGGTTCTGGATTATCAAAAAAAGCTATTTATTCTGTGGGAATAAGGCCTGTTTTACAAGGCGTATTGGTATGGATAATTCTTTCAGTTTCTACATTATTAGTTATTATAAATTATTGATATAAAATTTCAATTCATCATCAAATGAAAAATTTTGCACCTTTGCACAAAAAATTTTTATGAAAGTATTTTACAGGTTTTTAATGATGCTTTTTTCAGGTGGTATTGTCTTTTCATTTACTTCTTGCAGCAAACCAGCAGAAACAAAAGAAGAATTTATACAAAAAGGAATCATTATGAGTGACACACTATTAAAAAGCGTAGATAAACAACTTAAAGATGCAGAAATGGCAGTAGATAGTGCTATTAAATCTGGTGCTTTTGTGCCACCTCCACCCCCTACAAGTTCTCCTTCTGCCAATAATTCTAACACAACTAATCCTTCAAAATAAAAAATTTATTTAGTGTTGATAATCAACATTCAATTTTTGAAAAAAAATTTTTTTGGTGGATAAATTATTTTGTATATTTGCCCCCCTTAAATAAAAATTTATGTACGCAATAGTTGAAATAGCAGGACAGCAATTCAAAGTAGAAGAAGGTCAAAAAATCTACACCCATCGCTTAAAAGCACAAGAAGGCGAGTCGGTAAATTTTGATAAAATTTTATTGGTAGATAATAACGGATCTGTAACTGTGGGTAATCCTACTGTAAACGGAAAAGTTAGTGCAAAAGTTCTTAACCACTTAAAAGGCGATAAAGTATTGGTGTTCAAAAAGAAAAGAAGAAAAGGATACCAAAAATTAAACGGTCATCGTCAATACCTTTCATATATTCAAATTGAAAAAATTGAAATTTAATAAAAATAAATAACTCATAAAAACTATAATACTATGGCACATAAGAAAGGAGAAGGTAGTGTAAAAAATGGTAGAGATTCCCACAGTAAGAGATTGGGAGTAAAATTATTTGGAGGAGAAATTTGTAAAGCTGGTAATATTATCATTCGTCAAAGAGGTACAAAATTTCATCCTGGAGATAATGTAGGCATTGGAAAAGATCATACAATTTTTGCCTTAATTGATGGCGTAGTTGCTTTCAAAACCAGAAGAGGCAAAAAAATAGTTTATGTTCAACCATTGGCAACTAACTAATATCATATCTCAAATTTAAATTTTTTAGGATGCTGACTGTATTATAGTTAGTATCTAATTTAACACATTACAATCCCTCGTAAAACTTTACGGGGGATTTTTGTTTTTAAATACTCAAATTATCATTAATTTTTTATTAGTTATTTACAATCAATTTTCCCGAAAATTTTTGTCCATCTACAATAGCAGTTAAAATATACATTCCATTTTGTAATGAACTAATATCAAATTTTTCAATATTATTTTCAATTCTTTGATAAAAAACTAATCTGCCTTGTAAATCAAAAATATTTAATTCTCCATCATTCAATTTTGTATCAGATTCAAGATATAAATAATCAGAAGCAGGATTTGGAAAAACTCTAAAAGATATTTTATTTTCAATTTCATTGACACTTACCACATTATTAGCAAATTGTAATGTAGAATCTAACTTTACAATAAAAACATCCTCCTGCAATGCATTAAATCCTAAAGTATAACCTACTCCTACAAGTCCTTTATCAGCAGTTTTTTTAATAGATAATATAAAGTCGTCTTCAGAAGATCCATAAGTAACACTTGAAAGAAACCATTGACTTGTAAAGATATAAAATCCCGGTTCTCTTTTACCCTGACCAAATCCAAACAAATCATAAACTACAAAGTGTTTGTTATTATTAGAATAAGTATTTGTTGTTGCTCTTTGTACTTTTAGATTTTTGTTTGTTTCTTTTACATCTCCAATCCAATTACATAAAGAATCTACAACTAATTGATGATAATAAAGAGTATCAGTTCCAAATGGAGATTGTGAAGATCCGCAAATTACAAATGCACTGTCTGATGGTCTTTCAAAAAAATCATACCCCACATCTTCTAAATTGTTATATCCAAAATCTTTGAAAAAAAGAGAATCACCATTGTTATTTGTTTTGTATATAAAATAATTTCCTTTTGTATCAGAAAAACTATAAGTAGTTCCAAAACATGCAATTCTACCATCTAGAAGAATTTCTACAGAAACTGCTTCATCATCATTAGTGCCACCTATTCTTTTTTCCCATTGCATATTTCCTAATGAGTCGGTTTTTACTATCCAAATATCTTTTGAACCTTTTGAATTTGAATAAGAATATCCGACCATTACAAAGCCTGTATCTTTTGTTTGTTGAACAGAATTAAAAAAATCCCAATCTATTCCTCCATAAGTTTTTTGCCAAATTAAATTTCCTGCTTTATTTACTTTTATTAAATATCCATCATAACCACCACTACCATAAGTATTTGTATATCCTGCTATTACAAAACCTGAATCTGATGTTCTAACAATGGCTTTACCAATATCATTGTTTGATCCACCAATATGCTGAGCCCACATCAACCAACCGTTCTTATTCACTTTTGCAACTAATACATCACTGTTCCCAAAAGTATATGTGCCTGTATAACCAGTTACCATAAAATTTCCATCCAATGCTTCTACTACATCATATCCTATATCTACTCCCCACCATCCAAATTTACTAAACCATTTTTGCTGTGCATTTATTACAAGGGTAGTAAATGATAACAATAAGAACCACAATAACTTTTTTGTATTCATTTTATTTTAATTTTTTGCTTATCATAAAAAAGAATCCTTGCCCATAAGATATTTTAGGTAAAACCCAGCCCTGTAAGTTATTACTACCAATATAAAAGTGCCAGTTTTTAGTTTGATACATTAAAGAAAAGCCCACATTAAATAATGAATATCCGCCATAACCTAAATGTAATGTTCCTTGAAAATGTTGACTAAATTGATAGGCAGGTTCAGTAAAGATATATGGTTTGTAATTGGCATTAAAAATATATCTGAATCCCATTCCCCAAGAGAATTTCATATCACCAAAATAAATTTTGTTATACAAAATTAAATTTGTTGGGATATTGGTATTAAAAGTGCCTTTACGAGCATTAGTGATTTCTTTAAACATGCTATCTGCATTAATTTTACTTAATGTTGAATCTTTCAAATCGTATATTGAATTAATATGATAACCATTGAATTTGAGTATACTATCCGAAGAATATCTTACATTATTTCTAAGCCAATGAATAAATCCAAAATTATTGATATTCACACTTAATACACTCATTTTGCCCAGTTTACTTTTGTATGGTGTTTCAAAATAGATATCAGTAGATGCTCCTATACCATTGAGTTCATACCATTTTTTTTGAGAAGTATCACTTATTGTAACATTAAAATTTGAGTTAAATACAATTTCATCATACGAACTGCTTGTGAAAAGAGAAGAATTTTTTCCAAATCCAAAATATATCAATCTGTTGCCCTGCAATATAGATGCAGAAATACCTATTTTAGCCGTACTATCTACCTTTTTGAACAATACACCAAATTTTAATTCATTAAATGTAATTGTGTTGATATTGGTATTTGCTAAATTCGCAGTATTTCCGGCTAACGGTTTATTCCCATAAAAAGCAAGTTGAAAAAAATCTTTTGTATAACCTGCATGTATCAAATACTGTTGTTTTGCGGCAATGAAATAAGAAATTTTTTCTGGATTTTTTTTGGAAGAAAAAAAAGTATGTAAATTGTAATTCAGATATGCTCCCGCCCTGTTGAATCCCAGTGCTTTATTCAGTGCCTTATCTTTCATTTCTTTATCAATATATCCTCCAAAAAAAAGTGTATTAACCATATTAGCATTGATATGATTAGACCCAGCATCAAACTCTGCTTTAAGAGAAACGGCATTGCCTGTGTATTGATAAAAATTAAATTCAGAATTATATTGAGAAAATAAATTTGTTGTGCCTAATATAAATAATACACAGATATATTGAAATAATCGTATAAGTTCTTTCACAATTTTAATTTTTTGAAACAGTTCTGTAATTGACATCAACAGTAATAACAACATCTAAATAATAAGAATCATAAATGACAATATCCGGAGGTGAAGGAGGTAAGTATGTATAAGAAATTAATTTTATTTTTTTGCTTTTCTTTAAATTTTCAATGGTGGTTTTATTCATATATGCAATAAGCTGAGAATGACGGGATGATACTACATCATTATTAGCATTTACAAAAGCCATTTCTACAGTATTATTGGAAGGTAACAGCAAAGAATCTAAAACATTACTATTTTCATCTAAAAGATATGCTTGCAATTTTACTTTGAATGGATAATTATTGACAATATTAAAAATAATTTTTCCCTCATTAACATTGTTTAATTGAGAGATGTTTTTAAAATCAATATCTAAAACATCTTGCAAACGAAAATAAGACGCACTAAAAATTAAAGGCACATCAATATCGGCATAAATTCTAATACCAGTATTGTAATAAGCAAAATCATTAGTTGCAGAGGTGTTGCCATTAGGATTGACTTTAATTCTTCCACTGTAACCTAAATAATCAGGAAGATTTTCTATAAATGGTTTTAAATTGCTGTTGGATGTGTTTATAGATATATTGGTAGTTGTAGAGTTTACTGGATTTGCCCAATTACCTGTTTTACTTGCCCTATTGATATTGATGCTGTTTAATACAGATGTATTTAATAAAACCCTATTATTATTCGTTGTATTGATAGATTCAACTGTATCTAATTTACCTTGAATATCTACCCCAAAATCATTGACAATTTTAAAGTTAATAGAAGCTGAATTTATTTGAAAATTAGAAGCTTCAAGTGTTTTAGAAAATCCTATTTCTGCTGAATCGTAAGGTATAACAATATCTTGTTGTCCAAAGTATCCTTCAATATATTGTGGAATTATTTTTTCATAAGAAATTTCTGCCTGAATACCCTGACCAAACAAAATACTATCAGTTTGTGCATTTGGAGCAGTATAAACGGTAAAAGTATGCACAATAGTATTAAATTTATTTCCATATTGTCCGGTAAAGTTTAAATCATACCCATCAATGTTATATGTTTTAATGGTAGGGGTTGAACCGGGTGGGATTATTTCTGAAATAGTGAACGGGCTGCTGTTTTGAGTTGCAGATGGTAATTGATATAAAAATAACAATGGCTGTCGAGTTGTGTTTAAATATTTTACTTTTAAATTGCCCTGTTTTACTATTCCATACCTAATTCTCGCATTATTTGGAATTTGAAAATCTATTTCTTCCGTTTTGTAAAATAACATTGTATTAGGATTTACAGTAGCTGTAAAAAAAGCCACAAAAGAATAATTAATTGTAGTATCTTTTAAATTAACTAAAGAATCAACTTTTATGTCGCCTACTTTTTTTGAAAACTTGAGATGAATGATATGACTGTTATCTGACTGAAATAATGAATCACCAAAGAAGTTTTTGATATTTAAGGTGCCTCTTGCTATTGGTGAAACTAAATCTACATCCCAATAAGCAATGTTACTTTTTTTACAAGACAAAAATAAAAAAAAGAATAAAGATAAACTTACAATTAGAATAGAGATTTTCTGAATTTGAAATTTCATTATGGAGCATTTAATTCTGGAGTTGTAATGATATTACTTTTATTTCCTGCATTATCTTTTATGAAACAAGATAATTTTAATTTTTTTATACTATTGTCTTTTCTGTATGGTGAAAGTAAAATGGCTATTTCTCCACTGATAGGTTTATTTTTATAGGCATCTGATGGCGATGGAAATGTGCGGGCATCAATGGTGTCATTTAAAAATGTAGTATCTTTAAAAACATTATACATATTAATATCATTTTCCCAAAAATAATAAGTTAAATAAAAATTTCCTTCTCCAACTGGACTCCCGCCTATATCCCCATCTCCATCAGAAAAACTTATTGTAAATAACGCACTATCTTTAGATAATACATTAAATGATTTAAAAGAAATTTGTGGTGATTTTGAATAATTGGGTTTTTTAGCACAATAAAATAATACACTACTTGCAACAACAATTAGTATGATTATTTTTTTTCTTGTATTCATTTAATTATTAAAAATTGTGAGTATAAAAATTATCTTGGTCTTCCAACACTTCCACCACCACCTCCTCTTGGAGAAGAAAAACTTCCACCGCCACCACTACTACCTCCACCAATTCCTTTTTGTATGGAATTATTTTGAAAATTAGTATTGTTTTCTTTTGGGGAAGTATTTACAGGTTCTGGCTTTGATATAACAGGACGACCAGGGTTTTGATTAGTCCCTTTAGGAGAAACAACATTGGTTCCTACAGAATTACCTGAATTTACTGATGGATTAAAGTTGATGTTTCTTGGAACGATATTATTTTGAACACTTGCAGGATTGGTATTGATTTGATGAATAAGTGGTGCATTTATTGCATTTATTTGTTTAGGTTCAAATTTTTCAACTGGTTTTGGTCTGGCTGTTTCGTCAAATTTTGGAATATTTAATTCTGGAGATACTACCGTAGAATTTTTTGAAAAGTTATTTTCACTTGTAATGTTATTTGCAGTTCTTCTTGAATTAAACCCTTCGTGAGAAGTGCGTGGAGCATAAGTCATACTGTTAATATCTTGTGAGTTGTAGTAGTAAGGATTATATCCATAATAAGGATTGTATCCATAAGGAGAATAACCATAATAATTGTAAGGATTATACCAATATGGTGTATAACCAAAACCCATATATGGATTGTATGACCAAGGTGAATAGCCCCAATTGCTGCAATAAAAGGGGTTTCCCCAACAAGTCCCTAAACCATAAGAATAGTAAGGATTTCCAAATGAATTGTAGCCATAGCCCATAGGTGAATAATTTCCATAACCCATATAAATACTGCTGCCATAATTAGGAGCACCATAAAAACCATAATTAGTATACCAGTTATCGTAATATCCTAAACCACTAACCGGGTTATAAAATCTTTTTATTCTTGCAGCATATTCATAGTCATAATAATCATCTTTACTATAATTTGGTTCTTTATAGTAAGGATTGTTGTTTATTTTTTCTTGTTCTTTTGCAATAGAATCTTGAATATACTTTTGTCTTTCTTCTTGTTTCTTTTTTTCTAAAGCAATTTGTTCAAACTTTTCTTTTCTTTCTTTTCTTGCATTTACATAACTATCGCTGTCTTCATAGTATTTCAAAGAAGAGCAGGAAGCAAACACCATTATCAAAGAAAGATAAATGAGTATTGTTTTCATACATTTAATTTTTTACCCCTTCAAATATACGAAAAAAAATACATCTGGTATATGTTATTTAAAATTAAAAACCCCTTTAAATCAAGGGGTTTTGAAAAAATATTTTATTTGAAAGTAATTAAATACCTAAATATGGGAGTAATAATTTGCTACGGGAACTATGTCTTAATCTGCGGATGGCTTTTTCTTTGATTTGTCTTACTCTTTCACGGGTTAAATTAAATTTATCACCAATTTCTTCTAAAGTTAAAGGATGGGCTACTCCAATACCATAGAATAGTTTTATCACATCTCTTTCTCTTTCTGTAAGTGTAGATAACGCTCTTTCCACTTCTCTTTCAAGAGATTCTTTTAATAATTGAGCGTCTGCACTTGGAGAATCACTGTTTGGAATAACTTCTACAAGAGTGCTTTCTTCTCCTGCAATTAAAGGTGCATCAATGCTGATGTGCTTACCACTTACTCTTAAAGTATCTGCTACTTTTTCAATAGGAATATCTGTAGCTTCTGCCAGTTCTTCTGTACTTGGCTCTCTTTCATACTCTTGTTCAAGTTTAGAATAAGCTTTATTAATTTTGTTCAAAGAACCCACCTGATTAAGTGGTAATCTTACAATTCTTGATTGTTCAGCTAATGCCTGTAAAATAGATTGACGAATCCACCATACTGCATAAGAGATAAATTTGAACCCTCTTGTTTCATCAAATCTGCGAGCGGCTTTAATAAGTCCTAAATTTCCTTCATTGATAAGGTCTGGCAAACTTAAACCCTGGTTTTGATATTGTTTAGCTACAGAAACAACGAAACGAAGGTTTGCACGGGTTAATTTTTCAAGAGCTTCTTCATCTCCTTCTTTAATTCTTTTTGCTAACTGAACTTCTTCTTCTGCTGTGATTAACTCTTCTTTTCCTATTTCCTGTAAGTATTTGTCTAATGAAGCGCTTTCGCGATTGGTAATTGATTTAGTAATTTTCAATTGTCTCATATATTATGGTTTTATTGGTTTCCAATCAGAATATAACGAATATTATTCCAAAATGTTACATAAAAATGAAAAAAAATTCAAAAGTTTTTTACAACAAAGTGAACTATTTTATTAAATTATTGAAAATGAATAAGTTATTTTAAAACAACAAGTGCAAAAAAATTAAACCTTCAAAGTAAATTACTCTGAAGTTTTTTCAGTTTTTACCACCCCAATACCCATGCAAAAATGAGAGGAGCCACAATGGTAGCATCAGATTCTACAATAAATTTTGGGGTATCTATTCCTAATTTACCCCAGGTAATTTTTTCATTTGGAACAGCCCCACTATATGAACCATAAGAGGTTGTACTATCAGAAATTTGACAAAAATAACTCCAGAACGGAACATCATGCCATTCTAAATCCTGATACATCATTGGAACAACACAAATTGGAAAATCTCCAGCAATACCGCCACCAATTTGAAAAAATCCTACACCTTTACCGCCCGAATTTTTTCTATACCAATCTGCTAACCAAACCATATATTCAATGCCGCTTTTCATAGTACTTGCTTTCAATTCGCCCTTAATAACATAAGAAGCAAAAATGTTTCCAAGTGTAGAATCTTCCCAACCACCAACCACTATTGGTAAATTTTTTTCTGCGGCAGCAACCATCCAGCTATCTTTTGGATCAATTTCATAGTATTGCTTTAAAACACCACTTTTAATCAATTGATACATATACTCATGAGGGAAGTATCTTTCTCCTTTTTCTTCAGCCTTTTTCCACAATTCAAAGATATGTTTTTGTAATCTACGAAACGCTTCTTCTTCGGGAATACAAGTATCTGTAACTCTATTAAGTCCTTGTTCTAAAAGTTCCCACTCTTGTTGAGGTGTTAGGTCTCTGTAATTAGGTATTCTTTTGTAATGATTGTGAGCCACCAGGTTCATTAAATCTTCTTCTAAGTTTGCTCCAGTACAAGAAATAATATGCACTTTATCTTGTCTGATCATTTCGGCAAGTGAAACGCCTAATTCTGCTGTGCTCATTGCGCCAGCCAAAGAGATAAGCATTTTTCCCCCTTCATTGAGGTGAGCTTCATATCCCTTAGCGGCATCTTTAAGAGCAGCCGCATTAAAATGTCTATAATGGTGTTCAATAAATTGAGAAATGGGTCCTTTGTTCATAGTGATTTTATTTTTGAGCCCGCAAAGATAACCAGAATTTTAAACAAATGACAAAAATCAAGAAATAGAATACTTAAAGTTAATAAAAACTTTACTACCTTTGCCGCCCAAAAATAAATTAATTATGAGCAAAAACATTACTTTTACAATGATTAAACCAGATGCAGTTAGAAACAATTACATTGGTCCAATTCTTGCAAAAATCAATCAAGCAGGATTTAGAATTGTTGCTATGAAATATTTAAAAATCACCAAAGAACAAGCCGCACAATTTTATATTGTACATAAAGAAAGACCGTTTTACAATGAGTTAATTGAATACATGAGCAGCGGTCCTATTGTAGCTGCAATACTTGAAAAAGAAAATGCAGTAGAAGATTTTAGAAAACTAATTGGTGCTACTGATCCTGCAAAAGCAGAACCTGGTACTATTAGAAAAGAATTTGCAAAATCAATTGCTGAAAATGCTATTCATGGATCTGATAGTGATGAAAATGCAGAAATTGAAAGCAATTTCTTCTTTTCAAAATTAGAACGCTATTAAAAAATAAAATTTATGGAAACATTAAGTAAAGTGAGAAATGATTATGAAACTCAGTTAGCTGAGTGGATTAAGCATGAAAAAGCCGCTATTGATTTAATAAACTATGTAGGAAAATTGTGGTTTGAAAAATCAGTAGAATTAGTGCTTTTCAGAAATCAATTAGTAGATAAAAGTTCTTCTGAAATAATGCAGTTGCATTTATATTCAAAGGACTTTGTAAAAAAACCTATTACCGTTCAAGACACTTCTCAATTGGCCAAAACTATTTATGAATCTGATATTTGTCCTTCCAGAATTGACATTGGAAGATTGGCCTATGAGTGGCATTTAGAAGGAAAAGAATATGCTTCTTACAAAGATTTTATCAATAAAAAATTGGCAAATTTTATTGGCAAAAAACATAATATTGTACCTCGCGATGTTGTTTTATTTGGATTTGGAAGAATTGGAAGATTGGCAGCAAGAGATTTAATTTCATTGGCAGGAAAAGGAGAGCAATTAAGATTAAAAGCCATTGTGGTAAGAGGAAATATTAAAGATGAACTAACCAAGCGTGCAGATTTACTGAGAAACGATTCCATTCATGGCCCTTTTCCGGGAACAGTGGTTGAAGATCATGAGAATAATGCTTTAATTATCAATGGACATACAGTTTATTTTATTGCAGCAGATAAACCCGATCAAATTGATTACACACAATATGGTATTAAAGATGCTCTGTTAATAGACAATACAGGTGTATTCAGAGACAGAGAAAAGTTATCTTTACATTTAAAAAGCAAAGGTATAGCAAAGGTTTTATTAACTGCACCGGGTAAAGGAGATATTCCAAATGTAGTATATGGTATTAATCATGAAACATTAGATTTAAAAAATGAAAAGATTTTCTCTGCTGCTTCCTGTACTACAAATGCAATAATGCCCATTTTGTATGTTCTTGACAAAGAATTCAAAATTGAAAAAGGACATATAGAAACTATTCACTCTTACACTAATGACCAAAACTTACTAGATAACTTTCATAAAAAATACAGAAGAGGTCGTTCTGCTCCATTGAATATGGTGATTACAGAAACAGGAGCAGATAGTGCACTGAAAAAAGTTTTACCACATCTTGCTGGAAAATTTACCGCAAATGCTGTAAGAGTGCCTACTCCTGATGGATCATTAGCCATTATAAATGTACAATTAGGATGTGAAGTAGATAAAGATAAAGTTAATGAAGCTGTTAAAAAATATGCACTTTCAGGAGATTTAGTAGAGCAAATTAAATATGAGTTTTCTAATGAATTAGTGTCTACTGATATTATTGGTAATTCTTGCCCCGCAGTGTTTGATAGTCAGGCAACTCAAGTATCTCCTGATAAAAGAAACGCTGTAGTATATGTATGGTATGATAATGAATATGGCTATACTCGTCAGGTTATTCGTTTAGCAAAGCATTTGTGCGAAGTCAGAAGACCTGTATATTATTAGGAATAATCTTTCTGATAGATTTGTAAGAATTACATTTTTAAAAAAGTTAGTAGATTATTAGTTATTTTTTCCTTATTTTTCTCGCTGAAAATAAGTTCATTTTTTAATTGCATTTATTAAATGAGATTAATTATTTTCATAATTGTTGTTATTGGGCTCCATTCATCTTGGGCACAGGATTTAATTGTAACAATAAAAGGCGATTCTTTGAATTGTAAAATTACAAAGATAAAGAAGGATTACATATATTTTACTTACTTAAATAAAAATGAGGTAATGAATACTCTTATGTTTGTTGATGAAGTAAAGTATTATCAAAAAAATTATTTTTCTACCCCTGCTATTCCACCAGACATATTAAAAAAATCTGACACTGCTTATCAAAAAATAAGAGTGGGGGCATTTGGAGGTTTGAGTTATATGACCGGAAAAATCAGCAACTCTGTGCCCTCATTTTTAGTTTCTTATATTGAGGGACTTAAATCTGGCTATCATTTTGGTGGAGAAATAAATTATTATATAACAAAAAATTTAGGATTTGGTTTAAGATATTCAACTTTCGTTTCGAAAAACAAGTTTGATAAAATTATAATTCTCATAGACCCTGCTGGAAATATGAGAATTGGAACACTTAAAAATAAAATATTTATAAACTCTATCTGTCCAGTAATTACAGGTAAAGCTGATTTGTTGAATAATAAAATGACTTTAAATTCAACATTTTCAATGTGTTTTCAAAATTATAGTAATCAATTTACTTTTACTTTAAACTACAATAGTAATGGATATAAATTTACTGGGAATACTATTGGTTTATTATACGATTTAGGATTAGATTATAAGTTTGTAAAAAATTTATCTATTGGATTAAGAATATCTTATATATTTGGAGCGATTGATAATTTTGAATATAAAGATGGTCAAAATACAAAAAAGATTACTCTTAGTAATGTCAAAGAAGATATTTCAAGATTAAATTTTTCTGTCGTATTGAGTTTTATTGATTATAACTAATTTATACTTAATTCACAATTCCAAAATATTTAAAACAAAAAATCCCAACTCAAAATTTGTCGGGATTTAAATTTTATACTAACCATTATTATTTTTTCTTCATTTTATCTGGTGGAATAAGATAGGTAGTAGTAAAATTCCAATAATTCATAGCGTTAGAAGGAGCATTACGAACATTGTTTTGTTCTAAAATAAAGTTCTCATTATAAAAAATGGGTATAAAGGGAGGATCTAATATTACTTCTCTTTCGGCTAAAGCTAATGTTTTCATTCTTTCTTTGCTATCAGCAATTTTTTTGCTTGCTTCAAATAAAGAATCAAATTTGGGGTTTATATAACGGAAAGAGTTTAAATATGCTGGTTCTTGTAATGATGATGGTACATTTTTTCCATAAAAGAGTAATAAAAAGTTTTCTGGATCTAGATAATCTGCTACCCATGCATATCTATAAAAATCCGCCTTTGCTTCATTAATTTTTTGAATGTGTTCAGGCCAATTAGCAACAGATATTTCAATTTTAATTCCTAAATTTTCTTCTAACATTTTTTTCACCACTTCTGCAACTAATATATTCCTATCACCACCTCCGCTATTAATGCTTAATGTAATTTGTGGAAAACCTTTTCCATTTGGAAATCCTGCTTTTGCTAATAAATCTTTTGCTTTTTGAGGATCATAAGTAAATCCACCTACAGATTTGTAATCATATCCTTCTTTTTCAAATGTCTCATAATATGGCACCATACCATACTTAGCAGCAGTTCCTTCGCCTTGAATAGTGAAATTAGCAATTTTATCTCTGTCAATAGCATAATTAAATGCCAAACGAACATCCTTATTTTTGAATACTGGATTTGCTTGCACATTAAATCCAATGAAAAATGTACTCAGAAGTGGAGATGCTTCAATGGCAAACTCAGATTTTCTCATTTTTGCTTCTTCTAATTTGCCCATAACTTCCGGGAAAATTTCTACAGGTATTCTATAGATAAGATCTAAGTTGCCTCTTTTAAATTCTAAAATTTCTGATTTCTTTTCTTTAATAAAGGTCCATTTTATACCATCTAAATATGGTAATTGATTACCGTGTTCATCTTTTGCCCAGTAGTTTGGATTTTTTTTCATCAAAATAATTTCTCCTTCTTTGATAGTTTCAACATAAAAAGGACCTGTACCCACGCATTTTACACGCATGTCCTGACCATATTTTTCATACGCTTCTTTAGGAAAAACGAAACATCCCGGCATAGATAGTGCTTGAATAAAAACGGGGTCTGGTTGAGTAAGTTCAATAGATAAAGTAGAATCGTTGAGGACTTTAACACCAGTTAATTCATTAATCTTTTTATCAAAAAAATCATTAGCGCCAACTACTCTGTCTTTAAATGTAATTTGAAATTGATTGTTTGATGGATCAGCAGTACATAATTTTTCAAAACAAAATTTAAAATCATTTGCATTTACTTCTCTACCCTTTCCTTCAGGGAAACAAGGGTCATCGTGAAATTTTACTCCTTTTCTTAAATGAAATGTATATGTTTTTAAATCTTCACTAACTTCCCATTTATAGGCAATTGCAGGTTGCACCGTGAGATCGTTTGGATTGAATTTTACAAGTCCTTCATAAACCTGAGCAACTATATGGTAACCGTTTACTTCATTAACAGCAATAGGATATAAACTTTTAAAACTTTCAACTTCATTTACCCGCAAAAAACCGCCTTTGTATACGCCGCCGGGTAATTCAGAAGAGTCATCTTTATGGTCTGTTTTGCAATTAAATAATATTAGAGAACTGCTGATGAATGATAAATAAACTCCAGTTTTAATAATTTTTGAAAACATAAAATGAATTTTGGGACAAATATAGTTAAATTAAGTTTATACTTAAAAAAAATTTTTCACTTTTTTGACAAATGATAAACAAAATAAGATAAATACACTAAAATAGCCCATTTACTCATTTGTAGGATATAATGATATTCTATATTTTATCAGCATAAGTTTTTTGAAAGGACTAAATTTGAGAGTAAATTTTTTTGTTTGTTTTGTAATAGTGTTAACTAATGCTTTAGGTTTTTCAATATCACTATAATTAAAAAAACAATGTTATATTTAATCTAACTTTAATGTAGTATTACCAATAACAAAGCCATCACAAATAATATCTATAATGTATGTTCCCGGAACAAGAGGTTCATTTCCTTCACAATAAATTACTACATCTAATGATGTGTTGGCGTATTGAATATTTTCAGTACCTGCAAAGTAACCTGAAGAATTTTTATTAAAAGTAACTTTATATAGATCGCTGTATTCTTTTGCCATTTCTTTTCCGTCAGGTGTCATAATTCTTACATAAACATCTCTTGGTCCTGCTTTAGCAATTTTGTTTTCTCCAAGTGTAAAAGATACTTTAATTTTATCTGCTTTCTTGGCTCTGGTGGTTGCACTTTCTTTTTTTCCACCTCTTTTTAATTGAACAGCAACAGCTTTTATATTCATACAACTTAAAATAGATCCTTTTTCAATAGTAGATTTTAATTCTTCTTGTTTTTTATTCATTTCATTGATAACATTTTCTTTTTCGCCTAATTTTTTTTCAACATTTGTTTTTTCTACTACTAATTGTTGATTAAGCGTATTTAGTGAATCAATGGTTCTTACATAACCTTTCATAATTTCACGGAGAGTGGTTGTTTCCTTTTTCAGTTTGGCAATGATTGCGGCATCGTTTTTGTGTTTTTCTGCTTCCTGCAACAGTTGGTCAATGTATGCTTTTTTTTCTTCTATTTGTTTTTGAAGGTCAGCATTATCTGTTTGTAAATCTTCATATTCTTTTTTCAACTCTTCTAATGCAGATTTTACATTATCTCTTTCTACAATAACCTCTTTTGTAACAATAACCTGCTCATTGGTTTTTTGTTTTTGATTAAACAATAAAATTAAAAGATAGATATTTGTAATAACCAATATCCCCGAAAAAATCGAAAGAAAAAGAATTATTCTTTTCCTTAAAGTTTCTTTATTGGTTTCTGTATTTGGTGTATTCATCTTTATTAAATTTGCTGCAAAAGTAACAAAAATATTTTTTAAATTAACTTGTGGATTTTAAGAGAATGAAAATAGATTTTGACATACTGAAAGATTTTTTGGAAATTGTTTATCCAAAAGTATGTATTGCCTGCAATGTAGGATTATTCAAACACGAAACATATTTATGCACCAAATGTAGATATACCTTGCCTCGTGCGAATGTCCATCAGGATATTGAAAAATCAATTATTCGTAAAACATTGTATGGAAGAATTCCTGTCTTTGGTTCTGCGGCTTATTATTTGTTTTCCAAAAAATCAGGCGTTCAACACATTTTACATCACATAAAATATAAGCAGGGTAAAGATCTTGCAGTTCAAGTAGGTAAATGGATGGCTATGGAATTATTAACTACTGAATGGATTAAAGATTTAGATGGATTTGTGCCTATTCCATTGCATCCTAAAAAACAACTTGAAAGAGGATATAATCAAAGCGAAGAATACTGCAAAGGATTAGCAAATATTGTCAATAAACCAGTTTTGAATATGCTCAAAAAAGACATTTACACATCTACACAAACAAAGAAAAAAAGAATGGAGCGATGGGAAAATATAAAAAATACTTTTGGAGCAACAAATGAATCTGTTCATTCACTTCAACATATTGCACTTGTAGATGATGTAATGACCACAGGGGCTACATTAGAAGCCGCCTATTTGAGTTTGAAAAATGCTGGTTTTAATGGGAAAGTAAGCATTGTCACCATTGCCCTTGCTACTCATTTGATTTAAAAAACTTCTTCAAATTGAGATTGATAAATTTCTTTGTAAAATTTACCATTATTTAATAATTGCTGATGTGTTCCAACTTCAACAACTTTTCCCTGATGCATTACTATTATCTGATGAGACATTTGAATAGTAGATAAACGATGAGCAATAATGATGGCTGTTTTATCCACTAACATTTTTTTCAAAGTGTTTTGAATCATTTGCTCTGTTTGAGAATCAATCATTGATGTGGCTTCATCTAAAATAAAAATTTCTGGATGATGAATGTATGCTCTTAAAAATGCTATAAGTTGTTTTTGCCCAGATGATAAATTACTTCCTCTTTCCTGAATAATATAATCATAGTTGTTTTCTAATTGCATAATGAATTCGTGCAATCCTATTTCTTTTGCAATTTGTATAATATAATCTTTTGAAATATCTGAATTAAAAAGACGAATGTTATCTAAAATAGAAGCATTAAAGAGATGTGGATCTTGCAAAATCACAGCAATTTTTTGTCTTAATGAGTTTAATTGATATTCTGAAACAGGAATGTCGTCAATTAAAATTTCTCCTTTTTTTACATCATACAAGCGGGTAATTAAATTGATAAGTGTGGTTTTTCCAGAACCAGTATGACCTACAATGGCAGTGATTTTTTTGGCTGGTATAAACAAATTTATATCTGTCAAAACTTTTACATCTTTATCCTGATAATAAAATTCTACATTTTTAAAAGTAATTCCTTTTTGAAGAGTTTGAAATTTAATTTTTCCATCATTTAATTGTGGTATTTGTTCTTCCATTAAAGCATAAACTCTTTCAGCGGCTATTAAGCCCATTTGAAGAGTATTTAGTTGGTCTGCAAGCATTCTCAATGGACGAAAAAGCATTTGAGTCATCATTACAAAAAATGTAATTTCCCCTAATGAAATTTGTGGAATTAAAGACGATGTATAAATAACAAGTGCAATGGCAATGCTTGATAATAACTCTAATACAGGAAAGAAAATTGAATAATACCAAATAGATTGAATATGAGCATTACGATGTTGTTTATTTAATTTTTCAAACTTGTGAAATTCTTTTTCTTCTGCATTAAATTGTTGAACAATACTCATTCCAACAAGATGTTCTTGAATAAATTTATTCAAATTAGCAACAGCATTTCTAACTTGTGTAAATGATTTTTGAACAGCATTTTTAAAGAGCCACACCGAAATTACTAATAATGGTAAAACCACAAGAACTGCTATTGTAAGATATGCATTGATATAAAACATAGTAATGATAAAAATAATGATAGTGAATAAACTACCAATGATAGTAGTAAATCCATCAGCAAAAATTTCATTCATCGCTTCCATATCAGAAACAATCCTTGTAACTATTGTACCAACTGGCGTTTTGTCAAAATAAGAAACAGGTAAATTCAAAACATGTTGATATAATTTTTTGCGAGTAGATAAAACTAATTTCTGACCAAGAATTACTGAAATGACACTATTGATGTATTGTAAGATAGATTCTCCAAGCATAATAAGTATGAGCAATAGTCCGAATAATGTAATGTTTTGAGTTGATAAATGGTTGAGTATGTGATTGACAAGCAATGGACGAACAATTGATACAATAGAAATGAATATGGTTAAAAACATTGCAGAATAAAACCATTTTGGATAAGCAGAGAGTTCAGATAATATCTTGATAATTATATTTTTCTTTTTCATCAAAAATTATTTTTAATTGTTTGGGACTGATGGAAATTCATGATTGTAAACCACTGAAGGAATTGCATCTTTCTTTTGTATTTATTCTCAATCGTGTTTGTATCATTGAATTAAAATTTCAGAAGGATAAATTATTTTAGTAAGATGAAGGCCTACTGCAGGTGCAGAAAAACCTGCATTTTTTCTATCTTTAGAATGTAGAATATTTTCAAAATCAGAAAGAGATATTTTTTCTAAACCAATTTCAATAAGCGTGCCAACAATGGCTCTCACCATATTTCGCAAAAAACGATTTGCCGTTATAGAAAAAATAATCTGATGTTGTTGTGTTTGCCATTCAGCATCATAGATATTACACAAAGTGTTTTCATATTCCTGTGCGTTTTTTGTAAAGCAAGCAAAATCTTTGTGTTGTTTTAATATCTCTAATGCCTGCAATATCAATGTGTGATTTAAAGAATAAGTGCAATACCATGAGTGCTGATATTTAAATGGGTCTTTTTTTTGATGAATAAAATAGTGGTAAGTTCGGGAAATAGCAGAATAACGGGCATGTGCAGAATCAATAACAGACAATATATTATCAATGGCAATATCATCGGGGAGCATGGAGTTCCACTTATAAATCCAGAAATCAAAAGAATGCGATGGCAATGTTTCAGATTCAAAATGAGCAAAAAATTCAGAAGCGTGAACACCCGCATCTGTTCTGCCACATCCTACAAGGTTTACAGAATGTCTTAAAGTAACAGATAAAACATTAGATATAATTTTTTGAATGGTTTTATCAGTATTTGCCTGTGCCTGCCATCCGTTGTAATGAGTGCCACAATACGATAGTTTTAAAAAGTATTTAGGCATACTTAAAAGTTATAGTCCTTGTAATGTTTAGAAAATTCCTGTTCTTTGAATACAATATTTTTTTGGACATCAAAATAATCATAACTTTCAAGCAATCCTTTATTATCATACAAATTGATGGAAACAGGCAAAAATGTTTTTGTATCTATATATAAAAATGCTTTTTTGCAATACATTTTAGGAACTAAAATGGTTGAATTTTTTTTAAGAAAACCAAATTCATTGTAAAGATTATTTATATCACGAATAATGTATTCATTGATATTTAATTTTTTGGCAATGCTTGCTATTGTTTCTTTGTGTTGCACAATATATGGCTCATAGTCAAAATTAGAACTTTCATACATAAGTGTATAGCATTGTTTATTGTTTTTTTCGTGTATTCCAAGATAATGCAGATAGTTCAGATACTTTTCTTTTTCTTTTGATAAAGCAATTTGTATAGTTTTAGCAATATATTCAAAGCCCAATTCGTGAATAGTGTAATGTTGATTTTTTTTCATCATAGCACCATTAGGGTCAAGAAAAATACTAATAGGTAAAGAAGGATGTTTTACTAATGCTTTATTATCGTTTTGACCTTCAATGTAGAGTATTTGCAATTTTTTTTCGGGATTATTGAAGTATAATTTTTTTTGTGGGTAATAGGATATTTTGAAATAAGATGTGGATTTTAAATATTTAGATTGAAATCTTTCTAATGCTACAAGTTTTACTTTCAATGTTTTTATATTTTCTATTGAGTCAACCATTTGTTGTAAAATTTGAATTGCAGAAATGGTTTCAGAATATCTTGTTTTAGAAACAGGATTAGGTTTAAGCATTGATACAATCAGAAAAAACAATATACTTATAATTGAGAATCGTTTTATTAATAACTTCATTTTATTTCAATTTTAGAATACGAATTTGGCACACGGAAAGAAAGATTTTGTGGTTTATTAATCTCAACTTTTGAATATTTTAAATTAAAATCAAAAGGTTTTTGTGCTACAATTTTTGCCTTCAATGTATTTGGAAAAACAAGAGAATCAATGGTTTTAAAGTTTTCATAATCAACAATAAGTGAATGATTATTTTTCAAATCAATAAACTGGTTGCGAATAATTTTGAATGAAACAGGATGAATAGAAATGATTTGTATGGGCTCTTTGGAAAAAAGTATTTCTTTTTCTTTCAATAATCTTTTTACTTTTCTTTTTTTGGTTGTGGTCAATAAATACAAGCAATTATTTTTATCATAAACGAGTTTAACTTTATCTTCTTCATTGTAAAATTCTGCATTGTTTCCAAATAAAACAGATTGTATCAAATCAAGGTCTGCTGTGATGTTGAGTAATTTTGATATATTATCTATACTTCCGTAGTAATATTGCTTTTTGGGGTAAATAATCATTTTTACAGAATCATTTGTAATTAAAATTTTTGCCACATCAAATAAATTAATGGCTTCAACTGTAATTAAAACTGCACTGTCTTTTTTTGAACGAATTTTTATATCAACATCCGTATCTTCACTATCAATAACTAATTTTGTTTCGGCTTTTGCATAAATCCACTCATAATTAAAAGTATTCTTTTGTAATTGTTCAATTAGATGTTTGGTAGATTTAATATTCAATTTGCATTTTTCGGTTGTGTCGGTTTTTTCAATATTTGTTTGTTTTACTGTGCCTTTTTTGGTTTTACAAGAATATAAAGCAATAAAAATTAAGATTAGAAATATAGTGTATTGAAATAAAATTTTTGTTTTGGGTAGCATAAAAAATTAATCTTCTAAAGTTTTAGTATCAATTTTCTTTTGAAGTTTATCAGAATTATTTCCTGCTTCTTTTGCTTTTTTCCAGTATTCAAGGGCTTGATCAATTTTATTTAATTTAAATAAAACATCGCCATAATGTTCTAAAACCACACCTGATGCTTTTTTATCAATAATTGTTTGTAAAATATTTTCTGCTTCTTTATATTTTTTTTGTTGATACAACACCCAAGCATAAGTATCAATATAGTTAGGATTATTCGGAGAAATGTCTAATGCCTTTTTAATCATCTTTTCTGCTTTGTCTAATTTATCTTTGCGTAGTGCAAGATAATAGGCATAATTGTTCAATACCAAAGCATTGTCGGGATTGATAGAAAGCACATTTTCAAAATACTTATCTGATTCTGAATAATTGCCCATTTGATTATAAATTTCTGCCAATTCTGTGTAAATAATTTCCAATAAATTATTGTTATCTAATGCGTAATCAATGGCTGATTTGTAGTATTGTATGGCCTGTTCATATTCTTTTTTATATCTTAGTGCAATGCCTTTATACACATAAAACATTGCTTGATTAGGAAAAACTTCTAATGCCAAATCCGAATGATGATTCAAAGAATCATACATCCCTTCTTCATATTCTAAAGAAAGTAATTGATCCCAGATAGCATATTTATTTTTACTCAACATAGCGGCTTTGTAGTATTCTGTAATGGCTTGTTGTTTTTTGCCATCTTTTAGTAAATAATCTGCATAAATACTATGCGATTCAGGAGCAAGCGGATGAACATTCACAAAGGTTTCACATAAATCAATAAGATTTTTATTATAGGTAGTATCCGTAGTTTTCATACTTGATGAATAAAGTTTAATCAAAATGGTGAGTTTTTCTTTTACTTCATAATCAGGATTTAGAAATAATTTTTTCAAATGATAAAATGCTTTATCTAAATTGTTTTGAGAAATGTAATAATCATAATACACCAAATGAGATGTGCTATTCAAAGAATCTACACTTAATAATTCGCCTGCTAAATCTAATGCTTTACTGTATTCTTTATTCTTGTAAAACATTCCTGTTAATACTTCTTTGGCTTTCAAATCATCGGGATATAGTTGCAGATATTTTTTTAACTCTGCTTCTACGGATTTTGATTTTCCCATAAAATAAAGCAACGTAACTTTTTCATACATTATATCAAAATCATAACCCCACTTTTTTTCCATTTCATCTAACAACTTCAATGCTTTTTCAGGTTGATTATTCAATTCATATTCTAAAACTAATTGTTTATACAAATCCTGATTGTTTGGATATTTTTTTATCAAAGAATTTAATTCTTCAATTGATTTGTGATACAAATTATTTTGGTCATACAATTTAATGAGTGCAAAATGATACCAGATATTATCAGGATTTAATTTTACGGCTTTTTGAACAGATGCCAATGCTTCTTGTTTTCTGTTCATTAAACGATATAAATTACTTAATTCATACTGAACAGCGGCAGAGTTGGGTTCAATTTTTTCACATTGTTTCAAATACCATTCTGCTTCATTAAACTTTCCTAATAATCTATTTGTGCAGGCATCAATAAATAAAGATGAAAGTTGTGCTTCTTTGTCATTTTCTGCAAATGGATTTTTAGTAACAGTCGTTTTTTTTGAAGAATGGCAACTTGCAAAAATACCTGAAAATACTAATAATATGTAAGCAATGAGTTTGTTCATTGATATTTATTGTAATTCTATTTGTGAATAATCACTGATGTGCATGTTTAATAATGCTTGATTTTGTCCTGACAATTGACAATTATTTCCTATAATACTTTGATGTATTCGTAATGAATTGATTTTAGTGTTTTTCATTACAATGCTGTTTTCAATTTGAGTATTTTGAATTACAGAATTTTCACCAATACTTACATAAGGCCCAATCGTAGAATTTTCAATAACTACATTGTCTGCAATGTAGCAAGGTGGAATAATTTTGCTATTGATATTTTTGATGTTAGATGAAGAAACAGGATTATTTGAAATTAAAACTTCCCTGTGTGAATAGAGAGTTGTGTCTTTATTTCCACAATCTAACCACTTCTCAACATTTTGAGAATACAGCGATAATCCTTTTTGCCGCATATTTTCCATTGCGTTTGTTAGTTGATATTCACCTTTTTCTTTAATGTTATTATCAATCAGATATTGCAATTCTGATTTGAGATTTTCACCATCCTTGAAAAAATAAATTCCAATAATTGCCTCGTTACTTACAGGATTTTCGGGCTTTTCTTCAAAGTATAGAATCTTTTTATTCTCATCGGTTACTACAATTCCATATTGTTTTGGATTATCAACTTTTTTAGTCCAAATAATAGCATCTTTATTTATATCAATGTCAAAGTTGGCTTTGAATAAAGTATCTGCAAATGCAATAAGCACATTACCTTTTAAAGAATCTTTTGCACACAAAATAGCGTGAGCGGTGCCAAGTGCTTGAGATTGATAATATATTTTACCTTTTGCCTGATACTTCTCTGCAATTTTAATTAAATCACTTTCTACTTGTTTTCCAAAATCAGGATGAATGATGAATGCAATTTCTTCAATAGGAATGTTTGAAGAGTTAAATACTTCATAAATTAACCATTCTACAATGCTTTTATCTGCAATAGGAAAAAGTGGCTTGGGTGTAGTAAGAGTAGAAGGACGCATTCTCGTGCCTTTGCCCGCCATTGGAATAATTAAGTTCATATTCAAAAGTATTTAGAAGTGGCAAAAATACAATTATTTTAATTCTATAAAGTAATGCTAAGTTGTAAAAGAATGTTATTTTAATTTCAAACATTACATATTTACAAAATCTACTTTACAAATCAGTATATTTATCCGACTTCAAACCTATGAAAAAAATTCTATCTTACATATTGCTTGCTCTTATTATAGTTTCCTGTCATTCTAAAAAATCAACTGTTAGTTCTACTAAACATGCTAACTATGATTTAGTAAAAAATACTGTGCATAATTCAGATAAAGAAATGAATAGTTCTTTATACAAATTTATAGTTGAATGGTATGGTGTGCCTTACAAATATGGCAGTTGTTCAAAAGATGGTATTGATTGTTCGGGTTTTGTTAATTTGCTTTATAAAACTGTTTATTCTAAAACATTAGAAAGAAAATCTGATGATATTTTTCACAAACAATGCAAGAAAATAAGCAAACAAGATGTTAGAGAAGGGGATTTAGTTTTTTTCAAAATTGATAGCAAGGAAATAACCCATGTTGGTGTGTATTTGAAAAATGATAAATTTGTTCATGCTTCTACTAAAAAGGGCGTAATGATTAGTGATTTAAACGAGCCCTATTTTCAAAAGTATTTTTATGCTTTTGGAAGATTAAAGTAATTTAGTATCAACCTCATTTTTGTTTTTAAAAATACCCATTATTAGGTATTGTTTAGAATGGGTCTAAATAGTCATCTTTGCCGCAAAATTTTATCTTATGAAAAAAATAATTTTTCTACCTGCTACATTATACACGCTTGCAGGTTTTTCTCAAAACACAAATGATTCAATTAACTTTAATCTCAATGAAATAGAAATCATTCATTACAGAACAATGAATGGCATTGGACATATTAAACACGATGATGGATCAGTTATTTATACAGGTAAAAAAAATGAGATATTAATAGTAGATACTTTAGAATCCAACAAGTCAATCAACAACACCCGTCAAATCATAGGCAGAGTGCCAGGATTAAACATTATTGAAACTGAAAGCGGTGGATTTACTGCAAATGGCGTGGGTTTTAGAGGCATCAATCCTTATCAAAGCATTGAAACAAATACGCGTCAAAATGGTTACAACATAAGTGCCGATATTTACGGATACAATGAAGCATATTATCTGCCGCCAATGGAAGCAGTAAAACAAATTGTTTTTTTACGGGGAGCATCAGCATTGGCTTATGGGCCACAAATAGGCGGAATGATAAATTATGAACTCAAAAAAGATGCTCAAAAACCCATTGAAATAAACAACGCTCAAACCTATGGAAGTTATGGATTATTCAGCAATTTTACTTCTATCAATGGAAAAATTAAAAAATTCAATTATTATTCTTTTGTAAAATATCGCCAGTTTGAAGGATGGAGAAAAAATTCTCAACAAAAACAAATATCTGCACTGGGTGGATTTTATTACACATTATCTAAAAAAATTAATTTCGGGGCAGAATATACTTTGTTTAGAAACAATATTCAAATGCCCGGCGGCTTAAATGACTCGTTATTTCATCAAAATCCACAACAATCTTTAAGAAGCAGAAACTGGTTACAAACTCCATGGAATATCGTTTCGGCTTATGCAAATTTTGACATTTCTGATAATACACACATCAAATTTATTTCTTCTTATGCTTTTAGCAAAAGAATGTTAGTATGGAGAAATGAAGATATCCCACCACAAGAAAAAGATACCATTGGAATCAACTATTCATACGAGCCAAGAGAAGTTGTTATCAGAACATTCAACAACTTTAATAATGAGTTAAGATTTTTACATCACTATAGTATTAACGACATCAAACAAACATTATCTGCTGGTTTGAAATTTGCTTATTCACACAGCACCAAAAAACACGATGCAGAAGGCACAACGGGATCAGACCCTGATTTTACAAATGTTACAGAGTGGGGAGGCAATATGAATTTTTTTACTACTAATGCTGCGGCTTATTTAGAAAATCATTTTAATATCATCAATAAATTACATATTACACCTGGAATTCGCTTTGAGTATTTAAACAATATCTTATCAGGATATGATAAAAACAAAGCAGAAGATAGCAATGAAGATAAAGTGTTTGCAAATCATAACCAACACACAAGACAATTTGTTTTATTTGGAACTTCTTTGCAATATGATTTTAATGAAAACATCAATTTTTATGCTAATTTCCAACAATCCTATAGACCTGTTACTTATTCAGATTTAACTCCCTTTGGTACCATTGCTAAAATTGACCCAAAACTATCAGACCCATCGGCAGATAATGCAGATATTGGGTTCAGAGGTTCTTACAAAAATATTATCAATTTTGATATTAGCGGATTCTACATCCATTACAAAAATAAAATAGGAACAATTATCAAAACCGATACAGTATCTTATTATTTCAGAACAAATACAGGATCTGCAGAACACAAAGGAATTGAAAGTTATTTAGAACTTAATATCCTGAATGGTTTAATTAACACCTCTCAATATGGAAGATTAAGCATTTACAATTCGCTTGCTTACATTCAGGCCAATTACATTTCAGGAAAATACGCAGGAAATAAAGTAGAATACGCACCAAATATTATTGAAAGAATTGGATTATCATATAACACAAAAAAGTTTTCTTTGAACATACAATATTCTTATACAGCAGAACAATTTGCAGATGCAGCAAATACAAAATTTGATGTCAATGGAATTGAGGGTATAATTCCATCTTATGAAGTAATTGATTTATCATCATCCATAAAAATTAATAGTAACTGCAAGTTTAATTTTGGTATCAATAATTTGTTAGACAAAAAATATTTTACACTTCGTACAGATGAATATCCCGGACCAGGCATTATTCCTGCAATTGGTAGAATGATTTATGGCGGATTGAATGTAAATTTTTAATATAAACTAAAAGATTTTCAAAAAAGTTATTTGAACTTCACTTTTTTATTTTTACTTATCTTTGCAAGAAAAAATTATGTCCAAAAAAATTTTTGTTGTTATTTTTATTGGACTATTAAAAAGTTTATATTCACAAAACATAACATATTACATTCATAATCGTCCGGATTCACTAAAATTATATTCAGCACCAGATTCTCTTGGTCATAAAATATCATTAAAAAAGGCATCTACAAATAATACCATTCAACTACCTTATCCTATATTATTAATTCATGGTCTTGGTTCTAACGATCAAACTTGGAATAATTTTACAAATATTATTGATACAATGTATAACTTAAATTTTGGAGGTAGAATTGATGTTTGCTTAAACCATGATGGAGATGTTAGTGTTGCTAACTTAAATTATTCTAATACAAGTTCTGCAGACATTGCATTTTTCACATCTCTTAATGATTTATCTATAGGTGATTACTATACTTTAAATTTTGATGTTGGAAGGTTTGGATCTGTATATCCTACATCTTCAAGTTCTGATTATGTTTTAAGTAATCAAGCGGCTATTTACAAACAAGGTGTTGCAGTAAAATATGCCATTGACTTAATTTTACAAAAAACAGGAAAATCTAAAGCGGTTTTATTAGGTCATAGTATGGGCGGCCTGGCCTCCAGACAATATATTCAAAATTCTAATCTGTGGCTATTTCCCGCTCAACAAGATGGACATAGAGTTGGAAAGCTTGCTACAACGGGCACACCTCATGGCGGCTCAAATGTATCGGGAGGCGTTTTAACTGTTTTATTTTCTCCATTAAGTGAATACTCTGAAGCGGTAAGAGATTTAAGAACATCTTATCTTTATAGCGGAGATCCTGGTGTATTCTTATTTGGAGGACTTGAAGACCCTAATGTAATTGATGATCATTTAATTGGAAATTTTCATAACCTTGATGTAAACTGTAATGGTGTATTAAATGATAATATTCAAGGATTAAATTCAAAACCTTTACCCAACAATATTCATTATGCTTGTGTAGTTGGGAATTGTAGTGGTTGTTATTATTACAGTGGCGGAGATGGTGTTGTTTTATACAACAGTGCTGATTTAGGTAATTTTTATAATGTCCCTTACTTAGAAAAATTTGTATACAATACTTTTGCTTTTACGGAAATTCATACAACACTACCTTCGCTTTTTGATTTTAATATGAAGGCATTAGATGAACCTGATTCTACAAGATTATCTTATGCGGTTAATACTAATACTCCTTATTTAGCTTTTATTACTCCTCAAACTGATACTATCAGTGGAATAGATTTAGATGCTTTCACTTTTACACTAAATAATAATTACTTAGTTACAATCAAAGCTTTTGACATAAAAGTTCATAATCTTGGATTTAAACTTTACAATAGTTCTGGAAATCAAATAAATTCTAATATATACTCAAATGGCCTTGATAGTATTATTCAAAATATTATTCTTACTCCTGGGCAATACTACATTGTTTTTGAAGATTCCGTAAAACCATCTGATTATTACAAATCATATAAATTTATTTTAAAAACATCTACGCCAACAGACATCTACTCTAATCTAAATTCAAAAATTACAATTTTTCCAAATCCAGCAGAAGATAGAATTTCAATATTAGGTGTAAATGCTTCTCAAAAAATTCAATTTGAAATTTCAGATATTACCGGTAGAATAGTTGTTCAAAATGAACTAAAATCACAAGATGACTTAATTTCCATTGATATTTCTAACATCCCATCAGGTTTTTACTTTTTAAAATTATTTGAACCATCAACGGGTTTAATAATTCACGAATCAAAATTTATTAAAAATTGATTTTGATTTGATTATTTCTTTTCCCTATATTTGTAAGAAAAAATTATGGCTCGTATTATTTCACTACTTTTTATCTCTTCTCTTTTATTTGCTCAAACACCCTTTAACACAGATTTACTTGATATTCTTCAAAATTACGATAATTCACCATTACATTTAATTATAGAAACAAAATCTCCTGAAAAAGCCATTCAATATATTCAACAACATCCTGCAAAAGCCACTTACCTTTATTCTTCCGCAAACCTTGTTCGCTGCACTATTTACGATACTACTTTTTTAATGAATATGATTAGAAATAAAATCATCACTCGTGCAGAAACTTATCGCCACAGAAAATTAGTTCCTCTTAATGATACAATGGTCATTAGAAATCGTATAAAACCTGTAAAACAAGGGGTTTCGCCACTTCCTTATGCATTAGATGGATCTGGAGTGCTTTTGGGATTAATTGATTCTGGAATAGATTTTTCTCATCCTGATTTCAAAGAAAGTAACGGAAAAACAAGAATACTCTATATTTGGGATCAGGCAGTTACAGGAACAGTTTCACCGCTTCCATTCGGATATGGCCAACAATGGGATAGTTCTTCTATCAATGCAGGAACATGCTCACACAGCGACCTTGCCTATTGGGGACATGGCACACATGTAGCCGGCATTGCTGCTGGTAATGGCCTTGCCACTGGTACTCATCAGGGTTGTGCACCAAAAGCAAAAATTATTGCTGTTGCATTAAACTTCAATGCTACTGGTCCTGTTATTGCTGATGCTGTTCAATACATCGTTAATAAAGCAAATATTCACAATATGCCTGTTGCTATCAATGCAAGCATTGGAGATTATTATGGAAGCCATGATGCTACTGATTTAGAATCTCAATTGATTGTTTCACTTATTGCTAATCACCCCGGAAGATTAATGTGTGGTGCAGCAGGAAATGCTGGTAATATCAAATACCATGTCAAAGCCAACTTAAATAATACTACCGATACTTTATTTACATGGATTCAAGATAATACCTCAAATGTTTTACAACACAACATTTATGCTGATACTGCTCAAATTAAAAATGTTTTAATCTCCGTTGGTTGTACAAATCCGTCTTTCAATTATCTTGGTAATGTTGGATTTAAAACTTACAATTACGCTCTGGGCACCAATAAATATGATACTCTAAAACACAACAATCAACGAATAGGCGTTGTAATGTTTTCTTCTGCTATCAATTCTTCGGGAGTATATGATTTATACATTAAAATTTTTGCTGATAGTTCTAACTATTTATGGAGCATTGAAAGTAAAGGAACAGGTGTTTTTGATGCATGGAATTTTGATTTTGTATCTTCTGGATTGCCTACCGTTTCTCAATTTCCAAAAATTCAGTATTATCTTATGCCCGATACTGTATCCTCAATGGTTAGTGGATTTCAGTGTAGTAATGAAATTGTTACAGTTGCAAATTATGTCAATTTAAATCAATACTACGATTACAATAATACTTTACAAACCACTACAGAAATAGCAGGAGGTTTGGCTTATCATAGCAGTAGCGGGCCTACAAGAACGGGTTTAATGAAACCTGATATTGCCGCTACAGGAAATAGCGTGTTTTCTTGTGTAGCAATGGGTATGCGAAATAACTTGATTTCAAACAATCCGAATGTTTTAGCCCCCGGAGGTTATCATGTATTAGGTGGTGGCACTTCTGCGGCTTCGCCTGTTGTAACAGGACTTGGCGTATTGCTTTTACAACTAATGCCATGGGCTACCAATCAAATGTTTAAAAATGCTATTACATCTTGTGCTTACAGCGATTCATTCACAGGTTCATCTTTGCCAAACATACAGTGGGGTTATGGAAAATTAGATGGACTTGCTACCTTTACTTGTTCAGGTCTTTTGAGTGTTGATGATAACTCTATCAAAACAACAAATTATATTTTTCCAAATCCTGCATTTGATAAATTAACTATCTCAAATAATATCCAAAACATAAAGATATTTGATGTAACAGGAAAAATTGTTTTACAACAAAATTTTAGAATGAGTGCAGATAAAAATTATTTACACATTCATCATTTACCCGATGGTATTTATATTGCAGAATTGAAAACATTTGATAATCAGTTATCAAGACAAAAAATTATTGTCCAGCATTGATTGAACTTACTTTTTGTGAAAAATATATTTTGCTAATAGTAATAAAACTCTTTATTATTCAGGTATTCTAAAATGATTTTCAAGTTGCATTTCACGCAAAGCCCGCAAAGAATAAAAACGCAAAGCCCTCCAATTTAAAAATATTCTTTGCGACCTTTGCGAAATACTTTGCATTCTCTGCGAGAAAAATATACCTACCTGAATAGTAACCAAAATCTAAGTTTTAAGGTATAAAATAAAAAATCACTTAATTTGCTCATTCATTTTTTTGGATGATAATTAACGCAAATAAAAAAATACATTTTCATTTATCTTTTAATATTAAAGTGTTTGTTTTTATAGTAATTTCTTTTTTCTACTCAAAAAATTATTTAGCACAGTTTTCATCTGTTTCTATGTATTCAGGCTATGGTTCGGTCGTTCAGCACACTGGTAAAATTGGCAATTTAATTGCAGAAAGACCCTTCTTTTCAGAATTGAATTTTTTCAAACATTCATCGGGATATTACAAATGGCATCGTATTAATAATTTTCCAGATTATGGCATTTGCTTGAATTTTGAAACACTTGGCAACGCTCAAAAGTTAGGCAACAGTATTGCACTAGCTCCTTATTTAGAATTTCCATTTACTAAAAAAGAAAAAAACATTTTATTCAAACTTAAAATGGCTTGGGGATTGGCATACCTCACTAAAAAATTTGACATTCAAAACAATCACAAAAACATCGCTATAGGCACACATATCAATACTTTCATACAATTTCGTTTTTTATGGCAAGTTCGTGTGCATCCACAATGGTATTTAAATCCATCTATTACTTTCATTCATGTTAGTAATTGTCGTTTTTCTGTGCCAAATTTGGGTATCAATACTTTGTATCCATCACTTGGAATAACTTATCGTTTTAAAGAAGATAAAAAATACGATGTGGTGCAGGATTCATCATCAGATAAAAAAAGCCAACATGAAATACTTGTTTTTACAGCAATTGGCGTAAATGAAGTAGAGCCACCAACCAATAATAAACTCTGGGCATACAGTGCAGGATCAAATTATTATTTCAACATACATCAAAATCAGCAGATAGGGGCAGGGGCAGATGTGTTTTATGAAGAAAGTTTGGCGTGGGAAGCCAGACCATCAGATACAAGCAAAGCCATTGTCAATTTTAATACAGCGTTTAGCAGCGGATTAAAAATTTGTTATGCATACAATTTTGGAAGATTAACACCTATACTGGAAATGGGCTATTATGTGTGGATGCCCAACAATGATTTTCCAAATGGAAAATTATATCATCGTTTAGGATGCAGATATTATTTCAAAAACAATTTAGTTGCACATTTTTCACTCAAAACACATTTTGCAGTAGCATACCACATTGAAGCAGGCATTGCGTATAGGTTTGGATTAGGGAAGTGAGCGGAAATTGTTACACCATCGACAAATTTTTTTGTAAATTTATGGCTATTCTAAAAACTGATTAGCATGGCAAAAAAAAATAATACCGTTGAAGAACCCCTTGAAAAAAAACTTTGGAAATCAGCCGATTTACTAAGAAAAAATATTGATGCCGCAGAATATAAACATGTTGTACTTGGATTAATTTTTCTCAAATATATTTCTGATGTTTTTGAAGAACTTTATCAAAAACTGAAAGAAGGTAAAGGCGAATATGAAGGTGCAGACCCAGAAGACAAAAACGAGTATCTTGCAGAAAAAGTATTTTATGTACCTCCATCTGCTCGCTGGTCTTGGTTACAAGGAAGAGCCAAATTACCCACCATTGGCAGAGATATTGACGACGCTATGGATGCCATTGAAAAAGACAATCCTTCACTAAAAGGTGTATTACCAAAAGTGTATTCTCAAGAAAAGTTAGATAAAAATAGTTTGGGAGCTCTTATAGATTTAATAAGTACTGCTACATTAGGCACCAAAGAAGCTCAAAGCAAAGATATATTAGGCCGTGTATTTGAATATTTTCTTGGACAATTTGCATTAGCAGAAGGTAAAAAGGGAGGACAATTCTACACTCCAGAAAGTGTGGTAAAACTTTTAGTTGAAATGCTTGAACCCTATGAAGGCCGCGTGTTTGACCCTTGCTGTGGAAGTGGTGGAATGTTTGTGCAAAGCGAAAAATTTATCAAAGCACATCAGGATTACTACAAAAAGAAAACTAATGGCAAAAAACTTTCTTTAAATCCTTCTGATTACATTTCTATTTACGGACAAGAAAGTAATCAAACAACATGGCGATTAGCTAAAATGAATCTTGCAATTAGAGGCATAGATAGCAGTAATATCAAATGGAACAACGAAGGAAGTTTTTTGAACGATGCTCATAAAGATTTAAAAGCAGATTTTATTCTTGCTAATCCTCCATTTAACGACAGTGAATGGAGCGGCGAACTATTGCAAAACGATCCTCGCTGGCAATATGGCAAACCACCAGTGGGTAATGCCAACTATGCATGGATTCAGCACTTTTTGTATCATTTAGCACCTAATGGAAAAGCCGGATTTGTTTTATCAAAGGGCTCACTTACCAGCAACTCCGGAGGCGAATACGAAATTCGTAAAAACTTAGTAGATGCCGGGCTTGTGGATTGCATTGTAAACTTACCCGCTAAGTTATTCCTCAACACCCAGATACCCGCCTGCCTGTGGTTTATGAGCAGAAAAGATTCAAAAGAAAAATATCCACGCAAAGGACAAATTCTTTTTATAGATGCCCGCAATATGGGGCGATTAATAAACCGCAGAACGCGTGAACTTACCGATGAAGACATTCAAAAAATTGCACAAACTTATCACAACTGGCGAACAGGTTCAACTGATTATACCGATGTACAGGGCTTTTGCAAAAGTGTAAATATAGAGGAAGTAAAATCTATGAACTATGCACTAACACCCGGCCGCTATGTAGGATTACCCGATGAAGAAGACGACTTCAACTTTGCCGAACGCTTTGCAGCACTAAAAGCAGAATTGGAAAAACAAATGGAAGAAGAAATAGAATTGAATAAAAGAATCTTAAAAAATTTGCAATCCATCAAATTAAACTAAATATATGAATTACGATATCAAAATAGTAAATAATTACGAAGGCAAGGGTCGTATAGAACTTGATAGAGTAGAGTTTTTGGCAAAGCACATAAAAACTATTGCCCAAAAATCTTTATTGCTTCAACTATATGGATATAGTAAAGTTTCTATTCCAAAAAAATTAAATAAATACCTCAATATATTTTTAACTCAAACTACTGGAACTGATGACAACACAATCCTTACTTTAGATGCAGATAATTTTAAAAATATTGAAGTACAATTAGATTTATTCAAAGAAAAACAATCACTTAATACTCTTACCCCAATGGCTTTGGTTATAAAAACATTTAACGCGGCATTATCCGAAAAAGATGATGATAAAAATTTGCTTGATGAACCTTTACTTTATGAACTAATAAAGTTTAAAAAATTTTTTAAAACAGATACAGAAAAAGTTCTCCTAAGCAACCGTAGCACAATACCAGAAATTGAGTTCTCCCAAAAAGAAATAGACAAAATTGAAAAGTTAATTAAAACAATACCTCAACCGCAAAAAACTGTTGTAGTTGGAATAATAGATGAAATGAAATTTTCAAAAGAGCAAGTTGTACTCACTACTTCTGATAACAAAAAAATTGTAGTGATAGTCCCTAAAAAACTTTTTGATGAACTAAAAGATTTTTTCGGAAGGGAAATTGCCATAACAGGAATGGCACATTTTAAGCCGGGTGGTCTATTATCTTATGTAAAAATGGAAAATTTTGGAGATCCGGGTAAAGCCGCAAAAATATTTTCAAGAAAACCAGAAAGTTTATCTATACAACAACAGATAGCATTGCAAATTAGAGAAGGAAAGAAAAGAAATCCTATTGACGAAATATTTGGAAAATGGCCAGGAAATGAAACCGATGAAGAATTTGATAGAATGCTAAAAGATCTTGACTAATGAAAAATATTCTTTTAGACACAAATATACTCATTCAATTAAACAGAGGTAGGGAAAAAGCTCAAGAGGTTCGTGAATATGTAAATAGCATAACCGAACCTCAAATTTTTATTTCTGTAGTGAGTATAGCAGAAGCTGAAAGCTTGGTTGTGCAATGGAATTGGACTCAGGAAACAATAAATCGACTTAGAAGCAATATGAACAAGTTTGTTTGTATAGATATTGATCAGAATAATCAAGAACTGATAGATGCTTATGTAAATATAGATTGTTATAGCAAACGAAAAGCAAAAGGCCCAAATGGTCAATTAATTCCAAATGGTGCAGTTACAATGAAAAAAAATGATCTTTGGATTGCGGCAACGGCTTATGCCTTAGATGCCGTATTGCTCACTACTGATAATGATTTTGATCATTTGAACGGAGTATATTTTGAAGTGAAAAAATTTTAGATGCATTTGCTAAAATCATTAATTAACTATTTATTATTAAAAGATAATGTATCATTTCTCAGTTTATGAATAAACTTACTTCTAATTATATAAATGTTTTACAAACTCTCAAAGAAAAAATCAGGCAAGCAAGATTAACCGCTGTTATTCGTGTAAATGTAGAATTACTAAAATTATACTGGGAAATTGGACGCATTATTTATGAACAAGAAAAAATAAAAGGATGGGGATCTAAAGTTGTAGAAAAATTGTCAAAAGATCTTTCTTCTGAATTTCCTGACATGAAAGGTTTTTCTTCTCGCAATCTTCGGTATATGAGGGACTTTTATCTTGCTTACCCTGAATTTAGAGATATTGATACACTGAAAATTTTGCAGACGCCCCCTGCAAAATTACAAGAAACTGATATTCAAAAAGATACAATTTTGCAAGATCTCCTTGCAAAATTAAGCTGGTATCATCACACCACTTTACTTGATAAAGTAAAAGATAGAGAAATTCGCCTTTTTTACATTCAAGAAACTGTAAAGAATGGTTGGAGCAGAGATGTAATGGTACATCAAATTGAAAGCAAATTACATTTAAGAAAAGGGAAAATACTAAGTAACTTTAAAAATACAATTGCACCAGATCAATCAGAACTAACTCAACAATTATTTAAAGATCCATATAAATTTGAATTTATTTACCTTGGAAAGGAAGCTAATGAAAGAGATTTAGAAGATGCTCTAACAAATCAACTTACAAAATTTTTATTAGAATTAGGACAATACTTTGCTTTTCTGGGAAGACAATACAAAATTACCCTTGGTGATAAGGAATATTTTTTTGATTTATTGTTTTATCATACCCGCTTAAAAAGATACATCATCATTGATCTGAAAATAGATGAATTCAAACCAGAATATAAGGGCAAAATGGAATTTTATCTAAACCTTGCAGATGAATATCTTAAACAAGATAATGACGAAAGTTCAATTGGATTAATTTTATGCAAAACCAAAGATAAATTGGTAGTAGAATATGCTTTAAAAGATTCAAAAAAACCTATTGGTATTGCCGAATATAAAATTAGTGAGACATTGCCTTCTGAATTACGAGGAGAAATGCCAAGTGTTGAAGAACTTGAAGCACAAATTGAAAAAGGACTACAAGAATTCAAAAAACCACTAAATATAAAATATGAACGCTTGAAGCAACTAATTAGCGAAATAAAACAACCAGAAATTAAAGAGAGAAAAAGCCCGGAAACATCACTAAATATCTTTAGAAAAGTTGTTTTGCCATTAAAAGATACAATAAAAAATGGGCTTTCAAAAATTACAAAAGAATTTAAATTTAATAAAGTAGAAATAATAATATGGACAGATAATCAAGCAAATAAAACTGTTACTAAAGCACAAGCATACTTAAAAAAACACAAAGTAGTGAATGAATACAAAATTGACATACATTTAAAAGAATTTAAACTCGCTGGAAAAAAATCATTTGATATATGGAAAAGCATTTATATTACAACCTATCCACACTCATATACTATTGGATTTAATAGAGATCAAAGAAATTGTTTAGTTGAAAAACTATATTATGAATTACCCGATGAAAAAGAGTTTGAAAATATTTTTGAAAAATTATCTGAAAGTGTTCTTGATGAAATTATTGAAGTAATAGAAAAAATAAAAAACTAAACACACCTATGAACACCGAAACACAAAACCCTGCCTCCACTCCAAAACAACAAAACACCAACCATTTGAGCGAGTGGAAGAAGGTTAAATTGGGGGATGTTGTAACTTTTCAAAGAGGATATGATTTAACAAAAAATCAAATGAAGAATGGGCAAGTGCCAGTTGCAGGTTCGAATGGAATTATAGGTTATCATAATCAATCAACAACAAAAGGACCTGGTGTTACTATTGGAAGAAGTGGAAATATTGGAACGGCTCATTTTTATAAAACAGATTTTTGGGCTCACAACACAGTTCTTTTTGTTAAAGAATTTAATTTATCAGAACCAAAATTTATTTACTACTTTTTAAAAACAATTGACTTTACACAATTTAATGCAGGTAGTTCTGTACCTACTTTAAACAGAAATCATATTCATCAATTAGATTTTTTATTACCCCCACTTCCCGAGCAGCAAGCCATAGCCGAAGTGCTCAGCAGTTTAGACGACAAAATAGACCTCCTCCACCGCCAAAACAAAACTTTAGAAGCATTGGCAGAAACACTATTCAGGCAGTGGTTTATTGAAGAAGCTGATGAAAGGTGGGAAGATGTTTCTCTTGGCAATAGTGAATTATCAACTATTATAAGTAGTGGCATAAGAGAATTTGAAGGTGAAAAAATTTTTCTCGCTACAGGTGATGTTCAAGATACTTTAATAACTGGTGGAGAAAAAATAAGATTTAATAATAGACCTTCAAGAGCAAATATGCAACCAGTTGAATATTCAGTTTGGTTTGCTAAAAAAGGTGGTGTAAGAAAACTTTTAATGTTTGATGATTATTCAGATATAAATAAACATATACTATCTACTGGATTTTCTGGTTTAAAAACAAATGAATTAAGCCACTATTATATATGGTGTTATGTTTTATCTAAAGAGTTTCAAGAAATAAAGGATTCTCTAGTAAGTGGATCTGTTCAACCTGACATTACTAATGAAGGAATAAAAAGTATACTCATTCCAAAACCTGATAATCAAACATTATTAAAGTTTAATCAACTTGTTAAACCATGGTTTATTAAAATTCAAAAAAATAATTCTCAAATCCGCACCCTTACCGCCTTGCGGGATACCTTATTGCCGAAATTAATGAGCGGGGAGGTGAGGGTGGATTTTTAATTTTTTTTGACTTACACTTGATGTTAATTAAAAAAAATCGTATATTTGCCGTGGAAATAACTTTTGCAAATAATAAATTAAAAAATTTAGCCAACAACTACAAAAAATGTCAGAAAGAATTGGGAAAAATCCGTGCAAACAAATACAATCAACGGCTTGGTGAACTTCGTAGTGCTTCTACGCTTGAAGATGTTCGCCATCTGCCAGGTCATTATCATGAACTGACAGGTAACCGAAAAGGACAATGGGCTTGCGATCTTGACCAACCATACAGATTAATCTTTGAACCACATGAAAAACCCATACCTACTGATAGTAATGGTAAGTATATCTGGAGTGAAATTAAAAGTATTAAAATTATAGAAATTGTAAATTATCACTAATTATAAAATAAAATCACTTTAATATGGCAACACCAAAAAATCAATATCAACCACAAATAGTTTTTCATCCTGGCAAAACCCTTGCTGAAAAATTAGATGAATTAAGCATGGGACCTAAGGAATTTGCTATCAGAACAGTAAAGCCCGAAAAAACAATTATCGCCATCTTAAAAGGAGATAGCAGTATTACCCCAGAAATGGCTGTGCAATTTGAAAATGTGCTTAAAATTCCTGCTCACTTTTGGCTAAATATGCAACGGAACTATGATGAATTTATCGCTCGTGAAAAACAAAAAAACTTTTTAAAAGAATCTTTTGCATGGGCAAAAAAATTTCCCTTTGCTGATATGGTAAAAAAGGGTTGGGTATCTAAAAAAAATTCCAATGAAGAAAAAACTGCAGAACTATTATCTTTTTTTGGCATTAGCAGCCACACTGCATGGGAAAACTACTATCTTAATCAACAACTAAAAGTAGCATTTCGTATATCTCTTGCCCATACCAAAGAACCTTATGCCATCTCTGCATGGCTAAGAAAAGGCGAATTACAAGCAAGAGAACTACCCTCTAAAAACTACGATGAAAAAAAATTTAAAGACGCATTACCTGAAATTAAATCTTTAATGGCCAAACATCCTGATAATTTTTTCAAAAAACTTCAAGAAATTTGTATGGAAGCCGGTGTAAAAGTAGTTCACACGCCTTGTATAAAAAATGCACCAATTAATGGATGTACTCGTTGGCTGAATGACACGCCTTTAATACAATTAAGCGGCAGATACAAACGCAATGATGGTTTTTGGTTTACATTTTTTCACGAAACTGGGCATATTTTATTACATGGTAAAAAAGATGTCTTTTTGGAAAACATTGAATATTCTGAAAAAGATAAAATCAAAGAAAAAGAAGCCGATGAATTTGCCATTAAGTGGACATTATCAAAAGAAGAAGAGGAAGAAATTTTAGAATATATCAAAAATAATAATTTCACAATTACTGAAAAAGATATCATTAAATTTGCACATAAATTCAATACACATCCGGCTATAATCATAGGAAGATTACAACATAAAAATTTATTGCCTTATTCTATAGGTAGAAAATTTTTTAAACCCGTAGAACTTGAATAAGTTTAATAACACCAACCAATGAGTAAAGCTATCACCGAAAACACCATTGAACAATTAGCGATTGAAATTTTACAATCGCAGGGATGGAAATATATTCATGGTCAGGATATTTCTCCAGAAGGTCTATTCTGCGAACGCGAAAGTTTTAGCGATATTGTTTTAAATCAAAGATTAAAAAATGCTCTTTCTAAAATCAATCCTCATCTCCCCACTAATGTTTTAGATGCCGCCATTCAAAAGGTTTTACGAATTAATTCTCCAAACTTAATACACAACAACGAAGAGTTTCATAGCATGCTCATTGAAAAAGTAAAAGTCCCTTATCATGAAAATGGTTTTGAAAGATCGCATGAAGTGGCTTTGATAGATTTTGATAATCCTTCAAACAATGAATTTTTAGCCGTTAATCAATATACCATTATTGAAAATAATCATCATAAAAGACCAGATATTGTTCTTTTTGTAAACGGCTTACCACTGGTAGTTATAGAATTAAAAAATGCCGCAGATGAAAATGCAACCATCAAAAGTGCTTACCAGCAGTTACAAACCTATAAAACAACTATTCAAAGTTTATTCACATACAATGAAATATGCATTATTTCTGATGGTTTAGAATGTAAAGCGGGCACTATTAGTTCAGATTTTTCCCGATTTATGGCATGGAAAACAAAAGATGGGATAAATGAAGAATCTCGCTTAAAACCACAAATGGAAACATTGATTTCAGGCATGTTAAATCCCCAAACGCTTTTAGATATTATCAGAAACTTTATCGTTTTTGAAAAAGATATAACATTAGATAAAAACTCTGAATCAAAACAACTCACCATACAAGCGGTAAAAAAATTAACTGCATACCATCAGTATTATGCTGTTAATAAAGCGGTTGAAAAAACCATTGAAGCATCCAAAGAAACAGGTAACAGAAAAGCAGGTGTAGTTTGGCACACACAAGGATCTGGTAAAAGTTTGAGCATGGTATTTTATGCTGCTAAACTGATTACCTCACCCGAAATGAAAAACCCCACTATTGTTGTGATTACCGATAGAAACGATTTAGATAATCAGCTGTTTGAAACCTTTGCTTCATGTAAGCAACTTTTAAGACAAGAACCTGTTCAAGCCGAAAGTAGGCAGCATTTAAGAGAATTACTAAAAGTAGCAAGTGGTGGCATTGTTTTTACAACTATTCAAAAATTTTTGCCTGATGCATCAGAAGGAGCAGTATATCCTCAATTATCAGATCGTAATAATATTGTAGTCATTGCAGATGAAGCACACCGAACACAATATGGATTCAAAGCCAAGTTAGTAGATGAAAAAGATGAAGAAACAAAAGAACCTATTGGAAAAAGAATTGCTTATGGTTTTGCAAAATATATGCGAGATGCCCTGCCAAACGCCACTTATATTGGTTTTACCGGTACACCTATAGAAAGTACAGATAAAAACACACCACAGGTATTTGGCAATTACATTGATAAATACGATATAAAAGACGCAATTGATGATGGTGCTACAGTAAAGATATATTATGAAAGCCGTTTGGCAAAAGTCAATCTGAGTGAAGAAGGAAGAAAACTAATAGAAGAATTTGATAAAGAATTAGAACAAGATGAAGAACTCACTGAAAAGCAAAAAGCAAAAGCCAAATGGACAAAATTAGAAGCCATCATTGGACATCCGGAGCGATTAAAAAATTTAGCACAAGATATAGTTACACATTTTGAAAAAAGACAGGAGATATTTGAGGGAAAAGCAATGATAGTAACCATGAGTAGAAGGATTGCTGCAGATTTGTATAATCAAATTATTGCGATTCGTCCGCATTGGCATAGTGATGATTTAAATAAGGGTGTGATAAAAGTAGTAATGACCACAAACAGTTCAGATGGTCCAGAAATAGCCAAACATCATACCACCAAAGAACAAAGAAGATTTTTATCTGAAAGAATGAAAAATCCAAACGATGAACTAAAAATAGTAATCGTTCGTGATATGTGGTTAACTGGTTTTGATGTTCCTTGCTTGCATACGATGTATATTGATAAACCGATGCGTGGTCATAATCTTATGCAAGCCATTGCAAGAGTTAATCGGGTATTTAAAGATAAACCGGGAGGTTTAGTAGTAGATTATTTAGGAATAGGATCTGATTTGAAAAAAGCTCTTTCCTTTTATGGAGAAGCGGGCGGAAAAGGAACACCAGCAGAAACTATAGACAAAGCATTAGAAGTTTTCTTAGAAAAATTTGAAGTGGTTCAGCAAATGTTTAATGAAGACAGCGAAACTAGAAATAATTTAATAGCCGCTGAACCGCAATCATATTATGAAGGAAGTTTTAAATTCAACTACCGCAGATTTTTCAATGCAAATGCACAAGAAAAATTATCTATTATTTTACAAGCAGAAGAACATATTTTAGGATTAAAAGATGGAAAAGAAAGATTTATTAAAGAAGTAAGTTTATTAAGTCAAGCACTATCTATATGCATCAGCAAAGATGAAGTAAAACCATATTTGCCCGAAGTAGCATTTTTTCAAGCCGTAAAAGCAAGATTAGCAAAATTTAATACACCTATTGGCGGAGGTAAATCTGACGAGGAAATTGAAACAACAATAAAACAAATTATAGACAAATCCATAACAAGTAATGAAGTGGTTGATATTTTTGATGCCGCTGGTATTTCAAAACCTGATATTTCTGGTTTAGATGTATTATCAGAAGAATTTCTAAATGAAGTTCAAGGAATGTCGCACAAAAATTTAGCCATTGAATTATTGAAAAAGATTTTAAATAACGAGATAAAAATCAGATCTAAAAGAAATTTAGTAAAAAGTAAGAAGCTTTTAGAAATGCTGGAAGCATCTATAAAAAAATATCAAAACAACTTGCTTACCACCGCAGAAATTATTCAGGAACTTATCAATATCGCAAAAGAAATTAAAGAAGCCGACAAACAGGGTGAAAAATTAGGATTAAGTGAAGATGAAGTGGCTTTTTATAATGCTTTAGAAACAAACGACAGTGCTGTAAAAGTTTTAGGTGATGAAACATTAAAAGTAATCGCAAGAGAAATAGCAGATAAAGTAAGATCTAATGCAACTATTGATTGGACATTAAGAGAAAGTGCCCGAGCAAAACTAATGGTGCTTGTTAGAAGAACTCTTAATAAATATGGTTATCCGCCAGATAAACAACAAAAAGCTATTGAAACCGTATTAAAACAAGCGGAATTATTAGCAGATCATCTTACGGCTTAAAATTTTACTTTTTTGTTTTTAAAAATTTAATTAACTCCTCCCAATTTTTCCCTGTATCTTTGCTCAGACAAATTTTTATCAAAATTATGGAAACTATCAAACAAAAAAAAGTTGCTGAATTGGTGTATGCGGCTGTGGCAGATTATCTTTTACTACACGCACCTATTGACTATAACAATGCTTTTATCAATGTATCTGAAGTAAAAGTAACAGGTGACTTATCTATTGCAAAAATTTACATCAGTATTTTACCTTCTGAAAAATATGACCGCAAAGAGATATTCAAACTATTAGAACAGGATAATAAAAAAATCAGAAAGTTTGTAGGCGACAAACTCGCTAAAAAAGTTCGCAAAATTCCTGAACTTCGTTTTTACTTTGATGAATCGTTAGATACAATAGAAAGAATAGAACAATTATTAAAAAAGAAATAAATTGAGAATTGTTTTTCTTTTAGCTCTGCGGTATTTGTTTTCAAAAAAATCAAAAAACATTATCAATCTAATCAGTTGGATTAGCGTGGGGGTTATTACTTTTACTACTGCTGCATTTGTGATTATTATTTCTGTGATGAATGGTTTTACTTCTGTTGTGAGCAACTTATATAACTCTGTAGAAGCAGATTTAAAAATTGTTCCAGCAAAAGGAAAATACTTTAATGCAGATACTGTTATCCCAAAAATTGCAAGTTATTCTGATATAAAACAAATTTCTAAAAGTATTTCCAATCAAGCACTTGTTAAATACAAACAAAAGCAAATGCTTATTACCATTCGTGGAGTAGATAGTAATTTTGTAAGCATCAGCAATGTCAATTCTGTTATTCAAAATGGCAAATTCACATTAAAAGACAAATCTGGTTATTACGCGGTGATTGGGCTGGGTATTGCTAATCAATTAAATGTCAATATCTCCAATCAATTTGTGCCATTAGTTTTTTATAGCCCCAAAAGAATTAAAAACACAGGGACTTCGACAGATATTATCAATGAAAAAGCATTATATGTATCTGGTATTTTTTCCATCAATGATGATTTTGATTACAAATATATTTTTACTGATTTGAAAATTGCTCAGGATTTATTGGATGCAGAAGGTTTGGTAAGTTCTATTGAAATTGCTGTCAAAGAAAACACCTCATTAAACAAAACTCAACAAGATTTACAAAATTTACTGGGAAATAATTTTATTATCAAAACAAGAGAACAACTCAATGAAGTGCTTTTCAAAACATTACAAACCGAAAAACTCTGGACGTTTTTGATATTAAGTTTTATTTTATTGATAGCAACTTTCAGTATTATCAGTGCCTTAACAATGCTCATTATTGAAAAACAAAAAGACATTCAGACATTATATGCACTTGGAGCTGATAAACAAATGCTACAAAGTGTTTTTATGGTAGAAGGATTTTTAATAACATTTGGAGGGGCATTGGCAGGATTGCTATTAGGTATTTTTGTTTGTGAATTACAAATACATTTTCATTTGATTACTTTTAATGAAAATTCAATATTGCCATATTATCCGGTAGAAGTAGAGGCAAAAGATATTTTATCCGTGATATTCATTTTACTCATCATTGGATTTTTTGCGGCCATTTATCCAGTTCAACATTTTACGAGAGATGTAAAGTGGAATCGTTGAAAAAATTTTTTTCAAAAATTTTTTGTCAATAATCAAAACCTTCATTATATTTGCCCCCCGAATTTAAAATTCCTCAGTAGCTCAGCCGGTTAGAGCACATGACTGTTAATCATGGGGTCGCAGGTTCGAGCCCTGCCTGAGGAGCTGGTTTATAACCTGTTTAATAAAAAGCAACCCATTAGTGGTTGCTTTTTTTATTTTATTGGAATTTTTCTAATAAGTGTTTAAGATAAGAAATCGTTTATTGTGCTTATCAAATTGATGATAGTAACTTCATTAAGTTATGAATGAGTTCATCAATGCCAAACACCAATGAGTTCTAAAACTAAATTTTGTTCATAAGTAAAATTTTATGCACCTTTGCCTTTGATAAATTTCTAAATAAAAATCATTTTCAATATGAGTGAAAGACACTTAAGCGAACAAGAAATCATTCGTCGTCAAAAATTACATCAACTTCATCAATTAGGCATCAATCCGTATCCACCCGAATCTTTTCCCATTAATGTAACTGCACAAGATATTAAACAAAACTACGAAAGAGACAAACTCAACTATAAGGATGTATCTATTGCTGGACGAATAATGAGCATCCGCGATATGGGCAAAGCCGCATTTGCTGTAATACAGGATGCTACTGGTCGTATTCAACTTTATATCAAAAGAGATGATATTTGTCCTTCAGAAGATAAAACACTTTATGATGTTGTATGGAAAAAGTTAATTGATATAGGTGATATTATTGGTGTAAAAGGTTTTGTATTTACTACTAAAACAGGAGAAATTAGCATTCATGTTACAGAACTTAAATTATTAACTAAATCTCTTCGTCCTTTACCTGTTGTAAAAGTGGATGAAAGTGGTAAAGCCCACGATGCTGTGTCTGACCCAGAATTTAGATACCGACAAAGATATGTAGATTTAATTATCAATCCACATGTAAAAGATATTTTTATCAAAAGAACAAAAATTGTTCAATCTATTCGTGAGTTTTTTAATAACAAAGGTTATCTTGAAGTAGAAACGCCCATTTTACAGCCCATTCCAGGCGGTGCTACCGCAAGGCCTTTTGTTACTCATCACAATGCACTGGATATTCCGCTTTATTTAAGAATTGCCAACGAACTTTATTTGAAAAGATTGATAGTTGGTGGCTTTGATGGTGTATATGAATTTGCAAAAAATTTTCGTAATGAAGGAATAGACAGAACCCACAATCCAGAATTTACAGGACTTGAATTATATGTGGCATACAAAGATTATATCTGGATGATGGAATTTACAGAAACAATGATTGAAAAAGTAGTTACAGATTTGTATGATAAAACAGAATTAGAAGTTGAAGGAAAAATGATTGATTTCAAAGCACCGTTTAAAAGAATAACTATTGTAGATGCTATCAAAGAAAAAACGAATGTGGATATTTCTAATTTAAGCGAAGATGAATTGAGAGGTTTATGCAAAAAATATCATATTGAAGTAGATGATACAATGGGCAAAGGAAAACTAATTGATGAGTTGTTTTCAAACTTATGTGAAAAAGATTTGATTCAACCTACTTTTGTAATGGACTATCCTGTTGAAACATCACCGCTTACTAAAAAACATCGCAGTAAACCAGGATTTGTAGAAAGATTTGAGTTATACATCAATGGACAAGAAATTGCCAATGCCTACACAGAATTAAACGACCCTATTGACCAATATCAACGATTTGAAGAGCAAGTAAAACTCAAACAAAAAGGAGATGATGAAGCAATGTATATGGATTATGATTTTATCCGTGCATTAGAATATGGTATGCCTCCAACAGCAGGACTTGGTATAGGCATTGACCGACTCACTATGTTATTAACCAATCAGCATTCTATTCAGGAAGTCATTTTATTTCCACAAATGCGTCCAGAAAAAATTGTTGACACAGAAAAAGAAAAAACATTATGATTTAAAAACAAATTCAATGAATAAATTTAAACTTATCATTTTAATTCCATTTACTATTGCAAGTAGTGTGCTGTTTCAAAGTTGCGATAGTGCATCTAAACCAAAAGAAGATGCAGAAGTTTCTAAGAGAATTTTTCCGCAGTATTCTGAATACACAGAAAAAATCATCAAAACCGATAGTTCTATTATTCGTGGTTTGAATCTGAATGTTTCTGCCGAAATCATTAAAAAAGCAGAAAACACTACTCCTTCAGTAGAAAAGAAAGACACATTAGAATTTAATTACAAACTGGATAGTATTGTTTCATACAATATCAAATACAGTTTGCATAATGATAGTTTAGAAGAAATAAATATATGGATATATACATCTAATCCAGATTTATCATCACAAATATTCAGTGAATTAAAAGAATACTATCAAAAGAAATTGCCAAATCCAATAGAAGACAAAGGTTATGTAGTATATAATTGTGTGCAGGGAGAAAGAAGGCCGTTTGTTGTATCTATCTCAGATTTTTCAACACCTACAAAAGGTCAGATAAATTTAATTATTTATAAGGATAAGTAAATTCTTATTCATAAAAAATTAAAAATAAATTTTTTCATTCTGTATATTCCTTAATAAAATTTGTATTTTTGTGGAAAAATTTATGATGATGAGTAAATGGTATTTAGTTTTATTATCATTAACCATAACTTTTGTAAGCCAATCACAAAAGCCATTTGAAGGCACTATAGAATTTTTATACTTAAAAAATGATACCACAAAAAATGTCTATTCTGTAAAAGATAATCTTGTTCGTTTAGATCAGTATTCTAAAAAAAATGATGGAAGTATCGAGGGTAGTTTTTTATTTAATTTATCTACAAAAGAAATAAAAATATTAAGCCCTCGCAGAAAGTTATGGAGTATTCATAAAAGTAGCGTGCCTCCTACTATCAGCGGCAAATGTGAAGTCATTAAAACTAATAACACCAAAAATATTTTAGGTTTTAAATGCGCTGAGTATATTGTAAAAAACATTAAGGAAGACACAGAAATTTCTTACTGGATAACAATGGAAAATTATAATTTTTTTGTTCCTTTGTTACAATTGTGGAACAGAAAAGACAAACAATCTGTTTACTTTAATCAAATTAATTCTTTACCTGCTGGAGCAATGCCGCTCTTGTCTGTTGAAAAACAAATGAGTACAGGAAAAATTATTTCTAAATTAGAAACTACAAAAGTTACACCTAAAAAATTATCTTCTGAAATATTTGAAGTACCAAAAGATTTCAAAAAATTTGAAGGAGAATAAAATTTAATTTTATGAAGAAGATGTTTTTTAGTGTTTTGTTTTTTTTATTGTTTGTTTATCAAACATTTTCTCAGTGTGCTATGTGTAAAGCCGCGGCTGAAAGTGATTTGCAAAACAATCCAAATTCCGTAACAAAAGGAATCAATGATGGTATTTTATTTTTAATGGTTATTCCGTATATCTTAATTGCTTTTTATTTTCGCAAAGAAATTATTCAGTTCATCAAAGGAAAAAAGAAAGAAGAGATTTAAGGTTTTAATTCTCTCAAAAAAAGATTGTTTTATTTTTCATGCTCATGTTAAATTTTTCTCATTTTTTTGACATATCAATTTTGTCGTGTTAAGAAAATGGAATTTGGATAACACGAGATAATTTAATCTCACACACATTTTATATCATAATCTCTCACCAATAAATACAACTATTCAAATCACATCATTTGCTCAATTATTTCTTTTAATTTACCTTCACGGCAAAATTTTATATGATTCCTTTTTCACCTCCTCGTATTGATGATAAAATTTGTAATGCTGTTGTTGAAACTTTGAAATCTGGGTGGATTACTACTGGTCCTAAAACCAAACTCTTTGAGCAAAAAATATCTGCTTACTGCAATGTTCCAAATACTCTATGTCTGAATTCTGCAACAGCAGGATTAGAAATAATGCTTCGCTGGTTTGGCATTTCTGAAAATGACGAAGTGATAATTCCTGCATATACTTACAGTGCCACTGCTAATGTAGTTATTCATTGTGGTGCAAAACCTGTTATGGTTGATGTTAATCCAGACGACTTTAATATCTCCATCAAAGAAATTGAAAAAGCCATTACTCCAAATACAAAAGTGATTATTCCTGTTGATTTTGCGGGCTTTCCAGCCGATTATGATGAAATTATGAATCTTGTTAATGCTTATAAACATTTGTTTCAACCTAAAAATGAAAAGCAAGAACAATTAGGCAGAATAATGGTTTTATCAGATGCGGCACATTCTTTTGGGGCTTTTTACAAAGGCAAAAAAACTGGTTCTTTGTGTGATGCCACTGTGTTTTCTTTTCATGCTGTGAAAAACTTAACTACCGCAGAAGGCGGTGCTATTGCTCTTAACTTACCTTCTCCTTTTGACAATCAAAAAATTTATCAATATCTGTGTGTGAATACACTTCATGGTCAAAACAAAGATGCACTTGCTAAAACTCAAAAAGGCAATTGGAAATACGACATTATTGAAGCAGGATATAAATACAACATGACGGATATTCTTGCAAGCATTGGACTTGTTGAATTAGAAAGATATGATAATGATACATTGATTAAGCGAAAAAAAATTTTTGATTTTTATTCAGAAGAATTAAGAAAGTTACCAAATGTGCAGTTGCCTGTTTATGAAACATCTACAAAAAAATCTTCTTATCATGTGTATGCATTGAGAATAAAAGGCATTAATGAACAGAAAAGAGATGCTATTATTCAGGAGATATTTAATCAGGATGTTTCTGTAAATGTTCATTTTATACCATTACCGATGATGAGTTTTTATAAATCTCTTGGATATGATATTAAAAATTATCCTGTAGCGTATGATAATTATGCTCGTGAAATATCATTACCTGTTTTTTATGATTTAAATGATGAACAAATGAAAATGGTTGTAGATGTCGTAAAATCTGCCATTCAAAAGCATGCTTAATTTTGCAAGATGAAAAGGTTATTTGATATTGTGTTTTCTCTTTTAGTTTTAATTGTTCTATTACCAGTATTTATCATAATTTCATTATTGATTATTATTGATGATGGATTTCCTGTTTTTTATTTTCAAGAAAGAATTGGGAAAAATTTTAAACCATTTCGCTTAATCAAATTTCGCACAATGTATAAAGATGCTGATAAAAAAGGCCTTCTTACCACAAGTTCAAAAGATTCAAGGATTACAAAAGTTGGTTATTATTTAAGAAAATACAAATTGGATGAGTTGCCACAATTTATCAATGTATTAAAAGGTGATATGAGTGTAGTAGGCCCACGGCCAGAAGTAAGAAAGTATGTGGAATTATACAATGATGATCAAAAAAAAGTTTTATCAGTAAAACCAGGCATTACAGATGAAGCATCATTAAAATATATTGATGAAAGCGATATCCTTGCAAAATCTGATGATCCAGAAAAAACTTATATTGAACAAATTATGCCAGAAAAATTATCCATCAATTTGCATTATATAAAACATCAAAATTTTATTTACGACTTAAAGATAATTTTTCAAACATTCACTAAATCCCTTTTCAGGCAATAATTAAAGAAAATTTTCGTTGATGATATTTAATAAATATGACACTTTTTACTAAAATAAAAAACACAATAATTCCTTTTTTATTTGCAGGATTTGTGATGTATGTTATTCTCTCTCTTTCATCTTGTAAAAAAGATAAATTAAACACATCTTCTTCTGCAAAATTAAAATTCAGTGCTGACACGGTTTTGTTTGATACAGTTTTTGCTACTGCTGGTTCTGCTACAAAAAACATTAGAGTCATCAATCCTTACAAAGAAAGAATAAAAATTTCTAAAATTTATTTTCAAAGTGGAAGTTCTTCGCAATTTATATTAAATGTAGATGGATCATCAGGAAAATCTTTTTCTAACATTGAAATTGATCCAGATGATAGTTTGTATATTTTTATTCAGGTAAATGTAAATCCCTTGTCTTCTAATAGTCCATTGATTATTCAAGATGCTATCATTTTTGAAGTAAATGGAAATACTCAAAAAGTGTATTTGGAAGCGTGGGGACAAAATGCCTATTATCACAAACCTACAAGTGCGATTTACTTTTCAGGTGGAGGTTATCTTGCATATTCTACTATATCATCTATAAATAATGCTACTGTAACATGGACAAATGATAAGCCTCATGTTATTTATGGTTGGTTAGTAGTAGATTCATCACAAACATTGATAATGCAATCAGGCACAAGAGTTTATTTTTATCAAAATGCAGGATTGTGGGTATATAGATATGGAACTTTGAAAGTGCAAGGTGTATATGGCAATGAAGTGGTTTTTCAAGGATTCAGAAGAGAACCCGATTTTGTTGATTTACCTGGACAGTGGGATAGAATATGGATAAACGAAGGGAGCAAAGAAAATGAAATCAATTATGCTATTATCAAAAATGGATTTATAGGTATTCAGGCAGAAGTCATTAATTCTGTGTATAATGCCGATCCAAGAAGATTAAAATTAACCAATACAAGAATATTTAATATGAGTAAGTGGGGATTGTATAGTTTAGGTTACAACATTTATGCAGGTAATAATATTATTGGCAATTGTGGCGAATATAATTTGGTAATTGCTCTTGGAGGAAATTATAATTTTATTCACAATACATTTGCTAACTATTGGACAAATTCTGCCAGAAATAAAGAATGTGTTTATATCAATAACTATGCAGGAAGTTTTGTTTTTCCATTAGATACTTGTTATTTTGGAAATTGCATTATAGATGGTAATTTAAGCAATGAACTCAACCTTGATTTAAATACTACAAACTCTACTTATCCACCAAATCATCAATTTAATTTTTGTCTGATAAAGACAAACATCAATACTTCAAATTCACATTTTACAAATTGTATTATTAATCAAAATCCTAAATTTATAAGTCCTTATTCAAATAATTTTGATTTACAAACTGGATCTGCCGCAATTAACGCAGCAAATAATGCAGATGCCATAAAATTTCCATTTGATATAAATAATTATAGTCGTTTTGCAGATATTTCGCCAGATATTGGAGCAATAGAAAAACAATAAAAATGAAAAGGTCTTTAATAATAATTTTGACTTTGTTTGTAGTTTCTTCTGTGTTTGCACAAGGGAAAAAAAGAGCATTTCATCAACATGAAATTGGTTTATTTATTGGAGGATCTTATTATTTAGGAGATTTAAATCCACGACAACATTTTTATATGACAAAGCCCGCATTTGGGGGATTTTACAGATATGCTTGGGATTATAGAGGAGCATTGAGAATTGGTGCCAACTATGGTCAAATAGAGGGGGATGATGCTCAAAGCGATAACAAAGATCAGATTGAAAGAAATTTAAACTTTAAATCAAATATCATAGAATTTCACGCACTTACAGAATTTAATTTTTACGATTACAGAATTGGTAATGACAAACACTTTTTCACATTATATTTGTTTGCAGGATTAGCAGGGTTTCATTTTAATCCATTAGGTAGAATAGGAGAAGGAGCGTGGGTTGATTTAAGACCTTTGAAAACAGAGGGGCAATCAAAACCTTACAAATTGTGGCAAATTTCTATTCCATTTGGAATTGGCATCAAAATAAATGTCGCAAAAAATATAGGATTAGGTATTGAATGGGGACCAAGAAAAACCTTTACTGATTATTTAGATGATGTAAGTGATAAATACCCAGACATTACAAAAAACCCGCCAAATGGTCAATTGGGACTACTAATGAGCAATCGCACTAAATATCCGTGGAGTAAAATCACTGGTTATTCTCGCGGAAATCCTTATACAAAAGATTGGTATTTTTTCACAGGTTTAACCATTAACATTAAATTAGTTTCTAAACAGCCATGCTACGCAACTGGAATGTAATTGTTTTTATTTCTACTATTCTTTTTTTTAGTTGTAACACTGCAAAAGAAGAATTGCCAAATACTCCTACAACAGGAGAAATACATATCATTGCTGAAAATACTTTTCAATACATATTGCCACCACAAATTGATTTGTTTACATCTATTTACAAAAACACGAAAGTTTCCTATTCATTCAAAGGGGAACAAGAATGTATTCAATCATTATTAAATGATAGTTGTAAAGTTATTTTAATTAACCGTTCATTGAGTTCAGATGAAATAAAAGTTTTTGAAAAAAATAATATCATTATTCAGCAAACACCTATTGCTTACACCGCAATAGCATTGATAGGAAAGAAGTTTAGAGAAAAAGGACTGTTGATTGATGATTTGAAAAGATATTTAGAGGGCAATGATTCTATTAAATTTGTTTTTTACAAAAAAAACAATGGTGCTATTTTGTATATGAAAGATAGTTTATTAAATGGAAAAAGTTTTGGAAAAAATTGTTTTATAGTTGAAGATTCTGCAGAGTTTAAAAATTATTGTATAGAAAAAGATTTCATTGGTATTATAGATTATTCATTTATTTGTGATAATGATGATAAATGGACATATCAATTAAAATTTCCAAAAAATGATACTTTGCTGATACCTATCAGAAGAACTGCTACAACACCTGCATTTTATCCAGATCAATCCAATATCGCTACAAAAGATTATCCTTTTGTTAGAACAATATATTGCATTAGGCGAGGAGATAATTTTTCTTTAAGTGCAGGAATAGAAGCATTTTTAGCAGGAGAAAAAGGACAGATATTATTTAAAAAAATGGGATTGGTTCCAGTATTTGAAAGAGAGAGAAAAATAGAAATGAGACCTTATTGAAAAAAGAAAAATTTACTTTTTCTTTGTAACTAATTTAATTGGAACTCCTGTAAAATCATATTTTTCACGAAGTTTGTTTTCTAAAAATCTTTTGTAAGATTCTGGCAGATATTGAGGTAAATTGCAAAATAATAAAAAGAGTGGTGCTCCTTCTACTTGTGTTACATATTTAATTTTAACGAATTTTCCTTTTATAGCAGGTGGTGGCGTTACATTCATTATTTCCTGAAAAAATTCGTTGAGTTCGTGTGTTGGAATGTGTTGTTTTCTTTTTTTGCTAACATCAATAGCGGTTTCTAATAATTTTAAAAGACGAGTTTTATCTACAGCAGAAATAAAAAGTATTGGAACATCTTTGAATGGTGCAATTCTGTTTTTAATTTGATCTTCAAAATCTCTTGTTATGTTAGAATATTTTTCTTTAATCAAATCCCATTTATTAACCGCAATTACAACCCCTTTATTAGCATCAATGATGTTTTGAAATATGTGTAAATCCTGTGCTTCTATGCCTAATGTGGCATCAATCATCAATATACAAACATCACTTTGTTCAATGGCTCTGATGGTTCTAACTGTGCTATAAAATTCAATGTCTTCTTTTACTTTGCTTTTTCTTCTTAATCCTGCTGTATCTATTAACCAGCATTTTACATTAAACTTGTTGTAAAAAGTATGTATGGCATCACGGGTAGTGCCGGGAATATCTGAAACTATATTTTTCTCTTCACCCAGCAATGCATTGACAAGAGAAGATTTTCCAACATTTGGTCTTCCTACTATTGCAATTTTAGGATACTCATCTTCTATTTTTTCATCTGATAATTCTTTTTGAAATTTTTCTTTAATGATATCTTGGATGGATTCTAATAAATCTCCTGTTCCGCTTCCATTGATAGCAGAAATAGGATACATTTTATCAAATCCTAATTTGTAAAAATCATAAATTGAATGTAGCAATTCAGAATTATCTACTTTATTGACAACTAATAATACTGGCTTTTGATACTTTCTTGCCACATTAGCCACATCTTTGTCCCACTCTGTTAAACCTTCTTTTGCATCAACGGTTAATAGAATGATATTACTTTCTTCAATGGCTAATTGAACCTGTCTGTTAATATATTTTTCAAAAGCATCTTCGCTGTTAGTAATGTATCCACCTGTATCCACCAGTGTAAATTCAACTTCTCCCCATTCTACTTTTCCATAGTGTCTGTCTCTTGTAACACCCGGCGTTTCGTCAACAATAGCATCATTAGTTTTAGTAAGACGATTAAATAAAGTTGATTTTCCAACATTTGGACGACCTATAATAGATACTATAACAGACATTTTTTATTAGTTTTGAGTTGTGAGTTTTGAGTGCTGACGCTCTCGGTCAGCATTTTGAGTTAGGGGCAATTCATGAATTGCCCTTACATTTATAATTTTGATAAATTCAATTTGTATTAATAAAAAAATTAGCACACTAATTTATTACATATTTGTTGATATAGTTTTACCAAAGGCAAATATACTTTTTCTTTACTGAAATTTTCTTCTGCAAATTTTCTTGCTTCCTGTTGAATACTTTTTACTTTGTTTGGGTTATCTAATAAATCTAAAATTTCTTTGGCAAAATCTTCGGGTGTATCAGCAATGATGATGTTTTTATTGTGTTCACAAGGAATACCTTCGGCTCCAACGCTTGTAGAAATGATACATTTTCCATAAGCCATTCCTTCTATAATACGAACACGAATACCGCTTCCTGCTAATAATGGCACAATTGTAATTGCATATTGATGATACAATTCTTTTGTATCTGGCACATCAGAATAAAAACGAACATTTTTTACCTGAAAATCTTTGAGCCATTGAGGAATTTTTTTTCCTGCAACAATAAGTTGAACATCGTTTTTTCTTTCTACTACTTTTGGCCAAACATTTTCTAAAAACCATACCACTCCCTGCTGATTTGGTATCCAATCTAATGAACCTAAATAAAATATAGTGTTTAATTTTTGTTGTTCAAAAGATATGATTTCAAAATTTTGCATGTCTAATCCATTTGGAGTAACTACAATAGGTTTATCAGGAAACAAAGATAAAATAAATTGCTTGTCTTGTTCTGTTACTGCAGTTATCGCATCTACATTTTTAAAAATACTTTCTTCAAATTTTTTTAATCTTTTAGTTTGAATATTTAAATACCACTTTTTAAAGATATTTTTTTCATGATTGCAAACTCTTTCCCATATTTGATATTCAATATTATGAGCACTCAAAACTATTTTGTTAGTGTATTTTTTAATCAAAGGTAAATAAACTGCAGAAAAAATACTTTCTAATTGAACAATATCATAATTATTTTTAGTGAGTATCTCTTCTAATTTTTTTTCAAAATTTTTGTCAATAAAGCGAGTTACAAAATAAGATTCTTTTTGAAAAAGTAAATTATAAATTAAAGGTAATATCTTGACATTAGTATCAATTGTAACAGCATCTATGTAATTTATTTTCTTTGGAACAAGAAATTTTTCCAATGGTCTAAAAATTTTTGTTGGATTCATCAACAAAACATCTAACTGGATATTATTTGATAAAAGTCCTTCTATCATTGTATAAATGCCCATTTTTCCTCCATCATCAGGGGGATAAGGATTTTTATGTGCTATTAAAAGAACCTTCACGATTTAGAATTTTTTATTTTAAGTTGAAATAATGATTTTATTTTTTGAAAATACCAATCAATATCAAAAAGAGCAGAATCATTAGCGGCTTTGTATGTAAGAAAAATTCCTATCAATAAAAAAACAAACAAAGGCAACCACATTGCAATATACGCAGGTAAAATCATTTCAATAGCCATACTTCTTAAAGAATCAGTAAGAATCATATACAAAATGAAAAACAATGTAGCCACTACTACAGGCAAGCCCAATCCTCCTTTGCGAATAATTGAACCTAATGGTGCTCCTACAAAAAACAATATTATACAAGCCAATGATACAACCATTCTTTCGTGCCACGAAACTTTATATTCTGTTATTCTTCTTGATAATCCCTGAATAGAAAGCATTTGAGATTCTAAAAAAGCAGAAACTGATCTCCAGTGATTTAATTTCATTTCAACAAACATATTCTTTTCAGTAGGGGCTAATTGTTTAATAATACTATCTGCCTCCACACAATTATTGATGGTGTCGTTTTTAATTGTATTGAAAAAAAAGTAATTTTTCAATTGACTATAAATAGCGAGATGTTGATTGTTTAATAAATTATTCAAAGAATCTATTTCATTATCAATTTCCCACATATTCATCATTTCATAGTTTTGCTTAAAAAGATTTTTATCTGTTCGTTTAAGTTTAAATCCCATTAAATCTATGTTAATTTCCATTTCTTTGAATTGCATAATACTTAAAGGAAAATTAGTATTAGAATTTTCATTTTGTATATTTTCATAACGACTGCCATTAAATAAGCGAAGCACTAAATAATTTGTATCGGATGTAGTGAACATATAACCACTATCTGCATACAATTGAATATTGTTGCCCACTCCATTTGAATGGTCATAAATAAGAATACCTTTCAAACTATGCCCATCAGGATATTTTTTTTCTACACGAATAGAAAAATTTTCAATTTGATTGTAAAACACTTTTTCTTTTATGCTGACTGATGGCTTTGTTTGACGAATATCAAATAATAATGATTGAGATTCTAACATTAATTTTGGTAAAACAAAATTATTAAAAGTAAAAGTAAATGCGGCAAAAAGAATCATCAAAATCACAAGTGGATAAAATATCCTAAACAAAGAAATACCAGAACTTTTCATTGCTGCCAACTCATAGTTTTCAGATAAATTTCCAAGCGTCATAATAGATGCCAATAATACTGCAAGTGGAATGCACTTTGGAATAATAGCAAGAAAAGCATAAGTAAATAATTGTATTAATACCCACGTGCTTAATCCCTTTCCAATAAAATCATCTAAATATGTAATAACAATTTCTACAAGAAAAAATAAAAATGTTGCCACAAATAATGTGATAAAAAAAGGTGGTAAGAAAGAACGAATAAGCAGTAAGTGTAATTTTTTCACAACCAATAAATTGGGCTCAAAGATAGAAATAATATGGGCTTTTGAATGTGTTTAATTTCCCGACATTCTTTGATTTACAATTTGACGAATGGTTTTTTCTTTTTCTTCAATTAGTTTTTCCATTTCCTGCACCTGATTTAAAATTTCTTTTACGCCTTCTCTATTCAATATACTTTGTGCATTAATTTTGACATTCATTGCGGCTCCTAATACAGCAGTTCGAATACACAATGCACCAACGCCCGCATCTGACACAGAATTTGGATTTCCTTTTTCTGCCATAGATTGAATATAGTCCATACATTGCATACCAATTTTCATTGTTTCAAAAGGCACCATCATTGCTTTATAAGTAGCGTCTTCAATGGCTTTTTTACGAATAGATTTTTCTTCATCGGTATTTTTAGGCAATTCAAATGCTTTCATTACTTCGTTGAATGCAAGTGTATCTCTGTCAATTAGTTTTAATAAATAATCTTTTGATGATTGTAATTTTTCTGCAAAATCTGAAAACCATTCAGTTTGCGATTCCCAACCTTTTTTGTTTGCAGAAAGATTGGCTACCATTGCACCAAGTGCGGCTCCCAAAGCCCCGCATAAAGCAGACACAGAACCTCCGCCGGGTGCAGGAGATTCTGATGCAGTAGTATCTGTAAAATCCCGAACAGTTTTTGAAACAAGAACACTTTCGTTTTTATCTGCTATTAGATATTCTATTATTCTTTCTTCAGGATTAAAAGGTTTTAGTTCATCTAAACCTAATGTTTTAACGGCAATTCTGACACACTCTCTTTCACTTACACCTGTAGATAAACCTTGTTTTTTCAAGAAATATCTACCAGCATCTACAAGAGATTTTAATGGAATAAGACCAACTAATTCTGAACCTGTAACACGCAAGCCCCTTTTTTCAGCACTAATACAACATGCTTCAAATGCTTTGTGTAATGGCGTTACATCTATATCAGTTAAGTTCATGGATACCTGTGCAATTCCATATTCTTCAATATACCAACCGATTGCTTTTACTGCTTTGCACATTCCCGGTTGAATTTTGGGCGTGCCATCTTCGTTGTAAATAATTTTTCCATTAGGATTATTGTTTTCTCTCATTACTCTGCCGGCTTCACGCACATCAAAAGCAACAGAATTAGCACGGCGAACAGAAGTAGTATTGAGATTTACATTGTAAGCAATCAAAAATTTACGAGCACCTATTACTGTTGCTCCTCTTTTAGCATCCATTACATCTGGTCCAAAATCAGGTTTCCACTCTGATTGTTTAATTTTTTCAAAGAATCCTTCATATTCACCCGCACGAATAACTGATAAGTTTTTTCTATATTCTTTTGGTTGAGCATATTCATATAAGTATACTGGTATTTTTAATTCATTCCCCACTCTTTCTGCTAACTGAACAGCATATTTTACAGTTTCTTCCATTGTTATATCTCTGATGGGCACAAGGGGACAAACATCTGTAGCTCCCATTCTTGGATGCTCTCCTTTGTGATGTCGCATATCAATTAATTCGCCTGCAGTTTTAATACCTTGAAAAGCGGCTTCTACAACAGATTCAGGCGTTCCTACAAAAGTTACAACAGTTCTATTTGTGGCAGCACCCATATCTACATTTAATACTTTTACGCCTTCAACCTGTGCAATACTTTGAACAATAGCATCAATAATTTGTTTGTTTTTTCCTTCACTAAAATTTGGAACACATTCAATTAATGGTTGTTTCATAAATGTTTTTTGGCAAATCTACATAAATTTAGTTTTGAGTTTTTAATTTTGAGTTTTTAGTAAAGTTTTTATTCTTCTCGTTACTATTCACACAATACTATTATTTGCACCACATAGGCACATTAGGTCACATTAGGAAAGCACATAGTTTTTAATGAATATTCTATGTGAAAATCTAAGTGTTCTATGTTTCTATTGTGGTGCCGACGCTTTCGGTCGGCATGCTGATATTTATCGTCAGCATTCAATTTAATAGATTTCTTTTATTGGTGCTGAATAGTAACCTCTTCACAAATCATTAACTTAAAACTAAGCACTCAAAACTAAAAACTAAATATTATTTTGTATGACTTTTGTGTGAAGTTATTTACAATATCTGTAAGTGTAATCTGAATAAAATTTTCATCTGTTGCAATTAATTCAGATGGTAATTCTGCAACTATCAAGCCCTTTGATGCATAGTAATAGGATTTACAAAATTGTGAATTAAAATACACGGTATAATTTTTTATTGTTGTATTGTCAGAAACCTTAAAATAAATTTTGTTTTGTTGTGATGTAAGTATTATTGCTTTCTTTTTTGTATTTAAATGTAATGGTTTTACTGTAGGGCTTTTTAAATCGGTATATAAATAAAAATTTGAAAGTTCTTTTACAGAGAAGTAAATTTTATTCACATTAAAGGAATCGGGAATATAATATCTTGAATGGCTTGCAAGCACTGTTTTATTAAGTTCTGACAAATTGAGATGATGCGAAATAGCAAGTTTTGCAGGAAATTTTAAAGGTAAGGGTGTGTGCGTAAATTGAATTTGTTTTTTTTCTTGATTGTAAAAAATTTTTGCATCTATATCATTAAATAATGATTTTTCTGGAATAAAAAGTTCAAAATATTGGTTTTTAATATGTGTAGGTTGGTTGCATAAAATAAGATTTTTGATACTAATTTTTTTGAAGGTTGGTTGTTGTCTTGTTTTAATAAATAATATTGTATCCACACAATTATTACTTTCATCACAGAATGAAATTTTTAATGTATGATAATTTGTATCTTTTAAGATAATACGACCTTTGTTAATTAAAGTGTCGTAAAAAAAATTAGGATATAAATGTGACGTAAAACATTTTTGAAAAATTTGATTATGGACTTTTTCAGAATAATAGGATACATAAATGGTATTATCAAAAGTAATTTGATGTAAACGATGTTGATAAATTTTTTGATTATCTAAATAAATAGAAACTTTGTAGATATTATTTGGATTGCCTTTTGGATAAATTTTATCTATACCTGAAAATGCAATACCTGTAATTGATGGAACAATTATAGAGTCGGATTTTTTATTTGTAAAAATTGGTTTTGGTGAAATAGTATCTGATAAATCATAGAATATAATTTTATGAATAACAGGTTTTGTAGTATCTTTAATATCAAAGTAAAAAAATGGATTGATAGGAATTTCGGTTAATTCGTCTCTTAATTCAAAATGTAAATGTGGACCTGTTGAACTGCCTGTATTTCCTGAATATCCGATTATTTCATTAGATTTTATTTTAATTAAATTTTCTGGTAATAAAGTATCAATGTTATTTGAATGATAATTTTTTTGATAATTAAAAACAAAGTTTTCTATTTTATCTGAAAAACTATTGAGATGTGCATAAACACTCAATAAACCATTTGGATGATGGATATAAAGGACTTTTCCAAAACCAGCAGGACTAACTTTTATACGATAAATATAACCTTCACTTATTGATTTTACAGGATAATTTTCTTTTCCTTTTGTAGAAAAATCAAGACCTTGATGAAAGTGATTATTTCTTATTTCACCAAAATTTCCTGTAATGTCAACGGTATCTATTGGAAAAGAAAATTTTTGTTGAGAAAAAATAAATTCAGATAAAAAAACAATAGAGAAAAATATAAACCACCGCATTTTGAATTACAATTGAGGAATAAGAACTTTAATTTCAGTGCCTTGATTGGGTTTTGAATTGATGAACAGTTCTGCATTCATTTGTTCAGATAAAGCACGAATAATTGAAAAACCAACGGAATTAGAATTTTCAAGAATTTGTTCAGGTATGCCTATACCATTATCTTTTATGATTAACAGTAAATGTTCTAAATTTCTTTTTAAAGTAATTTCTACTTTTTTATCTTTTTTAAAGTGAGGTGGAAACGCATATTTTACAACATTAGTAAGGGCTTCATTTAGTAGCAGAGAAATCGGAATAGCAGTATTAACATCTATCACTATATCTTCTATATTAGTTTGCACATCCATATCAGTTTGATTAAAAGAATATAAGACATTTTGAATGAGTTGTAGTATAGTATTAGAGATATTGATAGATGAATAGTTTTTATTTTGATAAAGTGTTTGGTGGATCATCGCCATTGAAAGAACTCTGTTTTGAGTATCTCTTAATATATTTTTTGTATGCGTTTCATTTTCTTCCTGTAATTGAAGATTTATCATACTTGAAATGACTTGCAGATTATTTTTAATTCTGTGGTGAATTTCTTTCATTAATACTTCATTTTCCTGTAATAAAACTTCTAATTGTTGTTGTTTTTGAATTTCCTGAGTGATATCTGTTGCAATACCTGCTACTTCTTTGATTTCATTATTTACAATAATTGGAAACACATTAACATCTAATGTGATTTTGTTTTTATCATCAATATCAAAAGTTAGTTTAAAATTTTCTTGTGAACCTGAAAGTGCTTTTTGATAGTGATAATTAAGAGTGCTAACAATTTCTTTGTTTTCTGCGTATTTTCCTTTTGATAATTTTTTTCCGATTACGGGTTTTTCTCCATAAAGTTTTTCAACTAATTGTTCGTAGTTTTTATTGAATAAAGTTATTTCTTGATTTTTATTCATTGACCAGAGATAGATAGGACTGTGTTCCACTACTTCCTGTAATTTTACCGTTTGATGTTCTATCTGATGTATGTATTCATATTTTTCAGTGATTTCGTGCCCATAGCAATAGAAATATTCTATTTTTTTATTTTTTCCGAGAATGGGCTTCATTGTTACTTTAAAGATTCTGTTCTTTTTTTGGTCTTTATCATAATGTATTATTTCGTGTGTAATTTCTTTTTTGCTTTGAATAACATTTGATAAAAATTTCCTTCTTTCAAGTAATACTTGTTTTTCTGTTTCATTGGCTTGATAGATGTTTTCTAAATTATCACCAACAGAAACTTTAAAATTATAATATTTAAAACAATACTGATAAAACGCATGATTAAAAATTAAAAAATTTAAGTTTGTATCTAAAATCCAGAATAAGTAATCAGAATTATTGATAGTATTTAATAATTGTTCTTGTTTAAATCTGAGTTCTTTTAGAAGTTTTTCTTTAATTTGATTTTGTGCTTTTAAAATTTTGTTTTCATGTTGTTTAATCTGTGCTTCTATTTCTAATTGTTGTTTTTCAATTTCAGAAGTTTTATCTATAAATACTAATAATCTTATGATAGAAGATTCCTTTTCAATGTTATCAAATAGATAAGAATAAAGTTCAACTATTTTTTTGTGTTTCTGAAAAGTTTGAATTTCATAAATTTCTGGCTTAACTAAATTTTCCCTTGATTGTATTCTTCTTATAGCACGCTGTTTATCTCTTTCGCTGGTAAGGAAATTTAATATATTAAAATTTAAATATTGCTTTTTATTCTTTGCTTCTATTACTTTTATTCCATATTTGTTGATGTATTTAATTTTACCAAAATCGTGTATAATAATACCTATAGGCAAATTATGGAATATCTCTTGATAAAGTTCTAATTTGTTTTTAATTTCTTCTACATTTATATCAGATGTTGAATTTTCATTTAAAAAGCATACATAGTGTTTTTTTCTGTTTTCAGAAAACTCTTCATATTGAAATGTTGTATAAATGTTTTTTCCTGAAACTGATAATTCTAATTTGTTTGTTTTATTTTTAATTGAAAAAAGTAATTTTTCTAATAAATCATTTTTAATTTTTGATGAATACTTTAAAATCTTTTTGGCTTTGTCATTGATAAATACAATATCATCTTTGTTTAAGATTAAAACAGGGATATTTTTATATATCTTAAAATTATTGACTATCTGATTGTTCACTCTTTTTGTTTTTAAGTATTTCCTGATATTTTTTAGATTCTTCTAAAATAGTTTCATATACTTTCATAGCATCTTCATAAGTTGGAATAATTTTTTGACCCATCCATTTTACTTCAATATCATTTTCATAAGTAATATTCAAATAATTGTGTCCTGATTCATCAAAGAATTTCCATTCACCATTCTTTACACCACCTTGATAAGGACCATACATCATCTTATTACCATTTTCGTAATACCAGTAATGAACACCATCTGGGTCACCGTTCAAAAAATTTCCTTTAAAGCGAATTTTTCCAGAAGGCATATAATAAGAAACCCAAGTGCTATCGGGATTTCCATCGGTATATTTTCCTATTACTTTATAGTTTGGCAATTCATACACCCACAAACCTTCTTTTTTATCATCAATATACAATCCTGCTGTAAGTATTTTTCCATCTTCTGTATAATCTTTCAATTCACCTTCTCTTTTTCCTTTTATATAATTTTCTTCTCGTAAAACAGAACCATTAGGATAATACCAAATCCATTGACCATCGGGCTTTCCATTTACATATTTCCCTTTTTGTTCAATTTTTCCATTTGGATAATAATATATCCATTCTCCTACTTTTACATCATTTTTGTATTTACCTTTACCTTTCAATTCTCCTGTATAATAATACTCTTCCCAAACAGATTGTCTTTTTCTTAAAGAGTCAATTGGTCCTTTTTCTACTAAAACATTGTTTTCAAATACAAAAGCAGAATCTGGCAAAGGACGGTTTTTGCATACTTGCTTTTTAATATAAACATCTGATGTATCATCTCTTGGAACTAAAGTAGAATCGCATCTGAATACTTTTTTGTAATGATAATGTGTGCCTACAGGATAACCATAAATATAAGGTCCTTCGTATTTTAATGTGCCATCATCATAATATTCTCTATACATTTCAACAGAAGCAAATTCTTTTGGGTTTTCAACTTTTTTTCCAAACGTGTATTTTTCTGCATTAACCAGATTTCCTTTTTTATCATACTCTTTCACAAAACCATTTATTTTATCATCTCTATAATCAATTTCTTTTTTTACCTGACCATCAGGATAAAATTCTTTCCACACACCTTGTTTTTTTCCTTGTTCATCTTTTTGATTGATTTTTTCATATTTCAATAAATATCCATTTTGATATTCACCTATTCCTACAATTAAAGAATCATTATCAAAATCATAAAATACACCATGTGGCTTGCCTTTTTGATAAGGAACAATTCTTTTTACTTTTCCAGAAGGATGATAATAATAGGCAGTATCTACAGGAATATCGTTAATATATTTTTGTTTGAAAATGATTGTTCCAGAAGTGTCATATTCTTTGAGATAACCATTTTTTTTATCATTTTTATACTCTATTGTTTTTTGAAGTTTTCCATTTATATCATAAAATTTCCATACACTATCTAACAAATAATTTTTTCTATTACCTTCATTTTTAATTTTTCCATTTGGATAATAATTTTTCCAGTATCCATCAGGTTTTCCATTTCTTAAATATCCTTCGGATGATACTTTTCCATCAGGATATTTGAATTGATGAAATCCATCTTTATTATTTTGAGAATAAATTGATAGTGAAACAAAAAACAAAAAAAAGTATGTGAATTTTTTTATCATTTTATTTTTACTTTGATAATTCAAGCATTCTCAATAATGGTTTCTTTGCTTTTTCAATTAATTCTTTACTCATCATTATTTCAGGTTCTTCATTCTTTAATGCAAGATAAATTTTTTCTAATGTATTTAATTTCATATAAGGACATTCATTACAAGCACAGGTATTATTTGGTGGTGCAGGAATAAAAGTTTTATCTGGACAACTTTTTTGCATTTGATGTAAAATACCTGTTTCTGTTGCTACTATAAATTTTTTTGAATCATTTGTTTTTACAAAATTCAATAACGCAGATGTGCTTCCTATAAAATCTGCATTTTCCAATACATCCTCTTCACATTCTGGATGTGCAATCAGTAAAGCATCAGGATGTTGAACTTTTAATTGTATAATCTTTTGTAAAGAAAATTTTTCATGCACTTCACAAACACCATTCCACAAAATCATTTCCCTTCCAGTTTTTTTAATAATATATCTGCCTAAATTTTTATCAGGTGCAAAAATGATTTGTTTATCTTTTGGAACACTTTCTACAATCTTAACCGCATTGCTACTTGTGCAAATAATATCTGATAATGCTTTTACTTCTGCTGTGCAATTAATATAAGAAATAACCACTGCATCAGGATACTTTTTCTTAAACTCTGCAAAACTCTCTGCAGGACAGGAATCTGCTAATGAACATCCTGCATTCATATCAGGCACTATTACTTTTTTATCAGGATTTAAAATTTTGGCTGTTTCTGCCATAAAATGAACACCTGCAAACAAAATGATTGATGCATCTGTTTTTTGTGCAGCTTGTGCTAATTGCAAACTATCTCCAATAAAATCTGCTATGTCTTGAATTTCCCCCATCTGATAATAATGCGCTAATATAACGGCATTCTTTTGCTTTTTCAGTTTTAAAATTTCCTCAACCAAATCTGTATTCACATCAATATTCATATATATTCTTTTTTAAATTTTAAAGTATGATAGTAATAATAGCTTGTTAGTTTTGTATAAAAATTTTTCAAAATTTATTTTGAAAAATGGATATTAAAAGTTAGCCAACAAAATTACTAAATATTATGCTTAGGAAATGCTTGATTTTAGGGTAATTAGAATTTTTGAACAAATTTATCCACAAATTGTGTTAATTAAATTGATAGGATAGTTGTATTAAATTTTTGTTACTAAATTGTTAGAAAAAAATTATCTCAAATGAAAATTTTCTCTTGGATATTAATTTCAAATTTCTACTGAAAATTTTTTCTGAATAAATCAAATAAAAGTAAAAAAATTTTTAAGATTTTTTGAACAGCCAATTTTGAATGAATGTGGATAATTTTTAATAAATATTTTTTCCTACTTTTGGGGCTAATATGTATTTTTTGTATCCTCAATTTCTGTGGGCTTTAGGATTGTTATCTATACCTATTATTATTCATTTCTTTAATTTTAGAAGGTATAAAAAAATTTATTTTTCAAATGTAAGAATAATTAAACAGGTTACTCAAGAACATCAGGTAAAAAATAAATTAAAAGAATACATTATATTAATAGAAAGATTATTAGCCATTACTTTTTTAGTATTTGCATTTGCACAACCTTTTAAAACAAAAAACACCTCACATTTGTTGAGTAAAAATAATTCTGATGTAGTTATTTATATAGATAATTCTTTTAGTATGGAAAATGTCTCCACCGAAGGAAAATTATTAGATGTGGCAATTTCTAAAGCAAAAGAAATTATACAATCTTTTTCAAAGTCATCTAAATTTATTATATTAACTAATGATGTCAATTATTTTAATAAAAAAAGTTTGTCTCAAAATGAAGCCATTGAAGAATTATCTAAAGTAAAAATTAATCATTTTTCTCTCTCACTTTCTACTTTATTAAATAGAATACAAACTCTACATTTGAATCAACCTTTAGTTTTCATACTTTCTGATGCTCAAAAAAAATTTACAGATATTCAAAATATAAAACCTGATTTTCCAATATTTTATTTTTTACTTTCTCCAACTCAAAAAAACAATATCTCCATTGATTCAGTATGGATTGACAATCCTGTTGTTTTATCAAATGTTCCGCAACAATTACATATTAAAATTACTAATCATAATTCTGAAAATGCAAATGATATTCCTGTTAAATTAATTCAGAATAATATCCAAACTTCTATATTAAATGTTTCTATTCCTGCTCATCAAAGTATTGAAACAACAACTTCATTCATTCCTGATAATAAACCATTTCAATTTTCTAAAGTGTTTATCAATGATTATCCAGTTACTTTTGATGATGAATTGTTTTTTTCTATCAATACTGATATTCACATTAAAGCACAACTTATAAATGGTTCTAAAAATCCAGAATCGTCAAAATATATTCGTGCCTTCTTTAATAATGATTCAATATTTGTTTTTTCTGAACAACAGGAAAATCAAGTTAATTATTCAGAATTATCAAATCAAGATGTTATTGTATTAAATGAAATGACAGCATTTACTACTGGTTTGGAAGAACAATTAAAAATACTTGCACAAAAAGGTAAAACAATTATCATCATTCCATACATAGATAATCCTTTGTTTGTATTACCTTCTGAAATTCAATCTTATCAATGGACAATAGATACTACTTCTCAAACGATTAGTAATAATGTATTAAAACATCCACTTATTGCATCTGCTTTTGAAAAAACTAATAATACTTACAAAATGCCTGTTGTAAAAGAATATCTAAAAACACAACAATTAAATTTTGAACCAATTGTAGAACTTAATAATAATGCCCCTTTGTTATTTAAGTATGAAAAAAATAATTACTACTATTTTGTATTTACTTCTACCATTCAATCAAAGAAAAATCAAATAGCAATGCACTCTATTTTTGTTCCTTTGATGTATCAGTTATCATTTACTGCTATTCCTGCTATTCCTTTATATTATTATTGTGGAAGCAATCAAAACATCTTTATTCCAAACATACAACTCAATTCAGATAATGCCCCAAAACTTATTGAAGCATATTCATCTTCTACCAATACATTTCAAATAATTCCATCATTTTTTACACAAGGTAATTCATCTTATATTAAAATCCCAATGCAATCAGATATTAAACAAGGACATTATTATTTACAAATAAAAGATGAAAATAAATTTGCTTTGAGTTTTAATTACAATAGGTCAGAATCAGATATGCAATTTTATTCTGATGAAGAGTTAAGTGATATTTTACAAAAATATCAAATTAAAAACTTTGCAGTTAATAATATAACCAGTGTTTCCGCTAAAAAAATTATACAAACAGAAATAAGCGGCACTCCATATTGGAAATTATGTGTAATTTTAGCCCTGATATTTTTTGTTGCAGAAAGTTTAACGATTAGATTTATGAAGTAAAATGATTAAATTAAAATACAATGAAAATTTTTTTACATAAAGCAAAAATTTTTGATAGCACAAGTCCTTATCATTTGAAAAGAAAAAATATTCTTATTGAAAATGGGAAAATTGTAGAAATATCAGATAAAGTATATAATGATAAAAAAATTACATTTATAGAATCTTCCAACCTTTGTGTTTCTCAAGGTTGGATTGATATGCAATCTGTTTTTGGACAACCAGGATTTGAACAAACAGAAACTATTGAATCAGGATTATTAGCCGCATCAAAAGGTGGATTTACATCTGTTTGCGTTTTTTCAAATACCAATCCTCCTATTCATAACAGACCAGTTGTAGAGTTTTTAATTCAGCAAAGTCAAAACTCTGTTACACAAGTATTACCTGTAGGAACTATTTCACATCAACAAAAAGGCGAAGATTTGTCTGAAATGTATGATATGAAATTAGGTGGGTCGGTAGCGTTTTCAGATTACAAAAACACTATTAAAAATACACACTTACTAACTCGTGCGATGCTTTATGCTCAAACAATTGATGCACTTCTTATTATACATTGCAATGATTATTATTTATCTGCCAATGGTCAAATGAACGAAAGTGAAACCTCTGCATATTTAGGATTAAAAGGCATTCCATACATTGCAGAAACTACCTACTTACAAAAAGTAATTGAATTAATGGAATACTACCCTAATGTAAGAGTGCATATTCCGATTATTTCCTGTAAAAGAAGTGTAGAAATTATTAAACAGGCAAAATCAAAGGGCTTAAAAATAACCTGCGGCACATCTACTTATCACTTATATTTTAATGATAAAGTTTTGATGGACTTTGATACCAATTACAAATGCATGCCGCCCATCAGAACAGAAGAAGATAGAAAAGCATTGATAAAAGCCGTTTTGAACAGAACTATTGATGTGCTTGTATCTGACCATCAACCGCAGGATGTTGAAAGTAAAAATGTAGAATTTGATTTAGCCGCATTTGGAATGATTAATTTACAAACGGCATATCCAACTACTAATACTATTTTAGAAAGTGAAAACACTGAAACTACCGTTGATGCTTTGTCTATTCAACCAAGAAAAATTTTAGGATTGCCATATCATACCATTCAGGAAAATAACATTGCCAACCTTACTATTTTTGATCCAACTGAAACATATCTATTTACTGAAGAAGATAATTCATCTTTATCTCAAAACTCTCCATTCTTTGGTATAGAATTAAAAGGTAATGTTTTAGGTATTGTAAATAAACATAAGATATTTTTGAATAAGGAAAATTTAGCCATTAAAGAATAAACCAACATATTATGTTTTTTGCAGATAATAATTTGATAGTATTAGAAATAACAACAAGATGGTTGTTGGCGATTTTATTTTTCTTTCAAGCATACGATAGAATTTTTAGAGTGGGTTTAAAAGAAGTAACTAATATTATGTATTATCAAAACACCGAACAAAAATTTCCATTTTGGTTTACAAAGTTTGGTGTTTATATTACTGCTTATACAGAATTAATCTGTGGAATACTATTATTTACAGGTATTTTCAGAGATTATGCATTATACATTTTATGTTTAGATATGCTTATTGCTGCATTTGGTTTTTCTTATTTAAAACCAATGTGGGATATGAAGCATTTTTTTCCAAGATTCATTTTAATAAGCATTCAATTGTTTCTCCCTTCATCTGCTTATGTTTTAGGTTTAGAAAAATTGTTTTAATTGATAATGGTAAATAAGTGATTATTTAGTATATTAAAATGAAAATTAATGAACCACAAAGATCTCCAAGATTTTTTAGAAAAAGAACACAAAGGGTTAATAGATTTAGTAAATCCTTTGTGTGTTTTGTGCCTTTCTTTGTGGATCTCTGTGTTTCAAAAAAATAAATATAAAATTCTTTATAGTAACAAAAAATTTTTTTTGACGAATAAAGTTTACTTTAAAATACTATTGATTTTTGTTTCGTTCTTTTTAATTCGCTGTGCTCAAATAGTTCCACTTACTGGTGGAAAGAAAGACATCATTCCTCCAAAATTAATTTCAGTTTCTCCTGAAAATTATTCAAAAAATATATACCCCAAAAAAATTACATTTCAGTTTAATGAGAAGGTGCAATTATTAAATCCTTCTAATATCATTATTGTGCCACAACTTTCAAAGAATATAGATTACTCTGTAAAAAATAAATTGATTGAAATTATTTTACCTGATGAACTTTTATCCAACACTACTTACAAAATTATATTTAATAAAACCATTGCAGATCTTACAGAAAGAAATACCATTGATTATTTAGAATATGTATTTAGCACAGGAGATTTTATTGATAGTTTATTCATCAAAGGAAATGTCAAAGATGCTTTTACATTGAATAATGAAAAAAATATACTTATTGCTTTGTATGATGCATCAGAAAATGATTCTTGTGTTTTATCAAAAAAGCCACTTTATTTTACTAAAACTAATACAGAAGGAAATTTTTATTTGAAAAACTTACCTGATAAATCTTTCAAAATTTTTGCAATTAGTGATAACAACATTAATTTTGTTTATGATCCCACAAAAGAAAAAATTGGCTTTCTAGAAAAGCCCATTAAACCTGTATCAGATAGCATTGTCATTTTTTTAATTGCAACAGAAAAACCAAATAAAAACGGATTAAAAAGATATTATTCTCCAAATGAATTTCTAATACATTTAATTTATTCTTTTCCTGATAAATATAAAATTCTCAATCCTCAACCCAATGTTTTATTATTAAATGATTCAACTTATTCTGATACTTGTAAAATACTTGTTCATCATTTAGATACTGCACATTTAATTATAAAAACTTCTACACATATTGATACTCTTAATATCCCTATAAACACAAGGAAAAACAAAACATTCCAATTAAATTTACAAAATCAATACAACCATCAACAAGCATATTTTTTGCCAGTGAAATTAACATCTGATTTTTGGATAGATACTAATTATACAAAAACTAAAATTGTTTTCTATAAAGAAAAAGATAGTTTAAATCCAATTCAAAAAAGATATTTTCAAGTATATCCACATCAAATTGTAATTTCTTATCCTCTTGAACAAAATATGACATACACTCTGAAAATACCTGTAAAATCAATACATTCCAATGATACAACAGAAATCAAAACATTTGAAATCAAAACAAACAATTCTGAAACTTACGCACAATTAAAAGTCAATATTTTATTTCCTGACAAAAAAAATTACATAGTAGCAATTTGCACACCCGATCATAAAATTGTTGATGCAAAATACATTATCCTTCCAATAACCGCATCCAATCAACAATCCGTAGAGTTTAATAATATCGTTCCCGGAAATTATTTACTGAAATTAATTCAAGATGAAAATCAAAATTATGTATGGGATGCACCTGTTTTTCTTTCAAAACAGAAAAAAATCACTCAAGCCGAAAAAATTTTTTTATATCCTAAACCTATTAAACTTATCAATAACTGGGATGTTATTTTAGATTGGAAAGATGTAAAATAAAAACTCTAATCCTCTGAAATATCAGTAAAATCAACACTTTCAAGCAAACATAAAAATTGTAACATTAAAATCTTGAGAAAAAAACATTCACTATAAAAAATACTTATGTTGATATCCACATTACTATGTTGAAAAAAATTTAAAGAAAAATTTTATTGTAAGAATAAAATTCTGTTACTTTGTAGCAAACCTTAAAAAACAAAAAACCATGGCAAAAAAAGTTGTAAAAAAAGCTGCTAAGAAAGCTGCGAAAAAAGCTACAAAGAAAGTTGCAAAAAAAGCTACTAAAAAAGTTGCAAAAAAAGCTACTAAAAAAGCAGCTAAGAAAAAATAACACTGAGTAAATAGCAGTGTTCAAAGCCCTTCCAGACGGAAGGGCTTTTTATTTTTAAATCATTTAATCATCAAAAAAATTCTTATAGTAAATCATCAAAAAAAATTCTGTAACTTTGTTCAATTAAAATTTATACAGAGTTTTTTATTGAAGCTATAGCACAGAAAAATTTTCTATGGAAGAAACGATGACAAAAAAAAATATATCCAATACTTCTGCATATAAAAATTCAAAGGAGACACCTTTGATGAAACAATATAATGCTATTAAATCACAATATCCTGATGCCATTTTATTATTTCGTGTTGGAGATTTTTACGAAACTTTTGGAGAAGACGCTAAAATAACTTCTCGTGTGCTTGGTATAGTGCTTACTAAAAGATCTAATGGCTCTGCATCGGAAGTAGATTTAGCGGGCTTCCCTTATCACGCATTAGATAATTATTTGCCTAAACTTATTAAAGCGGGTTATCGTGTTGCAATCTGTGATCAATTAGAAGATCCAAAGTTTGCCAAAACAATTGTAAAAAGAGGTATCACAGAATTAGTTACTCCCGGTCTTCATCTCAACGATAAAATTTTAGATCATCAAAAAAATAATTTCATTGCTTCTTTATATTTTGATGACAAACAAGACAAAGGTGGAATTGCGTTTTTGGATATTTCAACTGGCGATTTCCTTGTTACAGAAGGCAATTGGCAACATATTGAAAACACTATTCAAAATTTACAACCTGGTGAAATTTTACTCTCCAAAAATAAAAAAGATTGGTTTGAGCAACAATTAAAAGATAAATTTTATACTTATTATTTAGAGGACTGGCATTTTAATTTTCAAAATGGTTATCAGCAACTCACACACCATTTTGGAACAACTTCTCTCAAAGGATTTGGTGTAGAAGAACTTTCTTTTGCTATCACATCTTCTGCCGCATTGTTACATTATTTAAATGAAACCAAACATCAGCAAATACAACACATAACTACTATTAAAAGAATAGACGCTTCGGATTATGTTTGGTTAGATAAATTTACAGTAAGAAATCTTGAACTCTTTCGGCCTAATCACGAAAACGGAAAAGCACTCATTGATGTGCTGGATTCTACACAAAATCCAATGGGAGCCAGAATGCTTCGTCAATGGCTTGCAATGCCTCTTAAAAATATTAACACCATCAATGAAAGATTAGAAATAGTAGAATACTTTTTCAAAAATAACTTTCTTCTTGAAAAAATCAGAACACATATCAAACACATTGGCGATGTTGAAAGATTAATGGCTCGTTGTGTAGCAAGAAGAACTTCTCCAAGAGAAATCAATGTATTAAAAAACGCTATTCATTATATTCAGCAAATTCAACAATTACTGGTTACTACTCAATTTACTCCATTATTGAAGTTAGCAGAACAAATTAATTCCTGTGAATTATTAAAAGAAAAAATCTCTACTTATCTGGAAGAAGACGCTCCTTCTCAAATTGGCAAAGGCAAAACCATTAAAGATGGCGTAAATTCTGAATTAGATGAACTCCGAAAAATTGCTTATTCTGGAAAAGATTATCTCATACAAATTCAACAACGAGAAATACAACGCACCAATATCCCTTCTTTAAAAATAGCATACAACAATGTGTTTGGTTACTATTTAGAAGTTACTAATGCCCATAAAAACAAAGTTCCATCTGACTGGATAAGAAAACAAACACTTACAAATGCCGAAAGATACATTACTCCAGAATTAAAAGAATATGAAGAAAAAATTCTCAATGCAGAAGAAAAAATTCTTGCATTAGAAAATAAATTGTTTGATGAATTATTAGAAACCATCCATCAATACACAGCACCTATATTAAATAATGCTCGCATCATTGCATCTTTAGATGTGTTGTCATCGTTTGCTATCAATGCTTTACAAAATAATTATACTCGTCCTGTTGTCAATGAATCTTTTGATTTAATTATTAAAGAAGGTCGTCATCCTGTGATAGAAAAACAATTGCCAACTAATGAATCTTATATTTCAAATAGTGTTCATTTATCTCCATCTGATTGTCAAATTATGATGATAACAGGGCCAAATATGTCTGGAAAATCAGCACTATTAAGACAAACAGCCCTTATTGCTTTGATGGCTCAAATTGGAAGTTTTGTTCCTGCCGAAAGTGCAAGCATAGGTATATTAGATAAAATTTTTACTCGTGTTGGAGCAACCGATAATATCTCTTCTGGTGAATCTACTTTTATGGTAGAAATGAATGAAACTGCAAATATTTTGAACAACATTTCAGAAAGAAGTTTGGTATTACTTGATGAAATAGGCAGAGGCACGGCTACTTACGATGGTATTTCAATTGCTTGGGCTATTGCAGAATATCTTCACGAACATCCATATCGTCCAAAAACACTTTTTGCTACACATTATCACGAACTCAATGATATGGCAGAAAGATTTTCTCGTATCAAAAATTACAATGTGTCCGTTAAAGAGATAGACGGTAAAATTGTATTCTTGCGAAAATTAAAAGAAGGCGGAAGCGAACATAGTTTTGGAATACATGTAGCAAAAATGGCAGGTATGCCTCAAACTGTTATCAATAGAGCCGAAGAAGTATTGAAAATTTTAGAACAACAACATCAAATGAATCAAAATCATTCAAACAACATTCCAGCTCCTTCAAAACCCATTCAATTAAGTTTATTTCATTTAGAAGATGAAAGATTGAATAAAATTCAGGAAATTTTCAACGCTTTAAATCTCAATACCATCACACCATTAGAAGCACTTATCAAATTATCAGAAATTCAAAAAATAATTCAATCATCTAAATAATATGAACATCAAGGAAAGTATAAAAAATTACATTCAAAAAATACCTGCATTTTTATCTGGTATGCTTGTAGGTATTATCATTACAGGGTCTTTCTTTTTATTGAAAATAAATGATTATCAAATTCAATTAAAAGAAACATTGTATCCAAAAATTACAGTCATTGAAAAAGAAACAAACGCAAAAGAATCAGTAAAAAACAATAAAACTAAAAAATATACAAACAAAAACAACTCATCAAATACATCTCAAAGCATTCAAGACACTTCACAAAATTTAAATCAGGAAAAAGAAATCATTCCTGTTATAGAAGAAAAAATTATCTCTAAAAAAGAAGTCAAAATAATACATTTAAATAATAATGATACAGATACTACATTAACTAAAATTGCTGAAATACCACAAATCATAAAAGACAACACCATTCAAATCATTTTCAAAAAAACACCATTCAATAACAAGGGCTATTACTTTGAAGACAACGCACTTGTATTATATGGTTTAGAAGATATCCCATATATCAATATTTACGAATACAACAATACATTGTATATTAAATACGATAAACGAGTTTTTCAGTTGTCTTACACAAATTCCTTTCAGCCACTTATCAAAGTTGAAGACGAACATCTTATAGCCAAAATGAATTAAATGATCATTAACTTTTACAAATATCAGGGTGCAGGCAATGATTTCATTTTAATTGATAATTGTGCAAAACAAATACAACTTTCCACATCACAAATAGAAAAATTGTGTGACAGACATTTTGGAATAGGGGCAGATGGCTTGATATTAATAGAAAACTCTACTTACGATTTTAAAATGATTTATTACAACTCTGATGGCAAAGAAAGTTCAATGTGTGGCAATGGCGGAAGATGCGCTGTATCTTTTGCATATAAATTAGGAATGATTAAAGAAGAATGCACTTTTGAAGCCATTGATGGATTACACTTTGCACAAGTCATTAAGCCCAACTATATTCGTTTGCAAATGCAAAATGTATCAGAAATTAAAACTTACGAAGAGGGTTATGTTTTAAACACCGGATCACCGCATTTTGTCAAAGCCGTTAAAGAAGTGAATACCATTAATGTATATGAAGAAGGCCGCAAAATCAGATATAATAAAGATTTCAAAACACAAGGCATCAATGTCAATTTTTTACAAATAAAAGATAAAGATAATATCATTGTGAGAACTTATGAACGAGGAGTTGAAAATGAAACACTTGCTTGTGGCACAGGTGTAACGGCTTGTGCTTTGGTTACAGCAAATATATTTCAATTACAAAAAGATAGTATCAATGTGCAAACACTTGGAGGATTATTAAAAGTTGAATTTGAAAAAACAACAAATGGTTTTCAAAATATCTTTTTATCAGGCAATGCCGATTTTGTTTTCAAAGGTGAAATAGAGTTAGATAATTTTTAGTAGGGGTGTATCGCTATACACCCTGACATTTTTAGTTTTTATTAAATAATAATAGTAATATATCAAAAAAATCCCGAAGGGATGACAGGATTGTAGGAATGACATTTATTTCGTTTTTTGAAAAGTAGGGGCGTATCGCTATACACCCTTAAAGAAAGGACAATTTACAAATTGCCTTTTTAAAAAATCCCTACGGGATGAAATGATTGTGGAATTTTTTAGAATTTAAATAGCAATATTTTTTATTTGCAAATACCTAATATATTCTGTAAGTTTGTAAGGGACAAAAATTTATCACGATGTCTGTTACTCATCAACAAAAAGAAAACATTAGTTTTGAAGAATTAAAAAAAATTGTTTTAGACGATTACAGAATAGCCAATGAAAGCCGACAAACAAGTTTGTTGGGTAGAAAAGAAGTGCTTACTGGTAAAGCAAAATTTGGTATATTCGGAGATGGTAAAGAAATTCCGCAATTAGCAATGGCAAAGGTTTTCAAGCCAGGAGATTTTAGAAGCGGTTATTACAGAGATCAAACATTTATGTTTGCCATTGGTGCTCTTACTATTGAACAATGGTTTGCAGGACTTTATGCACATACAGATTTAAACTTTGAACCTACAAGCGGTGGGCGTCAGATGGGCGGACATTATGCTACTCATTTATTAAATGAAGACGGTTCATGGAAAAATTTAGTTGAATTAAAAAATTCATCAGCAGATATTTCGCCAACAGGAAGCCAAATGCCAAGATTATTAGGTCTTGCGTATGCATCTTATTTTTATAGAAATAATCCTGCACTTCAACAAGGTGAATTTTTGAAATTTTCTAATAAAGGAAATGAAATTGCATTTGGAACTATTGGAGATGCAAGCACCTCAGAAGGTTTATTTTGGGAAACATTAAATGCCGCAGGCGTTTTGCAAGTCCCAATGATTGTTTCTGTGTGGGATGATGGACATGGCATTTCTGTTCCAAAAAAATATCAAACTATTAAAGAATCTATTTCCGAAGCATTGAAAGGATTTCAAAGAACTAAAAATGCACCAGGTTTTGAAATTTTGTATACAAAAGGATGGGATTATGTTCATCTAATTGAAACTTATGAAAAAGCAGAATACATTGCCCGCAATGAACATGTGCCTGTTCTTATTCATGTAGATGAGGTTACACAACCACAAGGTCATAGCACTTCCGGATCTCACGAAAGATATAAATCAAAAGAACGATTACAATGGGAGGCCGATTTTGATGGAATCAAAAAAATGAGAGAATGGATTTTAGCCAACAGTTTTGCAACTGAAAGTGAATTGAATGATATTGAAGAACAAGCCAAACAAAAAGTTTTAGAAGCCAAAAATAAAGCATGGAATGATTACTTGACACCTATTTTAGAAGAAAGAAAATTAGTATGTGATTGGTTAGACGAACTTACAGAAACCAGTGCTTACAAAGAACAAATTCAACAATTAAAAAAAGAATTATTATCCATCAAAGAACCTATCAGAAAAGATATTCATCAAACTGTAAAAAAAGTTTTGAGATTAAGTAAATACGAAGAATCTCCTGCTCGTCAAAAATTATCAGTTTGGATAAAGGAAAAAACTGAAGAAGCAAAGAAAATTTATGGTTCTGATTTATATTCAGAAACACAATGGAGTGCATTGAAGGTTACACCTGCATCTGTTGAATATTCTGATGAATCACCTCTTGTTGATGCTCGTTTGGTTTTAAGGGATAATTTTGATGCTATTTTAGCAAAGTATCCAGAAGTAGTTATATTTGGTGAAGATAGTGGTAAAATAGGAGATGTAAATCAGGGATTAGAAAAGTTACAAGCCAAGTATGGAGAAATAAGAGTTTTTGATACAGGTATCAGAGAAGCCACAATAGTGGGACAAGCCATTGGCCTTGCAATGCGTGGATTAAGACCTATTGCAGAAATTCAATATCTGGATTATTTACTGTATGCTTTACAAATAATGAGTGATGATTTAGCTACCGTTCGCTGGCGTTCAAAAGGCACTCAAAAAGCACCAGTGATTATCAGAACAAGAGGACATCGTTTAGAAGGTGTATGGCATAGCGGATCTCCGATGGGAACTATTATCAATGCCTGCAGAGGTATTTATGTTTGCGTTCCTCGCAATGCTACACAGGCCGCAGGATTTTACAATACTCTTCTTTTATCAGATGATACTGCTTTGATTATTGAACCATTGAATGGTTATAGATTAAAAGAAAAATTACCTTCAAATATCGGAGAATTTAGAGTGCCATTAGGTGTTCCAGAAGTTTTAATAGAAGGAAGTGATGTTACACTCGTAACTTATGGATCTTGTGTTAGAATTGCTCAGGAAGCGGTTAACTGGCTTAAAGAACATGATATTTCAGTAGAACTTATAGATGTGCAAACTCTTATACCATTTGACATTCATCATTCAATTGTTGAATCATTAAAAAAGACCAATCGCTTGGTTGTATTAGATGAAGATGTTCCTGGTGGAGCGAGCGCATATATTTTACAAAAAATCCTTGAAGAACAAAATGGGTATTTGTATTTAGATTCAAAACCATTAACCATTACTTCAAAAGAGCACAGACCAGCGTATGCAAGCGATGGAGATTATTTTTCAAAACCAAGTGCTGATGATGTTTTTGATGTTATTTACAATTTAATGTATGAAAGCAATCCTCTTAAATATCCAAAAATAAATTAAAAGAAAATATATGAAAACAATGTGGTTTTTTATTTCAATGATTGTATCACCTTTTATTTATTTTGCACAACAAAGCATTACAAATAATGATGGATTTACTGTTACAGAAATTATTATTAAAGATTCTGTTCCATCAAAAGAATTATTAGGAAGAGCCACAGAATGGGCACAAAAGAAACATCCAAAATACGAAAAAATAAATGCAGTAGGCGGTAGCACAAGAGTGGAAACAGATGTAGAATTTAAAATTAAACCAAAAGAATTAAATCCTCAATTTGATTTTACGGGTAAAATTGTAATGCATGTAAAAATTGAAGTGAAAGATGGTAAATATAAATATACCATCAATAAAGTGAGACATATTGCAGACAATGGAAAAAATTCTGGAGGAGATATTACCAAAGATATTGCAGAATGCGGAAGTATGTTTTTACCTGAAATGACATGGAAAAAAATAAAAGGTGAAGCCATAAAAGATGCTAACATAGTGGCAGAAGATATAAAAGACGCCATGTCCATGCCAGTTAAAACAAATTCAGAAGATTGGTAAAAACACAGAATATCAAGTTATTTATGATTCAAAAAACTTTATTTTTAGACATTGAAACAGTCCCAGTAAAATACCACTATTCAGAACTTAATGAAAGAGAAAAAAAATTGTGGGATTCTAAATGGAAATATAATCCTGAAATACAACCAGAAGAACAATATAAAAAAGCAGGTATTTATGCAGAATTTGCAAAGGTTATTTGCATAGGTCTTGGTTATGTTGATAATACTGGCAATATACGACTTAAAACAATTGTTAATGACGATGAGGTAGCGTTGTTGAATGAATTTAATGATGCATTGTATAAATTTTACAAACATGTTTTTACAACATACAATGCAGAATATAATCTATGTGCTCACAATGGAAGAGAATTTGACTTTCCTTTTTTATGTCGCAGAATGATTATCAATAATATACCAGTTCCAGATGTATTAAAATCAGGTAGAAGAGATATATTAATGGATACAATGGATATGTGGAAATTTGGTGATTACAAAAATTACACATCATTAGATTTGCTGGCTTATGTATTTGGCATTGATTCACCAAAAGATGAAATTGATGGTAGTATGGTTGCAAAAGTATATTATGAGGATAAAAATCTTAATGCAATAGCAGAGTATTGTAAAAAAGATGTAGAGACATTGATTAAAGTGTATAAAAGATTAAATGGTATTCAGTGAAGGTGTAGTAAAAACTTTCCTCCATTCAACAGCATCATTATTAAATAACGGACACAATGTAATCTCGTGAAAGAGCGGAATAAAATAGCCGCCAAGTGATTTAATCTTTTCACGAATATTCTCTATGTTTTTAATCGCAGCAGTAATATCAGTTTTTTGATAATTAAAATACGCTCCATCCATTACTGAAAAAGGAATCATCAACAAGTTCGTGGCTCGTTCTTTTTCAAAATCATAATAATAAAAAGGAAATGTAGTGCCAGATCTAAAACCAGCAGAAGAAGCAAACCCCATTGTAAAATCATATTGAATGCCTATAGATAACAATAATTTTGGTGTAGTAGCAATATCCGTTCTCAAATAGTGTTGTCGTGATGAAATAATTTTTTTATCAATGATATTTTCTAAAAGTTTTTTTTCTGATTGAATGATTTCCTGAGAACACATTGAATAATAAGATGGGTGTAATCCTATATGTGCAAATGTTGAAAGTTGTTTTATTACACGAGTAACTTCTTTGCTTGATAATTCTGCGGCTCTGTCAAATTTTGTATTACTTCTGCATAAAACAAAAAATATAATGGGCGTATTTTGAGATAAATTTTCAATAAAAGAATATACCTCTTCAAAAGGATCATTTTTTTTATTTGATAACACATTAATTCTTTCTTTTAGTAAAATTAATTCACCTTTCAGTAAATGTTTAAGTAAAGCACCAATGCTGCGGAATGCTGATTTGCCTTTGAATGCAAGGATATTGTCTAAATCAAAAGTAAAAATTTCTTTGTAAAAATAATTTGTTTCAAAAGAAGGAAATTGATTTTTAATAAAAGATTTAAATAAAAAAATTTGTTCATCTAAAAATGGAGAATGTATTTGAGAATAAAATTGACCGCTTTGGGCTTCAAATCTTTGATGGATATCAGGAGAAAAATTTTTTTGCCATTCTTCATATCTTGATATGTGATAGAATATAACAGAAAAAATATCTTCTGAATAATGCGTAGATAAAGGAGAGTCAAAATTTGGTTGATAGTGTTTATCAATACCTTTTGAAAAAAGGAATTGAGAAGGATAGATATTAATTGCATTTTCAAGATATTTCGAAGAATAATTGATTTTTAATTTATCAGAATTTTGAAATTCAGAAATTTCATTAGTGAGAATATAATTTTTTTGCCAAACATTTTTGATTAAAAAATCTAATGTATAAACTAATCTATTAGATAAAAACTCTGTATATACAATAATTTCAGGGGTAGCAGAGCAATTATTTAAAAATAATTTTGATAAATCAGGTGGATTCAATGTTTTTAAATTTGATCAATTTGATTGATAGGCCTTTTTGTTTTTACGCATTTGTTTTTTGGCCAATCTTTTTTGTCGTCTTAATTCTTTTTTATCTTGTTTGGCCATTTTTGCAGAAGGCAACTCACTTTTTTTCTTTTTTAAGTAAGGGTTAAAGGGTTCGCTATTAAATCTTTCTTTATGTCTCCACTTCTTCCATATTTTTGGTTTTCTGTTTCCATTTACCATTTCATCATTTTGTGCATAAGTTTTAGACAGAGACATAAAAGTCATTATCACAACAGCAATAATTATCTTAATAAATTTATTAATAATCAGGTTTAATTTAAACCGCAAAGTCGCAAAGCACGCAAAGAAATTTTTATGCTCAGATCTGCACAAATTTTCATAAGGTATTAAACAAAACTTTGCGTCTCTGCGTCTCAGCGGTAAATAATTGAAGTAATGTCTGAACAAAATCAAAAATTTTAATGGCATAGTTTGGAGTAAGTATTTTATTAAGATATTTTTAATGTATGAATGGAGAGTTGAATTTAAATTGTTTTATGGATGTATTATCTTGATTTGAATTTTGAAAAATAGTCATCAATTTCTTTTCTAAGTGTTATACCAGCATTTTCAAAACAAATTAATAAATCTTCATAAGCTCCATCGCCACCTAAAAAATCCCAAAATTCTTTTCCAACTAAAAGTTCATTTTTATCATCAAGCATACCTTTGATAGTCCACCTTTCATAAGGTTGAGGTTCATAAGGATTGTAAGGAATTGCAATCAGTGAATTAACATTTGCAGCAGGGTTTTGTGTAAGAGCAATGCCAATCCATTCAAGCAGGGTTCTCTTAAAATCTTTGAAATTACTGATATTGGGTTTTACGGTTTTAAGGTCAAAGAAAAATTGTTCTCCATTTGAGTTTTCAACAAATAAATCAACTTTCACCACTTTCATTTTATTTATTTTACTTTCTGACAAAGCCGCTTTTCTTATTAACTCTGTTTCTTTTTGTTTGTTAGGTAAATTACCATTTGTAAGGTCATTCATTATTGCTTGAATAATATTTTGACAACTCTCTTTTATTTCATTACCAATAACAAATTGTTTCTCAACTCTTTTAAATTTTTCTTTTGCAAGAGCAACAGCAACTGGCTCAAAAATTGAAGTTCCAAAAGTAGTGTTTAAGGATTGAATAAAGGAATATAAAGCCATTCTGTCTTTGCCAAGCAGTCGGTAGTGAAATGGCATATTGTTACTTTCCGGATTGTAGTTTTGAAATTTTTTTCTTACACAATAGATGATTATCTCTTCAATATTTTTTTTTTGATTTTCGTTTAGCATAATTTTATTATTCAGAGTTCAAGTATTCCGTAATGAGTTTTATATAGTCTTGAGTTATTGGATTGGAATAAGCTGCTTTGGGTCGATCATATTCCGTTTTTTTAAAAATTTCAATTGCAAGTTTAATGGTTTCTTCAAAAAATAAATTATCTCTCACATTTTTAAGTATTTTTTCATAACTACTTTCACGTCCTCTTTCTGATTTTATTGAATATTGTTTTGGATATAATAAAAAATCTTCTTGAAACTTCAAGTCCTCAACCAAGTATCTAAAACCCATAAAAATATGGTAACGAAATTTATTAAATTCACTGTAAAAATTGGTTTCATCTTTTGATAATAAGTATTCCCACTTTTTACTAATCAAACCGGCGATATAATATGGCAAAGGGTCATGATTTCTCTGAAAAAACTTACTTTTAAAATTCATTATAACTTTACCAATATTCCCTGAAACCAAATGAGGAATATCAAAAAATATTGCCATAAAACTTTTTATTTGCTCCTTAATATCTATAACTTGAGATCTAGATAAATCGCTATATTGATTAGTTCTTCTTTCATAGTAAATATTATCATTTTGAGATTTATAAAAATCTTCTAATTTTTTTTGAAATTGTGTTATTGCGAATAGCTGTTCCTCTGTAAAGCTTGATTGACTATTTGTCGATAATATAATTTGATCTCTTAATTCCTCATTCTTAGTTATTACAACTTTTAAAGGAATTAAAACATTATCAATTTCATTAATATTTCTACACTCGAATAAAACATTTGATGTTTGACAACCATTAACAATCTGATAGTTTTCAAGAATTAGAGTATTCCCTTTTCCTCTATTAACTTCAGCTACAACTGTAATTCCATTATTAAGCAGAGAAAACTCACTAAACTTTCTATTTTCTAATGTTTCCTTTATTTTTTTATTAATAGGATTATCAAATCCTAAAAAATCTCTTAAATTTTCATTAAATAAACTCTTTATCTTTTCCTGCTCTTTATCCATTATTAATTTTTTAAACTCAGAAAAGGGTAAAAAACCAATGTACGCTTCATCAATGTTAGGAATAGATGATAGAGATATTTTATTTTCAAATTTGAATTCAGTCCTTAACGGACTTATTGCCTTCTTATGTTTGGCTAATAATGTTTCTTTATCTATTAATAAGATTTCAATAGAATTAAATAAACCATAATTTATTAAAGATGTTTTTTTTATTTTAATAGTATCATCAATTGTTTTTTTATTTTCCTGGTTAATACCTAAACATACATAATAACAGAATAGATTAATTTCTCTAACATTTCCGATTTTATCTTTTATTCCTTTTAATATTTCTCTTGATACATCAAATTCTGAAATATTATACATTGGGTTATCATTAAAAAAATCAATAACAACATCTAAAAAGTTTGCTATTTCTTTATCTTCGAATCCTCCTGATGTTTTTGACTGAATAGCATATACATTCACATAAAGCGACTGATTCTCAAAGCTTTCAATTTCATCACTATTAGTAATTAACCTATCGTTTATTGAGAAAGCCAATGTGTCAACTCCTTTGGCCTTTCCCGTAGAAATTAAATTTAAGTCGTTTTTGTCAATATTATTATTAAATTCCTGAGCAAGAATTGTATAAGCGGAAAAATACTCAAATTTTTCTGATTCAGATAAATGATCATTTATACCAAACTTTTTAACAAAGTTATTCAAATATGATTTTACAATGCTATCCATAATTATAATTATTTTTCCTTTAAATGAAATATTATTTCAGCATAAGCTCCTTTATCTTTTTCTGTTCTGTTAAGTACGGGTCTTTTATATTGATTCACAATTTTCATACCCGCTTTTTCTGCAATACTTGGATAAAGATTAAATTTATCATTGGCTACAAGAAAAACATCATAATCTTCAACAAGATAATGTTTGCAATTTTTTAAAACTTCGCTAATGCCTTCTATATAACTTAATTGTGCTTCACGCCCTTGACCTTTATACAACGGACCTATTTCCAATTCATCATGTCTCTTAAATCCAAATAAATCGTAAGCATAAGCATGTTGTTCATGATAATCAATTAGGCCAACATAAGGGGGTGATGAAAAAACACCTCTGATTTTTTGTTTTTGAATAAGCGATGCAAACTCTGGATTGATTTTACGAATTTCTTTTATTATATCAATAGTTCGGCTATCTCCTGTTAAACACAAATGATATGTGTTTTTTCTCAGTTTGTCAAATTCTAAAATACGGTTTATAGTGTCTTTTGAGTAGGTGTTCCACCATTTCAATATTGAAAATAATGGTTTGCAAATTTTACCATGCTTTGAACAGTAGTATGTTGTGGTAACAGGTTCTATTAAAGTGGCTAAATCTGAATGAGTAGTTGCTCTGCAACTTCTAATAGTTCTGCTTAATATAATGCTAATTAAATTTTTTGTTTTTGTATTTTTTATCTTACTAATTTCTTTACGTACAAATTCAATCTCATCACGAATATGTTGAGAATACCATTTGTCTAAAAATGTCTCTTCTTTTTCCTGACGCAATTTAATGTTGTACTTTTGAATTAACTTGTTGTATATTGGTAAAAATTCTTTTTCTTTTAATTGTCCATAAGTTTTTTCATCTATTTCTTTTTGTTTTACTTTATACTTATATTCAGGAACCGGGAAGTATTTATTATTGAATTTGTTTAATTCTAGTAAAAGTTCTTCTTCAAATTTAATAGCATTTGAATTGTTTACAAAATTTTTAAGAGCAATGGTTATTCTGTTTAATTCTTTTTTTAAATCATCAATATCATATTTTTCAACTTTACAATTTCCAATTAAAGTATTAAATTCAGACACATCAATACCAATAGCGTGAATACCCAATTCACATGCCTGAACCATTGTAGTTCCGCTACCAGAAAAGGGGTCTAATACTATATCACCAGGTTTGAAATAAACATTTTTTTTAAATTTATCAGTATGATTGTCTAAAAAATACTCCACTAATTGTGGAATAAATTTGCCTTTATATGGGTGTAATCTGTGAACATGCTTGGTGGTTTCTGCTTCTTTGTATTGTTCAAATGAAAGTGCCCAGTTTAAATCTTCACCTAATTGTTTTTTCCAAATCTCTTGTTTAGATATTTTTATTTTTTTGTAATATTCAATTAAATCATTTTTAAGAATGAGAGTAGATCCATTATCTCCCATTTTTTTTATTCTCCCATATTGTATCAAATAAGAGATATTTGAAGGAGTAACTTTTTTACCCAAATAATGCGTTGCCCATTCGCTTGCTTCTTTTATAGATAAATATTCTGATTTTTTTGTTAGTTCTTTTGTTTCCATATCTTTTGATTATTAGCAATGAGAAAATAATTTTGGGTAATTCAATTTCTTGTTACAAAAATACACACAATTATTTAAAAATTAAACTTAAATACGAATTGTAAAAATCAAATCAACTTTGCTATCCCCTTCCACAATAAATTTGCACAATTATCCCAATTAAAATCTTTTGCTCGTTGCTTGCCTTTTTCTATCAATGTAGTAACTAACTCTTTATCAGAATCAATTTTTATCATAGCTTGAGCAATTTCATAGGCGTTGTTAGGATTGACTTTTAATGCGGCATCGGCTGCTATTTCATTTAAAGATGTGGTGTTTGATGTAATAACAGGCGTGCCTAACTGCATAGCTTCTATAACAGGCACTCCAAATCCTTCATAATGTGATACTAAAACAAATGCTTTTGCATGTTTCATTAATTGTGTAGTAGCGGCATCATCTAACCTTCCTGTAAATACAATATCGTTTTTATACTTGCTTGTTTTAATGTGATTTTTTATTTCTTTTTCTCCCCAAAAAAATCTTCCTACAATAATTAGTTTATCATCCTTCTGTGAAATACTTTTATATTCTTCAAATGCTTTGATAAGTCCTAATACATTTTTTCTTGGATGAATACTGCTTACATATAAAAAATAATCCTTTCCTTCTGAATACTTTGATAAATCAATGCTTTCAAGGTCTTCATCATGTATTATATTGCTTGCATTATATACCACATCAATTTTTTTCTCTGGATAGTTTAAATACTTTACAATTTCTGATTTGCTGAATTCTGATACAGTGCCTACTCTGTCAGCATAATGAGAATGTTTTACAAAAAAATAATCATACAATTTTTTTATGCTAAAAGTTAAGTATTCAGGATAAATTAAAAAATTAATATCGTGAATAACCGCATACTGCTTGTATTTTGCCCGTTTAGATATAAATCCATCTAAAGAAACATATACATTTGGTTTAATTGAATTTAATAAATTTGGCACTAACCATTCATTCCAATAATAAATCAATAATGGATGACGAGCAGGTGGAGAAAGTATAATAGGCGTAATATTATCTGAAAAAATAAATTCATCACTAAACGGTCTGTCAAATAAAAAATAAAAATGTATGTCAGGATGAGATTGTGTAATTCTTTTCATCATTTGATAAGAAAACCATCCTATTCCTTCCATTTTATTTGGAATAAGATGGCGAACATTTACGGCAATACTCAATTCACTCATTGTTGGTATTCTTTATCTAACAAACGAATATCTTTGATAAGTTGATTTACTTGCAAACTATCAGTTCCGTCGTAAATTCCTCTGATTCTTTTATCTTTATCAATCAACAAAAATAATTCTGAATGAATAAACAAATCTCCTTCTCCTTCGGTTTCATCAGCATTTACAAGGTAGTGAAATCTTGCTAAATCATAAATTTGTTTTTTGTCTCCTGTTAGCAAATGCCACTTACCTTTTACAGCACCGTACTTATCGCCATAAGTTTTTAATACTTCTGTATTGTCGTGTTCTGGATTAACAGTGTGTGATAAGATTAAAAAATCTTCTTTGCTCAAAAATGTATCCTGCACTCTTCTTAATTGATGAGACATTTTAGGGCAAATACTTTGACAAGTAGCAAAGAAAAAATCTGCTACATAAATTTTATTTTTAGTTACACTATCTGTAATAGTTTCATTGAATTGATTAGTTAATGTAAAACTTCCAATAGTATGATAAATCGTATCAACTTTATCACCAACCTTTGAAATCTTTTTCTCTCCAATTACTGGCAGTAACAATTTTTTTTCTTCAATATTTTTGTTTTTTTCTGTAGAGCAAAAAGTGAGTGAAAAAATGCTACTACTAATAATAATTTTAATGAGTGTTTTCATGCTTCTGTTCAATTTTATTTTTGTTTAAAGTTTCTTTATATCCTTCTTTAATGATTAAATGATTAAATTCCTGAATACTTCTTTTAACTTCGTCGGCATAACGCCAATCGTAATATCCACGGATATTTCTGTTTTTATCAATCAGTATTGCAAAACTATAATCTACATAATATGGTTTTTGTATAAAAAACTGTTTCAGTGTTTTATTAAATAAACTGTCTGGTAAGTATAATGACTGCACATTTGGAGAGGATATTTTTAAAGAGTCCTTTAAGTGAAAAACGCTGTCTTTATGATGAAAAGGATATACTAAAATGATAGGAATATGAGATATTTTTTCTGGACTAAAATGTTCTGTTGATAAAAATTGATCTATGCGAAATTTATCTTTTAGATATTCTGGTTTAATAAAATCAATGATGAAAACTTTATAATGATTTGTATCTAATTCAATTTCTATCAAATCATCTGTATAAAACTTCAAATTTTTTACAGCATAATAAATGGTGTCTTTACCATTTTCTGCTAATTTTTTAGGACCAAAATAATTTAGTTTTTTAGATTTTATCAAACTTACATCCAACAAAACCCAAATGAGTGATGGCAACAAAATAATGATAACAATAATCCAACCTTTATTTTTCATAGCAGGGGCAAAAATACACATTTGAAATTAAGAGGGAATCATTTTAAATTTACCTATCTTTGCACGCAAAATTTTATAGTATGAATAATGGATTTTTTAAAGTGCCAGTGCCACAAAATGAACCTGTTAAACAATATGCACCAAATACAGAAGAAAGAAAAAAATTGCAAGATGCTATTGCAGAATGGAGAAGTAAAGAAGTAGATATTCCAATGTATATCGGCGGAAAAGAAGTTCGTAGTGGAAATAAAGTAAGAATTGCCCCACCACACGATCATAAACACACATTAGGATATTTTCATAAAAGTAGTAAAGAACATGTAACGCAAGCCATTGATGCTGCTCTGGCAGCAAAACCACAATGGGAAGCATTATCATGGGAACAAAGAGCGTCTGTGTTTTTGAAAGCCGCAGATTTAATTGCTCATAAATATCGCTATAAATTGAATGCCGCTACAATGCTTGGTCAAAGTAAAAATCCTTTTCAGGCAGAAATAGATAGTGCTTGTGAATTAATTGACTTTTTGAGATTCAATGTTTATTTTATGTCAGAAATTTATCAGGAGCAACCAAATTCTGCCCCTGGTATGTGGAATAGAATGATTTGGCGACCATTAGAGGGTTTTGTATATGCTCTTACACCATTTAATTTTACAGCCATTGCAGGAAATTTACCAACCAGCGTAGCAATGATGGGTAATGTTGTGGTTTGGAAACCAAGTAATGATCAAGTGTATAGTGCTCATGTGATTATGGAAATACTGAAAGAAGCGGGCTTACCTGATGGTGTTATTAACTTAATTTATCCAAGCGGACCTGATGCAGCAGAAGTGATTTTTTCTCATTACTATTTTGCAGGCATTCATTTTACAGGATCTACAGAAGTGTTTCAAAACATCTGGAAACAAATAGGAAATAATATTCATAATTATCGTTCTTATCCAAGAATTGTAGGAGAAACCGGAGGAAAAGATTTTGTGATTGCTCATTCTTCTGCTCATCCAAAAGAAGTAGCAGTAGCCCTTTCAAGAGGAGCATTTGAATATCAAGGCCAAAAATGTTCTGCCGCTTCCCGTGCTTATATTCCAAAAAGTATATGGAATGATGTAAAAAAATACATGGAAGAAGATTTGGCGTCAATGAAAATGGGCGGTGTAGAAGATTTTTCAAACTTTATCAATGCAGTTATCAATGAAGACAGTTTTAATAAATTATCTCAACATATTGAAAATGCTAAAAAATCAAATGATGTTAAAATCATTATGGGAGGAAAGTATGATAAAAGTGTTGGGTATTTTATAGAACCTACTGTTATTCAAGTATTCAATCCTACTTATTATACAATGTGTAATGAGTTATTTGGTCCAATTTTATCTGTTTATGTATATGAGGATAAAGATTATGAAGAGATGCTTGAAATAGTTGATAAAACAGGTGTGTATGCCTTGACAGGTTCAATTATGGCCAATGACAGATACGCTATTGATTTAGCATGCAAAAAGTTGATAAACAGTGCAGGTAATTTTTATATTAATGATAAACCAACCGGTGCAGTTGTAGGACAGCAGCCATTTGGAGGAGCAAGAGCATCCGGAACTAATGACAAAGCCGGCTCTAAATTAAACTTATTACGCTGGGTAAGCCCTCAAACTATTAAAGAAACATGGGTTCCTCCAACAGATTATAGATATCCATTTTTAGGGTAAAAGCATTTTCGTTATTGCGAGGACAATAGTCCGAGCAATCTCGTGTTGAAAATACCCGTCATTGCGAGGGCATAAGCCCGAAGCAATCTCATAATAGGTGAAGGAATATACATTTGAGATTACTTCGCTTCGCTCGTAATGACGGGTTGAAAAAGGTCGTCATTATGAGCCGCCAAAAGCGGCGAAATAATCTCGTATTGAAATTTGAGATTGCTTCATTACACTCGTAATGACGGCTGTTAAGAAAATTTATGAATCGCCTCTTCTATTCACGCTTCATTTTTCACTTTTCAACTATTCGTTTTTCACTTCTCATACCTTTCATCTTTATATTAAACTCCTCAAAAAAAATTAAAACTAACTTTTAGACAAAATATCATTTATTTTCCCTATCATCCGAAAACACAAGGCAGATAAGCATTACAAAAAGTTCACTTTTTAC
>DAONJS010000012.1:0-82499 GCA_035405785.1 Bacteroidia bacterium
TGAAAAATATAATTTTTTTACTCCAAAAGTTGCATTTATTAGTTGAATTTAGTAAGTATAAGATTTTGATTATTTTTGTGAAGATTATATCTTTAATGTAAAGATTTATCACTAACCTCAAAAATAAAATTATGAATACAATTTTTTCTTTAATTTTCAAAAAAGTTATTGAAATCAAAACGATTGAAAAAAACATCATTAGACACACTTTGTTAAAAAGATTATCAATAGTAATTTGCTTTAGTTCTTTAATGTATCTAAACATCATTAATTGTTTCTCTCAAGTTATTTCTGGTGGAGGAAGTCATTCACTTTTTCTTTGTAACAACGGAATACCAATGGCTTGTGGTTATAATGCTTACGGACAATTGGGAGATGGTACTATCATTGATAAAACCTCGGCAATTCAGGTAAGTTCTATATCTGGAATAATTTCAGTATCATCAGGTTATAATCAATCAGTATTTTTAAGAAATGATGGAACGGTTTGGGCTTGTGGTGAAAATATGTTTGGACAATTAGGTGATGGGACTACATCTGATAAACACACTCCTGTTCAAATTTCTTCTCTTTCCGGAATTATAACCATTTCAGCAGGAGGTTATTATTCTCTTTTCTTAAAAAATGACGGAACGGTTTGGGCTTGTGGTGATAATAATAATGGACAATTAGGTGATGGGACTACAAACAATAAATCAATACCTGTAAAAATTAACTCTCTATCTAATATCATTGCTATTTCAGCAGGTAAAGCATACATATCTAGTTATTCTCTTTTTTTAAAAAATGACGGAACTGTTTGGGCTTGTGGATTTAATGGTGATGGACAATTAGGCGATGGAACTACAACAAATAAATCTACTCCTGTTCAAATTCCTTCTCTTTCTGGAATTATAGCCATTTCAGCAGGAAGTCGTCATTCTCTTTTCTTAAAAAATGATGGTACGGTTTGGGCTTGTGGGTATAATTTTTATGGACAATTAGGTGATGGGACTACATCTGATAAATACACCCCTGTTCAAATTCCTTCTCTTTCTGGAATTATAGCCATTTCAGCAGGAGATAATTATTCTCTTTTCTTAAAAAATAACGGAACAGTTTGGGCTTGTGGAGATAATTATTATGGACAATTAAGCGATGGAACTACAACAAATAAATCTACTCCCGTTCAAATTCCTTCTCTTTCTGGAATTGTTGCCATTGCAGCAGGATACGACCATTCACTTTTCTTGAAAAATGATGGTACTGTTAAGGCTTGTGGCCTTAATATTTTTGGACAATTAGGTGATGGAACTACAAGTGATAAATCTACACCCGTTCAAGTTACTGGCTTATGTGCTGTAAATGTTGAAGAAAATTTATTTGAAAGTAATATCTCCTTATACCCCAATCCTTTTTCTACTCAAACAACTTTGAATTCTGATAAATATCTTAATAATGCTACCATCAATATCTACAACGCTTTTGGGCAAATAGTAAAACAAATTAATAACATTTCTGGGCAAACATTCACTTTATCCAATGACAACCTACCAGCGGGCTTTTATTTCCTAAACCTCATTGAAAATGATAGAATCATTAAAACTGAAAAATTAGTGGTGAGTGAGTAGGGAACAAATTACCGCCTTTGGAGTAAACTAGGCCATAACTACTGCCCACTTGGTCATTTTAAGTGTATGAATGATATTGATGTGAGTGGGATTGAATAAAAAATTTTTTGGAAATAAAAAATTTTGCTTATTTTTATGGCATAAAACTTATCACTAACCCTTAAAAACAAAAATTATGAAAACAACATTAACTTCACTTTTCAAAAAGGCAAAAGAAAGCGGAATGATTACTAAAAACCACATCAGCAAAACTTTGAAAATTATCCAATTAAAAAAACTTTCAGTTGCAATTTGTTTTAGCACTTTTACTATGCTAAACACTACTAACTATTACTCCCAAGTTATCGGCGGAGGACAAAGTCATTCCCTTTTTCTTTGCAATAATGGAATACCTATGGCTTGTGGGTATAATTATTATGGACAATTAGGTGATGGAACAACAACTGATAAATCTACTCCCATTCAAATTACTTCACTATCTGGAATTGTAGCCATTGCAGCAGGTGGTTATCATTCTCATTCTCTCTTTCTAAAAAATAACGGTACTGTGTGGGCGTGTGGAAAAAATAGTTCTGGACAATTAGGCGATGGAACAACAACTGATAAAAATACTCCTGTTCAGATTCCTTCGCTTTCCGGCATTATTGCCATTGCAGCAGGAGGTGACCATTCTCTCTTTCTAAGAAATGACGGTACTGTGTGGGCATGTGGAGATAATTCTTTTGGTCAATTAGGAGATGGGACAACAATTAATAAATCTACTCCTGTTCAGATTCCTTCTCTTTCTGGAATAGTTGCCATCGCCGCAGGATATGGTCATTCTCTTTTTCTAAGAAATGACGGTACTGTGTGGGCGTGTGGACTTAATGATTTGGGACAATTAGGTAATGGAACAGCAGTTGATCAATTTACTCCTGTTCAAATCCCTTCTCTTTCTGGAATTGATACCATTGCAGCAGGATTTGCTCATTCTCTTTTTCTAAAAAATAACGGTACTGTTTGGGCTTGCGGAAAGAATAGTTCTGGACAATTAGGTGATGGAACAACAACAATTAAATCTACTCCTGTTCAAATTCCTTCTATTTCTGGAATGGTTGCCATTGCAGCAGGAGAGGATCATTCTCTCTTTCTAAAAAATGACGGTACTGTGTGGGCTTGTGGAAATAATTTTTGGGGGCAATTAGGCGATGGAACAACAACTGACAGATCTACTCCCGTTCAGATTCCTTCTCTATCTGGAATTATTGCCATTTCAACAGGAGGTTTTCATTCTCTTTTTCTAAAAAATAACGGTACTGTTAGGGCTTGTGGGTTGAATAACTATGGACAATTAGGCGATGGAACAACAAATTATAAATCTACACCCGTTCAAGTAACTGGCTTGTGTGCTGTAAATGTTGAAGAAAATTTATTTGAAAGTAATATCTCCTTATACCCCAATCCTTTTTCTACTCAAACAACTTTGAATTCTGATAAATATCTTAATAATGCTACCATCAATATCTACAACGCTTTTGGGCAAATAGTAAAACAAATTAATAACATTTCTGGGCAAACATTCACTTTATCCAATGACAATCTACCAGCGGGCTTTTATTTCCTACACCTCATTGAAAACGACAAAATCATTAAAACTGAAAAGTTAGTGGTGAGTGAGTAGGGAACAAATTACCACCTTTAGAGTAAACTGGGCTACAACCATTTTCCACTTGGTCATTTTAAGTGTATTAAAGATATTGATGTGAGTGGGATTGAATAAAAATATTCAGGCAGAGTTCAAAGTAATTAAAGATACATTTCACGCAAAGCCGGCAAAGTTCAAAATTTCTTTGCGACCATTGCGAAATACTTTGAGTTCTTTGCATGAGAAATATACATACCTGAATATTAACAAAATTTTTTTGATAAAAAGATTTTGCTTATTTTTGTGGAAAAATATTAAGGTATGAAAAAATCATTTTTGTTTGTTGGATTATTTAATTTTTCATTATTATTAAATGCACAAACAAATACTAATGTTCGTTTTCAACAAGGTTATTACAAACCCAGCACTGGAACTTATGTTCAACCTCATTACAAAACGGTATCAAACAATACAAACCATGATAATTTTTCCACAAAGGGCAATATAAATCCATACACAAATCAAACTGGTTATCGTGCAAAAGATTATTCAAATGATGCATATAATTATGGAAAAGGACAAACAATTAATACAGGCCCTAAAGGAGGACAATATTATTACAATAACAACAATAACAAAATTTATGTTCCTAAAAGAAAATAACGATTCAATAATTTAATTAACAGAGATTTCTTTTTTTAAAATTATATTTCCCCATTCGTCAGTTCTTATAAGTTTTTTTGAAATAGATTTATACTCGTAGCGTAAATTTTTTCTTAAAGTGTCTCCAACAGAAACCAAACAAATATTACTTTTAATATTTCTTAATGATTCATTCCAATGAGTACCATGATGAGCTGCTATAATAACATCGTAAAATATATTTTTCTTTTCAATTAAGTCATCTATAACTATTTTGATTTCATCAGATTCTAAATCTCCTAAAAAAAGAATGTTATCTTCTTGACGAAAAGAGATACTTAATCTATTTGCAGCTCTTCTCAATGATTCGTTAACATTTTTAATTTTTTCGCTATTTTCTATTCTTTCTCTTATATTATCATTATCTATTTTAGAAATAATAGATTCAATTAATTCAATATTTAAATTATCTATATTTTTACTCTCTTCATAAATTAAGTCATAAATTTTTCTTAATAATTCACTCTCCTTTTTTGCCTCATTAAAATTTTCTATAGCAACACTAATTACTTTTTTAATATTATCATTATCTTTAAAACTTTCTGGTGGCCATAAAATTTCAAATTTACTTCCTCCTAAAAATATATAATCCCCTTTTGAAACTGGTTTAAATTTTATCTTATACAAATTATTTCTTAACACTTTCTTAAATATCATTAATTCAATTGGTTCTTCCATTAATAATGATAAGATATTAATTGAAAATAAACTATAAAGAAACTCTTGTGAACCTTCAAAAGAAGGCATTTTAGGATAGTAAAAATCAATTATACGATGTTGATGAAAGAAATAAGGATGAGGGTAATTTGATTTACAAATCTTTTTAAAGAAGCCATTATAATGATCTAAATGAAAATGAGACAACAAAAAAGTATCTTTAATGCAAGTAATTTTTGAGCGATCTATCTTTTTACCTCCAAAATCTACAAAAAGTTTTCTTTCACTTTTTTCAATTATTAAATTCAAACCATCCCCTACATCATTTAATAATAATCTATCCATTTTTAAGTTATTTTCCTTATTCTATTCATATGTGAGTTTATTACGGTCATTATTTGTATAATTGTATAAGTGCTTGAAAAATTCTTTTTTTTCTTTTTCATTTTTTGGAAAAGAAACTTTTTTAAGACCATTTATACTTCTAATTCCATTTAAAGCTTCAATCATTCCTTGTTCGTAATTTATATCTTTTGATAATTCAAGTGCTCTAAAAAAATTTTCATAAGCTAAATTCTTTTTGCCTTTCTTCTTGTAATAATTACCAATTTTATTGTAAGAGTCAATAACACCTTCTTTATACATTCCACAGTTGTTTATATATCCCTTATTTGCACTCTGTAATGCAAGATTGTAGAAATAGTACGAACTATCTATTTTACCAGTACTCATATATATATCGCCCAAATCATTCAATGCATCACACATAACTAAATAATAATTAACCTGCTCTGCATATTTTAAGGCAAGTATAGCTTGCTCTTTTGCTAATTTGTAATCTCTTTTTATTTCATAATAAGTTTCTAAGTTATTATATGCTTCTGCAATGCCTCTATAATATTCTATTTCTTTTGCTTTTGATAATGCTGCATTTGCAAAAGAATGTAAATCTTCTAAATTCCCCATTTCTCCTTGATAAAATGCTTTTGCATTATATGCATCAACCAATAATTCATTAAAATTTTCTTTCTTTAAAGTATTAATCAATTCGGAAATCGTATTTATTGTTTTTTCTCTTAATCCTTGAGTGAATTGTATATCACAAATTTTTATTTTAGATTTATAAAGAATATCTTTCATGCCCATTGATGATGAAATTTTGCTACTTTCTAAATAATTACTTATAGCATCATCATAATTTGCCTTTAAATCATAAATCAAAGCAATGTAAAAAAAACATTTACCCATTGTAATTCTATCAAATTTTGATTCTGCAATTTGTAATGATGATAATAATTTAGGTAATGCATCATCACATTGACCCATATTAAATAAAATTAACCCTCTCAGCAGATAAACCCTAGACAATATAACTTGAGCAACATCATAAGTATCCCCTATAAATTTAGCGATTATCTCAGCATCATCTAATAATTTTGAAGCATTCTGATAATCATTGTTTTTTATAGATATTTCAGCTTTACTAATATTTATAAAAGCTATAACAACAATACTATTTTTCTTACATATATCAAGCCCTTTTTGATAGTATTTTAACGCAGATGAATCATCACCCATTGCTAAATATACATTTCCTACTTTCATTGCACTATAAGAAAAGTCAGCACAATCATCTTGTTTAAAGAAATTTTCTGATATTTGATACCCCTGCATAGCGTATTGTAAAGCTTTTGCATATTCTCCAACATGAATATAAGCTTCTGACAATTGCCAAAACGCTATAGGGCTAAAACAATGGTGTTTTTTCTCAACTTTTAATGTTAAATCAACTGCTTTCTTTGATAGTTTTATTTCATTATCATAATCACCTTTTAAACCATATTCTTTTGCCTTTTCTAGTAATGGATTGATATTATACTTATATTCATCTTCGGCTTCTTGTATACATTGAGAAATTGATTTAAGTGAAAAACCTATAAAAATTATAATAATAAGTTTTTGAATCCTCATATTCATAAGTTTATGGGTTAGTTATTTTTAATACAAAAATACTAAAAATTTATTTCTTAATAATTTTCATATTTTTATTATTGCACAAAAATAATAAATTTTATTTGAACCTACACCCACACCTTCGCACCTTCTGAGCAGTTGTTACAGATGTCTATGCTTTGTCTGGATTGTAATATCTTTTTTCGGAAATTCTGGTAAGGCTCAGAATGCCAGAGTGTAGTAAAGGTAGTTGTTTTAATATCTCCCATTTCATATTTAGCGTCTTTGTCAAAACAACATGGCACTACCATTCCATCCTGTGTAAATACACAAGAAGCCCACATCCTCCAGCAATGATTTTCTAATTTGCCTTTTATCTTTAATTGTTTTTTATCTAAAAGATAACGAGAATATCTTTCATCTTTAGGCACTAATTTTGATAACTGTTCTGTGCTATACACCTGTGCTGTTTTTATTTGATAATCCAATTTATGCTGTTTGCAATAATCAATAAACATCGGTATTTGATGAAGGTTGTGTTCAAAAGCAATCCATTGTAAAACAATAATTGGTGTGCGTGAATGGTATTTTTCTTTTGCACTTAAAATGTTTTCAACGCCTTCAAAAACCTTATCTACATTGCCTTTTACACGATATTGTTCATACACTTCCTGCGTCATTCCGTCTATTGAAATAATTATTTTGTGTAATCTAGATTGCACTAATTTTTCAGCATTTCTTTCACTCAAAAAATGAGCGTTTGTGCTAATCATTGTGTAAATGTTTTTTTGAGATGTCAATTTAATCCAGTCGTAAATTTTTGGATGAATGAGCGGTTCTCCTTGAAAATAAAAGTTGATGTGCAAAAGATATTTGTATAACTGTTGAATAATATTTTCAAATGTTTCTTCTTTCATATTGCCTGTAGGTCTTGTAAAATCTCTTAATCCACTGGGACAAGCGGGACATTCTAAATTGCAGGCAGTAGTGGGTTCAATAGATACAGCATAAGGATATGCCCATACAACAGGTTTTTTAATAATTCTTGAAATAACAAAACTAATTTTTAGTAGAAGAAAATTAACTACTCTTCTCAATGTAAGCAATCTCAATACTATCCAAAATTCTTTCCACCACAACATTCATTGTTTTTTATCATTATCTAAAAATAAAGATTTGTCTCGCTTTACTCTTTGTTCTTTGATGTTTATCCATTCAGAAATCAAAGCAAATGCTAATGCCGCATAAGCGTAATTTTTATTTAATTCAATATGCTGATCTTTTGGTAGTGAATAATTGTAAGCCGATAAAACAGATTCTGCTACAAGCATTCCACCTATTACCACAAGGAATGTTAAAGCGATGGTTTTAATTCCTTGATTTTTATTGATAAAATCAGCCACTACACCCGAAAACAACATCATCAAAATCATTGCAATAATCACGGCTGAAAACATAATGATGAAATTTCTGCTTAATCCCACCGCAGTTAATATAGAATCAAAAGAAAAAACAATATCAATCATTACAATTTGCAGCACAATAGCTGAAAATGTTGATTGTCCTTTGATACTCAATTCTTCTTCATCGTAATAAATTTTGTGAATGATTTCCTTAATCGTTTTTACAATCAAAAAAATTCCACCTGCTAAAAGAATAATATCTCTTCCTGAAAAATATAAATTAAAAACACTAAACCAGGGTTTTGTAAGCGATGCTAACCATGTAATAGAAAACAACAATATAGCCCGCATTACAAGTGCTAATGCTAGTCCTGTTATTCGTCCTCTTTGTTTTTGATGTTTGGGTAACTTATCTGCTACTATTGAAATAAAAATGATATTATCTATACCTAAAATAATTTCTAATACTGATAATACAAGCAATGAGATAAGTCCGCTAACTGAAAATAATGCCTGCCATTGTTCCTGAAAGTTCATAATTTTAATGTGTTTTTATATCTTCAATAATTAAATTAAAAACAGGATGTTCGCTTTGAACATCTTCAATGTCAATTTTTACAAGAGCATCAAAAGTTTTTCCTTTAAGTTGATGATAGTATTCCATTCCATTGAAAAATATAGCCGGATATTCTTTAAAAGAATTTTGCGAAAGATACATTTTTAAATGCCCATTTCCTATTTCATACATTCTGCCCGTATCTTTTACATTTTTAATCCAAAAAACAGGATGATGATTAGATGGTCCGTGTGGTTCAAATTGTTTGAGTATTCTTAAAAATTTAGGATTGATTTCATCTAATACTAAATGAGCATCGGCATAACATTTTCTTTTTTGTTGATCTTCTGAAATGATTTCACTGACACTTTTTTCAAAAGCATTGATAAAATTTTCTAACTGATGCTTTTCAATACTCAATCCAGCAGCGTATTTATGTCCCCCAAACTGATAGATAAATTCTTTGCATTGACAAAGTGCTTCGTATAAATCAAAATCCTCTATACTTCTTGCTGAACCTGTAATGTAACCATCGTGTTCGGTTAGAACTATTGTTGGACGATAATATCTTTCTACAAGTTTTGCTGCCACTATTCCAACCACGCCTTTGTTCCATGATTCTTTGAAAACAACAGTTGTTTTTTTCTGAATGTAATTTTTATCACTCTCAATCATTTGAACAGCTTCTTCTAAAGTTTGTTTATCTAAATCCTGTCTTTGAGAATTTACTTCCTGAAGTGCAAGTGCCCATTGCTCTGCATTAGATTCATCATTTGATACAAGTAGCTGTATGGCTTTTGAACCGTGTTCTAATCTGCCTGCCGCATTGATTCTCGGAGCAATTACAAAAACAATATCCGACACACGAACAGGTCTTTTTCTTTTTGAAAAAGCAATATCTAAAAGTTTCTTTAAACCTACCGATGGATTTTCGTTTATTTTCTTTAATCCGTAAAAAACTAAAATTCTGTTTTCATCAATAATAGGCACAATGTCAGCCGCAATACTTGTAGCAAGTAAATCTATATGAGATAAATACAATTCTGCATTGAGTTGAAATTTTTTACAATACGCTTGCATCAATTTAAATCCAATACCACAGCCCGTTAATTCTTTGAATGGGTAGGGACAATCTTTTCTTTTTGGATTTAATACTGCATAAGCATTGGGTAATTTATCTGATGGTGTATGATGGTCGCAAACAATACAGTCAATATTAAGTGATTGAGCATATTCAATTTTTTCGTGATCTTTTATACCACAATCTAAAATTATGATAAGTGAAAAATTATTGTCTTTTGCAAACTCTACACCTTTCATTGAAAAACCATAACCTTCTTCAAATCTATCTGGCACATAATAATCCAGTAATGCTTTATCAGTTAATTGCTGTAAAAATAAATACATATAAGAAACAGCAGTAGTGCCATCTACATCATAATCACCGTAAATTAAAATTTTTTCTTTATTGATAATGGCTTGATGTAATCTGTCGGTTGCTTTATCAATGTCTTTCATCAAAAAAGGTGAATACAAATCACTTAAAGAAGGACGAAAAAACTTTTTTGCCTGATCAAAAGTATGAACTCCTCTTAATATCAACAAACGACTTAATGTATCGCTGATTCCTAATTCCTTTGCTAATTGTTGTTGTTTGATTTTTTCTTCATCTGATAATTCTCTCAATACCCACTGCATAATTATTCTTTAAAAAACTTTTGTTTCTATTTAGCATTATATTTTATTTTTTAACCACAAAGTTGCACAAAGTAGGTAACTAAGTGCACAAAGAATTTTTCTACCCTTTGTGTCCTTCTTGTAGTAAATCTTGGTGCACTTTGTGTTTTATTAGTTTTCATTTTCAAGTGATTATTTAGCAACAAACTTTTTACCGAAAATGTTCCAAAATCCCAATAATAAAATACCTAATGATGTTAATACTAAACCTTTTGAAGCATAAGGCAAATGAAATTCCATTTCAATAGTATATTCTCCTTTTGGCAAATACAATCCAGTCATTCCACCATTGATTCTAAATGCAGACGCTGGTTGTCCATTGATTTTGAAATACCATCCAATATCATACGGGAAAGAAAGATACAACAATTTATTTTGACTCACTTTGATTTTTCCTTTGATATAATTTTCAGAAAAATGTTCTAATTCTAAATGTTCAGCAGATAAAGTATCTTTCAATCTTTGCAAAGTATTAAATGTAAAATTATCCACTATTACCGTATCTTTCAAATTGTATTGTGGTATTTGATTATATAAACGAATAAAAGTAGAATCATCTAACACTGCCGTTTGAAATGCAATAATTTCTTTTTTGTAAGGTTGAAATTTTTCAAAGTCAGATAATTTCATCATTCTGGAATATGTATAACCAAAAGGCAAAGCATATTTATGTTTAAGTATCTTCACATCACCTTGCATTCCAAGAGAATCAAACATTAATTTCCATTGTGGTGGAATCAATGCTTTTATTAAAACATAATGAACAGTATTTTGTGCTTCTAACAACGGATGTCCCACCAATCCCGGAATCCATCTTGACTCATATTCATTATTCTTACTGATAACGCCCATTGTTTTGAAATATCTCACATAATTTAATTGAGCAAAAGAGTTGTAGTTAGAAGTAGTGTAATATCCTTGTATTCTATTATCATTTAAACTTCCGTGCATTGCCCCCGATGAGTAATATCCTGCCTTATCTATTCTATAAAACAGATTTTTTTCCTGTTGCTTTATCCAATTAACTGCATCTACGGTATAGTCATTGTAACTTACTTTTTCATTCAATTCTTTTACATACATCACATCTCTGCGAGTTACAGATAATCTGTCTAAAACAATTAATTCAAGCACCAATGAAATGGCTAATAAAATGGTTATCCATTGTTGTTTGATAAAATGCATTAGTAGTAATAAAACAACATACAGCAATAAAAAGAATTGAACAATAGTCAGCACAGAATCATCTTTTTTGGGTATCATCCCTGCCATATTTGGCGTTCCTTTGAAATAATCATAATGTAGTAATATTAGCAGAAATACTAATGTTGAAATAAGCAACAATACATTTAATTTTCCATTGCGAAGAAAATTATCTAATGCTATTGAAGCATATAAAACAAATATAATCACAAAAAACATTGAGAACCCTCTGTAATAATCACCTGTAAAAGCCCACACAAGTGTTCTGAAATAAGGAAATATCAAAGCAAATAACCATATTCCCAAAAACACAAAAAATACTTTTCTTTGATGTTTGTTGAGATAACTGAAACTTAAAGGAAATAACAAAAGAGACAAAATAGAAGAATAAGATACAGGAGCTTCTAAAAAATTATACCAACCACTAAATTGATTGCCAGTACCTAATAAATCGCTTGAAAACTGACGCATTACAAATGTTCCAAATTGCAATTTATCAATTAATCTAAACATTGGTTGAGATGACAGCATAGAAGCATAAGAGTTTTCACCTGTACCTCTTGGGCTATTGAAAAGTTGATTGAGTGTTTCCAGAAAAAAAGGTCCGGTTACTAAAATACCTGCAATACCAAATACAACAACTTTTACAGCAACAGGTTTTAAATTTTGCCAATTAAAATTTTTATCAAGCCATATTCTAAACAAAATATAAGTCAAGAAAAAAATCCCAAACAAATATAAATCAAAAGGCATTGAAATACTAATACCAACAATACTCAAAAAGAACCACCATCCATTTTTTTCCTGATATATTTTTTCAAAACCATATAACATTAATGCCATCATCAATCCTTCATAAGTAAACAAATACCAGCAAGCACCAATAATCATAAAACCCGAATAAGCAAACATCAATCCACCCAAAGTAGCTACGAGTGGGCTTATTTTCCACATTCTTAAAAAGAAATAGAACACCCATCCTGCTAAAATAATTTTTAAAACCTCTATGTATATAAAAATTTGCGGAATACCTGATGTGCCAATAATATAAGCAATCATTTCAAATGGATCACGAAGCCAACCTGAAAAAATACTTTGACCCATACCTTCCTGAAAAGACCATTTTGGAATACCAATACTGTGAAGATATTTAGCATACAAATAATGATAAGGCCAAACGCCATTAAGCGTATCACTTCCAATATCTTTGAACAAAAATAATTTTTCCTGAATCAAAAAATCATAGAAAATAAAAAAAGAAACAAAAGAAATCATCAACAAACTTATCCAATTCCAATATGGATGTAAGGAAGCAAAAATATCTGGATACAAAGAAACCTCTTTTGCTTGTGAAATGGGTTTATTTTTAGCCATTTTGAAAAAATTTTGTCTTAAAGTAAAACGCAAATATTCATAAATTCTTGCTACATTCAAAAATTTTTCCTCAAATTTGCCCAAAATTAAAAATTATGGTAGTAACAAGCCCTTTTGTAATTACAGAATTATTAGAACACTCTACTTTACTTATCACTATCAATCGTGCAGATAAATTGAATGCATTAAACAAAAAAACTATTGATGATTTACACGAGATATTAGTAGAAGCAGAACAAAATAAAGATGTTCGTGCTATTATCATTAAAGGTGCAGGAGAGAAAGCATTTGTAGCCGGTGCAGATATTGCAGAGTTTGCAAATTATTCAGTAGAAGAAGGAAAACAAATGAGTTCGCAAGGGCATTTCAAAGTATTTAATTTTCTTGAAAATTTTTCAAAACCCACAATTGCGGCTATTCAGGGCTTTGCATTAGGTGGAGGTTTAGAACTTGCACTTGCTTGTCATATTCGTGTTGCTACAGACAATTCAAAATTAGGTTTTCCTGAAGTTGGTTTAGGTGTTATTCCCGGTTATGGCGGTACACAAAGATTAGCACATTTAGTAGGAAAAGGAAAAGCATTTGAAATGATAATTACCGGAGAAATGATTGATGCAAAAGATGCTTATCAGTGGGGATTAGTAAATAATGTTGTTCGTCCAGAAGAATTGATGAGTAAGTGTTTAGAAATTACTAAAAAGATTTCTACCAAATCACCAACTGCTATTGCCGCTGCTATTAGAGCCATTAATGCAGGATATAATCCACAACTCAATGGTTATGAAGTAGAAATTGAAGAGTTTGGAAAATCTTTTGGCACCGCAGATTTCAAAGAAGGCGTGGGAGCATTCCTTGAAAAAAGAAAACCAAATTTTCAGGGGAATTGATTTTGTTGTATCAATTGATTTGAGAAAATTAGAATAGTAATTTTTATTTTTTTTATGTTAAAGTGTTGGTAAAAACTCATATTATTTTGGTTTTCAGCATTTGCTTTGAGCGCTGGAAAAAAAAATGTAACTGAATGTGATGTTGATATGATAAAATGAGGTATAATGCATTACCACTTGGCACAGTGGTAGATTTCGAAGTACAAAACTGTTAATCTAGCCCCTAAGCCAAATTAGAAAAATAACCTTGAATCTAACCATTTCACACCTATAACGCAAAATGTGTGTGAGCTTGTCTGCCTTCTGTTTTTTCCAATACTATTGAGTTATTACCTCCCATTCGTCAGATGCTAGTTCAATTGTCTCCATAACTTGATAGCATAGTTTCTGAATGATTTGGGCTGAAAGATTAACTTCAATAAAATAGCCGTTCTCAAGTTTCCTTATTGCTCTAAACTTGTTCTTGTCTCTGCCAATATATCTAGGGAAATTATGAGCTATAATTTCAAATTTTTCAGGTTCTAAGTCTGCAATTACGTTTAAAGTTTTCTCCATTACATCTCTCCAAGAATTAACTTCAAAATGCTGACCTAAGATTTTTAATCCTACGGGCGAAGTCCCGGTAACTTCCTGTATGTCTGTTGGGGTTGAATTTTCTTGTCCGAAGTAGCTCCAAATTTCAACTGCTTTCTTTGCAAGTGTTTCAGCTCTCGCTTCAATTTCGGTTCTAGTCCATTTGGGTATGTTGGTAAAGTATTTGTTAAGTTCAAGATGGCTATCATTAAGTTTTTTCTTTTTAGTGGGAAAGTCATCATTTGATAGTTCTGTATTGTATGCAGTTAATGTCAAGTTACCAATAGTATGAAGATAAAGTTCGTGTGTTTCATCCCAATCTTCACCTAAATGTTCTTGCCACCACTCAGAAAGTGTTTGAGGCATAATGTGCTCAACAGTTAAGTTATCAAAAGGAACAGTTTCTTTATGATTGAAACTGCTTTCAATCGTTTCAAGTATCAGTTTTGTTTTAACAACCCTGTCACCCCCTCCATAGAATTTCGTATCACGAAAACGTAAAATAAATTCATTGTCTTTTGGATACCCTTTGCCTTGAAGAATGGTTTTGAATCCTTCAATTATGTTGTCTGAATATTTTGATTGAATGAGTGGGTAAACAGTTGGAAAAATCTTGTTTAGTTGATTTGTGGCAATATTGCACACAAATCTTCTAATTAAGTAATTTTCTAAAGTTTTTAAGATAGTTACAAAGCCATTTTTGTCAATCTTTCCGTCTGCATAGTTGTTGTAGAAATTTAGTAACAATGGATACGCAGTCGTTACTTCTATTCTGTTTAGGCGTCTAAACATCTTTTCAAGTTCAGGTTCCTTTTCAAATTCAGGGTATTTGATTCTTTGATAGTAAATAGAATATTTTTTGAGTTCAGTTAAATAGTCAATAGCATTTGAAGTAGATACACTGTCCTTTAAGGCATAGTAAACATCACTTTGTTTTATGATGTTGCCATCTTTCATTAAATAGTGTCTGATGAATTCAGTTAGGTCTTCATTTAAAGCGGTCTGCATAGGAATCCAGAAATTTTTATATACTTCTTCTTGCTTGTCAATGTGAATTCGCATAAAAAAGTAATTTCTAATTAAGTCGGCTTGTGTAAGCGGTCTTCCTTTTGCATTCAAGCTTTCAAAAACCAAATATGGATTATCGTCTGCATCAAGGACAATACTTACAACTGAAAAATAGCTTGTAATTATCTTTTTTATTTTCTCTGGTTCTAATTCAACTTGTTTTAATTTTTTTTCAAAGTAAGTGTAACATCTTGTAAGCTGATTTTCTTCGTCATTAGCTATGCCATTTATTAAATTTTGGTATGTTGGTCTGTCAACTTGAGTTGGCATTAATTTATAATAGTCTATTCCGTCTTTGTATTGATTAACAAGCAGGGTATTATTTATTTCATCTGCAAGCCGTTCATTTTTGTTTTCTCTTGCCTTGTTTCTTAATAAAGTCAATAGGATAAATATTGTGGTTAATCTTTGTTGCCCGTCAATTAATAAATATTTAGCTACTCCTTCAGGAACGGAAACTGTCGGCATATTCACAATTGAACCCATGAAATGAGTTCTTGGATTGTCCATTTCACAAAGTTCAACAAGGTCTTTCCACAAAACTTCCCATTCCTTGCTTGTCCAACTGTAAGTGCGTTGAAATAGTGGAATAACATATTGCTTCGTTCCTTCTAATATGTCTTGCAGTTTGGTCTCTTTTGCTTGCATTTATTTGTTATTGTTTAATGTTTGGTGTAGTCTTTTAAGCTGCCCGCTAACTAACAATAAATCTTTCGCCAATCCAGCCAATTTAGGTAGATACGCGATGTTGTTTTTTTGAGTTTTAATTCGTGTTTCATTTTTAATGGTTACAAATATACTTATTTTTTCAATTACAAAATATTTTAATATTCAGGTGGTACTGACGCTATCGGTCTGCATTAAAGGATTTGAAGCGGAATTTTTTTCAGAAATTAAAGTGCATTTGGTATATTTCTCTAATTGATATATTTCATTTAATTTTGTAGCAATAATTTCAATTCTAAATTTTTAATGCTTAAAAAATTTATCAAAGAATGGTATACATTAAATAAAACCCAAAGGAGAGGAACAATAGTAGTTTTAATACTTCTTTTGTCATCTGTTCTGTTCAAGTGGCTTTATGTTCCTAAATTAGATGATGAAGTTATTTATTTTGCTAATTTAGAAATTGAAAAATTTGAAAAACCTGATTTAAATACATCCTTAAATTTTTCCGTAACCAAAAAAGACACACTATTTTTCTTCAACCCTAATCTTACTTCTGAAAAAGAATTGCAGGAAATTGGACTACCTGAAAAAATTGTTCAAAATATCATCAAATATAGAAATGCAGGTGGAAAGTTTTATTCAAAAGAATCATTGAAAAAAATTTATTCAATGAACGATTCTATTTATCAAAGAATAGAACCATATATCTTAATAGACAATAATAACACTTCAAAAAACAATACTCAAAATTTTTCTACTAAAACAAACTACAAACCAACTAAATCAAAGCCATACGCAGAATTAAATTCAGCAGATAGTTTAGAATTAGAAAATTTATCAGGAATAGGAAAAACTTTATCCGTTAGAATAATCAAATACAGAAATAGATTAGGAGGATTTTATTCTGTGTATCAACTCAAAGAAGTATACGGATTAAATGATTCGCTTTTTAATTTTGTTTTGAGAAATAATGAACTTAAAGCAGATACCACGCTTATTCACAAAATAAACATCAAAACAGCAGATTTCAAGACAATGATAAGACATCCGTATTTTACAAAAGAAATGGTAATAAAGATATTGCAACTTCAAAAAAACAAGACGAACTTTTCTACACAAATATTAAAACAAGAATTAGGAGAAGAGAATTGGAATAAAGTGAGATGGTATGTTGAGTTTTAAAAAATTTCTATTCCTAAATAAAAAATTCCTACCTTTGCACTATTAATCAATAAAAACTAAAACTATGGGATGTGTAACAAGTATTGCTATTGCCTTATGGTTAATAGCATTCGCAGCAGGAGTAATGCTGCTGTACAAAGTACAAAAGGAAAATCTGCAATGGCCTTTTAAAGTGGCAGGATGGCTCATTGTTATCGTTGCACTTGGAGGTATGCTTTGCTGTTCATTGCGTTGCATATGCAATTCCTGTCATGGTGGACAATGTGGAAGACCTCCAATGATGATGTATCATCATGGAATGTACAAAGGCGGATGTTGTGGAGATGATGAAAATTGCAGTGGTGGAAGATGCGAAAAAAGCAAATCTGCTTGCTGCGATGAAGAAGAATGTGATGGTGAAGAAGATGAAGAAAATGTGCAAGTGATTATTAAAACCGACAGTGTGAGCACTATGAAGAAAAAGTAATTAATCTTCTTTGCGCCTTCGCGTCTTAGCGGTGTAAAGAAAAAATTAATCTTTTCAGATGTACCAAAAGCCCTTCAGATATTGAGGGGCTTTTTTATTTTTTCTGTTTCTATTCAGATGTTTCAAAAAGATACATCTCACGCAAAGTCCGCAAAGTAAAATTACGCCGAGTTCGCAAAGATTTTAAATGAAATTATTTCAACTTCCAAAAATCATTAGCAAAATTCATAAAATGGTGAAATACAAGTCATTGTTTAATGAAATCAATTAAAAAAATTCCACTTAACACATCCTGCGTCAGTGGGAGGGTGTGAATGTTTTTTGTCTAGAATTTCGGCAAGGGCGCTTGCGTTGATAATGCTGAATAAACTTTTGATATTCTAAAAGTGTAGAAAAGCGGTTAAACAAATGGAACTCTTTCAACAAAGATGACAGCATTATCCATACCTTGCCTGAAATTCTTACAAAAAACAGAGCGGGGAGTTAGCTCGCAGGATGAGATTTTTTGCTTACTTTTTTCTAAAAAAAGTGAGAAAAAATATTATTATTATAAAATATTCAGAAATCAGATTGTTATGGTATAATTTCTTTAAGTGCATTGTGTGAAAATCATTATGTGCTAAATGATATTTTTTACCCCTCTAAAAAAATTTGATATTAAAAAATTTTATATATTTGCAAAAAAATTACAACTATGTGGAGTATATCAAGTATTTTAATCATCGCCATCATTTTACTAATATGGGATGGCTTCAAAGTAGTACAACAAGGTAAAGTAGCAGTGCTTACCATTTTCGGAAAATTCAGCCGCGTATTGCATCCTGGGCTTAATTTGAAAATACCTTTTATTGAAAGAGTATTCAGAGTAATTTCTATTCAAAACAGAAGCGTAGAATTAGGGTTTCAAGCCATTACTTCTGATCAGGCAAATGTAAATTTTACTGCTATGCTCTTATACACTGTATTAGACCAAAGAGAGGAAACTATTAAAAATGTTGCATTTAAATTTATTGATGAAAAAAGTTTTATGCAGGCATTAGTAAGAACGGTAGAAGGTTCGGTGCGTTCATTTGTAGCCACTAAAAAACAAGCAGAAATTCTTTCATTGCGTAGAGAAATTGTAGAAGCAGTAAAACAACAATTAGATAAAACATTAGAAGAATGGGGATATCATTTAATTGACTTACAAATCAACGATATTACTTTTGACGAAGAAGTAATGCGTAGTATGGCAAAAGTTGTGGCAAGTAACAACTTAAAGTTAGCGGCAGAAAACGAAGGACAAGCACTTTTAATCACTAAGACAAAAGCCGCAGAAGCAGAGGGTAATGCTATTAAAATATCTGCTCAAGCAGAAAAAGAAGCCGCACAAATGAGAGGTCAGGGTATTGCTCTTTTCCGCCAGGAAGTTGCAAAAGGTATGGCTCTTGCGGCTCAACAAATGCAGGACGCTAATTTAGATGCTTCTTTGATTTTATTTAGTATGTGGACAGAATCTGTTAAGAACTTTGCTGAACATGGAAAAGGCAACATTATATTTTTAGATGGTAGCACCGAAGGTATGGAAAAAACTTTAAGACAACTGATGGCTATTGGAAATATCAATTTAAATCCAAATAACGGTTCTGCAAACAAAAAATAATGTTTGTTTTCTGTAGCAAATGGCTTTTGCTCGTTTTCCATTGCTTCGCCTTTTAGGTTCTTTTATTGCGGGCATTTTATCTTACATTTATTTTTCAGAAATATTTGTTCCGTTTAAGTTAGAAAACTTTTATATTTCTACGGGAATTATTGTTTTGTATGTATTGCTGGTCATTGCACAATTTTATTTTAATTTAAAAACAATTGTTAGTTTAGTTGCAGATATTGCTTTGTTTATATTGGGCTATCAATTGTGTTACTATCAGGATTTATCTCATCATTCAAGTTTTATTGGAAATAAAATTTCTTCTGATAAAACTCAATTAATCATTGTAAAACCAAAAGATGTAGTAGTTCATAAAGATCGTTATTCCAAATTATTTGTTAAGTCATTCAAAATTTATGATGCACAAAAAGGAAAATGGGACAATGTAAAAGGTGATATTTTGTTGTATAGTTCATTTGATTTAGATAGTATTTATCAACCTGATGCTTATTATTTATTGTCTGCAAAATTGCAAGCACCATCATCCTCTCAAAATCCCTATTTATTCAATTATGCCGAACACTTGAAAAAACAAGATGTTTATTATGTTGCTTACATTAAAAATAAATCAGAATTAAAATTTTTGCATAAACAAAAAATATCAGATATAAGAGAATTGGCTTTGATAACAAGATACAAAATTATCAAGTATTTTAAGAGTAATGTTTATTTAAACGAAACAAATAAAAGCATTGCCATTGCATTATTAACAGGATTTGATGATGAGTTAGATAATGATATTATTCAATCATTTGTGTATTCAGGTACACTGCATATTCTCTCGGTTTCAGGATTTCATACAGGATTATTATTTTTATTAATTACTTTTATTTTTTCTTTGATTGATCCATACAAAAGATGGAGATGGACAAGAATAATTTTGACAATTTTCATATTGTTTTTTTATGCTTTTTTATCTGGCTTTGCACCTCCTATTGTAAGGGCGGCAATTATGCTTACATTAATAGTTGTCCAACAACATATTTATACAGATAGAATTTTACATCCACTCAATGTTTTATCCGCTGCAGCATTTTTTGTATTGGCTTACAATCCTTTTTACATCAATGATGTAGGATTTTTATTAAGTTTTTCTGCAATGATTGGTATCGTTTATTTTTCACCAAAAATGATTTTTGAAAATAAAATTATTCAAGATATTTGGGACATTGTAAGTATGTCAATTGGGGCACAATTAGGCACTTTGCCATTTTCTTTATATTACTTTCATGGATTTGCATTTTTGTTTTTCATTGCTAACATCATCATTATTCCACTTTCTACAATTATTATGTTTGTTGCTATTTCAGCACTTATTCCTGTGTCTTTTTTGTCAATTGTTTTGAATTACCTTATTTCATTAATGATTTATTTAAATAATTGGATTGCAAATACAAAAACATACTTTGATTGGATACATTTTAATTTTTTAGATGGCATTGTTTTATCTGTGCTGATAATTGGAATTTCTATTTTTATTAGAAAAGTTATAGAAAAGGAAATGCATTGGATTCATCTCTTTAATTTTTGCATTGGAACAATAGCAATATGGATTTTTGCTCATCATTTTATGTATGTAATGAATAATCAAAAAAAGAAGATTTATCTGTATGTAGATAAAAAGCAATTCAATTGCTGGATTCAAAAAGAAAATACCATCACATTCAACAAACTTGATTCTGCTGATTTGAATTATTGGGCAAAAAATTTACTTTTGAAAAATTGTATTGATAAATATTCTATTTATCCATTTAATTTAATTCAATTCAAAAACAAAAAATTTTTCATTGCCCGCCAAATGATTGATACAAACATCATTATTACTTCAAAACCAAATGTTATTATCTGGGATATTAGAAAAGATTGGGACTTTGAAAGATTTAATTACTCAACATTAGAAAAAATTTATTTGATAGAAAATCGCAGAAAAGACAAAACAATATACTTTGATAAAGTGAAGATATTAAAGAGTGGAGATTTTATCAGTTTTTAGTTATGAGTGTTTAGTTTTTAGTTGTATTTTTAAGTAACTCAAAATTAAAAACAGAAAACTCAAAACTAATTAAACTCTGCGTTTCAGCGTCTTTACGGTAAAAAAGCAGTGGCTGAATAGTATTAAAAATTTTATCCATTAAAATTTAAACACCATCACTCAACCTCCACATCATCACAATGATAAAGTTTGTGTGGTTTTGGCTGATACTTTTGAGAAGTAGATCCATTCTTTTTCTCTTTCAGCAATTTTTCTATAATCCTTGCCCTTTCTTTTTTAATGTATTCTTCTCTTCTTTTGTTATCTTCTTCATCATAAAATATTTGTCCATCTATAATGGTATATTTAACTTTTGCATACACACTTAATGGAAAATCTGACCACAATACAAGATCTGCAATTTTACCTACTTCAATACTTCCCACTTCTTTATCAATCCCAAGTGCTTTTGCAGGATTCAAAGTAACCATCTTCAATGCTTGAACTGGCGATAGATTTCCATACTTTATACTTTTGCCTGCTTCTTGATTAAGTCGTCTGCCCATATCTGCATCATCTGAATTAATACAAGTATTAACGCCCATTTTTGTGAGTAATGCGGAATTGTAAGGAATTGCTTCCATTACTTCCATTTTATATGCCCACCAATCACTGAATGTAGAAGCATTCGCACCATGTTGTTTTAATTTATCTGCTACTTTATATCCTTCTAAAATGTGCGTAAAAGTATTAACTCTAAATTTCAAACTATCCGCTAAATGAATGAGCATATTGATTTCACTTTGCACATAACTATGACAAGTGATGTTTCTTTTATCTTCTAAAATTTCAACAAGTGCATCCAATTCTAAATCCTTTCTTGGAGGGGCAACTTTTTTTCTTTCTTTTTCTGGCAATGAAAGATATTGTTTCCATTCGTTTTGATATTTTTTGGCTCTATGAAAATAATCATTGAACACCTGTTCCACACCCATTCTTGTTTGCGGAAATCTATCTGATGGTGGATTATTCCCTTGCTTTACATTTTCACCTAATGCAAATTTGATAGATGGTTTGGCTTTTTTGTATTTCATCTCATCAGCATTATAGCCCCATTTAAGTTTAATGACCTGACATTGCCCACCAATAGGATTAGCAGATCCGTGTAGGAGTTGTGCAGTAGTAACACCTCCTGCCAGTTGTCTGTAGATATTTATATCTTCTGGATTGATGACATCACCTATTCTAACTTCTGAACTACTTGCTTGTGTCCATTCATTTACACCACCTTCAATAGCAATGTGCGAATGTTCATCAATAATACCGGGCGTAAGATGCATTCCTTTGGCATCAATGATTTTTGCAAAAGCCAATTTTGGCACATCAATATTTGGAGCAATGCGAACAATTTTTCCATCTACAACATACACATCATATTCATTAAGAACACTATCTTTTGTGTTTGTCCATACTGTTGCATCTTTGATGAGTATTGCATCGTAGCGATGTTTTAATTTATCTAATACTTGTTCAAAAAAATTCAATGTGTCTGGTGATGGCAAACCGTAAGCAGAAAATGGATAAATTATTTTTCCTATATCTGATAATTTATTTTCTTCTTTTGATTTTGTTGTGTCTTTAATAGATGATTTTTTGCGAATAATAATGTTTTGATAAGTTTCATCTTTTAAATTATACACTACACCATTGATTGTGCTGTCTTGTGGATTAAAATTTCCAGTAAATGTAAGTTTGTATGAAGAGTCCTGAATTTGAAATTGCATTTTTGGATAATTCATTTTTGAGGATATTTTCAATTGATTTGTATCTTTTTTAATTTCTAATTTTGGATTTCCGATGCTTCCTTTAATAATCAAAGTAAAATTTTGATTTTGAAAAGACCATTCATATTTGCCATTCCATTTATCTGCTTCTCTATTGTTGTAATAATGCGGTTTTCCTAGCACCCAATGTTCAATGATTGTTACATCATCATTAAAAATATCTTTGTCAGTAATAAAGAAGTTAGCAAGATAATTTTCTTTAATAGATCCTACTTGATTGTCTGCATTGATAAATTTTGCGGGATTGTATGTCAACGCTTTAAGTATTGTTTTTTCAGATGTTCCATAAGATTTGATTTTTTTTAGTAATTGAAGAAAATTGTTTTTATCTTTTAATCCATAAGATGTAAGAGCAAATTCAATATTATTTTTTTCAAGGAATGCTGTGTTAGTAGGGGCTAATTCCCAGTGTTTTAAATCTGAAAGTGGAATAATTTCTGCATCTAAAGGATCTGATACATCATAAGGTTCAGGAAAGTTAAGCGGAACAATCAATTTGGGGCGAATGTTTTTCAAATCATTGATTCTTTGATATTCATCGCCATTAGTTTTAAAAATAAATGAAAGTTTGAATTCATCTGCAATAGATTGTGATCTAAAAATATCCCATTTGTTAGAACATTCAAAAATGATAGGCAATTGTAAAAGTTCATTTAAATGAGCAAGAGAAACATTTACTTCTTTGTTTTGTTGCTTATACCATTGTGCATCATACAAAGATTGACGAATAAGAGCAATAGAACCCATTAAGGCAGAAGGATAAAAATGTGGAGACGAACCTTTTTTAAATGAAAAATTTGTAGCGGCACTTTCTATTAAGATATTCTCATGTTCAGAAATATCTGCTAATCCCACAAGAGTATTACTTCCACGAATAATACCATCTTTTATTCCTGTAAGTAAAATACCAAAACCTGTTTTTCTGTATTCATCGGCTTTATCTTTTGAATACACAAAATTTTGGCTCGCTTTGAAATCGCTTTTAATTGCAGGATTCCAATAGTATGCACCTTTTACATAATTTTCCTTGAAAGATCCGGTGTTATTTTGTTTTTTAATTTCGGGCATCCCAAAATCAGAATACAAATCAATAAAAGAAGGATAAATATGTTTGCCATTTAAATCAATTACTACAACATTTTGTTGAGGCAAATCTTTTTCTGATGTAGTTACTTTCAGAATTTTATTGTTTTTAATGATTAAATGTGCTTTTGGTAAAGTAGTTTGATAATCTTGATGAATAATCGCATTTTTGAAAACATAAGTGGCATTGAATTGATAACTTGCTTCGTTGGAAGGATAAGTAATTTGTGCCTGTAATGAAAAATGATATAAAGATATTAAAACAAAAAAAGATTTAATTTTTCTCATAGATAAAATTTATTGAATGAATTATTTTGATAGATAAAATTTATTAAAGATTTGGCAGAATTTTTGTTTTAATAATAAAAGCATTAGGATAATCAGGTTGAATTTTTTTGAGGACTTCGTGGGCTTCTAATTTAGTTCTAAAATTTCCGATTACAAGAATAAAATTAGGTTGGCTATAATCATCATAAATAGGAATATCGGGATATTTAGATTGAAATTCAGTTTTTACTTTTTCCATTTTGTTTCTATCTACATCAAAAAATATCTTGATTCTGTATCCATCATATTTGCCATTTGTAAGTTGATGATATTGCTTTTTTTTAAGTATTAACTGATGAACAGCACTTGTATCTTTTATTACAACAGAATTTTGAGCACTGCTAAAAAATGAAAGTAAGCCAAAAATTAAACACACTAAATAGCGAAACATTTTTTTGAGCAAAAGTAATGAAAAAATGGGAATGGAAAGGAAATTGTAGTTTAAAAAAGCAAAGTCATTTTTCACCACAATAAAGAAAATCAGGAAATTTGATAAAAAAGCGATTATTTGGAATAAATGCTCAGTATTTAAAATTTTTCGTAAAATTATTTTATCCCTATAATCATTACTTCATTTTCCCCTTATCCACATATAAATAAATTTTACTACTTTTAAGCCCTCATTTTATTCTGAACTCGTGGGAAAATATATTTTATCTAAATTTTTATACTCTATTATAGTGCTCTGGGGCGTTACTACTGCTATTTTTTTCTTATTTAATGTATTGCCCGGTGACCCCGCTACTATTATGTTAGGACAAAGAGCCAATAAAGAACAAATTGAAGCTATTCATAAAGATTTAGGTTTAGACCTTCCTATCCTTACTCAATATTTTTTGTATCTCAATGATTTATCGCCTATTTCAATTCATTCTGAAAATCCCGATTCCCACTGGTATTTTGATAAAGAAAAATACAGCGGTTTTTCACTTGTAAGCATAGGTGATAAAAAAATTGTATCCAAACTACCTTATCTGCGTCGCTCGTATATTTCTAAAAGACCTGTTTCAGAAATTATATTAGAAACATTACCCGAAACTACTGTGCTTGCATTTACATCCATCATACTGGCTTCTATACTTGGTATTTTGTTGGGAATTTTAGCGGCAATCAAATTTAATACCTGGTATGATAAATTATCATTAGTTCTGTCAGTATTAGGAATGGCGGCACCTTCATTTTTTGTGGGATTGATTATTGCGTGGCTGTTTGGTTATGTGCTAAGAGATTATACCGGACTTTCTCCAACGGGCAGTTTGTTTGAATTAGATGTATGGGAAGGAGAAACAATACAACTTAAAAATTTAATTTTACCAGCATTAACGCTGGGTGTTCGTCCGCTTGCCATCATTGTGCAATTGATGCGAAGTTCATTATTAGATGTTTTATCACAAGATTATATCAGAACTGCTCGTGCAAAAGGTTTGTCGTTTTATACTATTGTATTTAAACACGCTTTGAAAAACGCACTCAATCCTGTAGTTACCGCTATTTCAGGATGGTTTGCAGGATTGATGGCTGGTGCTGTATTTGTAGAATACATTTTTAACTGGAAAGGCATAGGATACGAAGTTTATGAAGCACTTACTAAAAATGATTTACCAGTTGTAATGGGATCTACACTTGTATTTGCTCTGATATTTGTAATTACAAATTTAATCGTAGATATTATCTACGGATTTTTAGATCCACGGGTTAGAATTAAATAATTTACAATGAAAAATTATTTACTTGTAATTAAAAAATAAACCATTCAAAAAATGAAAATATCATACAACATACTATCGGAACTATTACCTATCAAAATAAGTCCAAAAGAAGTAGCAGATATTCTTACAGAAATTGGATTAGAAGTAGAAGGTGTTACAGAATTTATTTCTCATAAAGGTTTGGAAAATGTGGTAGTTGGTGAAGTTATTGAAAAACAAAAACATCCAAACGCAGACAAACTTTCGCTTACAAAAGTCAATGTGGGTAATGATAAAATACTCCATATCGTTTGCGGTGCACCAAATGTAGATGTTGGACAAAAAGTATTGGTAGCATTAGTAGGTGCAGAATTACATACTTTTTCGGGAGAAACTATTTCAATTAAAAAATCAAAGATTCGTGGTGAAACCAGCGAAGGAATGATTTGTGCCGCTGATGAATTGGGCTTATCTGCAGACCATTCGGGTATAATGATTCTACCTGATGATGTGCCCGTAGGGCTTTCTGCAATGGATTATTTCAAAGTTACAAAAGATGTGGTGTTTGATATTGGATTAACAGCCAATCGTGGAGATGCGGCTTCTCACATTGGCATTGCAAGGGATTTGAAAGCATATTTGAAAACACATTTTCCAGAAGAATATAATGAACTTAATATACACTTTCCTGCATCGCTTGATTTTCCTGAATCTTCTGGCACAATTGATATTGACATACAAATTGCAAATACAGAAGATTGTAAAAGATACGCTGGTATTGTCATCAATGGTATAAAAGTTCAACCATCACCCGACTGGCTTCAAAACAGATTAAACGCAGTAGGCATCCGTCCTATCAATAATATCGTGGATATTACTAACTATGTGATGATTGAATTAGGTCAGCCATTGCATGCTTTTGATGTAAAATCTATTAAGGGAAATAAAATTATTGTAAAAAATGTTTTAGAAGGCACTGAATTTGTAACATTAGATGGTGTTAGCCGCAAACTCACCAACTATGATTTGATGATTTGTAATGCTGAAGAACCAATGTGTATTGCTGGTGTTTTTGGTGGATTAGAAAGTGGTATAAAAGAAGACACACAAACTATTTTTATAGAAAGTGCATGGTTTAATCCATCTGCTATTCGCAGAACATCCGCTCGTTTAGGATTAAAAACAGATGCATCTTTTCGCTTTGAAAGATTTGCAGATCCTGAAATGGTTGTATATGCATTGAATAGAGCATGTTCTTTGATTCTTGAAATAGCAGGCGGTTCATTAAGTATGGGGGTAAAAGATATTTATCCTGAACCTATAACTGCTCATAAAGTAGGTTATTCTATTCGTCAGGCAAATGATTTGTTTGGTCAGGAAATTCCTTTTGATGTAACTAAAAAAATTATTGAAGAATTAGAAATTCAAATTGAATCAGAAAGTCACGAAGGAATGCTGTTGTTAGTGCCACCAAGAAAATCAGATGTTACAAGAGAAGTAGATGTGGCAGAAGAAGTGTTGAGAATTTATGGATACAATAAAATTTTACCTAAAAAGCAAATATCCTTTCAAATAGCAGAAAAAAAATCTTTTGACCAAACAGACAAAGCAAAATACTTTCAAAAAATATCTGAATACCTTGTAGATAAAGGGTTTTACGAAACTCAAGGATTATCATTTCACAATCATTCATTTTATGGAGATGAACAAAATGATTTAATTGCTATCAAAAATCCAGTCAATACAGAATTAAATGTGCTGCGAAAAACATTGTTTTTCAACGCATTGCAAACAATTTCATTAAACGAAAGACATCAGCAAAAAAATGTATTAGGATTTGAAATCGGTAAAGTATACTGGAAAGATGGTGGCACTTTGAATGAAGAATATCATTTATCTTTATTTTCTGCAGGAAAAAATAAATTGACCGAAAGTTTTTATTCAAACAATAAAGAATTTTATTTCATCAAAGAAATTGTAGAACAAATTCTTAAATTGAGTAATGTAGAATTTAGTTTTAATGAATTAAGCGAACAGCCATTTTCTAATAGTATTGTTTATTTTGATAAAAATAAAAAAGAAATTGCTCGTGTTGGATTTATTCATTCATCTTTTACAAAAAGATTTGAAATAGAAAACACTCACATCATTTATGCTGAAATAAATTTAGACACATTATTTAATCATTATTGCAATAAAAAAGTTACTTACTCTGAAATACCTAAATTTCCTGTTGTTGAAAGAGATTTATCATTATTGCTTGATAAGTCCGTTCGTTACGCAGATATTAAATCAACAATAGAAAAAGCCGCTAAACAATATCTTATTAAATTAGAATTATTTGATTATTACGAAGGAAAGAACATCCCTGAAAATAAAAAATCTTATGCGGTAAGGTTGTATTTACAGGATCGCACTAAAACACTTACAGATAAAGAAATTGACAGCATAATGAATAAAGTGATTGATGCATTAACCAAACAATGTAAAGCAGAATTGAGATGAAAAAACCATTTATACTTGTTACAAATGATGATGGTATTAGTGCCCCTGGTATTTTGCATTTGAGTAAAATAGCCAAAGAATTTGGAGATGTAGCAGTCATTGCTCCTGATAAACCACAATCTGGCAGTGGACACGCTATTACAATTCATACAACATTAAGAATACAAGCATCTAAAATACACGATGTTCTTATTGAATATTCAACAAACGGCACACCTGTTGATTGTGTAAAACTTGCAGTTAATAAAATTTTACCACAAAAACCTGATTTAATTTTATCTGGCATCAATCACGGAAGTAATAGTTCCATCAATGTTATTTATTCAGGCACAATGTCTGCGGCTATTGAAGGGTATTTGGAAGGTATTCCGTCCGTTGGGTTTTCGCTTTGTAATTATAGTATTGAAGCAAATTTTTCACATTCGCTAAAATATGTTCGTCAAATTATTGATTGGGTATTGAATAAAAATAACAAAGAACTCATTTGCTTGAATGTAAATATACCCGACCTTGCAGAAGATGAAATACGAGGTATAAAAATTTGTCGTCAGGCAAAAGGTAACTGGGTAGAAGAATTTGAAGAAAGATTAGATCCTTATGACCGTCCATATTATTGGATGACAGGAAAGTTTACTAACTTTGAGCCATCTGCCGAAGATACAGACGAATGGGCATTAGCCAATGGTTATATTTCGGTAGTGCCTATTTCTACTGATCTTACATGTTATTCTACACTGAATAAAATGAAACAAAATTTTGTATAAAAATAAAAACATAAGTATATGAGAACCGACAACTATCAACATCACGATTATTATTTAGTGGATGAATTACTCACCGAAGAACATAAATTGATTAGAGACACTGTTCGTGCGTGGGTAAAAAAAGAAGTAACTCCAATTATTGAAGATGTATGTCAAAAAGCCACATTTCATAAACCATGGATTAAAGGATTAGCAGAAATAGGTGCATTTGGACCTTTTATTCCACAAGAATACGGCGGTGCAGGATTAGATTATATTTCTTATGGTATTATGATGCAAGAATTAGAAAGAGGTGATAGTGGCGTTAGATCTACTGCATCTGTTCAAGGTTCTTTAGTAATGTTTCCCATTTATGCATTCGGCAGCGAAGAACAAAAGAAAAAATATCTACCAAAATTAGCTAAAGGAGAATTGATGGGATGTTTTGGATTAACAGAACCTGATTATGGTTCTAATCCTGCTGGTATGATTACTCGCATAGAAGACAAAGGCGATTATTATTTGTTGAATGGTGCTAAAATGTGGATATCCAATGCTCCTTTTGCAGATATTGCAGTAGTTTGGGCAAAAGATGAAAATGGAGATATTCGTGGATTGATTGTAGAAAGAGGAATGGAAGGATTTTCTACACCTGAAACGCACGGTAAATGGAGTTTAAGAGCAAGTGCTACTGGTGAATTAGTGTTTGATAATGTAAAAGTGCCAAAAGAAAATTTATTGCCTAATATCAAAGGATTAAAAGGACCTTTGAGTTGTTTGAATAGTGCAAGATATGGTATTGCATGGGGAGCAATTGGTGCTGCGTTAGATTGTTATGACAGTGCATTAAGATATTCAAAAGAAAGAATACAATTTGGAAAACCAATAGGTGCTTTTCAATTACAACAAAAGAAATTAGCCGAAATGATTACAGAAATTACAAAAGCACAATTATTAGCGTGGCGATTAGGTGTATTAAAAAATGAAAACAGAGCTACGCCTGCACAAATATCAATGGCAAAGAGAAATAATGTAGCAATGGCATTAAACATCGCCCGTGAAGCAAGACAAATACATGGTGGAATGGGCATCACAGGCGAGTTTCCAATAATGAGACACATGATGAATTTAGAATCTGTAATCACTTACGAAGGAACTCACGATATACATTTATTAATTACAGGAATGGATATTACTGGATTTAATGCTTTTGCTTAATTAAAATCATTGTTGCTATTCTGGTGATTCAAAATGATTAAAAGACACATTGCACGCAAAGTTCGCAAAGAATAAGAATGCCAAGCACGCAAAGATTTTTAATAGTTTTTAGTTTTGAGTGTTTAGTTTTTAGTTGGATTTTTTTTTCAATTTTATAACTCAAAATTAAAAACTCATAACTCAAAACTTATTAAACTTGAACATTGAGAATTGAAAATTTAAAACTAAAAACAAATGCCAATACTTGCCCCATCATTATTATCCGCTGATTTTGCTAATCTGCAAACTGCTATTGATATTGTTAATCAAAGTGAAGCAGAATGGTTGCATTTAGATATAATGGATGGCGTGTTTGTTCCCAATATATCTTTTGGTTTTCCTGTATTATCTGCTGTTCAAAAGCACTGTCAAAAGCCAATGGATGTGCATTTGATGATTGTAGAACCTGATAGATATATTGAAAGATTTGCTAAAACAGGGGCTTACAATATCAGCGTGCATTTAGAAGCATCTGTTCATTTGCACAGAACTGTTCAACTAATTAAGTCATTTAATGTAAAAGCGGGCGTGGCTATCAATCCACATACTTCTGTAAGTTTGTTAGAAGATATTATTGCAGAAATTGATGTGGTTTGTTTGATGTCTGTAAATCCTGGCTTTGGGGGACAAAAGTTTATTGAAAATACTTATTCAAAAATTGACAAATTGAAAAATTTAATTTTGCAAAAAAATTCCCGTGCTTTAATTGAAATTGATGGTGGTGTAGATATAAACAACATAGAAAAATTAGTAAAAGCAGGTGCAGATATACTGGTTGCAGGCAATAGTGTATTTGGTCAAAAAGATATTAAATTAGCCATTCAACAATTGAAAGCACTTTGTAAATAATGAATACAGAAAGACAAATTGAGTATTTAAAAAATTTCATCACAGAAAAAAGATTTGAAAGATTTGTAAATGTTCTTAATCAAAGAACAAGATATGTTACTGTTGTGTTAGAAGATGTGTTTCAAGGACATAATGCTGCGGCAGTATTAAGAAGTTGTGATTGCTTTGGTGTGCAGGATATTTATTGTGCAGAAAACAGAAATGAATTCAAGCCGAATGAAGAAGTATCAATGGGTGCTGGTCAATGGTTAAACATTTATCGTTTCAGAGAAAAAGAAAAAAATAATACTGAAATTTGTTATCAAACTTTAAGAGAAAAAGGATATAAAATAGTAGCCACCTCACCACATGCAAATGCAGTATCAATAAAAGATTTGAAATTAGATGCTCCTATTGCACTTGTATTTGGTGCAGAAAAAGAAGGACTAACAGAATATGCACTAAATAATGCAGATGAAAGTGTATTTATACCAATGTATGGATTTACTGAAAGTTTTAATATCAGTGTTACAGTAGCATTATGCTTGTATGAATTGATAAATAGATTGAGAAATTCTAATATAAATTATTCTTTGTCAGAACAAGAAAAACAAGAGATTTTATTGCAATGGATGAAAAACAGCATCAAAGATGCAGATAGAATTTTAGAGAGGTTGGAAGAAAAATAAGATTGCTGTTAAGTTTAAATTAAACCGCAATGACACTAAGAATTTTTATATTTCAATTTTCAATGTGCCGACGCTGTTGGTCGGCATGCTGACATTTTGTAAAACAAAATCGTCAGCATTCAATACTCTATGTTCAATTTTCAATTATAATATCCAAACAAACTGATTTCTGAAAACTATAACAATATATTTTTTTCTCCCACTTTTTTAGAAAAAAGTAAACAAAAATCTGTTATTAGAAGGCAATCTACTTACATCATCACTGCGAGCGAAGCGAAGCAATCTCAAAAGTATTATCCACATAACAATTACGAGATTGTTTCGGACTATCGTCCTTGCAATGACGAAAAAACTAATCACTAAAAACTAAAAATTCAAAACTCACTCATCACCTTCCCCACCAATATCTGATAAAATTTAGGTAACCTTTTCGCCATTCGTAGTTGGCTGAAGCATTGAGTAAAGCAAGTGTATTTTTATCTGATGAATTAATTTCTTTTTCTAATGAAATATCAATTTTATTTTCAGGTAAAATATTTTCATTGTTTGATGCAAATAATATCAAATTGCTTGTGGCTTCTGAAACTCCTGTTGATATATGTGAAGTGAAAAATCCTGATTTTTGAAGTGTAGATACTAAAACTCTTGTTCCTTTTCCTGTCTTGTTTTTGTAATATCCATACCAATTGATAATTAAAACTGATGAGTCATTTTTGAAATGTGTTTTTAATTCGGAAAAATTTTCTGCTGTGAGTAAATAAGATGGTGGCTCTTCTCCATTAAACAAATCCATAATAATAACATCATAATGCGCTGTATCTTTTTTCAAAAACCATTGTGCATCATCACAAATAGTTTTGACATTTTTATTTAAGTTGAAATACTTTTTGGCACAATCAATTATTCTGGGATCAATTTCTACACCCGTAATTTCAGAACTGTATTTTGAAAGTTTGTTAGCAATAATTCCACCACCTAATCCTAAAATCAAAATTTTCTTATTTTTCCATTTGTGTGCAGAAAATACACTGTCTATCACATTAGCATAATCAAGTGTTTTATCATTTTTAAAATCAACAAACGACTGAATAATATAATTCACTAATAAATATCTTGTTTGATAATCATCAACAACCATTACAGATGAAAAAACACCGTCGTTTTGATAAATAATGTTTTTATGCAATTTCTTTTCAGGATAAATAATAGCCACTATAAAAAGCATAGTGAGAAAAATTTCAATTTTGTAAAATAATACAGATACTAATAATGCAATGAAAGATAAAATATAAATGGTCATTTGTATGCCAAGATATGGAAATGTAAATAATACAGCCATAATTGCAAATACAATACTGCCCATTGTAGAAAATGCAAGTATTTTTCCATAAGTAGGTTGATGATGGTTTATTTTTTGTGAAGCATCAATAAGTATAGTGCTAATAGCACCAAAAGCAAACATAGGAATAAGTAATAAAAACAAAGCATCTAAAAACACAGCAGTTAATAGTTCAAAATTATATTGAATCAAAATCATTGAAATGTTAGTGTTGAATTTCCATAATGATAAAGATATTGCCAGAAGTAAAAAGAGAATTGAAAGTGTTTTTGAATTAAATTGTTTATTTGTATTAGTTTCCTTTTGGCATAGATAGTTGGCATAATAATACCCTGCTGCTAATCCAAGCATGGTAATACATAAAACCATTAACCAAACATACAAACTGCTTCCAAAGAATACTGCTAACTTTCTTGATGATGCTAATTCAGACACTAACATCATTCCACCTTCAACAAATGAAACAAGATAATAAAAGTGAAGTGAATTTTTTTTCATAAACGATTTAATTTGCTCATCAAATAAGCATCAGCAAGCACCAGTGCTGCCATACTTTCTACAATAGGCATTGCTCTTGGAAGCACCATTACATCGTGTCTGCCTTGTATTTTTATTGTAACATTTTCATTCGTGTTTGAAATAGTTTGCTGTGTTTTTTTTACAGAAGCAATGGGCTTAAATGCAACATTAAATACTATATCATTTCCATTGCTTATTCCACCTTGAATACCGCCGCTATTATTTGATTTGAAATATAATTTGTCTTTGTCAATAAACATTTCATCATTCACTTCACTTCCGAAATAATTTGTAATAGAAAATCCTTTACCAATTTCAAATCCTTTAACTGCATTTATGCTCATCATAGCATAAGCCAAAGCAGCATTGAGTTTGTCAAATACAGGTTCGCCCCAACCAGCAGGCACATTTTTAATAACGCAGGTAATTATTCCACCAAGTGTATCACCTTCATTTTTCGCTTGTTCAACTAATTTTAATATCTCATCATTTTTTTTGTCATCAGGACATCTGAAAGGATTGCTTTCTATATTTGAAGCACTAATGTTTTTAATATCATAATCAATTTGAATATCTTTAATTTTTGAAACAAAAGCAATGATTTCAATATCTAATTTTTTTAATAGCAACTTTGCAATAGCACCACCTACAACTCTTGCAATGGTTTCTCTTGCAGAACTCCTGCCACCTCCACGATAATCCCGCAATCCAAATTTTTTTTCATAAGTATAATCTGCGTGCGATGGACGATAAACATCTTTCAAATGTTCATAATCTGCAGGATTTTGATTTTTATTTTCTACAATAAAAGCAATGGGCGTTCCAAGCGTTTTATTTTCAAATATACCAGATAAAAAAATGACCTCATCAGGTTCTAATCTTGGAGAAGTCCATATTCCCTGATTAGTTTTTCTACGAGATAATTCGTGTTGAATAAAATTTATATCAATTTCTAATCCCGCAGGACAACCGTCAATTATGCCACCAATGGATTTGCCGTGACTTTCACCAAAAGTATGTAATTGAAATATCTTTCCAAAAGTATTGCCTGCCATTTAATTTGTTTTTTTTCTTTCTCCAAAAATCAGTGTGCCAATTCTAATAGCATTGCTGCCACATTCAATAGCAATAGGATAGTCATTGCTCATTCCCATACTCAAAATTTTCATATCTACATTTGGTAAAGAAATGGTTTGTTTAATTTCATCAAAAAGATTTTTAAGTTGTAAAAACTCATTTTTGATTTGTTGTGAATCATTTGTAAATGTTGCCATTCCCATTAAGCCAAGAATTTTTACATTTTGAAATTGTTGAATTTCTGATGATTTCAAAACTTGTCTGCATTCATCAATGTCAAAACCAAATTTTGTTTCTTCTTTGGCAATATGAATTTGAAGCAAACAATTGATTACACGATTGTTCTTGATGGCTTGTTTATTGACTTCGTAAAGTAATTTCAGGTTATCAATACTATGAATTAGATACACAAATGAAGCAATATATTTTACTTTGTTTGATTGCAGATGACCAATGAAGTGCCAACGAATATCTTTGGGAAGTTGTTCATATTTTTGTTTTAATTCCTGTGCATAGTTTTCGCCAAAATCTCTGTGTCCGGCATTATATGCCTGTAAAATTTTTTCAATAGGTTGAAATTTGGAAACAGCAATGAGTGTAATGTGTGAAGGTATTTGTTTTTTTATTTGTAATAAATTTTGAGATATTGTGTTTTCAAGTGTTTCCATTGTAATAAAATTTAATAAACACTTTAATATGGTCTTTCATTAATACCTTCCATAAAATTAATAAATGATCTGTTAGCCACTTTATTGCCGCCAGGAGTTGGATAGTTGCCTGTAAAATACCAGTCACCAGTATGATTTGGACAAGATGCATGCAATCCTTCAATGCTTTGATAAATGATTTCTAATTCTGCTTTCAATTCATCAGGTCTAATGATTTGAGCAATTTTTTTTGAAATTTCTTCGGCAGTAAATGGTTCATAAATTTTTTTCACAACATTAATTTGTTCTTCTTTTGGTTTAAGTAATTCTTGCTTTGCTAATTGATAAACTTCCTGAATATAATTTTCTTTGCCTTGTTCTTTGAGTAATTGAATAGCGGCCTGAAATGCTACAAAATGAGAAAGAATAGACATATCAATGCCATAACAATCTGGATAACGAATTTGTGGAGCAGACGAAACAATAATGATTTTTTTAGGATTTAAACGAGCAAGTGTTCGAAGTATATTTTTTTTGAGAGTAGTGCCACGAACAATGCTATCATCTAAAACTACTAATGTATCAGTAGGTTTAACCTGATTGTAAGTAACATCATAACCCAAATCTACTATCACATCACGATTTTCATCATCTGTTATAAAGGTTCTTTGTTTTACATCTTTCCAAACAATTTTATGCACTCGCGGACGATGATTCAGTATTTTTAGTTTTTCTGAATCACTTTTAGCACTTGAAATTTGTTTTATTTTTTGTTGATTTAAAATTTCTTCTAAACCGTCAATGAGTCCGCCAAATGCTATTTCTGCAGTGTTTGGAATGTATGAAAACACTGTGTTTTCAACATCACCATTGATAGCATTCCAGATGGTTGAAGATAAGTTTTTTCCTAAATTTCTTCTTTCGTTGTAAATATCAGCATCATTTCCTCTTGAAAAATATATTCTTTCAAATGAACAAGATTTTTTTTGAGTAGAGGGTAAAATAGATTCTTCAAAAATTTCGCCACTTGCTTTGATAATAAGAGCATTTCCAGGAGAAATCTCTTTGACAAATTCTAACGGCACATTGAATACAGATTGAATAACAGGTCTTTCACTTGCAGCCACTACAATTTCATTATCAGCATAATAAAATGCAGGACGAATGCCGTTAGGATCACGCATCACAAAAGCATCGCCGTGGCCAATAATTCCAATCATTGCATAACCGCCATCCCATTTTTTTGTACTTTCATAAAGTATAGATGCAATGTTCAATTCTTCCTGAATTTTTTTAGAAATTTCATCATTTGACAAATTTTTTTCTTTGTATATTTTAAAAATTCTATCATTTTCTCTATCAAGGAAATGTCCAATTTTTTCAAGGGCTGTAACAGTATCATTTTTTTCAGATGGATGTTGTCCAAGTTCAATAAGGTGTTGAAATAATTCATCTACATTTGTTAGGTTAAAATTTCCTGCGAGTAATAAATTGCGGGCTTTCCAATTATTTTTTCTAAAAAAAGGATGACAAGCATGAATAGTGTTTTTTCCAAATGTGCCATAGCGAAGATGCCCCATTAAAACTTCCCCAAGGAAAGGGATATTTTGTTTTTGCCAATCAGGATTTGGATATTTATCAGGAAATTTACGAGAAGCATCTACAAACAATTGATGTATCTGCTGAAAAATATCTTGTGTGGCTTTTGGTGCAACAGAACGAAGACGATCAATGTAATTCGTTCCTGGTGGAGTATTTAATTTTACTGTTGCAATACCAGCCCCATCTTGCCCACGATTGATTTGCTTTTCCATCAATTGATACAATTTGTGCAAACCATATCGTGAGGTGCCGTATTTTTCTTTGTAATATTGAAGTGGCTGTCTTAGGCGAAGAAGTGCTATGCCGCATTCGTGTTGAATAAGTTCACTCATTGTTAGAAGTTTTCAATATTAAAGTTAATGATATTTCTTTCTTTGGTGGAAAAATTAATGAGTTATCGTCTTGATTTTTCACAAAAAATTTTTTGGACAAAGGTAGTAAATTATATTCGTTGAGAGTTATTTTGTATAATAGTGGCGAAGGAATTGTAAATAAGCATATTTAGAATTTAAATTGAATGAAATGAAACCTATTGATGAGGAATTTAAAGATATAAAATGGTTAGAATTAAAGGCAAAAGAAATTGTAAAAGGTTTTTTAATTGGTTATCACAAAAGCCCAATGCACGGTTATTCAGTAGAGTTTGCCGAACATAAAATGTATAATGCAGGAGAATCTATTCGTCATATAGATTGGAAATTATATGCACGCACAGAAAAATTATATCAAAAAAAATATGAAGAAGAAACAAATTTAAGATGTCAAATAGTTATTGACACTTCATCTTCTATGTTGTATCCAAAAGATTCTGAAATCAATAAATTAAATTTTTCAATTTATTCTGCTGCGGCTCTTATTCAGTTGATGTTGCAACAAAGAGATGGTATTGGATTGAGTTTGTGTTCTGATAAAATTGAAAAACATTTACCTGCAAAATTGAATCATTCACACATTCAATATGTTTATGCTATACTATCTGATTTGATGAAATGTTCTGATACTTTGAATAAAAAAACGGATATTTCAGATGCTTTGCACCAAATTGCTGAGGTGGTTCATCAAAGATCATTGATAATTATATTTAGTGATATTTTTGAAAACTCGGATAATATATTTCCTGCATTGCAGCATTTAAGACACAGGAAGCACGATGTAATTATTTTTCATACATTAGATTATTCAACAGAAGTGAATTTTGATTTTGATAATAGACCATATTTATTTATTGATCTTGAAACAGGAGAACAAGTAAAATTAAATTCATTAGAAATTAAAAATGATGTTCAGCTATCTATGAAAACATTTTTAGAAAATGTTAGAGAAAACTGTCATCGCTATAAAATTGATTTTGTGCCTGTTGATATTAAGTACAAATATAATGAAGTGTTACAAGAATATCTTATTAAAAGAAGCAGAATTTTGAAAAAATGATTTAATCTACTTTAAACTTCAATAGATATTCAGGTAAAAATTTCATTCTGTATCCATACCAACTAAATAATTCGCCATCTACAAATATTATTTTAGAATCACTTCCAATATTTTTTTGAATGTCGTTTTTGTGTTTTTCCTTAAAAGGAAATGGTTCTGATGAGAGCAAAATATAATCTGGTTGAAGTTGCTTTATCTTATCAAAAGAAATTTGAACATATCTTTGTTGATGTTCTAAAACATTGATAGCCCCTATTTTTTGAAGAATATTATGAATATATGTTGAATTTGCCACTGCCATTATTGGATCATACCAGATGAGATATAAAACTTTTTTATTAAATAGAAAATGCTGTTGATTTTCTAATTTTTTGAATTCAGTTTGTATCTCCTGAATTAAAAGATTAGCCAAATATTGTCTATTTAATATAATTCCAAGTTGGTTAATCATATTGATAGCATCATCAAAGGTATTTACATCACTCATCCATACAGGGAAATAATTTGATAGTTCATTGATTTGTTGTTGAACATTTTCTTCTTTATTTCCAATAATCAAATCTGGTTGTAATTTTTTTATTTTATCAATATTGAGATTTTTTGTGCCACCAATTTTTTCTTTTGTCTTAAAAGTATTTTCAGGATGAATGCAAAATTTAGTTATAGCAACGATATTATCTTCTAAATCAAATTTCACTAATAATTCAGTAATAGAAGGAACAAGTGATATAATTTTTTTTTGGTGGAACAACAGGAATGTCAACTTCTCTATTCATCTGGTCAATGAAAATCATATACTTTTTGGTTCAAAAATACATTAAAAAGTTTTTTTTGTATAATTATATTTTACTTACTTTTGCAAAAAAACAAGTATGAAAAAAATAATTTTTTCGGGCATAACATTGATTACCATATTTTTAGTGAGTTGTTCCAATGAAGAAAAAACCAGTGAAAATGAAATTCAGATTACAGATAGTTTATCTACTCAACCAGAAGAAGAAGATAAAATATATTCTCTACCGTCAGCCGAACATGTAGCAGTAATGTTTAAAAGATCTAATTTAAAGTATATCAGCGGAATAACAACAAAAATTGAAAATAAAGAAACCGGCGGAGAATTAGAAAATACTTTGAGATTGGGAATTTACAGTGCTGATTTATTTTACAACTTATTAAATAATCAATGGGCAGAATCAGAAAAATATTTTTTAGTTTGTAAAAACTACGCAGATAAAATAGGATTTAATGAGGTTTTTACAGAAGAAACACTTAATAGATTAAAAACAAATATTCAAAATACTGATTCAATAATTAAAATCCTTTCTACAATTCAATATAATTTAGACAACAAAGTACAATATGAAAATAAAAATCATCTTATTCCTGTGGCTTTTGCAGGAGCGTGGATAGAAAGCATGTACATTGCTGTTCAAGTAAGTAAAAAGGAGAATGCTAATCCTCAAGTAAATAATATGATAACTGAAAATATTGCCATTGGAAATACATTGCTAAAATTACTTAATAAAGAGTTGAAAACAGATTCAAAAATTAATGATATTATAGAAATTATTGATGGCTTAATGAAGGAATTCAATGCAATGCAAAGTGTACAACAAAACATTGAAAATGAAGAAGGAGAAATTTCATTAACGAAAGATGAACTTGACAAACTTTTTCAAGCCATTGAATCCTCTCATCAAAAGTTATTAACCCTATAAAAATTATGAATATGAAAACGATTAAATTTATTTTTTACTTCCTTTTAATTTGGACATTATTTTCATTTCAATCATCTAACTTATGCGACCCTAAAAAGCTTAAAGACGACTGCAAACCTTATATGGAATCTTATAATTATGATTTATCAAAGTTAGCACGATTTACATATAAAACCAAACCACAAGTTAAAGAAAATGAATTAGAACTTTATTATGGAGAAAAATATCGGTTTGTATTTAATGTTAGTGATGCTCCAATTCCTATTGTAATTAGTTTATATAATAAAGATAAAGACCACAAAAACAGAAAACTACTGTTTACAACAAAAGGAGAACCTTCAGACAAAAAATTTTTTACTTTTGAATACACTCATGCAAGAAGAGTTTTTATTGATTATGAAATTCCTGCTGATTCATCAAATAATGGAGGATTAGTTCAAACTGGATGTGTGATGCTTGTATTAGGATACAAATAATTGTTTATTTAGTAATTGTATAAATAATCCTTCGCAGTAAAATTACTATTAATACTATTAAACTTACCCCCGAAATTACATCGCCTGTATAACTATACACAGTTCTAATTTCTAACAAAGGTATTTTTTCAATCAAAACATCTTTTTCCCAGAAATTTGTTGAATGATAAATTTTTCCTAATGGATTTATAACTGCTGAAACACCTGTGTTGGCAGACCTTGCAATGTATGTTCTGTTTTCTATTGCTCTTAATCTTCCAAATAACAAATGTTGATAGTAACCATCTGTATTTCCCCACCAGCCATCATTTGTAATCACAAACAATGCATTTGATCCCATTTTGAAAAACTGTGATACAAATGCTGAAAAAACACTTTCATAGCAAATAACTGTTGCTACTGGTATTTTATTTTTTACTTTCAATAATGCAGGAATATCTTGCTTGCCCAAACTTCCTGTTGTTCCTCCAAGATCAATAGCTAAACTTTCCAATGGCTTAAATAAAGCTGGATAAGGCATTTTCTCTACACCCGGCACTAATTTTGATTTGTGTATAATTTGAATAGAATCTTTATAAATACACATTGCAGAATTGAAAATATCATAATACATCCCTTCAATGTTTTTTCGGGCTGTAGCAGGTATTTTATCTGTATTTGAATAAAACTTAAATGTATTTGCTCCTGTAATAATTGTAATTTCAGGGTGTTTGCTTAATATACTATCTCGTAAAAATTTTATAGTAGAATATTGAAAAATTTCCTTTGAACTTCCTTCATAGATATTTTCAGTGATAAAAGTTTCAGGTAATAAGATAACATCAATACTATCGTTTAAAAACGAATGAATTTGTTGAAACACATCATATACTTGTGTAAGGGGCTCTACATAAAATTTTTCATTATATGGATCTATATTTGGCTGCACAATCATTACATTCAATGAATTAGTTGAAGTATTACTAATTTGCTTACTTCTGAAATTATACAAACTCATTGAAAGTAAAAAAGGAATAAAAATAAGTGTAGAAATTTTTTTGAAAATTGTCTTTAAATTATTTTTTTGAATTAAAAGATTTGCTAACAAAATATTTACAGCTAAAATCCATAATGTACCACCTGATGTGCCTGTAAATTCATACCATTGAATAAGTTCAGGACGAAATGCAAAAACATTTCCAAGCGTAAGCCATGGCCACATCAAATCCCAATGAAAATGTAAATATTCAAATGAAATCCAGAAAGGTATTAACCACCAAAATGAAAAATTTTTTCCTTTCTTTTTTTGCAAACTAAAGGTCGTAACAAAAACAACGCACATTAAAATACTATTTGCTACAATGGCCATTAAAGCCCCGCCTGCACTTGCCAAACTTATCCACCACGTTGTTAAACCATTCCATATCAAAAAACTTATCAATGAAAGAAATATAAATTTCAATGACGAAATTTGTTGATTTAAATACTGATTGGCTAATAATAATAATGGTACAAATGCAATAAATACTACAAAAAACAAATAATCTGTAAATGAAAGATAAAGCAATAATCCACTTACAATTGAAAGTAAAAATGGGTTTGATTTAATTTTATTTTCAAACATTATATGGCAAAAATAATCAATTACAATTTGACAATTTGCTCTCTATCTGGTCCAACTGAAATATACGAAACCTTCACACCAACATTTTCTTCAATAAATTCAATATATTTCAATAATGCTTTTGGTAATTGTCTTTTAGTTTTACAATGAGAAATGTCTTTTTGCCATCCTTTCAAATCCTGATAAATAGGCGTTACACCATCTGATAAATCATAAGGCAAATAGTCAATTACATGATTTTTGTAATGATAATGTGTGCATACTCTTATTGTTTCTAATTCAGACAACACATCTGCTTTCATTAAAATTAATTCACTCACACCATTTAATTGAATAGCATAACTTAATGCAGGCAAATCCAACCAACCAACTCTCCTTGGACGACCTGTTGTAGAACCAAACTCTTTTCCAATGTTTCTGATTTTTTCACCTAATTCATCATTTAATTCTGTAGGAAAAGGACCACTACCCACACGAGTACAATATGCTTTGAAAATACCAAATACATTACCAATCTTATTTGGTGCTACGCCCAATCCTGTACAAGCCCCTGCGGTGATTGTGTTTGAAGATGTTACAAAAGGATATGTTCCAAAGTCAATATCCAGCAATGTACCTTGTGCTCCTTCTGCTAAAATTTTTTTACCTTTTTTAATAGCATCATTCAAATAATGTTCTCCATCCACCAACTGCAATTGCTTTAAATATTCAATACTTTCAAACCAATCTTTAATTTCTGATTCCTGAATTTCTGACCAATTGTAAAATTTTAATAATTGCAAATGCTTTTGATAAAGTTGATTAAATTTTTCCTGAAAATCTGCATTTTCAATATCTCCTACTCTTAAACCATTTCGTCCTGTTTTATCCATATAAGCAGGACCAATTCCTTTTAAAGTAGAACCAATTTTATTTTTCCCTTTTAATGCTTCACTTGCGGCATCTAACCAGCGATGCGAAGGCATTATTAAATGTGCTCTTTTAGAAATCAGTAATCTGTTTTTTACTTCTATTCCTTCTGCTTCAATGGCTTTGATTTCTTTTACTAATACCAATGGATCTATAACAACACCATTTCCAATTAAATTAACAATCACATCTCTAAAAATACCACTTGGTATGGTGTGTAAAACATATTTTTTACCATTGAATATCAAAGTATGCCCTGCATTTGGACCACCTTGAAATCGGGCAATAACATCATAAGAAGGAGATAAAATATCTACCAACTTTCCTTTTCCTTCGTCTCCCCACTGAAGTCCCAGTAAAACATCTATATTTTGCATAAAAATATCTTTATATTTGTTGAGATAAAGCAATCATATTGAGAAGTGTAATGGCAAATTCTCTTCCTTTTACACTTGACCTTTCTAATGCTTGTTGAAAATTATTTGTTGTAAGAATTCCAAAAATAAAAGGAATAGGATACATTAAGTTTAATTGCGTTATTCCCTGTGTTACAGACATTGACACATAATCAAAATGTGGTGTGTCACCTTTAATAATACAACCAATGTTTAATACCCCATCAAACGACGGGCTTTTTTTTTCTGCTAACTTTTTTGCTGCAAATGGAATTTCAACAGCACCAGGCACTCGCCAGCTTTCAATATTTTTTTCAAGAATGCCTGCTTGTTTTAAAGTATTCACAGCATCAAAATACATCATATCGGTAAGGCGAGCATTCCATTGAGTATAAACAATACCTATGCGAATGTTTTCTTTGTTTTTCAATGGATACAGCAGGTCTATATTTTCAGAAGTAAGCATTTTTTATTTTTGAGTTTCTAAATAAGTATTTTCTCTTGCAATATATTTTTCTACATCACGGGCTTCATTGCTTGTAGGAAATTCTTTTTTAATTCTTTCAAATAATTCAAGAGCTTCTTTGTATTGCTTTTGCGTTTCCATTGCCAGTGCGGCTTTTTTCAAAAATAAAGGTGTAGTAAAATTATTTATTTTTTCATTAGCAGCTTTGAGATAATACTTTATTCCTTCTTCTGGTTTGTTAAGTTCCATATAAGCATCTGCGATATTTCCATAAGCAAGTGGTTGTAACATTTCATCATTCAAATCATATTTTTCAAAATACTTTATAGCTTCTTCAAATTTTCCTAAATGCATATAGCACACGCCTGCATAAAACGCCGCTAAAGTTCCGGCTTTAGTATAACTATATTCTTCATAAATTTTTTCAAAGCCCATCATTGGTTTTGTGCCTTGTGAATATCTAACCATTGCTCCACCCTTCAATGCTAAATTAAAACTATCTCTTTCAAACAAAGATTGAGCATAAAAAATTTCATCGGCAGCTTCTGCTTCCTTGCTGGGCAACCACCATAATTTATATCCCAAAATTAACCCAATCACTAACAATAATCCTCCTCCCACATAATTGATAACTTGTTGATTTTTTTCATAATACCATTGTATCCATTCCCATGTATAAGGGGCAGATGGTTCTGGTTTTGCAGAAACCTCTTCAAATTCTACACTTTCCTCCTGATTATTTAATTCCTCATCAACAGGAGTTTGATCTGCTGTATTTTCAGATTCATTAATGTTTTCTGGTGTGTTTTCAATATTATTTTTTTTCTCTTCTGACATAAATGATAATTTTAGGGGGGCAAAAGTAACATTTATTTTTTAGAATTTATCAACAAAAATAGAAATAAGGGGATTAGCTACTAAAGAGGGGTATTGAAATGTTGTATTTTTATCATTGCAAAAAAAACATACTTTTAAAACAACTTCGCTACAAAATAAGCGGCAGATGCTGCAAGTAATCCAACTAAAGTAGTTTTTAATGCACCTTTAAATGGATGTTGTCCTGTTACTTTACTTTTAATATATCCAAAAATCAATAATGCTACAGAAGTAATAATAACTGACCCTATAAACCCTTGCATTGGTTCATCTGTAATGATATACGGAATAAGTGGCACAATACCGCCTACTACATAACTTAAACCTATATTAAAAGCACTTTTTTTGGCTCTATTGATATCTGGCTCTGAAAGACCTAATTCAAATTGCATCATAAAATCCACCCACTTATCTTTGTCTTTACATAATTCTTCTACTAATTGATTCTGCACATTCTCGCTAATGTTATACTTTGACAAAATCTCTTTTATCTCTTGTTTTTCACGATCGGGCAAATGTTCTACCTCATCATATTCTCTTTTCAATTCGTTTAAATAGTGTTCTCTTTCCGTTTGACCTGCTAAATAGCCACCTAAACCCATTGCTATTGCCCCAGCTACAATTTCTGCTATTACGGCTGTTACAATCACAGCATTACTCACACCTGCCTGACTAACGCCAGCGGCCAATGCAAACGGCACTGTAAGTCCATCACTCATTCCTATCACAATATCTGAAAGCATTTCAGAACCTTGAAAATGTTTTTCCTGATGTGGATGTAAATGTGTCATACATTTTTATTTTTAATAGAATGATACAGGTTTGAATAAAATTCAAAAAACTTTTTTCCAATAATTTCCTCTGAAAAATTTTCTTTTACCCATTGATGTGCTTCTTCGGGATTAATAGATATTTTATTGTCTAATACTGATAATATAGCAGATTTGAGTTCAGATTCATTTTGTGGAGGAACTATAGTTGCAAATTTTTGAGGCAAAATTTTATCAAAATCAGCTACATTACTTGTTATTACATAAGTGCCACAACTCAATGCTTCATAAACAACCACGCAAAATGTTTCATAATTACTAAACATTACAAGAGCATCAGCAGATTGATAATACAAAGGCAAGTTTTTTTGTGCAATTATTCCTTTGAAAATAACCTTTGTGAGACCTAACTGTTGTGCTAATTTTTTTGCAGGAATGAGATATTCATCTTTCCCGCCTATTACAATCAATTCAAAGTTATGTCCTTCTTTTTCCAATTCTGCAAATACTCTAAAAATCCCAGTAATATTTTTTTGTTTGTCATCTAATGTTGAGATATGAACAAATTTTTTAGTTGGATTAAAAATTTTTTTAGGCAAAAAAATATCTGTATTTACTACATTTCCTAAAATATCATATTTTGCATATAATTGATGGTCTTGCATTGATTGTTTTTGGTAATCACACAAACACCAAACTTTCTCAGATTTTTGAATAATTTTTTTTGTAACAAATTTTCTTAACCATCCTTTATAAGAATCATCTTCTTTCAAATATCCAGTCCATTGTTCAAATACACTAAAACATCTAATATCTAATACATATCTTATTATTGGAAAAAACAATGAAACTGGAAAAATAACATTGATTTGAGCAAAAGGTATTGTTCCAAAATGCTTTTTGACAAGTTTGCTTAGTTGATAATAATAATATGCATATTTAATAAAATGAATAAATGATTTTAAGAATAGTATTCTGGATTTTGGGAAACCAATTACATATTCATGAAATTGACCATTGACGCTGTGTTCAAGAGTAGTATGTTGAAGCTCCTTTGATGAATAAACATATATTACTATAACATTACAATAACGAGAAAGTGCCTTGGCGTGATTTCTGATAAAAATACCGTGCGTGGGATATTCATCAGTTGGATACCATGATGTAAGAAAAAGAACGGAAAACGAATTACTCATTTGTAAGCAACTTCACAGATAATTCAAAATAAGAAAACTTATCATTAATTTTTTCAAACTTATATTCAAGTGGTGGTTGGCTTTTCAATCCAATAGTAATAAAACCTAAACCCGCACCTCCTTTATCACTAATATCATTATTTTCTAATCTTTCCATGTAATATTTTTTCAGTTCATCATAAGATTTAAATCCATTGATGGTATCAAAGATATTTTTAATTTTTTCAACATTTTTATTTTCAATTAAATTTGCTGAAACAATAATAACTTCAGAATCATTTTTGGAAATAATGATAAAATTGTGTTTGGTATGCGTATCATCTTCTGCACCGTGAATTAATAAGTTTTGTAATAGTTCTACTGCAATGAAAAAAATCTTTTTGAAAAGAGATTTGGGGAAATTTGCTTGAACTAATTTTTCTTCTAAATCTGATTCTAATTTTGAAATAGTATTTTGATTGATAACACCATCATAAGCGAGTAAAAACTCGTATTTATGTTTTGAAAAATAATCAATTAGATGAGAGTATTTCTCTCTAAAAAAATCGTTTTCTTTAAGATGTTTAATTGTTTTACTCAATCAATTCTTTTTTAAATTAAAATAATCCGCTCAGTTCAGAATCAATTCTTTTGACAATTTTAGAGAAATCTTCTTTCTTTTCCAAAAAGTTGTATTCGTCAATATCAAAAGTAATGAGTTTTCCCATATTATACGATGAAGCCCAATTATCGTAACGTTCATTTAATTTTTTCAAATAATCTAAGCGAATGCTGTTTTCGTATTCTCTTCCTCTCTTTTGAATTTGCTTAACTAATGTAGGTACTGATGCTTTTAAGTAAATGATAAGATCGGGTGGTTGAATTAATTGTTCCATCAATTGAAATAATGATAAATAATTATCAAAATCTCTTTTGGACATTAAGCCCATTGCATAAAGATTTGGTGCAAATATATAAGCGTCTTCATAAATTGTTCTATCCTGAACTACAGTTTTTTTACCCTGTCTTATTTGTAATATCTGATTAAATCTTGTATTCAAAAAATAAACCTGAAGATTAAATGCCCACCTTTGCATATCTTCATAAAAATCGTTAAGATAAGGATTATCATCTGCGTCTTCAAAATGTGGTGTCCATTTGTAATGCTTAGCAAGCAAACTTGTCAATGTAGTTTTGCCTGAACCAATATTTCCTGCAATAGCTATATGTTTGATGTTATTTTTAGGAGGCATTATTTTTAGTAAATCCTTTTTTACAGGTTGCCAATTTAATAAAAAATTATTTAATAATAAAAATGCAATTTATTTTTGTCTTAAGTATTCCCTATTTTTGCCTAAAAAAATAATGCGGCATCTTTTTATAGTTATTTTTGTATTTTGTAGTTTATTTGCTGTAGCCACACACAATAGAGGGGGAGAAATTACATACAAATACATTGGTAACCCATATTCAAGCAATCCTTATGAAAAATACAAGTATCTGTTTACTATTACAGTTTATATGAATGATGGAAGTAATGTTGCAGACAGGTGTTATGATACTTTATACTTTGGAGATGGCACAAGTGCCATTGTTTCAAGAAATAATGGTCCTATTGGAAATTGCGAATGTGGAAGCATTCCTTGTGGTCAATTAATTTGTAGTGGATTCAAAGTGAATACTTATACTGTTACACATTCTTATGGCTCGCCGGGGACTTACCTAGTTAAAATGTATGACCCAATGAGAAATGTTGGCGTTCAAAACATTCCTAATTCTGGTAATCAGGTTTTTTACATAGAAACTTTATTAAATATTTCTGATATTTTTAATAAAACATACATCAATAATTCGCCACAATTAAATATTGCACCAAGAGATTTTGCCTGTATAGGCAAATGTTGGGTATATAATGCAGGTGCTTATGATCCAGATGGAGATTCTTTATCTTATGAACTTACAGAGTGCAGAGGTATAGATCCTAATACAGGAGCTGTTGGCGTTCCAATAGCCGGTTATGTTTATCCTAATCAAATAGGCAATGCAGGCACTTTTAGCATCAATCCTGCTAATGGCACGGTAACTTGGTGTTCGCCCGTTTTTCAGGGTGAATATAATTTTGCTTTCAAAATATATGAATGGAGAAAAATAAATGGTGAATGGAAAAAATTAGGTTATGTTTTAAGAGATATGCAAATTGTGGTAGGTGTATGTACAAATAATGCTCCATATTTTCAATCAGTAACAGATACTTGTGTAATTGCAAGTCCCTCACTTACACCAATTTCAAAAACAATTGTTGCTATTGACCCCGACAATAATAATTTAGAAATGCAAGCCACAGGAAGCCCGTTTGCAGTAACAAGTCCTACTGCTAATTTTTCTGCAACTCCAACTACAGGAACTATTACTGGTTATTTTTCATGGAATATTGGTTGTCAGCACATCAAAGTTAATCCTTATCAGGTTATAGTGAGAGCATCAGATAAAACAAGTTCTTCAGATTGTTTTTCTGCAAATGCTTTAAGCACATATACTGTTTTTAATATCTATGTATTAGCCCCGCCTCCTAAAAATCTTACTGCAAGCCCTATTGGAACAAGTATTATATTAAACTGGAATCACTCTGATTGTGCTTCTAATCCTGTTAATCCGATAAAAGAATATCATATTTACAGAAAAGACAGTTGTGATATTCGTGTGCCAAATTATTGCGAAAGCGGAGTGCCTGCTTACTGGGGATTTACTTATATTGGAAAAACAAATTATCCTAACACAACATTTACAGACAATAATAATGGGGCTGGATTAGTGCATGGTGTTAATTACAGTTATGTTGTAGTAGCTGTGCATTTAGATGGTAGCATCAGTATAGCAAGTAATGTAATTTGTCAGCAATTAAAATATGATACCCCTGTTATACTAAATGTTGATGTTCAATCTACTTCCACTACAACAGGAAACATCTATGTCAGATGGATGAATCCAATTGCAGGAAGTAATGGTCTTGATACTATTCAATATCCGCCTCCTTATCAATTGAAAGTGCGAGAAAAAATTTATCCATCAGGAACTTACAACACAATATCCACATTTAATTATCCAACTTTTGCTTCAATGCCTTCAACTTTATCTATCATCTCTACTACATTAAATACTCAAGATAATCAATATCAATATGAAATTGAATTCTACTCTAATAACTCATTACTAACCATTTCAAGATCTGCCACATCTGTTTATTTGAAAACTATTCCAAATGACAGAAAGATTGAATTACAATGGAATTACAATGTTCCATGGATAAATTACAAACATTACATTTACAGAAAAGACCCGTCCTCTTTTGTATTTAATTTAATTGACTCCACTACTCAAAATTATTACAAAGACACAATGCTTGTAAATAATAAAACTTATTGTTACAAAATTAAAACAAAAGGTGCTTATTCTGACCCAATGATTATTCGCCCATTATTCAATTATTCTCAAGAAAAATGTGATGTGCCAAAAGACAAAACCCCACCCTGTGCCTCAAATTTATTATTGAACAGCGATTGTAACAATAGCAGAGTGGAATTAAAATGGAATAAGCCCCATCAAAAATGTAACGATGATGTGGTTAAATATTATTTGTATTACAAACCAACTGAAAATGATAATTACATAGTCATAGATTCTCTTTTTAATTTGAATGATACTATTTTCACTTTTGATAATACTACCTCTATTGCAGGATGCTTTGCTATTGTATTTGTTGATTCATCTGGCAATAAAAGCCCTATTTCTGCTGCAAATTCTGCCTGCACTGATAACTGCCCCGAGTTTGAATTACCAAATGTAGTTACATTCAATGGCGATGGAGTCAATGATTTCTTTATGGCTATTAAAGTAAAATATATTGAAAGCATTGATTTAAAAATTTACGACAGATGGGGAATCCTTGTATATGAAACAAAAGACCCTTATTTCAAATGGGATGGTAGTGTAAAACAAACAGGACAAAGATGTAGCGACGGCACTTATTTTTACACCTGTATAGTCAATGAAATCAGATTAAAAGGAATTGTTCCTCGCAGATTAAAAGGATATTTTCAAGTATTTCATTAATTTTATGTCAAGAAAAAAAATTGCTTTAATCATTTTATTAGCCCTTCTAACTTCCTTTATTTTCACCGCTTTGCAAATGTTTGATTTTTCTATTGTCGTAAAAATAATTGTGATTTTTATTTTTTTATCAATCATTCTTTATGCTTTTACAAAATATATTTTTCAGGAATCAGAAAAAAATTTTACCGAAAAGGTTTATCAAAAATTAGAAAAACTTTTACCAAAAAATAAAATTAATCCTAAACAAAAAAAATCGCTAAACGACTTATATCAATATATTGATGAAATTGAAAACGAAAGACAAAAAGAAAAAGAACATTACAAAAATTTAGACAGTTACCGAAAAGAATATCTTGGAAATGTTTCTCATGAATTAAAAACTCCTCTTTTTAATGTTCAGGGCTATATTTCCACATTGTTAGACGGTGCAAAAGATGAACCTGAAATTCTAAATGAATATCTATTAAAAGCAGATAAAAACATTGAAAGAATGCTCAACATTATTGATGATCTTGAAACTATTTCTCAATTAGAAAGTGGAGCAATGATTTTAGATTATGAGAATTTTGATATTATCTCTGTGATAAATGAAGTATTTGAACAAATGGAATTATCTGCAAAATCTAAAAACATCAAACTTATTTTAGAAAGCAATAAATCTCATTACCTCGTAAATGCTGATAAATTCAGAATCAGGCAAGTATTAATTAATCTGATTTCAAATTCAATTAAGTATGGAAAAGAAAATGGCATTACAAAAGTTACACTTCAAAATGATAATCAAAAAATAATTGTTTCTGTTGCTGATAACGGCATAGGTATTGAAGAAAAACATTTGCCAAGAATTTTTGAAAGATTTTATAGAGTAGATAAAGGCAGAAGCCGAGAACAAGGCGGCACTGGATTAGGTTTAGCCATTGTAAAACACATCATAGAAGCACACAAGCAAACTATTTCTGTGCAAAGTAAAATCGGGGAAGGAACTACATTCACTTTTACATTAGATGAAGCGTAAATGAAAAAACCGTTTCAACGGTTTTTTTCAAACAAACCATTTAAATGGTTTGTAAAACAAAACGACTTAAGTCGTTTTTCACTCTATCCAAAATCCCGATGCGTTAATACCTGCTTTGAAAGTGTGTATCAGTTGCCCACTAAATGAATATCTGTAGATAGTAGAATTTTGAACATAATCCATTGCATCACTTACATAAATATCATTGTTGTAATTACTAACTGCCATTGAATAAAAATTGTTAGATTGATTTGAAATAAAAGCGTTCGCAGGTAATGTAGAATCTACAATATTCATTTTGTAAATAGAATTATTGATATACAACAGAAATTCTCTATTCGCATCAATTACAAGATGGTGCGGAGATTCAGATACACTAAATGTAAATGTTTTTTCAATATTCAAATTCACAGGATTTATCCTATGAAGAGAAGATTTTTGTCCAATGCTGTTATCACCACTACTCAAAATCCACAACTTATCATTTTTATCCAACACAACTCCACTTGCGTATTTTCCAACAAACACACTATCTACCACTACATCATTCAATACATCTATTACATAACAATAATTTCTATAAGGATTTAAAACAAATGCTTTGTTGTAATACAAACACATTTCTTCTGTCCATCCACTCAATGGGATATAACCAGTTATTTGTTTGGTAACAAAATTGATGATGGCAATTTTATTTGCATACAAATCACTTACATAGCCCTTTGCGAAAGATACGGGCAAAATATATCTCGGTGATGTAAACCCCTGAATACTTGATTTTACCTTAAAATCATCTGCACTAACTACTACAATTTTTCCTGAATTATTTACTACCAAATAAAAATCATTTTGAACTTTAATAATACTTTGACACACATCACCCAATGTATAATTACTATTTTGTGCTTTGAAAATATCAGACACTACTTCTTTTGTTTCAGGATTATAATAAGTAACAGAAGCATTTGAATACATAAAATTTCCCTCGTTGGTAATATAAACTCTGTGTTGCCCTGATATATTAACTGTTCCAGATGGTTGAACAATCGGCTTATCTTTTACACAAGCATAAAATAATAATACACTACTTACAAATATCCACTTTATATTTTTCATTGTTTAATAAGTTGAAATAATTTACGACGATGTTCTGTTTGAAAAATTGCAAAATATTGTCCCTGTGAAAGTATTGATAAATCTAATATCTCAACATCTTGTTCCAAATCTTTTTCAAAAACTTTTTCTCCTGATACATTAAAAATCTCAAGATGAATAACTTGATTTATATCTTTTTTAATGTAAATTTTTTCTGTAAATGGATTTGGATATAGATTGATTTTTACTAATTGCTCAATTTCTTGAATACCTGTTAAGTTTTGATGAATAACACCTACTGCATCTAAATCAAAACCTCCGCTTGCAAAAGGTGTTGGATAAGGATCATTAATAATGTGTCCTTGACTATCATATCTTGCGTATGCTAATTGAATACTTCCCACAACATCAATAATTTTAACATGTGTAATGTTATTAACATCTAATCCCGGAATACCTGATAACTCTGATAAATCAAAAGGTGTTCCATAATTCGCAAGATATTTCCCTGCTAAATTGTGAATCTTTCTGCAATCCATATTTGCAGCATTATCATATTGCACAGTATCTTGTAACAAACACACAGATGGAAATCTAAAAAAATTCACCCCATCACTACTAACCTCCACAAATGCCAATTCCAGAAAAGTTCCATTAAATGAATTTTCAAATACTGCGAAATCAAAACCAGGTCCGTCTTTTATAGGAGCAGTAAAAGTAAGAACCGCATATCCTCCGTCACCTAAACTAACTACACCTGTTCCATCGGCTTTTCCCAATGCTTTTGTGCTATCGCCTACACTTGTTTTACCCAATGTAGTATCAGCAATATCTTTCCATCCACGAACAACTTTACAACCCGTTGCCCAACTTACAAATATGCTACTATCCTTGTGAATAGCCATTGTAGATAGATCTCCCACAGGTCCTGCAAATTGTGCAGAGACCTGTGAGATGTATCCAATAAAAATCAAGTGAAGAAACTTTTTCATCTTTTATTGTTTAATCATCAAATGTCTTTCAATATTATTATCTCCAACAATCTCCACAATATAATTTCCATTTGGCAAATTACTGATTTCAAATCTCTTTGGATTTTGTGATAAAATTACTTTTTCAAAACTTTCAACTACTTGTCCTAATGTATTTGTAATACGAACTGTATATTCTCCATTTACAGAACTTGTGATGAAAAATTGTTCATTTGCAGGATTTGGAAACACTTTGCTTTGAATATTTGAAATACTTTGAACACCTGCAGTCCCTGATGTTGTGAAATTATCAATACTAAAAAATGCAGGCGTGTTCATACCAAACGGACCAGTATCTGATGATGATAAAAAGAACTGAATACTATCTACTTGTCCTAATGAACTGCAATTAACCCATTGCCAATTCCAAACAATGTAATCTAAACTATTGTTTGAAAAACGATAATCTGCTAAATAAAATTCTACACTATCATTTTTCATCACACCATTCTTAAATCCTCTTACCACTACTTTGAACCAATCTGGATATGAACCTTGTGGGCATCCACAATGTGTGCCTGTTGTGTCGCCAAATGCTCTTGAAAACATATTTCCGTATTTAATCACCTTTGCTGCATAAGTTGTGTTTGTAATATAAAATCCATCAACAATTTCATAAGGCGATTTCAAAACAATTGTTGCATAATTTTGAACTGTTACATAATTTGATGAGTTGCTATACCCTTTGTAAGCAATGCATCCATAAAGATTTGAATAATTTCCGTTGGTAGAATCATTCACATTTGTATAAGCAGAGCCGCCACTCCAATAACTCCAGTTGTTATCCCAATCGTATCTGAAAATGGCATTAGTTGTTTGCCAATCTGCACCTGTGGTGTCATTGTAATACGAATTTGCTGGTAATGAAAATCCTTCAAAGGTTTCAGTGTGAGTTTGTCCCATTACGGGCATTTCATTGAATGCCGCCATTGCACTAATAAGTGCTGCTGTGATTACTTGTTTTTTCATATTTGTATGGTTTTTAGATTAATTTCAATTTTTTTGTAGGGGCGAATTGCCATACGCCCTTACATTTTTAGTTTTTAGTTATTTTTTTTCGTCATTGCGAGGACGATAGTCCGAAGCAATCTCATATGAGAATTAGAATATACATTAGAGATTACTTCGCTTCGCTCGTAATGACGATAAACTCAAAACTAAAAACTCTAAATTGTGTTTTTTGTGTTTAATAATATTAATAGTCATCTTGTTTTAATATTTAATTGAAAATTGTATAAAATAATTCCTTCCGGGCATAGGGCGTTGTGCCACTATCTGATAAGAAGTATTTGTTAGATTATTAATTCCCGCCATTATTTGAATCTTAAATTTTTTTATTAAAAAACTATAACCTCCACTTATATTCATCACAAAATATGGCTCTAACCATTGTAAATTATCTGAACTAATAAATCTATATCCTGTATATTGATAACTCATCATCATAAAAAATCTTTTGTAAAGACTTTGCAAGTAACCATTGATATTGTATCGTGGTGTGTAAATCAATTGCTTTCCAATAGAAGCATCATTTGGTAATAATGATTCTTGAATAGTTGATAACACATAAGCAGAATGTAATCCCAATTTAATTTTTGCTTGTTGAAAAGTTTTTTCAATATAATTATCCGTTTCTGTTCCTCTACTCCACACCTTGAATATATTTGCAGGCACGGGTTGATTATTTCCTCCTGGAAGCCAGATAATCCAATTGTTTGTAATTTTATTAAATGCTGTTGCTTCACTGTGTAGTGTTAACCCAACGGATGAAATTTTGTAGTGAAAAACAATACCTCCTTCATAATGATAACCACTTTCAGGTTTTAATGAATCCTTACCACTACCTTTCCAATACAAATCATTTAATGTAGGCAATCTATAAAACAATGATGATTGCAATTTAAATGAAAGCAAAGGATGTAATCTCCACTCTACACCCAAATTTCCTGTAAATGGAATGTCCGAACGAATATTCGCCCACTCTTTCCTAACAATGATGTTGTAACGAAATGATGATAATGTTTGCGACCATCCTGCATAAACAGAATTTCTAATTAAATTCTTAATACCATCGTAATTATTTGTAATAGCAATATTTCGCACATACAAATGCCCCAGCACTAATTCCGCATTTTTCCCAATCTGTCTGAAAATATTTTCTTCTGATTGAAAAGTATACACATTACTATTTGAAAAAATTCTTGCAACAGAATCTTTGTAATTTAATACATCATTCAAATAAGATATTTTGATATTTGCTTTCCAAAATGCTTTTGAAAAATTATATTCTACAATGTTTCTAAAACTCTTGTCTTTTTGTTGTGATGAATATTTATTGAAAAAATAATTATTTGGAATGTTTCTATTCCCTTCGTTATACCATCCGTAATACCTGATTAAATGGTTATTTTTGAAAGAATATGAAACACCATTCATTATGCCTTGCAAAGAGTAATTTGCATTTTTAAGAATTAAACTATCCCCTATTTTGTAATTATTTTCAGATTGAATAAAATATGGTTTTAATTGTATTTGCAAATTTTTATGTGATAGAAAAACTTTACTTAATATCTGATGTGTTTGAAATTGACCATAACGATAAATAAGTTCAGCAGAATTTTTATTAGAAAATTTATTTTCAAGACGAATAGCACCATTCACAGATCCGCTGCCCCACAAAGATGACGATGCTCCATATTCAACGGATATATTTTCAAACAAGCCAACTGTGCTCAACGCCACATCACTTTGTCCAAGCATAGGATGATTGATATTCACGCCATTCCACAATAACATTGTTTGTTGAGCGTTTCCGCCTCTGATGCTTGTAGAACTAATTGATCCGGGTGCATAGTTCTTTACATACACCCCCGATTGATAATTCAAAATATCTGAAAGTGCATTTGCAGAAAATACAACTTTACTCAAACTATCATATTGCTGAATTTTTTTACCCGCACTAAATACACTATCTTTTAAATGAAAAGAAGTAGTTACTATATCAACACTTTGTAAATGCAAAGTATCAGATAAATTTTGAGAAAACACAATATCTTTCATCAAAAAATAAATTAGAAGTAATATCTGAAAAAATCTCATTAAAGTGTGTAAAGTATAAAGGAAAAAATTCAGTGCATTTGTCATCTTTTGATCCCGAAAGATGACGAGTTTAAATGCTCAAACAGGCAGGTCTTCCGACTTGTTCCACTTTGCTTGCCTTCGCATTTGCTTGTTAGCAAACACTGGCTACAAGACATTAGCAAAGTTGCTGATAAGATTCATCAGCAAAGGAACTTACGGCTGCGGGCACAGTTCAGGATTTTCACCTGATTCCCTTTTAATCTTATTTAAAGAACCATTTGAGCGGCACAAATATACAAATTGTTTTTCTATTTGATATTTTTAATTCCCAAACACTAAATCAATTTCAATTAATCTTTCTTCACCTTCACCTTCCAAACTTTTCATTACCTTTTCAGCATAATTTTAAAGAATAAACTATGCTCACTTTACCTGTAGAAAAAAAAGTGTTTTTAATTGACGCAATGGCACTTGTGTATCGTTCTTATTATGCTTTTATCCGAAATCCACTTATCAATTCAAAAGGATTAAACACTTCCGCTTCTTTTGGTTTTACTAATTCTTTATTGTATGTTTTGAAAAATGAACAACCATCGCATATTACCATTGCTTTTGATACCCATGCTCCCACGGAAAGACATATTCAATTCAAAGAATACAAAGCACAAAGACAAGAAACTCCCGAAGATATTATTAAAAACATTCCTTATATTCAAAAAATCATTGACGGATTGAATATACATTCTGTTTCTTTAGATGGCTATGAAGCAGATGATATTATTGGCACAATGGCTCTTCAATTAAGCAAGAAAGGATTTACAGTGTATATAATGTCGGCAGATAAAGATTATGGACAATTATTAAATGACAATATATTTTTATACAAGCCCGGAAAAAGCGGCGATGATTCAGAAGTTTTAGATACAAAAAAAGTTTGTGAAAAGTGGCAAATTCAACATCCTCATCAGGTAATTGATATTTTAGGTTTAATGGGCGATACAGCAGATAACATTCCTGGTGTGCCAGGCATTGGCGAAAAAACCGCATCTCAATTAATACATCAATTTGGTAGCATTGAAAACATTTATAAACACATTGACGAAGTAAAAGGTAAACTCAAAGAAAAATTATTAGAATACAAAGAACAAGCATTTTTATCAAAACAACTTGCTACTATTATCACAAATGTTCCTATTGAATATTCCATTGACGATCTTAAAATTCGTCCTATTAACAAAGAAAAACTTTTGGAAGTATTCAAAGAATTAGAGTTTAAAAAACTTGCAGTTCAGGTTTTAGAATGGGGAAAAAATATCTCTTCTGATGCTCCTTCTTTATTTGATAATCAAGAAAAACACACCAAGACAAAAGTAAATGAAGAAGTAAATGTCTCAAATTTTAAAACTATCAATGATGTTACTCATCAGTATTATGTTATTCAAAATCCCGATGATGAACCTTTCAAAAAATTATTAAGTGAATTACATCGTCATTCAAAATTTGCCTTTGATACAGAAACCACAGAACTTCAACCATTGCTTGCTAAATTAGTAGGAATGTCTTTTGCATTTGAACCACATACTGCATACTACATTCATATTTTCAATAATCCTTATGCAGAAAAAATTCTTCATCAACTTCAAACTTTCTTTCAGGATAAATCTAAAACACTCATTGGTCAAAATATAAAATACGATTATCATATTCTTAAAAATCATAATCTTGAAATTCATTGTCATTTGTGGGATACAATGGTAGCACATTTTTTAATCAATCCTGATGAAAACAAACATAACTTAAATTATTTATCAGAAGTTTATCTTCAATATTCACCTATTAAAATTGATACACTTATTGGTAGTAAAAAAGATGGACAAATTAGTATGAGTTTATTAGATGCTTCTGAAATCAAGGAATATGCCGCAGAAGATGCAGATATTGCCTTACAATTATCTCATCATTTAGAAAAAGAATTAAAGAAAACAGATACAGAAAAAGTTTTTAAAGAAATTGAAATGCCGCTTATACCTGTGCTTGTAGAAATGGAAAGAACAGGTGTAAAATTAGATGTAGAATTTTTGAAAAACTTATCTCATCAAATACAGCAACAATTGCATAAAACCGAAAAAGAAATTTATCATTTAGCAGGAACAACTTTTAATATCGCATCGCCAAAACAAGTAGGTGAAATTTTATTTGAACATTTAAAAATTGCAGAAGCACCTAAAAAAACCAAAACAGGACAATACGCTACAAGTGAAGACATTTTAGTCAAATATAAACATCATCATAAAATTGTAGAAGAAATTTTAAACTATCGTGAATTAGCCAAATTAAAAACCACTTATGTAGACGCTTTGCCAAAAATGATAAATCCTAAAACAAACAGATTACACACTACATTTCAACAAACCATTGCCGCAACAGGCAGATTAAGCAGTGATAGCCCAAACCTTCAAAATATACCTATCCGTTCTGAATTAGGACAACAAGTGAGAAAAGCGTTTATTGCCCCTGATGATGAACATGTTTTATTAAGTGCTGATTATTCACAAATAGAACTACGAATTGTAGCATCATTGAGTGGCGATAAAACAATGATTGATGCTTTCAAGCATCATAAAGATATTCACACATCTACTGCCGCAAGAATATATGGCGTAAGCGAAAATGAAGTAACCAAAGAAATGCGACACAAAGCAAAGAGTGTAAATTTTGGAATTATTTATGGACAAGGACCTTTTGGATTAGCGGAATCATTGGGTATTTCAAGAACAGAGGCCAAAAATTTAATACAAAATTATTTTGAAAAATATCCGAGTATCAAAAAACTAATGAATGATTTAATAGAAACCGCAAGAAAAAAAACTTATACAGAAACATTATTCGGAAGAAAAAGATGGATACCAGATATCAATTCTGCTAATGCTAATGTTCGTGCTAATGCAGAAAGAATAGCCATCAACACACCCATTCAAGGCACGGCCGCAGATATGATAAAAGTAGCTATGATTAATATCCATCATCAACTTCAAAAACATCATTTGAAAACAAAAATGCTCTTGCAAATTCACGATGAGTTATTATTTGAAGTGCCTAAAAAAGAATTAGAAGTAGTTAAAGAAATTGTAGAGAAAGAAATGAGTTCAGCATTGCCATTATCTGTTCCAGTTGTTGTAAACATTGGCACAGGACAAAATTGGTTAGATGCACATTAAAAGTGAAAAGTGAAAAATTTATACAAAACAATCCCGAAGGGATGACAAGATTATAGTGAAAAGTGAAGAGTGAATAGAAACGACATTTATGTCGTTTGTGAAAAAGTGAATAATGTTTAGTTTTGAGTAGGGGTGTATCGCCATACGCCTTATTATTTCATCATTACGAGCGTAGCGTAGTAATCTCAAGAGTATATTCTTTATCTTTTATGAGATTACTTCGGACTATCGTCCTCGTACTGACGCTAAAGGTCAGCATCCCGTACATTTATCGTCGGGACAATGACGAAAGTTTTATATTGAAAAAATTTATTGATAAAAAAAATTTTTTATACCAAAGATATTTTAATTTCAGAAAAAATTCCGCTTTAATGCTTTTAGACAGTAAAGCCATTGGAAGCTTGCGTTGGGGTCTCCCATTCCGAGCGAAGCGAAGGAATGGGGGCAAGTTCCAATGGCGGTCTGCCGAAGGCAGATTGCCTTCTAAAAGCAGATTTTTTGCTTACTTTTTTCTAAAAAAAGTAAGAGAAAAATATTTATTATTAATCAACTATTTTCGGAAATTAGAGTTGTTTTGGTATAATAAAAAACTACTCTTTTTCTTTTAATTTAAACTCTGTTCTTCTGTTTACAGCATGTTCTGCATCAGAACATTTTACACCATTTTTACAATGATTCAAAATCATTTTTTCTCCATAACCTACGGCTTTTAGTCGTGATTTATCAATGCCCTGTTTTACTAAATAATCCACTACATACTGTGCTCTTTTTTGAGATAATTTTAGATTGTAATTATCATCAGCACGAGAATCTGTGTGTGATCCAATTTCAACAATTAAATTTGGATTTTCTTTTAATACCTGTGCTACTTTAGCTAAAATTCTCTCACCTTCTTTTGTTACTCTATATTCATTACTTGGATAAGTTATGTTTTCTATTACTGTCAGATTTTTCTTTTTGAGCGTTAATACATTCAACCATGGGTCATCTATATGATATTCTGTTAGTGTTGTTTTTTCCAGATCTAACAAATCAATTTTAAATGAGCCATCTTTATTTCTGATTAACTTTTTGATAACTCTTCCGTTTTTATCTAATATCAGAACAACAAATAATCCTGTGAGTTTTGGATCTTTATCGTCTACTAAAAAGAAAGATGCCTTCATAAACTTCATGTTATTTAATTTAAAAAATCCCTTTTCATCTGTTGTAATGGTTTGCACTAAACTATCTTTATGTGGAGCAGAAAACACATAAATTTTGACATTTTCTAATGGTTGCTTTTTTATATCTGTAAGAATTGCGTTCATGCTGAAATTTAATTGTAAATCATCCACTTCAAAATCTTTTAATGTTGTTTTATCATAAGTGAGTAATTCAAAATCAAATCTTTTTAATTGTGGGTTGTAAGTGATTGTCTTTAATACTTTTCCTTGTTTGTTAGTCAATAATATCTTCATGTTTGGATTTAAACTCAAATCATTTTCTCCAAAGAATATCATATATTTTTGATCATATTCAAGATATCTGAATGCAAAAGATCCTAATTGATTAGTAGTTGTAGAATCTACAATATCTCCTTTATCATTTTTAATGTAAATTTTTTCATTTGCAATAGGTTGATTGTTATCTCCATTCACCAATATACCACCAATAGATAATTTTCCATCTCCTTTCAAATCATACCAATCGTAAGTAGAAAGGGGTAATTCTCCAAATACATAATTGTATTTACCATATCTTTTGGTAGTTCTTTTTATCTCATTGCTTGTTGGATCCATCAAATAAAATCTGGCTTTGTTAGTTACTCGTTTATCATTGTTATCAAGCATTACAAGCACGGTGTTATATTTTCCCTGAACACAACTAAAAGTAAATTTTCCATTACCATCTAAATAAGTGCTGTCTAATTTATTTAATAATGTATCTAACAAATACACTTTAATTTTATCTGTTGTGAGATCAAGAGGATTGTAAGTATTCAACACCACACCTTCAAAATCTAAATAAGGACAACCTTTACATTTGATAATCCCTGCTTTATTAGGACATTCATCATCTTTATCAGCAACACCATCTTTATCAGAATCAGGACAACCGTTGGTTAATTTCTTTCCTGCTGCAGTTGGACATTCATCTATATTATCAGGAATACTATCGCTATCAGAATCAGGACAACCAGAATAAATTTCTAATCCAAATTGTTCAGGGCATTTATCTTCTATATCAGGAATACCATCTTTGTCTTTGTCGGGACATCCTTTTGTTTTTATATCTCCAGCAATTGTTGGACAAAAATCACCAAGGTCAGGAACATCATCTCTGTCATGGTCTTCAGGACGTTTGAATATGTGCGGTGTTGTTTTGATTAAGATGAAAAAATTCATTCCATAAATATCTCGTTTGTATAAGAAATTATTCAGATTTGTTGTGCCAATACTTAAAAACCATAAATGTGCCATAGCACCTATGCTCCACGGTTGATTAACCGTACTCATAAAATCGTTATAGTTAATTGAAATAGCACCACTAATATGTCTTCTTTCATAACGAATACTAAAATGATGAGAATTGTATCTGCTGTTGGCATTAAATATCTTTTTTCTTAAATCAATTGCAGAGGTGGCATTCAAATACAAATTATCAATAATCTTTAAATCTGTTTGTAATAAAAGCGTTGTGGGTAAATACATTTTATATTTATCAGAGGTATTTAGTTTGGCAAATCTATTTTTAATTGTATCATCAATAGCAGCAATAGGAGCATTATTATATTGAATATCTCTAAATTTCCATGATGTAGTATTGGCAACAAAATCAGCACTATTTGAACTTTTCTTGTATGTAATATGACCAATATCTATTACAGATGCTGAAAATTTCAGAAGATATTTATTTAAATCCCTTCTTTCAATATCTTTACCATCAGTAGATTTAAATTGATATTTCCAGTATTTAGGACGAAATTCATAAACAATGCCTATATCCGCTCCTAATCCGGGCAAAGAACTAAATGAATATTTTTTTAACCAATCTGCTGAAAATTCAAAATTATTAGAATGACCATAACCAACCTGCGAATTGTAAATATCTAATGTTGTATCAGTTGTAAATCTGTAATGAAGCGGATCTGCATATGCATAAATAGATCCCATTCCCTGCAATAGTTTCAATGAAATTCCTGCTTTCAAAAAATGTTTTTGTTTTTTATACAACACTCTCGCATAAGTGCCGCTATATTCCGCAAAAGTATTTGATGCCAGTGAAAATCGATAATTGTTATCTCCTGTAAATAAACTGCTATCTCTGATGTCTGAATACAACAAGTCGGCTAATTGCTGATTGACATTATATACATTTAATAAACTCCTTACACTCCATGTAAATGCAAGAGATTGTTTTTCATCCAAATTGATCATAAAAGAAGGCATTAACATACGAAAATTTAAAAATGCTTCTTTTTGATATCCGTTCTGCATTCTCACTACATACTTAGATTTGAAATTAGGGTCTGAAAAATTTGGATTTTTAAAATCAAACCAACCATAACCTTTAATTACTGATGGTTTTAGTCCAATATAATTATTTCCAAAATCTGTGTTATTTCCTAATAAAATCAAATCCCATCTACTTCTGCTGTCCGCTATATTTGCAGGATTCTGAAACACAGGCATTACACCACCAAAATTACTTAACCCATAATACAAAAAATCCTGTGCGTATACACTTACAGTAAAAAATAAACCCAAAAACAATTCAATTACACATTTTCCTGCCCTCATATTTTTTAATAAAATATTCCTCTTAAATACCAGAAGCACCAGATAGTACAGAAGATGGATCTATTCCAATATGCTCTGGATATATTGATAATACAGGAACTGGTGAATGATGAATAATTTGCTGAGACATTATGCTAAAAAACACTCCTGTTTCCTGAACATCATCTTCATCCATCAATACTACCAAATCGTTTTTATTTTCTTTTACAAAATCTATAATAGTGCGAACACCATTTTGAACATGGTCTTTTATAAAACTTTCCAATAGAACATTGTATCTTTCTGCTTCTTTTTCTATTTGCTTTAATACTACTTTCATTTTGCCCAGTTCATCTTGTTCATTTTCACCCACAACTATTAATGCAGTTACACTCGCACCAAATTTATGAGCCATAGAAAGCGTGTAATTTACTTTATATCTGCTTACTACATTGGTACTAATCGGCATCAAAATTTTTTGAAATGTTGATTTTTCTGATTCTTCGCTTAAAATCAACACAGGTTTTTTGGACTTAGATAAAACTCTGTATGCATTACTACCCATTATCAAACTTTCTAATGGCTTGTACCCATGCGTGCCCATTACAATTAAGTCGACGTGTAATGATTTTGACGCTGCTAAAATTTCTTCTGAAATAGATCCTACCACAACATGAGTATAAACTTTTACATTATATTCTTTTGAAAATTCTTCGGCCAGTTGTGTAATTTTTGCATTTGCTTTTTCAATGAATTTATCATAGAAAGATTGATTAAATACAAGTGGATCTATTATACTGAATGATTCATAATGTTTATCAATTACATGCATTAAATGTACAATAGCATTGTTTTTTTGAGCAATAAACATGGCCTGTCTTACTGCTTTCATAGATGCTTCAGAAAAATCAGTAGCAGTAATAATTCTTTCACATTTAAATGTTTTCATAAATCTAATTTTGGGCAATAATACAAAAAAATTTGTTTTTTCTATTCAAATATCTTCAATTCCCCTACTCCCTTTTTCATTATCTTTATCCGCTATATTTTATTATTCAATAAATGAAATTATTTTTCAAAATAATATTGCTGTATTTTGTCCTTTATAGTTGTAATTCAGATAAAGATAACAATATTGTCAATAAACAAATTTCCACAAACAATGTTTCACCTTATCTTAATCATTCCGATTCTGCAAAGTATGTGGGCAAACAAACCTGTATGCTTTGTCATCAAAACATCTATAATACTTTCATTCATACTGGAATGGGAAAATCATTACGATACGCTGTGTTGTCCAACTCTTCTGCAAATTTCAATAATGCTTTTGTTTATGATAAATTCAATGACTTTCATTATTACGCTTTTCTTAAAAATGATTCTATTTACATTAAAGAATACAGATTATCTAACAAAGACACTGTTTTTATGATGATAAAAAAAATCAACTACATTGTTGGTTCAGGCCATCACACAAATTCGCACATGTATTCTATCAATGGCTATCTATATCAAGCACCTATGACTTTTTATACTCAAAAGAAAATATGGGATTTGCCACCAGGATTTGAAAATGGCCACAACACAAGGTTTTTCAGAAAAATGGGATTAGAATGTATCACCTGCCACAATGCTTATCCAGAATTTGTTATTGGTTCTGAAAACAAATACACTTCTATTCCAACCGGTATTGACTGCGAAAGATGTCATGGACCTGGTAGTATTCATGTTCATAAAATTCAAAGAGGTGAAATTACAGACACTTCAAAGTATATTGACTATTCTATTGTCAATCCTGCTAAACTTCCTATTGACAGACAATTTGATATTTGTATGCGTTGTCATTTGCAAGGCAATGCTGTGCTTGTGAATAATGCTTCTTTCTTTGATTTTAAGCCGGGCATGAAATTAAGTGATTTCATTCAGGTATTTTTACCAAGATTTACAGATTCAAAAGAAAACTTTATTATGGCTTCACACGCCGATCGTCTCAAACAATCTCAATGCTTCATTCAATCTTTGAAAAAAAACAAATCTACAAACACATTAAAACCCTATCAAAATGCTTTAACTTGCGTAACCTGCCACAATCCTCATGTTTCAGTAAAAGTAACTGACCCAGAAGTATTTAATAACACCTGCAAATCCTGTCACTCTGAAAATGGATTAAGTAATAAAACCTGCACCTCAAAAATTTTCTTAAACGCACTAAAAACACACAACAAAACATTGACCAACTGCGTTAGTTGCCACATGCCCGTATCTGATTCAAAAGACATTCCGCATGTTACCATTCACGACCATTACATTCGCATTCCTGAAAAAACAAAGAACACTAAAAACACCTCACATCAATTTTTAGGTTTAGTGTGTATCAACGACTCAAATCCTTCTGCCGAAACAAGATCAAAAGCATACATTTATCAATATGAAAAATTTGATCCCTTTCCTTACTATTTAGACAGTGCTGAAAAAATTCTCAACATCAAAAATAGCAATGACATTCAAAGATATTTTTCTACTTATATTCATCTTTTGTTTTTGAAAGAAAAATATATTCAAATTGATAAAATCATTCAGGAAACTGGAATCAACAAAATTTTATCAAAACTAAATAAAACAGAAACCAACAATACAGATGCATGGACTTCTTACAGATTGGGCGAAGCAGAATATTCTTTAGGTAAATTATCCGAAGCCGAGATATTTTACAATAATGCTGTAAAATTAGCCCCCTATATTTTAGAGTTTAGAAATAAATTGGCTGTAACACAAATGCAAAATCAAAAAGTGCAAAATGCTTACAAAAATTGGCTCTGGATAATAAAAGAAAATCCTATGTTTGTTCAAGCGTATTCAAATTTAGGTTTTCTAAAAATTCAACAAAGACAGTTAGACAGTGCTTTTTATTATTTGCAAAAAGGCAGACATATTGACCCAGATAATGAAATGCTGTTATTAAACACTTTATATTATTACTTACAAACTAATGATAAAATCAATGCAAAAAAATTAGCCCAGGAAATTTTAATCAAACATCCTTCAAATATTCAGGCAAAACAAATACTTCAATACCTACAATAAATGGCAAAAAAGAATTCATTATCTAAAATTATTTTTCTGATTATATTCATATTTCTCGCTATTATTGGATTATACATTTATAAAATTTGGAATTCCAAACCAAACATTCAAAAATACACATTTGTTTATATTTATCCTTCAATGGATATTCAAGCATTACAAGACACTTTATTTGCCAAAAAAATTATTCCAAACAAACTTGCTTTTCAAATAATTTCAAAAGAGTTAAAACTAAAAACATTAAAGCCCGGCAAATACCGCATCACAAGCAATATGACCTTGCCTGCAATCGTTAGATTATTCAAAAATGGACTTGATGAAAAAGTTACTATCAACATTCATGTAGAAGTTTATTATTTTGATGATTTTATTAAAGCATTAGATAATAAACTAATGATTTCAAAAGATGAAATTATTTCCGCAATTAATCATCATCCTAAAATAAAAAATACAGAGTGGATGAATGTCTTGTTTATCAAACAATACAAAGTAAATTGGGCAATACCAGCAAATAATATATTAGACAGCATTTTGAATTTTTACAACAAAGTTTGGAATACCGAAAGAAAAAAACTTTTGCAACGCACATCACTTTCACAAAAAGAAGCAATGATTTTAGCATCTATAGTTCAGCACGAAAGTTTTATTTATTCAGAACAAAGAAAAATTGCAGGCGTGTATTTAAATCGTTTGAAAAAGCAAATGCCCCTTCAAGCAGATCCAACATTAAAATACATCAATCATAAAATGAATGCTAACAGAGTATATAATGCAGATAAAAATAATGATTCTCCTTACAACACTTATCGTTTCAAAGGTTTACCGCCTACTACCATTGGTGCTGTGAGCATTCAGGCATTAGATGCTGTATTAAATTTTGAATCACATAATTATCTTTACTTTTGTGCAAAACCCGAATTAAATGGTTACTCAAATTATTCTACAACATTTGAACAACATTTGAAATGTGCCCGTCAATATCAAAATCAACTCAATAAACTGAACATTCAATAATGCAACATTATACTCAAAAACAAACTTTCAAATGGATTCTCGCAATTGTGGCTATTTTCATAATGGCCATATCACTTTATTTTTCTAATCAATTAGTCAAAAATATCTCTATTGATGAAAGAAAAAAAATTCAATTATGGGCAAATGCAGTGCAAAAAAGAGCTCGGCTTGTCAAAATCACTTCTGAACTCTTTGATGCTTTAAAACAAGAAGAAAGAAAAAAAGCAGAACTTTATGCTCAAGCCACACAACAATTGTTACGAGCCGCTCCCGAAGATATTCCTTTCATTTTAGATGTATTAAAAAACAATACCACAGTTCCCGTTATACTTACTGATGAACATTCAAAAGTTACAGCATTCAGAAACATTGATTCTAATTTAATGTTACGCAAAGAATCTGTTGATAGCATTCTTTCACTAATGAAAAAAAATTCTGAACCATTAGTGTTTAAAGTTTATGGCAACAAAAAAAATTTTTTGTATTACAAAGACAGCAAGTTGTTAGAAAATATTCACCTTGTATTTGATAGTATTATTCATTCGTTTATCAACGATGTGGTTACTAATTCATTGAATGTGCCCGTTATTTATGTCAATGAAACCAAAGATAAAATCATAGCATCCGGAAACATTGATACATCAATGATTAACACACCAAAAAAATTACAAGAACAAATAAAAAAATTAGCCGCACAAAATCCAGCAGTTGAAATTGATTTAGGAAATAATCAAAAGGGTTATATCTTTTATGCAGAATCCCCTGTTATTACAAAACTTCGTTATTATCCTTATATTCAATGGATTATTATTTCAGTGTTCGTATTATTTTCTTACATATTATTCAGTTGGGCAAGAAAGACAGAGCAAGATTTAATATGGGTAGGATTAAGCAAAGAAACAGCCCATCAGTTAGGGACGCCTATTTCCGCACTTTCAGCATGGTTAGATGTTTTGAAATCTGAACATCCTGACAATGTTATTCTCAATGAAATAGAAAAAGACATTCAAAGATTAAACATCATTTCTGAAAGATTTTCAAAAATTGGTTCTACTCCAGAATTATCCAAACAAAGCATTCATCAAATCATTGAAGGCATTATTGATTATTTGCAATCCAGATTATCAAAAAATATAGAAATACAATTTATTCCATTTAACGAAGAACTTTTTTCAAATGTTTCAAAAACATTGATAGAATGGGTTTTAGAAAATGTGATTAAAAATTCTGTAGATGCAATGGATGGCAAGGGATTGATTGTTATTAAAACCGGCAAATTAAGTAATCACCAGATTTATATTGACATTATTGATAAAGGAAAAGGCATTCCCAAAAATTTATTCAAGACCATTTTCAAACCAGGATTTTCAACCAAAAAGAGAGGTTGGGGTTTAGGATTATCATTAAGTAAAAGAATTATAGAAGAATATCACAAAGGAAAAATTTTTGTGCATTACAGCGAACAATCAAAAGGCACTTGCATTAGAATAATCCTTCCTGAAAGTGAATAATGAAAAGCGAAGAGTGAAAAGTGAAAAATTTATACCAAAAAATCCCGAAGGGATGGCAAGATTATAGAAGTGAATAGTTAAGAGTGAAAAGTGAAAAAATTTTTAGTTTTAAGTTCTTAATTTTTAATTATTAGATTGAAAAAAATGCAACTAAAAATGCTGACGACACAAGTGTCAGCATCCCGCACATTTATCGTCGGGACTAAACACTAAAAACTCAAAACTAATGAAACTCGTTGTTTAAATATTTATCTACACACCAATGTGAATAATTTTTTCAAAATAAAACAAATTTTTTGAATTGTATTCTTTACATTTGGGGCACTTAAATAAAATGGAAAAATTATCAGAATTATATCAAAAAGCCCTTTCTGTATCACAGCAAGAATCTCTTTCTGTTAGTATCAATGACTTGCTGATAAAAGATTTGAATGGTGAGGTTTTATCTGAAGACGAAGCCAAAGCACTATCAAATTACATTCAATTTAGAAACCAATTAATTTCATCTGCAAAAGATGATAATGATTTTTCTGATAAAATAAAAAAACTTCGTGTCATTGCTAATTTCACTAATTGGAGAGAATTTTTGTAATAAACTAATACTATGAATGTAAAAACATTAGGTCAATTTATAATTGAACGACAATCAGATTTTCCCTACGCAAAAGGCGAATTATCTCGACTTTTAAGAGACATTGGTATTGCATCTAAAATTGTCAATAGAGCAGTTACAAAAGCAGGACTAATTGAGATATTAGGGGAAACAGGAGATACTAATGTTCACGGTGAGCAAGTAAAAAAATTAGATGTTTATGCCAATGAACAATTTATAGCCGCATTCAAAGCAGGAGGAGAAATTTGTGCTATTGCAAGTGAAGAAAATGATGATATTATCCCTGTGTTTTCTGAAGTTTCAAAAAACGCTAAATATGTTGTAGCCATTGATCCATTAGACGGTTCTAGTAATATAGATGTAAATGTTTCCGTTGGTACCATTTTTTCAATTTATCGCAGAAAAAGCGAAACAGGCAAAGCAGGCGAATTATCTGACTTTTTACAAACAGGATTAGAACAAGTTGCCGCTGGTTATGTGGTTTATGGTTCATCTTGTATGTTGGTTTATACAACGGGAAGAGGTGTAAATGGATTTACATTAGACCCAAGTATTGGAGAATTTTGCTTATCTCATCCAGATATTAAAATTCCTGAAAATGGCAATATCTATTCTATCAATGAAGGTAATTATTTGAAATTTCCCGAAGGTGTAAAAAAATTCATTAAGTATTGTCAAGAAGAAGACAAAGCCACTAATCGTCCATATACTTCAAGATACATAGGTTCTTTTGTTGCAGATTTTCACAGAAACTTAATGAAAGGTGGTATATTTATTTACCCCTCAACTTCTAAATCTCCAAAAGGAAAATTAAGATTATTATACGAATGCCATCCACTTGCATTTATTGTAGAACAAGCAGGCGGAATGGCCACTGATGGATTTAATAGAATTTTAGAAAAGAAAACTGAATCCTTACATCAAACAACTCCTTTGTTTATTGGCAGCAAAGCAATGGTTCAAAAGGCAATGGAATTTATGAAGGAATATTCATCAGAAAAAGTTTGAATATTGAACACTTCTGAAAAAAATCATTTACCAAAATTATATCTCATACCTAATTTCATAGGCACTGAAAAGTGGGAAACACACTTTCCTGAATACAACAAGGAAATTATTTGCCAATTAAAATATTTTATTGCAGAAGATATTAAAGCATGCAGAAGGTTATTAAAGCATGCTGGTTATCCCGATATTTCACAGGCAATAATTGAAGAATATAACGAACATCATTTTAATGAAAGTGTAGAAAGATATTTTGTGCCCATCAATCTTGGTCATTCAATTGGTTTAGTAAGCGAAGCAGGTTGTCCTGTTATTGCAGATCCGGGAGATGCTATTGTGAAATTTGCTCATCAAAAAGAAATTGAAATTGTTCCATTAGTCGGTGCAAATGCTATATTATTAGCAATAATGGCCGCAGGTTTATCGGGAAATAATTTTGCTTTCAATGGATATTTACCTGTAGAAACTCGTCAGAAAGTTCAAAAAATAAAGGAGTTAGAGCAACTGTCATTCAACAAAAAACAAGCCCAATTTTTTATTGAAACACCATATAGAAATCTTGCTTTATTTAATTTACTCATCCAAATTTTGCATTCTGAAACTTATTTATCTATTGCGTGTGATATACTAACAGAACATCAACTTTTTCAAACTAAAAAAGTTTCTGAATGGAAAAAAACGCCTGCCCCCGATATTCATAAAAAGCCTTGTATTTTTGGATTGATGAGATAGAATAAGGACAAGTTATTTTTATATTTATTTACACTAACTAATTAAATTGCTATGGAAACCAATACAATAGAAAAAATTTATCAGTTATTTTTATCACAAAATCAAAAAGTTTGCACTGATACAAGAAAAATTGTAAAAGACAGTATTTTCTTTGCACTTAAAGGTTCAAATTTTGACGGCAATAAATTTGCTCTAAATGCTCTTGAAAACGGTTGTGCTTATGCAATCGTGGATAATCCTGAAATTGCATCAAAGCACCGTAATTGTATTCTTGTAGAAAATGTTTTGCAAACATTACAAGATCTTGCCAATTACCATAGAAAAAAATTAAACATTCCAGTCATTGCTATAACTGGAAGTAACGGCAAAACCACTACAAAAGAATTATTACACGCTGTTCTTTCACAAAAATTCAAAGTATTAAGCACGCCAGGAAATTTTAATAATCACATTGGCTTACCTTTGACTTTGCTTCAAATTAAACATGAACATCAGTTGGCTATTATTGAAATGGGAGCCAATCATCCTGGTGAAATTGCTGAACTTTGTAAAATTGCAGACCCTGACTTTGCTATTATTACAAGCATTGGCAAGGAACATTTAGAAGGTTTTGGAGATATTGAAACTGTTAAAAACACAAATGCCGAATTGTATGATTATGTCCTCAAAAAAGAAAGTGCGAAAATATTTTTACACCTTGACAATGTTGATTTGCATGATATTCTTGAAAAAAGAAATTATCTTCCCCATCAAATTATTGAAAATCAAAAATTTATACTCTATTCAGATTTGTTTCATTCAGTTTCTCAACTTTTATTTCAGTATAGTTCTCCAAATCCAATTGTAGTTGGACAATATTTAGAAAATTCTGATGATATTTTTGTAAAATTCAAATGGATAAAATCACCATTTAAATTCAAAGACGCACAAATTAATTTAATTCCACCTCCTATTATTTCTGCAAAAGGAGAAACTTTTGATTTTGATAATGCAAATGAAGTAAAAACACATTTACTTGCTTATCATAATTTTATTAACGCTTTATGTGCAGTTTGTGTTGGAAATTACTTTGGAATGGATGAAAAAAGTATCAATGCTGGCATTCAAAATTATATTCCTGACAAAAACAGAATGCAATGGATAGAAACCTCATCCAACAAAATTATTTTAGATGCTTACAATGCTAATCCAACAAGTATGTTGGCCGCTTTAGAATTTTTCAAATCAAGTAAAATAAACTTGCCAAAGGTTTTAATTTTGGGAGATATGTTTGAATTAGGAGAGCATTCTCAAAAAGAACATAGCGATATTATTAAATGGATTGATAAAAATTTTTCTAAAGACACCTTGGTTTATTTAGTAGGCAAAGAATTTATAACTGCTTCAAAAAATTTTAATTTATCAAATAACACTAAATGTTTTTTATCTACAAAAGAATTGAAAACATTTTTGAATTCTAATCCAATAAAAGGTAAAATAATTTTAATAAAAGCATCTCGTGGGATGCAATTAGAAAAAATAATGGAAGTTTTATGATTGCAACTATTTCACATAAAGGAGAAACCTACAAGGTTGATTTATCTAAACCAATGAGTATAGCCATTCCAATTCAACATCAAAAAGGAGTACGAGCGTGGTATGTAAATTTTCCTGAAATAACACCAGTAAAAACAGAAAAATGGATAGGAGAAGTTAAACAAGGTGGAAGTGTAAATTTTAGAAATGTATTTTTTAATCCGCACGGAAATGGCACGCATACAGAATGTGTAGGGCATATTTCAGAAGAAATTTACTCGGTTTATTCTACACTCAAAAACTATTTCTTTAAGTGCAAATTGATTTCTGTTTTACCTGAATTTTTTGAAAACGGCGATAGAGTAATTACTAAAACAACACTCACCCCTCATTTAGAAGAAGATTTCAACATAGACGCTTTGGTTATTAGAACTATCCCAAACGATGAATCAAAATTGTTTTTTAATTATTCAAATACTAATCCTCCATATTTGAATAAAGAAGCAGTTGAATATATTTTAAGTAAAAATGTTCAGCATTTAATATTAGACATTCCAAGTATTGACAGAGAAGTAGATGAGGGAAAACTTGAGTCACATAAAACATTCTGGAATTATCCAGCAGAAAAACATTCATTAAGAACCATTACAGAATTAGCACATATTCCTAACCATATTTTAGATGACTGGTATTTTTTAAATTTACAAATTGCTCCAATTGAAAATGATGCCAGCCCCTCTAATCCTGTTTTGTATAGAATAATAAAGTAATTTGAATAATTACTATACCTTTTTCTGTCCAATAAATATCATTCTTGGAGAATCTTTTTCAGAAAAACTATTAAGTTGATAATCTCCAAAAATATTTAAACCCTCTACTTTATTTCTTTCTAATTCTGTTAGAAAAAATTCCTGAGATAAAAGTTTAACTTTTTCACAATAAGTATATTCTTGTCCATTATCAATTATGGATATTTTTTTAGAAACGATACTGTTATTTATTGACCTTTCAATTTTAAATTGAATATTATCAATTAAAAATGTTTCATGTGGAACAATATTTTGTTTTACAAAATTAGGATTCAAAAAATCTATCACAAGAAAAGATTCATTTTTTAGGGCATCTACCATTACTTTAATTGCCTTTCTATCTTCATAGTCATATTCAAAGTAACCTAAGCTTGTAAATAAATTTATAACCAAATCAAAAAAATTGACATAAAACTCTCTACGCATATCGTGTACAAAAAAAGACAAATTTTGTATAGGATATCTTTTATTTGCAAACTCTATACATTTTTCACATAAATCTGTACCAATAACAATATATCCAAATTTTGAAAAAATATAAGAGTGTCTACCTTTTCCACATGCATTGTCCCAAACATAAGAACCTTTGGGCAAATTCAAATGCCTTAATAAATTTGAAATAAAAACCTCTGCTTCATTTTCATCTCTTTGTCTGTATAAGATTTCGTAATACTTTGTTTGAAACCATTCTTTATACCATTCCTGATGTTCCATGTGAAACATTTTATTTATTTAAAAACTGAATTATTGTGGGAACTAATTCTTTAGAGAGTGGTAAGTCAGGATTTTTATATGTTTCAAAATTTGATTTTTTATCGGCAGGGGCATCAACTAAAATGTGATTCATACCAGTAATAATTTTTAATTGAGCACCTTTTTTATGTTGGTGTAATCTTTCTGCGTCTTTTACTGAAACCTGAATGTCATTATCTCCTTGTATTATTAGTGCTGGAATTTTTAATTTTGAAAGTTCAACAGCAGGGTCAATACTTAACCAACTAATCATATAATTTTGAACGGATTCTCTAAAAAACATTGACAATACTGGGGGAACATTTTCTATTCTTTTACCTGCCGCAAGAGTATCTAACATTGAATAAATAATTTTCCTTGCATTTTCATGCAAATTAGCTGTTTGTCTTTTTATCAAAGTATCTGCTCTATATCCTGCACCAGAAAGGAGTATTACTTTACTCACTCTTTTATCTTTTTGAGCGGCTAATGTTACAATCAAAGCCCCTTCACTATGTCCAATTAAAATAAAATTCTTAAATTTGTAGGGTGGTTTAGAAAAATAATCAATCCACATTAATAGGTCATTTACATAAGTATAAATGCTTAAACTATCTTCAGATTCTAATGCGTCTTTACTTTTTCCAATACCTCTTTTATCATACCTAAAACTGGAAATTTTATGAGCATATAAACTATCTGCAAGTTTTGATAAATAGTTTGTTTCTACTCCAAAACTATTATTACCATTTCTATCAGTTGGACCAGAGCCAGAATGAAAAATACACAAAAACTTGCTTTTACCTAATAGAAGAGTTCCATACAAACTATCAGGTTTAGCATAAATTGCAATTTCTTTTTCTTGCTTGTTTTGAGAAAATGCTACTAAACAATAAAATAAAATTAAACCTAAAAAACTACATTTTTTGTAATACATAAATTAAACTTGAATATTGGTTAGTGAATAATGCTGAGGCGTTTGATAAGCAACCTCTTAACATTCCAGAAATAAATGAATATCTATTTCCCTTATATTTTTCTGATAGAATAGATACATAGAAAGAATCAAAATACATTGGATTTATTTGTTTTAATACAAACTTATCTTTAATTAAATTTTTAATGTCGTTTTGAGTAAAATGAAATAAATGACGAGGGACATCATAACCTGCCCAGAATTCTTTGTAAAACTTTGCATCATATGACAATCTGTTTGGTACAGCAATAATCAGATATTTTTTATCATTTAATAATTCATAAGCAAGATTGATAAATTCTTTAGGATTATATAAATGTTCTAAAACATGCCATAATGTTATTACATCAAAACTAATATTATTGTCAACAAAATAAGAAATATCACTCTTAACTTCTAAACCTTTTTGTATCGCTAAATTCCTTGCATTATCATTTGGTTCTATTCCGTAAGTATTAAAGCCAGTTTTTTTACAATTTTCCAAAAAATATCCAGTTCCACAGCCAAAATCTAAAATTGTTCCACGAGGAACATATTTCTTTACTAAATTAGTTTTTTGTTTAATAGTTATGTTTCTAACAAAATGATATATTTTATCAAAAAGGGTTTCTTTAGTATCTGAATGAGAAATGTATTCTTTTGATTCGTAATATCTGCCAATTATATTTTTATCTGGAAATGGAAATGTTTGCCACAAACCACAATTTTTACAAGAAACAACATCAAAACTTTCTTTTGATACAGTAAAATCTTTAGCAGATAATTCTAAAGAATATTCATTTGAATTGCATATTGGACAAGTAAAACTCATACAATCATTTAATAACATGCATAATTAAGATATTTATGTCGGCAGGTGAAATACCTGAAATCTTTGAAGCTTCTTCAATTGAGGATGGTTTAAACTTTTTAAGTTTTTGTCTGCTTTCACTACTCAGAGAAGGTATTCTATCATAATCAAAATCGGAATTAAGTTTTAGGTTTTTCCACTTATTCAATTTTTCAACTTGTTCCTGTTCTCTCTGAATATAATCATCATACTTTAATAAAATTTCTGCTTGAAAAACCGCCTCTTTATCTTTTGTCAATAAAAAGTTTCTTAAATTATCATCATAATCTGCAAGATCTGAAATATTTACATTAGGGCGAGGAATAATTTTTTCATAACGAATTTTTTGTTCAATGGGGGAGGAACCAATTTTAATTAGATATTGATTAACTATTTCTGGAACAGCAGAATTGTTTTTGAAATAATTTAATATCTCATTCGTTTCATTAATTTTTTTCATTACTTTATCATACCTTTCTTGAGATGCTAAACCAATTTTATACGAAAGTGGTGTAAGACGAATATCTGCATTATCCTGACGCAATAACAACCTGTATTCTGCTCTTGAAGTAAACATTCTGTAAGGTTCATCAGTGCCTTTATATACCAAATCATCAATTAAAACCCCAATATATGCCTCATGTCTTTTTAAAATAAAAGGTTCTTTTTCGTTAATTTTAAGATGAGCATTGATTCCTGCAATGATACCCTGTGCTGCCGCTTCTTCATAACCAGTTGTGCCATTGATTTGACCTGCAAAGTATAAATTGTCTATCAATCTGGTTTCTAATGTTGGATAAAGTTGGGTAGGTGGGAAATAATCGTATTCAATTGCATAACCAGGTCTAAACATTTTAGCATTTTCTAAACCTGGTATTTTTCTTAATGCTTTATACTGAACATCTTCCGGCAAAGATGTAGAAAACCCATTAAGATAAATTTCAACAGTATTCCAACCTTCGGGTTCTATAAATAACTGGTGTCTTTCTCTTTCTGAAAAACGAGTTATTTTATCTTCAATACTTGGACAATAACGAGGGCCAATTCCTTTAATTCTTCCGGAAAACATTGGAGATTTATCAAAGCCAGTTTCAAGAATTTGATGAACTTCTTTATTAGTGTAAGTAATATAACAAGGTAGTTGTTTTTCTAATGGTTTTGTTTTATCAGAAAATGAAAATTTAAATTCTGGCGGATCACCATCTTGTTTTTCTAAAACAGAATAGTTGATTGTTCTGCCATCAATGCGTGGGGGAGTGCCCGTTTTCATTCTACCGCTTTCAAAACCTAATGCTACTAACTGTTCGGTAAGTCCTTTTGCAGCTGGTTCTCCAGTTCTTCCTCCGCCAAATTGTTTTTCACCTATATGTATAACGCCATTCAAAAATGTTCCATTTGTAAGCACTACTGCCTTTGAATAAAAACGAATGCCCATTCCTGTAACAACTCCCATTACTCTCTTATCTTTTACAATCAGTTCTTTTACCATATCCTGCCAGAAATCCACATTGGGAGTTTGCTCTAACATTTCACGCCACTTAGCTGCAAAAAGCATTCTGTCATTTTGAGCCCGAGGACTCCACATTGCAGGTCCTTTGCTACGGTTAAGCATTCTAAATTGAATGGCAGAAAGATCTGTAACAATACCGCTGTATCCACCTAATGCGTCTAATTCTCTTACTATTTGCCCTTTGGCAATACCACCCATAGCAGGATTACAACTCATCTGGGCAATAGTTTGCATATTCATTGTGATAAGTAAAACTTTAGAACCCAGATTAGCAGCTGCAGCAGCGGCTTCACAACCAGCATGCCCTGCTCCCACCACAATCACATCATAATTCGCCTCCATTTTTTCAAAGAATAATAATTACAACAGATTTAAACGACTAAAAACTTCATCTTTATAGTTTCCACCAATAGGTATAGATTTTTGTATGTTTTCTAATACAAGTTCTTGATTTTCAATACTTTGTATCTTATCTATACGAACAATATAAGAACGATGTGCCCGAATAAAATCTTTGTTACCAAGTTTTTCCTCAATAAATTTCATAGTAGCGTGAACGATATATCTTCCATGTGAAGTATGAAAAGTTACATAATCTTTTAATGCTTCTACAAAGTAAATATCTTCAAATCTAATCTTAACCATTTTACCACCTGATTTTACGAAAATCAAATCTGCAGATGGGTCTTTATCACCTTTCTCAACAATAGAATAAAGTAGTTCTTTTTCTTTTTTTCTTTCAAGATCTTTTTTATGGCGATAAAGAGTGATTTCTATTGCTGAAAGGACATCCGAGTTTTTAAAGGGTTTTGTAATATAGGCATAAGGTTCTACAACTTTTACTTTATCAAGTGTGGTTGTGTCAGCATAAGCAGTAAGGAAAATGACAGGTATATCGTATTCTTCACTAATTTTATGAGTAAGTTCTATGCCATTCATATTGCCTTTAATCATAATATCCATTAAAATAATATCGGGTGTTTGTTGGGAAATATAATTCAAAGCGGTATCTGCATTACTTGCTACACCTAATACTTCAAAATTATTTTTTGATAAAATGTGTTGAATGTCTTTGGCTACAATAGATTCGTCTTCTACAATTAAAACCTTTACTTTTTTATTTTCAGTCATTTTTTTATTTGTTTTGGTGTTTTTCTAATCATTAGATAATTTAAATTGATGATGATAATTTTGGTTTTTATTAAATCTCTAATAATTTTTTCTTACCGCGACGGCGCAAAGCCGCTAAGTTTTATTTTTTTTTGAGTGTTTATTTTTAAGTCCTTTTTTGACACAATTCCCTAATTTATTTTTTCATCAAAAAATCTTTCACAAGAGTATAAGTATCATCTTTTCCTGTTGGTAAATTTATTTTTTCTGAATATTGCTGAAATCCTTTTGCAGTTACTTTAATAGTGTATTGTTTATCTCCTGGCAATGTGATAAAATATTCTCCATTTTCATTAGTAATTAAAGAATTGACAAGCACATCTTTATCATCATAAATTTCTACTTTTGCATCTACAAGACCAAAACCTTCAAATCCATCACGCACTGTGCCTTTTAGAATGCTTAATCCATTAGCTAATTTTTCTTTTTTGCTGCCTAATAATGGATATTCTGAAAGATCAATCATATAAATATCTTTTTCACCAACTCCGCCCGGTCTGTCTGATGAAATATAAGCTACTCTACCCGAAGCATCTAATGAAATGGGACCATCTGCAAATTCAGTATTGATAGGATATCCAAGATTTACAGGTTCTGTCCATTTTCCATTTTCAAAAGTAGTTTTGAACACATCATAACTGCCCATAGATTTTGGACCATTTGATGCAAAAAATAAAGTTTTCCCATCTGGTGCCATAAACAAACCAACTTCATCATAAGGTGTATTGATAGTGCTTCCCAAATTTTCGGGTTTGCTCCATTCTTTGTTATTGATTTTTTTACTCATCCAAATATCTGAATGACCATAACCTCCTTTTCTTTCACTGGTAAAAAAAAGCGTTTTGCCATCGGGAGAAATACAAGCCCCACCTTCCCAATATGTAGAATTGATGGGCTTTCCAATAGGTTCTGGTGTTTTCCATTTGTTCTTTGTTATTTTAGAAATAAAAATATCTCCACCTGCCGATTCGTGTTCGCGTGTATCATTTTTGTAAATAAAAATCATTTTTCCATCAGGAGAAATTGATGTAATGGCATCGTGAGCATCTGTATTAACATTGCCCGGAACAGGCTGTGCAGGTAACCATTTTTTATTAACTGTATCAAAATAAGACACATAAATATCTTGAAAATACTTACCATCACCTTCTACATCTACTGAAGAATTTGGATCTTCTGGACGACGGGTATTAAATACCAACATTTTTCCATCGGCAGTAATACAAGGCGTTGCATCATCATAAGGACTATTTATATCCTGCCCCATATTGATAACCTGAACAGGCACAGGATTTTTCTTCATTTCAATAGCGTTATTACATTGAGAAATATAAACATCCACATCACTTTCTTCCAATTGTTTTTTAGAACTTACATTTGATTTAAATTTTTGAAAGTATTCAAGTGCTTTTTCAAAATTACTTTCTCTTTGAAAAATTAAACCCAAATATAAATAAGTTTCGGGAATAGATGCTCCATTTTGTTCTGCTTCAGAAAGATATTCTTTTGAGTTTTTTAAATTATTAATTTCATAATAACAATACCCTATATGATAAGGTAACTCAGAATTAGCGGGATATTTGTCGTATAGTTCTTTGAATTGTTGAATGGCAGATTTATATTTTCCTGCATACATTGTTTGTTTGGCAAGCATGAGTTTGGGATTATCTAAAATATCAATTTTAGATTTTTTTTCCTGAGCATAGTTTGCCTGCGATACAAGCAAAAACAAGGCAAATGAGATGGTATACAAAATTTGTTTCATAAGATATTTTTTTTGCACTACAAAATAAAGGAATTTTTTAATAGGAAGCAAGATTAAATTTTTTTCAAAAAAAATTTGGAGGTTTGAAAAAGTTTTGCGTATAATTGCACCCCCAAAATAAATGATTCCGTAGCTCAGTCGGTAGAGCATTACACTTTTAATGTAAGGGTCCCGGGTTCGAGTCCCGGCGGAATCACTGAAAAATAAAGTCCTGCACACGGCAGGACTTTTTTGTTTTGTAGTAATAATGTTCAATTTTCAATTTTCAATGTTCAATATTCAATATTCAATACTCAATATTCAATATTCAATGTTCAATAATGAATTTTCACTCTTCACTTTTCACTTTTCTCTCTTCACTTCATTTTTTATGCCACGAATTGAGAACCTCACCCCTTACCCCTCTCCTTGCAAGGAGATGGAAATAATAGAAATACCCATTGCACAATTTGAACCTTTATCAAAGTGAAATAAATCGCTGTGAATGAGTTTTTAGTTATGAATTTTTAATTTTGTTATATTATGAAGAGCGTGAATTTTCTTTGTTGTGAAACAACTAAAACATCAAAAAAAACAGTGGGGATTGTATCAAAAAAAGGACTAAATTTACACCTTAAATAATACAATCCACCT
>DAONJS010000013.1:0-72188 GCA_035405785.1 Bacteroidia bacterium
CGATGGCTTTATCAATAGCAGCAATTTGGTCTTTAGGATATTTTTCATTGGGTTTGTAAGAAAGAGCTTCGTTGTAAGCGGATTTAGCGGTGTTCCAATCTTTTTTGTTGAAAGCATCATCACCTTTTTTGATAGCGGCGTTGTATTTAGCTTCCAGTTCTGCTTTGGCTTTTGCTTCTTCTTCGGCTTTTTTCTTAGCTGCTAATTCATCGGCTATTGCTTTTTCAATAGCAGCGAGTTGGTCTTTGGGATATTTTTCATTGGGTTTGTAAGAGAGAGCTTCGTTGTAGGCAGATTTGGCGGTATTCCAATCTTTTTTGTTGAAAGCATCATCACCTTTTTTGATAGCGGCGTTGTATTTAGCTTCCAGTTCTGCTTTGGCTTTTGCTTCTTCTTCGGCTTTTTTCTTAGCTGCTAATTCATCGGCTATTGCTTTTTCAATAGCAGCGAGTTGGTCTTTGGGATATTTTTCATTGGGTTTGTAAGAGAGAGCTTCGTTGTAGGCAGATTTAGCGGTGTTCCAATCTTTTTTGTTGAAGGCATCATCGCCCTTTTTGATAGCAGCGTTGTATTTGGCTTCAAGTTCTGCTTTAGCTTTTGCTTCTTCTTCGGCTTTTTTCTTAGCGGCTAATTCATCAGCGATGGCTTTGTCAATTGCAGTGAGTTGGTCTTTGGGATATTTTTCATTGGGTTTGTAAGAGAGTGCTTCGTTGTAGGCAGATTTGGCGGTGTTCCAATCTTTTTTGTTGAAAGCATCGTCTCCTTTTTTAATAGCGGCGTTGTATTTGGTTTCTAATTCGGCTTTGGCTTTTGCTTCTGCTTCTTGTTTTGCTTTTAATTCTGCTAATGTTTTATCAATAAGATCTATTTGGTTTTTGGGATATTGTTCATTTGGTTTAATTGATAATGCTTGTGTGTATAAGTTTTTAGCGTCTTCTAATTTGTTTTTAGCATAGAGAGCGTCAGCATTTTTAATTAAATCCTGATATTTTTTTTCACCTTCTTTCTTTTTCTTTTCTGCTTCTTTTTCAGCTTGATTGACTTGATTGATTTGCGATAAAACAGCATCTATACTTTTTTGATCAACATCAAATTTATTTTTTTTAGGATTAAAAACGACTTGAAAAAGAGGTTGGTTAAAAATAGAATAATCAACTCCTTCAAAAGGTGGATAAATTTTAATACCTTCTACTTCAAAGTCATAAGAAACTTTTGCATCAGTACCTAAAACAGGACCACGAGTGGATACTAAAAATTTTTTTGTAAGCATTCCTGGTTTTGAAATAATAACGGTATAATCGTTATTAAGTGGAAGTTTTAAAATAACATTTCCCGCTGCATCAGAAGTAGTTTGAGTAAAGTTTTTTCCATTTTGGAGTACTGTTACATTAGCTCCTGGATTAGGTGCATCTTCTCTTGTATAAATAGTAGTTTTTATAATAAGAACATCATGATCTACTTGAGAAAATGAGATTTGAAACAAGTAACTGAAAGTCAGTATAAAAAGTAGCTTTAAGTGCAGTTTCATATTGAAATAAATAAGGTAAAATTTTTTGCCAAAAGTAATGAAAATATTAAATAAAAATAAATTGAAAAAAAGTATTTGGAAATTACGAAAAAAATATTGTACATTTGCCGCCCATAAAAAGTTGTCCGACTGTCCGATGGTGTAATGGCAACACGTCTGATTTTGGTTCAGAAGACTCCAGGTTCGAGTCCTGGTCGGACAACCTTAAATAAAAACCCCTATCATTTGATAGGGGTTTTTTAGTTGCATATTTTAATTGCTTATAGTTTTTTCAGAATATCAGTAAAGTTTTTTCTCAAAGTTAAAAAGATGCATGGATTATTTATAGAGAGATTATATTATTAAGACATTAAAATTTAAGATAATTATAATGAAAATTTTTCTTATTTAATTTCAAATTCTAATTCAGTAGCAAGAATTTCTTCATCACTGCCGAAGTCAATAACACCCATTGCGTGATATTTTCCGGGCTTAAGTTTAAAATCATCAATATCGTAAAAAAATTCTCTATTGAACTGAGGTAGAATTGTAAAATTTTTTACTTTTGACCTTTGTTGTTGTCCAGTATTAAGGTTTGTGAGTTCCAGATATGATTTACAATAACTAATTCCATCGCCAACATTTTTTACTTCAAACTTGATTTGTTTTTTACCATCTTTTTCAATCATTGCAAATTGCTTAATGGCTAATTTATTTACAATAACATTTGGTGGATTTTGATAAATATACACCCCGAAACCAAAAGAAGGAATAATCCCAAATGCAATTGTTTTATCATTAGGTTGAACATCAAGAGGAGGTCTGTCGGGAATCATGTCTATAGTTACAATTGTCCAGTGTGCTTTGTATCCTTCGGGGTCATTGGGTATTGAAATTGTTAATTTTACTTTCACTTCCTGACCGGGTTTCAATTCAAAATAAGAAGGGGCAACATTTATCCATTTAGAAAGTCCATATTGACTGCTATCCTTATTTACAATTGATTTTGGTTTTCCATTTGTACCCATTTCAAAATCAGAAAAACTTACCTGAAATTTTTGAGTTTTTTTAGTGAAATTTTTTACTTTAATTTCTTTTATTTCTGTTTGTCCTGGTTTAATAGAAAGATGCATTGAAGAGGGGCTTACAGAAACACCAGCATCATCAAATGCAGTATCTGGTACAGAAGGGTAATTACTTTTTGAAACATTGGTTACTGATGTTGTTTTTTTACTGGAAGTATCTTGTTTAATAGCAGTAGAATCTTTTGATGTTTGTTGAGCAAATAAAATGTTTGTACTTGCAAGCAATATTGAAGTAGTAATAGATAATAATGGTTTCATAATCAGATAGTTTTTATTTATTCAGGTTTTACGATTTTTAATTTTTTAGGTTTTTCAATAATATGAAAAGGAATAAAAATGTTTGAATATTTATCATCCACTTGTAATTCAATATTATTTTGAAGGAGTTTGAATTTAGTACCAAGCACTTTTTCATCCATTGTAATTACATATTTTCCTGCTGGGACAAATATCTCAAAATTACCATCTTTGTCTGTTATGGTAGTATAAGTTTTAGAATTTTGACAAGTTATTTTAATGCGAGAAACATCCAGTTTTTTATCTGCATCAGGAGAATTTTTATCTCTTTGTAAATAAACTTTTCCTACAATTTTTACCCCTCTAACAAAAGGAATATACTGAGTTCCATTGGTTGAAAAATTAATGGAATCGGCAATATGTGGAAACCATCCTCCTAAATCTTCTAAAGACCAAACATTCCAGTTATATGTTCCAAATTCAATGTTTTTTAAAGTAGCCATTCCTTTTTTATTGGTCAGCATTTCGTATTCTTCATTTTTTTGTTCGTTGTAAATTCTTATCACGACATTTTCAAGTGCTTTTTCATTATCTTGTTTTTTACCATCTCCATTTAAGTCAAAGAATGGAACAAATATCACATTCACAAAATACTTTTTACTATAAGGCAATGGCAGTGAAAATTCTTTTCTTACGCCAAAACCTATAAACACATTAAATACCCATTTACCCGTATTTGAATTAGTATTAGAAAGTGAAGGAGTTCCAAAAAAATCATTAAATTGTCTTAATCTATTCCAATTTACTTCTGCATAAGCCCTGAATCGCCACCCATTATTGCTATAAAAATACATATTTGGTTGCCAATAAACATTTGTATAATTAATAGTAGATACACTATATCCAACATAATTTTCAGTAACAAAATTTTTTGAATTAAATTGATATTGATGACGAGCAGATATTGAAAAGAATTGTGGAACAGAATAGTTATTTAGAGAATAAAATCTTTCATCAACAGTTAAATTGCCTAAAAGATAACGGATATTGACAGATAATGTTTTGTAAAAAACCTGTGTTCCTACTTGTGTAAAAAAGAAATTTTTTCTTAATGTGTCTGGTGAATAATTATAGCCCGCTCTAATAGTAAAGTAATATCTTAAAAATTTTTCTGGATTGTACATATTGGTATTAAAACCAAGGCCTCTGGAATGTATCATAAATTTTCTAACATAAAACAAATTGTAAAATCCCGAGTAATTTAAATTTCCAACTTTTGTTCCTAACAGTTGATGAAATAATTCATTGTTCATTTGGTAATCAAAATAATTTTGGGATGGATTGATTTTGTACATAAATAAATTACTTCTCAGCATTAATGTTGAATTTTGTTTTATTTTGTAAGAGATATTGAGTAAGTTATTTATTCTTTCTTGCGAGAATACACCAAAAGTTGGAGCAAAATATAAATTGCTTATTTGTACACTCCATTGTTTGTTGAAAATTCCGCTATAATTGGTTCCTACATAATATCCCACTTTTGCCGTATCGTTTTTCACTCTTCTGCTTAAGCCGCCTCTTATTCCAAAGCTATGCCCTTTAAAGATTGAAAAACTGGATTGAAGATTTAAAATGTCTGCAAATAAATTTGAAATTAAACTTCTTGAATGAGCATATTGTGAATATACTCTGATTTTATTATTTTTGAGAAATTCATAGTAAGCACCTGCTGTTTGAGATGTTGGCTGAAACCATATTTGAGGATTTTGTGAATAAAAAACACCACCTTTATGTGATGTATTAAACTTATATTCTCCTCTTACGTTAAATGAACCTGGAAATGCACCTATGGTATAAATGCCACCATTTCCAATTTGAGCGGCTATTTTCGGATTTGAATAAAAAATAAAAAAAGTAGTTTGTTTTAGAAAATTATTGCTTAATGCATTTTGATTAAAAAATGTTTGAAAATTATATGCAACATTTTGATTATTTTCTAAAGTAGCATTTCCATATAACCACACATTCATAGCAGGCGATGAACCTAATATATTGTAAGTATTAATATCCATTATTAAAGGCAATCGATTAGTTTGAAATGTGCTACCATTTACTTCATCATTCAATTTAATTATTTCTAATTTTGTTCCCGATTGAAAAGCATTTTTTTCATCAGGACGAGGAGATTGAGAAGAAAAATTTAATTGATATTTTTCAGGCATTCCCGTAGATATTGGTTTGTAATTATCAATGTCTAATAATCTTTGATTCCTTTTTTCTTTTTCCTTAATTACTTTAAGATGAAAAGTAGTATCTTGCATAGGTTTCAAGCCAACAGTTTTTACATCAAAATTTTCTTTTGTGACCGAATCTTTTACAACAATGTTATTTTTATTTTTTTTAAGATTGATAATGATATCCTGATTAGTGTTTCCCAGATTTGAAGCATTTAATTGAAAAGAAACTGAATCTTGATCGTTTTTTAAATAAATTTTGCTTATATCAGAAGAGATTTTCCAAGCAGTTTTTTTATTGTAGATGCTTTGAAAGTAGACAGTTCCAAGTATTTCATCCGGGTTATTTGCATTTTGCAAAAATGCAGTTATTAAAACTTGAGCGTTTCCAGAAACCTTCATTCTGGGCATTATACTTATTGGAATATATAATTCTTTATCAGGTTCTATTTGATAAGTTTTTGTGCTTGCACCAATGGGGCTCCAGTCGTTTGGAACAATCATTTGAATTGAAAAATTATAACTTTTACTACCCTGATTTTTAATATACAAAACATTAGAAATAATTTCACCTTTATTAAAGGTAACAGTATCTTTATTAAATTGAATAATTAATCCATAGATATTTGGTTGTCCTTTGATTTGTTTTAAATTAATAGAATCAGATGCTGGAATATTTTTATTGATAGTATCATTTTGTTGTGCAAAAGTTGAAAAAGAAAAAATTAAAGCACAAATCAATGTGTAAAAAAGAGAAAATTTATTTATAGAGTTTTGTTTATCTGCCATTATTAAGGTATTTCAACTAAACAAAATCTTATTCTTATTTGATAAGAACCAGGTCTTAATGCATAGCCCGGTATGATGCGATAATCTATATTGAAAGAAAATTCATTATAGTCGGTCAAATAACTACCTGGACCATTTATGTGTGTGCCATCGCAGGGACCGGGTAAATTTCTAACTGCAAGGTCTGGTATAATACTTAAAGTATCTTGATTGACATTATTTGAAAAAGTTCTGAATACGCCATTAAAAAGTGCTGTCCCACATCCATTCCATACAGAAACCTGAATTAAATTTAAGTTCGGTGAATTACCGGAACTTCCATAATACACTAATGGTTCCCATTCGTTATTGGGTAGATAACCATTGTTTTCAATTATCATAACTAATTTCCATTTGCAAAAACCCGGATTAATCTCGTCTATTTTTAGTCGCAATTGAGTAGCACCAGAATAAGTAATTCCTCGGTTATACTTATTCATATCGTCAAAAGTAAAATCAATATTTGTTCGTCCATCCATATAAAAACGACTTGTACCTGCTACTGCGTCAGAACAATTATTTGTAATAGGATTTGGACAAACCTGTGATATTAAAAAATGTGTTGAACTAAAATAAACAAATAAAAAATAAATATATAAACTTTTGATATGTAGATTTATATTTTTTTTCACAAACGGATTGGTTTAATAATAAATTTTTCCTTTCTTTTCCTTCCCTGCTGGTTATTATCACTCAGCAGAGAAGGATGAAAGGAAGTTTGAATAATAATAATAAAAGAAGAACCAATTACTATTGGTCTTCCATTAATACATATTTTACATTCATTGTATATACACCTGGTTGTGCATAAGAATTAGCACCAAATAAAGTTACTAAATCTTCAGGTGCACCGGCATTTGTACCAGCAGCAGGGAAAATGGCAGGTAATCCAGGTAAGATTCTGTAATCTAATACATAATAATAGTTGCTACCTAATGAACCTGCGGTAAGGAAAGATCCTCCATCAACTGCATCACCACCACCACCAATAAAACCAGCGGCACCAGCAATGTATTTTTCAGTAGCAGCAGGACCTACATAAGGGTTACCGGCAGTGTAATAAACACTGTTTTGCCCAGGAACTACAGCATTAGCCGGAGCAAATGGTGTGCTATAATCTAACCATGAACCGGATAAACCATTAGTTCTTGGGTTGGCAGGATATTGGTGAAGTTCTAATAAACTCAATGGAAGAGTATTTTTGCTATTAGGACCACCACCTGAACTGTATGCCATTTGTTGATCCCAATATGTACCATTTTGAGAATGGCCTACTGCATACAAATCCCATGATACTGAAGATGATACTTTTAATATAGTTGCACCATATTTCAAAATACCACCATAGTATTCGCGGATTTCATCAAACACAAATGCAATTTGATCTGGTGTAGTCATGTTTAATTGTAACACTGGTTGTAAATCCATTGTTACTGTTACATTTTTTTCATCTACAAGTTGAGCGTAACTCAACGATGTGCTTAAAGCACCTATTCCTAAAATTATTCCTAACTTTTTCATAATTTTAATTTTTATTGTTAGTTGATTTTTTAGATTTACGAGTATGCTGCTGTACTCATTGATTATTTGAGGATTTAAAATTCCTGATGCAGCAATCAGGAATAGTTTCATAATTATTTGCAGAACTTTTAAATATTAAGGCGGGATAAATACCTCTATCATAATTAATTATTTAACAAATTTTTTATTATACGAGTAAAATTATTTTCTGGTTACAAAACTCTAAAAAAATATTAAAATATACAAGGACATTAGTCAGAATTTGATATTTTATTTTAATAAAATATTGATTTTCAATAAGATAAATTTTACTTACAAAATTAATTTATGAATCTTTAAATATCATTTATACAAATAGAAAAGAAAAACTTATATCAATTATTAAATTTCTTGTAAAATGAAAAATAAAAAATTTGTATCATTAAATAAATTTACTTACATTTGCCCCCCTTAAAATAAAAATACTATGGCTCGCGTTTGTCAATTAACAGGAAAAAAGCCCGTAAAAGGATACAATGTATCACACTCTAATAAGAAAACAAAAAGAGAATTTGGTGTGAACTTAAGAACAAAAAAGATATTTGTACCTGAACTCAACAAATGGGTAACCTTAAAATTATCTACATCTGCAATTAAAACAATTAATAAAAAGGGTGCCTATAATGCTATTAAAGAAGCAGTTGAGAAAGGATTATTATCAAAATCAATATTAACCCCAGTAAAATAATACCACTATGGCAAAGAAAAAAGGAAATAGAGTGCAAGTAATTTTAGAATGCACAGAACATAAAAATAGCGGAATGCCTGGTACTTCTCGCTACATTACAACAAAAAACAAAAAAAATACACCAGACAGATTGGAACTTAAAAAGTACAATCCTATTCTAAAAAAATATACTATTCATAAAGAAATTAAATAAAACTTAAAAATATGGCAAAGAAAACAGTTGCAACACTTAGAACAGGTAAAGGAAAAGATTTTGCAAAAGTAATTAAACCTATCAAAACTGCAAAAGGCACTTATTCATTTAAAGAAGCCGTTGTTCATATTGATCACATTCAGGATTTTCTAAAAGAAAAAGAAGGAAGTAAAAAATAAACCTCTTTGAATAAACATATTCATAAAATCCCGATTTCTTTTAAAGAGTCGGGATTTTTCTTTTATTAAATTTACGCTCTCAAATTTTAATACACATTGAAATGATAAAGTTTTTAAAAAATCTTTTTGGAAAAAGCGAACAACAAGAAAAGGAAGAGTTGCAACAATCTTTACAGAAAACCAAATCGGGTTTATTTGAAAAAATATCTCGTGCTATTGCAGGAAAATCAAAAGTTGATGATGAAATTTTAGATGAACTTGAAGCCGCACTCATATCTGCTGATGTAGGTGTTGATACAACTATTGAAATAATTGAACGACTACAAAAAAGGGTAAAAGAACAAAAGTACCTTAATACCGATGAACTTCATCAGATTCTTCAGCAGGAAATTGAACAAATGATGGTTACTCCGCAACAGGATATTTTTTATTCTAATGAAAAACCTTATGTAATAATGGTTGTTGGCGTAAATGGAGTAGGGAAGACCACTACTATTGGAAAATTGGCTAATATGTTCAAACAAAGTGGTTATTCTGTTTTGTTAGGAGCAGCAGATACATTTCGTGCGGCGGCAATAGATCAACTTAAAGTTTGGGCAGACAGAGTTAATGTGCCTATTGTTTACCAACAACCCGGTGCTGACCCTGCAAGTGTTGCATTTGATACTTTGCAATCTGCAAAAGCAAAAAATATAGATGTAGTAATTATAGATACAGCAGGACGCTTACACAATAAAGTGAATCTGATGAATGAATTGAGCAAAGTAAGAAATGTAATGAAAAAAATTTTACCAAATGCTCCTCACGAAGTATTATTAGTATTAGATGCAACAACTGGTCAAAATGCGTTTGAACAATGTAAGCAATTTACTAACGCTACTCAAGTAAATGCTATTGCTCTTACAAAATTAGATGGAACAGCTAAAGGAGGTGTAGCTATTGGATTATCTCATCAATTTAAAGTGCCTATAAAATACATTGGTACTGGCGAAAAAATAACAGATATTCAACTTTTTGATTCAAAAAAATACATTCAATCTATTTTTGAAAAATAAAAATTAAAAATTATGCTAAGTTCAAAATTAAAAGACATCTTACTCATTATTCTTACATTAAGTGTAGTAGTTCTATTTATTCTTTTGTTTAAATTTAAATCTGCCAACAACAATTCAGATATTAAAACTAACAATACACAAACAACAAGTAGTAATAATAGTACTAATAGCACATCTTCATTACCAGATGGAAAAATTGCATTTGTCAATATTGATACCATTAATGAAAAATATCTTTACATTTCAGATATTGTAAAACAAATGAAAGCAAAGAAAGAAAAAATTGAGGCACAATTACAATCAATGATGACTCAATTTCAGCAGGATTATGAAGCATTTCAGCAATCCGCACAGGCAGGTATAGCACCACCTTCTGAACTTGAAAAACAAAAAAGAAAATTAGAACAACAACAAAGAGATATTCAAAATAAGCAATTACAAATGGATAATTTAGCGGCAGAGTTACAAGAAAAAAACGAACAACTTCAAAAAGACATGAAAGAATTTATGAATAGATTCAATAATGGAAAATACGATTACATATTATCATATTCTGAAGCATTGCCAAATGTTTTGTTTGCAAATCCAAAATACGATATTACAAATGAAGTGATTAAAGCATTGAACGAGGAGTATATTCAGAAATCAAAACAAAATAAGTAGTAAAATTAAAATTATTTTTTATTTGATTTGGTTTTATTTTTATCATTCTTTTTAATGGTTTTAATTTTTTCAATAACTTCTATAATAGCTGGTTTTATTAAATGTTTCCAGATTATTTCAAAAAGTATAAAAGTAGAACATTCAAAGTATTTTTCAATTTCATATTTGAAGCTGGGTGTAATAATAAAGTAAGGTTTTATTTTTTCACTAATTGATGTATAGTAGAAATTAGTTTTAATATAACCAGTTTTAGAAATGTTACTTAAACAAATTTTAATTTCAAAATGTTTTTGCAGTAATTGTTCATTGATTTTTTCTTTTTGATTAAAATATACTGAAACATTCTTATGTGAATAATAATTTATTTTGAATTTAGAATTATTTTTTGAAAAATTAGTTTGATAAAACATAATTTTTTTGTACAAATATAATAACAAAATAGTGCAGTATAAATTTCACGGGTTATGCAATCTGAAACAATATTATAAATCTAAAAATTAGATTAATTAAATTTCTTCGACTCAATAATGAAATGTTTCTAAAAACAGTAATAAAAACTCAAAACTCAACACTCAAAATGCTGACAATTTTGCTACGCAAAATATCAGCATGCTGACCGAGAGCGTCAGCACTAATAACTATTAAAGAAGTGCATCTAATTTTGCTTTGATGTTGGGCTTTGGAACAGCACCAATTAACTTATCTACTACTTTACCATCTTTGAAAAATAATAATGTAGGAATACTTCTTATTCCATAATTAGTTGGCGTTACAGGATTTTCATCTGTATTTAGTTTTACAATCACTGCTTTGCCTTCATATTCTTTTGAAAGTTCTTCAATGATTGGACCAATTGCACGGCAAGGGCCACACCATTCTGCCCAAAAATCAACTAACACGGGCTTATCACTTGATAAAACAATTTGTTCAAAATTTGAGTCATTTACTTGTTGTGCCATAATTTTTTTGTGGCAAATTTGCATATTTTTTTACACTTCATCAAAATAAAAGTTTTCTGTATATTTGCCAAAACTTAAATCGTAAAATGAAAATTGTGAATCCATCTATAATAGCAGGTGAAAAATTATCTAAAATCAACTCGCCTGACGACCTTAAAAAATTTAAAATTGATGAACTGCCTGAAATTGCCAAAGAACTTAGGGAGTTTATCATTGATGTAGTTTCTACTAAAGGTGGTCATTTCGGAGCGTCATTAGGAGTTGTGGAATTAACAGTTGCATTGCATTATGTTTTTAATACACCTTATGATTTATTGGTGTGGGATGTTGGTCATCAGGCATACGGGCATAAAATTTTGACGGGCAGAAGAGATGTTTTTCATACTAATAGAAAATACAAAGGCATCAGTGGTTTCCCAAAGAGAAGTGAAAGTATATATGATACATTTGGAGTAGGACATTCTTCTACATCTATTGGTGCGGCACTTGGAATGGCTGTTGCATCTCAACTTTCCGGATTAAAAGATAAACACCATATTGCTGTAATAGGAGATGGTGCAATGACTGCTGGGATGGCGTTTGAAGCTCTCAATCATGCAGGACATCTTAATGCAAATTTACTAGTTATCCTGAATGATAATCACATGAGTATTGATCCAAATGTGGGAGCATTATCAGATTATTTGTTAGATATTTCAACTTCACAAACTTACAATAAGTTAAAAGATGAGGTTTGGAACTGGTTAGGAAAATTATCAAAGTTAGGTCCAATTGCTCAAGATATTGCATCAAAAGTTGAAAATGCTATTAAAACTTCATTGCTTAAACAAAGTAATTTATTTGAGTCATTGAATTTTAGATATTTTGGTCCGGTTGATGGACACGATGTTGTTCGTTTAACGCAGGTATTAAATGATATTAAAAATATACCGGGACCAAAACTTTTGCATGTTCTTACTAAAAAAGGGAAAGGATATAAATTTTCTGAAGAAGGAGATGAAACATTATGGCATGCACCGGGTTTATTTAATAAAGAAACAGGTGAATTAATTAAAGTTGTTCCACCAAAACCGCAACCACCAAAATATCAGGATGTATTTGGTTATACCATTGTAGAATTAGCAGAACAAAATCCTAAGATAGTAGGGATAACGCCTGCTATGCCTTCAGGATGTTCATTAAATATCATGATGAAAGCCATGCCTGACAGAGCATTTGATGTGGGAATTGCAGAACAACATGCGGTAACTTTTAGTGCAGGTCTTGCCACACAAGGATATATTCCTTTCTGCAACATTTATTCATCATTTATGCAGAGGGCTTATGATCAGGTAATTCATGATGTTGCATTACAAAAATTGAAGGTAATTTTTTGCTTAGACAGAGGAGGTTTAGTTGGAGCTGATGGACCAACTCATCATGGAGTATTTGACCTTGCGTATTTCAGATGTATTCCAAACATGATTGTAGCAGCACCTATGAATGAAGTTGAACTGAGAAACATGATGTATACAGCCACATTAGATGAAGTTCAATTGCCAATGAGTATTCGTTATCCTAGAGGAAATGGCGTATTAACTGATTGGAAAAAACCATTTGAAAAAATTGAAATTGGTAAGGGAAGAAAGATTAAAGACGGTAAGGAAATCTGTTTCTTAAGTATTGGACATATTGGAAATTTTGTAACAGAAGCTATTCAAACTTTACAAGAAAAATATAAGATAAATCCAGCCCAATATGATATGAGATTTGTAAAACCTATTGATGAAGAAATTTTACATGAAGCATTGAGCAAATATCCTGTTATTATTACAATAGAAGATGGAACGATAATTGGAGGATTAGGAAGTGCAGTATTAGAATTTATGGCAGATAATTATTATAAAAATCAAGTAATTAGAATGGGAATTCCTGATAGATTTATTGAACATGGTGAACCAATGGAACTTTATGAGGAATGTGGAATTTCACCAAATAAAATTGTTGAAAAAGTTTTGGAAATTAAATCGCAAAAATTAAAATCAAATAAGAAATTTTATAAAGCATCGACCAATTGATCTTAAGAGATAAAATATCAATGAAAAGTTATATTTATCCAATAAAATTTGTGAATACAATTAATTGAAAAATTTTTCCTATATTTGCAGCATAAAAAAATTTTTACAACTATGAAAAAATTAATTTTACCATTTTTAGGATTAAGTGCAGTAACAATTTCTGCACAAACATTAAATCAAAGTACACATGCCCCTGCTGTTGGAGACGTGTATGTTTATTATCAGGCAGATCCCGCAAGTTTACCTTCTAATTTAGGAAATGCAGGTAGTGGTAACTTATTTAATTTTTCAGGATTAAATATTATTTCTTCCCCTTCATATACAAGTCATGGTGTAACACCTGTATCAACAGGAAGTATGGCAGCATATCCAAGTGCTAATGTAGCTGTAAATACTGGAACTGATAATGTATTTTACAATTCATTGAGTAATAAATTAGAATATTACGGTGGTTCAATGACATTAGGAGGATATTCTGTATTATTAAATTATTCAACTCCTGCTGTTTTAGGTATATATCCAATGAGTTTAGGTACAACAAATACAAATACTGTTTCAGGAACAATTAACGCAATGGGAAATAGTGGTAACTTTAAAGGTACAGTTAGTTTTACTGCTAATGCAACAGGTACTATTCAAGTTCCTGGTGCTACATATACTAATGTAATTAGAGTTGAAATGCAGCAAAATATTACATTTACTATTAATTTCGTTCAAGGTACATTAACTGTTGAACAATATGATTACTATACACCAAGTTATTCAAATTTTCCTAATCCAAACAATAATTGGCCGCTTTTAACTGTACAAGCATCAACTATTAGTTCAACTATTGGGGGCACATCAACTCAAACAATTGTAAATATAAATCAAAATTATCAAACATTAAATGTTTCTAATACAAGTTTACCAGTTCAGAATGAATTAAGTATTTTCCCTAATCCTGTAAAAGATAATTTTTCAATCATCACAAATAATTCTACATTGCAAAAAATTCAAATTTTAGACATTAATGGCAAAATCATTAAGGATGTAAATCCAGCAAATAAAAATGTAGATTGTTCTACATTATCTAATGGCACATACATTATTCAAGCAGAAGATAAATCAGGAAAAATTATTACTGAGAAAATTGTTGTACAACACTAAAGCTTTCTGTTAGTTCTCATTTAATAATAAAAAAGCCCTTCGCAATTAAAAGGGCTTTTTTGTTACTTACCTATTCCACTTTGTAAGATCTTTGAATTCTTTTTCTTGAACCAATTTTTCTTTGGGTAATGATTTGAAGTATTCGAGTGTTCTTTTTAATCCTTCTTTGCGTGAAATTTTTGGTTCCCAACCTAAAAGTTTTTTGGCTAATGTTATATCGGGTTTTCTTTGCTTTGGATCATCTTGCATTGGAGGTAATGAAATCAATTTACTTTTTGAATTAGTTAATTGAATAATTTCTTCTCCAAATTCTTTAATTGTTATTTCTTCAGGATTACCTATATTTACAGGTAAATGATAGTCCGATAGCAATAATCTGTAAATGCCTTCAATTAAATCATCTACATAACAAAAACTACGAGTTTGTGAACCATCACCATACATCGTTAAGTCTTCTCCTCTTAATGCTTGTGCTATAAAAGTGGGTAAAACTCTGCCATCATTCAAACGCATACGAGGTCCGTATGTATTGAATATCCTTACAATGCGGGTTTCTAATCCGTGTGTTCTGTGGTATGCCATAGTTAATGCTTCCATAAATCTTTTTGCTTCGTCGTAACATCCGCGAACACCTATAGGATTGACATTTCCCCAGTATGATTCATTTTGTGGATGCACTAAAGGGTCGCCATACACTTCACTTGTAGAAGCCACTAAAACTCTTGCTTTTTTTACTCGTGCTAAACCAAGTATATTATGAGTTCCAAGAGATGATACTTTTAATGTTTGAATAGGAATTTTCAAATAATCTATTGGGCTTGCAGGCGATGCGAAATGCAGAATATAATGCAATTCTCCCGGAACAAAAACAAATTTTGTAACATCGTGATGATAAAATTCAAAGTTTGGATTTTTAAACAAGTGTTCAATATTGTGCAAGTCTCCAGTAATTAAATTATCCATTCCTATTACATAATAACCTTCGTTGATAAATCTATCACAAAGGTGAGAGCCCAAAAATCCTGCGGCTCCTGTGATTAAAACTCTTTTTTTACTCATAAAAAAATTTTGCCGAAAGTTAGCAATTAAATTGTGTGGAAATGATTTCTTTTAAAATTTGTTTTTCTTTTTCCCAACTTAATTCTTTTTCTGCAATATAAGTATTCTGTTTCCATAGTTGATAATCTTTGTGATGAACACTTTCTTTAATTTTTTCTGCGATGTGCTCTGGATGATGATTTTCAATAAAATTACCGATATTTAAATGAGTAATAATTTTTTCAATTTCAGGTAATTTTGTTGATAGAACAGGAATGTGGGCTTGTATGTAACTAAAAATTTTATTTGGTAAGCTATACAGGTAGTTCAAATTATTTGGTTTATCAATACTTATACCTAAATCTGAATTGCATGTATAATGATATAATTCATCAGCAGGCATTCTTTTTTTGAAAATTATTTTATGAGATAATTTTAAATCTTCTGTCATTTGATGTAGTATATTTATTACATCTCCACCTCCTATGATTAGCAAACAATAAGAATCATCAAGAAATTGCATGGCTTGAACTAATTCTTCTGCACCTCTGTGAATATTGATTCCTGTGCCTTGCAGAATGATTATTTTTTTATCTGATGGTAATCCTAATTCTTCTCTTGTTTTTATTTTATTTACAGAAATTGGAATAGATATATTTCTAATTACATAAAATTTAGTATGATATTTTTTTTGATACCATTGAGCAATACTTTCATTTACAGTAATAGAAAAAGGTAATTTTGGTAAAATCATTTTTTCAATTGTTTCCCAGATTTTTTTCTTGATGGATTTTCCTTGTAATTCTGGCACTTCTGTAAAAATCTCGTGAGAATCATAAATTAATTTTAATTGAAATAATTTTGAAATAATAAAGTTTGGTATTAAAGTATCTAAATCATTTGAATATAGTAAAATACATTTTTTTCTGTTTTTAATGACTAAAACAAATAGTTTGAATAAGAGTAAGATATTAAAGCACGCATACATCAAAACAGATTTTCTAAACAATGGATTGATGTGGTAAATTTGATAAGGGTATTTAATTTTTGAAGGATTTGTTTTTCCTTTAATTTTTCTACCAATGATATGAACAGAAAAATTTTGTTCTAACAAAGTATTAGCAGTTCTTAATACTCTTTGGTCTGTATAAACATCAGAAATAACGGATATTAAGCAAACTTTTGATTTCATCTGAAATTATTTATTTTTTTGGACAGATGGAACTCTATGATTGCGAACTTCTGAAGGAAGTTACTCGTTTTGCTTTGTGCTTGTTCGCAATCATATTCGTTTCATTTAAATGGCAAAAATAGAAAATTCAAAACGAAACTTTATTTCTTGGATGATAACTCAACAAATTTTCTCTTAAGTATTCTCTATCAATGTGTGTATAAATTTCAGTAGTGGTAATGCTTGAATGTCCTAATAATTCTTGCACTGCACGGATGTTAGCACCGCCTTCTATAAGATGAGTTGCAAATGAATGTCTTAATGTATGAGGGCTAATATTTTTTTGAATATTGGCTTTTTGACATAAATCTTTTATTATGTAAAATACCATTATTCTGCTCAATGGACGATGAAATTTATTAAGAAACAAAATATCTTCATACTTTGGTAATACTTTAAAATGTTTTCTATAATTTTCGTAATAGTTTGTAATGGCTTTTTTGGCGTGCTTTCCAAGAGGTATCAATCTTTCTTTGTTGCCTTTTCCTACTACTTTAATAAATTCTTCTTTCAAATTGATATTACTGATTTTTAATTCTACTAATTCAGATACTCTGAGTCCGCATCCATAAAGCAATTCAATCATTGCATAGTTTCTTTCACCTTCGGGTGTGCTTCTGTCAATTTTTGAAATCATTGATTCAATTTCATCAACAGTTAATACAGTTGGTATTTTTCTTTTTGTTTTGGGAGTTTCTAATGTTTCAGTTGGATTATTTGAAATAATTTGAGCGTAATTTAAGTAATTGTAAAATGCTTTGATTCCAGAAATAATTCTGCTGATACTTGATGGCTCTAATTCTATTTGATATAAGGTTTTTAGAAATTCCTTGATGTGTTTGGTTTCAGTATTGAGTAAATGAATATCTTGATAATTATCGTTTAGAAAACTTTCTAATTTTTCAATATCGTGTATATAAGCATTGACTGAGTTAGCAGATAAATTTTTTTCTAACAATAGACATGTTTTGAAAGATTGTGTAATATCTTTTATGTTTTTCATTCTTCAAAAATATATTGACCTTTATTATTGGTATTAATACGAGGCAACCAATGATGTTCTTCAAAATACAAGTAGGCATCTTTGATGTTAGACCAAAAGCGAATATTTCTTTTAGGAAAATTCAAAAGCATTTCTTCATTTTCTTTTATAAAATGGCAGGGAAAAATATCAATGTAAAGAGATTCTTTTCTGTTTTTGGCTTCTACACATAAAATATACAATTGTTCCATATCTTCTTTATCTAATACAATATCACAGGTTGTTTCACAAGTGCCGTGAATAAAAACATTTGTAGTGATTGGTTCTTCTGCAATTGCTCTATCTACAGCATTTGGAAAATTAATTTTTAAAGCAAGATATTTATATTTATCTTTTGGATTAAAATTTGTTATTTCATAAAAACCTTCTGGTATTTGCCCATCTTTGTTATATTTTTTAGGTCCTAAATTTCCGCTTGTAGCACATAAATAAAATGTTTTAAACAATTGGTATTTAGGTTCTCCTGAATTTTTTATCCATACCTCTAAAATTTTTTCATATTTCAAAACTCTAAAATAGATATTAAAACTATCAGGTGAAATTTTTTTAATTTTCATACTATCTACTAATGTTTTCCAATGTTTATCATAAATTGATTTTACTACTGGATAATTCAATTGAGTTTGTTTAAATAAATTCTTTTTTGATTGAGCAAAATAAACCAATGGCAAGAATAGATATATAATTATTATTCTAAACATGCTATAAAAGTATATAAAATTTCTCAATTTTTTAATTCAAAAGATACTGATATTTTTGTTTGAGAAATCTTTTATCAACTCCGCCACTTTTAGATGTATACTTTTTATCAATAGAATATACCAAGTTGATTTCATGTGTGCCTTTTTGTGCTGTTCTTAATTTGGAAACTAATAAATCATAACTATAAGTGATTTGAAATTTATTGAGAATATTTAAACCAGCGTGAAAAGCAAATGCATTGCCAGGTCTAATACTGCCACCTACTATTAATGTTTTATGTATATGTAACCTTAATGAATAATCTAAAAATAAGGGCATTGCTTTACCACTCATTACCCAAAAAGTATTTTCAAAAACATAATCAGGATTTTCACCAAAATTATATCCTGCACCAAACATTATTTGATTTTCATTAGTATATTCACCTTTGTAAAAGTTAGGATTGCTATAAGTGTATTTATAAGTTGCACCAAATAATTGCAACATAGAAAGTGAAAGAAAAAATCTATCATTATAGTATAAAACACCAAGAGTACCTTCCAATTTATTTTTTGTAAGTGCAGGATTATTTAAATCAACAGCCGCATCTATTTGATGTCTAAGTGTTATTAAAGATGGATTTAATTTTAGCATTGTATAGGCAACTGAAAATCCAAAAGATAATTCTGTATCAGCCATTTTAATATGCACCGCACTATTCCCAGAAAAATAAGAAGTTTGAAAAGGACCAATTTTATCAGAATATATCATACATCCGCTTCCTAATTTGCCTTTGAAGTAACGAATATTAAAAGAAATAGCAGATGTAGAAGGACTTCCTTCAAAGCCCGTCCATTGCTGTCTATAAAACGCTCTTATATCTATCCACCTTTTAGTACCTGCAAAGGCGGGATTAAAATAATACAAATGCCCGCGATATTGCGTCATAAAAGGATATTGTTGAGCAAATAAAAGTACATTCAACAAAAAGAAAAGTGTAAAGAATATATTTTTTCTATTTGGCATTTTATTAATTTGGATGATAGTATTTTTTGGCTTCTGGTAAAAACTCTTGTAATAATTTGATACGCGTTTCATCGCTTGGGTGAGTACTTAAAATTTCTGGTGGTTTTGTTCCACCCAAAGAAGCCTTCTTTTCCAAAAATCAATGGCAAGTTCAGGATTATATCCTGCCATGGCCATAAAAATTAAACCCATTTTATCTGCTTCTGCTTCTTGATATCTGCTGTATTTTAATAATGACAAACCACTACCTACTCCGTAAGCGGCTAAAAATAAATCTCTTGTTTGTTGTGGTTTTTGAGATAATGCCACTGCTAAAGTTACTTCTCCAAATTGTGCTAACATGGCCTGAGACATTCTTTCATTGCCGTGTTTAGCAAGAGCATGAGATATTTCATGTCCCATTACTACTGCCAATCCTACATCATCTTGTGTAACTGGTAAAATACCAGTATAAACAACTACTTTACCACCCGGCATACACCATGCATTGACAATGTTTTCATCTACAACATTAAATTCCCATTGATACATTTCTAATTCTTTTGATAATCCTTTTTGCTTATAAAATTGCTCTACTGCTGTTTTTATTTTATTGCCTACACTTCTTACTTGTTGCACTCTATTATCATAATCAGGTAATTTCTTATGTTGCTTTAAAAAATTATCATATTCTGTTAAACTCATTCCTATTAACTCTTTTTCAGGTATTAAATTTAATTGCTTTCTGCCTGTTACAACATTTTTTGTGCAAGATGAAAATATAAATTCAGTAAGAATAATTGAAATAAAAACAAAAATGTTCCGGTTCATTTTTTCAAAATTTTTGTGGTGATATTTTTTGAAAATAATTTTTGTTTTAAAGTTTCTAATGAATCTAAATCTCCGCTTAATATCTGATATTCTCCTTTCAAATGTGTAAGTAATGTACATTGTTCAGCTCGCTCATAATCAAAGTTACAAATTTCTACCAAACATTGAATAACATAATCAAAAGTATTAAAATCATCATTTATTAATATTAGTTTATACTCATCTACTTTTTGTTCAGAATAAAAATTTGAAGATTTTTCTTTCCTATTCTCCATAATAATTTTTGGCGAAATGTATTGAAAAGATTAAATTTTTTATAAATAAATTTTTTTTATTATATTATTTACCATAAATTTACCCCTTAAAATTTTGGATATGTTAAAATGTATATCATGTTTGTTTTTGTTAATTATACCTGCTTCAATGTTTGCTCAATCAGATAAAGAAATGTATCGTGAAGCTATTGAACTGATGAATGTAAAAGAATATGCAAAGGCATACGATATAATGGATAAATTATATTCTAAAAAACCTAAAAATGAAGATTATCTTTTTACACTTGGTGTAATTTGCTTGAATTATCCTGAAAGAAAAGAAAGAGCATTAGAAATTTTTGAAGCACTTTCACAGAAGAAAAAAGATATGTTGGAAATGAAATACTATTTAGGTAAGGCCTATCATTTAAATTATAAATTCAAAGAAGCCATCCCACTCATACAGGATTTTATCAATAATTTTGCTTCTATTAAAAAACCAACAGAAGAACAAAATGCAATGCTAAATGATGCTTTTTTATTACTTAATTACTCTGAAAATGGAAAATCTATAATGGAAAACAAAGTATTTTGCAAAATTGAAAATATAGGTTCTCCAATTAATACCGAGGCATCAGAATATGTGCCTGTTATTTCTGCTGATGAAAGTGTAATGATATTTACTTATGTAGGCCCTAAATCCACAGGCGGATTGGTTAATGATGACCTTCAACCCGACAAAGATGAAGGATATTATCATGAAGACATAATGGTTTCCTACAAAAAAGATGATGGAACATGGACGGAACCCGTTGGAATTGCAGAATTAAATACACCCGGACATGATGCGGCAATTGCTCTTTCTCCTGATGGACAAACACTTTTTATTTTCAAATCTACTAATGAAGATAAAGGCGATATTTATATGTCAATACTTGAAGGAAATAAATGGACAGAACCTGTAAGATTAAACTCTAATATCAATACTGAATACTGGGAAGGAAGCTGTTCAGTAAGTGCTGATGGAAAATATCTTTATTTTGCTTCTGAAAGACCTGGTGGATATGGAGGTAGAGATTTATGGGTTTCTGAAAAAGAAGGAGATGACTGGGGACCTGCTACTAACCTCGGACCTATTATTAACACTAAATATGATGAAGACGCTCCTTTTATTCACCCAGATGGAATTACTTTGTTTTTTAGTTCAAAAGGACATAAAAGTATAGGTGGATATGATATTATGTACTCTATTAAAAAAGAAGGACAATGGCTAACTCCAAGAAACATGGGCATTCCGCTTAATACGACCGAAGATGATAGATATTATGTTATTAATGCAAAAGGAGACAGAGGTTATTTGTCTTCTAACAGGGGTGGATATGGAGGTAAAGGCAAGCAGGATATTTATACTTCAACACCCGGAATCGTTGGAGATAAACCTGTTTTAGCAGTTGTTACAGGTACAGTTTTTGGTAATGAAAAACCAATAGCCGCAGATATAATTATCACCAAAGTTGCAGAAAACAAAGAATTTAAACTTACTTCTAATCAACAAACGGGAAAATATTATATCGCATTATCTCCTGGAATGACCTACAAAGTAAAAGTTTCAGCCAAAGGATTTGAGCCCACTGAAGAAGTGTTTGATATAGAAAATATTAAAGAATTTACTCAAATCAATAAAAACTTCTTTTTATTAACTACTGAACAGGTTGCCAAAATAAATGAAGAAATCAAAAAAGAAAACGAGCAACTTAAGCAGGAAAAACCACAGGAATTTGCAAAAACCGAAGTTACTATTAGTAATGACTGTTCAAGCAAATTACCTGAAAATTACTTGGAAGTAAAAAAGCAATTGAAAAATATTAAAAGTGAAAAGAATTATGACTTGCTTGTTAAATTATTATCAAATTACTGCCTAAAAGGATTAACATTTAGAGTTCAGATCGCTGCCTACCATTATCCTAAGAATTACAGTTACAAACATCTTATAGAATTTGGACAACCAATTATTCAAGCTGGAAATGATGGAATTACAAGATTTTATTTATCAAAAGAATGTTCAACTTTTATTGAAGCAGAAGCGTGGAGACAAAAAGCTATTTTAAAAGGGCAAACAGATGCTTGGATAGTTGGTTTTTATAATGGAAAGAGATATACACTAAAAGAACTTTTAAATGTTAACTTTTTTGCCACAAATTAATTATTCATTATTATTGCCTTGATTAAAAATGATTTTTCTAAAATTACATATTAGAGTTAATCTTTTATTAGGTTCAATTTTACTTTGTCCGTTTTTCATTTTTTCTCAAATGAAAAATGATAAATTAAATGAAAAATTAGCAAAGGCAGATGAATTATTTGATCACAAAAACTATTTGATGGCTATTCCTATTTACAAGGAATTACTTAAAAAAGAACCCGATAATAAATATATAAAACCTCGTTTAGCAGTTTGTTACCTTAACACTAATCAAAACAGATCAGAACCCATTAAACTTCTTGAAGAACTTACAAAAGAAGAAAAAACAGATATTGAAAACTGGTACTATTTAGGATTGGCTTATCACTTAAATGAGCAAATTGATAAAGCAATCGAGGCATTTAATAAATATATATCTCTAAAACCCAAAAAATCTGATATTGAAAAAGCAAAGAAGAAAATTGAAGAATGCAAAAATGCTAAAAAGTTGATGATGACTCCTGTGAATGTATCTTTTCAAAATTTAGGACCAGATATTAATTCTCCCGATCCTGATTATTACCCATTTATTACAAATGATGAAATGTTTTTAGTTTTTACTTCTCGAAGAAAAGAAAATGTAGGTGGTAATAAAATTGAAATAGATGGATACCGCCCAAGCGATATTTGGTTTAGTAAAGTGGAAAATAATAAGTGGATTAAAGCATATAATGCAGGAAAAGTTATTAATACTAATTATGATGAACAATGCGTATCCCTCAATGGAAATGGTACTCAGATGGTCGTGTACTTTGATAATATAGAAAAATTTGGAGACCTTTATACTTCTGATAAAAATCCAAATGGTGATTTTACAAAAATAAAATTACTTTCTCCCGTTATCAGCGATCCTAAAACTATTGAAACCAGTGGATGTTTTTCACCTGATGGAAATACTTTTTTCTTTGCAAGAAGACAAAGTGTTGATGATCAAAGTGACATTTATATGATTCGCAAATTACCTAATGGACAATGGGGATTACCTCAAAAATTGCCTGAACAAATCAATACATCTTTTAATGAGGATTTTCCTTTTATGGCATCTGATGGGGTAACATTGTATTTTGCTTCTGAAGGGCATAATACAATAGGTGGGTATGATTTATTTATGTCAAAATGGAATCCAGAAGACAATACATGGACAGAAGCAGAAAATTTAGGATATCCAGTAAACACTACTGCTGATGATAGGAGTATTTGTGTTCCTTCTGATCAAAGAATTTACTATATCAGTTCATTTAGGCCTAATGGTTATGGAGATTTGGATATTTACAGAGTAAAAAATTTAGATGCAGATCAGTTATCTGTAATTTTCACAGGACTTATCTATTTAAATGATTCATCATCTATTGGAAAAGATATTGATGTAAATATTACTGTCATAGATAAAAAGACAAATGAAGAAATTTATTTCAAAAATTCTCCTAAAACAGGAAAGTATATTGTCAATTTATTTGCTGGAGAATATACAATGACGGTATCTGCAGATGGATATGAAGATTATACTGAAAACATCTCTGTCAATGATGTTGGAAAAAAAGATGGTGTTCATTCAAACATTGTCATCAAACAAAAAAACATACTATTAAAGAAAAAATAAGTATGAAAAAAATTCTGTGTTTAATCGTATTCACTTATTCATTATCAATGTTTTCTCAGGAAATAGATAATAAACTAATGCCTAAATTTTTGAAAGCCGAAGATTATTTTGATGCAGGAAATTATTTATCTGCTATACCTTTATACAATGAAATTTTAATTAAAGCCCCTAACAATAAATATGTAATGGCTAAACTGGCTGTTTGTTATATTAAAACGAGAACAAAAAGAGAGGAATCGGTAAAATTACTTGAAAAATTAGTAGAATCAAAAGATATTGATCCAAAACTATGGTATTATTTAGGCAAAGCATATCACCTTACAAACAAATTAGATGACGCCGTTACAGCATACCAGAATTACAAAACTTTTAAACTAAAAAAGAAAGATTTAGAAGATGTAAATAGACAAATTGAAATGTGTAAAAACGCCAAAGAATTGATGCAATATCCAGTGAATGTAAGTTTTACAAATCTTGGAAAAGATATCAATACAGAATTTCCAGAATATTATCCTTTTGTAGATGAAAATGAAACAATACTTGTTTTTACCTCAAGAAGAAAAAATAATATTGGTGGTGGCAGAACAGAAGCAGATGGTTACAGACCAAGTGATGTTTGGATAAGTACTGTTGTTAATAATCAATGGGCTAAGCCAATTAGTGCAGGTAGAGAAATCAATACTAGTTTTGATGAAATGTGCGTATTCCTTAATCCAGAAGGAAATAAAATGATTGTTTATGTTGACAGAGGTGGAGAAAAATTTGGGGATTTATACATTACAACTACAAATCCTAAAAGTCCAAAAATTCAATTTGGAAAATTAAAACCACTACCTGAAATTATTAATGACCCTGATAAAATTGAATTATCAGGATGTTTCAACAGAGATAGTAGTATTTTCTTTTTTGTGAGAAAAGATAATTTAGAAAGCACTTCTGATATTTATGTTGTAAAAAAATTACCGAATGGAAATTGGGGACCACCTCAAAAACTTCCTGAACAAATCAATACACCCTACAATGAAGATTTTCCATACATAGCCCCAGATGGTGTAACTTTTTATTTTGCTTCGGAAGGACATAATAGTATGGGTGGATTTGATATTTTTAAATCTATTTATGATCCTGAAAAAGGAACTTTTTCACCTGCAGAAAACCTTGGTTATCCTATCAACTCAACTGATGACGATATGGGTATTTGTGTTACTAAAAATAAAAGAATTGCTTATGTGAGTTCATATAGAAGTACAGGATTAGGAGATTTGGATATTTATAGAATTAAATTTTTAGATGAAGAACAACCTGCTAAAATTTATAGAGGAAATGTTTATGTAAAAGACACCACTCAAAATATAAATACACAGGTTACAATCATTGCTACCAACAAACAAAATAACGAAGAATATACCTTTACATCAAAAACTAATGGTGCTTTTATTATGGCGTTATATGAAGGAGAATATATCATAAACATTGATGCAGATGGATTTTTACCACATAAAAGTGAAATAAAAGTATCTGATATAGGGAATATATCTATTGAAAATTTTAAAATTATACTTCAACCTAAATAAGGATATTTTTAATATTAGCGTTACTATTCAGGTAGGTAAATTTTTCACGCAAAGAACACAAAGTACTTCGCAAAGGTCGCAAAGAATATTTTTAACTTGGCGGGCTTTGTGTTCTTATTCTTTGCGAACTCTGCGTGAAATACATCTTGATAATCTTTTTAAATTACCTAAATTGTAATATATTAGCTTAAAATTAAACAACAAATAACGCAAACTCGCAAAGATTTTCTATAGTTTTTAGTTTTGAGTGTTTAGTTTTTAGTTATTTTTTTGATTATTAACTCAAAATTAAAAACTCATAACTCATAACTAACTAAACTTTGCGTCTTCGCGACTCTGCGGTAAGAAATAATATTGTTTGATTAGTAACGAAAGTTCATTTCGCCAAAAATTCCGTCAATTTTACTAAGCACTGATTTTTAACTCCTTAATGATATTGTCTGCTTTTCCAATCTTTTCAATAATCCACAAAACATAACGAATATCTACACAAATAGTTCTGTTATATTGAGCATCAAAATGAATTTTATGGCTTAATGCTTCATAATTTCCATCAAATGCAAGTCCAATCAATTCTCCATTACCATTCAATACTGGCGAACCAGAATTTCCACCTGTAATATCATTTGTAGTAATATAAGTAACAGCGATATCATTAATGCCTTTATCTACATACCTGCCAAAATCTTTTTTTGTAGCAGTTTCGATAAAATCTTTTGGCAAATCAAATTCATAATCTCCTGGTTTATATTTTTCAAGTACACCAGATAATGTACAAACTTCTTTATAAAATACAGCATCTTTTGGACTATATGGTTTTACTACACCATAAGATAAACGCATTGTAAAATTAGCATCTGGATAAAATTCTTTTTTACCTTTATTCATTTCAAGAATTCCCTTTTGATATTTTTGTTGTAATAAATAATTACAAGTTTGAAATTTTTGATTTTCGGGAAGAATTTTTGTAGAATAAATTTGATAAAAGGCATTTAATACTTGAAATGCAGGATCTTGCTGAAGAACAGATTTATCAGGATTTTCTAACCATTGATTAAATTTACTTTCATTTAATAAAATTGTATTAGAGTAGATATTAGAAACAAAATTTTGATAAGCATTTAAACTACTTTGGTCATTTCCAGTCATTGAAATATCTTTTGTGATGTTTGAATAAATGCTTTCTGGAACAAATGATGGGTCAATATCTTCTTTGTATTTCTTTAATAAAATAGCAGTGTTTTTTTTGTCTGATGGTAAATCAATATTTGCATTTAATTCTATTACCAATTCAATATAATTCAATTTGTTTTTTTGAATTTCTTCTTTTGAAGCATTTAATAATGAAAAAACTCTATAAGCATAAGAAAATAACTGACTTCCTAAAATGCCTTCTCTAAAATAAATGGCGGCTTTTGTATAAGGTTTCCAGTTATCAAAACATTGTTGAAATTCATTCATTAAATTTATGTATTCTGTTTTATTATTTTGTTTTGCCCATTCAATAAATTTGTTTTCTTCATTTTGTTTTTGTTCAAAAACTTTGTATTTCAATAATTGTTTGTTTTCACCATCAAAGAATTTCCAATAGTTTGCAACACCTGCATAATAAGATGCTAATTTTAATTTTACAGCATCACTCTTTTTCATTTCTTCAAACATATTTTTCAAACGAATATCTCTCAATTCTACAATAGAAGGATTTTCTATTTCTGTTTTTAATTTTACACCATAAGAGGTTTCAAAACGATTAGTACCTCCAGGAAATCCCATAGTCATTGCATAAGAATTTGGCTTAACACCTTTAATACTAACAGGAATTACATATTTGGGTTTTAATGGAACATTATCAGGTGAGTATTCTGCTGGATTGCCATTTTTATCTGCATATACTCTGAAAATGCTGAAATCTGCTGTATGACGAGGCCATTCCCAGTTATCTGTATCACCACCAAATTTTCCTAAACTTTCAGAAGGAGTACCTACTAAACGAACATCTTTGTATTTTTTGTAAACAAATAAAATATATTGATTGCCAGAAAACATAGGAACAACTTTTGCTTCACAACTTGTTTGTTTTTCTGATTCAGTTAATTCATTTTGTGCAATATTATTAAGTATTTTGGGTAATTCACTTAATGTTTTAGATGGTTCTACTTTGCTTAATTCAGAATTAACTTTTTCGGTTACATCTTTTATTCTTTCCAGAAATTGAACTGTTAGATCTGGTACATGAATCTCTTCATTTAGGTTTTTTGCCCAGAAGCCATTCTTTAAGTAATTATGTTCTACTGTACTTACTTTTGCTATAGCATCATATCCGCAGTGGTGATTAGTAAAAATTAATCCTTTATCACTTACAATTTCTCCTGTACACCCTCTTCCAAAAATGATTACTGCATCTTTTAATGAGGATTTATTAGCACTGTATATTTGGTCTTTGGTAAGTTTTAATCCTTTTTTAACCATTTCCTGATAAGTTTTTTCTCCTATCAAAAATGGTAACCACATTCCTTCATCTGCAAGTAAAAATGATGAACATAAATTTAAGCAGATAACTACTAATCCCGTTAAAGAAAACTTTTTCATATTAATTTTTTTTGCGGCACAAATAAACAATAATTGTTGCATATTGATACTAACATTTTAGATAAATTTGAATTTTTATTGGATTAAACGCCTGAAAACTTGATTTTATAATATTATTTCAATAATGTAACATGTCCAGTATGTTCTTCAAACTTTCTGCTTACAACATTTCTAAAAGAAATTTTCCATACATATACATCATCCTTACATAAAACGCCTTTGTAATATCCATTCCACCCTTGCTTTAAATTATTGGTAGAAAATATTTTTTCTCCCCATCGGTCAAAGATTTCTAATGTATAATCTTCTGCACCATAAATAATAGGTAAAAACAAATCATTCAATCCATCACCATTAGGTGTAAAAACATTAGGTACCCAAAAACGATATTCTGGTAAAATGATTACTTTGTTTACAATAGTATCTACACAGCCATAATTATTAGTTACTATCAAACTTACAGGATATTCCCCATAATCAGAATAACTATGAATAAATTGTAATGCATCTGTGATATCATTACCATCACCTAAATTCCAATACCAATGAACATTATATGCATTATTACTTTCAAACATTCCAGAATAACTGGCATCAGTAAAAGTAATTTCAGGATCAAAAATAGTTGTAATTGTTGGGGTAAATATAAAATTTGCATAAGGTTTAGGATAAACAGTTATTGAGTTTACTGCCGTTACATTAAATATGGCATCGCAAATACCAGTAGTATGAATATATACTGAATAACTGTAAATTCCAGATGAATTAAAAATAACTGAAGCAATGCTATCAAATGATGTAGATCCATTACTAAAATTCCATTGAAAATTAGCCCCATTTATATTTTCTCCATCTATTGATAGTAACAATTTACTTTTCTCACAAATGGTGGCAGTTGGTGGAGTAGCAGAGATATTAGGCGGTGGAATAATTTGGACATTGGTAGTTAATACCGTATCGCAGGGATGTTGTGTAATAGTTACAGTAATTGGAACGTTTCCAGAAGTAGTAAAATGAACATTTGTAGGAACAGATGCATTTGATACTGCTGGTATGGCATTACTACCAAAGTTCCAGTTAAATTGAGTGTAATTGGCGTATTGACCAGTAACCTGAAATGAAAAACTATTGTTAGTTAAGCATTGTGGTGGAGGTGAAACTAATTGTGGTTGAAATTTAGGATAAACATAAAAAGTTTTGACACTTGTATCACTGCATGGTTTGTTAGGATTTGCAACTAAAGTAACTTGATATAGACCAGTATCAGGATAAGTATAAGAAGGATTGGGAAGATGAGAAGTATCTGCTAATGTAGTAGGATCGCCAAAGTTCCAAAAATAAGTATTTGCACCAACACTTTGATTGATGAAGTTTACAGTTAATCCATCGCATTTTTGTGTTTGATTTTGAATAGCACTTACTACCTGAAGATTACAATTAGTTACATTAAACTGAAACTCTCTTTGATGAACGCCAATCAATTGCCCATTTCTGTATTCACTTACACATACACTTACTACCCATTGCCCATTCAAATTTGGCACGCCAGTTAATAAACCTGTATTAGGATGAATATTAATTGCAGGACTTGATGCCAGAGGATATGTTCCACTATATGGAGGCAAATAAGGAACGCTTGTATAAGGTGGAGGGGAACAATTAGTAGGGCAGGACGGTGGCGGCGAACTACAATAGGTGCCGGGACTTGGAGAGCCGCCACTTGATGAAACAAGTGGACAACATCCGTCTAAACCATTGTAAGCATTACATAAAGAATAAACGAGCACATCGCCATCAGGATCAATAGCAGAATGATCAAAATTGATATTTATGCCGTTGCAAATAAATATAGGAGGAAAGGATTTAAATCTTGGCGATGAATTGGGAAATGTAACTTCCGGACCAGGAATGTGTTCCCAATAAGTAGCACCTACACCTCCGGGTGAAATCAAATTGAGTATGGTATTATTTCTGCAACATCTTTGATAAACAATATAATAGCCGCCATTTATAGGAGGCAAGGTTTCAGTAAATTCATAAATACCTTCTTCTACACAAACATTATTAGGTGGTGTAATGCAAGGATTATTGATTGATGGAGAAATATTGGTTAGTGATAATAAAGCAATTTCTCGTGTTTTTACAACATTACCAAATTTATCAAAAATATCAATATGTGCAGGATTATCCAAAGGCGGCACACCATTGTAACAATCTCGGTATACTTTCAAAGTTATTTTATATTGATTATTTCCAAGATAATCATAATAAATTTCACCTCCTACAATATGAGTAGAATAAACTTTCAAAGATAACAAAGTCAAAAAAAATATGTGAAAATTTATTTTCATTTATCTGCAAAAATAAAGAATATGAATTTAATTTTAGGTTTAAAATAAATTTTTGATTTCAGGGTTAAATTTTTTTAGGATTTCAGTAGTATCTTTTAATAATGTATCAAATTTACTTTCATTAAAATTCATCAAATAAAAATTTCTATATTTTTCATATATTGTATCGTTTTCATCTTCTCCACCAATTTTATGGTCAAATTCATACTTCCAATAAACTAGAATATTTAATTTTTTGTTTTTATCAAAAAATAACAATGATTTGATGACTTCTGAAGCCCCTGCATCACCAAGATGTTCTGCAACTTCAATTTTATTTGTAAAAGTATCTTTCATAAGGTTATATGTCCATAATTCTATTTTTGATGAATGATATAAACTCGGTGTTCTTGTCAAAAATCCATAATTTTCATTGTCAATTTTAAATCTATAAATCCCATAGAAGTTGTCAATAAATTGATTTTCTCCAAATAGTTTACAAACTGTTATTGAATCAAACGGTTTTCCATAAAAATAATAGTTAGGTTTATACATCTCGTTATTTGCAGGATATACTTTAAGTTTTGTAAATATTGTATCTCTATAATACTTTGATATCATCTTAAAAAATGTATTTTTTGTATTTTTATTTTCTTGACATGAATAAACAACCAAAAGAATTAGAGCACAATAAAATAAATTAGTTGATTTAAATGACATAAAAAAGTTTGCTTCCAAAAATAAAGAATTATATTCAAACAAAAAATATCAACAAGATTATTAATAATAACCAATAAAAATCTAAAACTAAAAAATTGTTACTATTCAGGTAGGTATTTTTTCACGCAAAGAACGCAAAGCATCTCGCAATGGTCGCAAAGAAATTTTAAAGTTTGCGTGCTTGGCGTCCTTATTCTTTGCGGACTTTGCGTGCTATGTCTTTCTAATCATTTTGAATCATCTAAATAGTAAAAAAATAATTTTATTCAACTACAAATTGAGTAAGTAACTTAAACTTTCAAATTTGCACTTTTTTCAATAGCATCAATGCCGGGCAATGAACCATTTTCAATAAATTCTAACATTGCTCCTCCTCCTGTACTGATAAAACTAATTTGATTATCTAATCCAAACTTGTTTATTGCCGCAACGCTATCTCCTCCTCCTACTACTGAAAATGCTTTATTCTTTTGAGTGCTTTCTGCTACTGCAAAAGCAATTTGTTTGGTGCCTTCTTCAAAATTTGAAAATTCAAATACGCCCATTGGTCCATTCCACAAAATACTTTTGCTTGATAAAATACAATCTCTAAAAATAGCACTGCTTTTTGGACCAATATCCAATCCCATCAAATCATTTGGGATGCAATTAATATCCTGAACGGTTTTTTCTGAAGTATCTGCAAATTCTTTTGCACAAACAACATCTACAGGTAAAAACAATTTCACATTACGAATTTGTTTATCATTTATCACTTCAATTTCTTGCATAAAATTAAGTGCAGTTTCAATTTGTTCATTTTCAAATAAAGATTTCCCCACTTCTCCACCTTTTGCTTTGATAAAAGTAAAAGCCATAGCTCCACCAATGATGATATTATCGGCTACTGATAATAAAGATTGCAATACTTTAATTTTATCGCTCACTTTGGCACCACCTACAATAGCAGTAAAGGGCTTTTCGGCATTTGATAATATCTTACGAAGATTTTCTACTTCTTTTGCCATCAGATAACCAAAGCATTTTTTTTCAGATGGAAAAAATTCAGCAACAATTGTTGTAGAAGCGTGGGCACGATGGGCTGTACCAAATGCATCATTTACATAAAATGTGCCGTGTTTAGATAATTTTTCTGCAAATTCTCTATTTCCTTTTTCTTCTTCTGAATAAAAACGAAGGTTTTCAAGCAACAATACATCTCCGCTTTTTAGATTTTTAGAAATTTCAAATGCTTCAGCAGATATACAATCATCTGCAAATTTTATCTTTTTGCCTAAATATCTTTCAATAACAGGAATAGTATGAGAAAGCGAATATTTAGATTCTTTTTTACCTTTTGGTCTTCCTAAATGTGACATTAAAATAACTGCACCGCCATCATTGAGAATTTTTTGAATGCTGGGCATAGCCGATTTAATTCTTGTGTCATCAGTTACTTCAAAACGATCGTTTAATGGCACATTGAAATCAACTCTCATTAAAACTTTTTCATTCCTAAAATTAAAATTATCAATTGTTTTCATAAAAAATTTTTCGGCAAATCTACATAAATTAGTGTATAGTGAAAAGTGAGTAGCAAATATTGAACATTGAGTGCTGACGATTTTGTTTTACAAAATGTCCGCATGCCGAACGCAAGCGTCGGCACATTGAACTTTTATGTGTTTATTACCTTTCACTGCCTTTGCGTCTCCGCGTCTTAGCGGTAAAAAATTAAAATTGATTTATAGCACCTACATTTAATTCACAGCAAAAAAATTTGCATATTTGTCGCTCAAAATTAAAATATGCATCCTCACGCTTTTGCCCAAAGGCACATTGGAATTAGTGAAAAAGAATTAAGTGAAATGTTAGAAAAAATTGGTGTAAGTAGTTTAGACCAGTTAATAAATGAAACTATCCCAAAAGAAATTCGGCTCAATAAAAAAATGAATTTACCTGAACCTTTATCAGAGCCCGAATACCTCAATCACATTAGAGAAGTTGCAAAAAAAAATAAAGTTTTCAAATCATATATTGGTTTAGGTTTTTACAACACTTTCACGCCATCTGTTATTTTAAGAAATATCTTTGAAAATCCAGGTTGGTACACAGCATACACTCCTTATCAGGCAGAAATTTCACAAGGAAGATTAGAAGCATTGTTGAATTATCAAACAATGGTTAGTGATTTAACTGCACTACCTATTGCTAATGCTTCTTTGCTGGATGAAGCCAGTGCTGCCGTTGAAGCAATGATGATGTTTTTTAACGCTCGTGAAAAAAGCAAACAATCAGCATTAAAGTTTTTTGTTGATGAAAAATGCTTTCCTCAAACTATTAATACACTTAAAAACCGCAGTACATCTTTTAATATAGAATTGATTATTGATGATTTTAGATCAGTAAAATTGACTGATGAGTTTTTTGGTGCTATAATTCAATATCCTGATGTTAATGGTGAAATTTTTGATTATTCAGAATTTATCAGTAATGCCAAATCAAAAGGAGTTTTTGTGGCAATGGCTAGTGATTTAATGGCACTTGCTTTATTAACACCTCCTGGCGAATTAGGTGCAGATTGTGCTTTTGGCAATAGTCAAAGATTTGGCGTTGCTTTGAATTTTGGTGGTCCTCATGCTGCGTTTTTTGCAACTACTGAAAATTTTAAAAGATTTATTCCTGGAAGAATTATTGGTGTTTCAGTAGATAAACAAGGCAAAAAGGCATTAAGAATGGCCTTGCAAACTCGTGAACAACATATTAAAAGAGAAAAAGCCACTTCAAATATCTGCACTGCACAGGCCTTGTTAGCAATAATGTCTGGAATGTATGCAGTTTATTATGGTCCAAAAGGTATCAAGAAAATTGCTCAACAAATTCACGAAAATACTTGCTTCTTAAAATCTGAATTAGAAAAATTAGGATATAAAGTAACTAATCAGTTATTTTTTGATACTATAACAATTACCGATGTTGATTCTACAAACATTCAAAAAATTGCTGAACAAAAACAAGTTAATTTTAGATACAATAAAAATACTGTATCTATTTCATTAGATGAAACAACAAGTATAGACGACTTAAAATTGATATTATCAATTTTTGCAGAGAACAAAAAACAATCTCATACTTTTGAATTCAAAAAATTAAACTTCATAGAAAATTCTCCGCTTAATAGAAAATCTGCGTATCTCACACATCCCGTATTTAATTCATATCACACAGAAACCGAAATGATGAGATACATTAAAACACTTGAAAATAAAGATATTTCACTTGTTCATTCAATGATTTCACTAGGTTCTTGTACAATGAAACTTAATGCAGCAACTGAACTAATCCCATTAAGTTGGCCTGAATTTAATAGCATTCACCCATACGCCCCCGAAAATCAAACAGAAGGATATCAATATATCATTAAAGAATTAGGTAAATATCTTTGTGAAATTACAGGATTTTCTGGTGTTACATTTCAACCTAATTCAGGTGCAAGTGGTGAATATACAGGATTATTATTAATCAGAGCATATCATAAACATCATCAACAAGGTCATCGTAATGTGATTTTAATTCCATCATCTGCACATGGTACAAATCCTGCTTCTGCGGCAATGGCAGGGTTTAAAATTGTAGTTGTAAAATGTGATTCAAATGGAAATGTAGATGTAGAAGACCTTAAACAAAAAGCAGAACAACACAAAAATGATTTAGCAGGTTTGATGGTTACTTATCCAAGTACGCATGGTGTTTTTGAAGAACGAATTAAAGAAATCACTGAGATAATTCATCAAAATGGCGGTTTAGTTTATATGGATGGTGCAAATATGAATGCACAGGTAGGTCTTACAAATCCTGCTAAAATTGGTGCAGATGTTTGTCACTTGAATTTACATAAAACATTTGCAATTCCTCACGGAGGTGGCGGTCCAGGAGCGGGCCCTGTTTTAGTAAATGATAAACTAAAACCATTTTTACCTAAACATCCATTAGATAATAATGAAAACACTTCACAAATTTATTCAGTTTCAGCAACACCTTATGGAAGTGCTTTGATACTTTTAATTACTTATGCTTATATCAGAATGTTAGGATCAGAAGGACTTACAAATGCCACAAAATATGCTATTTTGAATGCTAATTATTTGAAAGATGTGTTGAAAGATTATTACAAAATACTCTATACTAATCATAATGGAAGATGTGCTCATGAATTTATTTTAGATTGTTCTACATTCAAATTGCAAACAGATGTTGAAGTAGTGGATATTGCAAAACGACTAATGGATTTTAATTATCATGCTCCTACTGTTGCTTTTCCTGTGCCAAATACTTTGATGATAGAACCAACAGAAAGTGAAAGCAAACATGAATTGGATAAATTTGCAGATGCAATGATTACAATTAAAAAAGAAATAGAAGACATTATTGCACAAAAGTATGATAAAGTAAATAATCCATTGAAAAATGCTCCACATACAGCAGAAATGTTGGCTTCGGAAAATTGGTCATTTCCATACTCCAGAGAAAAAGCCGTATTCCCAAAACCATGGGTAAAAGAAAATAAAGTATTCCCATCAGTAGCAAGAATAGATAACGCTTATGGAGATAGAAATTTAATTTGCACATGTCCTCCTGTATCTGAATATGAAGAACAATTAATTCAACATTAAATTTTACAATTTAAGTGGAAAAAGGATTAAAAGATACATTTCACGCAAAGTCCGCAAAGGAAAATTACGCAGAGTTATAAAGATTATACTTTCTTTGCGTTTCTTAGCGAATTACTTTGAGTTCTCTGCGTGAAAAATATATCTACAATGAATAGTAACGAAAATTTAAAAAAATAAATTATATGGAAACAACAGCAAAAAACACAGAATTTAGAATTGAAAGAGATACAATGGGTGAAGTAAAAGTACCTGCTAATGTTTATTGGGGTGCTCAAACTGAAAGATCAAGAAATAATTTTAGAATCGGACCAGAAGCAAGTATGCCCAAAGAAATTATTCATGCATTTGGTTATCTTAAAAAAGGTGCTGCATTGGCTAATTATGAATTAGGCGTATTATCAAAAGAAAAATGTGATTTGATATGTAAAGTTGCAGATGAAATTATTGAAGGAAAATTAGATGATCAATTTCCTCTGGTAATTTGGCAAACAGGATCTGGCACACAAAGTAATATGAATGTGAATGAAGTTATTGCTAATAGAGCACATGTATTATCGGGTAGTAAATTAACTGACGAGAAAAAAGTTTTACATCCAAATGATGATGTGAATAAATCGCAATCATCTAATGATACATTCCCAACTGCAATGCACATTGCTACATACAAAATGGTTGTGGAAGTTACTATCCCAGGAATTGAAAAATTAAGAGATACACTAAAATCAAAATCTGAAGCATTCAAAGATATTGTAAAAACAGGAAGAACACATTTAATGGATGCTACGCCACTTACTCTTGGACAAGAATTTAGTGGTTATGTTCAACAGTTAAATATGGGATTAAGAGCAATTAAAAATGCTTTAGAAGCAGTAAGAGAATTAGCATTAGGTGGTACAGCAGTAGGAACAGGTTTAAATGCTCCAAAAGGTTATGATGTTTTAGTAGCCAAAAAGATTGCAGAACTAACAGGTTATCCTTTTGTAACCGCTCCTAATAAATTTGAAGCACTTGCTGCCCATGATGCAATGGTAGAAATGAGTGGTGCATTGAAAAGAGTGGCTGTTTCTTTAATGAAAATTGCTAATGATATTCGTTTATTGGCATCTGGTCCAAGATGTGGCATTGGTGAAATCATCATTCCAGATAATGAACCAGGATCATCTATTATGCCTGGAAAAGTAAATCCAACACAACCCGAAGCAATGACAATGGTTGCCGCACAAGTTATGGGAAATGATATGGCAGTGGCAGTTGGTGGAAGTAACGGACATTTTGAATTAAATGTATTTAAGCCAGTGATTGCTTACAATGTATTGATGTCAGCAAGATTGATTGGCGATGTATGTGTTAGTTTTAATGATAAATGTGCAGTAGGTATTGAACCTAATTTGGTAAATATCAAAAAGCATTTGGATAACTCTTTGATGTTAGTTACAGCATTAAATCCAAAAATTGGTTATGAAAATGCGGCTAAAATTGCTAAAAAAGCACACAAAGAAAATAAAACATTAAAAGAAGCCGCAATAGAATTGGGATTACTAACTGCCGAGCAATTTGATGAATGGGTAAGACCAGAAAAAATGGTGTAAATAATATTTCTTTTCTATTAATTTCCTTAAAATTTTACTGTAAGTAAAATTATTTTTGAATTAAAAGTTCAATATGCCGACGCTCGAAGTCGGCATATTTTTTTGCATAGCAAAATCGTCAGCATTTAATGCTTAATGTTCAAGTTTAATCTGATTTGAGTTATAAGTGCTGACCAAATAAAGTAGTATTTATTTTTACAAACTTTCAAAAAAATCAAAAATTTACATCAAATAAAAGTGATTAAATTTGTAACAAAAATATATTTAAAATATAAATTTGTGGTTGTTTTAATACCCTTGAAAATAAAATGAGTGAGGTATAATAAAAGAGAGTATAGATATGATTAAAAAATTTATTAAATACAAATATTGATAATTCAGAAAATAAAACTAAAACAAAAAATAAAACTAAAACAAATCAAACATAAAATAAATTCAATTAAATTAAATGGGATTTATAGGAAGAATATTTTTAAGTTATATTGGAGCATGCATTAGATATTTAATTTCAAGAATAATATTTAAAAATAATAAAAAATTTAGATACTTCTTATATGAAGATGAATATTTTAATAGATGGATTACAGCAATATTTTTTATTATCATATTTTTAATAGTGAAATTTTTATTGTAAATTTTCACTATTTTAGTATAGTTTGAATAGATACATTTCATTGAAATTTTATAAGGAAAATAATACGACAAGTATGCAATTATCATAATTAATTCAAACATTCAAATTATAAATGCAAAACTTCAAAACCACTGTTGTCCAAAATATCATCCGTAGACATTAAGCATCGGCAGTCAAAACTAAAAACTTTTCACTTTTCACTTTTCACTCTTCACTTTTCACTTTTCACTTTTCACTTTTCACTTTTCACTTTCATAAAATATCCTCTAATAGGATAATGATCACTTAAATGTTTTGTTTCTGAAGAATTATCAACATTAAAATCAAGTGTGATAAAATGTTTTGAATGAAAAATATAATCAATTCTTAAGTATATTTTGTCGTGATAAGTAAAGCCAAAGCCATTACCTTTTTCTTTAAAAGCATCTGTGAATTGATGTTTAGAAAGTTGATACATTAAATACGAATTTGGAATATCATTGAAGTCGCCTATTATTAAAACGGGATAAGGAGTATTACTTGCAATTTTTAATATATTTTCTGCTTGTTGTGTTTTGAGTTGGCTATTCAAATATAATTTTTGAATGATATTTAATCCTTTTGCAGAAGTATCTAATGCTTGTATAAAATTTTCATCATCAGGTTTTTGATTCGGTTTCCACTTTTTTTTCTTAAACAAACTAAATGATTGTAAGTGCAGGTTGAAAACACGAATAGTATCATTATTGTAAATGATATCAGAATAGATGCAACCATTGTTTTTGGCATTATTGAAATAAATGACAGATTGTTTAATAATAGGATATTTAGACATGGTGAGTAATCCCCAGTGGTCATTTTTTCTTAAAGTAACAAAGTATGCATAATGAAAATAATAATCAGGAAATAATTTTTTTAAATCTTGAAGGTTGTTGAAATCATTGCTATCTTCTGATGTATAAAATTCCTGAAAACACATTATATCTGCAGGATGAGTTTTTAAGTAATTAAAAATTTTTTCTCGTGTTAGATAATTATTTTGCCAGTTATAGAGGTCAAAAAGTTTTACATTAAAAGACATTACTGATAATGCTTTTTGTGAAGTTATATTTTTTTCAGAAAAACTGATATTGTAATAATCTGATATTTGAGGAAAAAAATACAATTGTACTATAGTAGCAATGACTAATCTTTTGTATTGAAGTAAAAAAGCAAATATTATTATCCATATTAAATTAAGAAATAACAAAACAGGAAACATTAATGAAATGATGGGTAATAATCTGAAACTATCAGGATGAAGGCGAGTAGAGTAGTAACTTATAAATAAAAGTAAAGCAGTAATGAAATAACTTAAATGAAAAATGTTTACAAACAATAAATAAACATATAAAAATATCTTTTTAATCAAATGCATTGAAAATTTTGCGAGTGAAAATAACTATTTTACTATGAGTTTTTTATTGATAACAGAATTTTTAGTAATTATTTGCACAAAATATAATCCACTATCAAAATCAGATAAATTGAGTTGATAATCTTTTTGAATTAATGGTGTAGATAAAATCTCTTGACCTAATGCATTGAAAATTTTAATTAAATAAGGTGATGAAAAAGAAGGTTTTAGGTATAAAATTTTATTGTTGTCAACAGGATTTGGATAAATGATAATTTCATTATCTTTTTCAGACAATTCATTTATACCAACTGCCCTTAAACTATCACCAAATACAGGGTGCATCATTAAAGAACCTTTTACTGATGACGGATTCCAATTTCCGGTGCTATTGTAAAATGTGTTGTTTGAACGATCATAATTTACATCTAATCCTATTGTAACAGAATATTGTGAAGATGCAGGAAAACATTGAATCCCAAAGAAATAAGTTCCGGGTGAAAGCACGAGTGGAGAAGTGAGTTGGTATCTTGGTATTTTGTTGTAACCCCAATCTAAAAATTTTGGTTTCATTAAACTATCTCTGTAAATCAGATTTCCCGGTTGTCCTGCAATGTTTGACCATACACATATTCTGAATATATTTTGGGTGCTGATTTTGAAACTATTAACTGGAATGAAAAAAATATCCATTGCTCTCAAAGTATCTTGAACATTTAAAGTATATCTTTGTGCTACCTGTGTTCCATAAAATTTCAAGTAATATCCTAATTCTGCCTGTCCATCGTCATAAGCAAAATAATTAGTGAGCGGAGTACATTGTATAATTGTATCGTTGTAATTCCAATCATCAGGTGCAGTGTTGATGAAATGTTTGGCATAAAACCTTGTAGAATCTGTTATACTGAATGTATAAGTAAAGTTGGGCTTTTGATGAACGGTTACAGTATTTACACCGGGTGCAACATTTGCACTTCCACCATTATAGTTATATAAAAAATTCCAGTTTTCATCGTAGATATTAAATTGATAGTTCAAATTTTTGGTAGTATATTTATTTTGATTTTTGATGTAATTAGTAACTTGTGTTGCCATTTCAGATGGTAAAAAATGTTTATATGGCATTGCAGAATAATTTTTGAGTAAAGGCGTGCTTAAATAGTAAAATGCTGCACCATCAATGATTGTATCAGTAGTGTAAAGATATTTATCTAATTTTACATAATCTATATGCCAGTGGTCAACTGCCCCAACAGGTGTGGCTTTATTTCTAAATCTAAAACGAAATCCATCGTGAAAATAAGCGGTATCTGTAATATAAATATGAACTTTTGTAAAAGTGCTGTCATTAACAGGAGAAATGTTACTTCCAGTAGTACTCCACACTACATTTTGCCATACTTGTTGCAATGGCTTGTAAAAATCTAATATCAAAGAATCATTACTTTCGGGATTATCACCATTACCCATTCTTTGATAATAAAAAACAAGTGCAATACTATCTGCTGGTGTATAATTTACAATTCCATCTGTTTCTAAATTGATTGGTTGAGATGTAAGCGTATCAGCAGGGTCAGAAGCAGTGGCTACTGCATTGGGATTATAAGGAATACCTTTTTTATTTAATCCATCAAATGTGGCTACGCCAAAAGAAATGGGGTATTTAGCATAACCAAAATTAATATACACTGATGAATCAGCCCATTTATTGATGTCTGGATAAGTTTGTTTGTATGCATAATAAAAATCATCAAAGAAAGGAAGATTTAAACTTGATGATGTATTTTTTTGAGTAGAAAAATTATTTTGAGAAAATTTTATTTGAGGAGAAAAAGTGTAGTAATTGATGTTCTGAAATAAAGGTAAAGTAAATTCTTGAGATAAAAGATTTAATGTAATAAATAACAGAAATATAAAGGGAAATATTTTGTGAGCTTTATTTATGGTTTTATTGATAACAAACATTATCCAAATTAATTAAGTTTATCTAACGGATTTTCATCAGAATTTATTGTATCATTTACCTGAGGTGAATTTATTGCACCTTTTGTGCCTACAACTATATCTATAACACTTCCTTTTTTAATATAAGTTCCTGGTTCTATGGGTTTGTTTTTATATAACTGATTAATTACGCATCCGTTACAATAAGAGGGTTCATAAATTATTTTGCCTAATTTTAAATCATAACTTGATAATATCATGGTGGCTTGTCTTTCACTTAAATCAATTAATTTGGGCATTTGAACACTTGGTGGTAAATAAGTTGTAACGGTTAAATAAATTGTTCTATTCTCTTTGACATTCGTATTAGGGTCTGGATTTTGAGAAATAACAATACCGGGTTTTTCTTCAGGTTTATATATGCTATCAATAATCAAAAAGCGAAGTTTTTTTGAAGTAATTATTTTACTTGCTTCATTGATAGGTAATTTAATAACATCAGGCGTAGCAATATATTTATTGTGATTTGTATAGGTATCTAAGTAATATGAAATAAACCAAAGAAACAAAAATACTGAAATTACAGCTCCAACAAAATGTAGAGCATATATTTTAATGACAGATGAATTCATTTGTGATTTTAAATTACAAAAAAATCAGGATTTTCTTTTTTCAATTTCCTGATGAATTTGAGCCGCTAATTCGTATTTTTCTTCATTAATGGCTTTTTGCAACAGTTCCTGTAATTCTTCTAAAGTTAAATTAGATAATGATTTCGCTACTTCTTCTGATTGTTTGGTGGAACTTGATGTTGCTTCTTCTTCATCTTCTTCTGATGAAGGTTGAATGGGTGTGATATTATCATTTTCATCAACAGTATAGCCCGCTTCTTTAATTATAAATTCGTAGCAATAAATAGGTGCATCAAAACGAACAGCAATTGCAATGGCATCACTGGTGCGTGCGTCAATTTCATGTTCTACTTCACCATTTGCATCGGTACAAATGAGTTTAGAATAAAAAACACCTTCTACTAAATTATAGATTAATACTTCTTTTACAGTAATGTGAAAAGCATCTGCAAAATTTTTAAATAAATCGTGAGATATGGGCCGTTGTATTTTTACTTTTTCTAAAGCAATGGCAATAGATTGTGCTTCAAATACACCAATTACTACAGGCAATCTTCTGTTGCTGTTTACTTCTTCTAATAAGAGCAAATAATTATTACTGCCTGCTCCGCTTTGACCAGTTGAGATACCTACGATATTTAATAATACTTTTTTTTGTTCCATGATAATAAAATCTATGAAAATTTTAATGTTGAGATGCTTTGAATTTTTTAATAGCTTCTGTTAATTTAGGAACAACTTCAAAAGCATCACCAACTATACCATAATCTGCAGATTTGAAAAATGGTGCATCTTTGTCGGTATTAATAACAACGATAGTTTTACTACCACTTACACCTGCTAAATGTTGAATAGCACCAGAAATACCAATAGCAATGTATAAGTTCGGACGAATTGCAAGACCGGTTTGCCCAACATGTTCGTGGTGTGGTCTCCAATGTGAATCGGCAACAGGTCTTGAACAAGCAGTGGCAGCTCCAAGGGCTTTAGCAAGATCTTCTATGATATGCCAGTTTTCTGGACCTTTCAAACCTCTTCCTCCACTTACTACTAACTCTGCTTCGGGCAATGGAATATTATCACCCGTTGTTGTTTTCTCAACAGATTTTACAATTACTCTCAATGGAATATCAGCACTTTCAGTAACATCATTTATTTGAGCAGTGTTTGTGGCATCAAATTGAACTGGAATTGAATTTGGTAATAAAGTAATTATTTTTTTATCACTATTAATTGAAAGAGTAGCGTATGCTTTGCCGGAAAAAACATTTTTCTTAAACTTGTAAGTATTACCATTGATTTCTAAAAGTGAAGTAACGCCTGCTACAATACCACAGTTTAATAATCCTGAAAGATAAGCACCAATGGCTTTTCCATGAATATCAAAAGGGAGCACTATATCATTAGTGTTTTCAGATTCAGCATATTTTTTAATCAATTTTGCAACAGCAGAATAATCAGTAATATAGTTTAAATCGTTAGTGATATTAATAATTTTATTTGCACCTGCTTGTTGTGCATTTTGTTTTCCTTCGTCATTGGCTTTATATAATAACACTACAACATTGCTATTAGTTTTAGAAGCAATTTGTTTAGCAAAAACAATAGATTCTAATGAGGATTTTTTTAATGTTCCATTTTTTGATGCATCCGCAAAAACTAGTACTGACATAATTTTAATTTTTTAATTATTTAATATTAATGAATTTTATTGGTATAAAATTTAAATAACTTTTGCTTCTGTGTGCAATAGTTGAACAAGTTCTTCAACATTATTAGGATCAATAAATTTGCAAGCAGATCTACCGGGTGCTAATTCAAATTTTTCATATTGAGTAGCAGTTTGATAAGAGTAAGGTGGAATAACATTTAAAGGTTTAGTACGAGCCGCCATAATACCTTTCATATTCGGAATTCTTTGCTCTGCCATACCTTTATTAGCACTAATTACAACAGGCAAAGCACATTCAACCACTTCATATCCACCTTCTATATCTTGATTAGCAATGGCTTTATTATCTTTTATTTCTAACTTACTTGCGTTTGATATAAATGGATAATCAATTAAACCAGCTAAAATACCGGCGGCTACACCTCCATTGTAACTAATTGTTTCTTTTCCAAATAAAATTAAATCGTAAGGATTTTGTTTGAGAAATTGAGCAATTTGTTGAGCCACCACAAATGCGTCTGTTGGGTCTAAATCAATTCTATAACTATCATCTGTACCAAGTGCTAATGCTTTGCGAATGGTTGGCTCTGTATCTTGAAGCCCAACATGAATAACAGAAACTTTTTCAGCAAGACCGGCTTCTTTAAGTTCTAATGCACGAACTAAAGCATACCATTCATCATAAGGATTGATGATGAATTGAACATTAGTAGGGTTGAATTTTGTACCATCTTCCGAGAAGGAAATTTTTGCAGTAGTATCAGGTACTTGAGAAATAGCAACAAGAATTTTCATAACTTAAAATTTAAAGAACTATTTTTTTTGAGGCACAAAGATAGTAAATAAATAAGTTTTAGTGCAAAAATTATATGTATAACCAAAATAAAAAAAGCCGCCCTAATAATGAGCGGCTTTTTAATTAATATAGATTAAAGAATTGTAATTATTCAATAGTTATTTTGTTAATGAAGATTTCGTTATCTACATTCATTTTAAGAACATATAATCCTGCTGGAAGATTTAAGTTTAATTTGTAATCTTTTGCAGGTATAGTATTTGTGATATTTTCTTGATATACAATTTGACCGAGTTGATTGATAATTTGTAAATTCATTCCTCTTTTTGCAACGGGTAATTTGATATTAATTTCACCTTTTGATGGGTTTGGATATAAATCCAAATTTCTTGGAATTGAAGAAATAGTATTAAATCCTAATGGTGTGCCAGAGTATTTGTAAATACCGCCATCTGCTTGAACTTGATCTTCAAAACCACCAGCCCATCCATTAGTATTATCTACAAAATCAATAGCGAGGTATTGCACATTAGAACCGCCCCAACTATTCCATGTTGTTCCGTGGTCAGTAGAGTATGAAATCACTTGATTACCATTACCTGCACCAGCAGAAGCAAACCAAGTTGTACCAGGTATTGCACATATATCATTATGTCCAAGGTTTGGATCAAGCGGAGTAATTACAGACCAAGTGGCACCACCATTTGTAGTTTTTGCTAAATAATATGTAGCAGTTGTACCGCTCACAACAGAACCCAATGCTAATCCATTTAAAGAATCAGTAAAAGCAATGTCATTTACATACATTGAAGTTGGAACACCTGTAATTGAAGCAACGCTCCATGTTTGCCCCGCATTTTTGGTGTAAAAAATTCTTCTTTTATTTGTTCCAAACCACATGTGTAAAGTGTCTCCATCTACTTTTGTGTAAGAGTTGGTTAATCCATATTCGCCTCCAAGTGGTGCAGGGATATTTGATCCTGGAACCATTGTCCAAGTGGCACCGCCATCATTTGTAACATAAATTTCATGTTTGCCACCATTACTTGTAATAGGGTCACCCATTGCAATACCTTTTTTAGGTGTTAAAAAGCATACAACATCAGCAAAAGATTCACCTGCTGAACTAAACATTGTGGTTGTATCACTTCCAAGTTGCCATGTATTTCCACCGTCAGTTGTAAAATATAATACACCTCTGTCTTGAGATGATTTTCTGTATGCAGAAACCCATGCTACTGTATCATTAACACCTTCTATATTAGAAATAATGTAAGAGTTGGTATCTGCAAATACATTTCCATTATTCCATGTATTTCCTCCATCAATAGTACGAGCAAAAAAGTTGTAAGCAAGACCTGGTGCAAAGCCATCATAACCAGTGCACCATACTACATTTGGGTTAACGGCATCTAAATATCTTACACCCCCAGAAACAACAGGCCACATTGGGCTTTGAATAATGCTCCAGAATGGAGAGGGGGTTGGTGTTTGAGCAAGTGCTATCATGCTTGCTCCTGTAGCAATAATTGTAAGTAATTGTTTTTTCATAGTTATAATTTTTAAAGGTTAGTGTGGCAAATATAAGGATATTTTTATGAATAAAATAAAAAAACCACCCTGCATAAAGAGTGGTTTTTGAATTAGTTGTTATTAGTGAAATTGACTTATGCTTTTTCCATTACTACTTTTCCTTTGTAGTAAAGTTTTCCATCCATCCAGTAAGCACGATGATAGATGTGTGCTTCACCAGTAACTGGATCGGTAGCAATAGTAAATTGTGGTGCTTTGTAAGTAGATCTTCTTTTGTCTCTTCTTGATTTAGACATTTTTCGTTTAGGGTTTGGCATAGTGGTAAGTTTTTATTTTTTAAATTTGTTTGATAAAAGGTCGGCAAATGTAGTGGATTTATTTGTTTCTTGCAAATTTTTATTGATTTTATCTAAAATTTCATAGTCGCACTTTACTCCTTCAAAATCTTCGCAAGGCACTATTTTGAACGGAATGGATAAAGAAATTGTTTCGTAAAGATATTGAGAAAAGTTGATTTTATTATCATTTTCTTCTACTAATAGAACTTCATCTGTAGAGTTATCTGGATTGCCTTTTTCTACAAGTAAAGTTGCTTCATATTCTATTGGATACTGATATGGAATTAAACATTTATCGCAGATTACAGAAACTTCTCCTTTTAAATTTACTTTTACCTGAACTGAATGGTTGTATTTGATAATTTTAATAAGTGCTTTAAAATTAAAATTATTTTCAAGAGGTTCTGTGTGATATTGCTGTAGGAAATGATTATCTAAATCAAATTCAAAATCGTGTTCGCCAACGGGCAGAGAAGCATATTCTATAATATATTCTATTTTATTGTTTGAATTGTTTTTTCTCATAAAATTGAATTTTAAAATTTTTCAATTAAATAAAATATCTTTTATAGGTTGAGGATATTGATTTTTGAAAGTAAAGTAAGTCAGATAACCTAATAATAATCCTGATGCTCCGCCTATAATGGAATAAATTCTTCTTTTTGATTTTGCAACTTTTTGATAACCTAAAATATAAGCATCGTATTGCAAAAGTTCTGGATTTGAAACAGAGGAATGTCTGATTTTAATTTTTGTAATGTCGGAAACTAAATAAAAACCGAGTGGTACAGCGGGTGCAACAAACATTCCCGTCATACCTGATGCAAGACCTAATGTGCCGCTGATGAATAATGTAGCCATTGGTTTGAATCCTTTATTAGCATCTCTTTCTCCTTGAGTAAAATGCCACATTTCTTCGCGAGTGAACCAATCGCCTCTTACTGTATCTTGTGAATAATAATAAAAATTAGTTCCTGATTTATAACGAATGCAAAAAATATCATCTTTTTCTAAATTGCGAATTTTATCAGGATTTTTAGAAGCAGGAATTTTGTAGGTTACCAATGCAAATGAAGTATCTATTACAACACTTCCAATCTTTTGTCCGTTCATTAAATAAATAGTATCAGATGTATTTTGAGAAAAATAATTTAATCTTAAAATGTTTAGAAATAAAATAAAAAGAATTTTTTTCAACATACATTTTTTGAGCAAATAAACGAATAATAAAAAAGATGAACAAAACTATCCGCAGAGTAATTTTTTATCTAAAGATTTTTCTTTAATCATTTTTTCTAAATTGATAAGAGCATATCGCATTCTACCTAATGATGTATTGATAGAAACATTACTGAATTTAGCAATTTCCTTAAAACTCATATCATAGTACATTCTCAGTATAACTACTTCTTTTTGTTCTGCAGGTAATTCATCAATAAGTTGACGAATGATATTTTTATTTGTTTTTTTGATTTCAGTTTGTTCAATATCTTTTGATACATCTGTTTCATTTGTATTTTCAAGCCGTAGAATATCAAAGATATTTATTTCTTCATCATCTTCATTAGTTATAAAAGCAATATGTTTTTTGTTTTTATGTACCCTGTAATAATCTATAACTTGATTTTTGGCAATTTGCAAAATCCATGCATAAAACTTTCCACTTTCTATGTACCTGTTTTTTTTGAGTTGAAGCAAAATTTTGCAAACAATATCCTGATACAAATCTTCAGTTGTTTCTTTTGATTTTACATAATTGAAAATGTGGTAGCAAATTTTTGATTTGTATCTTGCTAATAAAACAGCAATGGCATTTTGATGCCCTTGATAAAAAAGATGCAATAAATCAGCATCTGATTTTTTCTTTAATTCTGACACTGGAAAATACATCATACCCCTTGATTTTACTGGTTATTATTTGGGTAGATGTTTTACTATACTTTAAAAGTTTAGTGGTTTCTGCTGCAAATATAAGGAATTTAATTTAATCAAACAAATTTTTAATAAAATTTTTTAAGATGTATAAAAAATTAAAAACACTTACTTTGCCCAAAAAAATTAATGAAATTTGAAATCATATCTTTTGATAAACATTCTAATGCTCGTGCAGGAAGCATTCACACCCAGCGTGGAGTTATTGAAACGCCGATATTTATGCCTGTTGGAACATTAGGCACTGTAAAAGCAGTTCATCAGAGAGAATTAGAAAATGATATAAAAGCACAAATTATTTTAGGAAATACATATCATTTGTATTTGAGACCAGGCGTTGATGTATTGTATCAAGCAGGCGGATTGCATCAATTTATTAATTGGAATAAACCTATTTTAACTGATAGCGGAGGTTTTCAGGTATTTTCATTATCATCTATTAGAAAAATTACAGAAGAAGGAGTAGAGTTTCAATCTCATATTGATGGTAGCAAACATTTTTTTACTCCTGAAAATGTTATGGATATTCAAAGAATGATTGGTGCAGATTTTATGATGGCTTTTGATGAATGCACGCCTTATCCTTGTGATTATTCTTATGCAAAACAATCCCTTGATATTACACACAGATGGTTAGATAGGTGCTTAGATAGATTTTTATCTACTGAACCATTGTATGGATATGAACAAAGTTTATTGCCTATTGTGCAGGGTAGTGTTTATAAAGATTTGCGAATAAAAAGTGCAGAGTATGTATGTGAAAAAGATACTTTTGGTTATGCAATTGGTGGATTAAGTGTAGGAGAGCCAAAAGAAATAATGTATGAAATGACAGAAGTTGTTACTGAAATTTTACCTAAAAATAAACCAAGATATTTAATGGGAGTGGGAACACCTGAAAATATTTTAGAAGGTATAGCAAGAGGTATTGATATGTTTGACTGCGTAATGCCTACAAGAAATGCGAGACACGGATTACTGTATACATATAATGGCATTATCAACGTAAAGAATAGTAAATGGAAATACGATTTTTCACCTATTGATGAAAACGGAAAAAGTTATGTAGATACCTATTATAGTAAAGCATATTTGAGACATTTATTTAGTGTAGATGAAATGTTAGGAGCAATGATAGCAAGCGTTCATAATTTGGGTTTTTATCTGGATTTAGTAAAAACTGCAAGAGAAAAGATTATTGAGGGAAATTTTGATGTTTGGAAAAAAGATATGATTGAAAAATTGGGAAGGAAGTTGTGAGAAAAATTTATTATTAATTTTAACTATGTCGCAAATTCACGAATTTTTCATAATTTAATTTTCCAGTTTTTTCAACATATCCAAAAACTTTTTTACTGGTAATGCACTATCAACAGAATAGTTTCCTATTTTTGTTCTTCTTAAAGAATGTAAGTAAGCACCGCTATTGAGTTTTATGCCAAAATCACGGGCAATGGCTCTGATGTATGTGCCTTTGCTACATTCCACTTCAAAATCTACAAGTGGAAAGTTTATATTTTTTATTTCAAAACGATAAATTTCAATTGGTTTGGGACTTAAAACCACTTCAATATTTTTTCTTGCTAATTGATACGACCTTTTACCATTGATATTTACAGCACTATGAACAGGTGGAGTTTGAAGTTGTTGTCCAATCATTGATTTTGAAGTAGATAAAATTAATTCTTCTGTAATATGAGAGGTGGGATATTCTTTATCAACTTCCTCTTCTCTGTCAAACGATTGGGTAGTGGCACCTATGTAAAAAGTTCCGGTATATGTTTTTGGTAGTTGCTGAATAGCGTCTATTTCTTTTGTTTTCTTTCCTGTGCAAACAATTAAAAGTCCTGTAGCAAGTGGGTCAAGTGTTCCAGCGTGTCCAATTTTTATTTTATTTCTAACACCTGTTTTTTTTTCTTCATAACTCCAGATGGCGGGCTTTAAAAAATTCACAACATCAAACGAAGTCCAATTGAGTTCTTTATCAATTAAAAGAATTTCACCTTCAGAAAAATTAAACATAATAAATTAAATGATTTGCAAAGAAATACCTGAAAAATAGATAATCAAAAGGATACTTCCTAAAATTATTCTGTACCATCCATATACTGAAAATCCTGTTTTTTGTAATAAGCCAATAAAAAATTTTATTGCCAGAATTGCTACAATAAATGCAATTAAATTGCCAACTAATAAAATTTCTATTTCATTTGAAGTGAGTTGAGAATGATGTTGAAAAAAATCAAATAATTTTTTGGCAGTTGCACCAAACATTGTAGGAACGGCTAAAAAGAATGAAAATTCTGCAGCAGTTTTTTTTGATAGTTTTCTGAATAATCCGCCAATGATAGTAGCGCCGCTTCTGCTTACTCCCGGAAACATTGCTATACTTTGAAACAATCCAATAATAAAAGCATCTTTGTAAGTAATAAGATTTTCACCTTTTTTATTATCTTTAAATAATTTATCAGAATACACAAAAAACACTCCACCTAATAATAGAAAAATTGCTACAAAAACAGGATTTCCTAATGCTTCATCTATGTAGTCATTCAATAAAACGCCCATCACTGCAGAGGGTAAAAATGCAGTAAAAAGTTTTAAATAAAATGTGATAAAATTTTGAGGAGATGAAAACTGAAAAAATTTTTTAAAGTAAATAACTATCACAGATAAAATAGCACCTAACTGAATAGCTACTGTAAAGAGTTTTACAAAATCTGTAGGTTGAATACCTAAAAATGCAGTAGCAATAATTAAATGTCCTGTTGAAGAAATGGGCAAAAATTCTGTAAGCCCTTCAATGATTCCTAAAATTAAAACATCTACCCAGTTCATTTTTTTATGAGAAAAAACTTTTTTAAGCTATTTGGATATATTTACAAATGAATTATTTCTTTTTCATTATACCGTACATAATTACTAAAAATCCAGCAACAATAATGACAGGAGATAAAACAATTCTTCTAAAACTAAATATTTCAGGATTAAAAACATTTGGGTCATCGCTGCCTCCACCAATCATCAATATATATCCTAATACAACCATAATTACTCCAATAATTATCAAACGATAATTTTCTTTTTTGAAAGTTTGAACTTTAGACATAATATATTTTTGGCTTCAAATGTAAAGATAATTTTTTGATAGAGGAAAATCAAGTTATTAAAGCATTTTTAGATATTGTACTTCTTTTTCTGTTAGAAAACGCCATTTACCACGAGGTAAATTTTTTTTAGTTAAACCAGCATACATTACTCTATCTAATTTTACTACATCATAACCCAAATGTTCAAATATCCTGCGAATAATTCTATTTCTGCCACTGTGTATTTCTATTCCCAATTCTTTTTTACTACCTTCTACATAACTTAAAACATCTGGTTTAATAAATCCATCTTCTAATTCTATACCTGCTGCCAATTTTTCAAAGTCATTTACTGAAAAATTTTTATTCAATGTAACATGATATAATTTAGGCACTCTGGATTTCGGATGCATTAGTTTATCTGCCAGTTCTCCATCGTTTGTAAATAATAATAATCCTGTTGTTTGTCTGTCTAATCTTCCAACGGGAAACACTCTTTCTTTACAAGCACCAGCAATAAGATGCATTACAGTTTTTCTATTTTGTGGGTCGTTGGTAGTTGTGATATAATCTTTTGGTTTGTTGAGTAAAAGATAAACTTTCTTTTCGTTTTTAATTTTTTGTCCTTCTACTTCTACAACATCTGTAGGTTTGACTTTGTAACCAAGTGTTGAAACTACTTCTCCATTTACTTTTACAGCACCGGCTTCAATTAGTTTGTCCGCTTCCCGTCTTGAACAAATTCCTGAATTAGCAATATATTTGTTTAAGCGAATAAGATTATTTTCTTTATCTGTTTTGTCAGAAAATTGTTTTTTTGACTTTTTATTTTTCTCAAAAGATGATTTTTTTGACTTATCAAATTCTTTTTTCCCAAATTGATGACTCTTTTTGTCTTTTGATTTATTGGATTGATTTTTACTTTTGTTTGATTTCATTTGAAATTGTTTTTTTTTTTTGTTTTTGAGGATAGATTGAATTTTATGAATGCGAACTTAAGAAAGTTTTGTTTTTATTTTTGCTTGTTCGCTATCATATTCGTTTCATTTTTTTATTTTTTTAGAAATATAATACATTTTAAAAATACACTAATGGATAATTTTTAATTATTCAAACCAATCTTTTGATTTTGTGTCAATATTTTGTTCTGCATTTTTATCGTATTTTGAGCAATCCAGTTCTATATTTCCAAGATTTGCAGGTTTTGGAAAATCACCCTGACTTACTTTTAATGATTTATCAGCATAAACTTTTTGAAAAAATTTTGCCCAGATAGGTAATGCCATAGTTGCTCCTTGCCCCATTTCAAGTGTATTAAAGTGAATGCTCCTTTCATCTCCACCAACCCAAGCACCAGCCGCTAATTCTGGAGTTAATCCAATAAACCAGCCATCTGAGTTATTTTGAGTAGTACCAGTTTTACCTGCAATAGGATTTCTTAAATTGTATTTGTACCTTAATCTCACACCAGTTCCATAATCTACAACACCTTTCATCAATTGTATCATAATATAAGCTTTATCTTCACTGAATACTTCGTTCATTTTAGGCGTAAATTGTTCTAAAACTTTTCCATTTTTGTCCTCAATTCTTGTTACAAAAATTGGTTCAATATAGGTACCTTTATTAGCAAATGTAGAATTAGCACCTACCATTTCGTACAAAGAAATATCAGCAGTTCCAAGGCATAAAGAAGGTACTTCAGGTAAATCAGATGTGATGCCTAATCTTCTTGCTAATTGAACAACAGCGTGTGGTCCAAATTGCTTCATTAACCATGCAGATATGTAATTGATTGAGTTTGCAAGTGCGTATCTTAATGTTACTAATTTTCCTGTGCCTTTTTCTCCATCGGAATTATCAGGGCACCATTCTCTGCCTAAATCATCAGTGATACAGGTTCTTACATTTGGAACCTGATAACAAGGCGAATAACCTTCTTGAATAGCAAGTGCATAAACAAATGGTTTGAAAGTAGAACCCACCTGTCTTTTTGAAAGTTTTACATGGTCATATTTAAAGTGTTTGTAGTTGATACCGCCTACCCATGCTTTGATGAAACCTGTTTGTGGTTCCATAGCCATAAAACCACATTGTAAAAAGGATTTGTAATATCTTATACTATCCCATGGAGTCATTATTGTATCTTTTTCGCCATTTAATGTATAAACACGCATGGGCACTTTTTCATGAAATGTTTTCAAAATATCTTCTTCTTTCCAACCTTGATTTTTAAGCCCTCTGTATCTATCTGAACGTCTTGCAGAAGTCAGCATTATTTGTTCTATTTCTTGTTTAGTTAAGTTCCATGCAAATGGCGCATTTCTTTTCGTTTTACATTCTTTGAAAAAAGCAATTTGTAAATCATGCATGTGTTCTTGCACTGCTTGCTCTGCATACAATTGCATTCTGGAATCTATTGTAGTGTATATTTTCAAACCATCTTTGTATAAATTATATGCTTCTCCTGTTTCTGGATTGATGTGATTTTTACACCAATCTTTCAAAAAGAATTCTCTTAAATACTCTCTAAAATAGGTGGCTAAACCTTCATTATGGCTTTCTGGACTAAATTTTAATCCAAGAGTAAGTTTTACCAAAGAATCATACATTGATGGTGTGATGAATTTATATTTTTTCATTTGAGATAAAACAACATTTCTTCTTTTTAAACATCTTTCAGGGAAACGAATAGGATTGTATAATGAAGGATTTTGAGCCATCCCTACTAACATTGCAGATTGTTGAATATTCAAACTATCTGGCACTGTGCTAAAATAAATTTTTGCAGCAGAATGAATACCAACTGCTAAATTCAAAAAATCAAAACGATTTAAATACATAGTCATTATTTCTTCTTTGGTGTAATTTTTTTCCAAACGAATAGCAATGATCCACTCTTTAATTTTTCTCAAAATTAATTGGGGTTTAGATAGTTTTTCTCTTGGAAACATCATTTTGGCTAATTGTTGTGTAAGAGTACTTCCACCGCCTTTTGAACTACCTGTAAATACCCCAAATGCAGACCTGAACAGAGCTTTTATATCAATTCCACTATGCTCATTGAAGCGAATATCTTCAGTTGCCAGTAGTGCTTTAATAGTCCATGGGCTTAAATTTTTATATTCAACATTGATTCTGTTTTCAGCATAGTATTTACCTAATATCTTTCCATCTGAACTTAAAATGACGGTGGCTATATTACTTTTGGGATTTTGTAATTCTTCTACACTTGGTAGTTTCCCAAAAACATCTTTTGAAGTTAAGTATGCAATTAAAAAAAGTAATAAAAATGGAAGCCATACTAAAACCCATATCCATAAAGGAGAAAAAGGAAGAGATGAGTTATTTTTTTTTGATGTCATAATATATTTGTGTGTGCAAATGTAATGATATTTTAATTTTAGTTTTGAATTTTGAGTGTTTAGTTTTGAGTGCCGACGCTTTTGGTCGGCATGCTGATAAACTGCAAAGCAGTTTCGTCAGCATTTTTAGTGTTTGTTTCTAAATTAAAAAATCCTAAAGCGATGAAAAAATTGAAGATAAATCAAACTATTCAAATAAAAGTGTTTTGTAAATTTGCAAGAAAAAAACATGAGTGAGTTTACAGAAAAGAATCCAAAATATTTTTATGATATCAGTGAATTTCCTGAATTATTAGTGTTTGAGCAATATGCAGAGGAAATAAAAAATGAATTTTTGAATGTAAAAAATACAGGAAAAGGTTTTTGGTTAGATACCTTTCCACATTATGTAGATAAGAGCAGTGAAAATAAATGGAAAGTGTTTTCATTTCGTTTTTTTGGAATTGATAATCCTATTAATCATCAGTTATGCCCTGTTACAAGTAAGTTAATTAAATCCAATAAGAATATCATTTCTGCTGATTATTCTTACATTCCGCCTAAAACAAGAATCTTACCACACAAAGGATTTACAAAAATGGTATTAAGAGTTCATTTAGGTTTGATAATTCCAGAAGGAGATACGCTAATAAGAGTAGGTAATATCACTAAAAAATGGGAAGAAGGTAAAATTTTAATTTTAGATGATTCATTTGATCATGAAGCATGGAATAATACAGATAAAGACAGGGTAGTGTTAATGTTTGATATTGTTAATCCAAGATGGGAATATACAGCAGAACAAATTAACCGTTACAAGATTGAAAATATGCAAGATGAGTATATGTTACAACTCATGCCCAAGGAAAAATGGATAGAGTGCTTAAATAAAGGTCAATTTGATGTGGAATATCTTTCAAAAATAGTAAGAAAGTAAAAATGAATAGAAACGACATTTATGTCGTTTGTTATTTATAAAAAGTGAAAATCATTTTTAATTATGAGTTTTACCGTCATTACGAGCGAAGCGAAGTAATCTCAAAGGTATTATTCACATAACAATTATGAGATTGCTTCGGACTACCGTCCTCGCAATGACGAGTAACTCAAAACTAAATACTCAAAACTCAAAACTAAACACTAAATTATGTATATTTGCGAAAAATTTTTATTATGAGAGATATTTTTGATAAGATTAAAAAAAACATGGGGCCACTTGGTATGTATTCTTCTAAAGCACATGGTTATTTTACATTTCCAAAATTAGAAGGTGATATTGGTCCTTACATGATGTTTAGAGGAAAAAAGTTATTGAACTGGAGTTTAAATAATTATTTAGGTTTAGCTAATCATCCTGAAGTCCGTAAAGCAGATGCTGAAGCCGCTGCAAAATTTGGATTAGCTGCCCCAATGGGTGCAAGAATGATGAGCGGAAATTCTGTTTATCATGAACAATTAGAAAGAGAACTTTCTGCATTTGTAAATAAACCCGAAACTATACTTTGTAATTATGGTTATCAGGCAATGGTTTCTGCTATTGATGCACTTGTAGACAGAAGAGATGTAATAGTTTATGATGCAGAAAGCCATGCTTGTATTATAGACGGTGTGCGTTTGCACATGGGAAAAAGATTTGTATTTAAACATAATGATATTGAAGACCTTGAAAAACAATTGCAAAGAGCAGAAAAATTAGTTAAAGAAACAGGAGGAGGCATTTTGGTGCTTACTGAAGGAGTGTTTGGAATGCGTGGAGATCAAGGTAAATTAAAAGAAATCGTGGAATTGAAAAAAAGATATTCATTCAGATTGTTTGTAGATGATGCGCATGGTATTGGAACAATGGGCAAAACTGGTGGAGGAACAGGTCAGGAACAAAATTGTCAGGATGGAATAGATATTTATTTCGGAACATTTGCAAAATCATTTGCTTTGATAGGTGGATTTATTAGCTCTGAGAAGGATGTGATTACATATTTAAGATACAATATGCGTTCGCAGATATTTGCGAAATCATTGCCAATGCCAATTGTTATTGGAGCATTGAAAAGATTAGAGTTAATGAGAAATCATCCAGAATATCGTGAAAAATTGTGGGAAATTACAAGAGCACTTCAAAGTGGATTGAAAAATGCGGGCTTTGATATTGGAAATACTAATACTCCAGTTACACCTGTTTATTTAAGCGGTTCAATACCAGAAGCCACTAATATGGTTTTTGATTTACGGGAAAATTTTAATATCTTCTGTTCAATGGTAACTTATCCAGTCGTTCCAAAAGGAATGATAATTTTGAGATTGATACCAACTGCCGTACATACATTAGATGATGTTAAATACACTATTGAATCTTTTTCAAAGATTGTAGATAAATTAAAATCAGGTAAATATCAATCAGATGATTTGGCAAAAGTAGAAGTAGAACTGTAATTTTGCAGTATTTTCTGGTTTTAAAGACAAGGTAGATAGTACATTATCAAAGTTTTTTGTAGAAATTTTTAAGAGTTAATTTTTTGGTGGAGTGATTTTTTTAAATTTGTTTTTTCAATAATAAATTTTGTATACTTGCCGCTGGTTTATGTATTTGAATAATCACATACCTCACTGTCCGTGTCATATCCACATTATGTGGTGGATTATTATGTTATTAGGAATTTAATTTCCTGATACCAGTTTATATCTTATTTTCCTTTTTACAAAAAACTCAAAAAATCAATATAAAATGACTACTCAATTTGTATTATCTGAATACTTAATAAATAAAACAAATTTATTAATAGCGATAATAAATCCAATAGGGAATGTAGAATACATCAGCCCAGCAGTTGAAAAAATGCTTGGTTTTTCTTCTTTAGAATTACTTGGAAATAATTGGTGGGAGAAAACTCGTAATCTTGAAGAAGCTGAAATAGTAAAAACAAAATTGATTCAATTATTTCAAAAACCAATTGGATTTACTGAAGCTTATGAACATGAATTAAATACAAATTATCAAACTAAAAAATGGATAAGATGGGAAGTAACCAAAATTTCTGATAGTCAATTAATTGCAATTGGTCAAGATATTACACAAAGAAAAAATTATGAAAACTCATTGAATGAACAATTAAAATTACTAAAAGAAAAAAATAAGAATATCACTGATAGTATTCAGTATGCTCGTAGGCTTCAAAATTTTATTCTTAAACAACCAGAAAACATTTCTAAACATTTTTCAGATTCTTTTGTATTGTATTTACCTAAAGATATCATTAGTGGTGATTATTATGCATTTTATGAATTAGAAGATAAATTTGTAATTGTATTGGCAGATTGTACAGGACACGGTGTGCCTGGAGCAATGATGAGTTTTTTGGTACATAGTATTTTAAGAGAAATAATTATTTCAAATCACAATGAAAAACCATCTGATATTTTATACAAAGTTGATGATGTTTTATATGAATTATTAAATAAAAATTCAGATGAATTTTGCTTAGACGGATTGGATGCTGCTATTGTATTTATCAACAAAGAAAAAACGAAATTACAGTTTGCAGGTGCTTACAGACCACTTGTTGTAATATCTGATTCTACATTTGAATCATTAGAATTTGCAAAAAATTCTATAGGTTTTTCTGATGAGCCAAAGCAATTTTTTACCGTTGAAAGAAATTTAAAAGCAAATGATACTTTATACTTTTTCTCAGATGGATACGCTGATCAATTCGGAGGATTATGAAATAAAAAATTGAACAAGAAAAATTTTTACCAGATTCTTAGTGAAATTCAACCTATGACTTTGAAGGAACAAGCATCATTTTTGGAATATACTTTAAATAACTGGAAGCAACAAAATGATCAAACTGATGATATTACAATATTAGGATTAAGAATCTAATTTTTTAAATTATTTATCGGATTTCAATAATTCCATTAAATTTTTGGATAATAACATTCTTTGCCCTTTATAGAAAATAACTACAAAAGCATCGTGATCAGGATATTTTCGTGCTTCCCATTGTCTTGTCCATGCCTGTCTGAAAGTTTTGTATGGAGTTGATAACATAAAGCGCGTTAAGTTATCATCATATAATTTTTTATCTACTTTATCTAATTTTTCATATTGGAAATACTGGAAGTTTTTAGCATATAAATAAGCACCAATCTGTACCTTGAATACTAAATCTTTATCAGAATAATCTCCAAATTTGTTGAGAAACTCTCCTAACATTGCTTCATCCATTATTAAAGCATTAGATAAATTATCTTTACTAAATGGTATCAGGTATTTTTCTAGTGTTCCAGGAGGATATGGAGATGTTGCTAACATTCCTTTATTGTTGGTTAATAAACTAAACTTACCATCCTTATCTGTAATCTGGTCTCCAATTTTCTTGCCTTCAATACCTTTACCAGTATGATCTGTAACAACGCCATTTACTACTGATGCAGTTGGATAATCTACAAAAATATCGTAGTCCTTATTTTTAGGCACTTTTTTGAAAATAAAATCTCCTTTGTAATCAGACACGGTATTTCTAACAATTGTGCCATCTTTTGAACGAAGTTGAACTCTGACACCAGGAATAGGTTTCTTTGTTTTTGGATGAATTACCTTTCCGGCTATATTCATATAAGCATCTTCTGCACCAGTACCATAAGCATTGAATTTGAAACTTCCGTCATCGCCGGTAATTTGACCATTTATACTAACACCCGCTAATCCATTTTGTCCATATAAATCAGTGGCTTTACCTTCAACAAAAACTTCTCCCGGATAGTCCACATTAATTTCATATTCTTTGCCTTTTGGAACTTTGTTGAAAACATAATTACCGTTTTCGTCGGTGGTTGTGGTCATTATTACTTCTCCATCTTTACTTCTCAGTTCTACTTTTACACCTGCAAGGGGCTTTCCTGTTTTAGGATCAAAAACAGTTCCAGCAATTCGCATGTACTTATCAAAATCATCTTTATTATACAAATGAATATCTAATACGCTGTCTTTGAAAGAAAAGACATTCTTTAAATTTAATTTCATTTGATAAGGGACAAATCCATCTGCTTCAAATTTAACATCATATTTAAAAGACAATGGAAATACTACAAGATACTTTCCGGTTGAAGCATTAGAATTAAAATTAGAAGGTTCGCTTGATTGGTCAGTAAAATTTACTGAAATGTCAGAATAGCCGGGTTTATCATTCAGATACACAATGCCTTTTAAAACAAATGCAGAAGTATTATTAAAATGTCCGGGTGTAACTAAATAAATATCTTGTTGGCCATATCCACCTTTTCTCATTGATGAATAAAAACCGTGAGATCCACTGGCATTGATAACATAAAATTTATCATCAAAAGGTGTATTGACTTTGATGCCTAAATTAACTGGTTCAGACCATGTACTATCTTGTTGTAATGTTGAATAAAATACATCATATCCACCCATTGATCTTGTGCTATTTGAACTAAAATAAAGCGTTACACCATCATAAAATAAGAATGGGGAATCTTCATCGTAGGGAGTATTAACATTTGGGCCGAGATTAACAGGCAAAGACCATTTGCCATTTGGAAGTTTTACTGAACGCCACAAATCTCTTCCACCATAACCGCCAGGTCTTTCAGAAGAGAAAATAATCATATTTTCGTTGAAGGCAAGACAGGCACTTCCTTCCCAATATTCTGAATTGATACCACCGGGCAGAGCAGCGGGAGCAGACCATTGATTACCATTTAAACGGGAATAATAGATATTACCTGATGAATCCTGTCTGTTTCTATATAAAAATAAAGTTTGACCATCAGCAGATAATGCCACAGCACCATCATTTCTTTCAGTATTAAGATTATCAATAGGATGAGATGTGCCCCAGTCACCTTCTGGAGTGCGTAATGCTTCGTAAATATCTTCTCCATAAAATGCACCGTTAGGGTCAGGGTCACCATTTTCATTGAGCATTCCGCCTTTTGATTTTGGTCCTCTGTATGTGTAAATTATTTTTGTTTCATCGGCATCTGTAACAGGCATGTATTCGTCATAATCTGAGTTGATATTTTGATTTTGAAGCAAGACCTGAACAACATCGTTTTTCTTTAATTCTAAATCTCGTTTTATAGTATTTTGGGCTGAAATTGTTTGCTGTAAAAAGTATTTTCCCCTTTTGTAAAGATCAGTTGTAGTGTCTTTTTGTGTTGAAAGAAAAGTTGTGTAAAATTTACCTGCTTCTTCAAAATTACCTTTAATATGTTGGGCTCTGCCTAAATAGAAAACAAGGTTTTCTAACTTTTTATTTTTGCTATTTTGTAAGGGAGAAAGTAATTCCCAGCTTTTTTCGGGCTCATCACTTTTATATAAATAACAAATACCTAAACGATATTGAATAAATTCATCTTTTGGTTTTCTTTCATGCAATACATAATAATACTTAAGAGCTTCTCTTAAATTTCCAGATGAATAAAATTTTTCTGCTTCGGAAGAGAGATAAGAGTCCTTCTTATCTTTAAATTGATTTGCCCAATCGGGTTGGTTTTGAGCATTAACAAAATTCCAAAAGAAAAAATTGATTGCAAAAAATGCAATCCACTTATATTTTTTCATCATTAATATAAAGTTTGAGAATTATTGCCTTTGCCTGCAAAAGAGAATTTGTAAGATACAAAAATTTCTGCGGCAGGTCCTAAATATGTTTTTAAACCGTTGATGTATAGAAAATCATAACTTAACCCTGCTCTTAGTTTCTTTGAAACTATTGCACCAATACCTCCTGTAAGAGAATATCCATGTTTGTAACCAACAAAAACCCATCCATATTTGTCTGACTCTGCAACTACCTGTGCATCAACCTGAACAGGTGCTCCCATTGAAAAACCTCCAACAGGTGTAGTATAGCGTAAGAAAATAGAGGGGATAACATTCAATGGAAAATCTCCACCTTCAATGGCTTTGATAATATAAGATGCATTCCATGTAATGTGTTTGGTTGTAATATATTTTGTGAAATGTCCAGATGGGTCATCAAATTTTACTCTACTGTCTAAAAGTTGCCAACCTGTAAATCCTGTATTGAAATCTTTCCAAGTAAAATTAAATCCAAAAGCCATATCAAATGTGGCACGGCTAAAAGAATTAGCGTAGAGTTCTGGGTCTTTATTGTCTTTTACAACTACTCTGTTGTAATCAAATCTTCTTTGAAATGCACCTACATTAACACCAAAACTTAAAACTGCATCGTCATTAAGTTTAACTGCATGAGAGTAATTAGCATAACCAGCAGTTTGATCCCAAAGACCTGCTTTATCGTGAGTAACAATGATGCCAAAACCATTTTTTTTAGCTTGTAAAGGTGCTGAAAAAACAAGCACCTGATTAACTGGAGCATCGGGCATACTTGTCCATTGAGAACGGTGAAGTGCATATAAATCGCCCATATCATTTTGATAACTCATTGCGGGATTTGTCAAAATTTTATTGAACATGTATTGATTTAACAAAGGCACTTGTTGTGCAAATAGAAATTGAACAATTCCTAAACTAATTAAGATAATTGTAAAAGTTTTTTTCATAGTAGTAAATTTTTGGCAAAATTAAAGAAAATTATTCTAATTTTCAAATTTTGTTTTCAACATCAGTAATTTTAATTTCTGCATATTGTTCTACTAATTTTTTACAAGCGGAATGAATCATTTGAAAAACATTTTCAAAGTCCTGTTCTGTACCATAGTAGGGGTCAGGTATTTCAATGTTTTGAGCAGGGTATAATACATTCATTAAATAATTTACTTTTTTCATTAAGTTTTCATCTTTTGCCATTTGTTTTAGATGGTTGTAGTGACTTTCATCCATTACATAAATTTTATCAAATTCTAAGAAATCTGAATATTTGAATTGCCTTGCTACTAATGAACTTAAGTCAATATTATGTTTTTTAGCATTAAGAATAGTTCTTCTATCTGGATGTTCACCAATGTGATAGGGAGCAATAGCGGCTGAATCTACAATAAGTGGTAATTTGTATTTTTGAACATAATGTAACATAATTCCTTCTGCAAGTGGCGATCTGCATATATTTCCAAGACAAACAAAAAGAATTTTATCTTTTTTCATAATTATAATAATTGATTTTAATTTTTGGGTTTATTAAAAACTAATTGAAAGATAGTGCCATTATCAACTTTGTATGAGTATTGTCCATCAATTTGTTCCGATAGTAATTTGATGAGTTCTATACCAAGAGATTCGGATTTATCAATTTTATTTAAGTCAATTCCTATACCATTATCTTTAATAATGAGTGTGCAATTATTTTTATCACAATGAAAAGATACTTCTATTTTACCTTTTTTATTTGGAAAAGCATATTTAATAGCATTTGTAATCACTTCGCTACAAATTAAACCAAGTGGAATAGCAGTGTCTAAAGGCAATTCAAGATTATCTGCATCAATGTTTAAATGTAATTGTATATTGGTATTGTCAGAAAATGCAGAAATGGTTTGTTCGCAAAGATGACGAAGGTATTCGGCGGCATTGATATGCAGAAACTGATCTTTTTTGTAGAGCATTTGATGGGTAAGGGCAATAGATTGGATTCTTGCAGAAATTTCGTTAAGCAAAGTTTGGGCGTTTTCGCTTTTTTCTTTACTCATTTGAAGGCGGATAATGCTATTAATAATTTGCAAATTATTTTTTACTCTGTGATGAATTTCTTTGATGAGCATTTCTTTTTCTTTCAATGATTTTTGAATAGTTTGATTTTGTTGTTGAATAAGTTGATTGCTTTTTTCAAGTTCTTCTGAATGTTTTTGAGCTTCTCGGTAATATCTGAACAAAATAAATCCTGCAATTAAAAGTATGATAATAAAAATAATGAGATAAGTTTTTAGAGTATTGCTTTTTTCCTGTTCTAATTTTAATATAGACAGTGCCATTGTTTTTTCTTTCAGGGCATTATCTTTCTCCTGAACATTGTATGCAATTTCAGCATTGATGGCTTTTAATTCCTTTTCAAGTTCTAATACACTATCTTTCAGTTTTACATATTGTTTTAAGAAATCTAATGATTTATGTATATCCCCGCTTTTTTCATAAAAAACAGATTTCCAGTAATATTTTTTGACAACATTATTTGGATAGCGAAATTCAGGAATATCTAATATATCTAATGTATCTAAATATCTTTTTGCTAATGATAAATTATTTAAGTTGATATATGCTTCTATTAAACCAAGATAAGCATTGAAAGCACTTTCGTATTCTTTGTTGGCTAAACTATTTCTTACATCAATGAGTAAATAAGGTATGGCTTCTTTATATCTGTGAGTTTTTAATAATCCTACTGCAAGATTAGATTTTATGAGCGATACAAAGAAATTGTAATAATTAGTGTCTTTTTCTTTTTTATCGGTTTGAGATAATTCTTTTAGTGCTCTTTTGAAATTCACTTCTGCACTATCGTATTTTTGCATTCTGTTGTAAAACACACCAATATCATTAAACATTCTTGCCGTTTCCCAGTGGTCATGAGAACCGTTTTCGTATTCTCTTCTACGCTCTGCAATAGCATATTTGTAAATACCAAGATAACTGTAAATTGTGCTTTTGGGAGTTCCTATCCAAAGTGCAATGGTTTTTCTATTCCAGTTTTTTTCAATTAGTTTGTGTATTTCTAATGCTTTGTTGTAATCATTAATTTTTAATAAACATTCTTTTAATAATAACATTGATTTAAGAGAATCATTAATATTATCACAATGGTATTGTAAGGCGTTATTTGCAATTGAAATACATTTAGGAAATTGAGCATTATACATTGCTTCTTTGGCTTCTATTAAATCAAATAAAAATTTTGCTTCATTACTGGATGTTTGAGTATAAACTAATTTTTTGATTTTATCAAGAGTATCTTTTATTTGCGGATAAATATCTTTAATGTCATTAAAGTCAATATTGGCTACTAATCTTACTTTTTCTCTGTAGTCAGATTTATAAAATTGTTTTAAAAAGGCATCTTTATCAAATTGTGCAAATAAGTTTGACAAACTAAAAATAACAATCAGATATGTCAATAAATTTTTTCTCATTTAATTGTTTCTTGTAATCCTGATTCTTTTAATCTTTCAGCATTTTCAGCAAATTGAAGTGCGTCAATCATTTCCTGAATGTCGCCATTCATAAAATCGGTAAGGTTGTATAATGTAAGGTTTATTCTGTGGTCTGTGATTCTGTTTTGAGGATAGTTGTAAGTTCTTATTTTAGCACTTCTGTCGCCTGTGCTTACCATTGTTTTTCTTTTGTGGGAAACTTCTTCTAATCTTTTTTGATATTCAATTTCGTAAATTTTGTTTTTCAGCATTTGCATTGCTTTTTCGCGGTTGGCTAATTGCGATCTTTCAGTTTGGCACATTACAGTAATTCCAGTAGGAATGTGTGTGAGAATAACTTTTGTTTCAACCTTATTTACATTTTGCCCGCCAGCACCACCACTTCGTGCTGTTTCCATTTTTACATCTGATTCTTTTACTTCTACATCGTATTCTTCTGCTTCCGGTAAAACCACAACGCTTGCAGCAGAAGTATGAACGCGTCCTTGTGTTTCGGTTGCAGGTACTCTTTGCACTCTATGCACACCACTTTCAAATTTTAATGTACCGTATGCATTAGGTCCTTTTACATTAAAAATAATTTCTTTGTAACCGCCCATTGTGCCGGGATTTGAATCAACCACTTCTACTTGAAATCCTTTTTTATCACAATATCTTTTGTACATTTCAAATAAGTCACCTGCAAAGATAGCGGCTTCATCACCTCCCGTTCCTGCACGGATTTCCATTACAGCATTTTTTGAATCTTCAGGGTCTTTTGGAACAAGCAACATTCTGATTTCAGATTCTAATTTTTGAATTTTATCTTCGTTTTCAGCAAGTTCTAATTTTGCTAATTCCAAAAGTTCTTTATCTTTTTCATTGCTTAAAATTTCTTTTGCATTATTAACTGCATTGAGTACTTTTTTATATTCGTCAAATTTATCAACAACTTCTTTAAGTTGATTATATTCTTTATTCAGTTGTTTAAATTTTTTCATATCTGCAATGACAGCAGGGTCTGAAAGTTTTAGTTCAATATCGTGAAATTTTCTTTTTAATTCTTCTAATTTTTCAATCATAGTTCTTGATTAGTACTTATTCAAATGGCGAATTTACGAATTATTTATTAATCAAGCGAATTTATTTATGATAAGGAAAATATTTTCATTTATTTTCGGCAAAAAAATATGTTGAAAAAATTGTTATTTACACTGATTTCCTCATCTGTTGGCACATTTCAATATGCTCAATACAACCAACTTTCCTGCTATTACAAAGATGCGGGTAAATCTGCACGAGAACATTTGGTAGATTTTCAGCATTTGAAATTAGAGGTGAGTTTTGATACTTTGCAATCTAAAGTTTATGGAAAAGTAACACATCAATTTACAACATTAAGAAATAATTTGGATTCGCTTGTTTTAGATGCAGTTGATATAGATGTAAAGAAAATTTATTTTCAAAAAAATGAAGTCAAATTCATTACTAAATCTGATTTACTCAATATTTACTTACCAAAAAAATTATCCAAAAATGATACTGCAAGTATTTCAATTATTTATGAATGTAAGCCAAAGAGAGGTTTGTATTTTATTGGATGGAATGATTCATTAAAGATTTCAAGGAAACAAATATGGACACAAGGGCAGGGTATTGATAATCGCCATTGGATTCCTATGTTTGATGATATGTCAGATAAAATTACAACAGATATTTTTATTCAATTTAATAAAAAATATCCTGTAGTTTCTAATGGTGTTTTAGTTGAACAAAAAGATTTGAAAAATAATTTGAAGGAATATCACTTTAAGATGAATAAACCACACGCACCTTATTTGATAATGCTTGCAATTGGTGACTACAAAACTAAAAAATTCAAAAGTAAAAGTGGAGTTGAAATAACCGCTTATTATTATCCAGACAAAGAATATTGTGCTGATACAACATTTCGTTTTTCTGCTCAAATGATGGACTTTTTGGAAAAAGAAACAGGATTGAAATATCCATGGGAGAGGTATTCAATTATTCCTGTTCAGGAATTTATGTATGGTGCAATGGAAAATACAACGGCTACTATTTTTGGTGATTTTTTTCTGATAGATGAATATTCTATTAATGACAGAGATTTCTTGCCAGTAGCGGCTCACGAACTTGCTCATCAATGGTTTGGTGATTATGTTACTGCTTATTCAAATGCACATACATGGTTGCAGGAAAGTTTTGCTACTCATTACAACTGGTTAGTAGAAAAAGAATACTTTGGGAAAGACCATTATGATTGGTTAAGAAAATCTGCTACCGATGGAATTTTAAGAGAATCAGAAAAAAATCTATATCCTATTGCTCATTCAAATGCAGGAACAGTAAGAGTTTATCCAAAAGGGGCTTACGTTTTACACATGTTGAAATATGTGATTGGTAAGGAATTGTATGATGCTTCTATCAAAAGATATTTGCTTGAACATCCATATCAAAATGTAGAGACAAATGATTTAATGATGGCTATTTACAAAGAAACAGGTATAAATTTAGATTGGTTTTTTGATGAGTGGCTTTATAGAGGCGGTGAGCCGCATTTTGAAGTGAAGTTTGAACAATTTGAAAAAGAAAATGAAAAAGTGGGTGTATTTTATGTAAAGCAAGTTCAGGAATTCAAAGATAATGTATATTTATTCAAAATGCCTGTTGAATTTGAAATTCATTTTTCAGATGGTAGTTTTGTAAATAAAAGAGTTTTGATTGAAAACAAAGATGAAGTATTTAAAATTCCATTTTCTAAAGATAAAGAAATACGATTTGTTTTATTTGATCCGAATAGCAATATTCTAAAAAAAGTAAAATTTGAGAAATCATTTGAATATCTGAAAAATCAAGCAATTTATGCTCCAAATATGTTAGACCGATATGATGCTATTGTTGATATGAGAAACATTTCAATAGATAAAAAGAGAGAATTTTTGCAGGAAAGATTTTACAAAGAAAATTTTCATGCTATTCAATCTGAAATTGTAAAACAATTGATAAATGATACAACACAGCCAAAATCACTTGAAGTAATTAAGTATGCTTTAATAAAAGCACATCCGTTGGTAAATAGAGCAGTTATTGAAAATACAAAGAAAATTCCTTCTTCACTAAAAAAGGAATTTTTTGAAGCATTGAAAACTACTAAATCTTACATTAATATTGAAAAATTGATGTGGTTGTTATATGATAATTTTCCATCAGAATATCAAGATATTATTTCATCTGTAAGAAATTTTAAACCAAACAATAGAAGTATTGAAATTACAGTATTAGCCATTGATTATTTAGTTACAAAAAATAAAACATCATTAGAAAAACTTGTTTTGTATAGTTCGCCATCCTTTGATTTTACAGTAAGAATGAATGCTTTTAATGCTCTTGTAAAAGTGAATTACAAAGATGAAAGAGTTATCAATTATCTAAAACAAGCGAGTAAAAGTGCTAATTTTAGATTAGCAAATGCTGCCAAAGAAACTTTGAATTATTTTGAAAAACAAAAATAATATGTCAGAAATAATTGATTTAAGAAGCGATACTGTAACAAAGCCCACAAAAGAGATGTTGGAATGTATGATGAATGCAGAAGTGGGTGATGATGTATTTGGCGAAGATCCAACAGTGAATGAACTTGAAAAATATGGTGCGGAGTTATTCGGCAAAGAATCAGCATTGTTTTGCCCGAGCGGTACAATGAGTAATCAAATTGCACTAAGAGTGCATACGCAACCAGGTGATGAAGTAATATGCGATATTCATTCACATATTTATCATTATGAAACAGGTGGAATGGCGGTGCATTCTGGTATTCAACCAAAATTTATTATAACAGATAATGGTATCATAAATGCTCAACAAGTAGAACAAAACATCAATCCTTATGCAGATTGGCTTACACGCACATCGCTTGTAGTTATTGAAAATACATGTAATAGAGCAGGAGGCACTTATTATAATTTGCAAAATATTAAGGAGATTTATGAAGTTACAAGAAAATATTCCTTGAAAATGCACATAGACGGAGCAAGAATTTTCAATGCTATTGTAGAAAATGATTATACTGCAAAAGATGTAGGTAAATACTGCGATACTATTTCTGTGTGTTTATCAAAAGGATTAGGATCACCAGTAGGGACATTATTAATTGGAGATAAAGAAACTATTCGTAAAGCAAGGAGAATAAGAAAACAAATGGGAGGCGGAATGCGACAAGGTGGTATTCTTGCAGCAGCAGGTTTGTATGCTTTGAAAAATCATATTAAAGATTTGAAACAAGATCATATTAAAGCGAAAAAATTGTATGAAGTTTTATCACAAGCAAGTTATGTAAAATCTATCAAGCCAGTTTATACTAACATTGTGATATTTGAATTATCAGACAATATCAATCCGATAGAGTTTGAGAAAAAATTAGCAGAAAACGGTATTCGTATTTCAACATTTGGGAAGCAAGTTATCAGAATGGTTACGCACAGAGAAATTGATGATAAAATGATGGAAAGAGTTTTAGATGTATTGAAAAGGATATAAATTGAAGTGTACAATGTGCCGACGCTTGCGGTCGGCATGCTGACATTTTGCTTTGCAAAATCGTCAGCATTCAATATTCAATGCTCAATGCTCAATGCTCAATTCTCAATTTTCAATGTTCAATGATTTTATAGTTATGAATTTTACGTCATTAAGAGAAGTGAAGTAATCTCAAAAGTATTATACACAAAACAATTACGAGATTGCTTCGGACTATCTTCCTCGCAATGACGACAAAACTAAGCATTAAAAACTTAAAACTCAAAACTAATTAAATTTTGCGTCTCCGCGTCTTAGCGGTGAAAAATTTTAATAGTGGATGAGAATGGTAACAAAAAAACTATACCCCCGAACTATTACTTACTGCCTGAATGATGTCGTATTTTGTAATGATGTGATAATCACCGAGCATATCTTTTGTAAGAACAGCATTGTTTTCTTTATCAATCAGTTTAGCAATTTCATCAATAGTAGCGTGTAAGTCAACTATTGGAAATGGCTTTTGCATCACATCTTTTACAATGGCTTTTGATAAATCAGGGTTTTCAATTAAATTTTGATATAAAACATTATCGTTTAATGAACCTACAAATTTATTGTTTTCTACAACAGGTATTTGTGAAATATCATATTTCTGAAAAAGCAATAATGCGTCTTTTACAGGTTGATGGCTTTCAATAGTGATCAATTTCAAATGTTTGTGAGATGAAATAATATCAATGGCTTTTGGTTTTGAGAATGATAAAAATCCTCTTTCACGCATCCAGTCGTCATTAAACATTTTGGCTAAATAACGAGAACCATGGTCGTGAAATATGATAACAACAAAACTATTTTCGTCAAAAAAATCTTTCATTTGTAAAACGCCTGCCATTGCTGCACCTGCACTGTTTCCTGCAAAAATACCTTCTTCACGGGCAATGCGACGAGTCATAATAGCGGCGTCTTTGTCGGTTACTTTTTCAAAATGATCAATAATATCAAAATCTACATTCTTTGGTAAAAAATCTTCTCCAATTCCTTCTGTGATGTAAGGATAAATTTCATTTTTGTCAAAAATTCCAGTTTCTTTGTATTTCTTGAATACAGATCCGTAAGTATCAATACCTAATACTTTAATTTTAGGATTTTGTTCTTTCAAAAATTTTCCTGTACCGCTGATTGTTCCGCCTGTTCCTACACCAACTACTAAGTGAGTAACTTTTCCTTGAGTTTGTTCCCAGATTTCAGGTCCAGTTTGTTCATAGTGTGCTTGGGTATTACTCAAATTATCGTATTGATTGGGTTTCCATGCATTAGGAATTTCTTTGGCTAATCGTGAAGAAACAGAATAATAAGATTTAGGGTCTTCTGGTTCTACATCCGTAGGGCAAACAATAACTTCAGCACCAAATGCCCGCAGTGCATCAATTTTTTCTTTACTTTGTTTATCAGTGGTGGTAAAGATACATTTGTATCCTTTCAAAACAGCGGCAATGGCTAATCCCATTCCGGTATTTCCACTAGTGCCTTCAATGATTGTACCGCCGGGTTTTAAAAGTCCTTGTTTTTCAGCATCTTCAATCATTTTAAGAGCCATTCTGTCTTTGATGGAATTTCCAGGATTTACAGTTTCTAATTTTATGTAATACTCTCCGGGTAAATTTTTTGTAATTTTATTAACCTTGACAAGTGGCGTATTTCCTATTGTTTCAAGGATATTATTGTATACTCCAAATTTTCTAAGTGGGTGAGTAGATTTATTGAATTTGTCCATCATAACAGAATAGTAAATGATTTTAATGAATTACGGCTCTTGCTTTTGCCAATAATTGATTTTCAGTTAAATGATTTTCTGACGATTCTACAAAAATAGATTTGTTTTCAAATTTTTTGTTTTCTGCAAGATGATTATTCAATTTATTTTTCAAAGTTCCTGGTCCTGTAATGTAAATTACATCAAAATTCAACAGTTTATTTTCTAATTCTTTGAAGTATTGAGATTCTTCTAACTGGTGCTGGTTATGTTTTTTATGTTCATTATTAGATGCGTGAGAAGGAGAAAATTTAAATGTATCTTTGGTTTCACCAGGTATTTTATCATCTTTTAATGTGATTGGTGATTCAATAATTTCAGTTTTTATTTCACCATTTTCTTTGTAGTAAAGTTTAGCATCTTTACTCGTTAAAAATACCATAATTCTTTTTAGTCCGCTCATATTTTTTTTGGCACAATTATACAATTAAATTTACTTTAAATCAAATTAAAAGTAAGAGTTACATAGCACTGTTGTCCAAAATATTTTTGAATAAAAATTGATTTTTCTAAAAAACCTCCCACCTCTTTTTTAGTTTTGTCCAGCAAAATTTAAAACTATGAAATCATCTAATTCATCCAATGACAAATTTTTTGCTCCACTTCCTGTTTTTGGACAGCTGATTTCCCTCGTCAAATCTGCTAATATAGACCCTATCATCCGAAAACACAAGGCAGATAAGCATTACAAAAAGTTCACTTTTTAC
>DAONJS010000014.1:0-61859 GCA_035405785.1 Bacteroidia bacterium
ATTTTATTTATATTTGCACCATCAAAAAGTTGCATTTGTGACTTGAATTCACCAATGTAAAAAATAAATTTTAATAAAATTGGGTAATTTATTTTTCCCTTTCCATATAACTATTTTTTTACGACATTTGTGGCCTAAAATTAAAAAAATGAATAATTTAATTGTGCTTGGATTTTTAGGAGGATTAGGTGCTCCTGAAATCATTGTGATTTTAATCATCATCTTATTGCTTTTTGGTGGTAAAAAAATTCCTGAACTTATGAGAGGTTTAGGCAGAGGCGTTAAGGAATTCAAAGATGCCGCCAAAGGGGAAACTAAAGATAACGATGAGAATAAGTAAATCTTTATTTGAAATACAATTTTCAATGCTCAATATTCAATTTTCAATGTTCAATTTCTAATTTTGTTTTCTTCAATATAGTGGAGTGTTTATAAAACTATAAATGAACATTGAGCATTGAATATTGAATATTGAATATTGAGCATTCAAAATTTCTCATAAAACCTAAAAACCTGCTTATGTATTCATACAAAGATATAGATCAATTACACACCGATTTGAAAAATAAAAAAGTTACCTGCACTTCGCTTGTTCAGCAATATATCCAAAAAATTAAATCTCAAAAAGATAACCCTATTTTTCTGGAAGTATTTGAAAAATCTGCATTAGAACAAAGTCAAAAAATTGATGAAGAAATAGCACAAGGTAAATTTCGCCCTTTATCAGGTCTTGTGGTTTCAATAAAAGATAATCTATGTTACAAAGGACACACTTGCACAGCCGCATCCAAAATTTTGCAAAACTTTGTTTCTACTTATACATCTACTGCTGTGCAAAGATTAATTGATGCAGGGGCAATTATTATTGGCAGAACAAATTGCGATGAATTTGCAATGGGTAGTAGTAATGAAAACTCTGCTTATGGTGCTGTTAAAAATCCTTTGAATAATGAGTATGTACCCGGTGGATCATCAGGCGGATCTGCGGCTTCATTAGCGGCTGAATTATGTATGGCTTCTTTAGGTTCGGATACTGGTGGATCTGTAAGACAACCTGCTTCTTTTTGTGGAGTAGTGGGATTAAAATCAACTTATGGCAGAATTTCTCGTTGGGGACTTATTGCTTATGCATCATCTTTTGATCAGATTGGAATATTCACTTACAATATATCAGATGCGGCAAAAATTCTTTCTGTTATAGCAGGTGCAGATAATTTTGATGCAACCTGTGCTGAAATTCCAGTGCCAGATTATGTGAATGAATATAAATCTATTAAACAGCAAAAATTCAAAATTGCTTATTTCCCTGAAGTTATTGAATCAGAAGGATTGAATATTGAAATAAAAAAATCTATTGAAAATACTATTGAACAATTAAAAGCAAATGGTCACATTGTAGAACCTGTTCAGTTTTCATTGTTGAAATATCTTATTCCTGTGTATTATGTATTAACAACTGCCGAAGCATCATCTAATTTATCTCGTTACGATGGTGTGCGTTATGGATACAGATACAAAGAAGCACAAACACTTGAAGAAATGTATAAAAAAACAAGAAGCATTGGTTTTGGCACAGAAGTCAAAAGAAGAATTTTGTTAGGAACATTTGTTTTAAGTGTTGGATATTATGATGCTTACTATACCAAAGCCCAAAAAGTAAGAAGAATTTTATATAATACCATCAAAGATATTTTCAAAAAATATGATGCGATATTGATGCCAACCACACCTTCTACTGCATTTAAGATTGGACAAAAAACAGATGATCCGTTGAAATTATATTTAGAAGATATTTATACTGTATTGGCTAATATGGTTGGAATACCTGCTATTTCAATACCTGCAGGAAAATCAAAAGAAAACGGATTGCCTTATGGCATTCAAATTTTAACGGATAGTTTTCAAGAATCAAAATTATTTGCTATTTCAGATAAGATATTGGAATTAAATCAACATAAATAATTCATTGTAATTCTTAAATTCCATTTTGAAATATGAACATAAACACATTATACAGCATTTCCCCTATTGATGGAAGATATTATGATAAAGTAAAATCATTAAGTAATTATTTTTCTGAATTTGCTTTGATAAAATACAGAGTATTTGTTGAAGTGGAGTATCTTATTGCATTGTCAAAATTAAATTTAAAAAACTTTCCACCATTTAATAATGAACAAATTCAATATCTAAAATCTATTGTAGAAAATTTTTCTATTCAGGATGCTGAACATATTAAAGAAATTGAAAAGAAAATAAATCATGATGTAAAAGCAGTTGAATATTTTATCAAAGAAAAATTAGATGCAAAAGGATTATCGGATATTAAAGAATTTGTGCATTTTGGTTTAACTTCGCAGGATATAAATAACACGGCTATTCCTTTATCATTAAAAGATTTTTTAGTAAAAGAATTTTTTCCTTCACTTGAAAATTTAATTAATGAATTATCATCCATAAGCAAAAAGTATTCTAACATTTCAATGCTTGCCCGCACACATGGGCAACCTGCAAGTCCTACTACACTTGGAAAAGAGTTATATGTATTTGTTTATCGTTTAGAAAATCAATTTTCTGATTTGAAAAAAATTCCTGTAAAAGCCAAATTTGGAGGGGCAACGGGAAATTTCAATGCTCATTATGTGGCTTATCCGCAAGTAAATTGGATACAGTTTGCAGATGATTTTATTCAGTCAGTAGGATTAAGCAGATATACTTTTACTACTCAAATTGAAAATTACGATTATCTCTCTGCCTTGATGGATGCGGTAAAGAGAATTAACACTATTTTAATAGATTTTTGTGTAGATGTGTGGATGTATATTAGTATCAATTATTTTCAGCAAAAAGTAAATCCAAATGAAGTAGGTTCATCTGCTATGCCGCATAAAGTTAATCCTATTGACTTTGAAAATGCAGAAGGTAATTTGAAATATGCGAATGCCATTTTTGAATTTTTATCAGAAAAATTACCTGTTTCACGCTGGCAAAGAGATTTGACTGATAGCACAGTGATTCGTAATTTAGGTGTTCCATTTGCTCACACAATGTTAAGTATTTCAAGTATTCAAAAAGGTTTGTCAAAAATTATTCCGAATGAAAAAGTTATTGAAAGCGAGTTGAACAACAACTGGCAAGTAGTAGCAGAAGCCATTCAAACGATTTTGAGAAGAGAGAAATATCCAAATGCATACGAAGTATTAAAACAATTGACACGAGGAAATACAGAAATCAATTCTGAAAGTATTCATCAATTCATTGATACATTATCTGTATCTGATGAAGTTAAAAAAGAATTGAAAAACATTACACCAAAAAATTATATTGGTAAAAATCCTTCTTACTAAAACATAACAGCAATGAATAAAAAAATCTGGATATATATTATTGAAAAAGAATTGAGTGATGAACAATTACAGCAATTATTAGAAGATTGTAAAAATTTTGTATCTCAATGGAAATCTCACGATGAGCCCGTAAAAGCCGAAGTTGAAATATTTAAAAAAAGATTGTTGATTTTCAAGAATGATGAAGATTTTAATCGCATTGGTGGTTGTGCTACAGATAATCTTTTTCGCTTTGTTCAAAGTTTAGAAAAAAAATTCAATACATCTTTATTAAACAGACAATTAGTTGTGTTTGAGAATACAAAAGATGTTTTAGAAGTAGTTCCATTGAGTGAAGTGGACAATTTGATTCAACAAAAGATTATCAATGAAAATACAATTATTTACAATACATCTATCATTCATTCATCAGAGTTGAATCAGTTTGCACAAAAATTTTCAGAAAGTTGGTTACAAAATATATTGCAATAATTTTTTAAATGAAAGATTTACCAAAAAGAACGCTTACAGCCGTTGTATTTGCAGGAGTTTTATTATTTCTCATTTATTATTCTTTTTACACCTTTTTATTGTTGTTGTTAATTATCAGCATTGGCGGATTGTTTGAACTCTTTAATTTATTTTCAAAAACACAATTTCATTTGAATACTAAATTTTTAGTCATTAAATCAGTTATATCCATTTTATTTTTGTTATATCCAGTATTTGATGATAAAGTAAATTTTTCAGATGTTCAATTAATAGTGTTGTCGGGATTAGTAATCATAACATTTTTAGAATTTTTATTGAGAAATAATTTTGCAGAATCTATTTCAGAATTGTTTGCTTTACTTTATTTGATTTTGTTAGTGATGAGCGGATTAGATATATTTTATTTTTTAAATCAACGGGAATATCAGTATTTATTGATACTTTCGGTTGTATTAATGATTTGGGCAAATGATACTTTTGCTTATTTTACAGGAAGTTTGTTAGGTAAAAGAAAACTGATGCCTGATGTTTCACCCAAAAAATCTGTTGAAGGATTTATAGGAGGTATTATATTTTCACTGATAACGGGCTATTTGTGTTATACTTATTTTTTAAAGGATTTACAAAAATGGACAATATTAGATGTAATGATAATTTCATTAATTGTAAGCATAGCAGGAACTTTTGGAGATTTATTAGAATCAAAATTAAAGAGAATGGCAAATGTAAAAGATAGTGGTAATTTATTACCCGGACACGGCGGTATTTTAGATAGATTTGATTCGTGGTTTATGGCATTGCCTGTAATTAGTTTGTATTTACATTTGAAAGTTGTGTTTTTTTGAGAAGTTAATTTTATATTCTTTGATTAATTACACATTTTGATGATATGATTTTTAATTATAAAATTACATTATTGAAAGTTTAATTTAATTTATATATATTTGAGTGTTTCTTTTAAACTGTAATTTTTAAAATTCAATATTCAATACAACTAAGAATGTTAATGAGAAAAGTAAGTTTAATATTTGTAAGTATAATATTAATAATAATTTCTTGTAATAATGAGCCCATTGAAAATAAAAAATTAAATGGCCTTAGTGAAGATGAAGTTGTTAAAATATTTGGGAAACCTGATACAATTTTAATATTCAAATTGTCTGAAGCAAAAATGTATGAATATAGAATGAACTTACCTATAATTTTTTCTGAATATAATAAAGATACTATACATATTAAAGAGATAATGTGGAAAAATAGAGAAAATAATATAGTAATATGGCTTATAAAAAGAAATGGTAAGTGGATTTCAATTGATAATGTTATTTGGGATAATGATAAAGTAACTTTTTAATTTGATATTTTTTGATTTTTGTAATTTTACAGTGTATAACTTTTTCATGCTAGAATAAAAAAAACTTTCCAAAGTTTATAAGTAGAATTTTTATTTACTATTAATTGATTTTTTGTATGAAATGTATATTTCTAAAATACAATAAACTTCAACCGAATTTATTTAAAAACTAATTTCCACTACTATTATCTTCTGTATTTTTCTTTGAGATAAATTGTGCTACTTCATTTAATTTCATTGATAAGCCAAAAGTATTATTTATTCCGCCCACTGCCATTTTTGAAAAAGCATAAGATATTCTGAACTTACTCACTTTAATTTCAAAACCAAAACTTAAACCATTTGCAGGGCGAGCATCTGGAAGTCGCATCTCTTGGGCTCTGCGAAAATTATATCCAACTCTCAAATAAAAATTTTTTGACAAAATTATTTCATTGCTAATAATTAAATGTTTTACAAGTATAAAACCGAATTTCTTTTTATCATTTATAGTTACCCCTTCACCAGTTAATATATTGTTTTGTATATCAAAGATTGGACTTACATAATCTAAATGCCAGTTTAATAAGTCGTTATAAATAAGTTGCAAACGAAATGGGGCTTTGGGTAATTTATATGATACAGCAATAGCAGTATTTTGTGGAAGCGTAAGCGAATATCCTTTCAAATAGGGCTTCCATATTTTTCCAACATTTTGTGCAACAATAGAAGCAGTAAAAAATCTTTTGTGATAATTTAATCCAAAATCTAATGCATTACCTAATGCATAAGAATGAATATAGTATGAATAAATTGTTTTTAAAGTTACACCATAAGAAAAACTGGTATCGTTGAAAGCCGCAGAATAAGAGAGATTCAAGGATAAATCATTGGCATAAAATTTACCCGTTTGCTCATCATACTCATTGTAACCATTAAATTTTCCATAATTAAAATATTGCAGTGATCCAACAAAAACAGATTTATTTTTCAATGCATACGAATATGCAAGATTTCCGAAATTAATATCTGCTACATAATTATTGTAAGTCAATGCTAATTGGTTATGTGTAAGATGAGAAACAGAAGCAGGATTAGAAAAAATCAAATTAACATCATTATCAAATAATGCAGCGGATGAACCACCTAATGATACCGCTCTTGTAGGAACAGAAATATCAAGGAAACGAAATCCACGCACACCTATGCCGTTAGATTGGGCAAACAACTCAAATGCAAGCAAATTCAAGAATAAAAATGTAAAAACCTTTTTCATTAAGATATTTAACGAATAGAATTTCAAATTATTATTAAACATTTACTTTATTCATATTTTCTATAAACTGGTCAAAGAGATAATGGCTGTCGTGAGGTCCAGGAGCGGCTTCTGGATGGTATTGAACGCTAAAAGCAGGTTTGCTTTTTAATTGAATACCTTCAATAGTGTTATCGTTTAAGTTAATGTGTGTAATAACTACATCGGGATGATTTTGTGCATCTGATTCTTTAATAGAAAATCCGTGATTTTGAGAAGTAATTTCACAATGTCCTGTTATTAAATTTTTCACTGGATGATTAAGCCCTCTGTGTCCGTGATGCATTTTGTAAGTAGAAATACCTACTGCACGAGATAATAATTGATGACCTAAACAAATTCCAAAAATAGGAATGTTTTTATCTAATAATTGTTTAATCACTTCAACTTGCTGATTCATTGTAGCAGGGTCGCCAGGACCATTAGACAGCATTATACCATCAGGATTATCAGATAAAATTTCATCAACACTTGCATTGTATGGAAATACTTTCAAATAACATTTTCTTGAACTTAAATGTCTTAAAATATTTTGTTTAACGCCATAATCAATTACGCTAACTCTAAATTGATAATCTTCGCAAGGGATTTCATAAGCAATTTTAGTAGATACTTTAGAAGAAAGTTCTAATCCTTCCATTTTAGGAGTTTGAGATAAAATTTTTTGAAGTTCATTTTTGTCAAAAATTTCAGAAGAGATAACAACATTCATTGCTCCCTTACTTCTAATATGACGCACTAATGCACGGGTATCTACATTACTCACTGCAACAATTTTATTTTGAATAAAATAATCTTTGAGAGACAGGTTAGTGGCAGGACGACTAAATATCTCGCTAAAATTTTTACAAATCAATCCGGAAATTTTTATGCTATCACTTTCGCTTTCACTTTCCAAAATACCGTAATTTCCGATATGCACATTAGTCAATACAACAATTTGACCATAATAAGAAGGGTCAGTAAAAATTTCTTGATAGCTCGTCATACCAGTATTAAAGCATATTTCACCAGATGCAGTGCCTTTATATCCAGATGAATAACCTTCATACATTGTGCCATCTTCTAATAAAATGACTGCTTTTTCTTTTTTTTGATATTTTAGATGCATAGGGTATTATTTTTTTAATTTATTCAAAATATTTGTAGTAGAATATCCTTCTAAATAGGGGATTATCTCAACTTTTCCACCATAAGATTGAACAAAATCTGCACCTACAATTTTATCCATTGTGTAATCTCCGCCTTTTACCAAAATATCTGGTTTTACCTTTTTAATTAACTCAAAAGGTGTTTCTTCATCAAATATACAAATATAATCTACACAAATTAATGATGCCAATACTTCTGATCTTTTATCCTGTGGATGAATGGGTCGCTCTTCTCCTTTATTTAAGGACTTTACAGATGTATCAGAATTTAAACCCACTATTAAAATATCCCCTAAACTTCTTGCTTTATTCAAATAATAAATATGCCCAGGATGAATAATATCAAAACATCCATTAGTAAAAACTACTTTTTTACCAAAGAATTTGAATGTATTTGAATATCTTTCTAAATCATCTGCTGAAATAATTTTTTTTCTTAAAATTGTATTAAAATCTGCCATACTAATTTTTAGTTTTTGAATTGATGATTGGTAACAAAATAAAGGATAATCCTCCTGTCATCAAAATTAAAAGAAATTGTGTTCCCCATATAATCCAAGGAAATGCTACTGCCGATGCTTTATCTATTTGATAAAACAACAATAATTCTGTGATTAAAAAGTGATATGCTCCAATTCCACCCGGCGTTACAATTACACCAAATGTTCCAAATAAAAATAATACTAAAATTTTGAAACCGCCTAAATTTTCTGTTGAATCCATTGATAATGCACAAAAATACATTGATAGAAAATAAAATAACCATATTACAATACTCCATATCCAAAAACCAACAGGATGGCGAATTTTATGAATACTTAATAATGGTTGAATTAAATTTTTTATCACTTTTAAAATTTTTGAAATAAAATCTTGATTTGAATTTTCATCAGTTTTTTTTCTGATTTTCATCCAGATAATAATGCTTGCTATTATTAGAATTAAAGCAATAATCAAGTAGGATAGTGATATTTTTTGTGATAGTGGATCTAAAATATACTTATTTAATAGCAGTTGTAAATCATTCCATTGAAATAAAATCACTAACATAAATACAATAAACAGTAATAATAAATCTACCACTCTTTCTGCAATAACAGTTCCTAATGCAATATCCATAGGGACATTGTTATATTTTGCAACCACTGCACATCTTGATATTTCTCCCATTCTGGGCAATCCATAATTTGCTAAATAACCTATCAATACTGATGATGTAGATGTTACAATATCCACTTTGTAATTATAATTTTCTAATAAATAATTCCACCTATATGCCCGAGCAAAATGACTTGCAAAACTTACTACTAATGAAATAGCAATCCACCAAATGTTACTACTCTTAAAAGCATTAATTAATTCTTCTTTTGAAACACTTGTTCTTTTAATTGATAAATAAATCAATAATCCGCCAATGGCTAATAAAACAACATACTGAATTATTTTTTTTAGACGATCATTCACAATATTATTTTGTTAGCAGTTTATTTGTTTTGGTGTCTGGAAAAATTATTTTAGGGCGAAAATTTTTGGCTTCTTCTTTATCCATCCAAGTATAAGAGATGATAATGACTACATCACCTACATTGAATTTTAATGCCGCTGGACCATTTAAGCAAATAATACCACTTCCTCTTTTACCTTTAATAACATAAGTTACAATTCTCTCGCCGTTTCTTTTATTCAAAACATGGACTTGCTCATTTTCCATCAAATCGGCGGCGTCCATTAAATCTTCATCAATGGTAATACTTCCTATGTAATCTAATTCTGCTTGCGTAACAGTTACACAATGTATTTTTGATTTCATTATTCCTATTAACATATCACTAAAAATGCCGTGTAAAGTTGATGAAATTTATTGTATCCTGCAAATTTTATGTTGGTAATTCTTTAATATCCAATGCTAATTTTTTTTCTATCCAGTAATGATATAAATACTTTTGTTCATACTGAAATTTAGGTTCAATTAAATAGATTTTTTGTGAATCATCTTTTATATAATGTAAGTCCATTAAGGTTGAATAGCCGGGGCGTGTGATGATATTATTTGATTTTGCAATCAATTGATTTGTTTCTAAATAATTTTTCCATCCAAGAAATAAATTTCCATCATTTTTTAATGAACCAATGATTTTAAATGCTACATCTTTATTTTTAATTTGCAATGATTTTGCCAATTTTTCAAACACTTTTTCGTAATATATTTTTTCCTTTTTTGTGCCACTAATGATAAATAAATAATAAATTTCTTTTTGTGCTTCTATTTTTTTGAATAATGATAATGGTTGGATATACTTCAAGGTCTTAACTTTCATTAAGTTTTCATTGTGTGATAATTTACCTGCTAAAGATTTTTCTTCATCTTCATAATCAGGAATCCATATTTCATCAAAGTTTTTTAATAATTGAAAATTTAAATTTTGTGCAAATGAAAATATTTTTGGCACTTGTAAATTGATTTGATGAGTAATACAAATACTTTTAATACCTGAATAATAAAATCCGTATCTATTATCTGAAATTATCAAGTCAGGAACAAGTTTAGTTTTGATGTAATTTTCTAAAATTTTTCTTTCATTTCTAATTGCAGAAAAAAAGTGATGAATATTGAAAATGATATTTGATAATAATTTATCTGGATTAAAATTGATGTTGTATGAATGAATATCTTCCTGTAAAATATCTGGAAACAATTTTGAGTAAAATAACTTTTGATTTTCTGTAGAAAAAATAACGATGTGATTTTTTTCTTTTAATTTTTCAATGATAACTGCTGTTCTATTTAAATGACCTGAACCCCAATCTAATACGGAAATGAATATAACTTTATTAGAAATACTATCTAACAATTGCAAGTTCTTTTATGTTTGAAAAAATATATTGCATTTCTTCTTTGATGATATTTGCTACTCTTATATATTCATCTGTTGGGTTAATTGTATTATCTGCTATTTTAGGGTCGTCATAGGGTAATAAAATTTTCTTTTCAGCATTAGGAACATAAGGACAATTTGTTTCTGTTTCGGAACAAACCATTATTGCAGCAAAACTTTTTAGTTGCTTTGTAACTTCCTCAAAATTCTTGCTATACAATGGTAATTTTATACCTTCTATGTCAATTTCAAATAAAGGATTATCGCCTTCTGATTTTTGAATGATTGAAAAACCAAATCTTTTAAATGCTTCAATTGTATTTGGATGAATTCTGGTAACTTCTACACCTCCAGAGAAACAATTCACATTTGAAAAATTATTTTGAATAGCCGCATGTTGAGCTAATACTTGTGCTAAATGGCTTCGCCTGCTATTTTGAACACAAATAAAAATTAAATTAACTTCTTCTTTTTGATGTATTTTATTTTTAATGTAATCCTGTATTTGCTTTAATTTTTCTAATCTTGATTCCTGAATCATTTTTAATCTTTTGAAAAATAATCAGCACTTTGATAAACACCTGTAAGTTCTTTTTTAATCTGCATCAAAACATCATTTGCCAAACTACTTGCTCCAAAGCGAAACCATTTATTATCTAACCATTCATCACCTAACACTTCTTTAACCATTACAAGATATTGCAGTGCAGTTTTAGCATTTGAAATTCCACCTGCAGGTTTCATTCCTACCATTATTCCAGTTTTATCATAGTATTCACGAATGGCTTGTAACATCACATAAGTTACAGGCAAAGTAGCGGCAGGCTGAACTTTTCCAGTGGATGTTTTAATAAAATCAGCACCAGCAAGAATAGCAATTTCAGAAGCACGGCGAACATTATCTAATGTAGATAATTCTCCTGTTTCTAAAATCACCTTTAAACGAGCGTTGTATTTATTGACTATTTCTTTGATAGTTTTAATTTCTTCATAAACCAATTGAAAATTTCCTCTTAAAAATTCTCCACGATTGATAACCATATCTACTTCATCTGCACCATTATCTAATGCAAACTTTGTGTCTTCAATTTTTACATCAAGAGGTGCTTGTCCAGAAGGAAATGCAGTAGATACAGAAGCAACTTTAACATTAGTATTTTTCAAATGTTTTTTAGCAATTTTGACAAATGTAGGATAAACACATACAGCTGCAACAGTTGGTAATCCTTCAATATCATCAGCAAGATGCACGGCTTTATAACACAATTGTTTTACTTTTCCTTCGGTGTCTTTTCCTTCTAATGTAGTTAAATCAATCATATTCAACACCATTTTCAACCCTTCTACTTTGCTTTGTTTTTTAATACTTCTTGCTGTGATGCGAGATAATCTGTCATCTACACCTACTTGATCTACTCTTAAATCATACAAAAATTCCCAATCTTTATTAGAAGAAAATTCTTTCATAAAATTTTTATTAGTTTTACGCAAAAATAAGGAATTAAAAGCAAAATATGGCACAAAAAAAAGTAATTTGGCTCTTTGGCTTATCTGGTGCAGGAAAAACAACTATTGCAAAATCATTGAGTAAAATTTTTATACAAAAAAATATCCAACATTTGATATTAGATGGCGATGAAATAAGAAATACTGTAAATAAAGATTTAGGTTTTTCAAATGAAGATAGAAAAGAGAATATTCGTCGTTCTGCTGAATTTGCAAAGTTGGTAAGTCAGCAAGATATAAATTGTATATGTGCATTTATTACGCCGTTGAAAATGTTGAGGGATATTGTAAGAACGACATTATCTGAAAATGTAATGATTTTTTATATTGATACGCCATTAGAAGAATGTGCTAAAAGAGATGTAAAAGGTTTTTACAAAAAAGCATTAAATAATGAAATACCTGATTTTACAGGAATTACAGCTAATTTTGAATTTCCTGAAAATGAACCTGATGTGATAAAAATTAGCACCGCTAATAGAACTCCTGATGATTGTGCTAACGAGATTTTTAGTTTTATTGAGAAAAACAAATTAGATAAATCCAAAATATAAGTTAGATTGTTCTAAAAATTACAACCACTTTTTCTTTCTAAAAATATAAAGAATAACAACAGTAGATAATATCATTAAAGATAATGAAAATGGATAACCATATTTCCATTCTAATTCAGGCAAGAATTTAAAATTCATTCCATAAATACTTGCAATTAAAGTAGGGGGCATAAATATCACAGATACCACTGTAAATATCTTGATGATTTTATTTTGTTCAATGTTAATTAAACCAAGCATTGAATTTTGTAAAAACTCTAATCTTGTGAAATTAAAAGATGTATGGTCAATTAAAGAGGCGATGTCTTTTAATAACACCCTGATTTTTTCTAAATTTTCATCTTTGATAACTTCATTTCTAATTAAAAGTGATAATACTCTTTGGGTATCAAATAAATCTTCACGCACACTTATAAGTGCTTCTTGATAAAAGTTAATTTTCAAAATAATTTTTTCATCATTTGCAGAAGCAGAAAGTGTTGCAGATTTACTGATAGAATTTATTTTTGCTGATAAAAACTCAATAATATCAGCATCGTTATCAATACCTTGTTCTAAAATAGCAATTAAAATTTTTAAGGCATGATTGTAATGAGAAGGTTGTTGTTTAATTTTTTTGACAATTTCTTGAAATACTCTTGATTCAAAGTTTCTATTTGTTAGAATCACATTATCTTTTACAATAATACTAACATCTGTATCTTCAATTTTTTCTGATTGAGGTAAAAAGTTGATAAACCTTGTAATGATTTTAATAGCATTATCTTCTTCAATGTATCTTGAACTTAATTCAATTTCTTCTTGTTGTTGTTTGGAAGGGAAAGTAACACCAAATTTTTCTTCAATGGCACTTATATCGTGAGCACTTCCGTTTTGAATATCAATCCAGATAAAGTTATCCCATGAGGGCAATTCATCAAATGAATCTACCTTTATTTGAGAGTAATCGGGGATAACAAATGCTCTGATCATAATCCATATTCAAAATAAATTAATAGAAAATTTTCGCCGCAAATATGCAAAATATATTTGGAAATAATGCAAACTATTTTGTATAATTGCCCCCGCTAAAAAAATGGTCCCGTAGCTCAGTTGGATAGAGCAACAGCCTTCTAAGCTGTGGGTCGCAGGTTCGAATCCTGCCGGGATCACTCTCAAATTTCAGTTTGAATAACTTTGTTCCCCTTATTACTGGTGCGTTTGTTGTAGTATTTAGTATTACTTTGGTGTTTTTACTCTTGTTTACAAATTACTTTGATTATTTATCAAACACTAAAAAAATCATTACTGTCATTATTCTTGTATTGTACACATTTTATAGAATCTACAAGGGTTATATCATTTTTAGAAGAAAGTAAAGATATGATTTTTACTTTTTACTTACTTTGTAATAACGAATGAGCAAAGCAACTAAAAGTATAAATATTAAAAATGTAATAGAAGATAAAATATAAATTAAAACTTTACTTTTTTGTATATCTTCTTTGATGGGATTTAAACTTTTTTCATTTTCTTCTCTTAGTTTTTGTTCTTTTACAATAAATTCTTTTTGTGCTTCTTTTAATAATTTCTCTTTTACCTGTGGTGAATTGAATATCTTTTCTTTTATTTCATTGTAGTTCTTTAAATTTATGAGTGCTAATTTATAATTGCCAAGAGTATCGTAAATCATTGAAAGTTCATAATATATGTCTTTTTCTAAATATAAGTCAGGATAATTTTTTAGCAAACTAAGGGATTTATTAAGATATTGTTCTGCAATTTTAAATTTTCCTTTGTGATAGTTGATATCACCAATGGTAAAAAGTATTTTACTTAAAATCATCTTATCATCTGACTTTTCTGCTAATTTCAATCCATTTTCTGCTATTGCTAATGCAGTATCTAAACTGACTTTTTTATATTCTAATGATAAATGATAAAGTGTTTTAATATAGTTCGTATCAGTTTTTTCTTTTGTAAAAGAAGAAAGAACATTTTTTAAAGAATCGATTTTATTGTTTTGTGAAATAAGAATGTTTTGAAACACAATTAATACAATAAAATAAATTTGAAAAAAATTTTTCATAAGTTTTTAAGGACAAAGATAATTAAGATATTAAAAATGAAAAAGTAAAAATAAATTTTACTGACAAATATCTTTAATACCAAAATATGTATAGTTATATTTTTAATTCTAATTAACTTTCAAATCAGACATCTGATTTAGTATATTTGCAAAAAAATAAAATTATGAGAGTTGCTATAAATGGTTTTGGCAGAATAGGTAGAGGGTTTTTCAAAAGTGCATTTCCTCACAAAGAAATTGAAATAGTTGCTATCAATGATTTGACAGACACAAAAACTTTGGCACATTTATTAAAATACGATAGTGTGCACGGAAAATTTTTAGATGATATTTCTTATACAGATAATCAATTAATTGTTGCTGGGAAAAAAATTCCCGTTTATTCAATTAAAGAAGTTGATAAATTACCATGGAAAGATTTAGATGTAGATATAGTCATTGAAAGCACAGGATTATTTTTAGATAAACAAAGTGCCGAAAAACATTTGCAAGCAGGTGCTAAAAAGGTTTTATTAAGTGCTCCTGCAAAGTCAGAAGGAATTAAAACAATTGTAATGGGTGTAAATGATTCTTTATTAAATAAAGATGATTTAATAGTTTCAAATGCTTCCTGCACTACAAACTGTGCGGCTCCAATGATTAAAGTTGTTTTAAAATTCGGTATTGAAAGTGGTTATGTGAGCACTGTTCATGCTTATACTGCCGATCAAAGATTACACGATGCACCTCATAAAGATTTAAGAAGAGCCCGTGCGGCCGCGGTAAATATCGTTCCAACATCTACTGGTGCCGCAAAAGCAGTTACAAAGATATTCCCAGAATTATCAGGTAAATTAGGTGGTTGTGGTATTCGTGTGCCTGTATCTGATGGTTCATTAACAGACATTACTTTGTTTGTAAAAAATCCACCAAAGAATGCCGATGAAGTGAATGACTTATTCAAAAAATACGCTGATGGCGAATTAAAAGGTATAATGCAATATAGTGATGAACCATTAGTTTCTTCTGATATTGTAGGCAATCCTCATAGTGTAATATTTGACTCTGAATTTACAAGCGTTATTGGGAATATGATTAAACTTATAGGATGGTATGATAATGAATGGGGATATAGCAATCGCCTTGTGGATTTGAGTAAAAAAATGTATTCATTAAAATGATTACAGAATTAATTTTTGCTTCTGCCAATACGGGTAAAATAAAAGAAATCCACCAAATATTAGGAAATAACTTTATTATTAAGGGTTTAAAAGATGTTGGTATTACTGAAGAAATTCCTGAAACAGGAAATACTTTTTATGAAAATGCCTTAATGAAAGCCAATTATGTTTTTCAAAAAACTGGAAAAAATACTTTTGCAGATGATAGCGGATTGTGTATTGATGCATTGAATGGCGAACCGGGCGTTCATTCTGCTTATTATGCAGGGTTACCTAAAAATGATGAAAGAAACATTCAAAAAGTTTTATCTCAATTAAAAAATATTGAAAATCGTCATGCAAAATTTTTGTGTGTTATTTGTTTAATACTTAATGGGAAAATACACTATTTTGAGGGAGAGTTGAAAGGTAATATTGCTTTGCATCCATCAGGTATAAATGGTTTTGGCTATGACCCTATTTTTATTCCTGAAGGATATAATAATACATTAGCAGAGTTAACATCAGATATAAAAAATTCAATTTCTCACAGATATAAAGCATTAGAGAAAATGAAGTTGTTTTTAAGTGCTAAAAATTAAAGTTGTTTTTGAAAGCAAATTATTTTGTTTATTTTTTGTATAAAATTGTTTTAGTGTAATAAAATATGTATTTTTGTTTGTAAAAAATTTTATGGAAAAGATAAAAACCATCATCATTGATGATGAAAAAAATAGTAGGGATAACACAAAAATGATGTTGAATAAGTATTTTACTGAGATTGAAATTATAGGAGAAGCAGAAGATGGTATTAAGGGAAGAAAATTAATAAATGAATTACATCCTGACCTTGTTTTTTTAGATGTAAATATGCCCGAATTAAATGGATTAGAAATGCTTGAAAGTATTCCTGAAAATGAAAGAAATTTTTATGTGATATTTTTAACCGCTTATGGTGATTATACAATTCAAGCCATTCGTGCTGGGGCAGTAGATTATTTGATGAAACCACTTATTAAGGATGAACTTATTAATGCTATTAAAAGAGTGAGTAAATTTATTAGTGAAAAGAAAAACACATCTACATCTGCAAAAACACAAGGGTCTAAACTAATGGTTTCACATGCAAAAGGTTTTACTCTTATTGACTTTGATGAAATAATAATGTTAGAAGCATCAGGTAATTATACAGATTTTTATCTTACCAATAACCGAACTATCATTGCTTCTAAAACATTAAAGGACTACGAAGAAATTTTAGATAAAAATTTATTTTTTAGAGTAAGCAGAAGTGCAGTTGTAAATTTAAAGCATATTAAAGAGTATAATAGTTCAACGGAAAAATTGATATTAACTGAAAACAAAGAAATCAATATATCCCGCACTAAATGGGCAGAATTTTCCGAAGTTATTCGTAACAATACCATCAACCCACATAAGTAGTTTTAGTAAATGAGGATACTATTTATTTATTTTCTTATTTTTTTATTTCAAAACATTTTTGCTCAAAATGTTTCATTTCCTTTTTATCATTACGAATCTGAAAATGGATTAATTCACCTAAATGTTTTATCAATTAAACAAAATAAAAATTATATTTTATATGCAGTAACGCAAGGAGGCGTGTATGAGTTTGCAGGACAATCTTTTCAAAAAAAACAAGAATTTTCATCACTTAAAAATATCCGAAATATCTTTTTTAATGATACTACTACATTTTTAGTTCATAGAGATTTAGGGCTTTTTTATTTTTCAAAAAATAAGGTAAAGCCATTTTTTAATAATAATCCTTTCAAAAGACCATCTGATGAAATCTATTTATTAAATAACTTTTGCTACAACTATACTGAACAAATTTCTTTAGAATTTTATGATTATATTCATAAAGTATATTACAATGATTCCATTCTGTTATCTGATAATTCTAACTTTGCATTATGTGTAAATCAAATAAATAATAAACTTTTAGTAGGAAGAAGAAAAGGTTTGTATGTTGTAGAAAATAACAAAGTAAAACTACTTCCCGCATTTAAAAAAATTCCTGTTTATTCAATTTTTCATAGAAAAGATAAACATTTGTTGTATTTGGGTTCTAATCAAAAAATTTATATTTGTGATGATAGTTTATTTAGAATAAAATATACTATTCCCGTTAATGTCCCTGTTTCTAAATCATCAAATTTGGTTTTGTTTAATTTAGAAAAAAATATTAGTAAATTATTAGTTGATAAATATGATAGAATTTGGTTTTGCACGCAACCTGATGACAATTTATATTTGGTAGAAAATGAAAAAGTGTATGATGTATTTGAATTCTTAAATATCTTGCCTGTTTTAATCAATGATATTTATTTAGATAATTTCAACAATGTTTGGATTTCTACTTTTAACGATGGTATTTATCAAATCAACTCAACATTCTGGCAATCTTTTAGAATATCTGCTTTTGAAAAATATCTTTCTGTTCATAATATAGAATCGCTTTCATCAAACTTATTTTTTGCTACCAATAATGGTTTGTATTTTTCTGATACTACTCAACCCAATTTTATTCAACCTATTATCAATGCTGATAATTTTTTTAATAAAGAAATATTCTCAATTATAAATTACAACAATAAAATTTACGCATCTGAATACACTGCATTTGAACATGTTTCCATCAAACAAAATAATACTTCAATAAATATATTTCCTTTCAAATACCTTGCTATTAAAAATAATCAGGAGATAATTGTTTCAGATATTACAAATAATGCTTTGAAATTTAATTTGAATAAAAACAAAATTACCGATACAATATTTAAACCAACTGATTTTAGATTAACTATTAAACATCTGTTCTGTTATGACAAAAAAATCTATATTTCTACAAATAAAGGTTTATTTATTTACGATGAAACTCAAAAGCAAATTATCACAAAAATTGAGGATAATGATGTCAGAAAAGTTGTTTTAATTGATAATCAATTGTATGCATTGTATGAAAATAAAATTTACAATTTAGATCAAGAAAAAATATTTTTTGATGCAGAAAAATGGAACATTATTACTATAACAGATTTTGAAAAGTTCAATGAATATTTCTTTGTTTCATCAGAAGAAGGACTTTTAATTATTGACAAAAATTTAAATATTATCAACTTTTTAGGTAGAAAAAATGGTTTAATATCAAATGTTATTAACGATATTTTAATTTCCAATAATATCTTATATGTTGCTACTGATAAGGGTGTTTCTTATACAAACATTCAAAATTTATTAAATTTTAATTTACTCATCAACACACCTGTTATTACATCAATTTATACTAACAACGACACTTTTAATTTATCAATATCACAATCATTAGTTTTCAATAAAAACACTCAAGATATTTACTTCAACATTGTTTGTCCAAATTTTAATCCTCTTACAAAAATTACTTATCAATATTCATTAAACAATTCTGAATGGATTGATTTTGAAAATACACCTTTACATTTTTCATCTATTGCAGGCGGAGATTATATTTTACAAATAAGAGCCACAACCGATAAGATTCATTTTACACCACCATTTCAAATTTCATTCAAAAAAGAATTAAGTTTTTCAGAAGAAAAATGGTTTTGGGAATTGATAATCATTTTAGGTATTCTAATCATTTTAATCATCAGTTATATTATTCGTAAAATTGAAAAAAAGAAAACAGAAGAAAGATTAAAAATTATACAACAAATGAATTTACTCAAGCATCAGGCAATGAATGCTATTTTAAGCCCTCACTTTATTTTTAATTCCCTAACTGGTATTCAAAATTACATTTTAAAAAACGATGTGGATAAGGCAAGTGATTATTTATCAAAATTTTCTCGCCTTATTAGAATGATTATTGAAAGAGCATCTTCACCTACCATTACATTAACAGATGAAATTAAACGACTTCAATTTTATCTGGAATTAGAAAAAGAAAGATTTCAGGATAAATTTGATTTTGAAATTATCATTGATGATAATGTTGATGTAAATAATATTGAATTACCGAATATGATTATTCAGCCATACCTTGAAAACGCTATATTGCACGGCATTTTACCTAAAAAAGATAAAGGACATTTATCAGTATCATTTAGTATAAAAAATGAAGATAAAAAATTTTTAGAAATTCTTATTGAAGATGATGGAATAGGCATCATTAAAGGCGAAGAAAAGAAACCTAAACATCATAAATCGCTTGCTACTAAAACTATTGCAGAAATTTTAAATATTAATTCACAACTTTATGGCAAATATCAATCCGTGCAAATAATTGATAAATCAACCATTCAGCCCAATTTATCAGGAACTATTGTAAAAATTTTAATTGAATTATGATAAATAAAAAAACATACATATATCTTTTATCTTTCTTTATTTTACAATTATCTGCTTTTACTTTTGCTCAAAGTATTAAATTCTTTCCCGATACAATTTTTGTCTGCAAAAACGATAGTGTAAAACTTTCTATTCCCAAAAATATCCTTTCAAAATCTTTGAATATTCAATGGATTACACCTTATTCAATCATTTATCACACATCATCTATTACTACTTTTAATGAAGGAAAATATATTCTTAAACTTAAAACTAATCAATCTATTATTATTGACTCTGTAATCATTGTCAAATCTGATATTCCAAAGTTTAGTATTCCAGATACTATTATGTGCGTGGGTAAGCCATTAAAAATTTCACTTATTCATCCTGTTTACAAATTTTATTTTCAAAATGATAAAACACCCACCAAACAAATTACAATTAATGAGCCAGGCACTTATTCTATTCAAGTTTCAAACAAGGGATGCACTATTACAGAAAAATTTCAGGTAAAATCAATTTATCCATCAGGTATTGAGCATAATGAATATACCTTTTGTGTAAATGAATTACCAAAAAAAATTTCGCTCAAACATAATGGTGTATCAAAATTATTGTGGAGTAATGGTTCTACTCAAAAAAGCATTGATGTTGATAAAGATGGCATTTACTGGGTTAATATTCAAGATAAATTCTGTGGTAATAAAACAGATACTTTTGAAGTAAAACTAAAACCTTGTAATTGCGAAATTTTAGTGCCTAATACTTTTTCACCTAATGACGATGGCAAAAACGATTATTTTTTTCCAATTCTTTCTTGTGAATACTCGTATTTTAACTTCACAATTTACGATAAATGGAATAATGTTGTTTTTTCATCAGATAATCCAAATGCCAAGTGGGATGGCAAATACAAAGGCAATCTGTTGCCCGAAGATGTATATATCTACAAAATTGAAACTATTGAAAAAAGCAATAATAAAAAAAGCGTTCGCACAGGTAAAGTAGCACTAATTAGATAAAAATATCTTATGACTTATTTTTTAATTGCAGATAGTGGCTCAACTAAAACAGAATGGGCACTTATTACTAAACAACAAGTTTTATTAAGATTTCAAACAAAAGGAATCAATCCTTATTTTCTTAATGAAAAACAAATTGCACATTTGTTATCAACAGAATGTTTGCCATATCTTTCTAAATATCTCAATTTATTGCAAGCCGTGTATTTTTATGGTGCTGGATGTAGCACAAAAGAAAACAAACTCAAATTGATTCATAGCATCAGAAATGTTTTTCAAATAGAAGAAGTGCATATCTGGCACGATATACTTGGAGCGGCAAGGGCTACCTGCAAAAAAAATAAGGGAATAGTTGGCATTCTTGGCACAGGAAGTAATGCTTGTGTGTATAGTGGCTTAACTATTATCAATACTGCTGTTTCTTATGGTTATCTTTTTGGCGACTATGGAAGCGGAGCACATATAGGAAAAACTTTTGTTCAACATTATTGCGATAATACATTGCCCAAAGAATTAAAAATTGAATTTGAAAAAGCGGGCTACAATGCAGAAAAAATTTTAGAAGGTGTTTATCAAAACCCAATGCCATCTCGGTTTTTAGCATCTATTTTTCCATTTGTAATAAAGCATAAGCACCATTCATTTGTAAAAGAATTAATAGAAAATTCATTAAAAAAATATTTTGAAATACAGTTATTACCTATTGTTACCGAAAAATATGACTTACATTTTGTTGGCAGTGTGGCTACTATTTTGAAAGAAGAATTAACTAACATTGCTAAACAATATAATCTTAGACTTGTAAATGTAATGAAACACCCAATGGACGGCTTAATAGAATATCATCAAGGAAAATGATTTTTTGTCAGTATTCATCTGCAGCATTTTTAATTTTAAGTCATTAAGCAGAATAAACTTAACTAAACACTAAAAATTTTCACTTTTCACACTTCACTTTTCACACTTCACTCATTTTGCTTCACTCAATAAAACCTACCGTTCACTCAATAAAACCTTCCATTCACTCATTAGTTTTACACTTTTCCCATTTTTATTAAACTAAGGCATTGATATTGCGTATAAATATCAAAAATTAACTTATGAAACAACTTAAAATTTTACCCAAAATTACCAAAAGAGATGAAAGAACTTTAGATTGGTATTTTAGTGAAGTAAGTAAAGAAGAGTTAATTACTCATCACGAAGAAGCAGAACTGGCAAGACGAATCAAAATTGGCGATAGCGAAGCATTAGATAAATTAGTAAGAGCCAATCTTCGTTTTGTGATTTCAGTGGCTAAGCAATACCAAAATATGGGCCTTCCATTACAGGATTTAATCACTGAAGGAAACATTGGACTTATTAAAGCCGCCCAGAGATTTGATGAAACAAAAGGGTTTAAGTTTATATCTTATGCGGTATGGTGGATTAGACAATCCATTTTGCAAGCCATAGCGGAGCAGTCCCGCATTGTTCGCTTACCTTCTAACAAAGTTGATAATATTACCAAAGTGAACAGAATTATATCCAAATTAGAACAAGATGAAGAAAGAGAACTTACCATTTATGAAATTGCTGAACATTCCGAATTAAACATTGAAGAGGTAAAAGATGCATTGATGTTTAATGTAAAATCTACCAGTTTAGATGCCCCAGTTTCTTTTTCTGAAGATGCAAATTCATTAGTAGAATTTATTGCCGACGAAAATGCCGATTTACCTGATTATCATCTTGAAAAAGAATCATTAAGAGAAGATTTGGAAAGAATTTTGAAAATACTTCCACCTCGTGATGCAGAAATTGTAAAAGCTGCTTATGGATTCAATGAAATTTATCCATTGTCATTAGATGAAATAGCCCGTCGTTTTAATCTTACCAAAGAAAGAGTTCGCCAAATAAGAGATAAAGCCATTATGAAATTAAAATACTTCCACAAATCAAAAATACTCAAGCCCTATATTGCTTGAAAAAATATGTATAATACTTATCAATTAATTGCAAGTTCTGTAAAAATTTATCTACATTTATTTTTTGTTTGAGGTTGGCAAACTAAAACTTTCTCTAATTTGTAATTTATATTTTATTAATTGTTTGTTTATAAATTCCAACTTTAATATGTTATGTAATTAGTATAATTTTTATTGAATAAATACTGATGGTTTAAAGTATTAGCAATGCTTTTATTTTAAATGGAAGTTTTTCAGGAATAGATTTATAATTAAATATAATTAAAATGATTAAATTTGCATTAGAAATTTATTCAAGATTTTAATAAAATTCCTTTTTAATCTTTATTTAATTAAAAAATGAAAGAAAAGATTAATAAAATAATTAAATACTCAAAGACAGAAGATGGGATAAAAGATATTTTTGTTTTAGTTATTATATTAATTTTTGTATTGTTTATTGTTTATGTTGATTTTGAAAAAAATAAAGAAATGAAATTACTTTATAATTATGGAAAGAGAACCTATGCAAAGGTTATAGATATTAACCCAAGTAGAAATGGTTTAAGCTGGATAAAATATGTATATATTGTAAATAAAAAGAGTTACATAAGTGAAGAAAGAACAGCAGTAACTAGAAATATATTCATAGGTGGTTTTTACAAGGTTATATATTATCCTAAAAATCCTGAAAAGCATTTAATTTATTTTGAAGATGTTTTATTTGACACAATTCCAAAAACACCTTTAAATAAAGTAAAAATTGATAGCATTATTAAAAGGAAAATAAAGAGTAATTATTATTATGTAAAATATAAATATAATTAGTTATGTTAATTTACATATTAAATTTAATTTAATCTCTGGCAGATGTCTTTTAAAAGCAGATTTTTTGCTTACTTTTTTCTAAAAAAGTGAGAAGAAATATGTTGTTTCTTTGAAATATTCAGAAATCTTAGTTACTTTATTTAGAATCGTTTAAAATTATTTCATAAAAAATTAACTTACCTAAATTTTTCCTACTTTTGCGGAAAAATTTAAAAAATGGTAACACAAGTTGGTTTTTATGCAAATGATAATCTTGTTGAACAATTAGGATTATCAAAATGTAAAACAATTTACTGGAATTTAGATGTTCCTCATTTAGTTACAGAAACTTTACTAAGGAAACAAGGCGTACTTACTGATACAGGTGCTTTGATGGTAGATACAGGTGAATTTACTGGTAGAAGCCCAAAAGATAAATTTGTTGTAAAAGATAGTATTACTGAAAATACTGTTTGGTGGGGAGATGTTAATCATCCATTTGACAGCAATAAATTTGATGCTTTATACAACAAAGTAATTAAGTATTTAGAAGGAAAAGAAATTTTTATTCGTGATGCTTATGTTTGTGCTCATCCTCAATATCGCTTGAATTTGAGGGTTATTACAGAAACACCTTGGGCAAATTTATTTAGTTACAACTTATTCTTACGCCCTACAAAAGATGAAATTAAAAATTTCAAACACGATTGGTTAATTATAAATGTCCCTGAATTTAAGGCAAATGCTAAAGAAGATGGAACTCGTCAGCATAATTTCACCATCATTAATTTTACTAAAAAAGTTATTTTAATTGGAGGTTCTGCATATACGGGTGAAATTAAAAAATCAGTTTTTACAGTATTGAATTATATTTTGCCACAAGAAAAAAATGTGCTTTCAATGCATTGCTCTGCAAATATTGGAAAAAAAGGAGATACCGCTATTTTCTTTGGATTGTCTGGAACAGGAAAAACCACTTTATCTTCTGACCCAGAAAGATCACTCATTGGTGATGATGAACACGGATGGAGCAATGAAGAAATTTTTAATTTTGAAGGTGGATGCTATGCTAAATGTGTGAATCTCTCAAAAGAAAAAGAACCTCAAATTTTTAATGCAATCAAATTTGGAGCTTTACTGGAAAATACACGCTTTTATCCCGGTACATCTACTGTAAATTATGATGATATTTCTGTTACAGAAAATACAAGAGTTAGTTATCCTGCTTATTATATTGAAAACGCTGTCATTCCTGCAATTGGTAAAAATCTTCAAAATATATTTTTCTTAACCTGCGATGCTTATGGCGTATTTCCTCCTATTTCAAGATTAACTATTCCACAAGCAATGTATTATTTTATTTCTGGCTATACAGCAAAAGTTGCAGGAACTGAAATGGGTGTAACTGAACCTACTGCTACATTTTCTGCTTGTTTTGGCAAAGCATTTTTACCATTACATCCTGCAAAATACGCTACATTATTAGGTCAAAAATTAGAGAAATCAAAAATTAATGTTTGGTTAATCAATACTGGATGGATTGCGGGTGGTGCTAAAAAGAGCAAAAGAATAAGTTTATCTTATACTCGTGATTTAATTCACGCAGCATTGAATGGAGAATTGGATAATGTTGAATTTGAAAAGATTCCATATTTTAATTTAGAATTTCCAAAATCTTGCAGAAACATACCATATAATATATTAAATCCTCGTGCATCTTGGGAAAATGCAGAAGATTATGATAAAACTGCATTGGAATTAGCTAAAAAGTTTGTTGAAAACTTTAAAGAATTTACTGACCTTGCATCTAAGGAAATTATTGAAGCAGGACCACAAATTGAAAAAATTACTGTAGAATAATTTGCAAAAAATTAAAGATTGCCCTATTTTTGCGGCAAAATTTTTACGGAGGGTGTAGCTCAGTTGGTTAGAGCGTCAGATTGTGGCTCTGAAGGCCGTGGGTTCGAGTCCCATCATCCTCCCCAAACGGCATCTGAATAAGATGCCATTTTCATTTTTAGAAATATCATTAAAAATTGTTTATGTCAAAAAAAATTTCCACTGCTTTAGTTTCGGTTTTTAATAAAGATGGTTTAGAACCTATCATTAAAAAATTAAATGATCTTGGAGTAAAATTATATTCAACAGGTGGCACTTTTGAGTTTATTCAAAAACTAAATATCCCTGTTATTAAAGTAGAAGATATTACTCAATTTCCTGAAATTCTTGGAGGAAGAGTAAAAACTTTACATCCAAAAATTTTCGGAGGTATTTTATTTAGAAGAGATAATAAAGAAGACAATGTTCAAATTCAACATCATTCAATTCCTCCTATTGATTGTGTCATTGTAGATTTGTATCCATTTGAAGATACTGTAAAATCTACCAAAGATGAACAAGCTATTATTGAAAAAATTGACATAGGCGGAATTGCATTAATTCGTGCTGCTGCTAAAAACTTTAAAGATGTATTAATTGTACCTCATAAAAATTTCTATTCAGAATTTTTGAATTTATTAGAAACGAAAAATGGACAAACCGATATTGATGATAGAAAAAAATTTGCGGCTTATGCTTTTGCAGTTTCATCACACTATGATACAATGATTTTCAAATACTTTAATTCTGATTTTCAATTGCCATATTTCAAAGAAAGTTTTCTTGAATCTAAACCATTAAGATATGGCGAAAATCCTCATCAAAAAGCTTATTTGTATCCCTTTAAAAAAGAAGGTTTTGAACAATTAAATGGTAAAGAAATTTCATACAACAATCTTTTAGATATTGATGCCGCTGTTCAGTTAATAAATGATTTTAGTGATCCAACATTTGCTATTATTAAACACAATAATGCTTGTGGCGTTGCTACTCGTTCAAACATTTATGAAGCATATCTTACAGCTCTTTCTTCTGATCCTTTATCAGCATTTGGAGGTGTTTTGGTAGCAAATAGAAAAATTGATTTAGAAACAGCAAAAGAAATTAATAAATTATTTTTTGAAGTGTTGATTGCACCAGATTATGATAAAGACGCATTAGAAATTCTAAAAAGCAAAGCCAACAGAATTATTTTATTAAATAAACTATCTACATTACCAGATTATACATTCAGATCGGTTATCAATGGTGTGTTATATCAAGAAAGAGATAAGAAGATAGAAACAAAAGAGGATTTGAAATGTGTTACTGAAAAATGCCCATCTGAAAGTGAAGTAGATGATTTATTATTTGCTAATAAAATAGTAAAGCATACAAAAAGTAATGCAATAGTTATTGTAAAAAACAAACAACTAATAGGTAGTGGTACAGGTCAAACATCAAGAGTAGATGCAGTAAGACACGCTATTGAAAAAGCACACAAGTTTAATTTTGATACAAAAGGTGCAGTATTAGCAAGCGATGCTTTCTTCCCTTTTCCAGATAATGTTGATTTAGCCCATAGTGCAGGAATTACCGCTATTATTCAACCAGGCGGTTCAATTAAAGATAAAGATAGTATAGACGCTTGTAATAAATATGGTATTAGTATGGTATTTACAGGTGTGAGACATTTTAAACACTAATATTAAAAGTTTAGCTTGAAAAGTAAATGCATTATATACATTATTTTATTTTTACTTGCTAATGTGCAAATTCATGCACAAGCAGATAGTATAAAGGAATTATCAAGATTTTCGTTACACTTTCAAAGCACTATTATAGATCAATATAAATTTCCATTCAATGCTAAATATTCCGGGCAAAACAGTTTATCTGATAAAGAAGAAAATAGAATTTCCATAACATCAACACTATTTGCAGGAATGAGATTGTGGAAACATTCTTCAGTATTTATAAACCCTGAATTGGCAGGCGGAGAAGGGCTAAGTCAAACATTAGGTTTGGCAGGTGCTACAAATGGCGAAACTTTTAGAATTGGAGATCCAAAACCAGCTATTTATTTAGCAAGATTATTTTTTCAACAACTCATTAATTTGAATACTGGAAAAAAAGATGTGAATCCAAACATTGACCATTTTAAAGGTGAAGATTTTAATCAAGTAGAAGATAGTATTTCAGATGTATATTTAAATTTTGTAATTGGAAAAATTTCAATAGCTGATTATTTTGATGATAACAGTTTCGCTCACGACCCTCGAACAGAATTTATGAATTGGGCTTTAATGGCTTCTGCTGGCTGGGATTATCCTGCAAATACTCGTGGTTATACCACTAGTGCTGTTGTAGAATTATTTTCTAAAAAATGGGAAGCAAGAGCGGGCATTTCAATGGTACCAAAAGAAGCCAATGGCAACATGATGGATGAGAATATACATAAAGCCCACAGCATTACTACGGAATTAGTGAGAAATTTTAAATTGTGGAATAAACCCGGCACCATCAGATTTTTAGGTTTTTATACAACTGCAAGAATGGGCAATTATATTCAGGCAACCAAAGATTCTGCTCCCGATATTACTAAAACCCGTCAATATGGTAGAACTAAATATGGCTGGGCAATAAATATTGAACAATTTTTAAATGAACAATCCGGTATATTTTTGAAATATAGCTGGAATGATGGTAAAAATGAAACATGGGCTTTTACTGAAATTGACAGATCTTTATGTGCTGGAATAAGCTGGTTTCATCTAATACCAAAAGCAGATGATAATATTGCATTGGCTTATGTAGTGAATGGTATTTCTAATGAACATCAACAATATCTGAAAAAAGGTGGATTGGGCTTTATGATAGGTGATGGAAATCTGAATTATGGCTACGAACAGATACTAGAATTTTATTACAAAATTGCTCTCAAAAAAAATAATATTTACCTAACAGCAGATTATCAGTTTATTTTAAATCCCGGCTATAATAAAGACAGATCAGGACCGGTAAATGTATTTTCTATTCGCACTCACATTCGTTTATAACGAAATGGTTTTTAATTTAAACTCAAAATACAAAAGGATATATTACTTTTGAAATTTTTTACTTCTCTTATTTTGAAATTTTTTTAATGTGTTCAAATAAAATTTCCTCATCACCTTCTACATAAGAATTGTGCGACCACACGATATTACCTTCGCCATCTAATAAAAATGTATGTGGTACATTGATGATATTCAATGATCTTTTCAAATCCTGATTTTCATCCAAATAAACTTCAAATGGCCAGTTTTTAGATTTTACATCTGTAACTACTTTGGCTGAACTTCTTGAATCATCAATAGATACAGCAATAACTTTTACACCCGTTTCTTTTTGCCATTCTTCATAATTTTCTGCAATTGCATCTAATTCTTTTTTACAGGGCTTGCACCAGGTTGCCCAAAAACTAATAACTACGGGCTTTCCATTATTTTTAATAATATCCAGAGTATTTACCTTACTACCATCTAATTTTTTAACCTGTACAGAAGGCATTTTGTCGCTATAAAATAATACGCTCAAGCTCATCATTGCAAATAAAGCAAGTGTTTTCATACATTAAATTTTTAGTGTCCCAAATTTACATTATTATTTTCAATTTATATCAAAATCAAAATTGCATTAAAAATTACTTACTTTTGGCACTCTTAAAAAATAAAATAGATGAACTTCAAAAGAACGCTTGTTACAGCCGCTTTGCCTTATGCTAATGGACCATTGCACATTGGGCACATTGCAGGATGTTATTTACCCGCAGATATTTATGTTCGTTATTTAAGAAGTAAAGGTGAAGATGTAATTTTTATTTGCGGTAGTGATGAACACGGCGTACCCATTACAATTCGTGCTCAAAAAGAAGGCACTACTCCAAAAGCCATTGTGGATAAATACCACGAAATTTTGAAAAACGCTTTTAAAGGTCTAAACATCTCATTTGATATTTATTCACGAACAACAAGTCCTGTGCATTATCAAACAGCACAAGATTTTTTCAGAACATTGTATAATAAAAATGTTTTTATTGAAAAGGAAACTGAACAATTTTATGATCCAGAAGCGAATCAGTTTTTAGCTGACAGATATATTATAGGTACCTGTCCTAAATGCGGATTTGATAAAGCATACGGCGATCAATGTGAAAAATGCGGTACTTCATTAAGTCCTGAAGAACTTATTAATCCAAAATCAGCTCTCACTAATGCAACGCCTATTAAGAAAAAGACAAAAAACTGGTACTTACCTCTTGATAAATTACAATCTAAAATTGCAAACTTTATTGAACAACACAAACACTGGAAACCTAATGTTTATGGGCAATGCAAAAGTTGGTTAGAAAGTAGTGGTGGATTACAAGCCCGTGCCATGACCAGAGATTTAAATTGGGGCGTGCCTGTACCTCCTGAAATTCCAGATTCTAAAGGCAAAGTAATGTATGTGTGGTTTGATGCTCCTATTGGTTATATATCTGCTACAAAAGAACTTTTACCTGATAAATGGCAATTGTATTGGAAAAGTCCTGAAACAAAGTTGGTGCATTTCATTGGAAAAGATAATATTGTTTTTCATTGTATTATTTTTCCTGCAATGTTGATGGAACACGGCGAATATGTATTGCCTTATGATGTGCCAGCCAATGAATTTTTAAATTTGGAAGGTGATAAAATTTCCACATCAAGAAACTGGGCAGTATGGGTAGATGAATACCTTGTTGATTTTCCTCAAAAAGCAGATGTGTTAAGATATGTGTTGTGTGCTACAATGCCTGAAACAAAAGATAATGATTTTACATGGAAAGAATTTCAAACCCGTAATAACAGTGAATTAGCAGATATTCTTGGAAATTTCTTAAACAGAGTGATTGTGTTAATCAACAAATTTTATGATGGAAAAATTCCAAATGCAGGCACATTTTCAAAACAAGATATGCTTTTAATTAACGCCATTTCTGAAGCACCACAAAAAATTGCAGAAAAGATTGAAGTATATAAATTTAGAGATGCCCTTTTTGAATTGATGCAATTAGCAAGATTAGGAAATAAATACCTTGCAGATAATGAACCATGGAAAAAAATTAAATCAGATCCTGAATTGGTAAATACCGTGATGAACTTATCTGCACAAATTGCTGCAAATCTTGCTATACTTTCTGAACCATTTATGCCAGATACTTCACAAAAGATTTTTAAAGCACTTCAGTTACAACCGCTCAAATGGGCAAATGCAGGAAGTATTCACCTTCTTAATGCAGGACATATCATTCAAAAAGAAAGTTTGATTTTATTTGAAAAAATTGAAGATAAAGTTATTGAAAAACAGTTAGAAAAATTGCATCAGAAAAAATCTGAACAACAACAGCAAAATCCCTTGATTAGCAAATTTCCATTAAAGACAGAAATAAATATAGAAGATTTTGATAAATGTGATATTCGTGTGGGAACGGTTATTACTGCTGAAAAAGTTCAGGGAACAGATAAATTGATGAAATTAGAAGTTGATTTAGGTTTTGAAAAAAGAACTATTGTAAGCGGTGTAGCACATTGTTTATCTCCCGATGATTTAATTAATAAACAAGTGATTGTATTAGCAAATTTAAAACCCAGAAAAATTCGTGGAATAGAAAGCAAGGGAATGATATTGTATGCTGAAAATGTAGAAGGCAAATTAGTGCCCGTTTCTCCTCATAATAGTATGCCTAATGGTTCGGTAGTGAAGTAGGGTGTTTGTTTAATTTAAATTTGTTCAAATAGATTTTATTAAATATCTTTGCCAAAAATGAAAAATAATAAATATAATAATTCGCCTCTTAAAGAGGTTCTATGTGAGTTTCAGTTTATTCCTTTCCCAGATAAGCCGTGGGATTTAACTATACCTGGGATTTTTTATGAAAAAGTTAAGGAAAATTATCCTGAAAAACAACAACTATTAGGAGTTAATTATCAAATTTTATCATCGGATGGAAATTTACAGTTACAAATAGATCCAATATTTCCACCTATTTATTTTTTTAATGAAGAAAAATCTATTTTGTTACAAATTAATCCTTATTCTATAATTATACATCAAATAAAGAATTATTCAAATTGGGAAAATTTCAAAAGTATTACGATAGAAAATTTTAATAAATTCAAAGAAATAATTCTTCCAAAAGGATTAAAAAGAATTACTTTGCGTTATGTTAATGTTATTGAATTTGATAAAAATGATTTTAAGTTTGATGAATACTTCAAGTATTACCCTTTTTTATCAAAAGATTTAGAACAAAATTTTAAATCATTTTTTTGTAGAACAGAATTTCCTTATGAAGATAACAAAGAAGTTTTAAGATTAACAATAGCTGATGTTGCTAATCAAAATCCATCAAAAATTTCAATTTTATTAGATTTAGATTATTTAATGAATGTGCCTGAAAGCGTATCTTTTGAAAATATTAGTGATTGGTTGGATAATTCTCATTCAAAAATTAAAAACATTTTTGAAAAATCAATTACTGATAATACAAGAAATTTAATTAAATAACTTATGTTTTTTAATATGCCTTATTCGTTTATACAAGAAATTGATTTGAAAGCTAAAAGGGTGGAAAATTATAACAATGTTTTAGTATTTAATAAAGATAAAAATCTAATTAGCTTGCCTAATAAAAACAAGATAATTCATTATAACGATATTTTTTCAAACTTAGAATTTTTTGATACTTTAAGCAAATTAGATGGGGAAAAATCATACTTTTCTCCATATTCTGAATTTTTTCAGAAAACGATTAAAGTATTAGAGAACAAATATATTTTTGTTAATTTTGATGAGATTAAAAATTTTTTGATAAATAATGTCGATATTATTTCCATATTGTTAGAAGCACCTTATCATATTGAAAGTATTTTTGGAAAAGTTTTGTTAAATCTTGAACTTCATAAAGATTATGAAGAAAACTGGGAAGGATTATTTATTATCATTAAAACTAATTTAGAACCAGAAAAAGCATTAGAATTGGAAAATGAATTATTTGAAAAGTGGTTTGTAAATATCATTGATAAAGTTTCTACAAGATTGAATTTTACTGAAGAATCTTTATGAGTTTTAACTGGATTGAATTTATTGAACTATCAGAAAAACTAATTGATAATTTCAAAGATCAGGCATCTTTTAGAACATCTATAAGCAGAGCATATTATGGTGCATTTTGCCTAGCAAGAGATAAAAAACAAATCAATTCATCAGATAAAAATGTTCATAGAATTGTTATTGAAACTTTTCAAAAGTCAAATAATATAAATGAAAAGAAAGTAGGTAAAATTTTATATGATTTAAGAAAATCTCGTAATGAAGCTGACTATCAAACTAATAAATCATTTGATTTAAATAATACTAAAAAAATTATACAAAAATCCAGAGAAATTGTAAATTTGTTATCAAATTTCTGAATATAGAATTTTTTGTTTATTTAAAATCTCTTCTTTTTGTAAATACTCAAAGAATTTCCTACTACTATTACATCTGAAAATGCCATTGATAATGATGCAATAATGGGCTTCAATAATCCAACGGCGGCTATTGGTATGGCAATTACATTATAGAAAAATGCCCAAAAATAATTTTGTTTAATCTTTTTAATGGTCAATTCGCTTAATTGAATTGCAAACAATAATTTTTCAAAAACATTTTGATGTGAAATAATTATACTCGCACTATCAATGGCAATATGTGATGAACTATTAAATGAAACAGAAACATCTGCTTTTGCCATAGATGGAGCATCGTTAATGCCATCACCAACCATACATACTACACCTTGTTTTTTTAATTCGTCAATTATTTTTAATTTTTCATCAGGTAGTTTTTCATAAAACACATTATCCTTTGAAATACCTAATTCTTCTGCTATTTGAAAACATTTTTCCATTTTATCTCCACTTAAAATATAAACTTTCTTTCCTGATTTTTTCAAATATTCAAGAGTAGTTTTTACATTTTCTCTTAATTCATCTTTTACTTTAAATGCTGCAATCAATTCATCATTGGCTGTAAAAAAAACATCAAATTGTTTAGATAATTCTTTGTGATTATTCAATATTCTAAAAGAACCGATTTTGAAAATGGTATTGCTTGAATCATTTAAATCTTTAAAACTAACACCTAATCCTTTTTCTTCCTTGAAATCTAATAATAAACTTCCTTTTGCACCTTTTGAAGCACAGTATTTACTGATAGAGCGAGCAACTGGATGAACAGATCTGTTTTCGGCAGAATAAACTAATGATAAAATTTTTTCAGTTGAAAATTTATCAGAAAATATCTCCATTTTTTCTACCTGAAATTCTCCTGTAGTTAAAGTGCCTGTTTTATCAAATACAAAAATCTTGGCATTTTTCAAAATTTCAAATGCTGATGATGCTTTGAATAATATTCTGTTTTTTGCAGCAATACCTAATGCTACAGCCACTGCTGTTGGTGCGGCTAATCCCATTGCACAAGGACAAGAAATAACTAATACTGCTATAGATCTCATTATGCTTTCAGAAACATTTTGCAACATAAAGTAATTGATAATAAAAGTTATTACAGAAATAATAATCACTGCTGGCACAAAAATGGCAGATATTTTATCTCCTAATTTTTGAATGTTTGTTTTATCTCTCTGTGCTTTTTTAACGGCTTCAATAATTTGTGCTAATATGGTTTCAGATTTTTTTCTAATTACATACGCTTCTGCACTTCCTTTTATTAAGTGTGTTCCTGCTATTAACTCATCATTTTCTTTTTTGTAAACAGGAATACTTTCACCCGTAATAATAGATTCATTCACTTCTACTTCTCCTATTAATATCTTACAATCTATTGGCACTTGTTCTCCTTCTTTAATCAGAATAATATCTCCAATCATTATATCATCAATAGATACTATTTCATACTTAATATCTTCACCAAATTGAATTTTTTTGGTAGCAAATTTAATTTCGTTACTTTGTTGAAGTTGTTTAATGGCTAATGTTGTTTTAGCAATGCTATATTCTTCAATCAAATTTCCTAACATTACAAATGTCATAATAGCCGCCGCAGTTTCAAAAAATATATACTGATGAGAATGATACATTAACCATCCAAAAATACTATACAAATATGCAGCAAGTGAACCTGTAAGAATAAGCACATCCATATTCGGACTTTTGTGAATAATAGATTGCCATGCTCCTTTACCAAAATGATAAACACCAAGCAATACAACAGGTGTAGATAAAATTAACTGAACATCAAACCTGTGTAAAAAAGAAATATCTACAAGCATGCTTAATAACAATGGGATAGTAAGTATGGCATTAATGAAAAAAAACAAACGAACTTTACGATGATGTTGATGAACATTTTTTTCTTCTTCATCTTTTACGATATATCCACTCTTTTCAATGGCTTTGATAAATTTTTCAAGAGGCACATTATCAGGTTTTTGAAATACAGCTTCTCCCATTGAAAAATCCACAAAGACATCTTTTGCTCCTTCTTTTTCTAAAGCATTTTTGACGGTGGCAGCACAGCCCGTGCAGGTCATTCCGCCAATTTTTAAAACATTTTTTTCTTCAGACATTTTTTTGTGCAAAGTTACTTATTTAGTTTTTAGTGCTGACGATTTTGTTTTACAAAATGTCAGCATGCTGACCGTTAGCGTCTGCATTTTTAGTTTTGAGTAGGGGCGAATTGCCATTCGCCCTTACATTTTGTTTTGTTCAGAACCTCATCCCCCTACCCCCTTCTCCTTGCGAGGAGAAGGGATGTATGGTATATACATTTTGTTCATTCCCCTCTACTTAAAAGGAGAGGGGTTAGGGGTGAGGTTGTGGTTGCTATTCACTATTCACTATTCACTATTCACTATTCACTTTTCATTTTTCACTCTTCACTTATTATTTTCTGTATATTCGCCAACCTAAATTTTTTAAAATGCAATTATTACAACTTTTATTATCTCTTTCAATTCTCGTAGCCATCCACGAATTCGGACATTTTATTTTTGCTAAATTATTCAAGGTAAGAGTTGAAAAGTTTTATTTGTTTTTTGACTTTTTGTTTCCTTTTGCCAATCTTGCTAATTTTTCTTTATTTAAGAAAAAAGTAGGTGAAACAGAATATGGTATTGGCTGGTTTCCATTAGGTGGATATGTGCAAATCACAGGTATGGTTGATGAACAAATGGATAAATCTGTATTACAAACTGAACCACAACCATGGGAATTTAGAAGCAAACCTGCATGGCAAAGATTATTGATAATGCTTGGGGGAATTTTAATGAATGTTATTTTGGGTGTGGTTATTTATTGGATGATATTATTAGTTTGGGGAAAAGAATATATTCCTGCTAATGAACTTAAATATGGCATTCAATGCGATTCTGTAGCCCTTTCAATGGGATTGAAAAATGGCGATCAAATTATTTCTATTGACAATAAACCAGTTGAAAGTATTGAAAAAATTGCTTTGAAAATTGTTATCAATCAAGCCAAAAGTATTCAGGTAAAAAGAAATGGTCAAATAATTAATATACCTATTACTGAACAAAATTTAAGTGATATTTTGGCTAATGTAAAAAATTCAATGTTTGTAATGCCTCGCACACCAGTGGAAGTAGATAGTATAATACCGCATTCTTATGCTGATGATGCAGGGTTAAGAAAAGGTGATATAATAATTCAAGTAGATACCATCCCAGTTTTCTTTTTTGATGAATACCAGTCGGCTGTATTGAAATATAAAGGAAAAGAAAAAGTGCCTTTTAAGATTTTAAGAAATAATGATACAATAGTTGTTCATGCTAATGTTAGTTTGCAAGGAACATTAGGATTTGTAAGAAATGTTGAAAAGTATCTGCCAATAAAAAAAGAAACCTATTCACTATCTCAAGCTATTAAACAAGGCACTAAAAATGCATGGGAAAATATAGTAATGCAGGTAAAGCAATTCAGTGTTTTGTTCAAAGTAAAGAATGCACACAAGCAAGTTGGTGGATTTTATAGTATGTATAAAGCAATGCCTGAAAAATGGGATTGGCGGGCATTCTGGTCATTTACAGCATTTTTATCACTGGTATTAGCATTTATGAATTTCTTACCTATTCCAATGTTAGATGGAGGATATATTTTATTCACATTATTTGAAATGATAACGGGAATTAAAGTGCCAGATAAAGTGATTTATTATGCTAATCAAGTAGGATTGTTTATCTTATTAGCCCTTATGATATGGGCAAATACTGATTGGTTGAGGAATTAACTTTTTAGTATGTATTTTAATTTTCAATGTGCCGACTGCAAGTCCCGACGACATAAAATGTGTCGGGACACTGACCGAAATCGTCATGTGCGTTGGCACATTGAAAAAACAAACAATGTAAAGGCGAATGGCCATAAACCCCTATCTGTAAGGGCGTATGGCGATACGCCCCTACTCAAAACTAAAAACTCAAAACTAAAAATTATTGAATATCTTTGTCGCAAAAAAAAATTATGGCTCAAACTCTTACTAATAAAGAAATTACACCCCGTTCAAAAGATTACAGTCAATGGTATAATGATATTGTATTAAAATCTGGATTAGCAGATTATAGTGCTGTAAGAGGATGTATGATTATTAAACCCTATGGTTATACCATCTGGGAAAAAATGCAACATACTTTAGATAAAATGTTCAAAGATACTGGTCATGTAAATGCCTACTTTCCTTTATTTATTCCCAAATCTTTTTTTAGCAAAGAAGCAAGCCATGTAGAAGGATTTGCCAAAGAATGTGCAGTCGTTACTCATTATCGCCTAAAATTAGATGAAACTACAAAAGAAATTGTTGTTGATGAAGAAGCAAAGTTAGAAGAAGAATTAATCGTTCGCCCCACATCTGAAACAATTATCTGGAATACTTATAGATCATGGATTCAATCATACAGAGATTTACCATTACTTATCAATCAGTGGGCTAATGTAGTGAGATGGGAAATGCGAACAAGATTGTTTTTACGAACAGCAGAATTTTTATGGCAGGAAGGACACACTGCACATGCTACTGCCGAAGAAGCCATTGAAGAAGCAGAAAAAATGCTCAATGTTTATGCGGATTTTGCTGAAAACACGCTTGCAATACCTGTTATTAAAGGTATCAAAACCCCTAACGAAAGATTTGCAGGAGCAGTAGAAACATATTGCATAGAAGCTCTTATGCAAGATGGGAAAGCCCTTCAAGCTGGAACTTCGCACTTTTTAGGACAAAATTTTGCCAAAGCATTTGATGTAAAATTTGCTAATAAAAATGGTGAGTTAGAATATGTATGGGCAACTTCGTGGGGTGTTTCTACTCGTTTAATGGGTGCTTTAGTAATGTCTCATAGTGATGATTTAGGATTAGTGCTTCCACCAAAAATTGCACCATTGCAAGTGGTTATTGTTCCTATTTACAAAGGATTAGATGAAATGTGTGAAATTAAAAATGCAGTTGAGCCATTGATAAAAGGATTATTGAAAAACAACATCACTGTAAAATTTGATGATGATGATAAACAAAGACCAGGTTGGAAATTTGCTCAGTATGAAATGCAAGGAGTTCCTGTTAGAATTGCTGTTGGAAAAAGAGATTTAAGTAATAATCAAATTGAAGTGGCAAGAAGAGATACTCATGAAAAAGTATATTTTTCTTTGGATAACGCAGTAGAGAGTGTTGTAAAATTATTGGATAATATACAGAAAAATTTATTTAGATTAGCCAAAGAAAGATTAGATGCTAATATCCATAAAGTAAACAGTTGGGAAGAATTTAAAGAAGTTTTAGATAATAAAGGCGGATTTGTATATGCTCATTGGGATGGAACATCAGAAACAGAATTAAAAATAAAAGAAGAAACAAAAGCAACTATTCGTTGTATTCCTCTTGATAATCCAAAAGAAGAGGGAAAGTGCATATACTCAGGAAAGCCCAGCCCTCAAAGAGTATTATTTGCAAGAGCATATTAGTAGTTATTTGAATATAAGAAATATTTTATTTATATTTGCATAAAAATTAAAACTATGAAAAAACAAATTTACATTTTAGGTAGTGCTATACTTAGTATTCAGTTAAGTGCGCAAATTACACTTACTCAAACAGGAAATGCACCTGCTTCAGGAGATGTGCAATCAATTAAATACTTAGATTCAACTGCATCATTAAGTAAAACTGCAGGAGCAAATGTAACATTGGATTATAGTTCATCTGTTACAAATTCTACAAATACAGCTGTAACAATGGTTACATATACTACTGCATCATCAATCCCTGGTTCATCAATGTTCACTTCTGCAGGAGCAAATGTTGCTGCAACTGATAGTTCGGAATTTTACAAATCAACTTCTACAACTTTAGAAATGTTGGGAAATTTGTCTGCTGATGGTACTTATATTTTTTTTAGTAATAGCATGAAAGTAATGCAGTTTCCATTTACATATCCAAATTCATTTACAGATTCATATTCTGGAACATTGAGTGTTAATGGCATTGGTAATTTTAATCTTACAGGAAATTTAGTTGTTTCTTCTGATGCTTATGGAACGGTTATTCTACCATCATCACCTTCTAATTTAACCTTTAATAATGTTTTAAGAGTGAAAATGTCAAACACAATGAATATTGTAGGTACTGGAACACTTGCTTTTGTTACAGGAACAATGATTACAACAGATTATATGTATTTTAAAAGTGGCACAAAGAATTCGTTTTTTCAAATAAGCTATCAGTATTCAGATGTACCTGCTTTTGGCCCTCCAAGTAATAACTATAGTATAACTTATGACGCATCGCTTCCAGTAAATGTTACGGAAATTTCAAACCAACAACCCTCTTTATTTATCTTTCCAAATCCATCTAATGAATATTTAAAGATACAATTTAATAATGCAGATTATACTAACATTAAAATATCTGATATACAAGGTAAAATTGTAAAAGTTATTTCATTGGTTAAGAATACTGAAGTACAAAATATTGATATAAAAGATTTGTCAAGCGGAACTTATTTTATACAATTATCTGGCTCTGAAAAAGGATTATCTGAAGTTGTATATAAGTTTATCAAAGAGTAATTTTTCTGAGTATAAAAAATCAAGTTTTTCAAAAGCCCTTAAAAGAAATTAAGGGCTTTTTTGATTTTTTTGTGGTTATAGTTTTACCGTCATTGCGAGGGTGAATACCCGAAGCAATCTCATCAGAGATGAGGAATATACATTTGAGATTACTTCGCTACGCTCGTAATGACGGGTTGACTTTTGAATTTACTTCACCTGTGAAATTTATTCTATAATATTTTTAAGATGCATTATTTCACAGGTTCGTAATGACGGCAAAACTCATAACTAAAAATTAAAAACTCACAACTAAAAACTTTTTAATACATTTGCCACCTTATTAAAATTTAGATATGAACAGTTCTTTTAAGAAATTAAACAACATTGTAGGTTGGATTGTATTTGGTATTGCTGCATTTACCTATTTAAGTACTATTGAACCAACTGCCAGTTTTTGGGATTGTGGAGAATTTATTGCTTGTACTTATAAATTAGAAGTAGGGCATCCACCGGGAGCACCAACATTTATGTTGTTTGGTAAGATATTTACATTGTTTGCAGGCAACGATGTAACAAAGGTAGCCATGATGGTCAATGCTATGTCTGCATTAGCATCTGCATTCACAATTTTATTTTTATTCTGGACTATAAGCAGATTAGCATTTAAAATTGTTTCTAAAAATAACAGAGATTATGAATTAAGCATAGCTGAAACTATTGCTATTCTTGGGGCTTCTGCAGTAGGTGCATTGGCTTATACATTTTCTGATTCATTCTGGTTTTCAGCAGTAGAAGGAGAAGTATATGCATCTTCATCTTTGTTTACAGCGCTTGTATTCTGGGCAATATTGAAATGGGAAGAAGAAGATGACACAGATTCTACTTCTGCATGGAGATGGATAGTGTTAATTAGTTACTTGATTGGCTTGTCTATTGGTGTGCATTTATTAAATTTACTGGTTATTCCTGCCATTGTATATGTGTATTACTTCAAAAAATATAAATTTTCTTGGAAAAGTTTCTTTATAGCAGGTATAGTGGGGATTATTTTATTAGGATTTGTTCAATCTATTTTAATTCCTAAAATAGTTAAGTTATTAGCCGATAGTGAAGTTTTTGCTGTTAATAAATTAGGTCTTCCATTTAACTCAGGTATTGTTTTATTCTTTTTGTTCTTAGTTTCTTCAATTGTATTATTCATTATGTATTCTGTAACAAATAATAAAAAATACTATCAATATGGATTTTATTCTTTAATTGCATTTGCAATACTTTCAACATTTAGCGGATTGAGTGGCACTGGTATTTTGTTAAGAATGATTACTTTTGGTTTATTGATTTATGGTATTCAAAAATTGAAAAATAATTTACTTGCATTTAATATCACTATGATGTCATTGGCGGCATTGTTGATCGGTTATTCTACCTTTTTTGTAATTGTCATTCGTTCGCAAGCTAATCCACCAATGGATGAAAACGATCCTGAAAATGCTCCTAATGTTTTATCTTATCTATTAAGAGAACAATACGGCGATTGGCCAATAGTTTATGGTCAATATTATAATGCTCCTACAAAGCCATCTAATTATTACAAAGATATAGATCCTATTTTTGCTAAAGATGAAAAAACAGGAAAGTATAAAATGGTAAATGATGGAAAAAAAGCTATTCCAACTTATGAAGAAGAGTTTTGTACAATATTTCCGAGAATGTGGAGTAGTAGAGAAGATCATGTTGCCGGATATAAATATTGGGGAAATGTTTCAAGGAATCATAAAATAATCAGTAAAATGAATGAAAATGGAGAGGTGGAAAATATTGAAGTGCCAACATTTGGTGCTAATATGACTTTCTTTTTCAGATACCAGTTAGGTTATATGTATTTTAGATATTTTCTCTGGAATTTTATGGGAAGACAAAATGATGTACAAGGATTAACAGGTAATCCCTTAGAAGGAAATGCAATTAGTGGAATTTCTTTTATTGACGATTTACTTTTGGGTGGAGACGGCTATAGCCAACTTAAAACTTATGCTCTTCAAAATAATAAAGGGCATAATGAATTGTATGCTTTACCATTGTTATTAGGATTATTGGGTATGTTTTACAACTTCAAAAAAAACAAACCAATTTTATGGATTGTATTTTTATTCTTTTTCTTTACAGGTATTGCTATCAATATCTATTTAAATGTGCAACCATATCAGCCAAGAGAACGTGATTATGCTTATGCAGGATCATTTTATGTATTTAGTATCTGGATTGGAATGGGTGTATTATTTTTATATGAATTATTAAATGAATACTTAAAACCACAAACTTCTTCTGTGCTGGCTACAATTGTATCACTTATAGTTCCCGGAATAATGGCTGCAGAAGAATGGGATGATCATGATCGTTCAAAAAGAACACTTGCCCGTGATTGTGCTATTGATTATCTTGAATCTTGCGAAAAAAATGGTATTTTATTTACAAATGGAGATAATGATACATTTCCATTGTGGTATGCTCAGGAAGTAGAAGGTATTCGCACAGATGTTCGTGTATGTAATTTGAGTTTATTTCAAACAGATTGGTATATCAACCAAATGAGAAGAAAAGCATACGAATCTGATCCTATGCCATTAACAATGAGTCCTGAAAAATATGCTTACAGCAATAGAGACGTAGTTTACTTAATTGAACAAACTAAAAACGAAATGAATTTAAAAGATGTTATTGATTTTGTGGCAAGTGATGATCCACAAAATAAGTTTCCAATAGGTAATGGTAAGTATCTTGATTTTATACCAACAAAAAGTTATTACATTGATGTAGATTCAATACAAGTGATTAAAAATAAAGTTGTACCAGAAAAAGATTATCCAAAGATTGAAAAAAGAATATCATTTAGATTAGGAAGAAATTATATCACTAAAAATGATTTGATGGTTTTAGATTTAGTGGCACACAACGACTGGAGCAGACCAATTTATTTTGCTGTAACTACTGGATCTGAAGCTTATGTGGGCTTACAAAATTATTTTCAATTAGAAGGATTAGCTTATAGATTTGTTCCAATTCAACAAACACCAGAAGATAGAATGAGCGGTGGAAGAGTAAATACCGATAGAATGTATGATATAGTGATGAACAAATATCAATGGGGTGGAATGGATAAAGATGGCGTTTATTTGGATGAAAATTGTTTGAGAATGGCTGGTAATATCAGAATGCAAGTAACTATTCTTGCTAATGCTTTGATTCGTGAAGGTAAAAAAGATAAAGCAAAAAAAGTGCTGGATTATATGATGAGTAAAATCAAAGAAGAAAATGTACCTTATGATCCATCTGTATTTACAATAGCCGCTTGTTATTATCAAATAGGAGATACTACTACTGCTAATAAACTTTCAAAAAAATTATTTGATATAATGGAACATGATTTACAAGTGTATAATTCATATAAGATGATGGATCAGATTGCTTTCACCAGAGAAATGCGACAATGCAAGGATATTATGCAAAGATTAGCTTCACTTACAATGCAGTTTAATCAAAAACAATTATCAGATGATTTTGTAAATAGATTATCCAAATATCTCACAAAAGAAGATTTAATGGAAGAACAACAAGGTGAAAGTGAAAAGTGAAGAGTGAATAGCACCGACATTTATGTCGGTAGTGAAAAGTGAAAAATGAATAGTGATTATTGAACATTGAATATTGAATATTGAAAAAAAAAACAATGTAAGGGCGTATGGCGATACGCCCCTACTCAAAACTCAAAACTAAATTTGTTATGTCATTTAAAGAACATATAAACAGAGTAAAGCATTTTCACGAAAGTTTTAATATCAAAAATCATCATTCACCAACATTGCTTTCAAAAGAAGAATACGAATTGAGATACAATCTCATCAAAGAAGAAAATGAAGAATATCTTAATGCCTGTAAAAACAACGATATAGTAGAAATTGCAGATGCACTTGGAGATATATTGTATATTGCACTTGGCACTTTACTCAGACACGGTTTGCAAGATAAAATTGATGAAGTTTTTGAAGAAATTCATAATAGTAATATGTCCAAATTAGATGAAAATGGAAAGCCCATTTATCGTGAAGATGGTAAAGTATTAAAAGGTCCAAACTATTTTAAACCAAACATCAAAAAGATTCTTGGTATCAATGAATGATCAATCTATTCAAATAAGAGATCTTTCGGATGATGATAAGCCAAGAGAAAAGTTATTAAAATTTGGTGCTTCACATTTGTCTGATGCAGAACTATTAGCCATTATTATTGGTAGTGGAACAAAGGGCAATTCAGCTATTCAACTCTCACAAAAATTACTTGCTCATTATCAAAATGATCTCAATAAAATTGCTATTCAACATCCTGCTTCATTAAAAGATGTTCAGGCAGGACTTGGAATTGTCAAATCAATCAATATAATAGCGGCACTTGAATTAGGAAAAAGAAGATACATCAGTCAATTTTTTAAAAAAGACACGCCACTCAATTCCCCTGAAGTATCATCAAAATTTTTTATGAGATATTTATCTGATGCACCTCAGGAAGAATTTTGGATGGCAGTATTAAATAATGCTAACATTCCTATTGATGTTTATCATATTGCAAAAGGACATATTAACTTTGCTCTTGTAGACATTCGTTTAATTTGTAAATATGCTTTGCTTAATAATGCAGTGTCAGTAATAGTTGCACACAATCATCCATCAGGACAATTGCAACCTAGTAAGCAAGATATTGATTTAACTGATAAAATTAAAAACGCACTTAAAACCCTTGATATTGAGTTATGGGATCATTTAATTATTTATCAAGATAAATATTATAGTTTTAGAGAAAATCAGTTGTTATAAATTCTATGAGACGAAGAAATATCCAAGAAGAACTAAATTCATTCATAAGTTCGCAATCATGAATTTCCATCTGTCCTCAAAACATTAATGATTTTCAGATGAAAGAAAAATATTTTGTTCAAAACATCTTGAAGTATTATCAAAAACACAAAAGAAATTTGCCGTGGAGAAATATTCAAGATCCATACAAAATATGGATTTCTGAAATAATATTACAACAAACACAGGTAAAACAAGGATTAGATTATTATTTACGCTTTGTAGAAAAATTTCCAGATGTAAAAACGCTTGCAAATGCAAATGAAGATGATGTATTAAAAGTGTGGCAAGGATTAGGATATTATTCAAGAGCAAGAAATTTACATTTTGCAGCAAAGCAAATTGTTTCAAATTTTAATGGTAGGTTTCCAAATAAATATGAAGATATTTTATCATTAAAAGGTGTGGGAGAATATACTGCATCTGCAATAGCAAGTTTTGCATATAATTTGCCTTATGCTGTATTAGATGGAAATGTGTATAGAGTTTTAAGCAGATATTTTGGTATTGATATTCCCATTGATAGTTCAGAGGGAAAAAGATATTTTTCAACTTTGGCAAAAAAAATATTAGATAAAAAAAATCCATCTGAATATAATCAGGCCATAATGGAATTTGGAGCCACATTTTGCAAGCCAGCTCAGCCCGATTGTAATAATTGTTTATTAAATAGATATTGTTCTGCTTATTTAGAAAATAAAGTGAATTTGTTACCAATAAAATCTAAAAAGATTATCAAGAATAACAGACATTTAAATTATTTAGTTTTTTTGATTGATAATAAATACACTCTTATTCATAAAAGAAATAATAATGATATATGGAAGGGCTTGTATGAGTTTTATTTAGTAGAATCCAATAAAACATTTAGTAAAAATAAAATTATTACTTTACTTAAAGAAAAAGATATTTCTTTTCAATCTATTTCTGATTATCCTGTAATGAAGCATATTCTTACACATCAAAATTTAAGTATTAAGTTTTATGTCATTCAAAATGTTTCATTTAATGGTATTCATCAATTAGAAAAACCAATGAATAAAATACTTTTGAGTGAAATTCATCAATATCCTTTTCCTATCGTTATTCAAAATTTTATTAAGGAAAATTTCAATTATTGATTTTGTCTATACCAAAATTGCTTTAAAATACGAGATAAATTATATATTCTTTAAACACAAAGAACACTAAGTTTTTCATAAAGGAACACAAAGATTTAAAAGATTAATTAAGTCCTTTGAGCACTTTGTGATATGTAATTATCTTTGAGTCCTTTGTGTTTAAAAATTTCGGAAAATAGAATTGTTTAGGTATAAATTGTAAAAATAACTTTTGTGTATAGTTATATCGCTATTGCGAGGGTGTTTTTCACTAAGAAATTTCGTATTGAGATGTGTGAGATTCTTTTGAAAGTGCATTTCACAGCATTTTTATAATTTCTTGATTATGTGCAAATTATTTTATATTAAAATTTATTCATTGTTTATCTAATAATTTTGTATATTTGTCTAAAATTAATCTTAAATAAATAAAAAAATAAACTTTTATTGGCATAAAATTTTGTATATTTATAGTCGCAAATAAAAACTAAATAAAAATGAGTAATACAGCAGAAATGGAAGAAATAAAGAAAACAACAAAAAAGTCAAAATCTACTTCAACTAAAAAAGAACCAGAAAAAGAAATTGTAACAGTTAAGAAAACCAGTAAATCATCCAGAAAAGAATTTACAGATGCTGAAATTTATGGAGCATTAAAAAACTTTTTTGGATTTAGTAAATTCAAAGGAAATCAGGAAGCCATTATTAAAAGTGTATTAAGAGGTGAAAATGTTTTTGTAATAATGCCCACAGGAGGCGGTAAATCGCTTTGTTATCAATTGCCTGCTATTTTAATGGAAGGCACCGCAATTGTAGTATCTCCTCTTATTGCATTGATGAAAAATCAAGTGGATTTAGTAAGAGGTTTTAGCACAGATTCTAATATCGCTCACTTTTTGAACTCTACTTTAAATAAGACCGAAACCAAAAAAGTAAAAAGCGATGTAATTAGTGGTAAATGTAAATTGTTATATGTTGCTCCCGAAACTTTAAATAAAGAAGATAATATCGCATTCTTTAAAGAATTCAAAGTATCATTCTTTGCTATTGATGAAGCACACTGTATCTCTGAATGGGGACACGATTTTCGTCCTGAATATAGAAAAATCCGCCCTATTGTTGATAAACTTGGCAGCCCTCCAATTATTGCCCTTACTGCAACTGCAACACCAAAGGTGCAACAAGATATTCAAAAGAATTTAGGAATGATGGATGCTACAGTATACAAGTCATCATTCAATCGTCCTAATTTATACTATGAAATTCGTCCTAAAATCGGTGCCACAAAGCAAATTATTTCATTCATTAAAAAGAATTCAGGAAAATCAGGAATTATTTATTGTTTAAGTCGTAAGAAAACAGAAGAATTAGCAGAACATTTGCAAATCAACGGTATCCGTGCGGCAGCGTATCACGCAGGAATGGAAGCAAAAGACAGAAGTAAAGTTCAGGACAAATTTCTAAACGAAGAAATTGATGTGATTGTGGCTACTATTGCATTTGGTATGGGTATTGATAAACCAGATATTCGTTTTGTAATACACTACGATATTCCAAAATCTTTAGAAGGATATTATCAGGAAACAGGCCGTGCAGGTAGAGATGGTGGCGAAGGGCATTGTCTTGCATTTTATAGTTATTATGATATTCAGAAATTAGAAAAATTTATGCGAGACAAGCCAATAAGCGAACAGGAAATAGCCAAACAAATGTTGCAGGAAACAGCCGCATTTGCAGAAACTTCATCTTGCCGCAGAAGATATTTGTTACATTATTTTGGTGAAGCATTTGATGAAAAGAATTGTAATAAAATGTGCGACAATTGTCGTCATCCAAAAGAAAAATTCAATGCACAAGAAGACCTTGAACTTGTTCTTGAAACCATTGTGGAAACCAGAGAAAAACACAAAGCAAAAGATATTGTCAATATCCTTATAGCCAATATGACTACTACTGCCCGTTCTTACAAACATAACCAGTTAGAAATGTGGGGCAAAGGATTAGACGATGATAAAGATGAAAAATACTGGAATGCAATTATTCGTCAGGCAATAGTCAATGAGTTTTTACAAAAAGAAATTGAAACTTATGGTGTATTAAAACTAAGTGATAAAGGTAGAGCATTTCTAGAAAATCCTTATGAAGTAATGTTTACTAAAGATCAGGATTTCAGCGATGCAGAAAAAGATGATGACGATCTAACATTCTCTCCAAAATCCAGTGCAGCCGCATTAGACGAAACATTGTTCTATTTACTTAAAGATGAAGTAAGAAAAATTGCTAAACAAAACAACTTGCCACCTTATGTAGTATTTCAGGAAACATCTATTTCAGAAATGGCTACTCAATATCCAATTACCATAGAAGAGTTATCAAAAATTAGTGGTGTAGGGCAAGGAAAAGCATTGAAGTTTGGAAAACCAATTATTGCTCTTATTAAAAAATATGTTGAAGAAAATGAGATTGAAAGACCAAGCGAAATTGTTGTAAAAACTTCGGCCAATAAATCTCAATTAAAAGTATCTATTATTCAAAGTATTGACCGCAAAATGCCTTTGGATCAAATATGTAAAATTAAGAAAATGGATTTCAAGGATCTATTGACTGAATTAGAATCTATTGTTTATTCAGGAACAAAAATCAATTTAGATTATTGTATTCATTCTTATATTGATGAAGAAAAATTAGATGAATTGTTGTTATACTTCAAAGAATCTGATACAGATGATTTAGAAGCCGCTATTGAAGAATTTGGACACGATACTACCGAAGAAGAAATTCGTTTAGCAAGAATTAAATTTATTTCTGATTTTGGAAATTAAAGCATTGTAGATTAAGAAAGTTTTTTTATTCAAAAGGGGCAAGTGATTTTGCCCCTTTTTATTTTTAAATATTGTAATTACATTTGCCATATTAAAATGTATGGTTTTAGCCATACTCATGAACAAATATAGGTGAATATGAAGAATTTATTGGTATTAAGTTTTTTTTTATTAATTTTATTGATTTGCAATCACGAAAGTAAAAATGATAATTCAACTAAAATAAATATTGATTGCACAAAAGAATTTATAGTTGGTAAATGGACAATATGTTCAAATAGAATGGCAAATGTTTATACGCAACGTAATGTTTGTATTGAAATAATTTTTAATAGAGATGGAAGTGGAATTTATAAGTACGCTGATAGTGAGGAAAAGACATTTAAATGGTTGGTTTTAAAGGGCAATAAAATTTCTATTAAATGTGATAAAAATGATGACAAGTGTATGATTGAAAGTGGGGATTACATTACATATTTTAGTTCAAATTTATCTGGTGATGAGTTAAGTATTATAGATACTAAAAAAGATATTGAATATTTCTTAGAAAGGTGCAAAAATTAAATACATGAAAATAAATTCTTTACCATGATAATTCAAAATTAAAAACTTTTAACTCAAAACTAATTAAACTTGAGCATTGAATATTGAGTATTGAATGCTGACGAAACTGCTTTGCAGTTTATCAGAATGCCGACCGATAGTCCCGACGACATAAAATGTGTCGGGACACTGACCGCAAGTGTCATGTGCGTCGGCACATTGAACATTTTTTGTGTTTACATTATTCACTTTTCACTCTTCACTTTTCACTCTTCACTCTTCACTCTTCACTTTTCACTCTTCACTTTTCACTTTTCACTTTTCACTTTTCACTTTTCACTCATATATGCTAATCATCAGTAGGTTCTGGAGCAAATTTGGGTTTGGGTTTTTTGGGTTTTAGTTTAGATGGAAATAATACATTCACCAGTTCATTGTGAATAGTGATCATAGTTTCACTAATTCCATTAATAATTTTTTTATCTTTGTTTGAATTATTTTTCCATGATTTTTTGAACTCTTCATAAGTTCCGTCTTCTAATAAAATATAAAACTTATTGATTTTTCCTTCCATTACTTCAACTTTTCCACTATAGCAAGTGGCATTACCTTTGTATCTTACTGTAATAATGACATCAGTATACACACCATCTTTTACATCTTCTGCACCTCTTTCTTCAAACTTAGCAGCCCATTTATTGTAACAGTTAAGTTCATCTTTTTTAGCGGTGGTATTGTTTTCTTGTTCTTGTGAAAATACTATCTGAACAAATAAAACAAGTGAGAGAACAAATACATTTTTAAACATAATAAAATTTTGCCTCAAAAGTAAAGATAAATTTTTTTGAAAGCAAGAATTAACTTAAAAAATAAATTTTTATGTATGTGGTAAAAAATTTATTACATTTGCCGCCCTAAATTCAAAATTATGAAAAAAGATATTCATCCTTCTAATTATCGCTTGTGTGTATTCAAGGATATGGGTAATGGTTATGCTTTCTTAACCAGAAGTTGTGTAGAAACTAAAGATACTATTGTTTGGGAAGATGGAAAAGAATATCCATTGGTAAAATTGGATATTTCAATGGCATCGCATCCATACTACACTGGCAAACAAGTATTAGTAGATACAGCAGGCCGTGTAGATAAATTCAGACAAAGATATCAAAAGAAAAATCAGAAGTAATTGAATTAAAAAATTGGCAAAAAACAATTCTTCTTCATTGAAGAATTGTTTTTTTATTTTAAATCAGTTGAATTTTTAAGTATTAAAATGCTTTGAGATTAAAAAATTTCTTTCACAATATTTACTCTCTCTCCTTTTACCTTTTGGGCACCCAAGGTATTTCTTTGGCACCTAATTTTTTAGTAAGATATCTTGCTAATACAAAAAAGTAATCTGATAATCTGTTTAGATAAGGTAAAATATGTGGTTCAATTTCTGATTGAATATGAGTAAATTTTACAATGCTTCTTTCAGCCCTACGACATACACACCTTGCAATATGGCAATATGAAACAATTTTATTTCCGCCTGGTAAAATAAAATATTTCATTGGTTCAAGTTCTGATTCCATGGCATCAATACTTTTCTCTAATTTTTGAATATCATCATTGTTCAAAGGTGGTAAATGTTCTTTTAATTTTTCTAATTTATCAAATTCTGTTGCCAGATGTGATCCAATGCTGAATAATCTATCCTGTATAAAAATTAATTCATCAATTATATTTTGAAAAGATCCAGTTTCTTCTAAATAATCTCTTAATAATCCTACAAAAGAATTAAGTTCATCTATATTTCCGTATGCTTCAATTTGTTCAAAATCTTTGGAAACTCTTTTACCACCAAATAATGCAGTTGTTCCTTTATCGCCTGTTTTGGTATAAATTTTCGTTGCCATTTTATATTTTTGTGTCAAATTTATGGAAATTATTCACTACAATAAAATTTCAATAAGTATATTGATACTATCAGTTAGTATATTGATACTTAATCATCTAAATTGAATATTATTTTTTATTACCTACATCAAAATACCTACATTTACAGCAAAATTTAAATTATGTCATCTGTAACTAAAAGCATTCAAAATCCATTAACTGATAAAGAAGTTGCTAAAAAATTAGGTTTATTAGAAGAAGAATTTGATAGAATAGTTGAAACACTTGGAAGAGTGCCAAATTTTACAGAGTTATCAATGTTTGCCGCAATGTGGAGTGAGCATTGTTCTTACAAAAATTCATTATACTGGTTAAAACAATTACCCAAAGAAGGCAAACATTTATTAGCTAAAGCAGGTGAAGAAAATGCAGGATTAGTAGATATTGGAAATAATTTAGCATGTGCTTTTAAAATAGAATCTCATAACCACCCATCTGCTATTGAACCTTATCAAGGTGCGGCAACTGGTGTAGGTGGAATCAACAGAGATATTTTTACAATGGGTGCAAGACCTATTGCTCAACTTAATTCTTTAAGATTTGGAAATATCAAAGATAAAAAAACTCAATGGCTCATTAAAGGCGTTGTTAAAGGAATTGGTGATTATGGAAATGCTTTTGGTGTGCCAACAGTAGCAGGTGAAGTTTTTTTTGATGAAAGTTTTTCTACAAATCCATTGGTGAATGCTATGAGTGTGGGCATTGTAGAAAAAAATAAAACTGTCAAAGCCATTTCTGAAGGTGAAGGAAACCCTGTATTCATTGTAGGTTCTGCAACAGGAAAAGATGGTATTCATGGGGCTGCTTTTGCTTCAAAAGATATTACAAAAAATTCTGCTGAAGATTTGCCAGCAGTTCAGGTTGGTGACCCATTTCAGGAAAAATTATTGTTAGAAGCTTCGTTGGAAATTATAGAAACAGGTGCTGTAGTAGGAATGCAAGATATGGGAGCGGCAGGAATTACCTGTTCAACTTCTGAAATGAGTGCAAAAGGTAATCACGGAATGATAATTTGGTTAGATAAAGTGCCTTTGCGTCAACCAGATATGCAACCATTTGAAATTTTATTGAGTGAATCTCAGGAGAGAATGCTTGTTGTAGTAAAAAGAGGTGAAGAAGAAAAAGTGAAAAAGATTTTTGAAAAATGGGATTTGAATTGTGTTCAAATAGGAGTAGTAATAAAAGAACCAGTGTTGAGATATTACTTTTATGATGAACTGGTAGCAGAAGTTCCTTCTGATGCATTAGTTTTAGGCGGCGGAGCACCTGTGTATATTCGTGAATACAGAGAACCTGCATATTATCAAGAAAATAAACAATTTGATATATCAACAGTGCCTGATATTACTTCTAATCAAGAGTTTGAAAAAGTTTCAGAATTTATCATTCATCATCCAAATATCGCTTCTAAAAGATGGGTTTATGAGCAATATGATAGTATGGTAAGAATTAATAATATGAGCACAAATTATCCATCTGATGCGGCAGTTGTAAATATCCACAATACTCAAAAAGCTCTTGCTCTTACAGTAGATTGTAATAGCAGGTATGTGTATGCTGATCCGGAAGTAGGCACTGCTATTGCAGTAAGTGAATGTGCAAGAAATATCGTTTGTAGTGGAGGCGAGCCGTCGGCAATTACGAATTGTTTGAATTTTGGAAATCCATACAATCCAGAAGTTTATTGGCAATTTGTAGGGGCAATTAAAGGAATGAGTGCGGCTTGTAAAAAGTTTGACACACCTGTTACTGGTGGCAATGTAAGTTTTTACAATCAATCAGAATCAGGTGCAGTATTTCCTACGCCTACTATTGGAATGCTTGGAATTTTATTTAATAAAGAACATCAAACTACATTAGCATTTCAAAATGAAAATGATGTAATTGTTTTAGTTGGAAAGGTAGTTAATGATATTGCTGCATCTGAATACCTGTATTCTTATAGAAATGTAAAAAGGTTTCCTGCACCATATTTTAATTTAGATGAAGAATATAATTTACATCAATGCATCAAGGAGCTTATTCAAACAAAAAATATCATTAGTGCTCACGATGTAAGTGATGGTGGATTATTCACAACTCTATGTGAGTCAGCATTTGTAAAAAATTTCGGTTTTGAAGTGAATAAAGCAAAAGATATTCGTACAGATGCGTTTTATTTTGGAGAAGGACAGGGTAGAGTAGTAGTAAGTTGCAAAACAGAACAATTAAGTAATTTAGAAAAAATTTGTAATAAACATAACACACCATTTTTAGTGATTGGTAAAGTAATTAAAGAAAATGTGATTATTGATGGACATAATTTTGGAAGTATTCAAAAGTTCAAAAATCTTTACGAATCTACATTTGTAGAAAATTTAGGAGAATAGAGAAATTTTTTAGGAGAAAATATTCAATTCTCAATGTTCAATTCTCAATGTTCAGTGTATAATATTTTTTAAAACAATGCACACAAAGAAATTTTCACAAAGAACGCAAAGAAATTATTAGTTTTTAATTTGAGTTGATGGTTTGAAGGTAAAAAATTAACTAAAAACTAAACACTAAAAATGCTGACGATGAATGTCAGCATGCCGACCGACAGCGTCGACACTCAAAACTATACACTTTTCACTTTTCACTTCTCAATACTCAAGTTTTATTTTGGAAATCACGAATGACATGAATAACACGAAATTTTTATGAATCTAATTTTTTGTTGAAAAATTTTTTGAAGGTAAGAAGTAGTGTTGGTAAAACAATTAAATCTACACTATAAGCAATGAGTAATGTAAATGCTGTAAGTAATCCTAATGCTTTTGTTCCGCCAAAGTCAGATATGCTAAACACGCCAAATCCAAAAAATAACACTAAACCATTGTATATCATACTCATTCCAATTTCACGAATAGTTAATCTGATGGCTTCTTCGTATGACTTATGTTGTTGTTTTATAGCATTTCTAAATCTTGTCAAGAAATATAAATTGCCATCGGTAGCAATTCCAAATGAAATACTAAAAACTAATAATGTACTTGGTTTTAATGGTATTCCAAAATATCCCATTACACCTGATGTTACAAGTAATGACAAACAGGGTAAAATAGCAACAATAAGCATATAAGGATTTCTAAATAATAAAAACATTATGATAGCAATAATAATGATAGCAGTAATGATGCTTTCTATCAAATTTTTTATTAAAAAATCATTTCCTTTTAATAGTAAAATACTATTCCCTGTAATGCTTACTTCCGATTTTTCTTCTTCTGGTAACCATTGATGATTATCCTCATCATAATTAAAAATAGAATCTAATCTTGGTTGAATGTTATTTAATAATTGTTTTACTTTAATAGAACCAATATCTTTCATTTGAGTGCTAATACGTGCTATTTGATAAGATGTATCAATAAAATTAGAAATTAAATTTTTTTCAGAACTTTTTGACTTATCAAAATTTGTTTTTAATATGTCTGAAATTTTTTTTAGGTCAGAAACTGCAGGCATAGAATATCTGCCATTATATGCTTGATTTAAAAACTTTACTGCATCTGCTATAGATAATGAACGGCTTAATTCAGGATATTGTAGTAATAATTTTTGTGCTCTGTGAATGCGGTAAAGCACCTTACCATTTTTAGCAAATATCCCTTTGTTTTTTTTAGTATCTACAATTATTTCAAAAGGCAAAACACCACCTAATTTATTTTCAAAATATCTTAAATCCTGCATCATTTTTTCTCTTTGTGGTACATCATCTACTACATAACCAAGTGCTTTAATTTTTGTAAATCCATATAATCCAATAATAGCAATAACTATAACAGTAATAAAAATTATTCTTCTATGATAAGATGTCCATAAGGCAATGTTATTCAAACTTTTTCTTAACCATTTTTTTTCTTGATGCATTAAATGTTTTTCTTTTGGAGCAGGTAGCCAACTGAATATAGAAGGTATTAAAACCATTGAATAAACATAAACTAACATTACACTGATGGATGCTATAATTCCAAACTCGTATAAAATTTGATTATCAATTAATGATAAAACAGCAAATCCAATAGCCGTAGTAACATTGGCAAAAAATAAAGAATTACCTGAACTTCTGATTGATAATTCTAATGCTTTTTCTACAGAGTATCCTGCCCGTAATTCGTGATGATATTTATTGATAATTAAAATACAATTTGGAACACCAATAATTATAAGCAATGCAGGTAATAAGCCCGAAAGAATAGTTAATTGATAACCCATTATTACCATCAATCCTAACGCAGATACTACACCAAATACAACAACAACCATTGAAAATAAAATAACCAATGGCGACCTGAAAAATATCCACAACAAAATGGAAACAACTATTAATCCTACTATAAAAAAGTAACTTGTTTCTGATGAAATTTTTCTCATCATTACTGTGCGGATAAACGGCATTCCTGATAAATGAAGTGATACATTCGTGTTTTTTTCAAAAATAGATGCGTGATTGGTAATGGAATCAGTTATACTCAATCTTAATTTAGAGTTTAATTCTTTTTCATTGAAAGTAACAGTCATTATTGTAACATCTTTTTTCTTGTCAAAAATCAAACCTTCATAAAATTTATTTTCCTGAATATCATCTAAAAAGTTTTTAATTGACAAACTATCTATCTTTTCAGGAAGTGAAATCTGATTGATTTCAAATTTTTCCAAAGAGTCATTGTAGGTGATTTTGAGTAATCTATCAATGCTTACAACCGATTGAATGCCATTAATTTTTTTAATTCTATCTCCTAATGCTTTCCATTCACTAAAAACTTTTGGAGAATAAAGATGATGAAAATCTGTGCCAATAAGTAAAACCGTACCATCTTGTTTGAAGTATTTTTTAAATTTTTCATATTGACCAACTGCAGGGTCAGAGTCAGGCAATAATTTTACATACTGAAATGCTACTTCTACTTTTAATGCAAAATAAGCCAAAACAATTGAAAGTAAAATAATACCTGTTGTTAAAACTAATTTGTTTGCTAATATGAATTTAGCAATTTTTTTCATTAAAATTTCAATTAATATTTTGCGGCAATGGTAATTATTTTTTGTTCCTGATACAAAATTGAAAAATCTTACTTATCTTTGCACTTATGGAAAAAATAATTTTTTGGTTTGAACAAAATGCATTTGGTGTATGTGAATCGTTAGGAAAGTATTTAGGCATCAGTTCTGTCAAAATCAGAAAGTATTTTATTTATTTGTCATTTTTTACATTTGGAAGCCCTGTGATTGTTTATTTTATTCTTTATTTTATCAAAGAAAATAAAAGATTACTTTTTCCATCAAAAAGAAACAGACGCCATTTGCTTGAAATGGAATTGGAATGAAAACTTATTTTAAAATAAATAATTTCATAAATTTACACTCAAAAACTATTTATCTATGAAATTCAAAGTATTTTTTATTTCATCATTGTTTTTTGTAATAGTAAGTAATTTTTACTCACAGGTATTATCCGGACTTTCTTACAAAGAATATTTTTTGGAAGGCAATCAATTAATGCTTGAGAATAATTATTCACTGGCTATTCAAAATTATTTAAATGCTTATGAATTAGAACCCTACAATGCGAATATCAATTATTTGTTAGGAAAAGCATATTTGTATTCTCCAACAGAAAAACAAAAAGCAGAAGAATATCTTGCAAAAGCTATCAATAAAATTAAAAAAAATTATATTCCTGATGATCCTTCTGAAAAATCTGCACCTCCATTAGCACTTTATTATTATGCACAAGCACTACATTTTAATTACAAATTTGATGAAGCATTAAATTATTATGACAGGTTTTTGCAAGCACTTGGAAAAGCAGCAAAATCTTGGGAAAAAGAAGTTACATTAAAAAAAGAACAAGTTAATTACGCTAAAACCCTATACTCTCATCCAATCAATATAAAAATTACTAATATGGGAGATAGCATCAATAGTGAATATCCGGAATATGGCGCTGTACTTACTGCAGACGAACAAATGCTTATTTATACTACCCGTCGACCTGGTGGATTTTGCAATGAAAAAACAATTGATGGAGGATTTTATGAAGATATTGTTGTTTCTTATAAAATAGATGATAAAACTTGGTCAAAACCTAAACCAATAAGTGAATATGTCAATACCTGCGGACACGAGGCATCTATCAACTTAAGTGCTGATGGACAAATTTTAATTCTGTACAAAGATGAAGATGGAGGAAATATTTACTATTCAACTTGGGATGGAAAAAATTGGACAACACCACAATCATTTGGTTCAGATGTCAATACGCCGTATTGGGAAACCCATGCCTGTTTATCACCTGATGGAAATACATTATATTTTGTTTCTAACAGACCAGGAGGAAAGGGAGGCAGGGATATTTATCGTGTAGTAAAATTGCCAAATGGAAAATGGAGCAAAGCCCAAAATTTAGGTTATCCAATAAACACTCCATTTGATGAAGACGGTGTGTTTATGCACCCTGATGGAAAAACCTTATTCTTTTCATCCAATGGGCACTCTAGTATGGGTGGTTTTGATATTTTTTATTCTGTTATGGATGAAGAAGGAAAGTTTTCTGAACCTATCAATATCGGTTATCCAATAAACACTACAGATGATGATATTTTTTATGTAACATCTCCTGATGGCAAAAGAGCTTACTATGCTTCTGTACAAGATGGTGGATTTGGAGATAAAGATATTTATCAAATCTCAATTCCTGAAAGTGCCGAAAAACCAGTTGTTATTTATAAAGGAAAAATACTTGCCGCATTCGGTGAGTCTCTTCCGGATGATATAACCATTATCCTTACAGATAAAGAATCAGGAGAAATTGTTGGAATCTCAAGACCACAAAGAAATGGTACTTTTGTATTTACATTAAGACCTGGTGCAAGTTACAAAATATCATATCAATCTAATGGTGAAGAATTTTTTAGCGATGAAATTTATGCTGATAAATCTGAGTCATATCAGGAAATACAAAAAGAATTGAAATTAGAACCAGTAAAAGTATTAGGAAAAATTTCAGTAAAAGAAAAAGGTGTTATACTTAATATATCTTGTTTTAATGATGCAAAAGAGAAGAAACCCGTTAAAGATGCAGTATTGTATGTAGTAGAAAGTACTAAATCAAAAAACTATGGTGTATATAAAACTGATGACAATGGAAATATCAGTAATATCCTTTTATCATCAAATAAAACTTACACTTTAGTTTTGGAACATGAGCATAAAACTATTGAAGAAAGAATTATTCAAACGCCAGAAACACAATTAGGTGAGTCATTAACTGAAATTTTCTTTTTGAATAAAGAAGGAACAACAGGATCTAAAAAACTTTTATCTGTAAAAGTCATTCACTCAAAAACCAAAAAACCAATTGCAGATGCATCTATTGTCATAAAATCAGATAATGGTAATCAAATTGAACAAGTAACGGATGCCAAAGGAAATATAGATAAAATAGAACTAATATCAGGATTAAATTATACAATTACTCCTTATAAAAGTGGATACTATGGTGATCCCTTGATTTTAAATGCAGCAGAATTACCAGAAGGGCTTACAATTAAAACGCTTTCTATCAATGTAGAAAAAAAATCTAAAGAGGATATTACTCGTTTTGAAATGTATTTCAAATATAAAGAATATGCTATTGATACAAATGATGTGAAATGGAAGAAATTTATTACTAATATCATTGAAAAATCAAAAGATGGAAAAGTGAAAATTTTTATCACAGCGAGTGCATCTAAGGTGCCTGCATCTATGACAAATATTGTTTTATCAAAAATGAGAGGTGATTTTCTAAAAGATAATATCAATAAGTATATACTTACTCACGGTGGTAATAAAGATAACATACAATTTAAAATCAATGCAATTGTTTCAGGACCAGAGTACAACAATAAAACATCTTCATCAGTTTATGAAAAATATCAGTATGTAAAAGCCTTGGTGGAGTAAAAGTATCAATTCATTTTGTAATATCTAAAACTATTGAAAAATCCGTTTATTCTATAACAATAGATAATCCATCATAAGCCAAGAAAATATTTTCAGGCAGTTCTTTACTAACCGCTTCATGTTTGCCTAATTGATGAGAAATGTGAGTTAAATACGCTTTTTGTGGCTTTAATTCTTGAATTAATTCTATTGCTTCATTCAATGTAAAATGTGAAATGTGTTTTTCCCTTCTTAGAGCATTGAGTATTAGTACATCTAAATTTTTTAATTTATCTTTTTCAGATTCACTTATGTAATTAGCATCTGTAATGTATGCAATTTTTTTATTGAATACGAATCCATAAACTGGTAGTTTGTAATGCATCACTTCTACAGGCAAAATTTGAATATCACCGATAATAAATCCATTGATATTTATTTCGTGAATTTCAATTTCAGGAACACCCGGATATTTTTCATCATGAAATATGTAATGAAATTCTCTTTCTAATGCCTTGATAACTCTTGCATTGGCATATACAGGCATCTTCTTTTTTAAAATAAAATTATATGCTCTAATATCATCTAAACCAGCAATATGATCTTTATGCTCGTGAGTAAAAAGCACAGCATCTAATTGATTGACTTTTTCTCTCAACATTTGCTGTCTAAAATCAGGGCCAGTATCAACTACAATTGTAGTTTTTAGAGTGCGGACTAAAACAGAACTTCTTAATCTTTTATCCTTATCATCATTAGATTCACATACTTCACATTGACATCCAATCAGCGGAACACCCTGAGAAGTGCCTGTACCTAAAAATATCAATTCAATCATCTAAACAATTTGCCGCTAAAATAATATCAATAATATAATTGGGCAAGTTATGAAAGTATTAGTGTTTTAATTTTTTCATATTTTATATGGAATTGTTTTAATTATATTTGCAGCGATGAAGTTAATTAAGTTTTTTAGTTTTATATTTTTAGTAGTTTTTTTAAGTGAAAGTATTTTATCTTTATCGTTACTTTTAAAGAAAAATCAGTTGTTTGAAGTTCAGTTAGTAGAAGAAATTGAAAATGATTCAAAAGAAGATGATGATAAATTTGATGACGATTTAATTAAAGATTTTGAACATTTTGTTTTTGGAATAAATATTTTATTATTTTCTAAAAAAATTTTGAATTTTGTTAGTCAAAACCAATACAATTATTTAAGTATTAGTAATATCTCAAAACCACCTTGCTGGTAGTGTATTTTTTTATTCATTTTTCTTTAAATTGTATTTGATAATTTCCTATCTTACAAAAATTATTCATTAAAATTAAATATTATGAAATATAAATTTCATATTGAGGACATAAGTGCCTCAGTAATTGTGTTTTTTGTTGCAGTACCTCTTTGCTTAGGTATTGCACTAGCAAGTGGAACACCTCCCATCAGTGGTTTAATATCTGGTATAATTGGAGGAATTGTTGTGGGAATAATTAGTAATTCTGCACTTGGGGTTAGTGGACCTGCAGCAGGATTAGTGGCAATTTGCCTTTCTGCTATTAGCACTTTAGGAAATTTGAATGATTTTTTTCTATCAGTTGTTTTAGCAGGTATTTTACAAATCATTTTTGGAATAATAAGATTAGGTAAATTGTCATATTATTTTCCTTCATCAGTAATTACAGGAATGCTTACTTCAATAGGAATAATAATTATTCTTAAGCAACTGCCGCATGCTTTTGGATACGATAAAGATTTTGAAGGTGATATTGCATTTAATCAACCAGATGAACAAAATACTTTTACTGAATTGATCAATTTTTGGAGGTATATTCATCCTGCATCAACAATTATTTTCTTTTCAGGATTGATAGTTCTCTCATTATGGCAAAAATTACTTAGCAAGATTTTCCCAAAATTTACAAGAATTGTTCAATACCCTTTGGCTATTGTTATTTTTGGAGTTTTAATAGTAATGTTATTAAATAGTATTTATCCAGGTTCTATAAGTAAAGAACATCTTGTTTATATTCCACCGTTTAATGAATTATCATCTTCAATAAAAATTGTTGAATGGAATAATATTGCAAGTAAAAATGTATGGTATTTTGCTTTCATTATAGCGTTTGTTGCAAGTATTGAAACACTTTTATGTGTAGAAGCCGCTGATAATTTAGATCCTCAAAAAAGAATAACTAATAGAAACAGAGAATTGGTTGCACAAGGTATTGGAAATTTTTTATCAGGTTTGATTGGTGGATTACCAATTACACAAGTAATTGTAAGAAGTAGCACAAACATAAGTTTTAATGCCAAGACAAAATTATCTACGATATTGCATGGAGTTTGGCTTTTATTAAGTGTAGTATTTTTGAATGATTTATTAAATCTTATTCCACTTGCATCACTTGCAACAATCTTAATTATCGTTGGATTTAATCTTTCAAAACCTTCTACATTTTCTCTAATGTATAAAAAGGGAAAAACTCAATTTATTCCTTTTGTTATTACAATCATCGCAATTTTATTTTCAGATTTACTAATTGGTACTTTAATTGGATTAGTATCAAGTATCATCATTCAATTTTACAACGCATCAAAAAATTCAATTAAGGTTATCAAAAATGAAAATAATAATTTAATTATTCACATTGATGATTCTGCTTCATTTATGAATAAAAGTCAATTAATTAATTACTAAATTCAACTAATAAATGCAACTTTTGGAGTAAAAAAATTATATTTTTC
>DAONJS010000015.1:0-38184 GCA_035405785.1 Bacteroidia bacterium
GAAAAATATAATTTTTTTACTCCAAAAGTTGCATTTATTAGTTGAATTTAGTAGAGAAAGAAACCCTGCAACGGCAATGTATAACAACCTTACTCCACGACCTGCCTGGCTGATAAGGGGCTATACAGGCCACGAGATGATGAACGAGTTCGGGCTTATCAATATGAACGGAAGGTTGTATGACCCCACCATTGCCCGTATGCTCAGCCCTGATAACTTTGTTCAAGACGCTACCAGTGTGCGTGGTTACAACAGATACACCTATGTTCTCAATAACCCTCTCAAATACAAAGACCCGAGTGGGGAGTTTATATTTACTTTACTGGCAATTACTACGGGACAATGGTGGGCTGTGCCAATAGCGATTGGTGTAGATATAGGAATGTGGCAAGGAGGAAGCATTGCAAATGGAACAATGAATCCATTTAAATGGGATTTTAGTTCAGGTAAGACATGGGCTTATATGGGTGCTGGTGGTGTTATCGGAGGAGTATCAGGATGGGTAGGAGGTACAGTAGGTGGAGCAATAGCCGGGAGTTCATTTGCTGGATCAACTGCACTTGGAGCTATTGCTGGGGGTGCTACATCTGGTGCTATTTCAGGAGGCGGTTTCGCGGCATTAAGCGGAGATGATATATTTGAAGGCGCATGGAAAGGAGCTGTATCAGGGGCCTCAGGAGGGTTTGTAGGAGGAGCAATTGGAGGAACTGCCGGAGCATTTTTAGGTGGTGCTACAGCGGGAGCAGTAGGTTCAGCATTGAACGGAGGAAGTACCGAACAAATAATTGTCAACGCAATATTAGGTGGGGCAATATCTACAGGGGCTTATGAATTGAGTGTATATGCCAATTATAGAAGTAGTTATGAGGGCAATTTGAATTATAGTGGATATAGGAGAGTAAGTGCTGTGATGGCGAGAGCAAATTTTTGGGAAATGGAAGCGAGTTGGTATGAGATGCCGGATGGAAGTGTTGTAAGGATTAAATATGGAAGCCCTTTTGGTGGAAAAGTTGAACCTGCAAAACCTCCGGAAGGAGCATTATTTGAATCTCATACTCATCCAAAATACGGAAAAGGTTTTTCATTTTTTGGTCCAACTGATATTGCTAATTATCAAGTTACTTCAGGTACCTATGACTTTAAAGTTTACGGAGGTAATCAAGTATTTACATTAAATAGAACTGATGTTATGGAAATAAATATTTCAAAATTGGGTTATTGGAATACAAAAAATCAATTTGTACCTACAATATCTCCAAAAGATTATGAAACAAATTATCATTTTAATGGATATTTACATAATATAAATTTGTATAACCATTTTTTATTTTGGTTTAGATGAAATAACAAAAAAGTGAATGAATTTGAAGTTGAAAATAAAAATAATGAAATTAGTTATATTTATATTTTCCATTGAATGTTTTTCCCAAAATCATTCATTAAAAATATTAAAAGATACATTAAATGAGAAATTATTGAAATTTGAAAAAGTTATTTCAGAGAAACCTTATTTAAACTATATTGATGTCAATGTTTTTAAGAAATTAGTTAATGCTATTGATAGTGAAATGTACAATTATTTGTTACAACAAAATAGTGTTTTAATTCAAATTGCCACTCATAAAAAAATACCAGATACAACTATAAAAATCAGTATGTATTATTCAAACAAAGCATATTTTGGTTATTCTAGTAAAAATTGTTACTATAATTGTGATTGTGATTATAAAAAATATAATAATCTATCATTAATATCAGGATTCTGTACAACAATTAAAGATGTTATTGCATTAGATACCATACAAAATGTTATTATTACAACTCCTATTAAGAGTAAATATATTTTATATAAACCTGAAAGATGGACTTCTAAAAAAGAATTACTTAATGATTTTAAATCAGTTTTATTTAATCAATATCAGTTAAAAATCAGCAAAAATGTTCTATTTTACAGCAAACATCAATTATATCAAATTTATTTTATTGCCCCACCAACACCTAACAGCAAGTTTAGGTTTAAGTTCAAATCTACAAAATTTTAATAAGTTTAATTCAAGTATGAGAAAATATTAGTATCTTTGTATCACCTTATTATGCTCATAAGCAACACAACAAAAAATATCTTTTCATACTCCTACTCTATCAGTGATAGTGGCGTGTTTTCCTTTTATTCCACACAAGGTGATGTAGTGTACCAAACCAGTTATGATGCATTTGGAAGAGAAAGAAACCCCGCAACGGCAATGTATAACAACCTTACTCCACGACCTGCATGGCTGATAAGGGGCTATACAGGCCACGAGATGATGAACGAGTTTGGACTTATCAATATGAACGGGAGGTTGTATGACCCCACCATTGCCCGAATGCTCAGCCCTGATAAGTTTAGTAATCCTTCACTCTGCCTTCAATCTTACTGCAATATCTTTGTACTTTTTATACATCACAGAATTTCCTTGCTGGGCGTAAGAATTAGCAATGCTCATCAATAATTTTTCTATCACATCTACATTTGAACAAGGAATATAATATTGATCACTTTCTTCAATATTCATCTGATTTAAAAATTCTCTAATATCATTTTTTTGTAACAAATTACCCTTACTAAAAGGATTTATGTAAAACAATGTGGCTTCCTGCAAGGAGTTTGATGAAGCATCAAATAAATTAGCAAAATTATCAATGTAAGTGAGTATTAAATAATACGGGATATTCACAGCAAAGATGGGCAACTTTAATTTTTGTGCAATTATCAAATACAATATACCTAATGATACACTATTGCCTTTTTTATTTTCTAAAACATAATGCAAATAATTATTTTGAACAGAATGATAATTGGCTATATTGGGAGCAAATTCATACACATTGTATAAAATGTAGTTGATGATTTCAATTTCTTCGGGTGCAGTAAGGTCTTCGGCAAATTCTATCCAGATGTCTTTTTTAATTTGTTCTAATTTTTTTTCTAAATACTCTAATGTAACTTCTGAATATTGAAAATGATTGATAAGATACACTGCATACAATAAATCTTCCTGATTCCGATATTTCCAGTTAATCAATTCTTTGGCAAGTTCATTAAATTTAATGTCTTCAATAATTTCTTCTACCCTTTGAACAATCCAGCTATTCATTGTGTCATTCCATATCTTTTCTAAATACGGCAATGCAACAGGTCCTAACAATAATAATTGTTGTTTTACTTCTGAATAGATGTTTTCATCGGGGTCATCAATTAATTTAATGAGTGCCTGAATTTTTTGCGGGGTATTATTATCCTTAAAAGTTTCCATATTGCCCCCAAAGATAGAATATAAGACACTGCTTTTTTGAGGTGAAAAAATCTTTTTACTAACAAACTCATGTTAGTTTTTCTAAACTCAACTGAATAAGTTTTTCAACGCTTTCGTTGTAATTTTTGGTAAATTGACGAATAATGCGGTTGGCAATAATAACACAGGCCGTTACACATTGATGACCAAGTGCTTTGCCTAATCCATACAAGGCAGAAGTTTCCATTTCAAAATTGGTAATTTTCAAACCATTGAAATCAAAGGAAGTCAGTTTTTCATTCAAATCGGGCATAGCCGCTGAAAGACGCAACTGACGCCCTTGTGGTCCATAAAATCCAGGAGCAGTAGCCGTAATTCCAAAATGCACACCTGATAAACCTTTGAATTTTTCAATTAACTCCTGTGAACCACTTACGCAATAAGGATAAGGCAGTGTATTCAACCAGTTAGTATGCTGTATAAAAGCTTTGCTGATAGAATGATCATAAATAGAGTCATTGACATTATAAAAATTCAAAAGCCCATCTAAACCAAGTCCGTGTGTGCTTACAACAATATCATTTACATTAATTTCTTCCTGCAATGCTCCGCTTGTTCCTAAACGAATGATTTTTAATTGTCTTTTTTTATCTTTAATAGTGCGAGTTACAGGGTCTATATTAACAGCGGCATCTAACTCGTTTAATACAATATCAATATTATCTGTGCCAATACCTGTTGAAAGCACGGTTATTCTTTTGTTATTAAAATAGCCCGTATGTGCAACAAATTCGCGGTGTTGAGAAGTGTATTCAATTTTGGAAAAGTATTTACTAATGGCTTCTACTCTATTCTGATCACCTACAACAATAACAGTATCTGCAATATCATCGTTGTTCAAATTGATGTGATACAAACGATGATTTTTAGAAAGTATTAGTTCAGATTCTTCAAACTTTTGCATATAAAAATTTTTTCGCAAAATACGAAAAAGTTTGGAGAGATTTTAATGTTCAATAATATCTAAATTTTTTCGCAAATTTATATTGAATTTAAATGCTTTATGTTTCATCCTATTTTCTAATTACATTTGCCAAAAATTTTTATGCACCAAAAAATAATTATACTTGATTTTGGTTCTCAATATACTCAACTCATTGCAAGAAAAATAAGAGAACTCAATGTATTTTGCGAAGTGCATCCTTATCATTATCAATTCAAATTAAGTCCAGATATCAAAGGTGTTGTATTATCAGGAAGCCCATATAGTGTAAATGACCCTGATGCCCCAATGCCGCATTTAGAAACATTTTTAGGAATAGTACCAGTGCTTGGTATTTGTTATGGTGCACAATTACTTGCTAAATTAAACGGCGGTGTGGTTGAAAAAAGTGCTATTCGTGAATATGGTCGTGCTCGTCTCACTAAAATCAATCCTTCATCATTGTTAATGAAAAACATTAAAGACAATGCACAAGTGTGGATGAGTCATGGAGACAGTATTCTTCAATTACCAGAATTTTTTAATATCAGTGCTTCTACCGAAAGTATTCCTGTTGCTGCTTATGAATATCCTGATAAAAAAATATTTGCAGTGCAGTTTCATCCTGAAGTTTATCACTCTGAATGCGGAATGCAAGTGCTATCTAATTTTGTGTTTGATATTTGTCAATGTTCAGGAGATTGGACACCACAATCTTTTGTAGATGAAACTATTAAAGATATTCAAAATACTGTTGGCAATGAAAAAGTTGTATTAGGGCTTTCAGGTGGTGTAGATTCAAGTGTGGCAGCATTACTCATTCATAAAGCCATTGGAAAAAATTTGTATTGTATTTTTATAGATAATGGATTATTAAGAAAAAATGAATTTGAACAAGTATTACATTCATATAAAGATTTGGGATTAAATGTGATTGGAGTAGATGCTAAACAAAAATTTTATGATGCATTAAAAGGAATTTCAGACCCCGAGCAAAAAAGAAAAACTATTGGAAAAATTTTTATAGATGTATTTGATGAAGAAGCCCATAAAATCAAAGATGTAAAATGGTTAGCCCAAGGTACTATTTATCCTGATGTAATAGAAAGTGTATCTGTAAAAGGACCAAGTGCTACAATCAAATCTCATCATAATGTTGGTGGATTACCTGAAAAAATGCATCTGAAAATTATTGAACCCTTGAGAATGCTTTTCAAAGATGAAGTAAGAAGAGTAGGCAAGTTATTAAACTTACCTGAAAATATATTAAACCGTCATCCATTTCCTGGACCAGGTTTGGCCATTAGAATTATTGGAGAAATTACACCTGAAAAAATTCAAATACTACAAGAAGCCGATGCAATTTATATTGATGCACTAAAAAAATCTGGTTGGTATGATAAAATATGGCAAGCAGGGGCTATTTTATTAAATACCAGAAGTGTAGGTGTAATGGGCGATGAAAGAACTTATGAGTATGTAGTAGCATTGCGTGCAGTGCATTCTACTGATGGAATGACTGCCGACTGGGTGCATTTGCCTTATGAGATATTAGCAGAAATTTCAAATACCATTATCAATAAAGTAAAAGGCGTAAACAGAGTTGTTTATGATATTAGTTCCAAACCACCTGCTACTATTGAATGGGAGTAGAAAGTGAAGAGTGAAAAGTGAAGAGTGAAAAGTGAATAGCAATTTTGAGAATTGAGCATTGAACATTGATTATTGAAAATTAAGCCCTACACTAACTCATCTTGCATATCTTTTCTTACGTAAATAAGTTTGGATAAGAATAAACACTAATATAATCAATGGTGGTAAAAGCACATTGTAAATTTGCCACTTTGTTTTTTGCAAATCAATTTTTTTCACATCTAATAATCTCAATTTTACTTCACGAGATCGTAATTGCAAAAGCCCTGAATCATCTAATAAATAACTGATACAATTCAATAAAAATTGCTTGTTTGCAAATGTTTGATTGGTAAATTTATCATAGCCCAGTGGATAAATAACACCAGTCATTCTGTTGAAATCATTTTTAGCAATATCACCATCTGATATCACTATCATTTTGTTAGGTACACTTGCTTCTTTGAATTGAATAGTGCTGTCTTCCATTATTACTGTAGGAATGCGATTAGCATACAAAGATTTAAAAGTACCTTCAAGTAATACCGCAATGGGCTTTTGTCCCTGATTGAACAATTTTTCATTTAATTTAAATTGCGTTATGGCTAATGAAACTCTTAATGGAACAGGTGTAACTCTTGTATTTTTAGAAGTGGTTAAAAGAATAGTTTTTTTAATACCTGATGTACTAAGTGTATCAATGCTACTTACAAATTCAGTTCTGATTAAATCTAAATTTTTTACAATAGGATGTGATGAATTAGGCATGATAAGTGGATAAAATATCCATGGGAATAGTTTAAAATTAGGTTGTCCTTTTGAGAAGCCCACATTTACTGGAATCGGAGCACATTGCAAGTCCTGAATTAAATCAGCATTTACACGAACACCATAGCGAAAAAGCATATCTTCCAAATTTGTATTGTTGTTTAATGCTAAAGTAAATCCTTTCATCCTAAATGAATCTAAATTAAGTTTTACAGGATCTACAAGCCATAGCACTTTTCCACCTTTCATTACAAATTGATCTATAATAAATTTATCTTTTTCATCAATTACAGTATCTGGTTTTGGAATAATAATAGCATCTAAATCTTTTAGAGCGTGTAGTTTATGATTGATTTTAATTCTGGTTACTGTATAATCTTCTGCAAGTGATCTTATTAAATCATTTAAATGCAAAGTATCTAATTCTTTGTGTCCTTCTACTATTGATATTTCAGGACGTTTTTTTCTTTTTAATTTATGTATAGCATTACAAATGCCATATTCTATTTCATTCAATGCGTGATTGATATTTTCTTGTGGAGAATAACCTAACTGACGAGAAAAAATTTGCCACACAGTTTCTTTTCCTTTGTAAGACACAATAGCCCCTGGCCATACTAAACTTTCTGATTTTTTATTGTTCTTTTTTTCTACAACTTGTTCGGGAATAATTCCTTTTTCGTACAATTGTTTTTCAAGGTTTTGTATATCTTCTTTATTTCCTAAACTATTTATATTAAAAAATTCATACTGGATATTATCATTGTAAATGCGCATTTCATCTAATAGTTCTTTAACTTCTTTTTTAAGTTTATTAAATTCTGGTGGTAAATCACCTTCTAAATAAATTTTTAAGTAAACAATATCATCAATTTCTTTAATAAACTTTTTAGTAAATGGAGAAAGCGTGTATCTTTTTTCAGAAGTTAAATCCCATCTAAAAAAATAAAAACTAAATATAAAATTCAAAATAAATAATGCTAATACAATAGCAACAAAATTTGTTATATCTCTTTTCTTTAAGTTATATTTTAATTCTTTCTTTTGCATAATTACCATTTTCTGCTTTGTAATACAAGCCGTGTAGCCAGTATAAAAATAATGATGACTGTAATAAAATATAATACATCACGAGAATCAATAACACCTCTGCTCATACTGTAATAATGATAATTTATTCCTAATGATGATATAAATAAACTCACAGAGCCACTTTTACTGAAGAATGTAGCAATGTATTCAAATCCATTATAAAATAAATAACACATTACTAGCGACAAAATAAATGCTACCACTTGATTGTCTGTTAAGACCGATGCAAAAATTCCAATAGCCAAAAATGTAAATCCTAAAAAAAACAAACCTATGTAAGAACCCCATGTGCCGCCAACATCAATGTTTCCCTTTGGATAACCTAATTGATATACTGTATAATAATACATCAAAGTTGGCAATAAAGAAAAGAGAACAATGACACCACCTGCAAGATATTTTGCTAATACAATTTGTAATTCTGTAAGTGGTTTTGTAAGTAATAATTCCATTGTTCCTGCTTTATTTTCTTCAGAAAATAATTTCATACTAATCGCAGGAATTAAAATTAAAAACACCCAAGGAGCCAGGGAAAACAAACTTTCTAATGATGCAAAACCATTTTCAAGAATGTTAGTGCCCGTTGCTTCATTAGGTATTATCCACAAGAATAAACCAGTTACAATTAAAAATACAAGTATCACTAAAAACCCTGTCAGAGAATTTAAGTAACTTCGTATTTCTTTGATAAATAATGCTTTCATTTAGTGTTGAGTTTTTTCAGTGTTTAGTTTTTTTCATTTCAAATTCTAAAATCAAAATGCTGACGATTTTGCTACGCAAAATATCAGCATGCTGACCGCTAGCGTCAGCATTAAAAACTAAAAACTTACTATTATACTTTGCGGCGAATATAGTGTAAAATTAGTATTTAAGTGGAATTGAAAAATTTAATTAATAAGTTACTATTCATCACTATTAAATTTTTTAATGCTAAGGCGCAAAGATGTGAAAAATGAATACTAAAAATTGAAAAATAATTCGTGCAATTCTTGTCATAAAAATCTTTGCGTCATTGAGGTTTAATTATAAGCTAAATAGTAACATTAATGATATTAAAGGATAGGTAAGTTTAGAAATAGGAATATGAGGTTTAAAAAGAACAAAAAAGAGGAGGAGGTATATTTTTAATACTTTAAATTATAAATAATTTTAAAAATTTAAATTACTGAAATACAGCAACTTAAAAAACTATTTAAAAATATTTAGGAAAAAAGTGATTTTTTATTTGTAAATAAATATCTTTTTACTTATTTTTACAGCCAATAATAACATCAAAAATTAAATTTATGGCTTTAACTGAAGTAATTAAAATGAGAAAAGAGGAGTTAGAATTCCTAGTTGAAAGATACAATGGAGCATTAGGGTCATCTGGAACTGGTAGTGGAAGCGGGTGTGATGGCACGGTTGTACATTGTTGTTTTAGTGATGTACCTAAAGTTCAAATAAAAAAGGCTGATATTTCTGAATCTCCATCTGGTTTCAAACTTGTTGTAGATAGATATGAGTTTGCAATAGGTTTAGAATAGTAAATTTGATAATAATTAGACCGGATTTTCTGGTTGTATGAATGAAGTTAGTGCGAGATGAAATTTTATTTTTCAAGTGATGAATATTTAAGAAAGGAATTTGATGAAGAAATTAGTCATAATGATTTTAATGAAATTAAAAATAGTGTATTTATATTACTTCAAAAAAGTATTAACTATAATGAAAATCTCATTTTGTTTATAAATTCTATTTCAGAAGCAATATCAATACAAATTTTTGAATTAATTAAATTTCCCATACTTTACACATATAATAGCTTAAGTGATACTTATAAAGATGGTCGCAAGAATATTTTGTTTATTAGAAAAAAAGAATTATTTTATTCTTGTTTTAGTAAATATCCTCAACTCAAAAGAATTCTTGATATTTCAATTCAAAATTATGTCAAATATTTTTCTGATCTTATTGACAGATTTTTAAATGATAAAAAAGATATCCAGAATTATTTTGGTATAGATAGTGTGCCCATCTCCATTCAATGGCCAATTGGTGATTTTCACAACAATGGTCAAACACATACAGTGATAATATTTCAATCTGGTTCAAAAATTGCATATAAAGTAAAACCTTATGAAAGTAGTTTAGTTTTTGAATGTATTATAAGAAAAATTAATGAAAAAGGTTATAATTTGCCTTTTATATTTCCAAAGAGGCTAATAAAATGTAATTATTATTGGGAAGAGTTTGTTAATTATGTACCTAATAATTCAAAGAAGGGGGTTAAGTTATATTACGAGAATATTGGAAAATACCTTGCTCTATTTTATTCTTTAGGAATATCTGATATAATTGCTGATAATATAATTGTAAAGAAAACAATACCTGTTTTTATTGACACTGAATGTTTATTTAAACCCATAATAAAATCATCAATTAACGATACTTATCCTTTAATTGAAAATTACTATAAAGAATCTGTTATTGGCACTGGACTTCTTCCTTTTTGGACACCAAATAAAATAGATAATGTAGGATTAAATTTTGGTGGTATATCCCTTGAAGCAATTCATTCTTCACACACAAAATTATTTTTTAGTAGAAACAAAAAGATAGAATACTTAATTCAAAGCTTTCCTAAATATTCTTATCACATTCCAAGTAAATCTGATAAAAAGATAGCCATAGATGTTATGTGCTCGAAAATTTGCGACGGTTTTGATAGTTGTTGTAGATTCATTATGATTAATAAAAAGTGGTTAATTTCCATTGTTAAAAGCTTAATTAATCAATATAATATTAGTACTAGAGTGTTAATGAGACATACAAATGTCTATAATATAATTCTTAAAGAGAGTTTACATCCAGATAATTTAAAAAGTTATTCTAAAAGAATAAAAATTTTGAATTATTTGTATAGTTCATATGATAAAGATTGTTTCCCAAAGGAATTAATTGAATCTGAAATAAAAGAATTACAAAATTTAGATTATCCTATATTTTATACAAAACCATTTAAAAAATTTATTTTTGATAAAAACAACAGGTATTATATTTTAAAAAAGTCTGGGTTTCATTCGATGGTTAATAGAATAAACAAATTATCTGATACTGTAATTAAAGATCAAATTTCATATATTGAAAAATCTATTTCGTGTTTTTATCAATTTGAACAAAGTAAAGACAATAAGATTCTTGAAAAGAAAAGTTTAAACAATAATTCATTACCTTATAATTATGATACGAAAAAAATAAAAAAACACATTATTCAAATAGCAGAAAAGGTACTAAATGATAGGATACGTGTAGGTAAATCATATCAATGGATAGATATTAATGTAGGAAGAGTTGGTCAATGGGAGTTTGCTCCGAAAAATTTTGGAATTTACGACGGATTAGATGGATTGGGATTGTTTTATTTATACTTATATAAATTTACAAAAGAATCAAAATACAAAAGGGTCGCACAATCTATTATGAATAAATCTCTTTTTACTTTTAAAAATTTTAATCCCTCAAAATCATATTATCTTTTTTCACCTTACCATTTTCCATTTTCAACCCTTTATTTTTATTGGCATTATAGTAAAATAATTGGCGATATTGAAAATACAAATTTAAATGAATTATTTGAACAGAAATTAGTTCCATATGTTAAAAATAACATAAGATTTGATACATTTATAGATGTATTAAATGGATGTTCTGGTTTATTGATTTTACTTATTGACTACTATAAAAATGAAAAACTAAATTCTTTAATACTACCTATTCAAAAAATATATCAAAAAATACTAAAATCAGCAATTATTACATCCAATGGCATAACATGGGAATGCAATAAATTTAAATATTTAGTTGGTTTTGCACATGGTAATGCAGGTATTTTATATGCTCTATCAAAATATTATGAATTATTTGGTTACACAAAAAAAGATATTATGTTTTTAAATAGTATTATAAAATATAATAACAATTATTTTTTTGAGAGTTATCAAGGTTGGAGAGATTTACGATATTCTGATTTTTTAATAACATCCCCTTCTTGGTGCCATGGTTCATCTGGTATATTAAATGCTTATTTAGAAATTGAAAATCTTCTGCCTATTAACTTTGATATTAACTGGAATAAAATAAAAGGGACTATTCTTAAAGAAGGATTCGAACATTCACATTGTTTATGTCATGGAATGTTAGGAAATTTAGAAACGTTAATGGCGATTGGATATAAAACTAAAAATCACAATTTAATAACTTTAACAAAAAATAAAATTGTGTTTGAAATTTATAAAAAGGATACTACTGGTGAATTAAATTGGAAAACTGGATTTAAAAATGGAAAGTTTTCATTGAATGGTTTGTTTTTGGGTAATTCTGGTATTGCATATAATATATTAAAATTATTATTTGATTATAATATGCCCTCTATTTTACTGCTCCATCCTCCTACATCAAATAAACCAAGAGATTACAAATCTTTATGAAACATATATTATTTTCTATTTTATTTTGTTTTTATTTAAGTTTTGTTTTTTCACAAGAAAAAGAGAACTCATCCCCTAAATTTTATTTACATTCTTTAGCAAGTATTTCATTAAATCAATCTTCATGTAAAGAGTATTTGAATTTTTGGATAAATTTTTTGTATGAAGAAAATGATTCTATTAGAAAAAAATATTGGCTACCATCTCAAATAAAACAATTTGGGAATGACTACTCATTGTTTTATTCATCTCTATTTCAGTATCCCCAAAAATCTTTACTAAATTATTTTAAACCATATATTCTTTCTATTAGTTCTCAAGGTGATACTTGCTATATAACTACCTCATTTTGTCATTTTAATTTTACGCCAAATGACACTAATGCATCTTTAAACTCCAACCCATTTGCAATTGTTGAAATTGGAATTTTAAAACAAAACAATAATTTGTATCTTTTTAATCTTTTTGAAGAAAGAATAGCAAATTGGAAAAAATATAATTATGACAAAATAAAATACATTATTGAACCATCTTTAAACCCAAATGAATTAGAAATGGAAAAAGCAAAAAATTTTCTTGATAGTATGATTTATATTTTTTCAGCAAAAATAGATTCTGTGAATTTTGTGGTTTGTAAAAGTCCAGAGAGTTTAGGGTATTTATTAGGATTTAATTTTTTTTACGCAGGATATACTACTGGAAAGACATTTTATGACGCTAAAATGATAATTTCCGGAAAAGGAATATTTTATTATCCACATGAATTAGTGCATCTTGTTGTTGATAATAAAATAAAAACAGGGCATTTTTTAAGTGAAGGTATAGCAACATTTTTTGGAGGAAGTTTAAATCAATCTTATTCTAACTTACTTAAAGTATTTAAAAGTAAATACTATCCATTTAATAAAAATTTATTCAAAACAATTAATGAAAAACCAAATTCTACTGATGCTTATGTGTCTTCAGCATTAATAGTAAATGTAATATACAAAAAATTTGGTATTAAAGGACTTTTGAGATTAAAAGATTTTAAAGATAATGCAGATAGTTGTTTAAAGCAAATATATTATGAGTTCAAAATAACTGAAACAGAAATGTTTAAACTAATAAATGATGAGCTTGGTAAATTTTAATTAAAGTAAAAAACTTCCTTTTAAAATATCTTAATAAATTTCTAAATGATTTTATAGAATCATTTAAATCTATTTTTTAATCTTTTGTTTAGGATTATTAGATTTTTTTTGCTGTAAATTTTTTAGAAGTTCATTTTTGTTTTCAGTAGTAATGTTATCCATAAAAAATGATTTTTCATTTCTGTTTTCAAAAAGTTTAATTATATCTTTTTCAAGACCGAATTCATTATGAAGCATTTCAGGATGTTGTTGAAAAAACATTTCTGATTCTTTTTCATTTTTAACCGGATAACCGTTTTTGTAAAGCGTTTTTTCAGTGATTTTTCCATCTTTATCTTTCATTACAGTGGGGCCATTTCTCAATCCATTTTGATAAGTCATCAATGCTACTCTTACGCCATTTGGAGCATAATATACAAAGTATCCTTCTGGTAAATCTTCTTTGTAATAACCCATACCTTTAATTTTTCCATCAGTAAAATATTCAATAAAATAACCATGCTTTTTATTCAAAATGTATTGCATTTTTTGATAAATTTTTGATGAATCATAGTAAGTAATACTTAAACCATGCCTTTGTCCTTGCAAATAATTTTCACGACTTATCAATTCACCCAATTGATTGTAAAATTCCCACACAGAATCTTTTTTTTGTTCAATATATTTTCCCTTTGCCATTATTTTTCCATTCCAGTGATATAATGTTGCATAAGCAACTTTCCCATCTTTTACAAAATTTAATTTAGCTTTTATAGTGTCGTGGTCATAGTAATATTTAAATAAACCTTGTGGCTTATCATCTTTGAAAAATCCTTCGTATTCAAGATGTTTAGAATTTGGATAATAAACCTTCCAATATCCTTGCTTCCTTCCTAATGAATCAGTTTTATTTTGAGCAATAACAAAATTCACAAATAAAAAAAAGAATGCTATTAAGCCAGATAAACCTTTCATATTTGTAACAAAAATTTTATATGTAAGAGTTTTCATTGAGTTAATGATTTAAATATTTCTTCCAATTTCAACTCTTCCTTAGTTAATTGAACAATAGTACAATTATTATCAAGGGCTATTTGCATCAATTGTTTGGAGATATCATTTTCAGATTCAATTATCCATTTTGTTTCTGATAGTTTATCTAACTTTTGTATTACTAATTTAGCAAAATGTTTTTCTGATAAAGCATTAGAAAATTCCACAATAATTCTTGATGATCTTGTGGTTGTTTTAATATGTTGAATATCATCTGAAGCAACTATTTTCCCACGATGAATAATTATAACCTTATTGCACACTGCTTCTACTTCTTGCATAATGTGTGTGCTGAGCATAACCGTTTTATTTTTGCCTAATTGCTTAATCAATTGTCTTATTTCTTCTAACTGATTAGGATCTAAACCAGAAGTTGGCTCATCTAATATAAGCACAGAGGGATTATGAATCAATGCTTGTGCTAACCCAACTCTTTGTTTGTAACCTTTTGAAAGAGCTTTAATTTTTTTATTTTGTTCAATTTCCAATCCACACACATCAATCATTTCTTTTACTTTTTGCTGAACATTTTTTATGCCATAAAGTTTTGCAACAAATTCCAAAAATTCTTTTACATACATTTCATAATACAAAGGATTTTGTTCAGGCAAATAACCAATTTGTCTTTTGATTTCAAGCGAATTTTCAAAAATAGATAAACCATTTACTTCTACATATCCTGATGTTGGTGGAATATATCCTGTAATTATTTTCATCATAGTGCTTTTTCCTGCTCCGTTTGGACCAAGAAATCCAACTATTTCACCTTTTTTTATTTCAAATGAAACATTATCCAATGCTTTTTGCTTGCCATAAATTTTTGTAACATTTTTTACAGAGATAGACATATCACATTTTATTGAAGTTGCTAATATAATAATAAGGATGGTAAAGAATGATAATTTTTTGAAATTTTAATACCTAAAATAATCCTTAATTTGCCGCAAAAAAATTTTATGAACTACAATAACATTGATTTCTCTTCTTGGGAAAAATTACAAAAGTATTTTGATGAACTCATTAACCGCCCTATCCATTCATACAATGATTACTTACAATTTATATTTGACTGGAATGCTCTACTATCTGTCATTTCAGAAGAAGGTGGATGGCGTTATATCAATATGACCTGCCACACTAATGATGAAACATTAAAGCAAAAATATCTTCACTTTGTTACTGAAATAGAACCGCATTTACAAATTGAACAAAATAAAATCAATAAAAAAACCTTTGAAAGCCCATTTTTCAAGTCCTTACCTGACAGTGAATTTTCTGTATTCAAGAAAAATATCAAAAAAGATATTGAATTATTTAGAGAAAAAAATGTACCCCTTTTTACTAAAATTCAGGAACTTCAACAACAATATGCAGAAATAAGCGGACAACAAACTATTACTTATGAAGGAAAAACTCTGACTCTCCAACAAGCCAGTATTTACTTAAAAAACAAAGATAGAAATATCCGTAAGGAAGTTTATTATCTTATTAATGAAAGAAGAAAACAAGACGAAGAAAAATTAAACAAACTTTTAGATGAACTAATAAAACTTCGTCATCAAGTAGCACAAAATGCAGGATTTGAAAACTTTAGAGATTATATGCATGCCGCATTAGGTCGATATGATTATACTGTCAATGATTGCAAACAATTTCATTCATCTGTAGAAAAAAGCGTTGTGCCTGTTGTAGAAGAAATACACAACATTCGTCAGAAAAAATTAAATCTTGTAAATGATTATTTTCCCTGGGATACTCAAGTAGATATGTATGGACTTGAGCCATTGAAACCATTTAATACCGAAGAAGAATTTATTCAAAAAAGCATAGAATGTTTTAATAAAATAGATCCCTTCTTTGCTGATTGCTTAAAACAAATGAATGAACTAAAAAGATTGGACTTAAGTTCCCGTGTTGGCAAAGCACCTGGTGGTTATCAATATCCTCTTTACAATAGCGGTGTGCCTTTTATTTTTATGAATGCAGTTGGATTACACAGAGATTTAGTTACACTGATGCACGAAACCGGCCACGCTGTTCATTTCTTTTTAAACAATCATTATCCTGTATTAGATTTCAAAAGTCCCCCAAGCGAAGTTGCAGAATTAGCAAGTATGAGTATGGAACTCATTACAATGGAACACTGGGATGTATTTTTTACTGATAAGAAAGATTTGCTACGGGCAAAACAACAACAATTAGAAAGCGTGATAGATTCTTTACCATGGATTGCCGCCATTGATAAATTTCAACATTTACTTTATGAAAATCCTGAACACACACTTGAAGAAAGATACAATTACTGGTTACAAACCATACAATCATTATCCGCTAAAAACATCTCATTCAAAGGGATAGAACATTTTCTAAAAATTCGCTGGCAGGCACAATTACACATTTTTGAAGTGCCCTTTTACTACATAGAATACGGATTTGCACAATTAGGAGCCATTGCTATCTGGAAAAATTACAAAGAAAATCCTAAACAAACTATTGAGCAATACAAAGCCGCATTATCATTAGGAAACACAAAACCAATTCCTGAAATATATAAAACAGCAGGCATTCAATTTAATTTTTCACAAACTTATATTAAAGAGTTAACAGATTTTGTATGGAAAGAATATGAAAAATGTCTGTTGTAAATTAATTTCCAATTAAAAAAGATATTTACCATTCATAAAAAATAACATTTTAAAATGTATAAATCTCAAAAATTCTCTGTATATTTGTAGCATAAAATTTAAGAATATGAAAAGGATTAGTATTTCAGTTTTAGCAATCTTAGTGCAAACCTATTTTTTTGCACAACAATCTCCAAATGCTATCATTCCTTGTGCTACTTATGAAGCAATGGATATGGTATTTAAGTCAGATCCAGAAGCAAAAGCAAGATATGATGCTGCCCAAAAAGAATTAGAAGAAGCTTATAAAAACTATGAAGCGTCCTTAAAACTTCATGAAGGAAAAACAGCGGCATTTCAATACACTGTTCCTGTAGTATTTCATGTACTTCATACTAATGGACCAGAAAATATATCAGATGCTGTATTGATAAATGCTTTAGCTCAAATTAATAAAGATTACGCAAGACAGGGTTCTGATACAGGAACCATTTATCCTGCTTTCAAATCATTGTATATCAACAGTGACATTGTTTTCATGCTTGCACATAAAGACCCAAGTGGTAATTGTACAAATGGCATTGTTCATCATTACAATACAAATACAAACTGGGTACAATCTGCTTACCCATATCCTTATACATGGAATCCTACTAAATATCTTAACATCTATATTGTAAAAGAAATTTGCCAGACTGCTCCAAATTGCAGCACAAGTGGCGGTATTATTGTAGGATATACATACAAGCCCGGCACATGGACATCTGGATCATCAAGAGATGCTATCGTATATAATTATCAATTTTTAAGTGGTACGCAAGCACGATCATTATCCCATGAAATTGGACACTGGCTCAATTTATCTCATACTTTTGGCAACACAAATAACCCAGGCGTGTCTTGTGGAGATGATGGTATTGCTGACACTCCTCCTACAAAAGGTTTTTTTAGCACATGCCCAAATAGTGCTACTGGTTCTGGCTGTGCTTCTCCTGAAAATGTTGAAAATATTATGGATTACAGTTCATGCCCAAAAATGTTTACTACTGGTCAAACCAATGCTATGCGAAGTGCATTAGCATCATCTGTATCAGGCAGAAATAATTTATCAGCTACTGCCAACTTAACTGCAACGGGTGTAAATGACACTTCTACTTGTTATCCTATTGCTTATGGATATCCTGCTTCTTTTACAGTATGTAGTGGAAGTTCATTAACTGTAACTGATAAGTCCTACAACGGACCGGTAGCAAGCAGAACATGGGCTGCAACCGGTGGCGCTACTATTGCAAACCCTTCTGCTTCTGTTACTACCATCGTATTTTCAAACTTTGGTGTGCAAACAGTATCTCTTACAACCTGTAATTTTGCTGGATGTACAACTTATACTTTTTCTGTCAATGTTTTAGACGGTACTCCAAATGTAACAAATTCTTATATTGAAAGTTTTGAAGGAAGTACAAGCACACCACCAAACTGGAGTATAATAAATGGAAGTGGTGGCACTACATGGCAAGTTTATACAGGCGGAGGGGCTTCTGGCACCAATGCAATGTATATTAACGGATCTTTAGAACCTGCAGGTGTTCAAGAAACATTAGAAACACCATCTTATGATTTTCTCAATAATGCTGGGGCAACATTCACATTTAAATATGCTTATGCCCAAAAAACATCTTCTTACCAGGATAAACTAATCGTTCAGGCAAGCGCAGATTGTGGAGGCACATGGACTAATGTTTATCAACCATCTGCCTCTACAATGTCAAGTGGTTCAGGAGGCGTAACATCAACAGCATTTTACCCTACACCAACTCAATTTAAGTTATATACACTAACTTCAAATCCTGCATTTAATCCTTTCAAAACAAAACCTAATGTAAAAATTCGCTTTATATTCCAAGAAGATGCTACAAATGGATTTGGTAATAACTTCTTTTTAGATGATATTAATTTCTCAACGGTATCTGGCGTTAATCAACTTACTCAAAGCATAGGATTTAATGTTTCTCCAATTCCAACAAATGGCGTATTTTCTATTCGTTTTACTTTAAGTGATGCTTCTGATATACAATATCAATTGAATGATATTTTAGGAAAAACTATTTTGAAATTAAATAAACAAAAAATTGAAACAGGAGAACACAACATTGATGTAAACATCTCTGATTTACCAGAAGGAATTTATTTCTTGCAGTTTGAAGTAAATGGCCAAAAAATGGTAAGAAAAATTATCAAAAACTAAAATAAAGTTTCTTATTTGAAAAAAGGGGCAATGATAAGCCCCTTTTTTTTATGTTGTTATGTTGATAAGAAATAAAATTAAATTTTCAAGTATATTTGAAAGCAAAAAATGATTGTTTTTTCTAACTCAAAAATTAATTTAGGTTTATGGGTATTAAATAAAAGAACTGATGGGTATCATAATATATCTACAATTTTTTATCCTATAAACTGGAAAGATATTTTAGAAATAATAATTGATGATTCTTCTTCTAATCAAATAATTATAAAAAATTATGGATTATCTTTGGATATTCCTGTTCAGCAAAATATAATCTATAAAGCATACCAATTGCTATTAGAAAAGTTTAAAAAATTACCTGCTGTAAATGTTCACTTATTTAAAAATGTCCCTTTTGGTGCAGGGCTTGGAGCAGGAAGTGCTAATGCCACTTTTTTCATCAAAGCATTAAATGATTTATTTAAATTAAATTTATCCAAAGAAGAATTAAATAATTTAGTTGTAAAATTAGGATCTGATTGTGCATTCTTTTTAGAAAATAAACCTGTCATAGCAAAAGAAAAAGGGGATAAATTTCAACCTATTTCTGTTAATTTAAATGACTATTACATTTTGATTATTTTCCCAAATATCAATGTTTCCACTGCGGAAGCATATAAAAATATCATTCCAAAAATGAGATCGGAAAAACTTGAAGATATAATCCAGATGCCAATAAGTGAGTGGAAAAATTATTTAGAAAACGATTTTGAAAAAGTTGTTTTTAAAAGTTATCCTTTAATTGCAGAAATAAAAAATGAATTATACAAACAAGGGGCTATTTATGCAAGTATGTCTGGAAGTGGAAGTGCTGTTTACGGATTTTTTTCTGAAAAACCTAAATTAAATGATTTTAAAAATTTCCAATACTTTTTGAATACCCCTTACTTATCTTCTTGAGTATCTCCCACATAAATACCATCTTTATAAACAGCAATACGGATTAAAATTCCATTTTCATCATATATATACCACTTTCCCTCCATCAAACGATTATTTTTGAACTCGCCAACTTTAGAAACTTGCTTGTTTTTATTATACAAAGTATGAAATCCGTTTAAGATAAGAGGACCGTTTGATTTTTGTTGCGCTTCGTTTGGGGCTTCATCTTTGCTTGCCAATACAGGTGGTGCTTTTTTAACTTCTTCTTTAATAGGTTCATAAGGTTTCTTGGGTTGATATTCTTTAATGCTTGCTACATCTACCTGCCCGGCATTAAAAGTTTTCTCAGCTTTTATATCTCCATTTTCATAGTATTCTTTGAACACACCTGTTTCTTGCCCATTAATAAAATTACCTTCAATGGCTAATTGTCCATTTTCATAATAATACTTAGCAGGACCTTCTCTTTTTCCCGTTTGATTATAATTAAATTCGTGCTGAACTTGTCCATTATCATAATACAATCTATACTTTCCTACCCATCTGTTTAGTTTTGAACTCCACTGCCCTTCTTCCTGAATTTTTCCATTTTCATGGTAGATAATACAGTAACCATCAGGTCTGCCATTGACATATTGAATTTTTCCTTTTAAATTTCCATTACAATAATATTCTACCCACAAGCCATTTTTCTTATTATCTGCATACTTTCCTTCTTCTACTTTTTGTTCTGCCTGATAGCATGTGCCAGGTTTATGTTTTCCAAAGATAATCCATTTACCTTGCTTCTTTCCTTCTGCATCAATTTTATTAATGGTATCACCATTAGAAAGCAGTTCATAAGATTGTGCAACACTTGTTGCAAACATAAAAAATATTATTATGGTACTCATACCTTTCATAAATTTATTGTTACAAAATTACATTATATTTACCGTTCATAAAAAAATTTTTAGATAAAATTATATTTTTTTTAGATAAAAACCTAAAGAATAGATAGTTTTTTGCTTTTTATACGAATGAAAAAACATCTAGTTACTACCTTTTTATTTTTTTTCTGACTTATCAATTACTGCACAGGCCACTGCGTTTCCTATTACATTGGTAGCACTTCTTCCCATATCTAGTAATTGGTCAATTGCTAGTAAAAGCAACAACCCTTCTACAGGAATTTTAAAGTACGAGAGCATTCCAGCAATAATCACCAATGAAGCTCTTGGCACACCTGCAATTCCTTTACTGGAAAGCAAAAGAATAAGCATCATATTGATTTGATCAATTACACTTAAATGAATATTATATGCCTGAGCAATAAAAACAGTAGCAAAGGTCATATAAGTAATAGATCCATCTAAATTAAATGAATAGCCAAGCGGCAAAACAAAACCCACAATTTTTTCACTAATACCAAACTTTTTAAGAGCATCCATTGTAGAAGGCATAGCTACTTCTGAACTTGCAGTACTAAAAGCCAATAATAATGGTTCATTCAAAGATTTTAATAATTGTAGAAAATTAATCTTGTATATTTTACAGATGATACCAAGTACTATCAATGCAAAAAACAATAGTGTAGCATAAAAAACTATAATCAGATACAAATATCCCTGCAATACATCTAAACCTTGTTTGATAACAACAGCAGTAATTGATCCAAAAACACCAACAGGTGCTAAGTACATAATGTAATTTGTGAGTTTAAACATAGTATCTGCTAATGCTTCAGAAAAATCAAATATTATTTTTCCTTTTGAGGTATGACCCGCGGCAATCCCAAATAAAACCGAAAAAATCACAATAGGCAATAGTTCATTTTTTGCTAAAGCATTAAAAATACTATCTGGAATTACATGTGTGATAAATTCGCGTGCATCAAAACCTTTGCTTTGAATAGAAACAGCATGTTGCTGGGGTATTTCTAAATTCATCTTATGCCCGGGTTGAAAAAGATTAACGCTTATCAATCCTAATGCTAATGCAACAAAAGTCATGATATAAAAATAAACAAGTGTTTTAATACTGATTCTACCGAGAGTTGCAATGTTTTCAATTTTTCCAATACCACTAATTAAAATAGAAAGCACTAAAGGTGCTATAATCATTTTAATGAGCCGTAAAAAAATATCACTTAATATAGAAAATTGCGAAGCGATATTTTCTTTAATTAGTTTGAAATCCTGTTGAATAAAGTTTTGAATTTTTTTATCTGAATATTTAGAAATAATAGATTTTTCTATATCAGAATAATATTGAAAATAAATATAACCAACAACAATACCAATTATTAAAGAAAGTAATGTAACAGCAATCAATTTATTTTTCCTAAAAAAATTCATCTTTTTAATTTCTCGGAAATTAACTAAATTTTATTCTAAATTTTATTTTAAATGTAAATAGGATGAAATAAATGGATATCTTTGATGATAAATTTCTTCAGCTTTTTGTTTAAGTACTGACCTTAATTCTGATATATTAATTTTCTTTTCAGCACTCAAAAATACAACAGGGTGATTTATTTTATTCATCCATGTTTGTTTCAATTCATCTAACGAAAACATTTTATCTTGTTCCATTAAAGAATGGCTTTGTAAAAATTGATTGTATTGATATTCATACAAATCAATTTTATTAAAAACTAAAATAGTGGGTTTTTCACTGGCTCCAATTTCCTGTAAAGTTTGTTGAACGACTTTTATATGTTCTTCAAAATTTGGATGAGCACAATCCACCACATGAATTAAAATATCTGCCTCACGAGCTTCATCTAAAGTTGATTTGAAACTTTCTACAAGTTGATGTGGTAATTTTCTAATAAACCCTACTGTATCACTAATTAAAATAGGTGTAGTATCTAAAATGATTTTTCTTGTAGTTGTATCAAGTGTTGCAAATAATTTATTTTCAACAAACACATTGCTTTTGCTCAATAAATTCATTATTGTAGATTTACCAACATTTGTATAACCTACTAATGTTGCTCTTACTAACTGACTTCTGTTTTTTCTTTGAACAAACATTTGTTTGTCAATTTCTTTGAGTTGTTTTTTCAATTGAGCAATTTTATTTTTGATAATTCTTCTGTCAGTTTCAATTTCTTTTTCACCTGCCCCACCTCTGGTTCCTGTTCCACCTCTTTGTCTTTCAAGGTGTGTCCACATGCCTGTTAATCTTGGAAGCAAATATTCATATTGTGCTAATTGAACTTGTGCTTTAGCATAAGAAGTTCGTGCTCTTTGAACAAATATCTCTAAAATGAGCATGGTTCTGTCCATTACTCTTTTTTGAAAAAGTTTTTCCAAATTTCTTTGTTGTACAGGACTTAATTCATCATCAAATATCACAACATCTACAGGATGATTATCAATGAAATTTTTTATTTCTTCGGCTTTGCCTTTTCCAATAAAAGTAGCGGGATCGGGCTTTTCTAATTTTTGAGTAAAAATTTTAATGGTTTCAACATTGTAAGTAGTAGCTAAAAATTTGAGTTCATCCAGATATTCAGACAATGGTGTTTTTTGTCCTTTTAATTCTACGCCTACTAAAATACCTGATAAATTTGTACTGGAAGAATACTTTTTTTTCTCAATCATTAATTACTGATTTATAAACAAATAGGTTGCTAATTTATTGAGTTTTTAGTTGTTAATTTTTAGTGTTTAGTTTTTATTTTTGATCTTTCTCATAAAAAATTTTTCCAACTCGGTGTATGTGTTGAATTAATTCTGTATTTTCTATTTGATGAAAAATAGATAAATCAATTTTGTATGGAATTAATAAATTATCTAATTCAATTTGTATTTTATAAAATGTATCTAAATTAATTTCTTTGCCAACTAATGTGAGATCAATATCAGATCCATTTTTATAATTTTCCATTGCACGAGAGCCGTAAATGATGGCCTTTTCAATTTGAGGAAATCTTGAAAAAACTTCTTTAATTTGACGGATGACTTCATTACTTAGTCCAAACATTAAGATGGGTTTGATAGTTGTTCCATTTTTTTACGAAACTCAACAAATTCTGGATAATATTCATTAATTATTTTCAGAAAAATTTCATCAGCAATAGTTTGATTATAAGTATGCGAAGTATTATTCCTACTAATGATCATATTCATCCATATTTCACCATTCTTAATTAGTCCTGCCGTAAATGCTTCTTTTGTAGCATCTTTTGAACCAAATATATTTGTATGACCTGAGTTTTGCAAAAAATCTTTCATTACATTCCATGCTAATTCATGTGTATATTCAAATCTTTGAATGAGGCCTTCTTTTATAATATCATCTAAAAATTCGTCATTACTAATTTTTCCATCTTTTGAAATGGTAAAATTATTTTTAATTATCAAAACAGCTTCTTCTAATTTTTGAAGTGCTTTGATATAATTACTAAATCTTTGTTTCCATCTTATGTCCAAACCGCTCATTTATTTTTTTATATTTTCCAAAACATATTTTGCAACAGCGTTGGCTTGTTCTTCACTCATTTGAACTTTTGGCATAGCATTTTTACCATTCAAAATAACACTAACTATTTCAGATGATTGTAAATTAGTTTGAGATAAATCAGTAGCCCCTGCCATTCCTAATTTTCCATCATTTCCATGACAAACCACACAAGATGATTCATATAATTGTTTACCATCAACTATTTCAGTAGATACTTTTTTGGTTCTGCTCATTTCAGCAAGCCCATAAGCGGCTACAATAAACATCAATGAAAACAAGGCAAGGATTTTATTGTATTTTTTGTATGCTATCACAGCAAGAGGAATAGATGCTACTACTAATACAAGTTTTATGATGAGCATTGGCTTTATTTCAGGGATATTGATTATTAAATAAATACCGGTTAACAAAAATAAAACGCTAACAATCATTTCAAGAATTTTGGTGTAAGATTTAAACTTTTCCAGTTTTTCATTGGCATTAGAAAGAAGTAACAAAGTTTTGATGAAATAAATAAGAAAGAAAATTGTTACACTGATGCTGTGAATTTTAAGAATTGTTGAAAACATAATTTTTAATTTTTGGGCTCAAAGATGTGAAATTATTTGTATTAAATTATTTTAATTTTGTCTAAAATATTAGATAAAGTAAAATATAATGCTGTATATTTGCAGGATAATTAAAAAAATGAAAAAAATTTTTACCACCGGCATATCATGCTTGTTAAGTGTACATTTTTTTGCACAAACATTAAATTATTATTTTGGAAATTTACATTCTCATACTGCATATTCTGATGGAAACAAAGATGCCACTACAACTGGCTGTAATAATCCATCTTGTAGTTTTTCTTATGCAAAGGCATCACAACATTTTGATTTTTTAGGTATTTCTGAACACAATCATTCTACCGCAGGATTAAATATCAGCAACTATCATTCAGGTTATACTCAGGCACAATCAGCCAATCAGGAAGGAGTATTTTTATGCTTATGGGGAATGGAATGGGGAGTAACTACCAATCCAAGTGATGGACATGTAATAGTATATGGTTTTGGCAATCAATTAATAGGTTGGGAAAGTGGCAACTATGATATTTATGTAGCCAAATCTGATTATGATGCTTTATTTAAGAAAGTTAAAAATAATCCCAATGCCTTTTGTTATTTAGCACATCCGGGATATAACGATTTTGGTTATCTTATCTCTAACCCTTACAACGCCACTTATGACTCTGCCATTGTAGGAACTGTATTTAGAAATGGACCTGCCTTTAGCACCAATACTTTTTATTCAGATTATCCAAATGGTGATTATTTCAATTATTACAGAATACTACTATCAAAAGGATACAAAATAGGCATTGGGTATGATCAAGATAATCATTATACAACATTTGGCAGAAGTAATGGCGGAAGATTAGTAATTTTAGCCCCTTCTCTCACTACTAATAATCTATTTTGGGCTATGAAAAATATGCACTTTTACGGAAGTGATGATTGGAATGCAAAAATTGATTTCAAAATCAATTCTACTGAAATAATGGGAAATATTGTTACTGCTTCTGTCAATCCAACCATTACGGTTACACATAATGATGACGATGGTGAATTAGCAGATAGTATTAAAGTATGGTCTGGAGTGTCTGGCAGTGGTTCATTTCCAACTGTTGTAAAAGTGGTTACTAGTAATAACACACTTGTTTATACTGACACAACTATTCCAAACAATGTACAAAGATATTATTTTATAGAAATCATTCAACAAGATGGACAAAGAATTATAACCTCACCTATTTGGTATACAAAAGATCCATTAGCATCTGTTGGAGTTGTAAATAATCATTCATCATCTGTTATAGTATTTCCTAATCCTGCAAAAGATATTATTACCATTACTAGTTCAGAAAAAAATTACACCATCAACATTTATGATATTAGTTCAAGAAAAATTTTTAGTACTGTTAATCCAAATGAAAGTACTAACATTGATATCAGTTCTTTTTCAGAAGGTATTTATTATATTGAATTAATAAAAGAAAATGCCATTTTATTTCATCAAAAATTTATTAAAAATTAAATTCTATGCGTTTTGGGTTAATCATCATTCTAATTTCAATAATATTTAATTCCTGTACTAATAAAAATCAGGAAAAAGATAACAGACCTATTTCTCCTGTTGCAGGAGGCACATTGATAATCGCAGAAGTGGCAAAACCATTATCTTTATATCCACACAAATTAACTCGCATTGAAGAAGCGTTAATTTGCAATCAGATATATGAACCACTTATCAGATTAAATGCAAAAACACTTGATTTAATCCCTGCTCTTGCCGAAAAGTGGGAAGTATCAAAAGATGGTAAAGAAATAAAATTTTACCTGAGAAAAGGAGCAAGATTTGCAGACGATCCTTGTTTTTCTGGTGGAAAAGGAAGAGAAGTAACGACTGCTGATGTAAAATATACATTTGAAAAACTTTGTGTTGAAAGTGAAAATAATTACCACTTTTATACTATTTGTAATGATAGAATTGTAGGCGCAAAAGAATTTAATGAAGCCATGCAACATTATACAAAGGATAAAGAAAAACCAGAAATCAAAGGATTAAAGATTTTAGATGATTATACTTTTATTATTCAGCTCAAATACCCTAATTATCAAAGTTTTTTGCAGTTATTAGCCACGCCCATTGCTGCCATTCTCCCCAAAGAGGGTATTGAAAAGTATGAGGATAAATTGGATTTTGGGGCAGGTCCATATCGTATTGCAAAAGATTTATCAAATGAACAACAGTTAGTTTTATTAAAAAACCCATACTATTATGGAGTAGATAAAGAAGGATTTGCTCTGCCTTATATTGATACTATTATTATTCGTTATTTTGAAAATACAGAAAATGCTATCAATGCATTTCTTAATCATCAGGTAGATGTTGTAAATGATGTTCCAAATAGTGCCGCCAAAAGAGTTGTTGAACATCATATTAATTCATTTCAAAAAACACCTCCAGAGTTTATAATTGATGTAGCTAACCAAATGTTTGTTCAGTATGTCCTCATAAATACCCATCTTTATCCATTTGACAATGTAAAAGTTCGTCGTGCTATTAATTATGCATTAGACAGAAATAAGATTATTGAAAAAGCATTTAATGGGCAAGCATTTCCCGGTATTTATGGTATAACACCACCAGCATTTAAGGACTATGATATAACAAAAATACATGGCTATGATATAGATATTCCAGAAGCCAAAAAACTTCTTAAAGAAGCAGGTTATCCTGATGGCAAAGGTTTTCCAAATGTTACTATTTATACAAACAAAGGTTTTTCCAAAACACAAGTTGCTATAAATGAAATGCAAAGACAATTAAAAGAAAATTTAAACATCAATGTAGTGTTTGAAAGCTTACCATTAGATATAAAATTCAGATTAGAACAAAAAAACAAAGGGCATTTTTTCAGACAAGGATGGGTTGCTGATTTCCCAAGTCCTGAAAATTTCCTAAGCCTCTTTTATGGCAGACATATTTCCCTTGACACTAATAAAGTATATTTCCCAAATACTCAAAGATATATTAACCCTGAATTTGATAATTATTTTGAAAAAGGCAGAGATGCTATAAACAAAGACAGTGCGTATTATTATTTTATGAAAGCTGAACAGATATTAATGGATGATGCTCCACTTGTTGTACTATGGTATGAAGCCGCTTATAGATTGTTTAATAGTAAAGTAAAAAATTTGTATATGAATCCAATGCGTTACTATGATTTACGCATTGCAAGCATTGAAAAAAAATAATTTAAATCTCATTTATTTTATTGTTGATAGATTAGATTGTGGCTGAAAATTTATACGAGATATTAGGTGTTTCATCCAATGCAACTTTAGAAGAAATAAAAATTGCTTTTAGAAAATTAGCACTTTTATATCATCCAGATAAAAATCCCGATACAAAAGAATTATTTGTAAAAATTTTGAGTGCTTATGAAGTGCTTTCTGACCCTGAACTTCGTAAGAAATACGATTTCTTATTAACCAGTAAATCTAATTTTTCTGAGATAAATTTTACTACATCCTCCAAAAAAAGAGATAAATGGGATGTGAGTGAAGAAGATGAAAAAAGAAGAAAGTATTACAAAGAATATTTTGAAAAACTCAAAAAAGAATACGAAAAAGAAAAACAAAAATACGAAGCATCTCAACAAACATATAGTGAATGGAGATATTGGATTTTTGCTGTTATAATTTGTGGCATTTTATTCTGGTTATTGCTATTAACTTATTCTAAAAAATAAGAATATGGGAAAGATATTTATTTTGCTGGGAAGTATTTTAGTTGCATTTGGTATTATTATTCTATTATCAGAACAAGGTGGTTTTAATATAAAATGGTTCTCATGGTTTGGTAAATTACCAGGAGACATTATAATTGAAAGAGAAAACTTTAAATTTTATTTTCCATTAACTTCAATGATTCTTGTAAGCATTGTTTTGTCCGTATTATTAAAAATCATTAGAAAACTTCTATAAATACTAAATAATTTCATATCAATCACCCATTTTTAAATACAAAAATAAAAAAATTTGGAGGATAAGAATAAATTTATTTAACTTGCAAGCAAAAATAAAACAATGAGAAAAAATGTTTTTAGATATTTTTATGCAATTGTAGCAGGAACTGTTGTATTAACTGCTTGCAATAATAGTGCAAATAAAGAAAATACTGAAACACCAACAGTAGAAGTTCAAGACACAGTAAAATCTGGTGTTTTGAATATTGGGGGACAGCTATTTAGTATTCCTTCTCCAATACAAACAGCAATGCTCATTCAAAAACTCGGATTGCCTTTTAATAAAGCTATTCTTTTTGGAACATCTAAAACTAATACTTTTAATACCGATGCAAGCCGTGCAATAATGCTTGGCGTTTATGGTGCTGATCTTGGTTATGTAAGTATGTATAATCAAACACAAGAAGCCCTTACATACTTGACTTCTATTAAGCAATTAGCTGATAAATTAGGCGTTTCATCTGCATTTGATGAAAAAACTTTCAAAAGATTTGAAAATAATTTGAGTAACAAAGATAGTTTGGTTGCATTAGTAGGTGTGGCTTACAGAGCAAGTGATAGTTATTTGAAAAACAATAAAAGATTAGATGTAAGTTCTCTTATTCTCTTTGGTGGTTGGCTTGAAAGTATGAATATCGCTATTGAATCATACAAATCAAAAAATAATGATGAGATAAAAAGAAGAATTGCTGAACAAAAATTAACTGTCAACAACTTACTACAACTCCTCACTTTAAACACTCCTGATCAAACTGATTTAATAGCATCTTTGAAAGATTTAAATATGACTTACGAAAAAGTAGAATTCAAATATCAATATGTAGCACCTACTACTGACACTACAAGAAAAATAACCTATATCAACAGTACTAATGAATTAATAATGGATGATGCTACCTTCAAAAACATTATTGAAAAAATTCAATCTTTAAGAAATAAAATTACAAATACCAACTCATAATTTAATAAAATTTAAGGCAATTTAAAAAACTAAAAAAACAAATTCTATGAAAAAAATTATTTTATCAACTGCTCTCTTTGTAGGATTTCAAATGATTTCTTTTTCTCAGTGCGATACTATTGCTAATCTTTGTGTTAAACACATTACAAATAATTACATTTCTGATGGTCAGCAATATCGTGCTATGCTACTGAATGCAGAAGAAACTGCCGAATTTCACACTACTATGTTTGCAGAAACCATCTATCGTTTTGCTGCTTGCAGTGGATTAAAAGATGGCAACCTTATTTTTAGAGTATTAGATAAAGAAAGAAATGTTCTATTTACTAATAAAGATTATAGAAATGCTCCTTATTGGGACTTCAAATCAAAAAGCACTATTGATGTAATTATTGAAGCACAATTAGATCCTGATAGAAATCCTGGTTCGGGCTGTGCCGTGCTATTGATAGGATTTAAACAAAAATAATATGTAATGCCATATTCAAAAGGCATTTATGTTTGGTATAGTGTAATTTTTTTTGTTGCTGTTTTTAATCATTTCATTGCTCAAAATAATTGTTGTTTTACTGTCAGTCAAAATGTGTTTTTGCCAATCGTTGACGCAAAAAATAAAATAGAAGTTTCATTAGAAGAAATTTGTCAAAAGTCATCTTGCGTTCAATTTTTATCTCACAATAAATCTGTGTATCTCAAAACAATTTTTTCAATAACAAAAGATACTCTTTCTCTTCCTCCACAAGAAAAGTATAAAACAGAAATTGAAATAAAATCTGGAAACAAAACTTACTATAAAAAAGATTGGGCAATTTATCAAGAATCCAATCAATTATTTTTTGTATTATCGCTTCCTTCTAATTATATTAAGACCCTATCTTTATATGGCATTACTGAAATTTTAATTGATAATAAACCCGTAATTATTTTTTCAAAAAAAGAAACCAATAAAATTAAAGAAATCAGCAATTATTTATTAAACCACTAATATGAGTGAGCAGATACTTAGAGCACTGATGCAAATGTTTGCAATTATTGCAAAGGTAGATGGCATTACCAACACAGGTAGAAATATCGTTCAATCTTATTTAAAACAACAACTTAACCAAGAACAAGTAGAAAAATACCTCAAAATTTTTGATGAGTATCTTGAACAATATCATCAGGTAAGTCAAAAAAAAGAAGGTGCTGCCAAAAAAACAGCTCTTAACTCCGTAAAAATATTAAAAATATGTTCGCAAATCAATGAGGAGTTAGAGCAAACTCAAAAGTTTGTGGTGTTAGTTCGTTTGATTGAATTTATTCATTCATCTAATCAAATCAGTGAGCAAGAGTTAGAATTTGTTGAAACTGTTGCAGAAGTTTTTAATATAGATAGAAAAGATTTTGAAAACATTAAAAACCTTGTTGAGCAAAGCATTTCAGATGTTCCTGATTCCGATGAATTTTTAATAATCAGTCATCAAGCTCCAAAGAATGTAAGTAAAACCAAATTTTTATTTAATGAAAATATTGTCAATGGTGAAATTAGAGTGTTACGAATAGAGACAGTCAATCTTTATATCCTAAAAGTTTTTGGTGAAATTGATATTCAACTGAATGGACAAAATGTTGATATTAATAGAGTTTATGTTCTTACACACGGTTCTTCACTCAGAAGTTCAAAAATAAAACCCATTTATTACAGCGATATTATCGGCAGGTTTTTAGCCGATGAACACACATTTAAAATCACTTTTGAAGCCACTGATGTAGAATACAAATTTAAAAATGGAAAAATTGGTTTAAGAGATATAAATCTATTTGAAGAAAGTGGAACGCTTGTGGGAATAATGGGCGGTTCTGGGGCTGGTAAATCCACTTTGATGAATGTTTTGAACGGAAGTGAAAAGCCATCAAAAGGAAAAGTGCTTATCAATGGAATTGACATTCATAAAGAACCTGAAAAAATTGAAGGTGTTATTGGACATGTGCCACAAGATGATTTATTGATTGAAGAATTGACTGTTTTTGAAAACTTATTTTACAATGCTAAATTGTGTTTTGGAAATTTAGATGATGAAGAAATCAAAAAGAAATGTGATGCCCTTTTATCTGATTTAGGATTATCTGAAACTGCGAATCTAAAAGTAGGATCTCCATTAGAAAAAACTATTTCTGGCGGACAAAGAAAAAGATTAAACATAGCATTAGAACTTATTCGTGAGCCATCTGTATTATTTTTAGATGAACCTACATCGGGTCTTTCATCAAGAGATTCAGAAAACATAATGGACTTACTCAAAGAATTAACCTTAAAAGGAAAATTGATTTTTGTAGTTATCCATCAACCATCCTCTGACATTTTCAAAATGTTTGATAAATTAATTATATTGGATGTTGGTGGTTATCTCGTTTATTATGGCAATCCTGTTGATTCTGTTTCTTATTTCAAAAGATTAATTAATCACGCCAACGCTGAAGAAACTGAATGTCCCCATTGTGGTAATGTAAATCCTGAACAAGTTTTTAATATCATTGAAAGTAAAGTATTAGATGAGTATGGCAACTTAACAAAGAAAAGAAAAACATCTCCTGCTGAATGGAATAGATATTACAAAGAACTTATTGAAAAATATGTTCGCACAAAAGAACATTTTTCTACAATTCCTGAAGCCATTTTCAAAATCCCTAATAAAATTCAGCAATTCAAAGTTTTCCTTACAAGAGATGTCAAAAGCAAACTTACAAATACACAATATCTGCTAATTAATTTTTTAGAAGCACCTGCATTAGCATTCATACTTTCATTTTTAATCAGATACTACAACACTGATGTAGATACCGGAAAAGGTTATATTTTCAGAGAAAATGACAATGTGCCTGCGTATTTATTTATGGCAGTAGTGGTGGCTTTATTTATAGGAATGATGGTAAGTGCTGAAGAAATTATTCGTGATAGAAAAATTCGAAAAAGAGAAGCATTTTTGAATTTGAGCAAAGGGTCTTATTTGTTGAGTAAAGTGGTTATTATGTTCGTATTGTCGGCTATTCAAACATTTACATTTATTATTGTAGGAAATAATATTTTGGGCGTTAATGGTCTATTCACAGATTACTGGCTCGTGTTATTCTCTACATCCTGCTTTGCAAATATGCTCGGTCTAAATATCTCTGCGGCATTTAATAGTGTGGTAACCATTTACATATCTGTTCCATTTTTAATTATTCCACAATTGATCTTAAGTGGCGTTATTGTAAAATTTGATAAATTAAATCCTCTGCTTACACAACCCGGCAATGTGCCATGGAGTGGTGAGGTAATGACAAGCAGATGGGCTTATGAAGCATTAGCCGTTAATCAATTCAAAAACAATAATTTTGAAAAACACTTTTATATTTATGATAAAGTAATAAGCAATGCTCAATACAAAAAAGTATATTGGATTCCTAAACTTCAAAACAAACTCACTAAAATAGAAGATGAACTAAAAGATAAAAATCACAATGTTTCTATTCTCATTCAGGATATTAATTTGGTTAAAAATGAAATTTTAAAAGAATATAATACTAACAAATCTTTTCAAAAAATTCTCAAAAACAAAGAAGAAATTCAATCACTTTCAATAAACACTATCAGTGTAGAATCAATTAATACCATCAGAAATTACTTATATAATTTGAATAATTATTACATAGACCTTGAAAATGCTGCACGCAAGAAAAAAGACGAAAAAGCACGCAGTATGCAAAAAACACCTGCCGAAAAAGAAGCATTTGTAAAATTAGAAGAAGAAAATGAAAACGAAGCATTGAATCAACTGGTTACTAATAGCAATGATATTAGCGGCGAAAGATGTATGGAAAAAGACGGCAAATTGATTCGCAGAATTGATTTGGTATTTTATGATCCCGAAGATTCTAATTTAGGTGGTGCACATTTTTATGCACCAAGAAAGAAATTTTTAGGAATGTATATTGATACCCTTTATTTCAACACCGCTGTAATATGGCTGATGACTATTATTTTGTGGATTACATTGTATTTTGATGTTTTCAAAAAAGTATTATGTGCATTTGGCAATTTTGGAAAACTCTTCAAAAAAGAATCTGATACAGAATGAACTCAAATACAGTTTCCTTCTTAAAAGAAAATATACATTACTATACACAGGGTAAAGGAAGGTGTATTGTTTTATTACACGGATTTTTAGGATCATCTGAAATCTGGAAAAAAATTGTTCCCATACTTTCAAAATCCTACAAAGTAGTATGCATTGATTTGCCCGGACATGGTAAGTCAGATTGCTTGGGTTATGCTCATAGTATGGAACTAATGGCAGATGCGGTATTTGCTGTATTAAAAAAATTGAGAATTAAAAAATGTGTAATGGTAGGACACAGTATGGGTGGTTATGTAACACTTGCATTTGCTAAAAAATATCCTGAATATCTAAAAGGTTTTTGTTTGTTTCATTCCACTGCACATCCCGATTCCGAAGAAAAAAAGAAAGACAGAAACAGAGCCATTAAAATTGTAAGAAATAATCCGAGATTGTTTATCAAACCAATGATAAAGAATTTGTTTGCTAAAAGAAATATCAAATATCTAACAGATGAAATAAAATTTGCCACTGATATTGCTTTGAAAACGCCTGTTCAGGGAATCATTGCTGCCCTTATAGGAATGCGAGACAGACCTTCTTATATTTCAGTATTATCAGATGCTAATTATCCTATAATGATGATAATAGGAAAACAAGATAATGTTTTGCCATACAATGTTTTGTTAGAACAATGTGAGTTGATAAAAGAAAAACATTGTTTGTTTTTAGAATACGACGGGCATTTTGGAATGCTTGAAAATCCTAATGCTACAGGCATTGCCATTCGGCAATTTGCAAGAAAGTGTTTTAATAAATAATCCTCTCATCATTTAATATCTATGTTGTATATCATTTTAGCCACTATTACAAGCGTTTTAATGTTAGTAATTGTTCGCTTGTTTCAAAAATTTGAAGCACATACTTTTTATGCATTGATTGCTAATTATATCTCTGCATTTGTATGTGGCATTAGTTACACATCATTTATGCTTAAACAAAAAAATATCTCTTTATTACAAATCATTTTTACACTTCATTCTAATGTATGGATATTAACCATTATAGAAGGTGTTTTGTTCATCACAGTTTTTTACTGGATAGCACAAACGACAAGATTTTTTGGAATGGCAGTAGCATCAGTGGCTAATAAGATGAGTTTGGTATTTCCGGTTATTTCTGCGGCTATACTTTTTAATGAACATTTAGATTTGATAAGATGGACAGGGCTATCAATGGCAGTGGTATCTGTTTATTTGGTTACTTATTCAGAACAAATAAAATCATCATTCAAAAATTCCAGAAACATTATTTTCCCTTTGCTGGTTTTTATAGGTAGTGGTGTTATAGATTCATTAATCAATTATGGGAACAAAACTTTTATTGATACTTCAGATAAGCAATTTGTGTTTTCAACATTTGTGTATTTATTTGCATTGATAACCGGGATAATGTATTTGTTATTTGACAACAAAAAAATTTTTTATGTAGAAAAATTTAATTTGCTTTCAACTATTATTTTAGGGACTGTATTAGGTATTCCTAATTTTTTTAATTTATATTTCATCATAGAAGCATTGAACACACACATACTTCCAAGCGGACAAATTTTTTTAATTCTCAATTTAAGTAATGTTATTGTTTCATCCCTAATAGGAATAATCTTTTTCAAAGAAAAACTCAACTGGATAAACTGGACAGGCATTTTATTTGCCATTGCAGCAATTTATTTGGTGAAATAAAAGTTTTATAATTTTCATTTATAATAAATTATTATACTTAATTTTGTTTCAAAAAAATATGCATAAATTTTCTATTACACTCATTTTTTTCACTTTGTATTTTTACTCTTGCAAAGAAGAAATTAAAAACAAAAATATTAATAAGTTGAAATCAATTGAAATTAACTGGACAGATGAACAGAAAAGAATTTATTTTCAAGATAGTATTGCGTATAGGATGTATAATGGCAAACTTGGAATGGGTGATAGTATTAATGATTTTGAAATTTTTTCTAAAATTATGTTTAGTGACATTAAAGCGAAAAACAAAGATGAACCATTAATCTTTGCATTTGAAGAACCGTACATTGATACTACTAAAATCAATAATGATAAATATTGGTTTAGAGTGGTAGTAGAACCTACTTTCACCACTGCATTTTGTTTAATAGTAGAAAAAAAGTATAAAAGAACTTATGTAACCTTAAAATTAACAGATGGTTATGGTAGTTATTATACAGGACTTCTGAATTTTTCTATCACAAAAGTATATCCTGTAACATTATTTACAAACATTTCAAAAGTATTACATAAAATCAATTTCTGGAATTTAGGTAAAGACACATTAAATATACATGGATTTGATGGAGAAAATTGGACTTTTGAAGCAATAGAAAATGGTAAATACAATATTATAAAAAGATGGTGTCCAGAAGCTTATGGTAATAGAGATACCCGAGAACTCGGAAACTTTGTAATTGATATTCTAAAAAAGACAGACTTATGGGATTTGTATTTGAGGAAAAAAAGAAAGATTAATTAATTTCAAAAAAATCTTCTTCAATTTCATTTCTTGAAATGTCGGAATTATCGTCTTTGTTTTGATTTAATCTTGATGAAACGAGCATGATTCGTTAAACACAAACACAGATGAAAATTCATCATGCGAGTTCCATCCGACCGATTAAAAACAAATTATTTACGGATGAAATAACAATACCTGTTGGTTTAACTCCTGTCTCACTCATAAAATCTGAATTTGGTTCAATAGATGAAAAGGCAGAAAATGGATTTTTTTGTGAATAAAAAAATGTATATGTTTGTGTTCATTAAAAATGAATCACAAATATAAAATATCAAAATAATTACTTCGTTTATCCACCAAAAATGGCTGTATTGGCGAAAGTTTTATACAGATATAATCTAGTTATTAGTTACTATAAAATCAAATCTAATGACAGAATATAGATTATCAGAAACGAGTTCTAATTTTATACATTTTTTAAGAGCCGCTTCATCACAAATTGTCTTAATAGGACACTGTGCTGCGTTAAATCAATTAATTGAAATTTCCTTTTTAAGCTTTCTTCCTAGTTTTTCAGTTATGGTTTTCTTTGTGTTGTCTGGATTTGTTATTTCATATTCAACATCTTTAAAAGGTGAATCATACGGATTGTCTAATTATTTAGTTGATAGATTTTCGCGTATTTATATAACATTATTGCCAGCATTACTAATTACATTTTTATTGGGTTTTATATATTATCTATATTTTAATGCATATCCTTTTAATATAAATATAAAGTATTTATTTACTTGTATTACAATGCAACAGGAAAATCCATTATTATTAAAAATTCAATATATGTTACCTGATATAAATAAATATAAATTCATCGGCATTTTCGGGGACAACCTTCCGTTATGGTCTTTATCTTTGGAGTGGTGGTACTATGTCTTTTTTGGTCTTTTCTTTTATACAAAATTTAAAACCATGAAAATCCAACACTTTATATTGTTAGTTTGTTGTCTCCCTTTTGTTGTAGGATACATGTTTTTACCAGGCCGTGCAGGATATGGACTTTCTTTCATCTGGTTTAGTGGCGTTTTAATAAACTACTTATTAAGTAAAAATATTAAGATAAGTTATTCAAACTGGTTGTTTTATATTTTTCTTGTTTTTACAATTATTAGTCTTAAAATTATTTCTAATTTATCTATATTATCCTTTATCGTTTTTTTTCTTTTTTCCATAATTTATTTTAACGGAAAGAGTTCTAACTCTAATTGGAATAAATTTTTTAAACTTGCGAAATGGCCAGGGAATTATTCGTACTCACTATATGTTATTCACTATCCTATATTGCTTTTGTTAAAAAAATTGGGGATTATAACAAAAAATGGACCAAAAATTAAGTTTATAAATGTATTTTCTG
>DAONJS010000016.1:0-30624 GCA_035405785.1 Bacteroidia bacterium
GGATTGTATTATTTAAGGTGTAAATTTAGTCCTTTTTTTGATACAATCCCCTAATCAAAATATCAAATTTCATTTTATAATTTTATAAACTTTTCCTCATTCCTTGCATAACTGCAAAAAATGTTTGTAATTTGCGTGAAAATTTACAACTATGCCAGGCACAGAAAAATTTGGTAAAGAAGAATTAAAAGAAGTAATGGATGTAATGAATACAGGTATTTTGTTTCGTTACAATCATGAAGCACAAAGAAATAACATTTGGAAAGCAAAAGAATTTGAAGAAGAAGTAAAAAAAATTACAGGAGCAAAATATGCATTGGCTGTAAGTAGCGGATCTGCGGGTATATTAGCGGCATTAGCATCATCTGGTGTTGGTTATGGAGATGAAGTAATTGTGCCGCCTTTTACTTTTGTGGCTACTATTGAGGCAGTTTTGTTTTTAGGGGCTATACCCGTTTTTGCAGAAATTGATGAAACATTATGTTTAAGTGCAAAAGGTATTGAAAAAGCTATTACTCCAAAAACAAAAGCCGTTTGTTTAGTGCACATGTGTGGAGGAATGGCTGATATGGACAGCATTTTAGAAGTTTGTAAAAAACATAATTTGTTATTAGTAGAAGATGCGGGACAGGCATTTGGTGCATCTTACAAAGGTACTTACACAGGTTTATTTGGAAAAGCAGGAAGTTATTCTTTTGATTTTTTCAAAATTGCTACTGCTGGAGAAGGCGGTGTATTTGTAACAAACGATGAACACACTTACAAAATGGCTGAGTATTTTTGTGATCATGGACATAATCATGAGGGTAATAATCGTGGAATGGAAAAACATCCTGTTATTGGATTTAATTTTAGAATCAGTGAGTTGCATGCGGCTGTTGGATTAGCCCAAACAAGAAGAGTTCCAGAAATTAAAAAAATCAATCAAAAAAATAAAAAGTATTTGCAAGATAAAATTAAAAGCGAAGTAAATGAAATTGAGTTTTCAAGATTACCTGATGAAAGTGGCGATTCTGCTACATTTTTGAATTTAATGTTGCCATCTACAGAAGTAGCTAAAATGTTTGTAGATGAGTTGAATAAAAAATCTATTGGAGGATTTAATTATTGGTATACGAATATGTATCATTTTATCAATCAATGGGATCATATTAAAGAATTAAGGTTTCCAAATAAAATGGCTATTCATTATTTACCTATTCCACAGGATTATCAAAAATTAGATTTACCAAAATCACAGGAAGTAATAGGCAGATTGGTTTCTTTTGGTGTTCGTGTAAGTTGGACTGATGAAGAAATGGATAAGTTAGCAAAATCTATAGTAGAAGCTTTGAAAAATGTAATGGTTCAGGCGAAATAAATTTAAGCATGAAAAAATTTATATTGACATTATTTAGTTTAATCATAATAACAAATTATTTTTCACAAAAGACTTTTGATACTACTTACAATGATAAAGGAATAAAATATATTCTTAAATATTCTTTAGAAGATGGAAATATTGATACAATAAGTTTTGAAAAAAGATACAAAGGAAAGTGTATGGAATTAGTTGAAAAAGAAGGATACTTATACAGATACTATAGAAGGGATCCATATTTAAGGGTTATTAGAGATAAAAGTACTAAGATAGAAATTAGTTATAGTGAAAAAAGAATAGAAATAAAGAGAAAAATTTATGATACAATTTTAAAGAGAGAAGTTGAACAAGTAATAATGATTTTGAATAAGAAAAAAAGGGGTACATTTTTTTGTAAAATAAATAAGAACTATAAATTAAAATTTAAGTATATGGGGTCTTATGATTCTTCTTTTCCATATAATTTTGAAGATGCTGTTCCAAAATTTGAAATAGTTGAGAATGAAAAAATTTTGTATCAGGAAGGGTATGTTAAGATAAAGATAGATAAGAACAAAGAAATTAAAAACATATACAGAATAGGAAGGTGGCTAAGTTTGGAGGAAGTAGATGGAGATGTAAAGATATATTTAATTGAATATGATAAAAAGAAACCAGAAAGTGAAGTTTTTTTTGTTGAAGAGAATTGTGTAGGAAAAAACAATGAACTAATTACAACAGGAATAATTGAATTTATAGATATAAAACCATATAAGAAAAAATATATCATAGACAATATAATGAAATTTAGATAAAATTTTAAGGTTGATTAATAAAGACAAGAATTGCGTGAGGGATGCGGAGGGCGGCGAAGCCGGTGCGGAGCGAAGCGTAGCACGGAAGCGAGAGCGAACCCCGTAGCAGCCCGACCCGAGCGTTAGCGAGGGACACGCCCAAAAAATAAATATAAATTAAAGTAATTATACAAAAACTATGCAACACAAAAATTTCAAAAACATTGACAGAGTAGTATTTGGAAGAGGTTCATTTAATCAATTATCAGAAATTATTGAACCTGTTCGTAAAGAAAACAATCATTATTTTGTTTTCATTGTAGATAATTATTTTAAGGACAAAGAACTTTCAAAACGATTACAAAATAAGCCCGAAGACCTTGTATATTTCATAGATGTTGATCCGCACGAGCCAACAACTGAACAAGTTGATTCATTGAGAGATGATATTTTGTCAAAAAAGGGATTGCCTTCAGGAGTGATTGGTATTGGGGGCGGAAGTATTATGGACATTGCAAAAGCTTTGTCTTTGATGCTTACTAATGAAGGTTCATCTACACAATATCAGGGTTTGAATTTGATAAAGAAACCAGGCGTGTATCATCTTGGAGTACCTACCATTTCTGGAACAGGAGCGGAAGTAAGTATGACTGCTGTTCTAACTGGTCCAGAAAAAAAATTAGGTTTGAAGTGTGATTACACAGTTTTTAATCAAGTTATATTAGATCCTGAATTGATTGCAACTGTGCCAAATGATAAATGGTTTTATACAGGAATGGACACTTATATTCATTGTATTGAAAGTGAAAATGGCATTAAGAAAAATGCGTTTAGCACAGCGTATGCACAGGCATCATTAAAATTATGCAGAGAAGTGTATTTAGATGAAAATCCGAGAAAGCCCGAAAATGATGATAAACTAATGGTAGCATCATTGATGGGTGGATTAAGTTTAACTTATAGCGAAGTGGGTGTTTGTCATGCATTGAGTTATGGGTTGTCAAAAATTTTAGGATACAAACATTGTTATGCAAATTGTGTGATTTTTCAGCATTTGGAAGATATTTATCCTGAAGGTGTAAAAGAGTTTAAGAAGATGTTAGAAAAAAATAAAATTGAGTTGCCACAAAATTTATCAAAGGAATGGAGTGATGAAACAATTACTGCAATGGCAAATGTTTCATACAATTTACCATTTATGTGGCAGCATGCATTTGGAGAGAATTACAAAGAAATTGCTACAATTGATTTTATTAAAGGATTGTTTAAGAGATTATAAATTTTATCTATGAGAAAATTATTTTTAATAAATTTTATTTATATTAGTTTAGTTCTATTGTTTGCGAATTGTTCAAATGAAAAGCAAGACAAGTCAGTTAAAAATGCAAATGTTGAAAGTTCCAACAAAGATTCTTTGAATTATATAAATATTGCAAAATCAGATACAAATTTCAAAGGAATAATGATTATTCCAGAACAACCTGCTTTATGTATATTGGATTCTGCAAGTCCGAAAATAGCTTCAAGTGTGATGGAAAAGAATTATAGCAAAATATTAGAAGATGTGAATACATTGAACTTAAAAGTAGCAGAAGAGCCAGGATGTATCTTTTACTTTACATCTCCAGAAAAAATAGTGTTTGAAACATTTTTATTTTTGAAGTCAAAACCAGAGAAACAGCCAAAATATTCAAAGCCCGTAATACTTGAAAAAACATTAGGATTATTGTATGATCATTATGGCACATTCAATACCATTCATCAAAGTTATGATAAGATTAAGACACTGTTAGAAAAATTAAATTACCAGCAAGCTGGACCATCAAGAGAAATCTATGTTTTAGCAGATGATACTGCAAAGTGGAGAACAAGAATTATTATTCCAGTGGTGAAGAGATAATAACTGATTTAAATTATTTGAAAAACCTTCTCACATCTATTTCATTATCAATAGGTGTGTTATTCAAAATATAATCTACTAATACCTGAACACTATAAGGGGCTAACATAACTCCTTTTGTGCCCATTCCATTCAATACTAACAATAGCTTGTATTCTGGATGTTGTCCTACAATAGGTCTTCTGTCAGCCGCAGGGCGAATACCTGCATAATGTCCGATGACTTGATATTTGCAAGAAAATATTTCTTCAAAAGCAGATAAAAATTTATCTTTAATTTCTTCTGTTGTGTTTTCATTTAAATGATTCCACTCATAGTTTGAACCTAATAAATATCTGTTTTTTCCATTAGGTATAATGTTAATACCTTTGTGAAGCACTGTATTTTCGGGCAAAATAGAAGTTTCCGTTTCAATTTCAACTATTTCACCTTTTGCGGGCTTTAATACGATATTTTTAAACAATGGATTTTGACTAATCAAATGACCTTCACAAAAAATAATTTTTTCTGCAAGGATATTATCGTATTCAACACTGTTTGATTTTATTATTAAATTGTCGTGAAAAAATTTTTGTTCAACAAAAGCATTTATAGATTGAAAAAAACTGAGAGAATGGTAAATAAATTCAGAAGTATTTAATCTACCACATTGTTCTACAACACCAAATTTTATTGAGTTTTTAAGATGATGATAATTTTTTTTATCTAATTCAACTATTTCCTTTAAGTAATTGGGATAGTATTCTGTTTTTGTTTTCCAAAATTTTTCTTCTTCAGAATTTAATATGTGAAAAATAGACAAAGAAGTGATGAGGGGTTGCTGTAATATGTTTTCAATTTTTTGATAAAATGGAATTAAGGTTTTAATCAATAATGAAGCATTCCATGTGGGATTTAATCTTTTGAAAACAATTGGATTCCATACACCAGGGGCAATGAGTGAGGACTTTGAAAGAGTAGGATTACTAATGATTACAAAAGAAACTTTTCTGAAATATAATTCCCACGCTAATGCAATACCACTTAATCCGCTACCTACAATTATACACTTAACAGATTTCATTACTACAATAATTACAATTATTCATCTACAATTTTATCGTAACACAAATAATACTTAGTAACTGTTTTTCGCAATGCTTCTATATTTTCATTATCACTTGCTTTTGCAATATCTCTCAATGTTTTTCCATCATAAATTTCTATTTTGAATTTGCTTTTGATATAGGCGTTATTATTCACATTGCCACTGATAACAAAATATTCAAATTCATCTTTTGATAATTGTGGATATATTTTTTTCATTCTGCTTTGTATATTCTTAATGGTTGATTTTGAAAATTCTTCATTTTGCAAAATTGTTCTGAATAAATTTCTTTGAATAAATTTTTGACACAAAGTAGAAAGTATGAAATCATTGCTATTAGCCCATACTTTAATGGAAGCCATTATATCGTTATCATCTAATTGAACAAAATTTTGAATAACATTTTTATTATTAGCAAAATCTTTTTTAGTGATATTATTTTTTAGAAAGAATTGAAGTGCAGGTGTAGCAAAGAGTTCGTAATGGTATTGACGAGTTAATTTTTTTGATCTTTGCAAAATTTTGACAAGCATATTTTCTGCTGATAAAACAGTTTTGTGTAAATATACCTGCCAATACATTAACCTTCTTGCAATTAAAAATTTTTCAATACTGTAAATACCTTTTTGTTCTACAACTAATTTATCATCCACTACAGTGAGCATTTTAATGATTCTATCTGTGCCTATTACACCTTCACTTACGCCCGTAAAAAAACTATCTCGTAATAAATAATCTAATCTATCAGTATCTAATTGACTGCTTACTAATTGATGAAAAAATTTACGCTGGTATTTATCTTCAAAAATTTTAATTGCTAAATCTAATTGATGATTGAATTGCTTGTTTAAATCGTGCATTAAAATTAAAGAAATATCTTCGTGTGAAACATTAGAAACTATGGTATTTTCAAGTGCGTGAGAAAATGGACCGTGTCCAATATCATGTAATAAAATTGCAATCATTGAGGCAATTTCTTCTTCTTCAGAAATTTTTACACCTTTACTTTTTAATGTTTGAATGGCTTGTTGCATCAAATGCATAGCACCAATAGCATGATGAAAGCGGGTATGCAATGCGCCTGGGTAAACCAAATTGGTTAAACCCAATTGTTTTATTCTTCTTAATCTTTGAAAGTATGGATGGTTGATAATTTCTAATAAAATAGGATAATTAATACTTACAAATCCATAAACAGGGTCGTTGATAATTTTAGGTTTGAATTTCATAAGAATTTGAATTTTGTTGAATAATTTTCAAAAGTTCTTGATAAATATGCGGTTGAGCAGCAATAATTTCTTTTCCAAAAAGAAAGTTGTCTTTTCCAGAAAAATCAGAAACAATAGCACCTGCTTCCTTGGCAATTAAAGCCCCTGCAGCAACATCCCATGGATTAAGATACCATTCAAAAAATCCATCAAATCTGCCACAAGCCACATAACATAAATCTACTGCGGCCGCACCAATTCTGCGAATGCCCAATGAATGTGTAATAATTTCTTTTACAATCATTAAATGCTGTTGTGCTTTGTCAAATCTTGTTACAGAAAAACCTGTTGCTATCAATGAATCTTTAAGTGAAAGATTATTTGCAACTTTAATTACATTGTGATTTAAATATGCCCCTTGATTTTTTATAGCGAAAAAAAATTCATTGAGAGGAATGTTTAATACAAAACCTGCTTGAATATCATTTTGATGAACAAGAGCCACGCTTATAGCAAAAGAAGGTAATTGTCTTGTAAAATTTGTTGTTCCATCTAATGGGTCAATAATCCAGTTCCATTCTTTATTTGATTGATTAGAGGTTTCTTCTGCGATAAAACCAGCATCAGGAAAAACTTTTGAAAGGTTGGAAATAAGAAACTTTTCAGTTTGAATATCTACATAACTAACAAGGTCAAAGGTATTTTTTGATTGAATATTCTTTTTGTCAAAATGTTTTAGTTCTGTTTGAATAAAGTTACCTGCTTCTTTGATGATGTTTTCTACAGATGAAATAAAAGAGTTGTCAAACATTCAAAAATAATTTTTTGCAAAGATGCAAAGATTTTCGCCTTGATTAGATATGAATTAAAAATTCATCAAACTTGATAATTGAAAATTGAACATTGGGTATTGAACATTCTTTAAAAAATCTTTGCAATATGATCTGCAATTTACGAGAAAAATATTTTTACGCAATAATTACTAACCAAAATTTTAAATTACTTCAATTCTGACTCTTCATCTTTTTTATCAGATTTCTTGACATACTTTAAGTTCAATACATTTACAGGATTTAAAGAAAGTCCGCTTATTTTAGGATTAACTAATCTTACTACTTCATCATAATATAGTGGAATGATAGGAGCTTCATCAACAATTATTTTATCCATTTCCTGATAAATTTTTATTTTTTCTTTTTCATCAATGGTACGAAGTGATTTTTCATATAATAAATCAAATTCGGCATTTTTGAAATGTGTGTAATTAAACCCATAAGGTGCAAAGTTTTTGCTATAAAATAATGAGAAAAAAGTTTCTTCATCGCTATAATCTGCTAACCAGTTTTTCTTAAACATTTCGTATTGGAATAGCAATGTTGCTTGCCTGAATACAGATGGTTGTTCAATTGAAATTTTTACAGGTATATTAAACTCTTTCCATTGTGATTGTAAAAACGAAGCTTGTTCTTTGTAATCTTCTGTAATATGCAATGTGATTTCCGAAAGTCCTTTTCCATCAGGATATCCTGCTTCTTTTAATAATTCTTTTACCTTATCAGGATTGTAATGATACCCTTTTACGATATTTGTATCAAATGATTTAAATCCTTTTGGGATAATCCCTGCAACTGCTGGCATACCAATACCATTACGAAAATACTTGACTAATCTTTCTTTATCAATAGCATAGTTTAATGCCTGACGAAAAGCTTTTTTGTGTAGAGGAGATTGTTTATTTATTTTTTCATCAACTAATAATCCAATGTAATCAGTTTTAAGATAATTGGCTTTTTGCAAATAGCATTTAGATGCGTAAGTTTTATTAAGAGATCCGCTTTTATCTAAAACTTCATTTACATTGATAGCATCTGCACCACTTAACACATCTAATTTTCCATTTAAAAATTCTATGAATGCTGTTTCTTTATCTTTGATGAATGAAATAGATACAGCATCAAGATATGGCAAGCGATTACCATCTTTATCTTTTTCAAAATAATTAGGGTTTTTTACTAAAATCAATGTAGAACCTTCATCCCATTTTTTTATCTGAAAAGGACCTGTGCCAACAGCATGTCTGCCAAAATTCTTTTTGTAATAATCAATGGCTTCATACGGAATAACAGAAAAATATTTCATTGTTAAGATATTGATGAAAACACTATAAGGTTGCTTTAAGTATATAACAAAGGTTGAATCATTTATAGATTGAAATGGTTTAAATTCTGATCGCTCGCTTTTGTCAATGTATGCCAATAAAGAAGCAGCGGTGGAATTTGGAGTAGTTAATAATCTATTAAAAGAAAATTCAAAATCATAAGCAGTTACTTTTCTTCCCTTGCCATTTGGAAAACAAGGATCGTCGTGAAAGAAAACATCATTTCTCAAATGAAAAACATATTTAGTGCCATCATCTAAAATTTCCCAACTCTTTGCTATACTAGGCAAAACATTTAATGAATCATCCATTTGAACAAGTCCGTTGTAAATATGATTGCAAATCCATATGTGTGGCAGGTTATTACTTTCTGCGGGATCTAATGATGAAATGCCATCCTTTTCATTGTAATAGAAAACCATTTTTTTATCAGTAGTCGATTTTTTTTCAGAGGTGCTTGTGCAGGCAGTTAGAGCAATGATTAAAATTGATATAATATTCCATTTTTTCATAAAAGATTCTTTAATTTAGTTTTGCAAATTTGACAAATGTTTGGTTAGAAATAAATAGTTTTAAGATTGAAATATCCACAATGTTTTGTGAAAAAATATAACAACGATATTTTAATTTTAGAAAAATTCTAATTCATCAACTCTTCAATTTCTTCGGGTTCTATTGGTATATTTTGCATTAGATTTATCTGACCATTTTGAGTAATAAGGATATTATTTTCTAAACGAATACCTAAATTTTCTTCTGGAATATAAATTCCAGGTTCGCATGTAAATACCATTCCCGCTTGCATTGGATCATAGAAAAATCCTACATCATGCACATCTAATCCTAAAAAGTGTGATGTTCCATGCATAAAATACTTTTTGTATGCGGGTTTTTCAGGTGTTTGGTTTTTTACATCTTCTTTTGTGATTAATTTTAATTTCAATAACTCTTCTGTCATCATTCTTCCTACTTCTGCATTGTATTTTTCAAAAGTCATTCCTGGCTTTAATAATTTTGTGGCTTCTTTCAAAACGAATAAAACACTGTTATATACTTCTTTTTGTCTTTTTGTAAACTTACCATTTGCAGGCACACAACGGGTCATATCACTTGCATAATTGGCATATTCTGCGGCTGCATCTATCAATATCACATCTCCATCTTTACACTGCTGATTATTTTCTGTATAATGCAATACACAAGCATTACTACCAGATGCAATTATAGGTGAGTAAGCAAAACCCTTACTTCTATTGATAATAAACTCATGAATCATTTCTGCTTCTATTTCATATTCCCATACACCTGGTTTGATAAATTTTAAAATTCTACGAAATGCTTTTTCAGTAATATTGCATGCTTGCTGTATTAAATCAATTTCAATACTGTTTTTGATAGATCTTAACTTAAATAAAATAGGAGCACTTCTTTCGTATTTATGCAAAGGATATTTTTGAATGATTCGTTTGTTCCATCTGTCTTGGGCTGTTTCAGTTTCAATATAGCTACGCAAATGTTCATTTGAATTTAAGTAAATATACTCTGCCTGATAGATGAGTGTTTTTAATACTGATTCAAACTGATGAGTCCAGTAAATAGTAGAAATACCGCTGATTTCAGAGGCCTGTTGTTTTGAAAGTTTTTCACCTTCCCAAATAGCAATGGTTTCGTTAGTTTCTTTGATAAACAAAACTTCTTTGTGTTTGTTATCTTTTGCATCAGGAAAAATCAATAAAATGGTGTCTTCCTGATCAATACCTGAAAGGTAAAACAAGTCCGAATTTTGTTTAAAGCCCATAGCCCCATCGGCATTAGTAGGCATTATATCATTGCTAAAGAAAAGAGCAATACTTCCAGGTTTTAGATGCTCTTTGAAATTTTTTCTGTTTTGAATAAACAATTGAGAAGGGATATTAGAATATCTTGGCATAAAATAATTTTTGGCAAAAGTAAGGAAAAATGAGAGATGAGAATATTAGTTACTATTCAGCTTAAAATTAAACTGCAGAGACGCAAAGCACGCAAAGGATTTTATACCCCGAACTGCACAAATATTTATGAATTATTTTTTAAAACTTTGCGTCTCAGCGCCTCTGCGGTAAAAAATTAAAGTAATAGCTGAATAGTAACGAATATTAAATCATAAAATAATGTCACAAATTTTTCAGTCAAATTATGAATTATCTAAATCATTAAACATTCTCTCTTACTTCTTTTTATTTTCCTATTTTTGAGCGTTCAAAATTATGCTATGCAAAACGAACTGTATTTATATAATACTCTTACAAGAAAAAAAGAATTATTCAAACCACTACATCCTCCTTTTGTAGGAATGTATGTGTGCGGCCCTACTGTTTACAACGAAGTTCATTTGGGTAACTTAAGAACATTTACTTCATTTGATGTGATTTTTCGTTATCTTAAACATTTAGATTATAAGGTTCGTTATGTTAGAAACATCACAGATGCGGGGCATTTAGAAGATGATTCGGATGAAGATAAAATTTCTAAAAGAGCCGCTCTTGAAAGATTAGAACCAATGGAAATTGTTCAAAAATATACAGTTTCATTTCACGAAATTATGCGTATTTTCAACAATCTTCCGCCTTCTATTGAACCCACTGCTACTGGTCATATTTTAGAACAACAAGAAATGACTATGCAAATTCTCAAAAATGGATGGGCTTATGAAGTGAATGGCACTGTATATTTTGATGTAGAAAAATATGCTAAACATTATGATTATACTGCATTAACAGGAAGAAATTTAGAAGAGTTACTTAACAATACGCGTGAATTAGATGGTCAGGATGAAAAGAGGGGAAGGTTAGATTTTGCATTGTGGATTAAAGCCAAGCCACAACATTTAATGAAATGGAATAGCCCGTGGGGCAAAGGATTTCCGGGATGGCATATTGAATGCTCGGCAATGAGCACAAAGTATTTAGGTGAAGAATTTGATATTCACGGAGGTGGAATGGATTTAGCACCTACTCATCATACAAATGAAATTGCTCAAAACATTGCATACTGCGGAAAATCTCCTGCAAGATTCTGGCTACATACAAATATGCTTACATTAAACGGAAAGAAGATGAGTAAATCGCTTGGAAATGTTGTATTACCATTAGAATTGATTAGTGGCACTAATCCTTTGATTCCAAAAGGTTTCAGTCCTGCTGTATTACGATTTTTTATGATGCAAACGCATTATCGCAGCACATTAGATATTACATTAGATGCTCTGAATGCCGCAGAAAAAGGGTATCAAAGATTAGTTGAAAGTTTTCAATTACTTCCAAATATAAAACCATCATCACATTCATCTATAAATGTAAAAGAACTTGAAAAGAAATGCTATGATGCAATGAATGATGACTTCAATACAGCAGTGCTTATTGCAGAATTATTTGAAATATCAAAAATCATCTATAAAGCAAATGATGGACAATTTCAACTAACTGCAGAGGATATAAAAGAGTTACAAAAGTTAGTATCTACATTTTTCTATGATATTCTGGGTATTCCCAAAGAAGATAATAACAATGATAAAGTTTTTTCAAAACTTCAATCTGTAATGGATATTTTACTGGAAATTAGATTAGAAGCCAAGAAGAATAAGAATTATACGCTTTCAGATTCTATCAGACAAAAATTAGAAGCCGTTGGAATTATTATTAAAGATACACCAGAAGGCACAAGATGGAGTTTGAAATAAATGATGATTTAAAAAATGCGTGAGGGATACAGAGGGCGACGAAACACGGGAGATGCAAGCACAGCGTTGTTTGACTACAATGCCATTCTTTTCAAAAATTTGTAAGAATTATACTAAACTTCATCAATGATACGCATAAATAAAAATAAAAAAATAGTTGAGGTGGTGATGAAAATAAAAAATAAAATACTTTCTTATTTTCTTTTAATAGTATTTACAGCAATATCTTTTTATTTTTTTGGTTTTTTATTTGTTCTTATATATTCTAATAGAATAGCCGGTGTTGTTGGTGGATTTTTTTTGGGAATTTTTTTTGGGCAATTTTTATTATCTATTTATCAAAAAGAAAAAATTGTAGTTGCTTTAATGAAATCTATTATATACACACCTCTTATACTTATTGGCTATTCCATAATTTCAAAAAATTTGACTCTATTTCAACTAAATAAATGGAGTTCAGTTAGGTGGTTTATGTATTTATTATTAATAATTTTAATATCGGAGTTTTCTTCTTTTATAACAAATAAATCTATATTTATAGCCAGAAAAATTTTCAAATGAATTAAGTCAATGCAAATAAAGGATAAAATAATTTTAATATAAAAAACTGCGTGAGGGATGCGGAGGGCGGCGGCAAGCGAAGCGAGCCGACGGCACTGCCCTGAACGAAGCGTAGCGAAGTGAAGGGATTGCCGAAGCGAAAGCGAAGCCCGGAGCAGCCCGACCCGAGCGTTAGCGAGGGGCACGCCCAAAAAATAAAAATAAAATAATTGAAAGTATTTAGTTTGGTTCTGATAAAAATGTATAAGAGAATTGACATAATTATTAGTGTTTGTTTTTTTGTGTGGAACAACTCAATAATTGGGCAATATGCTGTTGAGTCAAAAAATATATTGTTGAGTAAAGATTATTCTGATGCTTTGCAGGAATGGAACATTCGTTATCCTTCAGAAAAATTTCATAGTGTTTATCAGCCATTTTTGAGTTCAACTATTTTGAATTTTTCTGACACTTGTTTTAGTAAAAAAGCATATCCGAAAATTTTATCTTTGGCACTATCAAAAGTTTTTAATGATGCACCAAACAAAAGGAATCAATATCAATTACAGGTATTGCCCATTATTCATAGTATTCAGGGATATGACGAAAAATTTACTTCTGAAAATGGTATTGGCACACAAGTATATTTGAATATCAATAATGATTTTACACTGTATGGATTGGTGGCGGGATATAACTCATCTTTTCCATACTTTATGGATACAAGTATTCACATTACTCAACTAATACCCAATGTGGGCGTTCCATTGCAATATAAAAACAATCGCTACAATTATTTGTATTGGAGTGCTTATGCTTCGTATTCTAAAAAGTTTTTTAATGTTCAGGCAGGTCGTGGAAAAATGTTTGTAGGCAATGGTTATCGTTCAATGCTTCTTTCTGATATTGCTATTCCTTATCCTTATTTGAAAATGCAAATGAATTTCTGGAAAATTCAATACAATGTTTTTTATTTGTTATTAAAACATTATGTGCCCGGAAGCCCTGTCAATTCTATACAAAACAAGTATTCTACAATGCATACTTTGTCTTTGAATCTTAAAAACTTTAATATCACATTCTTTGAAAATGTGGTGTGGCAAGGCACTGATACTAATAGATTCAGAGGTTTTGAACCTGCCTACTTAAATCCTGTTATTTTTTACAGACCGCAGGAATATCAGCAAGGATCATCTGATAATGTAATGATGGGATTGAATGCAAGTTATATTTTTCCAAAGAAGTTGCAGGTGTATGGGCAATTAGCATTAGATGAATTTTATTTGAAAGAAATTCGTGCAGGTAAAGGTTGGTGGGCAAATAAACAAGCATGGCAGTTAGGTATTTATGCATTAGATTTTTTAGGAATCAAAAATTTAAATTTGAGATTAGAGTATAATGAAGCAAAACCATATACATATTCACACGGATCTCCTGCTCAGAATTATGCGCATTATGGAATGCCGCTGGCTCATCCATTTGGTGCGAATTTCAGAGAGTTTGTAGGACAATTAAGATTTTCAAAAGACAAATGGATGATATTGTTTCATCAGGTGTATGCTGAAATTGGTAAAGATAGTTTGTCTGCAAAAAGTAATGTTGGGCAAAATATATTTTTATCATACACTACTCGTAGCAAAGAGTATGGTAATTATACATTGCAAGGAATCAGAACATATTTTAATCATTCACAATTAGATGTATCCTATTTACTTATTCCTGTAATGAATTTGAGAGCACAGATTGGCATAGCATATCGTGCTAATAATGATGTAATGATTAAGTATAAAAATGTTTGGGTATTTGCGGGATTAAGTTGTAATGTTTTTAATTTTTATAGGGATTATTGAAAATTTTTGTAACCAATCAACATTTAATAATTTATTACTATTTAGGTTGTTCAAAAGAAATAAAAATTTACTATACAGTTCTATAATCCTGAACGGAAGCAATATTTTCGTTTTTGGCATCAATTATTTATATAAATAAAATAAATTAAACGATGCCGTAGGCATCGCACCTTTGTAGAAAATGAAAATAAAAAAAGAAAAATATTTATTTAATGGTTTGACCAGTGCGACTCCTTCGGAGTCGCACTATTTCAACTACAACATTTTTTCTATAAATGTTGAATCTCTTCGGGCTTTATTGAAATGTCATTACTATTCAGGTATTCAAAATAATTCTATGTGAAATTCTTTCTGTTCTTTGCGTGAAAAATAAACTACCTGAGTAGTAATCAAATTTTTTATTTACAATTTTATTTTAGTGGAAAATTAAAATTTAAAACAAAAAAGCCCGCAATGGCTTACGGGCTTTGGATTTTATAAGTTGTAGAATTTATTGTTTTAAAATTTGTTGAGTGTGATTTTCAACATCTACACTTGTAATAACATCGGTGATAATACCATTTTCATCAATTACAAAAGTAGTGCGGATAATGCCTTCAAATACTTTTCCCATAAATTGTTTTTTGCCCCATACATCAAAAGCACGGATGATGTTTTTATCTGTATCTGCAATGAGTGGGAATGGTAAATTATATTTCTCAATAAATTTTTGATGACTTCCTTGATCATCTGCACTTACGCCAATTACAGTATAACCTGCATCTTGTAATCTTTGATAATTATCTCTCAAATTGCATGCTTCTTTTGTGCAACCTGGTGTATCATCTTTTGGATAAAAATATAAAACTACTTTTCTGCCTAATAAATCATTTGATGTAATTTTATTTCCATTTTGGTCAATGCCCTCAAAATATGGGGCTTTCATGCCTGGTTTTAATGATGTTACATGTGGCACAAATTTTTCTTTTGATTGATTAACTGTTTTTTTTGCAGGTGAAGATTTTTTTGCGCTAACTTTTTTTACAACTTTTTTAGATGTTTTCTTTACTGCTTTTTTGGTTGCAACTTTTTTGGTTGATTTTTTTGCAACAACTTTCTTACTTGTCTTTTTAGACACCTTCTTGGCTACTTTTTTAGCAGCAGTTTTTTTAGCAACTTTTTTTGCTGTTTTTTTTGCTGATTTCTTTGCAAGCTTTTTAGTGGTTTTTTTCTTTGCTACTTTTTTTGTATTTTTTTTCTTTGCCATAGTTTTAAATTTTGATTTTACAAATATACAAAATGATTTAGATTAGTTGCAAAATCTTATTTTAAGGAGATAATCTACCTTTTTCCCATGTTCCATCAGCATTTTTTCTGTAAAATATTCTATCGTGCAATCTACTCGGCTGACCTTGCCAGAATTCATAATAATGTGCTTCTACATCCCATCCACCCCAATGTTCAGGATATGGCACTGGATATTCAGGAAATTTTTGGGCATAGTATTCAAATTTTTTCATCAAATCGTCTCTGGATGCAATTTCACTACTTTGTTCAGAAGCATACGCAGAAATTTGATTTTCATACGGACGAGATTCAAAGTATGATTTACTTTTTTCAAAAGAAGTTTTTTTAGCAATGCCCTCAATGCGAATTTGTCTTTGTAAAGGAATCCAGTAGAATAGTAAAGACACTTTATTGTTCTCTATTATTTCTCTTGATTTTCGGGAATTGTAATTACAATAAAAAGTAAAAGTATCTTTTTCGTAATCTCTTAAATAAACTATTCTGGAAGAAGGTTGAAGATTTTTTCCTACAGTGCTTAATACCATTGCATTGTATTCTGGCACTTGTTTTTCAATGGCTTCTTTCATCCATTTTACAAAGGCATCAAAAGGATGGTCTGGCATTTGAATTTCATGTAAATTTTCATTTTCAAAATCCTTTCTGATGTTTTGAATGAGTTTTTTTATATCTTGCATAATTGATTACTTTTGCGGCAAAGTTGAGAAAAATACTCTTTACAAAAATTGATATTTATCATTTATGCGAATAGACATCATTACCATATTTCCAGAACAATTTGAAAGTGTATTTAACTATTCAATTATTAAAAGAGCCAAACAAAAGGGAATTGTAGAAATTCATACTCATAATTTGCGGGATTATTCAACAGATAAGCACAAAAAGGTAGATGATTATCCGTATGGTGGCGGAGCAGGGATGGTAATGATGATAGAACCTATATTTAATTGTATTCAAAGTTTGAAAAGTCAAAAGAATTATGATGAAATTATTTTTTTAACTCCCGATGGTGAGTTGTTGAATCAAAAAACAGCAAATTATTTATCTACATTGCAAAATATCATTTTATTGTGTGGTCATTACAAAGGTATTGATGAAAGGGTAAGAGAACACTTGATTACAAAAGAAATTTCAATAGGTGATTATGTATTAAGTGGCGGAGAATTAGCCGCAATGGTTGTAACAGATGCAGTAGTGCGACTTATTCCAGGAGTATTAGGAGATGAAACATCTGCACTTTCTGATTCATTTCAAGACAATTTGCTTGCACCACCTGTGTATACAAGACCTGCAGAATTTAATGGATGGCGAGTTCCAGAAATACTTAAAACAGGTAATGCAAAAGAAATAGAAAAATGGAGATTTGAACAATCTATATTACGTACGAAACAAAGAAGACCAGATTTGTTGAAGTGAAGTTATCCCACTAATAAAAACTAAAAATCCTTTCTTTGAGAAACAGATATTATTCGCCATACTGGCATAATTATCCAAAAAAGTAAAACCAATATAGCAATGAATATTCCTAATGTATTGCCAAAAAATTGTTGAAAAACAGCTCCAGTATATCCTAAAAGTGCGGAAATATCTAATTTCAAAATTATTAAAGTTCTTGATAAATCAATTGGATTCATTAAAATTCCTATCAAAGCGAATTTATCAAGAGGATATTCATTAAATACAATCATCAGAATTAAAAATATCCCATCGTAAACAACAGCAAGAAATAACCATAATAGTATAGCAAAACCAAATCCTTTTATTTTGTTTTCATTTTTTAGCCCAATAATATACGACAATGCAACAAAAATAAAAGTAAGAAAAGTACCTGAAATCAATAACAATAAAAAATTAAAAATTGCCTCAGATTGTAATAATCCGTAAATCAAAAATGGTATTCCCAAACCTAAAATCAAACTGAGAGATAAGCTCACAGCGACACCTAAATATTGTCCTAAAAAAATGGTTGTTCTTTTTAATGGTTGTGCCAAAAGCAGTTCAATAAATTCTTTAGAATCATATAAATACATTATGCCAAATATAGTACCAATTAGTGGAGTAAGCACAATTATTATATTCATTAAGGTAATTATTGTTTTTGAAACATCATTATTTAAAAACAGCAAAGCAAACCCAAGCACAAAATAGAATAAGAAATATACATAACTCCATCTACTTCGCATTAAATCATAAAAACTGTATTTGAAAATTTTGAACATAGTAAATTAATTATTGATATTTTCTTTTCTTAAAATAGAAGCAATCGCTTGTTCTAAATTATCTTGAAAAGTAATTTCTTTTAATTGTGTTACAGTTCCTTTAAAGTATATTTTCCCATCTAACAAAAAAACAATTTCATCTGCAATTTCCTCAACTAAACTCATTATGTGTGTGGTTAATAAAATTGTTTTTCCATTTTCTTTTTCAGAAAATAATAATTTTTTGAAACTTAAAAGTGAAATTGGATCAAGTCCAGTAGTTGGTTCATCTAAAATAATTAAATCGCTATTAAACATAAAGCTTAAAACAATATTTACTTTTTGTTTAGTTCCACCAGAAAGTGTTCCTAACTTTTTATTTAAATATGGTGTTAATTCAAAAAGTTTAATAAGATTGGCTTCGCAAGAGGGTTGTGAACGAATATCTTTAATCATATTAATTAATTCATTGACTGTAATGTTTTTGGGGAAATTGGCAATTTGAGGCATATAATTAAGTTTGCTTCTATAATGCCATTCTTTCAGAATACTTTTATTATTAATTAAAATATCCCCTTTATCCGGTAAAACCATACCAAGTATACATTTAATTAGCGTTGTTTTACCTGAACCATTTGGACCTAAAATCACGAATATACCGCCTTTATTTATACTTAAGTCAAGTCCTTTAAGAACTTCTAATTTTCCAAATTTTTTATAAATTGTTTTTATTTCTACCATTTTATTTTTTTCATTAATGGGTGTTCGTCTATTAAATTATCAGGTGTAAAAATAGGTGAAACTTTTTCAGAAAAATTAATTATATCAATAAATAAACTTCTTAATAAAATTATTGTCTCCGGTGTTTTATTAACAATATAAGAAAATAGCTTTACAGGACGATATGGAATATCTCCAATATTGTTCTTATTTAAATCATATCCTGTATAATCACTCCAGTAATTAAAATCAAAACGATTATCATTTGTATTACTATTATAAGATAAATCAAATGAATTATTTAAAAAATTATTTTTTGTAAAGATATTTTTGTAGCAAGCACCAACAACTTTAATAGCCCATCCATTATTTAAAAAATCATTGTGGGAGTAATTTACTCGGGTACAGCCCTCTACATTTATGGCTATAGTATTTTGTTTAAAGACATTAAAATGAATTTCTCCATCATATATCTCTTTTAATAATAAGCCATAAGATGTTGTTCCCCAATTGAAACGAAATTCATTTTTATACATATAAATAAATTTTGAAAACATTACAGCCACTCCTGAACCGTTATTTTCAAATATATTATTTTCATATCTGTCATTATTAGAAAACATAAAATGTAATCCATAACGAAGATTATTATGGCTATAATTATTTTTAATAAATGAATTATCTACAAATTCAAAATAAATTCCATCTCTTACCCCAAAAATAACATTATCGATTATGGTATCATTGCTACCGTACCAAATATGAATCCCATTTCCTGCAGCAGCTTCGTTAATATATTTTCCAGAAATTTTATTGTTACGAATTATACAATTTTTAGCTTTTTCAAGCTTAATCCCAAAAAAAACATTTTCTAAATCATTATTTTCAATAATGCATTTTTTTGTATTATGAATAATGATTCCAGCATAATCGTGAGTATAAGAATGTCCCACATTAATAATCTTGAATCCAGAAATTACAACACTATCTGCAAAAACTTCTATTATACTTCCTTTCTTATTGCCATCAATTACAGGATTTCCCTTACCTATTAAAACAATACTTTTTTTAATTTGAATACTATATTCCTGATATATACCACTATAAACAATAATTGTATCTTTATTATTTGCTAAAGAAACACCTTTAGAAATTGTTTTTACTATCCCAGTTTTACTAACAATAATTATTTTTGCATTAGTAAACTCAGGAAATAAGCTAAAAACCAATACGCCTAAAAATAATAGACAAGAATTAATCTCGCTTATTCTTCTTCCTCGTCTATTTTTTGAATAATTTCTTTCCATAAATAAATATTTCCTTCTTTTTCTTTTTTTATTTCTTCGGCTTTTTGTTTATCTGAAAATGCTGATAAAAATGCTCCCATTGGGCTTGGGATATTTTTTGAGACCAAATATACTGCATTTTCTGCATCAATAAATTTTCCATCTTCTGAATAATCAGATACAAGTAAATAACTATGTGGTGGAAAATTTTTTTCTTTCATATCATGTATTAAACATTCAATTGTATCATATTTATAAACTTTTCCTTTATCAGACACATACTCAGCCGCATGAAGTTTATCTACAATAGTCATTTTACAATAACTGCATTCATCATTTCCAAAATTGATGGGCTGAGGTTTGTTGCTACAAGAACTCAAAAAAAATATAATTAAAATTAGTACAACAATTTCTTCAAGCATGCCTTTTTTTGGAGTTTCTTTGCTTATTTTTTTTCTATTATTTTTATTACTTCTCACTTCAATAAGAAATGCTATAAATGAAAATACCAATGCTGTAAATAGTATATATGCTCCAGAAATGGGATAAGATCGAGCAATAAAATTAAGTATTTTCTTTTCTCCAATTAGTGGCGGTTGATATGCTAATGGATGTCCTTCTTCATCGGTAAATTTAATGGCAGCATGCTCGCTTAGATGATGCCCATAGTCATATTCCCACAAATAAAAATCGTAGATTCCAGCAGCTCCCAATATTACCATTACTATCAACCAAGTTATTATTAATTTATAATTACCAAAAAGTGCTACTAATATACCTAAAGCGCTCATGGTTAAAATGACTGCAGGAAAAACATGAAATTCTGGTAAATCTTCTGGTATTGGTTTCATCCCAACATAATGATTCATTAAATTAATATTTTGAATATCGTTAGGTTCTTCATCTGTAATTTTATGGATGTAGATATTCATGCCTATTGGGTCAGGATATTGAGGCGCCTCTAATGAGATATTCCACAATGGAAATACAAACAATAACAAGAGCATAAGAGAGGCAACTAGCATTAAAATTTTAGAACTTTTCATAAAAATTTATTTTTATACATTATTGGTATTTATTTGAAAATAAATCAGGTAGGTTAATTCCTGCCTGATTTATGACTTTTCATTAATCTTTTATTGGTTCATCATTGAGTGTAATTTTAATAGGCACATTAGAATCTTTAGGAGATACTCTAATATATCCTTGCATTTCTTGGTGAAGTGCAGAACAAAAATCAGTACAATGAAATGGCCATACACCTTCTTGTTTTGGTTCCCATATTAATGTTTCTGTTTGACCAGGCATTACTAGTAATTCAGAAGTATTAGCCCCAATAATCGCGAAACCATGTGGTAAGTCAAAATCTTGCTCAAAGTTAGTTACATGAAAATACACTTTATCTCCTACCTTTATACCTTCAATATTATCAGGCACAAAATGGCTTCTAATCATTCCCATATAAACATGTACAATATTTCCATTTCTTTCTACACGAGCATCTGCTGGTTTTTTAATAGCATAAGGATGTTTATTTTCTTCTAATTTATAAATCTTTTGAGAATTTGGTTCTATTAAACTTGCAGGACATCCAGCCGCATAGTGTGGTTCTCCTACTGTTGGAAAATCTAATAACAATTCCATTTTATCTCCACTGATATCATACAATTGTGCAGATTGACATAATTCAGGACCTGTTGGTAAATAACGGTCTTTAGTTATTTTATTCATTGCAACAAGATATTTTCCAAATGGTTTACGTGAATTTCCACCAGGAACCATTGAATGTCCTACGGAATAGTATGTTGGTTTTCTATCAACTACTTCCCAAGTTCCTAATTTCCATTTTACCACTTCAGAAGAAATAAAAAATGTAGTATATGCGTATCCCTTTTCATCAAACTCTGTATGTAATGGACCTAATCCTGCTTGTTTTACTACACCACCAACAACGGCTTCATATTGTAGAACAGGAATTCCATAAACCTCTCCATCAAATTTTTTGTCTTCAATGGCTTTAAGCATTTTAGTAAATGAGTGAGCAATCACTTCTGCAGCCAATTTTCCTGAACCTATAATATATTCTCCACTTGGGTCTACATCACATCCATGTGGCGATTTTGGAGTTGGCAGAAAATATATTGCACCAGGAACTTCTCTTGGATCAACTGCAATGACTTCATTTAAAATGGTAGATGTTGCTGAATGTGTGTTTTCATCATATACATTATGTGCATATTTTGCTGGTATCTTTTTACCTTTACCTGCCTTCACATACTCTTCAATTTTTTTCCAATTGATGGCCGCAATAAAATCCTTATCGTTTTGTGAAGCATTAACTTCTAACATAGAGTGTGCTTCTTCAGTATTATATGTTGAGAAAAACACCCATCCATGAGATTTGTTTCTGCCGGGATGTGCTAAATCAAAATTAAATCCTGGCATAATAACCTGAAAAGCAATGTTCATTCTTCCAGTTTTGGGATCTACAGAAATAAAAGATAATGTTCCTTTAAAGTTTCCTTTTGATTCTGCAATAGGCATATCTTTTTGTGGAACTGGTACAGCAAAACGGGTACCTGCGACAACATATTCTGTATTTTCTGTTACAAATGAAGAACTATGGTTACCAGCTGAATTAGGTATTTCTATTATTTCTTCAGTTTCAAAAGTTTTTAAACTGATTCTAGCAATACGAGGTGTATTGTTTTCATTTATAAAACACCATCTTCCATCAATTTCACCATTTGTTTGTGATAAGTCAGGGTGGTGAGCATCTCCCCATGGAATAAATCCAAATGATGTGTTTAACATTGGTTTTGTTTCTTCATTATATCCATAGCCCTTTTCTGGATCTTGTGAAAAAACAGGGATTACCCTAAACAACCGACCTGATGGAAGACCATATACAGAAAGCTGACCACTAAATCCACCAGAGAGAAATGCGTAAAACTCATCGTGTTTCCCGGGTGCAACATAAACCTTTTCAGCGGCATTACTTCCTAATGGACTTGCGCTCTCACCTGATTTCTCCTTTTTTCCTTCATTACCACATCCTGTAAATAACACAGATGCAGTTCCAATACTCATTATTACACTTGCTAACTTTTTCATAGTTGTATGCTTTTATGATTTATTTATTTTTGAGTTCTTAAATATTCAAGAATTGCTCTTGCCTCATCTTGTGTCAAACTTTGATTTGCCATTGGCGCACTATACTTAGATAAAAGATCCTTAGCAATAGGGTCTTCTTTTACCATGTTTTCAGGGTTTAAAATCATATTCATTATCCATTCTGGTGTACGACGAATTGTTACCCCTTTTAAAGCCGGTCCAACTAATTTTTTTTCAATATTATGACAAGCTGTGCATTTTGATTTGAATAATTCTTCACCTTTTGTTGACAAGTTTTTGTCAATATTATCTGACACTTCAACTGAGGAAATTGGTCCTACCCCCTTATCAGTCAATGAGTCAAAAGGTGCGGCTGCATTTTCTGTTGTAGAAGTTTCCTGTGAAGCACTTGCTTCTGAATTTGTTGTTTGTGATGATTGATTGCTTTCACCTCCACTGCATCCAAATAATAAAGCACTTAATGCTAATGCTGTAATGACATTGATTTTCATAGTTTTAATTTTTCGCTACAAAGATACAGCCATCATACTGCTATATTCTATGAGAAAAATCAGTGGCAGATATGATTTTACTCATTTTTAAAAAATGGACTTTTTGAAGTTTTAAAAAATTGATATTCTCTCTATACATTTAAAACCTCCAACCTCTCAGTATCACTTACATTTAAGAGTTCATTTATTCTAATAATAACTTCATCTAATAATGAATCTGGACAAGAAGCACCACCTGTAATAATCACTTTTAGTTCATCTTTTTGAGGTAGAAATTGAATGGTTTCTACAACTTCTTTTTTATTCAAATCAAAATGACGAATTTTTTCTTTTGATAATATCTCTCTGTAAGAAGAAATAAAATAAGTTGGAAATTTAGTTTGAAGTAGTTCTACCAAATGAGATGTATTGCTGCTATTGTATCCACCTACAACTATTGCTAAATCAGCATCTGAATGAAGAAGGTTTAATACAGAAGTTTGATTTTCATTTGTAGCATAACACAAGGTATCATGTGTATCTGCAAAATGCTCATTGATATTAGATTCACCATATTTCTGAATCATTACATTTTTTAAGTAATTGCTAATTTCTTCTGTTTCAGATGCAAGCATTGTTGTTTGATTGATTACGCCAATTTTTTGAAAATGCTGATAGATATTAAAACCTTCTGAATATTTATCTTTGAACTCTGCTTCAAATTCTTTCTGAGATTTTTGTTCAAGTATGTAAGGTGCTAATTTTTTTGCTTCTTCAATATCCCTAATAATAACGGCATGATTGTATTTTTTGGCTCTTGAGAAGGTAGCTCTTGTTTCTTCGTGTTTATATTTTCCATGAATAATAATGGTATAATTTTGTGAACCAATTTGTTGTGCTTTTTTCCAAACTCTTTCTACAAAAGGACAAGTAGTATCATAAAAATAAGTTTGAATATTGAATTGTTTGATTTTATCTAAAATTTCAAGCGGTGCCCCAAATGCAGGAATAATAACAACATCATTATCTTTTAATTCAGAAAAATCTATCAGCGTGTTACCATAAGTATCTTGCAAAAATTGAATACCTCTCTCTTGTAAATCTTTATTTACTTCTGGATTATGAATCATTTGACTGAGTAAATAAATTCTTTTATCTGGATTTTCTTCAATGGCTTTGAAAGCAATTTCAATAGCATTTTCTACACCATAACAAAAACCAAAATGGCGAGGAATGTAGTATTTGATTTTTCCAAAATTCAAAATAGTGGGTGAAAAATCTCTTCGTTTAGGGTCTTGAGTTTTTCTATACTCTTTTATTTTTTGAATAAGGGAACTTCTATAAAATGCAGGGATATTAAAGGTTCTCATACAAAAAGAAATTTGAAAGTTGATTGCAAAGATACAGAAATCTTGATAAATTCATTTATTCAAATTTATTTACAAAAAATATTGCAAATTTACTAATAAATGAATTTGTTAGTGAAAAAGTTTTTTTATAATTGTTTAATGTAAAAAAAACTTATACTATACATATAATAAAAATTATTTATATATATTTGCAGCAATTAAAAATTTTCAATCTAAAATTTTAGATGAATATAAAAATACACGCTCATACATATAGTAATTTAATAATTTGAAATTATATAACTCATATTATGGCACTTGCTGAAAGTAATTTTGAGGAAATTAAGAAAAGAGTTTTTGATGCATACAAAAACGAGGAACCCGTTATACATGAGTTTAGAGAATTTGCAAAACGACTAAAAAATGATGTTAAACCTATCAGACCGTATTCTGTTAATGCTGTATCATTTGTTTCATCAGACGGAGGTGACAACCGACTTTATTTTAATCCTGCGACTGTAGAATTAGTTCGTGTTGTTGATTCGTTAGGAAATCAATGTGCATTGGATGCTATCGCGTCCAACTCAAAAGCGTCTGAATTAAACACAAGAGTTGACACGAAAAGCCCCCTATTAGTTCAACCCCTGCTAAAACTCTGTCAGGACTTGAACACAGATGTTGTTGGCCTGTCATCTTTATTGAAAGGGCTAGGAGAGCCAGGAAAAAGCACAGGGGCAGTTAGAATATATAGAGATATTGTTGAGTGGGCGGTTCTTTATGACTTAATGAAATATCGTGAGTGGGGTTCAGACACTATCATTGTAAGAGAAGGGATGCTGAGAACAAAATCGTTCAGGAGAGATATATTTCCAAAACTTGACCAATTAATCAGAAAAGCATACGAAGACCACAAAAAGAAAAACATAACTGTTTCAATGGTTGGAGTTGCAAAACAAAGTGCTGTACTAAGCCGTTTGGCGGTTGCATTAGAGTTAGAAGAAACTTTTCATAAACCATACCCATGTTATGTACAAGTACCTGAAGACATTGAGAAAAAATGTTACAACTTTGACAAAACATGGCTTGATACTCTTGAAACCAGCCAACCTGATGAAGATGGTCGTTATCTTTATCAATCAATGGGAAAATTATTTTTAGTAAAGTTTGGTAACAGACCTTTTGACCCAGTATGGCCAGTTGATATTGCAGAATGGCAAATTTCTGAGGCCGATAAAATTATCGGTCAACTTACAAAGGATGCACAACCAGGTTTTCCTATCCCTGATTTCCCTATGTGTGTGCAAAAAGCACATGACTTTGCAAAGGTAAACGGATTAGAAGTTGATATTCTTCAAGACATTTTATTTGATGGAATCACACAGAATTTAACTCCGACAGAAAAAGAAAAAGTTATAAGAATGAAATATTTAAGACAAAATTTAACCAATATAAGATATCGCAATGCCTGAATTATTTTCAAAATCAAAATTAATGGGAACCTTCAAAGGTTTCAGCGAAAAAGGATTTGAGTTCGCTGCTGAAATAGTAACTCCTTACAACAGCGACATGCAAGATCGACCACAACTTGGACAGTTCCTTTTGATACAACTTGGAACACCCGAAGAAGCATCATTAGGAAGAATCACAAAGTTTGTACCCTCCGGATTGCTTGCGTCAGCAGAGGGAGAAGATTATATCAACACTATGCAAGAAAGAGAGCAAGATGTCCCCGAAGATTTGAAAAAATCAAAACTTAAATACAAAGTCCAAATCAAACTTTTGGGAGCAGTAAAAAATGTGAAGATCAAACAGACAATAGATGGTAAAGAAAAAGAAGTAGAAAAAATAATCTTCGTTCCATCACAAAGACGATTACCACATTTAGGCGCAAAGGTCGCTTTACCTAGCGATAGTGTTCTAGAGGAACTTTGCCAACTTAGTGGTGGCACAACAGATTTAGGTGATTATGTTTTAGGAGAGTTCGTTTATTCTGGTAAAACTTCTGAACCTGAGTCCATGTTAAGACACATTAGTCCAAAGTTAAAAGTTACTTTTAATATTAACAACCTAGTTTCAAAGCGTTCAGTTGTTTTTGCAAGAGCGGGCTATGGAAAATCCAATCTCATTAAATTTTTGACAGCGGAATTATATCGTAATGGTGTTCCAAAAACGGAAACCGGCAAAAGTGTTGGAGTTTTGATTTTTGATGCAGATGGAGAGTATTTTTGGCCAGATAATGTCAAAAATAGGCCCGGATTATGCGATGTGCCCCAACTAAGAGATAATATCTTGGTATTTACAAATAGGAAAAATGATAGGGCTCCAAAATATTACGAAAGTTGGAAAGCGGGTGAAGTTAGATTAGACATTAGAAACCTTCCTGCAAGAGATGTGATAGGTATTGCAGTATCATCTGAAAGACAAGAGCAACAAAATATTTTAAAACTTAAAGGTGTTTCAGAGACTAATTGGCGACAATTGATTGATATTATAAAATTGAAAGGATACCAAGCTTCAGATGAGGAAATTGGAAAGCTTATTGGATATTCAGGCGACCAAATTAAAAATAACACAGGGGAAATAAATGCTGCACGAAGCAACTTGAATAATATTGTAAAACTGCTCCACGACCCCGAAAGCAAACTAATTGATGGAACAATTGAAGCGTTGAGAGAAGGTAAATGTGTTGTTATTGATATAAGTATGCTGAGTTCCACAGCTGGCTACACTATTGCCGGTTTGCTACTCCGAAAAATATTTTCATACAACCAGGAAAATTTTACTGGTGGTAATTCTCCTATCCCTGTTATTGCTATTATTGAAGAAGCTCAGAGTGTTTTAGGGCGCAATCTTGAGGAATCAAGTCCATTTGTTGAGTGGGTGAAAGAAGGTAGAAAATATGATTTGGGTGCAATCTTAGTAACTCAGCAACCTGGTTCAATGGCTCCTGAATTATTAAGTCAAGCAGATAACTGGTTTTGTTTTCACTTACTTTCAGAAGGCGATGCCAGTACATTGGGAAAATATAATTCTCACTTTTCACATGATGTTCTCGCACACTTGATTGGTGAACCCATTCAAGGTAACTGTTACATGTGGAGTGCTCCAAAGCAACCATTCGTTTTACCAGTAAGAATTAGAGATTTTGAATCTCTTTACAAGAAAAATATTGTCAACAATAAAGAAGAATCAGAATACCTTAATTCTCCCGCAAAAAAAATTTTAATGAAATACAATGAAAGAATTGAAAAAATGTCAAATTCTTTAAAAGAAAAAATTAAAAAATGTAAGTCCTCTTCCTCTTTGTCCTTACATAAATTTGAGGATGATTTTTGGGGAATTTATGATAGACAACTTTATTATTTAATCAAGGAAATCAAAGAAGAATTTCCAGAAGAATTCAGAAGTGAAAATGAACTCAAACCAATATTATTAAAATATATTTGGGGAACTGAACCTATAATCCGTAAAGCGACTCATCCTAAAGAGAAAAAGGAAGTAGATTATTTATGCGCTCCATCAGCTAATTGGGCAAATATCAATAAATGAGTTTAAAATTTGAATTTAAGGAAGAAGTAACTCTTAAAAAGAAAGAATTTGTTGAATTTTCTCTTAAAGGGAAGTCTCCGAAGCAAAGAGTAAAACTTCTTATACTTCGAGACTTGATGAATCTTAATTGGGATATAAAGTTTGGAAAGCAAAAAATAGAAGTGTTTCCACCTAAAGTATATGACAAGGAGACAATAAGGCAAGCGATGGCGTTTAAGCGAGAAGAAATCATTAACGCCAATAGAGAATGGATTGATAATCATATTGAATTAGCAAGAAACAATTTAGCGAACGGCTATGATGTAATGCGTTCTGAAATTGAACCATTAATTGAAGTTTGCGAAACTCAGAAGCAAAAAGACCTATTCAGAATCTTTCGGTACTACTGGAGTTCACCTTACAGTGATTATGTTGGAAGAAGAATTAAAATATTGATTCGTGACAGAGCATTACCAAACAAACCAGTAATTGGAATTGCAGCTTTAGGAAGTCCTATCATTCATATTCCAGAACGAGATGATTTTATAGGTTGGGATAAAAAAACACGAACCAAAAATTTAATTTATACAATGGATGCTTATGTTATTGGAGCATTACCACCTTATAATTATCTACTAGGGGGTAAATTAATTTCACTCTTGTTGGCTTCTAATGAAGTAAGAAAAATTTACCAGAACAAATACAAAGGCAAAGTTACAATTATTGATAAGCGAATAGCAAATTCTCTTGTTGGAATTTTCACAACAAGTTTATACGGTAAGAGTTCTCAATATAATCGCTTAAAATATAAAGATATTTTGCTTTACCAGCATATCGGGTATACAAAAGGTTACGGCACATTACACCTTTCGAAAGAGACAATTCAAGAAATGGTGAGGTTCTTAAAGTCAAAAAATATTGAAGTAAATCATAGGTTTGGAGATGGGCCAAATTGGGTGATGAGAGTAATTGCAAAGGTTGGTGAATTAGTTGGATTTGATGCTGATTTTTTATTAAATCATTCCTTTAAAAGAAGTATATATTTTGTTCCTCTTGCAAAAAATTATAAGGAGTTCTTAAACAGTGAAACAAAAACTCCAAAATACTATAACTTCACAAAACGAGAATTAGTAGATTATTGGAAAGAAAGATGGTTTTTAAATAGAAAGAAAAATCCTGAAGTAATTGCAAATGTTCTAAATTTTAATCCAAATAATTTTAGTATCTTATAAATAAAAAAATTAAATATTTTTTTTCATTTTTATAATAAAATGCAGGGATATTAAAGGTTCTCATAAAAAAAGAAAATTGAAAGTTGATTGCAAAGATACAGAAATCTTGATAAGAGCATTTATTCAAATTTATTTACAGAAAATATTGCAAATTTACACGCTATCATTTTGTTGTATAACTTTATATGATAAGTTTTAAAAACAATTTTGAATACAAAGAATATGCACATAAAAATAATTTCATTGAAGTTGATGGAAATTTGTGGGTAGAATATGCAAGTTTTGTGTTTGTTAGGTATCCTTATTTTGTTCTTGACGAACCAGATAAAAAAGAATTAGAATACATTTTCAAAAATACAAATGCAAAGGTGATTAGTTATGCAGTTAAGTCAGAAAATGATAAAAATAATGGATGGCTTTATGTGTGCAAAAAGTTTGATGTATCAAATTTAAAGGATACTTTCAAACGAAATGTTAGAAAAGCCGAAAAAGTTTTTTCTTTAAGACTGTTAAGTCCTGATGAGGTAGAAACATTAGCATATCAACCATATTGTGATACTCGTAAAAGATTAGGATTAAATGATTTTACAAAAGAACATTTCTTAAAATCATTTTCTAAACATAACTTGCGTAAGAATAGTTGTATAGTAGGAGCATTTGCAAGTGAGCAATTAGCTGCATTTTCTTCTATACTGATGTATAAAGATTTTATTGAAATAGGTATGTATTCTGCAAATGATTACTTAAAGGATAGACCAAATGATTATTTAGTTTCACTATTGTCCAAAATATTTTTAAATAAATTTTTAAGTTATTGTATTTCAGTAA
>DAONJS010000017.1:0-27777 GCA_035405785.1 Bacteroidia bacterium
ATAAAAGATTTGAAAGGGAAGATACATGAATATGTAGGACATGTAACATGTTTACCAAATAGTAATGAGGAATAAATGGGAGAAAATTAAAAAAAATTATACTAAATTGATATTGAAATTTTAGGATATGAGTTTACTTACCCATTTGAGCATCATTATATTTAGAAGGACATTTCATTAAAATATCATTTGCTTCAAAAGTGTTTCCATTCATTTTTCCAATAACAACAATTTGTTCGCTTTTTTCAAAATCCTGTGGTTTGCTTTTATGTAAAATAACTTTTCTTTTTTCACCTAATTGATCTATAAGATAAAATTCAAATTTATCAGGATTTTCAAGAGGATTGTAATATTCTGCTTCTGAAGTATCTCTTTTGCCAACAATATGATATTCTTTATGAGGATTTTGTTCTGCTTCTTTAAAGTTAGAATAAGTAGCAGTGTTGCTTAGTGAAGTTAAAATTACTCCAACGCCTATTGCCACTAATATCAATGCTATGATGTATATCTTTTTCATATTAATTTATTCAGATGAGTTTTTTTCTTTCAATTTATTTTCTAGTTCTTTAATTTTTTTATCTTGCATAAAAAGATAAACAGCAATGGATAAGAAGATAATTACAAGTACTGCTATTACTACATAAATTTTTCCGCTTTGTCTTAATATATCAGCCATTTCAACAGGGGTGTTATTCATATTGAGAAATTTTTGAATGAAGTTTTGATAATCTAATTTTTAATTCTAATAACCATATACTAAAAAGTATCCATCCGATAACAGCGGGATAAAATACCAAACGCATATTGCTATTTAGATCATATTTACTAAATGCAGGATTACCGCCATTGCCGGGATGTAAAGAATCAGTTAATCGTGGTAAAATCATAATAAAAACCATCATCAAAACATAAGCAAAGATATTGTATACTGCTGAAAGTTTAGCTTTTTTAATTTCATCTGTAACAGCATTTCGTAAGATAAAATAGGCGGTATAAACTAAAATAGCCATTGCTACACCATTCAATTTGGGGTCAGAAAATGTCCAGAAAGTTCCCCATGTAACTTTTGCCCACAACATTCCTGTTAAAATACCGGGTATTGAAAAAAAGAAACCAATTTGTGCAGCTGCATTACTAATAACATCATTTTCTAAATTATTATTAGAAAGGTATTTAAGAGCATAAAATAAAGATATACTCATCTGGAAAATTAAAGCAAACCACATAGGGACATGAAAATATAAATTTCTGATGGATTCATTTAATATAGGTAATGCAGGGACATTATTTAATAATCCTGCAATAATTGAAAATACAATAAGAACAACTGAAAAAATTTTGTAAAAAGAATTCATAATAATGGCGGCAAAACTACAAAATAAATTGTGATAAATATTTATAAGAAAATTTAAAGATGTAAAATATGTGAATAAAATTTACCCAATTTCTTTCACTAATTCTTTAACTATCAATGTCATTTTAGGTTCTTGTGCATTGGCTACTTTTAGAACTTCTTCATGAGATACATTTTCTACATGACCTTCAATGCCAAGGTCTGTGATAATACTCATTCCAAAAACTTTCATTCCGCTGTGTCGGGCAACAATCACTTCTGGAACTGTGCTCATTCCTACTGCATCTGCTCCAAGACGCCAAAAACAGCGATATTCTGAAGGTGTTTCAAAGCAAGGTCCGCTCACTCCTAAATAAACACCTTCTTTTACTCGTATATTATTTTTTTCTGCAATTTTCTTTGCTAATTCTCTGTATTCCTTGCAATACGCTTCACTCATATCTAAAAACCTTGGTCCTAATTCATCATAATTTTTTCCAATCAAAGGATTAGAAGGAAACAAATTGATATGATCTTTGATAATCATTAGTTCTCCTAATTGAAATTCTGGATTCATTCCACCTGCCGCATTGCTTACAATTAAGATATTGATTCCCATTTGCTTCATTACTCTTACAGGAAAAGTAACTTGTTTCATATCATAACCTTCATAGTAATGAAACCTGCCTTGCATTGCCATTACGGGCTTTCCAGAGATGTTACCAAAAATTAATTGACCTTTATGTCCGTGAACAGTTGATTGAGGAAAGTTAGGAATTTCAGAATAAGGTATAGTGTAATGAACATCAATTTCTTTTACTAATCCGCCTAATCCGCTACCTAAAATGATGCCCACAGTGGGTTTAAATCCATTGATTTTACTGATAATGTAATTAGTTGTTTCTTGAATTTGTTGCAACATAAGTTAAGAGTTTTGAATTAAATGATGGTGAATGAGATTCAAAGTTTAATTGAATAGGAGCGACAAATATAGGTAAATTTGAATATGAATGGAGTAATGGTTTTAAGCGAACGGCGTCTTTTTCAGTAGTTACAAGAATTACAGGCGGATGCTTTTCCTGCCATGATTTGAATAGTTCTAAAATTAAATCAATGTCTTTTTCGGAAAAATTGTAGTGATCAGGATACTTTAAATGATAAAAATGTTGTGCATATTCCTTGATAAAAGTGGCTAATGGCAATGGATTAGCAATACCTGTAATTAAAATACAATTGTAATGTGCTAATTCCTTGTAGATATTGAGTTTGTGTTCAGGTGAAAATAATGAATAAAAATTTTGGTATTCAATTGAATTAAAAAACACTTCTTTTTTAGAGTAATGATTAATTTTTTCTTTTAAAAGATTGATTTGTTCTTCATCAGTATTTTCAGGCACTTTGCTTACAATTATCCAGTCAGCACGATGACTGCTTGATTTCAAATCCCTTAATTTTCCTAATGGAAAAAGATGGTCTTTTAAAAATGGTTTTGAAAAATCAGTTAGTAAAATATTTAAATGTGCTTTGATTCTTCTATGTTGAAAAGCATCATCTAATAAAATTATTTGAGTAGATGGGAATTGATTTAATATCTGCTGAATACCAAATACTCTATCTTCACAAACAGCAACGGTAATTTCAGGATTTTTTAATTTATACATAAGTGGTTCATCTCCAACTTCAGAAAAATGATTATTTATTTCAACTAATCTAAAACCTTTGCTTTTTCTGCCATATCCTCTGCTTAATACAGCAATTTTATATTTGGGTTTAAGTAATTCAATTAAGTAATTAGTAAAAGGTGATTTTCCTGTTCCTCCAAAATTTAGGTTGCCAATGCAAATTACAAGAACATTTTCAAATGAATATGATTTCAAAATTTTTTTATCATACAAAAAATGACGAACAAATAATATAATAGAAAATAAAATTGATAAAATCGCTAACAAAGGATACAAAAGAACTTTCAAAACATTAATTGTATGTTGCTGAATCTTTTTCAATTATCAGGTTTTACTTTTCAATGTTTTCAATAATGTAATTACAAACTTTTTCAATGAGATGAGGCCTGTCTTTTCCAATGACATTATGTTTGTGTGTAGGATATACAAAATAATCCAACTGAATACCTTTATCAATTGCGGTTTTTAATAACATCATACTATGTTGCCATACTACTACATCATCTTCTGCACCATGAATGACCAATAATTTTCCTTTAAGATTTTGAATGCTATTTAATATACTTGTTTTTTTGAAACCATCAGGATTTTGTTGAGGTGTGTCCATATATCTTTCGGTATACATTACTTCATAATAACTCCAATCTACAACAGGACCGCCCGCTACGGCTACTTTGAAAACATCAGGATAATGTGTCATCAAAGAAAGAGTCATAAATCCACCAAAACTCCATCCAAATATTGCTAATTTTTTGTTATCAACATAAGGCAATGATTTAAGATATTCTACGCCAATTAATTGATCTTTCATTTCTGCCTGACCTAATTGACGAAATGTAGTTTGTTCAAATTTTTTTCCTCTAAATGGCGTGCCGTGTCCATCTATTGTAAATACAATAAAACCTCTTTCAAGCATATAATGATACCAAACTTCTCCGCCCATCATCCAAGTGTTTGTAACTAATTGCAAATGTGGTCCATTATATAAATAAACTAACACAGGATATTTTTTTGTGCTATCAAAATTCACAGGATAAAAAATTCTACCATATAATGTAGTGCCATCAAAAGATTTTAATTCTACGGGTTTCCATTTTCCTGTGATGTAATTTTCAAGAGGATTAGCAGATTCAAAGATTAAATTAGATTGTTTTGTTTTAATGTTGGTTACAAAGTATTTTGCTGGCACATAGCAGGAGGTATAACTATCAACAAGATAATTTCCATCCTCATCAATGATGGCATTATGAAATCCATTTTCTTTTGATAGTTTTTCTATTTTTCCATTTGTGATGTCAACGCTGTAAATGTCTTGATTGATGGGCGATTCGGCATTTGCAAGGAAAAATAATTTTTTTCCATCTTTTGAAAAATTCAATGTTTTTTTCACTTCCCATTCTCCTTTTGTAAGCTGTTTAAATAGTTTGCCATTCAAATCATACAAATACAAATGATAGTAACCATCACGATTACTTCTCCATATAAATTGTGTAGGATTATTTTTCAAAAATAATGCAGGTGTTAATGGTTCAACATATTTATCATCTTTTTCTTCAAAGAGTGTTTTAATGAATTTTCCATCTTCTGCAGAATACATATTCAATTTCATATAGTTTTGGTCACGATTTAATACGGTAATTAAAACATATTTTTCATCTGGTGTAAATGCGATATTTGTTAGATATTTGTAATCATCAGGATTTTCTTGAATGTATATAGTTTTTCCAGTTTTCAAATGATAAATTCCAACATATACTTTTTGACTTTTTTGACCAGCCATAGGATATTTTATGTTTTCTGATTTTGCAGGGAATTCAGTCCAATGAATGATAGGATAATCTGCCACTTCAGAATGATCAACCTTAAAGAATGCTAATTTTTCTGCAGATGAACTAAAATAAGCCCCTTCATTTATACCAAATTCATTGCGGGATGCAGGGTAACCATAAGTGAGATTGATGTTTCCATCATTTGATATGGCAATATCTTTCTTTTGATAATGAATGTATAGATTAAAATCTTTTGTATAAGCCCATATTGTTGGATTGTCTGATAATACAAGATTTTCAAGATTGTTATAAGGATGTTCAGTTGTATCAATAAAAATTTTAGAGGAAGTTATATCGTAGATGTAATATTTATTTTTCAGAGAAAAAGAGAATTGAGTTTTGTTTGGAAGCCAATGAATTAGAGGCAAAGAATTAAGTGTATCATTAGCAAAAGATTTTAATTGATTGTTGATTTGAGATAATGAAATAGTATTTGAAATTTTGCTGTTTTTGCAATCATAAAAAATGATGTTGTTATTAAGCGAATAAGAAAGAATATTTTTATTCAAAAATTGAATGTTGTTTAATCTTTGTGGAGCAAGTGTAGATCGGCCATATAATACAGCATCTTTGATGCTTAATGATTTTTTTGTTTGAGATAATAATGTAGTTGTTATTAAGCCAAAAATTAAAAAATAGAAATTGAATTTTTTTATCATAAATAATTGATTTTGCCTGCAATTTAAGGAAATTAAACCAAGTAGCATAGTTGCATCAGACAATTATTTCTTCAATTTGGTATAAACTTGGAACAGTTGATTTCCATCCCAATGTGTCTTTAAGTTTTACTAAAAATGTTTCAGCAGATTGTTTTTCACCATGAACTATAAAAGTTTTTTGTGGCTCTAAATTCATATCACTTAACCAATCTAACAATTCACTTTGATCTGCATGTGCAGACAAACTATGAAGCACTTCTACATTTAATTTTACAGGATAATATTTACCATAAATTTTTAATTCATGTGCTCCTTCTAATAATTTTCTCCCTCTTGTTCCTTCTGCTTGAAAACCCACTAATAGCAAGGTATGTATTGGATTTGATAAATAATGTTGTAAATAGGTAAGTACTCTACCGCCAGAAACCATGCCACTTCCAGCAATGATGACTTTTGGAAAGTGTGTATGAATTATTTGATATGTTTCTTGAATTTCTTTTACCATTCTGAACATTTTGCACATTTCTGAACATTCATTCAATGATAATTTATGCCAGTCAGAAAAATTTCTGAATACATCTAAAACATCTGTTCCCATTGGAGTATCAATAATAAAAGGCATTTCGGGAATAGAACCTTCTTTTCTTAATTGCCAAAATAAATACATAAGTAATTGCGTTCTTTCTACTGCAAAACTTGGTATAATTAAAGAACCACCTTTGCTGATTGTTTTTAGAAGAATTTGTTTTAATTTTTCTTTTACATCTTCTTTTGGATGGAGGCGATCTCCATAAGTGCTTTCAATAAAAAGTACATCTGCATAATTTGGTTTTTGAGGAGGATACATCAATAAATCATTTGGTCTGCCTACATCGCCACTAAACACAAAGTGTTTGCTTTTAATCTTTATGTCAATGAAACATGAACCAATTATATGACCATTTGGTTGAAAATTCACTTGAATATCTTCTGTAAGAGAAATCCATTTGTTAATGTCAATAGGTTCAAAGCGAGTAATAATTTTTTCTGCTTCTTCAATAGTGTATAACGGCTTTGCAGGATGATGTTTTGAATAACCTAATTTGTTGGCTTGTTCTGCTTCTTCTTCTTGTATTTTAGCACTATCTCTGATAACTATTGCAGCAATTTCAAGTGTAGGTGCAGAACCATAAATTTTTCCTTTGAAATTTTGTTGAACTAATTTTGGTAAATAGCCCACATGATCCAGATGACCATGTGTTAGTAATACAAAATCTATATTTGAAGCGTTAATGGGTAAATAATCCCAGTTATAATTTCGCAACTCTTTTAATCCCTGAAATAATCCGCAATCTACAAGAAATTTTGTTTTTTTAGTTTCAATGAGATATTTAGATCCAGTAACTGTTCCTGCGGCACCGAGAAAATGAATAAATACGGGCTCCATAATTTTTTTTGCGAAAAATACACAAAATAAAAGGTATGTAATAAATGATAAAATTATACAAAATGTATAATATAAAATGTATAATTTGATTATGGAAAATCACAAATAAAATTTTACTATGAAATAGAAGATAAATTTTTATCGCTATGGCTATCTAAATTTTCTTAATGATTAAATGAATTAAGTTTTAATTACCTATTTTTGCAAATTAAAAAATATGAAAAGAATTCTTTTATTAACTGTATTTATTTCAATTTTGTCATTTGTTTATTCTCAAAATGAAAGTGATGGTCTTGTAAAATGGCTGAATTTCAAAGAAGCACAGGAATTAAACAAACAAAATCCAAAGCCCTTCTTAGTGGATATTTATACTGACTGGTGCGGATGGTGTAAAGTAATGATGAGAACAACTTATTCTAATCCAAATATTGCGGGTTACATCAATACTTACTTTTATCCTGTAAAATTTAATGCTGAAACAAAAGATACAATTGAGTTTGATGGACAAAAGTATTATTCTACAAATGTGAATTATCCCAAATCTCCTCATCAATTAGCAGTAAAATTTTTAGGAAATAATTTAGCGTATCCTTCAACTGTTTTTTTATCATCAGATTTGAAAGTGAGTTTTTTAAGTCAGGGATATTTGAAAGAGCAGGATATTGAGCCCTTTTTGGTATTTATGGTAGAAAATGTTTTTCGGACTACGCCTTTTAATATATTTCAAACATTATTTAAAGATGCTTTTTACAATCCAAATCTTAATAAAAGAACGAAAGTTTTGACATTACAGGAAGTTGAGAAGAAAAAAAATAACAAAAAAATGGTGGTGTTTTTTTATACTAATTTTTGCAATAGTTGTAAAGTAATGACACAGGCACTTATTCACGATTCGCTTGTGGCATCTGTATTAAACAAACATTTTAATACTGTTGTTTTGAATGCAGAAGAAGACACTGTTCGTTTTAATAATCAAGTTTATACTAAGCAACTCATCAATAACTATCCATTTAATTCTATTGTTATTCCTTTAACTAACAATAAATTTTCAATTCCATCATTTGCTATATTAGATGAGCAATTGCAACCTATTGAAACAATAGGATTTTTTCAAACACCTGAAGCATTGCAACACATATTATTATACTTTGGTGAAAATCATTACAAATCAATGACATGGGATGAATATGTAAAAAGAGAAAATGAAAAAAATTCTAATAAACCTGCCACAACATCATCTCCCAATCCCTCTAAAAATCAGGTAAATAAAAAGAGTAAGTAAAATGACCTCATTTTTATTTTCGGAAGAAACAATTGTAGCCATTTCATCGCCTTTTGGAATGGGCGGTGTAGCGGTGATTCGCTGTTCAGGAAAAGATGCTATTTCAATTGTTTCAAAAATTTTTTTCAAAAAAAATCTTGAAGCATTTGATTGGGAAAAATTAAAATTTAGAAGAATGTATTATGGCATTATAGCCGAAAATACTGAAATTATTGATGAAGTAATGATGTGTGTGTTTAAATCACCGCATTCATATACAGGTGAAGATATTGTTGAGATATATTGTCATGGTTCTATTTATGTGCAGCAAAAAATTGTGCAGTTATTTATTGAAAAAGGTGCAAGATTAGCAAATGCTGGAGAATTTACAGTTCGTGCCTATTTGAACGGAAAAATTAATTTATCTGAAGCAGAAGCCATCGGTGATTTAATTCATTCTGAAACAGAATCGGCTCACAAATTAGCCATTCAGCAATTAAAAGGTGGCTATAAAATTTTGATTGATGAATTAAGAGATCAAATACTCAATTTCGCATCTTTGTTAGAATTAGAATTAGATTTTAGTGAAGAAGATGTTGAGTTTGCAAATCGTAAGCAACTTATAAATTTGTTGCAAAATGCCATTCAAAAATTAGATGAGTTGTTGAATAGTTTTCAAATGGGTAATGCTATTAAAACGGGCATTCCTGTTGTGATTTTAGGAAAACCAAATTCTGGAAAATCTACATTACTGAATGCTTTATTAAATGAAGAAAAAGCAATTGTAAGCGAAATACCAGGAACCACAAGAGATTTAATAGAAGATAGAATGATTATCAATGGTATTTTGTTTAGAATTATTGATACAGCAGGTATTAGAGAAGCACAGGATACAATTGAAAAAATAGGTATTGAAAGAGCTAAGCAATCTATTCAAAAAGCAATGATTGTAATACTTTTAGAAGATGTGAATAATCGAAATGAAAGCGAGACAAATGAGTATATTCAAATGATTCAATCTATCAATCCTTCTGCTAAACTATTGCGAGTTCTTAATAAAATTGATACTTGTAAAAACATTGAAAAAACTGATAATGCAGACACGATTTACATTTCAGCAAAAGAGAAAATTAATTTAGATAAGGTAAAAGAAAAATTATATCAGATTGTTATTGATAATGGTTATCAGCCACATCAGCCAATGGTTAGCAATATCAGACATTACAATGAATTGAAAAGTGCAAAAGTATTTCTTGAAAAAGCATTAAAAGATTTGTCATCCAATATAAGTAGTGAATTAATTGCAGAAGATTTGAAATTTGCTATTCAACATTTATCAAATATTACAGGTAAAATTACATCGGAAGATATTCTCACCAATATATTTTCAAAGTTTTGTATAGGGAAGTGAAGTGTTATTAAAAAGTAACATCCACTAACATTTCTTCATTTTGTCTTTTTATTTTTACTTTGATGGTTTGACCTTTTTCAAATTTTGATAAGGATTGCATATAATCTTGCATTGAATTAACAGGAATATCACCCATTTGTAAAATAATATCACCTGCTCTAATGCCCGCTCTTTCTGCAGGTTTTCCATTCGTTACACCATCTACTTTTACACCTTTGCCTTCATAAGTGTAATCTGGCATAATGCCCATTGTAACTTTGAAACTTGTTTTATTTTCTTTTGGTGCAGCAGTTTTTTGAAATTGCATAGCAACAGGTTGATTGCTGATTTCTTTAATCAAATCAACAATGAATTCTAAAATTTTTGCTTCACCATTAAAGTTAATTTTATCTGCATCATCGCTTGGTTTGTGATAATCAGAATGTTGTCCTGTAAAGAAATGCAGAACAGGAATGTCTTTCAAATAAAATGATGTTTGGTCGCTGGGTCCTATACCACTGCTGTCTTTTTTAATATTAAAAGAATACTTTTCATTCACTTTATCAATTAATGGAACAAATTGATTAGATGTGCCAACACCATAAATTACTAACTTTTTAGTGCTATCATTTAATCTTCCAATCATATCCATATTTATCATAAAGTAAATTTTTTCTAATGGATAATTTGGATTTTCTGTCCATTTTTTTGAACCAATTAAACCTAATTCTTCGCCCGAAAATGCCATAAATAAAAAGTTATATTTTTTGAACGATTTGTCTTGAGAGAAATATCTTGCCAATTCAAGCATTCCAGCAGTTCCTGAAGCATTATCATCTGCACCGTTGTGAATTTTACCTTCTGGATTTGGGTCTAAACTATTATGGTCTTTACCTAATCCAAGATGGTCGTAGTGCGCACCAATCACAATAGTTTTTTCTGCATTATTATCCAAAAAACCAATCACATCAATGCCTTTATATTCGGGCATTCCTGATGTAGAAGTATCGTGTGGATTTTTCTTTTTCTTAAATGTAAAGTAGTAATAAAAACTTTTTTGATTTGCTGAATTAGTCAATGGTTGTAAATTGTATTTTTTGAATTGTGATGCAATGTATTCTGCGGCTTTTGCTTCTTCGGGTGTAGCGGTGCCACGACCTTTTAATTTATCTGATGCTAAATAACGAATATGTTTTTCAATGATTTTTGAATCAATGTTTTGAGCAAATGCAACTTGTGCGATTATTCCAATGATTATGATTAATGCAACTTTTCTCATAGTTTTATATTTATTGCTTTTGTTGATTTAAAATTTTTGCGATGTATTTGCCAATGTTATCAAATTCAAGATTTACAGTATCTCCAACTGATAGATATTTGATATTAGTATGTTCGTAAGTATAAGGAATAATATGCACTGAAAATTTATTTTTTTCACTTTCTACTACTGTCAAACTAATTCCGTTTATAGCAATGCTGCCTTTTGGAATAGTAATAAAATAAGGGTTTTCGGGATGTTCAATAATTAATTCTTTGCTGCCATTTAAATCATTGATATTTTTTACAACACCAATTGTATCAATATGCCCATACACAAAATGCCCGTCAATTCTGTCTCCTACTTTAATACTTCTTTCAATATTGATAATATCATTGATTTTAGAATTTTTGAAATTTGTTTTATCTAAAGTTTCTTTAATTAAAGTTACTTTGTAGTAGGGTGGTTGAACATCAGTAACAGTAAGGCATACACCATTATGTGCAATACTTTGATCTATATATAATTCATTTGCAATAGAAGTTTCTAAAGTTAGAATAATATTTGTTTGATAATGTTGAATATCTTTTACAATTGCGGTAGTTTCAATGATTCCAGAAAACATAGTTAGTTAATTAATTCATTGATATAATCTTGAATGTGTTGTTTAGTTTGATCATAAAGTTCAAGAGTAGAAGGTCCATTAAATCCAATAGTGGCTTTGAAAGGACGATGTGATTTATCAAAATAAATAGTAGTGGGAAAAGCAGGAATTTTATTAATTTCAGGAAAAATGGAAAATGGTGGTTGATTGCCTTTTTCCGATAGTAACACAATAGGATAAGGAATGTTTAGTTTTTGACGATAATTTTTAAGATGTGTAATTGATTTTTGTAAATCATTTGTTCGTTCTACTGATAATGCAATGATTTGAATATTTTTTGATAATGTATTATACCATTCAGAAAAAAGTTTGTTTTCATCAGTGCAGTTAGGACACCAGGATCCCATTAAGAGTAATACTATAGGTTTGTTTTGTTCTAAAATTATTTCTTTACCATCAATATCTTTCCATTGATGTTGAAGTGTGAAGTTCGTATTTGAAAAAATATCTGATAAATTTATTTCATTTTTGAAATAGTTTGAGGTATCAGGTATTGCAGAAAATTTTTCTACTCCCCAATTACCATAATAAATAAAACCAATAATGCTATCTGCTTTCTTATTTTTTGAATAAAAAACTTTTGCGAGAATTTGAGTAGCAAAAGAACCATTAAATACTGATAAGTATAAAGAATCATTTTTAGTAAGGTAACCATTCAAATTTCCAAAATCACCATAAGGCGTGGCTACACTTCCTGATAAATAAGGATATACAAAATTATTGTAATATCTAAAAACTGCTTTTGCAGAATATGAATTTTTTGAATGAATTTTAAATGTCCATTTATCAGGAAAATTTTTCATTTTGATTGAATCAATATAAGGAAAAGTTTTTAATTGATTGATAGAGCAGGGTAGGGAATAAACTTTTGTCCCAGAATATTTAAGCCAATTTCCAGAATAAAAATTTTGTGAATGTTTTTTAATTACACATTTGTTTTCATAAAGAGATATCGAAAAATGACAACTATCTTTTTGACATTTTAATGGTGATTGATATTTAATAGCAGAAGGATATGCAGGAATGCTTATGTTTGAATTATCAATAATTACCGGTATTTTCAAAGATACACTATCATTTAGTTTTAAATGAAATTGATAAAAATTTTTTTGAGCATAAGAAAATACTATAACTAAAATGAATTGAAATAAAACAAACTTGAACCTTTCTAAAACATCAAAAAACATAAGGAAATATATCAATATCAAACTCAAAAAGATACAGAAAAAATGAATAAATTATTCACTATCTGTTTTCTTTTTGCGTCCTCTTTTTTTAGGGGCAGGTGTATCAGTTGCAGTTTCTGTGCTTTCTTTTTCAATACTTACACTTTCTGGTTGATTTTTATTTTCAGAAACTTCTTTATTATTTTCATCTTCTATAACATTAAGCATATTAGCAGAATGCAAAGCATTATACCATTGAATGAGTTTTCGCATATTATTGATATACACTCTTTCTCTATCGTATTCAGGGATTGCTTTTTCAAACAAAGTTTTTATTTCTTCATCAGAACTTTTTTTATGGTGAGGTGCTGGTTGACCATTCAATACTTCGTATAAACGATACAATGCTTCTGAAACAAACATTTCTGCATCGTTTGTAAAAATACGCACAGTTTCTAATGAAAATAACTTACTGTTATTTAAAATAATAGTTCTTTTTTTGTCAATGATATTTTCTACAATAACACCTTTTGTGCCATTAGTAATGATTTTGTATAATCCTGGTTCGCCAGTAACTGTAATGATTTTATCTACATCTATTCTTTTCATAAATTAATTTTTAAATTAAATTGAGATTTTGCAAATATACAGATTAAATTTTTTATGTTAGCATTCCACCACACACATTTATACACTGACCAGTAATATAACTGCTCATATCAGATGCTAAAAATAAACAAGCATTAGCAACATCTTCAGGTGTGCCGCCTCTCTTTAATGGGATGCTTTGACGCCATTGTTCAATAACTTTTTCGTCAAGAGCGTGTGTCATTTCAGTTTCAATAAAACCAGGTGCTACTGCATTACATCGGATATTACGAGAACCTAATTCTAATGCCACTGATTTTGTAAATCCTATTATTCCTGCTTTTGAAGCAGCGTAGTTGGCTTGACCAGCATTACCTTTAATTCCTACAACAGATGAGATATTGATAATACTTCCTTTTCTGTTTTTGAGCATAAATTTTTGAACGGCTTTGGTGTAATTAAAAACTGACTTCAAATTGGCTCTGATAACTTCATCAAATTGAGCTTCTGTCATTCTCATTAAAAGTCCATCTTTTGTAATACCTGCATTATTCACTAAAATATCAATATTACCAAACTCTTTAATAATTTCATCGACTACTTTTTCTGCCAGTGAATAATCTCCTGCATCTGCTTTAAATCCTTTTACTTTTACACCAAATTTAATTAATTCATTTTCTAATTCAATGGCTTTACTTTCATTACTCATATAAGTAAAAGCCACATTACATCCTTGTTCTGCAAATTTTAATGCAATACCTCTTCCTATTCCTCTTGTAGCACCTGTAATGAGGGCTGTTTTGTTTTCTAATAATTTCATATTAAAATTTTGAGCAAATTAAACTAATTTTTTATTTAGTAACATTACTTTTTTATCAATGATAATACATCAGCACCAATATCTTTTCTAAAATATTTATTTTCAAAATGAATGTGTTCAATGGAATTATAGGACATTGCCAGAGCTTCTTCTAATGTATTTGCCAGTGAAGATACTGCAAGCACTCTGCCTCCATTAGTAACTAATTTATTATCTTTCATTGCAGTGCCTGCATAAAAAATATGTGATTTGATTTGATTGCTTTCTATTTTAATTGGAAAACCTTTTTCAAATTTTTCGGGATAACCTTTTGATGCTAAAATTACAGTAGCAGCACATTTATCGGAAATTTTTATTGTGTAGTTGTCTAATTGTTTATTCCATGTTTTTTCAAACAATTCTAATATATCTGACTCAATTCGCAGCATTATGGATTCTGTTTCGGGGTCGCCTAATCTGCAATTGTATTCTATCACATAAGGTTCGCCATTCACATTCATTAAACCAAAAAATATAAATCCGCAATAAGAGATTTTTTCAGCCAGCAATCCATTTAATGTGGGTTGAATAATTCTATCAATTACTTTTTGTGTAAAATCTTTTGTAGAAATACCTAATGCAGGGCTTACAGTGCCCATTCCGCCTGTATTTGGGCCTGTATCATTTTCACCAATTCTTTTATAATCCTTTGCATCGGGTAGCAATACATATTGATTTTCGTTACACAATACAAAATAAGATACTTCAATTCCTTTCAAAAATTCTTCAATGACAATTGTTTCAGAAGCATTTCCAAATTTACCAGCAAACATTTCTTCAATTGTGTTTTTTGCTTCTTCAAATGTTTGTGCAATAACTACACCTTTACCTGCGGCTAAACCATCTGCTTTAATAACATAAGGAGGATTTAATTTTTTTATAAAATGAATGGCATCATCAAATTGATTTTTATTGAATGATTGATATTGTGCAGTTGGAATATTGTATTTTTTCATAAAAGATTTAGCAAAGGCCTTACTACCTTCTAACATTGCACCAGATTGGGTTGGACCAATTACCATTACTTTTTCTAATACTTTATCTGATTGAATACTATCTACAAAGCCATTAACTAATGGGTCTTCTGGCCCAATGACTACTATATCAATATCTTTTTCCCAGATGATTTTTTTTATTTCATCAAAATTAGAAAGTGGAATATTCAAGTTTGTTCCACATAATGCTGTGCCAGGATTTCCCGGAGTGATATATAAGTTATTCAAAAATTTACTTTGACTGATTTTCCAAGCAATGGCATGTTCTCTTGCTCCATTTCCAAGTAATAATACATTATAGTTTTGAGACATTTTTTTAGGCAAACATACTAAATTTTAAAGTGAATGTGCAAATGGATTAAATTTGTTTTTCAAAAACATCAATATCTACATACCAATCAAAATGTTGATATGGTAAAAGCAATATAATGTCCTTTTTTTTCAATAGATTTCCAGAAGTTGATTCACTATCAGCAATACCCATCCAAGGTTCAATACAAATAAAATCTTTACACTTTGTCCAGATGCCCCAGTTTTTGCAGCCGTTAGGACTTATTTTAATTGAATAATTCCATTCAGGATTTGAAAGAATCATAGCACTAATATCAGGATTTTCTAAAACAATTGCATCGTTTGAAAATAAATCTTCATTCAAATAAAGTGTAGAATTTTCAAGCAATAATTTTTCTTTTTGATTAGAAAGTAATCCATTTTTCAAAATTGTTTTGTAAAGAAAAGTTTTATCTGGAATAAATTGAATAAAGCAATTGTTTAAATTCCCAAAAGTATTAAATGCAGGATGAAAACCAATACTAAATGGCAAAACAGAGTGATGTGGGTTAAAAATATGAAAGTGAATTTTTAATGATGATTGAATGAGTTGATATTTTATTATTAAGGAAAAATGAAATGGATAGTTTTGAAATGTTTGTTCATCATCGGTCAGTTCAAATTCGCATAAGTTTTCAGAATGAAAAGTATTTATCCATTCTTTATCTCTTGCAAAACCGTGTTGAGGTAATGAATAAATTTTTGAATTATAGATATAACTATCGTTTTTTAATTTTCCAATAATAGGAAACAAGACAGGAGCGTGTCTTTTCCACACAGGTAGGGCTTGCCATATTAACTCCTGATTTTTGTATTGAATTGAAACAATTTCTGCACCTTGTGAAGAAAATTTTACTTTGAGATAATTATTTTCAATCTGATAGAACATTTTGAAAATTTAAATAATCATCACACCAGAAATTTGAGATGCTTGTTGATAAATACTGATGATTTCATCAACACTATTTACAAGTTGTTTAACTGTAATGCTTACATATCGTCCTCTTGAACTTTGTCTTATTGAAATATCTGCAGAATTATTGTTGAACAATGCTTCTAATTGTGCTATCTTTTGATTATTACTGCTCAAAATAAATTTAAACATGTAAATAGATGGAAATGTTTGATATTCGGATAATTTAGATTTTAGGTCAGACCAGTCGTTGTTCATATTTTTTCAAAATAATAATTATAGATTAAATATATTCCAAAAATTAAAAGTGTTATTCCTGTAAAAACATTAATGATGTAAATGATTTTTTTATTTAATATCTTTTTTAATTGATTACCTAAATAAAGTTTAAATATTTCAATTAATAATACCATTGCATTCAGAAAAGCAAAATAGATAATGATTTTAGGAAGTGAATGATTAAAGAAATTACTAATAATGGTAACATTACCTAACCACAAAAACCACACAGCAGGATTGAAAAGATTGATGACAAATCCTTTGATAACAAGTAAAACAGGTTTGGTTTCATTTTTAATTGCAAATTCATCTGCATCAACAGTATCTATTTCTTTGGGTGTATCTTTTTTTAAATAAAATGAACCTATTACAATAAGAATGATGCCTGCTATTATGCCTGCAAATCTTTGGTTTTTAGGATTATCAATCCATTCTGTAAATCCATAATGCACTAAAAAAACAGTTAGCAAACATATAAAAAAATCACTACTTACTACTCCTATAGCTAAAAATGAAGAAGGTCTGAACCCTTTTTTAATGGAATAATTGATTAAACTAAAAAATGAAGGACCAAATGAAAAGGTCAGTAAGATTAAAATAATTACGCTTTGATAAATTAAACTGAATATCATTCTGAAATATCAAATCCTTTTTGTTTTAAAAATGTTTTCCAATCATCATAAAGAGCACCTTTAATAACGCGAGGAAACTTACTTTGAGCACCTGCTCTTTTTTTGTACTCTAAAAATTGAATGAAAACATCATCTGGTAGAACAGTTACAAATACATCTTTTAATGCAGCAGTTCTTTCTACTCTATAATCATCATTAAGTTGTTTTAAGTGGTTATCAATTTTATCTTTAATTATTTGAGCATCTACTTGCTTATTAGTTCCAACATACCAATGATGAGCAAATAAATTTTCATGCTTAATACCTGCTACTGTAAATTCATTTATTTCAATATTTAAATCTTGAGCTGTTAATTCTACAGCTTGTGTCATATTATCAACTGATAAATGTTCTCCACATAAACTCAAATAATGCTTTGTTCTGCCTGTGATTACAATTTCTGCATTTTTTGCATTTGTAAATTTTATAGTATCACCAATTAAATAACGCCAAGCTCCTGCACATGTAGAAAGCAAAAGAGCATAGTCCTTATTTTCTTCTACTTCGTTAATTAATAATGTCTCTGGATTTTGAACCATATTGCCGTCAGCATCAAAATTTTTTTCATTAAAAGGAACAAATTCATAAAATATGCCATTACTTAAAAACATTTTCATGGCCTGCAACTCATTAGGAATTTTTTCATAAGCAATAAATCCTTCCGATGCCATGTATGTATTAATAAAAATAACTTCCTTTGAAAATAATTTTTTTAAACTTGCTTTGTAAGGTTGAATAGCAACTCCACCATGTACATACACTTTAAAGTTTGGCCAAATATCATGAATGCTATTTAGTTTGTAATGTTGAATTATTTTTTCCATTAAAATTTGTATCCATGCCGGAACACCTGCTATAATTCCAATGTCCCATTTGTGAGCATTAACAGTCATTTCGTTTAATTTGGCATTCCAGTCAGTGTATCCTGAAATTTTTTTGCCGGGTTTGTAATGATGTTGAAACCAAAACGGAATATTACCTGTTGTAATACCACTTAAATCTCCTGCAAAATAAGTTCCATTAAAATTCAAGTGTGTGCTTCCACCAATCATTAAAATGCCTTTTTGATACAACTCTGGTGGTAAATTGTAATGTGCAGTTGCAAGTATTTGTTGAATAGCTCCTTTTTGAATTGACTTAAGCATGTCTTTGGTAACGGGAATATATTTTGATGATGCCTCTGATGTACCAGAACTTAATGCAAAGTATTTAGTATAACCAGGCCAACAAACATAGGGTTCTCCATTTAATGTACGATACCACCATTCCTTGTAAATTTTGTTGTAATCAAATACGGGTACATTCTCTTGAAATGACTTTACTATATTATTACTCTTGAGTATTTTATCAAAATTATATTGATGTCCAAAAGCTGTATCTTTTGCTTTTGAAAGTAATTTAGAAAGTGTTTCATACTGAGCACGAAAAGGTTTTTTTTCTTTTTTTAATTTATTGCTAATGGCAATAGTATTTTTCAATAATGTTCCAAGAATGGCAGGCATTTGATTTTGTTTTTATTTTATGTATCTGAAATCCTGATTTTTCTTGATATTTTGTAAAGAGTAATACATTAACCAAACAACATTTTCAATATCATCTTTGTGAACTGTTTCATTAGTTGTATGCATATATCTTAGTGGTAAAGATATTAAAGCAGATGGTACGCCTTCTGCACTGTATGCAAATGCATCTGTATCAGTTCCTGTGCTGCGAGATGATGCTAACCTTTGAAATTCTATTTTATTTTTCTCTGCAGTTTGAATAATTAATTTTAATACATTATTTTGAACAGCAGGAGCGTAACTTAACACAGGTCCTTTACCACATGCTAAATCACCCTGAACCTTTTTGTCCATCATAGGTGTTTGTGTATCGTGGCATACATCTGTAATAATAGCAACATCAGGTTTTATTTTGCGAGAAATCATTTCTGCTCCACGAAGTCCAATCTCTTCTTGAACTGAATTAACTATGTAAAGAGTATAAGGTAACTTAATATTATTTTCCTTTAGCAAACGAGCTACTTGAGCAATCATAAATCCACCAATGCGATTATCCAATGCTCTTCCTACAAAAAATTTTTCGTTTAATTCTATTAATTCATCTTCATAAGTCATAACACAACCCACATGAATTCCTAATTTTTCTACTTCTTTTTTTGAAGAACATCCTACATCAACAAAGATATTTTTTAAAGTAGGTGGTTCTTCTTTGCCGGGTTCTCTTACATGAATAGCAGGCCATCCGAAGATTCCTTTTACCACGCCTTTTTCGGTATAAATATTTACTCTTTTAGAAGGTGCTATTTGATGGTCGCTGCCGCCATTTCTGCAAACATAGATAAATCCATCATTGGTAATATAATTCACATACCAGCTAATTTCATCAGCATGGGCTTCTATTACAACTTTGTAGTCCTGACCGGGGTTGATTATTGCGGCTACTGAACCATAGTTATCTACAATATAATCATCAATATATGGTTTGAGATAATTCAACCAAATTTGTTGTCCTGATGATTCATATCCAGTTGGTGAAGAATTATTGATGTATTTGTATAAAAACTCTACTGATTCTTTAGTTAGTACTTGATTTTTTGATTTTGACTTTTTCATAAAAAATTATTTGGAGCACAAATTTAGTAAATTAAATGGATGAATATTAAATTGATTTTAATAAATCTTAAAACAGATATAATTTTTACCTTTATGATAAAAACAATAAGTTAAAACAAATATGTGAAATTAAACAACTTAAAACTACTTTTGTTGTTATAAGTAGAAAAAACTTTTTTTATCTTAAATAAATTCTAATTAATGCTTGTTAATTTTTTTATTTTCTTTTGAAAATAATTTATTGTGTCTTAAACCAGGAATTTTTTTGAATTCAAGTACTGCGGGAGTTTGTCGTTTAGTAACATCAATTCTTTTATCTTTTTCAATGGGTTCAACTAACTTATCTTTTCCATATACAAAATCCTCTCTCCAAAATTCGGTATCTACAATTCTGTCAGTTAAGAAAATTGCTTCTTTTGGACAAGCTTCTTCGCACAAACCACAGAAAATACATCGAAGCATATTGATGTAATACTCTTTTGCGTATTTTTCTTCTCTGTATAAATGTTCTTCACCAGGTTTTCTTTCAGCAGCTACCATTGTAATAGCTTCTGCTGGGCATGCAAGAGCGCATAATCCGCAAGCAGTACATCTTTCTGCTCCGTTTTCATCTCTTTTTAATACATGTTGTCCTCTAAATACTGGGCTTAAAGGTCTTTTTTCTTCAGGATATTGAATAGTTACTTTTTTCTTAAATAAATGACTAATAGTAATACTCATTCCTTTTAGTACTGCGGGTAAGTATATTTTTTCTGATAATGTTTGTTCTTTATTACTAACTACCTTTTTTCTGTTTGTTAGAGTTATCATTGTATTTAGTTTTTAGTTTTGAGTTATGAATTTTTAGTTTAGTTTTTTCTTAATTTTTAAGCAATTAAAATTCACTTTTCACTTTTCGCTATTCACTTTTCACTTGATTTGCGTCTCTGCGGTAAAGAATTAATCATCATAAAATTAAAAATTCAAATTGCCTCTAAAGTATTCAATAATGATTGTGAGAATTAAATTAAATAATGATAAAGGAATTAAATAACGCCAACCCAAATTCATTAGTTGATCAAATCTAAATCTTGGTAATGTCCATCTAATCCACATAAATACATTGATAAAAATAATTATTTTTATGAAATATACAGATGCTCCGATTAAACTTACAGCAATGCTTCCTTCCTGTAATCCCAAGGCAGAATAAAATTCATGAGCAAAAGGAAAATTATATCCTCCAAAGTACAATGCACTCATTACGGCTGATGAAATAAACATATTGATATACTCTGCAAATAAATACAAACCTAATTTCATTGATGAATATTCGGTATGATAACCACCAACTAATTCACTTTCTGTTTCAGGTAAATCAAATGGTGCTCTGTTAGTTTCTGCCAATGCACAAATAAAAAATATTAAAAATCCTAATGGTTGATATACTACATTTGCTAAACCAGCATCCTGATTCTCTACTATTTCTTTCAAACTTAATGTTCCACCTGCGCTGATAATTAAAGCAATGATTGATATCCCCATTGCAATTTCATAACTAATCATTTGCGAAGATGCTCTTAATGCTCCTAATAATGCATATTTATTATTGGATGCCCATCCGCCTATCATAATACCATACACACCAACTGATACAACACCCAATAAATATAATACACCTACATTTATATCTGTTATTTGCAATGCAATTCTTTGACCGTTGATAATCATATCTTTTCCCCAGGGAATAACAACACCTGTCATCAAAGCAGTAATCATAAATAAAGATGGTCCTAAAATAAATAAGAATTTATTAGATACATCTGGAATTATTTCTTCTTTAAAGAACAATTTTCCTCCATCTGCTAATGGTTGAAAAATTCCACCTGGGCCGGCTCTGTTTGGTCCAATTCTATCTTGTAAAAAAGCTGCAAATTTTCTTTCCCATAATGTAGAATATGCTGCAATTCCTAATGAAATAGCAAATACTATTACACATAATAAAATTTTTACTATTAAAAATGTGGTAAGCATGGTTTTTAGTTTTAAGTTTTTAGTTTTAAGTTTCTAGTTAAAAATGTTTTTAATTTTGAATGTTAATTATTGATATGAAATTCTCGATGATATGTTTTTTAAAATTACTAATACTTTTCATTTTGTATATTTTAATTGTTTGTTTACCCAATCAATAACATCTTTGGCTGATTCTAATCCAATTTTAGAATGATGAACTGAAAGATTTCCATCATATCCCATAAAAATGTGTAATTTTTCATAACTAATCATTAAGAGGTCTAAAACTTTTCTATTTCTTTTTCTTACAAATTCAATGTAGTCCTTAATATCTTTTCTACCTCTTATTTTGATATTATTTTTATTCATTAGTTCATCTAATGCTAATAACACTCCGCACCAAGCAATATGCCCTGCCATTTTCACATACTTTGGATATTTGTATGTTCCTTCATTTTTTATGGCTTTTTCTCGTAAAATTTTCTTAGCATTTTCAATATAATTATATGGATTTTCAATTTCTGTAATATCTTTCATAGTCATTTTTTTAATTACTTAATATGTTTTATTATTGATTTTTTTATCCAATCTGATATTTCTTTAATAGAATCTAACGAAGTTTTGATAGTATCATGGCTTGCAAATCCATAATGAATAACTGCCGTTAAACATTGATATGTTGATTTTGTTTTGATAGCAATTTTTTTATTTTTAAGAGCAATAATCCTTACATAATCATCAATTGTTCGCAAATCTTTAATATTTATATTTTGAATTTTCATATATTTATTGAGTATTAATAATAAACTTTTTAAAATCAATCTTGCCGCTTTTTTTGTATATTTAGGATGTTTGTATATTATTCCATCTCTAATGGCTTTTTCTCTCAAAATTTTCTTTGCTTCAAGAATATATTCTTGTGCTATATCCTTTTTATTGTTTTTAATTTTCATATTTGTAAATTTCCATTAAGGTCTTTTATTAAATGGAATAAATCCTAATGCTTTTTGTTGTTTTAATACTTGAACTTTTAATTCATTCAAATGTTGGTAGTGGTTAATTGAAATAACTGATTTTCTGCTGATTTTGGCAGGTCCTTCAATAATCCAATCAGATTTATGTTTTTTCTCAAAGCGACATTCATTACATATAAACTCTTCTGCTTCGCCCCATTCATCCATTCTTGATGTTACTCTTAAAACTTTATCTCCTTTCAACCATAATCTTACTTTACCACTGCATTTATTACATTGTCTGTGAGCATCCATAGGTTTTGTAAACCACACTCTACTTTTAAAGCGAAATGTTTTATCTGTTAATGCACCAACAGGACAAACATCTATTACATTTCCACTAAATTCTTGATCTATGGCTTTTTGAATATAGGTTGATATTTCAGAACTATCTCCCCTGTGAATCATACCATGCACTCTTTCTGGTGCCAATTGTTCAACAGTTTTCACACATCTGTAACAGTGAATACATCTTTTCATGTGAAGTTGAATATATTTTCCAATATCAATAGGTTCAAATTCTCTTCTTTCAAATTCGTATCTGCCTTTGGGAGCACCATGTTCATAAGATAAATCTTGTAATTTACATTCACCTGCTTGATCGCAAATAGGGCAATCTAAAGGATGATTAATCAATAAAAATTCTACTACACCTTTTCTTGCTTCTAAAACTTCCGGATTAGTAAAATTTTCAACTTCCATTCCATCCATCACTTCTGTGCGGCAAGATGCAACTAATTTGGGCATTGGATTGGGATTTTGTGCAGATCCCTTTGTAACTTTCACTAAGCATGTTCTGCAAAAGCCGCCGGTTCCTTTAACCTTGCTGTAGTAACACATAGCAGGTGGTGCATAATCTTTTCCTAACATTCTTGCGGCTTGTAATATAGTTGTTCCTTTGGGAACTTCAATTTCTTTACCGTCAATTTTTACAATTGGCATAATAAAATTATTTGCTCACAAATGTACATCAAAACTTTCAATCTATCAAAATTTGCATTTCTGATAATTTAAATGCAAAAATGCTTACTTTTTGTGTAGCCAAAAAATTAAAAAGTTGCATTTCTCGCAAAGATAGCAAAGAATATGGATGTCAAGCCCGCAAAGATTTTCATTTATTTTTAGTTATGAGAGCTGATGCTTATAGTCATTATATCAACCTTTCGCAGATACAGAAAATTTTTCACTATTCACTAATTATTTTTATCTATTCAAAAATATCTTTTTAGTTATACTTTTACCTTCGTATTCTACATTCACCAAAATCCATTGATTTTCGGCATTGATTTTATCTAAATAAAATTTGTTTTCAATATTAATGTTTTGTTCTGAATAAAGTGTTCTGCCAAGAATATCAATCACTTTCACTGAACAACTTGAAACATTTATACCTTGAATGAAAATACCTCTTTCATCGTTTGATATAATGATATTAGAGTTTGATTCTGATATATTAGTGTTATTTTCAGAGGCGAGTTTTGAAGTGAATATAGGCGTTCCATCTGGTGCGTAAGTAAAGGGTGATGGAGAGTCAGGTCCTGGAATAATAACGATTGGCCATTGATATACAGATACATCATTGCAGGTATTGGTTGCTGTAAGTTGTAAAATGTATTCGCCTTCTGCATCTGGCATATAAGAAAATGTATTGGATGTTGAAGTATATCCATCTCCTATGAGTTCCCATGAAATTGATGTGGCATTAGTCGAAGTATTAATGGCTGTAATGGGTGATGAGAAATTGAGTGGTAAAGTATCATTTGATAATAAATTGAATTGTGCAACAGGATAAATAGTATTAGTAGAAGTGATGTTGACAGGATAAACTGAACTTCCACATATTGAAGGTGAAGCCACTTCAACAAAATAATTTCCTTCTGCTAAATTTGTAAATGTGGATGAATTAGAAGATGTAATGATAGAATCTAAAATATTTCCATTATCTGATTTTAATAATATTTTATAGGGTGCAGCACCACTGGAGATATTTACATTGATACTTCCTGTTAAATCATTTTTACATACAGGTTGTTGTAAAACAGAAACACTTGCAGTGATGGGGTTATTAGTAATACTTAAAATAAATCTTGGAACAGTGGTTGTATCTGATAAAGTAAATGTATAAGCACCAGTAGTAAGATTATGTGTAGTATTTGTAAATTTATCATATAAAGAAATACAAGGTGCTGATGAGAAATTAGAAAGATTAACAGGAAATAATGTATAAGTCCCTGTAACTCCTGTAATGGCTCTTACTTCAAGAGTTGTAGTGCCATTTACAAGTGGAATAGTGTTTACTTTGTAATCATAATTATTAAGTGTAGTCATTAATTGTGGAGCAGGATAATCACTTCCTAATTGAGTAACATCTAAATTAGAATCAAAATTAGTTGTAGCATTTGGATTAACTGCAATACCTGTTAATACATCATAATTATTAGGTCCTTTCATTTCTAATAAAAACATAGATGGTGGATAAATAGAAGAACTTTGAGTTGTATTTAATGGTTGAATAGTGCGGAGTAAGTTATTTTGACTGTTAGTTGTTGATTTCCAATTTTCATTTGGTAGTAAGGTAATATTATTCAAAGCGTGAACATAAAATCCCTGACCTGCGGGAATATTGTCATCAATTCCACCACTGCTAACAGGGGGCACTGAACCTAATGAAGGTGTGTATACTGCAAAATCACCAGCACCTCCATTTAAATCAGGATTCCATACATAAATGGATAGATCTATATTAACAGAATTTGAACCCATTGAAGTGAGAATTTTTGAAAAACTAATAGGAGAAGGATAAGGATTACCTATCAAATTCCAACCAATTTCAGAAGGTATAGTTCCGGTTTTAGTTAAACTTATCGTTCCAAAATTTTTCTTTACAACAGGTCCTGTCAAATCAATGATGATATTATTAGTAGTATATGTTGATGTTCCTAAATAAACCCAGTAACCTTTTCCGATGGTTAATGGATTATTGATAGATGAAATAGGAACATAGTGTGCAGAGGCAGAATAATTATTGGTAGCACAAGGTTCGCAGTAAGTATAAATGGATGTAAAAGTATTAGACATTGGACAAGTGGGACAGGTTATTGCAAAATCATCTGACCAACCGGTTAAGGATTGACTTGAAATACCAGATGGAGAAAGTAAAGTCCAACCAGTAGTTCCGCCTTTGGCAAATACTTCCATTGTTACATTACCTGAAATATCTGCACTCGTTCCAATAGGAGCAATTCTGCCTTTTTGAGTAGCATCGGCTTTGATGGTTATATTTCCATTGGTTACAATAGTTCCTGATGAAGCGGTTAATTCTCCCCAAATTCTTAAAGAGTTCCCAATCGTTAATGTTTTATTAGATCTGTTCATTGTCAAATTAGCAAGAGAACTAGTAGTGAGTGTAGAAGTGCTCATTAATAAATTGTTTGTAATGGTACCAGTTCCACCTATCACCAGAGATGAATTTCTACTACCTATAAAATAACCATTTGTTGTAGTGGCAGGAAAAGTAATAGCACCATTTAGAGTAAGTATTTGATTATTCAAATTGATAACACCATTAGAAAAATTAATTTGTCCACTGACAGTTAAGTTTGTTCCCAAAGTAATTTGTCCTAAACCAGTTCTATTCACTGTAAAATTGCGTACTGACATAGGAGTATTCCCATTTGCAAAATTAATCGTTCCAAAACTTCCAGAGCCATCAATTTGTAGGTTACTATTAGAAGTTTGAATAGGAGCAGATCCAGTAATAGTTCCGCTTAATCTTAAAGTAGCAGCAGTGTTATTACTCATCAATAAAGCTCCGCTTAACATTTGAAGTTGATTTTTCACTCTTAAAGTTCCAGTTCCATTGTGTTGTTTAATACCACCACCACTTATTATCATATTTCTATAAGTTGTTTGCCATATAGTAGTATTCCCAGATGTTTGAGCCCATTCCACATAAGAACCAGCATTTAAAGCAACTTGTGCTGAAGTTGGAAATGTTGATGATGCAATAGTTAATGTAGCATTATTATATACTCTCAATGGTGTAGTAGCACCTGATGTGATGTTTAAAATACCATTACTTGCTATGTATAATTTTTTTGAAACAGTACCAGAAGTAGCACCCACTCGTAAGATTGCATTTCCTCCTAAATTTAATGTGCCACCTGATATTGTTAATGTAGCACTGCCTGTAGAGGTTCCTATTTGTAAGATATTAGTTCCTGTAATTGTCCATACTCCTGTGAGTGTTGGAGAAATGGCACCACCTAAAGAATTCCAAATAATAAAGGTATTTCCACCTGTTGTAAAATTAGCAGGTGAAGTTCCCGTGCCGTTACTTCCTGTTTTCCAAGAACTGACATTATTGACAGGACCACTGATGTAATAATAAGTAGCGGCTTTAACAAAACTGACAAGAGATAAAAACACGAGTGATAAAATAATGACCACTGCTACTATTGCCCAGTAAAATGTTCTGGCTTTGTTGTTGTAAGAAGAGTTAGTAGCGTGTGATTTTAATATTGAATTCATAAAGTTCTAATTTTATGAGTTAATTAAATGTACTATATGTAATATATTTATTTCAAAATATTTTTAATAATTTATTTTTTTAAATAATTTGCTACAAATGTATAATAAAAATTTCATATTGTAAATATATTTTAATAAATGAACGCCGAAAATTTATAGAAATCACCTTATACCGTTTATTAAATTTATACAAAGCATAAAATATATTATACCAAGTGCTATAAATTATAGACAAAGTATAAATAATTTAAGATAAAATTTTTTTAAAGAGGTGAATTCAAGTCACAAATGCAACTTTTTGATGGTGCAAATATAAATAAAATT
>DAONJS010000018.1:0-22593 GCA_035405785.1 Bacteroidia bacterium
GATTGTATTATTTAAGGTGTAAATTTAGTCCTTTTTTTGATACAATCCCCAAAAATAACATGTAAGGGCGTATGGCGATAGGCCTCTAACTAAAAACTAATAATTATTTTCAATTTTGTGTTATAATTTTTATTCCAATATTACATTCTGCACATCTTTTTTGTTGGCAGTATTTTGGATAAAGTTCTAAAATGGCTTGCGATTGTAATGCGGAGTTAATAAAACTTTTTTGTTCAGAAAATTTTTTGATGATGGTATTTTCTTCTGCGTGAATTTTTTCCAAGTATTCTAATGCTAAATCCTGATAGTGTTCATCTCCTGTGCTTTTACCATAAAAGAATAAATAAGGCACTACTACATTGATTAAAATTAACTGAACGGCTGTATCTCCAAAAGAATATGACTTGCTAACAAATTTATCTTCATCAAAAGTGATGTGATTAGCAAAATATCCTTTTGGAGATAAATATATTTTTTTCAAATTATTGATGTCCGAAAAAAATGTTGCTGGGTCGTGAAACATTTGTGGCAATTGATGTATAAACAATGCCAACTGATGTAATCTTAATGATGGAAAATTGGCTGGTCTCATCTTTGCAAATTTCCACAAATGCTCATCTAATGGTTCAATGTTGAATTTTTTCTTGAGAAACTCAAATTCATTTTGCAAATGCGTTAAGTAATCATCTTTGAAGTGTTTATTAAGAAATCCTGCGGTGCCATAAATCAATGCTTCTAAAATATCTAATCTGTCGGCATGTTTTAATAATTTTTTCAATGGCAGTTTTTCGCCTAATTTTTCAAAGGGTTCATTATTTACCTTAAATCCTAAATGTCTGCAGAATAATCTGTAGAATGTTTCCTGATAATCTTTTGTTTTTTCAAAATAAGAATACACTAATTCATATTTATTTTCTAATCTTTCAATAGCTAATCTTTGCAACCAGTTATGAATAATAATTTCATCTAAATCCTTCCACAAATTAAGACAAGCAGGTTTTTCCTGATCATTTATCAATGACTGATATTGCTGAATGGTAGTATTTGAAATAAAATGTTTGAGTTCAACAATTTCAATGTTATTTGGTAAATCAATATTTGTATCATGTTCATATACTATGTGTAAAATAAGTGAATGGTAATTTTTATCATTTTGATGTTTGTGTTTGATGAAGTCGGAAGTTTTTTGGTGAATTTCAATATTACCTGCTAATTGAATACCATCAATGCGAATGCGGGCATTAAAAAAATCCGGACCAGCATTTTTATTTAATTCTCCAGGATGAATAATCTCTACTTCTTTACCACTAATAGTTTTAAGTGGATATAGAGAAAAAATTTTGAATTTCCAAACGATAAATAATAGTTGCTCATTAGGCATAGCCTTTGATTTTGTATATGATATAACCCACCCACTCGTGAATGTATTTATACAATGTCATCATTGCTTCTGGATGCGGCAGTAAACAATGATCTAATTCAAATTTTCTCGGACCACTTGTTCTTTCAGCAGGATATGGAATGATATTTTCAAATCCTTGTTTTTCAAAAATGGCAACACTTCTTCTTAAATGATAAGCAGAAGTAATCAGAACAACATTTTTTTTCGGAATGTGTAAAGAGTCAAAAATTTTTCTTGTAAATACAGCATTTTCATAAGTGTTTTTTGATTCATTTTCAATAATGATGTTGCTATCAGGGATATTGATATTTTTTAAGTATTGATAAATGTAAGCGGCTTCTTTATCTTCGGGATGAAGCACACTACCAGATCCACCGGTAATAATAATTTTTTTAATTTTATGTTGATGATAAAGTTCTATGGCTTTTAATAATCTATCGGCACTGCTTGTAAATTCTATTCTTTTTTCGGTAGGATCAATTCTTCCAATGCCACCTAACACAATACCATATTCATAAGTTTGAGTAATAACAGGCACAGGGTATTTTTCCCACCATCTGCCTATTTCATCTATTATAAAAGCATTTGAGCAAATGTATAACAAAGTTAGAGCAAATATCTGAATCTTTGTTTTGTATTTTGAATAAAATGAATAAATCATCAAAGCAAAAAACCAGAAAAGCGGCATCATTAAAAAACTCAATATCTTTGATAAAAAGAAAAACATACAGAGGCAAAAGTAAGGAATTAAAGTGAATAGTGAAAAGTGAAAGGTGAATAGCACTGACATTTATGTCGGTGAAAAATGAAAAATGTTTAGTTTTGTATGCTGACCGTAAGCGTCAGCACAATGACGACAGTCCGAAGCAATCTCATAATTGTTATGTGGATAATACTTTTGAGATTACTTCGCTTCGCTCGTAATGACGGGTATTACATATTGGTCGAATGCTAATATTTTGCAAAACAACATCGTCAGCATTCAATTTTCAATATTTAATTCTCAATGTTCAAATGGGGTTTTTAATTTATTTTGACTTAAAAATTAAACTGAATAGTAACATTTTTTATTAGTATATTTATTGCGATTTATATTTTTCAATTTAGAATGAAAAAAGGTATTAAATTATTTTGTAAGATATTCATTAGTTTTTTTGTGTTGAGTTTTCATTTACAATCTCAGGAGTTGCTGCATTTAAGGGGACAAATAGTAGATACTACATCCAAAAAAAATCTATCTAATGTTTTAATTTTATCTATAAGATTAGCAGATTCTGTTATTGTTCATTCAGCAAGAACGGATATGGAAGGAAAATTTGATATAACATTGCCATTAGATACTTTTCAGATACTTTTTTTACATCCTGATTTTGGAGAAAAGTTTTATTTCATTATAGGAAATAAAGATAATAAAGAATTAGATTTTGGTAAAATTATTCTTCCACCCAAAGAATATCAGTTAGATGAAATTGCCATATTTGCTTATCGTGAGCCTGTTTATTACAAAGGCGATACATTAGTTTATGTTGCAGATTCTTTCAAAGTAAGACCTGATGCTACAGTTGAGGATTTATTAAAAAAATTGCCGGGAATAAAAGTAGATAAAAGTGGTAAAATTACAATTCAGGGAAAAACTGTAGATAAAGTGCTTGTAGATGGTGATGAATTTTTTGGAACAGATCCTACTACTGCAACTAAGAATTTGCAGGCACAGCAGGTAGAAACTATACAGGCATACGAACAAAAAAATAATGATGCTTCAGGCACTACTTCTGATAAAGAAACACTGCAAGTTTTGAATATTCAATTAAAAGATGAGGCAAAGAAAGGTTATTTTGGTAAAATATCCGCCGCAAGCGATGCACAAAAGTTTTATGAGAGTCAGGTCTTATTTAATAGATTTAGAAATAAGCAAAAAATTTCAATATTTGGTATATCTGGAAATACTCCAAATTTTCGCTTATCATTTTCTGATATTGATAAATTTGGTTTAGAAAATGAATATGATTTTGATTACTTAGATGATTTTGATGATGAGATGGCTTTTTATGAATATAATTCAGAAAAAGGTATTCCTCAACTTTCAAAAGGCGGTATTTACTTTAATGACAAATGGAAAAAAATAAAGGTTAATTCTAATTATACATTTAATCAAAAATCTTTGAAAGTTGTTGAATCTGAAAAAAGTCAATATTTTTTAATGGATACTTCTTATCTGACAGAAAAAAATTCATCACAAAAAAATACAAGTTTTAATCATAATGTCAATTTAAGAATTGATGCAGATATTGATAGTTTGACAAGCATCACATTTTCTGAAAAATTTGAACTTAATCAAAATAAATCTACTTATCTTGATAGTATCATTTATACATCATCAAAAGATGTTTTATTCAGAAAAACAAAAACGGAATATGAATTTTCAAGTCAGGGATTATTAAGCAATTCAAGAATTGAATTGAATAGAAAATTCAAGAAAAAAGACAGAGAATTTTTTATGAGATATAATTTGAATTACAAAAATAATGAACAAGATGGAATGTTGCATTCAAACAATCAATATTTTGTAACAATGCCAGCATTGCCAAATTACAATCAACAAAAAAATGGTCAAACGAATTATTACACGCATAAAATATATGCTCGCTTTAATGAACCACTTTCAAAATATTTTAAGTTGAATTTAAATTATGAATATCAATATTCCTCTGGTGATATTAAAATGAATTCATTTAATCCAAATTCAAATAATGATTTTGTGATATTAGATTCTTTGTATTCTAATTCTTTTTCTCCACAATTTATTCAGCACTTGCCTTCTGCCGGATTAGAATTTAATTACAAAAAATTTACAATTATCAGTGGAACAAGTTTGAGAATAATTGATATTCAAAACTCAAATCGTTTTAATAATGAAAAAATTCATTATACAATGAATAACTGGCTACCTAATACAAGAATTATTTTTCGTCCAAATAAAACAAGTCAGGTTCGTTTGAGTTATAGAATGGGTTCTGCAATCCCTGATATTACTAAATTACAGCCATTAAGAAATAATAATAATCCAAATTTTATTGTTATAGGTAATCCAAACTTAAAACCTACAATTGAACATAAATTTGATTTATCAAGTTATACCTATAAACCTGTTTCCAGAAATTATTACTGGTTTGGAATTAATTACAATTACAATCAACAAGGATTTGCTAACTCTGTATATTATGATTCAACAGGCAGAAGTATTTCACAAACAATAAATGTAAAGGATAATTATTCACTAAACTCATATTTAGGTTTGAATATTAATTTGTTTTCAGGATTAATTGAAGTTAGTCCTAATTTAAGTTATTCAACATACAGAAATATAAATTTTGTGAATCATATAATGAACAAAACAATAAATGAATCATATAGTGGAAACCTAAGAATCAGTTTTAATATTGATAAGGAAAATTTATCATTACAATTTGGTCCATCGGCAGGAATGTTTTATAGTGTTCCAAAAGCCACATTAAACAATCAAAGTAACTTACCTTATACAAATTATGATTATTCATTTTATGCAGATATGAATTTTTTGAAAAGATATTTTTTCCAAACAGATATAAATTATACTGAATACAAAAATTACTATGCAGGATTTAATCAAAATCCATTGATATGGAATGCTTCAATAGGTGCTAAGGTGGATAAACATAAAAAATTAAAAGTTTCTATTCTTGCACATGATATACTGAATCAAAATATAAGTATAAGCAGGAATATCAGCACAAATGTTATCAGAGACAGTAAAGTAAATATTATCAGAAGGTATTTTTTACTGGAACTTGTATATAATATCAACAGCACGAAATCAAGCAGTGATGAAGATGAAGATGAATAAAAATTTAAATATATTTTTTATTTGTGTAATAATTGTATTGCATAGTGGCTTTTATTTTAATTTATTTAGTCAGATAAATCAGGGGAAAATAGTTTATGAAAGAAAAACAAATTTATTGAAAAGATTTTCAAAAATTGACTGGATGAAAGAGTGGCTGGAAGAAGAAAAAGAATTAAGAATAAAAACTGATGAGTTTGAATTATATTTTAATGATACAATGTCTGCGTTTTTACCAAAAGAAGCAGAAAAAAATGAATGGATGCAGTGGGCTACATCATTGAATAAAGTTTATACTAATTTCAAAGCAAATGAAAAAATCACATTTAAAGATATATTTGGTGAAATATTTGTATTGAAAGATAGCATTCCTAAACGACAATGGAAATATACAGGCAGAAAAAGAAAAATTGCAGGATTTGAATGCTTACAATTAATATGGCAGGAAAATGATAGCACAAGAATATATGCGTGGATTTCAACTGCATTATCTGCTCCTGTTGGACCCGAAAGTTTTGTTGGATTGCCGGGAACAGTGCTTGGACTTGCTACTGAAGATGGCGGAATAGTGTATTTTGCAAAATCAATATCAATAGGAAATGTGCCTGCCGATAAATTTAAGATTCCTAAAATTAAAAAAACACAAACCACACAAGAATTGTATGAGTATCTAAAAACACATCACAACAAATCAAAATGGGATAAATTGACATTAAGTTTAAATTTTGGAGGTGTGAATTGATAATTGTTGAAATAACCTAATACTTAATGTTATTGTGTATTAAAGTATTATTATATGCCTGAACAACTCGTTTAAGTAATGTTTCGTTTTGTTCTTGAATGGTTTTATCAAGTTTTACTTCTAATAAAGTATCATTTTTATAATACCATTGATGTTGTAATTGAAAATTTGAAAAAACACTAATGGTTGAATCATTTGCTAAATAATAATTTCCATTTTCATAATACAATGCATAATGTTTTACTGATTCATCAAAATAATTATTCCCTAATGAAAAGAATTTATGCGGATAATGTAGTAAATACAAGCAAGTTGGTAATATATCAATTTGTTGAAAAATGTTATTGTAAATTACTTGTTTAGATTGTTGTGGATCAAAAATTAAAACTGGAATTTGATACCTTCCTGAAATACTTGAAAAATAAGGATCTTCAGAGATACCAGTATGATCTGCAGTGATGATGAATAATGTATTTTTATACCACTTTTGATGTTGTGCATTTTCAAAAAACTTTTTCAAAGATAAATCAGTATATCTTAAACATTGATGAATGGGCAAGTTTCCTTTTGGTATAACGTCTTCATATTGTTTTGGAACATTAAAAGGATGATGCGAACTTAATGTAAAAATACTTGCAAAAAATGGTTCTTTAAATTCTGAAAATTTTTTTGATGCAAATTGTAAAAATGGCTCATCCCAAATTCCCCAATAACCGTCAAAATCAGATGAATTTGGATATTCATTTTTACCAAAATACTTATCAAATCCTGCTTGTTTGGAATAAGCATCAAAATTCATTGTGCCATTAATACCTCCGTGAAAAAATGCAGTGTAGTAATTTTCTTTTTTCAATAAACTTGCAAGTGAAGGCACAGAATTATTACAATACAATGAATTGATAAATGGATTATCCATCCAACTTGGCATTGATGAAAGAATAGCAGGAATACCTTCAATAGATTTAGTTCCATTACTAAATGCATTTTCAAAAACCATAGATACTTCCATTAAACTATCTAAAAATGGTGTGTAAGATTTTCTATTCCCTAATTTTGTATATTCTTTTGAAAAACTTTCTAAAATAATAACAACCACATTTTTCTTAATCATTGTATCAAAAGGATATTTTTTGTATAACTTTAATTGATTGATATTTTCATTATCATCAAAAAATTGTAATTCATCTAATTTTTTTTGTTCCATTGATTTTATGATTGAAAAAGGCGTGTTCAAAACCAATGCAGTATATTGTGGTTCTGCATAAAATGTAGCATCTACAAGATCTAATGGAATTCTTTGTAATCCTCCACGAATTGAAATAATTGAAAATGCTGTTGTAAATAGAACATTTAATACAACAACTAAAACACTTTTTTTATTTTTTAATGTAAATTCATTTTCCTTTGTTATTGATAAAATGATTTTTTGATAAATTTTAAAATTAAGCCAAATCATAAATATCAATATGATTAATAGAAACCAGTAATCTTTCAAATAAACAGGTATTTGTTTAATAACATCTGTTTGTCCGCCTAATTGAAAAAATATATCTGCTGTAGATCTTTTATGAATGAATTGAAAATAAGGAATATCTACAAAATTAAAAATCAAAAATACTTGTGTAACTGCAAATGAAACATTTGCACAAATTTTGAAAATGCTATTATATTTGCGAAAAGAAACAGGAATTAAAAATATAAAAATGAGTAGAATATTTGAAATAATAATGCTAATCCAATCAAATCTTAATCCTCCAAAAAAGATTTTTACTAAACTAAAAAAACTGATTTCTTTGAAAGTAGGGTAGTGGTAAATATACATTGCTAATCGTGAGATTTGAAAACATAAAATACAATATATTAACCACAATAATAATTTTTTCCATCTATTTATGAATACAGATAACATTTTAATAAGTATTTTAAGCCCAATAATTTTGCCAATTTTACGAATAAAATCTTATACATAGAATGAAAGAAAAAATTCGCCAGATATTAAAATCTTTTTGGGGATACGATAATTTCAGACCATTACAAGAAGATATTATTTTGTCAGTATTAAATAAAAACGATACACTTGCTCTTTTGCCCACTGGTGGCGGAAAATCAATATGTTTTCAAGTGCCGGGTTTGGCATTAGAAGATGGAATAACTCTTGTTATATCTCCATTGATAGCATTGATGCAAGATCAGGTAAGCAATCTATTAAAAAGAAATATCCCTGCAGCGGCTATAACATCCTCTCTCTCCAAAAATGAAATTTCTAAAATCATAGATAATGCTATTGAAGGACAATATAAATTTTTATATGTATCTCCTGAACGACTTGATACAGAAGCATTTCAATCTGTTTTACCAGAATTAAAAATTTCATTACTCGCTGTTGATGAAGCACATTGTGTCTCTCAATGGGGATATGATTTTCGTCCAAGTTATTTAAAAATTGCAGAACTCAAAAAGCATTTATACAATCCAAATATCCCAACAATAGCCCTTACTGCCAGTGCTACCGAAAAAGTAATTCAGGATATAATTGAAAAATTAGAATTAAAATCTCCTAATGTTTTCAAACAATCTTTTGAAAGAAAAAATTTACGATATGTGGTATTGTATGAACATAACAAAATTGATAGAATCTTAAAGATTATTCAAAATGTTGGCGGTGCGGGAATTATTTATGTGAGAAGCAGGGCAAAAACAAAAGAAATAGCAGAAGAATTACAAAATAGAAATATCAAAGCCGATTATTTTCATGCAGGATTAACAGCAGAAGAAAAGTATTTCAAGCAAGTGAAATTTATCAATAATGAATATCAGGTAATGGTGGCTACCAATGCATTTGGTATGGGCATTGACAAGCCCGATGTGCGTTATGTGATTCACTATGAATTAAGTGATAGTTTGGAAAGTTATTTTCAAGAAGCAGGGCGTGGTGGAAGAGATTTGAAAACATCTTATGCTGTTTTGCTCTATAATGAAAGTGATATTGAAAAATTATTGTTACAATATGAACAAAGTTTTCCGCCATTAGACGAGATAAAGAAAATTTATAATCATATCTGTAATTACTTTGAATTACCAATTGATGAAGGTGAAGGTGATGTATATGATTTTCCAATGAAAGAAATAGCAGAGTTATACAAAATACCTTTGACAACTTTACATTATTCTGTAAAATTTTTAGAAATGTTTGGATTGCTTTCTGTTGAAGAAGAACTTAATCATTATTCTCGTTGTTGCATTCATTATTCAAAAGTAGATATTTACAACTTTTATTTAAGATATCCAGAATTTGAAGAAATTATTAAAACACTTTTAAGATCTTATGCAGGAATACTTGGCAATTATGTAGAAATTGATGAAAAACAAATTGCAAGGGCTATTAAGCGAGATAAAAATTATGTTATACAGCAATTATCAAAATTAGACAAAGAAGGTGTTTTAGAATATCAGCCAATGACTGGACATCCAAAAATTATTTTCCACAAAGACAGAGTGCCTCTTTCAAAATTAAAATTTGATGAAGAAAAATATTACTTTCTCAAAGAAAGAAGAAAATATCTTACTGAAAAAATGATTGAATATGCGGAACAAAAATTTATTTGCAGACAACAATTTTTATTAAATTATTTTGATGAAAAAAGAGAATTATTTTGTGGTTATTGTGATGTTTGTTTAGAAAAGAAAAGTTTAAAGACAATTGAAAGTATAAAAGAAAAAATTATTGAGTTTTTACAAAATTCTAATCAAGAAATTTCCATTGAAGAGTTATACAATAAATTTTCAAATTATAGCAAAGACAATGTATTACAAGCAATAAGAGAATTGATTGATGATAATGTGCTAATTAATAATAATGATAATTTACAATTTAATAAATAAAAATAAATTCGTTATTATTTTTAGCACTTAAAAATGAAAACTATTGAAAACACAAAGAACTCTAAGATTTTTTAAACTAAGGACACAAAGGTTTAAAAAATTCTTTATGCGCTTTGTTTCTCTCTTTGTGCAACTTTGTGGTTTAAAGATTATTGCACTAAACAATTCTTTAAACTTTTACAGAAGCATAGATATTGATCATAAAATTAGCCACCTTTTCAATTTCTTCTTTTGTATTGTATTTACTAAATGAAAAACGAATAGCGTGTCTGTCAGAAGGGGCTTTGATGGCTTTTAATACATGCGAACCTGTATTGCTTCCACTGCTACACGCACTGCCTGCACTGGCACAAATACCTTCAATATCTAGTTTGTATAAAAACATCATACCTTGTTTATGTGGCGGAAATGAACAGTTCAAAACAGTATATAAAGATTTTTCATTAGTAAATCCATTAAATTTCATATCGGGAATATTTTTTTCTAACAGATCAATCATATATTGTTTCAATCCCCGAATGTAATTCATATTTTCATCTAAGTTTTGATAGGATAATTCTAATGCTTTTGCTAAAGCAATAATACCCGCCACATTTTCAGTGCCGCCACGCATATTTCTTTCTTGAGCACCTCCATTGATAAATGGTTTTATTTTGACATTTCTATTGATGTATAAAAATCCTACACCTTTTGGTCCATGAAATTTGTGGGCTGATGCAGTGATAAAATCCACAGGTAAATTTTGCAAATCAATTTTAAAGTGTCCTACCGTTTGAACAGTATCAGAATGAAAATAAGCATTGTATTCTCTACATAATTCACCAATTCTTTTGATAGGATATAATGTGCCAATTTCATTATTAGCATGCATTATTGATACAAGTGTTTTATCTTTTTGTTGTTTGAGTAATGATTCTAATTCATCAAGATCAATTTGCCCGTATTCATTAACAGATAGCCAGTATGCTTTTATCCATCCTCTTTTTTCCATTGCTAATATAGTGTGTTCTACTGCATGATGTTCAACAGGTGTGCTAATGATAGTTTTTACACCTAAATCTAAAACAGATTGCACAAGGGCTGTATTATCTGCTTCTGTGCCACCCGATGTAAAAAATATCTCTGAAGGATGTGCATTTAAAAATTCGGCAACTTTTTTACGGGCTTCTTCAATGGCGGCTCTTGTTCTGTTTCCTAATTGATGAATAGATGAAGGATTTCCAAATTCTGTTTTTAAGAATGGTAACATTGCTTCAACTACTTCTGGGGCTATTGGCGTAGTCGCAGCATTATCTAAATAAATTGTTTTCATTTTGTTTTATTTTAATGAAAATAAAGTTTGTATTTACAACAAACTACTTTGTTTTTCTTTGATAATTTCTTTTATATCCATTATCATTTTATGGGCTAAATTATCTGCTGTTTTTTGTGTTTGACTTTCAGCATAAATTCTAATAATCGGCTCTGTATTGGATTGTCTTAAATGTATCCATTCTTTATCATTTAATTCTATTTTAAGCCCATCTTCTGTATTCAAAGGATAACTTTTGTATTTATTTTGAATGCTTTCAATGATTTCACGAACATTGATACTTTTATCTAATTCTACTTTATTTTTAGAAATATAATAATGTGGATAAGAATCTCTTAAGTGTGAAACTGTCTTTTTAGTTTTTGCTAAATATGTTAGAAATAAAGCAATACCTATAAGAGCATCTCTGCCATAGTGTAATTCAGGTAATATCACACCTCCATTACCTTCACCACCAATAATAGCATTTACTTCTTTCATTTTTTTAACCACATTCACTTCTCCCACTGCCGAAGCAAAATATTGTCCTTTGTGCTTAAGTGTTATATCTCTTAATGCCTGCGTGGATGATAAATTAGATACTGTATTTCCACCATTGTTGACGCTTAAAATATAATCTGCCACTGCAACAAGAGTATATTCTTCGCCAAATGGTTCTCCATTTTCGCAAATTATAGCCAACCTGTCTACATCAGGATCTACGCTAATTCCAATGTGAGCATTTTGTCTTTTAACCTCAAAAGAAAGGTCAACCAAATTTTCTGGTAATGGCTCAGGATTGTGAGCAAAATGTCCTGTTGGTTCACAATTAAGTTCTATAATTTCACTAACACCTAATTTTTTCAATAACTTTGGAACAGCAATACCACCAACAGAATTAACAGCATCTACAACTACTTTGAATTTTGCTTTTTTTATTGCTGCAACATCAACATATTTAAGAGAAAGAATTTTATCAATGTGTTTATCAATGGCTTCGGTATCTTGAGTTATTTTTCCTAATTTTTGAATATCAGCAAAAATAAAACTATCAATATCTTCCGAAAATTCTAAAACTTTTTTTCCATCTTCATCACTTAAAAATTCACCTTCATTATTCAATAATTTCAGAGCATTCCATTGCAATGGATTATGAGATGCGGTTACAATAATACCACCATTTGCCTTATGTTCAGTTACCATCATTTCAACGGTTGGTGTAGTGCTTAAACCTAAATCTACCACATCAATACCACAAAAAATAAGTGTATGAATAACTAATTGATGAATACTTTCTCCCGAAATACGGGCATCTCTGCCTACTACTATTTTTAGTTTTTTTGAAGGACCATAAGAAGATTGCAGCCATTTTGAATAAGCCACTGTAAACTTTACAACATCAATGGGAGTGAGATTTTCATTGCTTTTTCCACCTATAGTTCCACGAATTCCAGAGATACTTTTAATGAGCATAAACCAAAAATTATTTTTGCAAATTTACAAAAAAGTATGGTATTAAAGAAATGTTGGTATTTTAACTAAAATTAAACTTTGTGTCTCTGTGCCTTTGTTGTATTGTATTAAAAGGCTTAAATTTCATCAATTTGTATTAAAATTTATCCAAAAATCATTGTTAGTTTTTTTTATTTGATACAAATATAAGATAGTATAATAAACTGCAAATTTGCAGTGTAAATTTTTACTTATGAAGAAAATAAAAGTTGGTATTTTATTTGGCGGTTCTTCAAGAGAAAGAGAAGTGTCTTTTGCAGGCGGAAGAACTGTCTATGATAATCTTGATAAATCAATATTTGAACCTATTCCTTTGTTTGTTGATTCTTTACATCATTTTATTTTATTGGATTGGCAATATATTTACAAAGGCACTATTCGTGATTTTTATCCACCTATATTTGCTATTCAAAATAAACCAATTGACTTTCAATACTACATTGAAAATTTAGGAAAATTAAGTGATGAAGAATATAGCAAAATGATTAACGCTGTAGGTAAAAAAGTATCTGTTGAAAAATTATCAGAACTTATTGATTTTGCCTTCCTGTGCTTACACGGCACAAATGGCGAAGATGGCAGAATCCAAGGATTATTGGAATTTTATCATATTCCATATTCAGGTTCTGGTATTTTTCCTTCCGCTTTTGGAATGAATAAGGCACTTCAAAGAAAGTTAATGGCTCATTTTAATTTTAATGTTCCTGAATTTATTACTATTCAAAGAAAGGATTGGAAAAATAATATTGAAAAATACTATGAACATGCAAATACAAAAGTTGGTTTTCCTTTAGTTGTAAAACCTGCTAATCAAGGTTCATCTATTGGTGTAACTGTGTTGAAAAATGATGATATAAAAACTTTTCAAAATGCTGTTGAAAAAGCATTTTTTACTTATACTATTTCTGCTGATGAATGGAATAAAAAATCAAATGACGAAAAAATACAATGGGCTAAAGTATTTTCTGATATTCGTGAAAATATCGGATTACCTGCAATTATTGATAATCAAAAGATTTATGAACCACAACAATTAATTGAATATCTGAATACTTATTTGTCAAAAAACTCTTTTGCGATTATTGAATCCATTGATTCTGAAAATGAAGTGATTATTGAAAAATTCATTGATGGCAAAGAATTTAGTTGTATTGTGATAGAAGATGAAAATGGACATCCTATTGCATTACCACCTACTGAAATTATTAAAAAGGATAATTTATTTGATTACAAAAGCAAATATTTACCAGGATTGAGCCGAAAAGTTACTCCTATTGATTTACCCGAAGAACAAATACAAAAAATCCGTGAGGAAACTCAAAGAATGTTTTCTATTTTTAATTTTGATGTGTATGCTCGCATTGACGGATTTATTACAAAAGAAGGAACAATTTATTTAAATGATCCAAATACAACATCTGGAATGATGCCATCTTCGTTTTTCTTTCATCAGGCCGCAGAAATTGGTTTAAATCCTTCGCAATTGCTCACATACATTATTTATCGTTCTTTACAAAAAAGACACCAGCAATCATTACAACCAGATGCTTATCTTGATTTAATTCAAACATTAGATGAATATTTTGAACATCAACAGCATTCTACACAGCAACAAAAATTAAAAACAGCCGTTATTATGGGCGGCTATTCTACTGAAAGACATATTTCAGTGGAGAGTGGCAGAAATGTGTATGAGAAATTATCTTCATCTACAAAATATCAGTCATTTCCAGTGTTCATTATTGCGGCTAAAAATGAAGCAGGATTTGAAATGTATTCTATTCCTATTCGTTTGATGCTAAAAGATAATGCTGATGATATCAGAGATAAAATTTTACATTATGAAGTGCACCCCATTATTCAAAGGATTATCAATGAATCTAAAAATATCACACAAAAATTTGGTCAGGTAAAAAATTTAGAATCACCAAAAAGAATCAGTTTTGAAGAATTAAAAGAATTAGCAGATGTAGTATTTATTGCTTTACATGGCAGACCAGGCGAAGACGGCACATTGCAGAGATATTTAAATCAATATGGTATTCCTTACAATGGTTCTGATGTGGAAAGTTCTTCTACTACTATCAATAAATATATGACCAATGAAATTTTGAAAAAACATAACATTAAAGTGGCAGAGCATTTACTTATTACAAAACAAGATTGGCAACAATTTCATCATCATCTTAAAACTGTTATTAGAGATGAAATTCATTATCCATTGATAGCAAAACCAAGTGATGACGGCTGTAGTAGTGCAGTCAAAAAAATAAAAAATGAAAATGAATTAGATGCTTATGCTCAATTGATTTTTAGAGAAACAGAACAATTGCCAGAATCTGCAATGAAAATTTTGAATATTAAACCAAATGAAGAAATTCCAATGAAAAACGATTTTTTAATTGAAGAATTGATACAATCAAATGGTGCAAAAAGATTTCTTGAAATTACGGGTGGAATGTTGATTAAATACGATGATAAAGGGAATAAAGTTTATGAAGTGTTTGAACCTTCGGAAGCACTTGTAGAAGGTGATGTGTTAAGTTTAGAAGAAAAATTTTTAGCAGGAGAAGGACAAAACATTACACCTGCAAGATTTTCAAAAGATCCTGTTGAACAAAAACAAATATCTGATTATGTAAAAGATCAATTGCGAAAAACTGCAGAGATATTAAATGTTGAAGGTTATTGTAGAATTGATGCATTTGTGAGAATTTTTGATGTGAATAATATTGAAGTTATTATTATAGAAGTAAATTCATTGCCAGGTATGACGCCAGCAACCTGTATTTATCATCAGGCGGCTATCAATAATTACAAACCATACGAATTTATAGATGCAATATTAACACAAGGAATCAACAAAATGAAACGAAAAATGATTGCGAACTAAAAAAAGTGAAATAAGTTATTTAAAGTATTTGCAATCATTAAGTTCTTTCTGTGCTAAAAAATATATAAACAATTTCGGATGAATGATTGAAAAGTAAATTATGAAAAGACATCTTGCCATAGCAGGTTTTATGGGTAGTGGCAAAACAACATTAGCCAAACAAATTTCTGAGAGTTCTGGTGTTCCTTATGTAGATTTAGATGATTATATTGAACAACAAGAAGGAAAAAATATTGTTGAAATTTTTGAAGTGTATGGTGAAGATAAGTTTAGAGAATTGGAAACATTATATTTGAAAAAAATTTTAAGTATTGAAAAATCTACGATTATTGCATTAGGTGGAGGAACTGTGTGTTTTAATGATAATTTAAATTTCATTAAACAAAATGCATGGTTGATAACAATAATGGTCAATTCCGAAACACTTACAGAAAGATTGTGGAATGAAAAAGATAAAAGACCATTAATTAAACATTTCCAATCAAAAGAAGATTTAAGACAATTTATTGAACAAAAATTAAATGAACGACTATCTTATTATATGCAAGCAGATTGGGTTTTGAAAATGTGAATTATTATTCTTCATAATAAACTCTCAAAACTGCACTGTCTCTCAAAAAATCTATTCTTTCAATTTCAATTTTTTTGATATTATATCCTGTTCGGTTTTTCAAATCTTGTATAAGTTCATTTCTTTTTTCAGGATTTAAATTAGCAGTATTGTCGTATATGATAATTTTTGTATTCTCTTGTTTGCCTAAAATTGTTGATTCTAAAAAATATGTTATTACAATGATAATAAAATTATAAAAAACAATTTCTTCCCAACTTCCTTTTGCAATAGCAGAGAGTAAGCCAATAGCAATAACTATAAACAAGTAAGTAAGGTTTTTAATAGAAATATCTTCTGAACGATAACGCATAATGCCGAATACTGCAAATAATCCAAATGCCGCACCTAACGACAAATCTACTTTGTTCAACAAATAGGTAATTAAAAATATAATGATATTGAAAATAGCAAATGGCAAGAAAAACGCTTTGTTTTTATATCTTTGAAAATATATTAAACGAACAATAACAAACAAAGAAATAATATCAATACATAATCTTATTAAAAATTTTTCCGTAATTTTATTAAACCATTTAGGGCTTGATTTTATTATTTCATCATTTGCTGTGTCTAAGCCCGTTTGAATTGTTGAAGTAATTTCTGCAAGAGAATCTTGCATTAAATTAAGTGTATCTGCAATGTGCTGTGCTTGTAATAAAAAATGTATCATAGTTTATATTTGATTGATTTTTTGAAACTGTTTCAGAATAGGCAAAAAATTATTTTTCTTTAATAAATTATTATTCAAAGCCATACCTGTGCAGTATTTGCTTAATCCACCTTCTTTAATACCAAATTGTTTTAGTAATTTTATAAATGTCGTTTTATCTGAATAATTAGATCTTTTCACTTCTGCAATAACAATATTATCAAATGATGTAGCAGTTGAAAAATTATTAAAAGATAAATGTGTATCAATAGTTACTCTTTCATTTAGATTATTGCTAACCAAGGTCATTCTGTAATATCTTATTTGTAAAACGGGTAACAATTCTTTTGCAGAAAAAGGGGTTTTAGTTTCAATAAAATTTGTCAGTTCATCAGGAATATAAGGTAATATATCGTTATATTGTTTTCTTTTTTTGTAAGTTTTTTCTTTGTTGTCTTTAAATTTTATTTCCAAAAATGTTAATCCATTTGAGTTGACATATTTTCTAAAACGAATTTTATATCTGTTTAATCTTTTGTATAAGTGCCAATAATACATTTGATAATCTGGTGTATCAAAATATAATGAATCATATAAATGTTGTCTAACAGAATTGACTTCCAGAATTCTGTATTGCTTGCTTGCTTCCTGCAAAATATCTTTTAGTTGCATTGAATTAAAAACATATTTAGTATCAACTCGGTTCATAAATGCCACCTTATCCATTTCTTCTAATGAAATGGGTTGAAACAATTGCAGTAATTCATTATGCGGAGAAGTCATTTAATTATCAGAATTTTTATTTTTAGAAGTGTAGTATTGATAAATATGTGTCTCAATCAGTTTATCATTTTTATCAAATACTTTTTTTTCTGATTTTAAACCTTTATTGTTGTATGTAAATAATTCTTTTTTAATTATTTGACCGGATCCATCGTAAGTAATTTCGGAAATTTTTTCATCAAAATTATTGTATGTCATTATTATTTTCTTAACTAACTGATTACCATCATATTCCATTATTTCTACTGGATTATCCTTCTTATCATATTTAGTTGTTTTTTTCTTTTTTATGCTTCCGTCTTTATTAAATTTTATCCATTCAATTTCATTTCCATTCGCATCAAAAGTTGTTTGTTCGCTTTTGTAATTGATGTTACCTTCCTGAATAGTTTCTATTTCTACTTTGATATTAAATTTTCTGATATTCTTTTTGCTTTGAGCAAAGACATAATTTGAGATAAAAACAATTGTAATAAATAGGTTTAATAATTTCATATTTAAATTTTTAATCATCGTAAATTACAAAATCACCAGCATCTACAGTTTGTTTCTTTTTAGAGATAGTAATTGTTTTGGTGATTGGAATTTTTGGTGCTTTTGGATTTGCAGGTGGTCCTTTATACACAACAGTATCTACAGAATAAACATAAATTGTATAATCTCCTTTTCTTAAATATTTGAATTCAAAGTCACCTTCATAATCGGTTCTGATTCTGTCTCCATAAGACAATTCATTGCCGTAAATAATATAAACATCTACATCTGCCGCAGGGTATTTTTTGCTAAATGTATTTGTAGATGGATCATATAAATATAAAGTTACTTTTCCTTTAATACTTGAATTGCCTCCTGGTCCAGGTGGTTTTTTACATCCCCATATACTAAATATCAATATATTGATTGCTATGAATTTTTTCATTATTTTATTGTTTGATAAATTTTGAAATACTCAATATCTCCTCGTTTGTTTTTACTTTAAAGATATAAACACCACTTTGTAGTTCAGAAATATCAATTTTTCCATTAGAGAATTTAATTTGTTTAGTAAGAATAATTTGTCCCATCATATTTTCAATGATGATTTGATTATCGGTTTGAAATGTATTGAATAATTGAATATTTAATTCATCTTTTGCTGGATTAGGCCAAATTTTTGTTTTAAATACATCTTTATTAAGTTCTGATACATTATTCAAACTTCCATTACTAAAAACTTTTTGAGCATAAATATCCAATTTAGTTAATGTATTATTTCTTTTATCTTTCCAAACTACAATAGTTCCACCACTTCCATCATACACATTTTTAGCATCAGTTTGATTATCTGTAGCATTACATACAATTGTATTCCACAAGATATTTCCATTTGGGGCTACTTTTGCAGCATAGATATTCCAGTCATTTGAACTTGAATCTTGCCAAACTACATAAGCATTCGTGCCATCTACTTCCAAATTTGGATTGATTTGATCATAAACTGCTGTTGAAATGGCTATTCCATTATTAGTCCATAGTGTATTTCCATTAATGTCAATTCTTTGCATATAAATATCATAGTTAAGTCCATTTCTAAAATCTTTCCAAACAATATATGCACTAGATCCTGTACTTTTTACATCTAATGCACTTTGATTATCAAAAGCGTTACAAATAACTTTTCCGTTTGTAGTCCATTGAGATAATCCATTGTCATTGACATATTGAGCATAAATGTCATAACCACCTCCTGTTCTGTTATCCTGCCAAACTACTAAAAAACCTGTTCCAAAAGGTTCTATTTTAGGATTGCTTTGTGTGCCTGTAATACTGCATACATAATTACCGTTAGAAACCGCATTCCATAAGCGATTTCCACTTTCATCTAATTTTTGACAATAAATATCATAATCCGCTCCATTTCTTTTATCCTGCCACACTACATAAACTCCACCACTACTTGCTAATTCTAATCTTGCATTTTTTTGGTCAAACCCTGCGTTGCATACAACAGCCCCATTTGTTCCCCATTGTTGAATACCGCTAATATTCAATTTTTGAGCATAAATGTCCCAGTTTCCTGCTGATGAATCTTGATACACAACATACACATTTCCATTTGTACTGATTGCAACCTTGCCATCATTTTGAGAATATGATTTATTGATAACTGGAACACCATTGGCTGTCCATAATATATTACCTGATGTATCAATCATTTGAGCATAAATATCTTTATTGCCATTTCTTGTATCATTCCAAATAATAATGACTTTCCCGTTTGCATAAGCGATGTTAGGATTTGATTGATGTCCTGTAGCATTGCAGATGACAATACCATTTGTTGTCCATTTTATAAAGCCGTTTTTATCTATTCGTTGAGCGTAAATATCTGCACTGGTTTGTGTAGGGTCGTTACGATAATCTTCCCAAACAATAATAGCACCTCCATTTCCATCTTCTACAATTTTTTGATTTTGTTGGTCATAAGAACTGGTACAAATAGCATTATTAACAGAAGAATTGCCGCTCCATTGGGCTGATGCAATTATTGGCAATAATAAGCAAATACTTATTTTTTTAATCATAATTTAATTTTTTATTAGTTTTTGTTTAACACAAAAGTACGATTTTTATATTTGTTTTTTGTAAGGTTTTTTAATTAAGATTAAAATTTATATCCAGTCCAAAAATGAAATAATCTCTATCAGCACTTTTTCTTTTATGAAAAGAAGATTGTAATACAAAGTATGTTTTGTAAGAAATTTTATCATTTATTTTTTTTTCGTAACCACAGTATAAGCGATTTCTTCTTAATTCTACAGGGTTTTGTGAAATAGTAAACATCCACTCATTATGAAGATAAATTTCAGAAGAAGAATTTAAATTGTAAGAAAACCCCGTTCTTTCTCTTAAATCTGTTCTGTAATAAGGTTTGTAGCCATTATCATTAAAATCTGTCAAAAATAAATGCGTAGAATGTTGTGCAATTATTCTATTATAAAAAGTGAAATATTTATTTATAAATTTTTTGTAATCTATTCTTAAGTAATATTGATGGATATTTCTAAAATAATTTTGAGATGTGAGCGATGGATTGATGGCATAATGAACAGAAACTTTCAATGTATTAGCAAATTTAAATGAATAACCAATATCTACATACCAGGAATTTGTTTGAGTAAAATTTTCATACTGCCTGATGCGTCCCATTATACTGATTGATTGCTTTTGATTAAATTTGTAATTGGTAGCCAGAGAAAACCAACCTCCCAAATCTTTTATTCTTTCTTGAGAAAAAAGACAACAAGAAAAAATTAAAAATATCAATATGAAAAATTTTTTAATCATTTAATATTTCTCAAACTGTTTCTTAATTTTGAATAAGTTAATTGTATTTCAAAAGCATTCATACCTTTAGTTGTATATTGATAAACTGAAACAAAAGCATCATAAGCAATTCCTATTTCAAAGTAAGAAAATCTTAAACGAATATTTGGAACAATAAAGCCAGTGTGCCTGAAAATAATACCTGTTGAAAGCACTGAATAATTCATCAATCCTGTAATATGTGATTGTTGTTTAAATCTCATTCTTAATAAAACACCACCTTGTATAAACTTAAACTTCCCCTGTTGCATATATTGTGAAAATATATTGATACCTAATCGGTTACTTTCAAAATCATTTAAATAATTCGCATTTAAAGAAATTCTATTTTTAAAATTTTCATCTGTTAATGCAGTGTATTGTAATACAGGTTGAGTTAAATGAAATAATGCTGCATCTAAAGAAAATAATTGATATGACCATGAATCATAACCAATATCTGTTGAGTGAAATTCATACCTTCCACCTATTCCAACATCAATAAATGAGGTAACTGGAAAATTAGTGTTTTCATTAGCATTTATGGAAGCATTATATTTTTTTCCATCATATTGATTAACCCATTCTATGCCCGATAAATCAAAAGATTTTTGAATGTATGAAAGTGAGATACCACCTGATAAAAAATGCTTTTTTGCAAGTTGAACTATACCACTTCCTGAAATAGATGCTTGAGTAGTTTTAAATTTTGAAAAACCTGCCATATCTGAATAAAAATAACCTCCAAGTCCTGCTTTATTTTTATTTTTTCTTTTATCATAAATAGGTGCATCAAAAGAAGCATAAGTAGTAATAAAACCTTTTCCAATTCCTGACCATTGTTGTCTGTGTAAAGCCACCGCTTTAAAAAATCCATTGTACATACCTGTAGCAGCAGGATTAAAATATAACATCATATTATCTGATTGAGAAAAATATACATCTTGAGAATGAATATTATTTTCAAAACACAAAACTAAAATAATGAACAAAAATTTTCTGTAAAAAACCATTGAACTATCTGATTACAGTGATATTACCAGTTTTCTTTATAGGTTCGCCTTTTACATCTTTGCCTGTAATGATATAGGCATATACCCCTGATGGAACAACCTCTCCATTATATTTTCCATCCCAACCTGTTTTTATATCATTTGTTTCAAAAACTTTTTCACCCCATCTATTGTAAATGATTAAATGAAAATCATTCACAGGACCAAATACTTTATACATATCGTTATTACCATCACCATTTGGGCTAAAACCAGTAGGAATGTATAGTTCCGGACATTCTCCGTCTACAATTACTTTAATTTCTTTGGTATCTGCACATCTGAAATTAGGATCGCTTGATGCTGTTACTGTGTATGTTGTAGTGTTTTCAATTGTTACAGTTGGATTAGGGCAATTATTACAACTTAAACCTGTTGAGGGTGTCCACGAATAATTTACTCCACCGGAAACTTCAATTTGAGTTGAAGCAGGAATACAGAGTGATGGTGTAGAGGCGGGTGTTACAAGATTAACTCTTGGATACACTTTAATGTTAGGGGATTATAACAAAAAATGGACCAAAAATTAAGTTTATAAATGTATTTTCT
>DAONJS010000019.1:0-14637 GCA_035405785.1 Bacteroidia bacterium
ATTACTGAAATACAATAACTTAAAAATTTATTTAAAAATATTTTGGACAATAGTGGTTACATAGATATATTTTTCGTATATTTGTAGCCAAGAATGAAAAAAATATTTTTTATATTTATTCCTGTTATCTTTATTGATTTGTGCTTTGATGGTGAGCAGTTTATTAAATTGCCTTCTCTAATAGAGCATTACAACGAACATCAATCAAGTGATAAAATTAGTTTTTTGAAATTTTTATTGATGCATTATGTAGAACATCATTCTCAAAATAACGAACATCAAAATTTGCCATTCAAAAATCATCAGGATTGTAGCCATATTCATTTCTATACTTATCATTCAGATAGTGAAATAAATATCTCAAATTATTTAAGTTGTGAAAAAAAATCTTATGTTTTATTTGATGAGAATTTTAGTTTAGAAAAGTTTGTAAGTATTTGGCATCCGCCTAAAATAAGTGTTTGATAAATACTGTTTGTTCTTTTGGTTCTAAAATACATTTCCATTTTAAAAATTTAAATACAAAACTATGATAAATAGAATACTTCTGTTTTCTATCAATAATAAATTTATTATTTCATTATTTGTCATTGCACTGATAATAAAAGGCATTTTTGAAATTAAAAATTTAAGCATTGATGCAGTGCCTGATATTACCAACAATCAGGTTCAGATTATTACAACAGCACCATCATTTGCCGCACAAGATATTGAAAGAAAAGTTACTTTTCCAATTGAACAGGAATGTAGCACAATTCCCGGAATAAAAGAAATTCGTAGTTTTTCAAGATTTGGGTTGTCTTTAATTACCGTTGTTTTTGAAGATGATATTGATATTTATTGGGCAAGACAACAGGTTTCAGAAAAAATTCAAAAAGCACAGGATATTATTTCATCGGATATAGGAAAGCCCGAATTAGCACCCATTACCACAGGTCTTGGTGAAATTTATCAATACATTATTCGCGCAGCAAAAGGTTTTGAACACAGATATACACTTACACAACTTCGTGAAATACAGGACTGGATAGTTCGCCGTCAATTGCTTGGAACAAAGGGTGTAGCAGATGTAAGTAGTTTTGGAGGGCTGGCTAAGCAAATTGAAATATCCATCAATCCATATCAGTTAAAATCAAATAATATCTCACTTACCGAAATTTTTTCTGCACTTGAAAAAAATAATCAAAATGTAGGAAGTGCATATATTGAAAAAAATTCTACAGCATATTTTATTCGCACAGAAGGCATCATTTCAAACATTGAAGACATTGAAAATATCGTTATTAAACATTCTGCTAATGGCTTACCTATTCAAATAAAAGATATTGCAAAAGTAAAAATAAGCAATGCCGTAAGATATGGTTCATTGGTGTATACTTCTGAAAATGGCGATGAATCTTATGAAGTAGCAGGTGGAATTGTAATGATGTTGAAAGGTGAAAACAGTAATGAAGTCATTGAAAGAGTGAAGAGTAAAATTCAAGACATTCAGAAAACATTGCCCGAAGGTGTAATTATAGAACCCTTTTTAGACAGAACTAAAATGGTTAATTCTACCATTAAAACAGTTTTTAAAAACCTATTAGAAGGGGCTATTATTGTAATTGTTGTGCTTGTGATATTTTTGGGAAATATTAGATATGGATTATTAGTGGCATCTATCATTCCATTATCAATGTTGTTTGCAATCATTTTAATGAATACCTTCAAAGTATCAGGAAATTTGATGAGTTTGGGAGCATTAGATTTTGGTTTAATTGTAGATGGGGCTGTAATTATTGTAGAATCAGTATTGTATTATGTAAGTAAATTGAAATCCAAAAATAAATTATCAGAAGAAGTGGCTAATCAACTTGTTTTTACATCTACATCAAAACTAATGAATGCCGCAGTATTTGGGCAAATCATTATTTTGATTGTGTATATACCTGTATTGTATTTTTCAGGTATTGAAGGAAAAATGTTTAAGCCAATGGCTCAAACGGTTTTATTTGCTTTGGTAGGTGCATTTGTTTTATCAATTACTTACATTCCTGTAATGAGTAGTTTGATGATTAAAAATGGCAAAGTTCATCATTTTCATTTTTCAGAAAAATTGATGATTTGGGTAGAAAAATTGTATCTGAAATTTTTCAAAAAACTTTTTCGCAGAGGCAAATTACTTTTAACTGTGATGATTATATTATTTGTTATTTCAATGATTTTGTTGAATACACTTGGCGGAGAGTTTATGCCTACATTAGAAGAAGGTGATTTTGCAGTAGAAACAAGATTGATAACAGGAACATCATTAAGCACTACTATTGATTATTGTAAAAAAGCATCAAGAGTTTTAGCAATAAATTTCCCTGATGAAGTTGAAAAAGTTGTAAGTAAAATAGGAAGTGCAGAAATTCCAACTGACCCTATGCCCATTGAAAGTGCAGATATGATGGTGATATTAAAACCTGTTTCACAATGGAAAAAAGCCAAAACCTTTGATGAATTAGCCAATCAGATGCAGGAAGTATTAAATAAAAATGTAGTTGGTATTTCTACATCATTTCAGTATCCCGTTCAAATGAGATTTAATGAACTAATAGCAGGTGCTAAACAAGATGTAGTGTGTAAGATATTTGGTGAAAATATTGATACACTTGATAAATATGCTCAAATACTTTCTGAAAAAATTGCTCAAATTAAAGGCGTTGAAGGTATTTATAAAGAACCCATTTATGGACAACCACAACTTGTTATTTCTTTTGACAGAAAAAAATTATCACATTACAATTTATCAGTGCATGATGTTAATATGATTGTAAAATCAATAAAAGCAGGCGTGCAGGTGGGGAAGTTTTATCAAAATGAAAGAAATTTTGATATTGTTGTTCGTTTAGATAGCAATTTTCAATCAATAGAAAATATCAAAAATATCCTTATTGTATCAGACACATCAAATGTTGTTACATTAGGAGATATTGCAGATATTTCAATTAAAACAGATATCAATCAAATTCAACGCGAAGATGCAAAAAGAAGAATAATTGTAGGATTTAATGTAAGAGGAAGAGATGTGGAATCAGTAATTAATGAATTGCAAAACAAAGTGAATAAATTAAATTTACCTTATGGAAATTTTATTAAATATGGAGGAAGTTTTGAAAACCTGCAATCTGCAAAAGAGAGATTGATGATAACCGTTCCAATTGCTTTATTGCTGATATTATTGATGTTATATTTTAGTTTTAATTCAATTAAAATTTCATTGCTGATTTATGTAACTATTCCAATGTCCATAATAGGTGGTGTTTTGTTTTTATTTTTCAGGCAAATACCATTCAGTGTAAGTGCAGGTGTTGGATTTATTGCTTTGTTTGGAATTGCAGTATTAAATGGTATTGTGTTAATTTCAGAATTTAATCAGTTAAGGAAAGAACATTCAAATTCGTTAAGAATAATATTTTCAGGGATTATCAAAAGATTAAGACCTGTGTTAATGACTGCAACGGTGGCTTCATTAGGATTTTTTCCGATGTTTATCAATACTGGCGTTGGTGCAAATGTTCAAAGGCCACTTGCTACTGTTGTTATAGGAGGACTTATTTCATCTACATTACTTACATTGTTTGTATTACCAATTCTTTATTATCATTTTGTTTTACAAAGAGAAAAGAAAATTTCTATCAATAAAAAGTTTTCTTTGCTAATAGGTTTGTTTTTTGCTTTTGTTTATTCATCAAAAAATATAAATGCTCAAGAAATAGTTAATTATCAAACTTGCATTGATTCCGCACTAAAAAACTATAAGCCACTACAATTACAAAACATAATTTCTGAATATCAAAAAGAATTGATTAAAACAGGATGGAATATCTCTAAAACATCAGTTCAAATTCAATATGGACAATACAATGGAATTTACAATGATAATGCAATTTCAATTCAGCAAAATTTGCAATTTCCATCAGTTTATCATTATCAAAAACAAATACTTCAAAACGAGTGGAGTATAGCAGAATTACAAAAAGCATTAGATAGTAAGAATATTAAAGCAACCGTTACAAAATTATTTTATGACATTGCTGTTTTATCTGAAAAAATAAAAATTCTCAATCAAATAGATTCAATATACAAAGATGCATTGCGTGCAATTCAATTACGATACGAAAAAGGCGACATTAGTAGTTTAGAGAAAAATATATTGAGCAACAACCTTCTTGAAAATCAGCAATTACTTTTAGAAACGCAAAAAGAAAAAAATAAGTTACTCATTTTATTAAGATTACTTACAAACATTAAAACAATAAAAGATATTGAATACACACAACCATTTATTGATGTATCAAATTTTAATAATTCAAATATTGAACAACATCCATATTTGTCAATTTTCAAAACACAAATTCAACAGCAATCATTAAAAATTCAATTAGAAAAATCAAAACTTCTTCCTGATTTATTTTTTGGATATACTAATCAAACACTGAAAGGATGGGGCACAGACAATGTGTATTATTCATTAAATAAAAGATTTCAATACATACACGCAGGTCTTGATGTGCCATTATTTTTGAAGCCATTTGCTCATAAAATAAAAGCCGAGAAAAAATTATTACAATATTCATCCTTGCAATATGAATGGGAGAAAGAAAAATTTTCTTCTCAATTTTTACAACTATTATCTGAATATGAATACAATCAAAAAATAATTCAACAATATCAGACATTAATTATTCCCAATAATCAACAAATTCGCAAAACAGCACAAATCAATTTTCAAAAAGGGAACATTAGTTTTTTAGAATGGTCAAATTATATTCATCAAACTATTATTTCTGAAATTAATTATTTGAACTATGTTCAAAATCAAAACAACATTATTTCTCAACTACAATTTATCACTAACCAATAAAACAAATTATATGAAAATCTTACACATCACAGCAATTTCAAGTATCTTTTTAATTTCTTGCCAATCAAATACTGCAACTACAAAGGAAAATGCATCATCTAATACAGTAACACTTAATCAAGATGAATTTAAAAGTTTAAACATCAGCACAGATACAATGAAAATTAAAAACATTTCAACTACTTTACATTTTAAGGGAAAAATAGATGTGCCACCACAAAATATCTACTCAATGAGTGTTCCATTAGGAGGTTATCTTAAATACACACATTTATTGCCGGGTATGCACATTAAAAAAAATGAAGTGATTGCTATTTTAGAAGATCCGCAGTATATTCAATTACAGGAAGATTATTTGACAAATAAAAATTTGTGTGCCACTTTGGAGAAAAATTACATTCGTCAAAAAGAATTGTTTGATCAAAATGCTGTGAGTGAAAAAGTTTATGAACAAGCAAAATCAGAGTATGAAAACTGTAAAGTTAAACTCAAATCATTAGAAGAAAAATTGCAACTAATAAATATTGATGCTCAAAAACTCACGCCAGATAAGATAAGCAGAACCATAAATATGACTGCACCATTTACAGGGTATGTAACATCAGTGCATTTTTCAACAGGAAAATATATTCCACCTTCAGAAGTTTTATTTGAATTAGTAAATCCAGAAGATATTCATTTGAATATCAAAATTTTTGAAAAAGATTTGCCTTACATTCAAATAGGACAAAAAGTTTCTGCATACACATTGCAACAACCTGAAAAGAAATATGATTGCGAAATTATTCTCATCAACAAAATGGTAAATCCGGATGGCACCATAGATGTGCATTGTCACTTTGATAAATATGATGACAAACTTATTCCCGGCACTTATATGCAAGCGGATGTGTCTATTGAAAACAAATCAATTTATGTAATACCTGCATCAGCAGTATTATTTTATGACAATCATTATTATGTATTTATTCAAAAAGATTCTCTTAATTACGAATTAAAGGAAATTCCAAATACTACATTCAAAAACGATGAATACTTTGCAATTGAAAACTATCAAAATTTTACAGGTAAAAGAATAGTTATCAAAAACGCTTATGCACTTTTGATGAAATTAAAGAATGTAGGAGAGGAGGAGTGAGTGAAAAATATAGAGAATAAAATTAAGATTATTTTAATAACAATGATAATTCAAATAACCTAAAAACAATTTTTGTGCGCAAGGAGGGACTCGAACCCCCACGCCTTTCGGCGCCAGATCCTAAGTCTGGTGCGGCTACCAATTACGCCACTTGCGCGGGTTTGCTTTTATAGCAAATTTTGCGTGGCAAATGTAATGCTTAAATCTTGTATTTTCAAAAAAATTATTTCAATTCTACCATTTTCCTCCTGAACCACCACCTCCAAAACTTCCACCACCAAATCCACTCCAACCTCCGCTACCTCCAGATGACCTGCCAAAAGATGAACCTCCTCCATAATAACCTCCACCCCAGTATCCTCCTCTTCCTGAAGTATAAACAACGCCACCTTTCTTTTTAGAAAAGAGTATTATCAATAAAATGATAATGAAAATAATTACCAATACAGCAGTATCATCGTTTTGTGATGGTAAATCTTTTTCAGAAATTTCACCTTTAGCTAATTGCATCAAAGCATCTAAACCTTTGTCTAATCCTTCATAAAACCTTCCTTCTGCAAACAATGGCTGCATAATGTTTTCACGAATCTTTTTAGTGGCCAAATCTGGTATAGCACCTTCTAATCCTAATCCCACAGCAATAAATAATTCACGCTCGCCTTGTTTTCCGGTTGGTTTTATCAGTACTACAATACCATTATCTTTTCCTTTTTTACCTACGCCCCATTTCTCTCCCAATAATGTAGCATATTCCGCAGCAGTATATCCACCAAAATCATCTACTACCACCACAGCAATCTGATTACTTGTTTCTCTGCTGAATTGCTCTAATTTTTCTTCAATTCTATCGGCTTCATCTTTACTTAAAAAATTTGGAAATTCCTTTGATAGATTTACATACAATTTGGGTGGATTAGGTTTTTCTGGTATTTGTGCAAAAGTGCATAATGTCAAAAGTAACAAATAAATAATATAAGAAAACTTTTTACGATTTAATGCAATGAATTTCTCTTGCAAAAAAATTAACAAAGCGTCATTGCCATTCAAGTTATTTGTATTGTTTCTCTTTGAATGATTTTCTACAAATATACCTTTTTTGAAAATTAAATATTTTGATTGTTTTTCCAATATCATCATTTCTTTAATATGAAATTTCATTACTTAATTCATCTGGATTATCATTATTTGCAGGAAAATATCTGGCTAATAATTCTCCAATCTTTAATATACATTGACAAAGCGTTTCTGCTTTTTGTTTATCTTCTCTTAATGATGTTATTAAATCATTAACCATTTCGTCCCAAACATTTTGTTCAACTTTTTCGTAAATTCCTTTATCACCAATAATGGCTAATTTTCTGCTAATAACTGCAATATAAAACAACACACCATTTCTTTCTTTTGTCAGATGCATCTTTTGTTGAATAAAAACTTTTTCTGCTCTTTTAACTGGATTGATAAAACAAAAATTTTCTAAATGCACTCTGATTTCTGCAGTCGTTGATTTTTCTGCTAATACAATAGTATCTACAATTTTTTTCTGTTCTTCTTTTGTAAAAAAATTTCTTGCAAACTTCATTCAGTTTTATTTAAGAATAAATTTCCTTTTTAGCAGCAGATAAAGTATTTAATAACAATGATGTAATTGTCATAGGACCTACTCCGCCGGGAACAGGAGTAATATATGAGCACTTTGGAGCCACTTCATCAAATTTTACATCACCTACTAATTGATAACCTGATTTTGTAGTTTTACTTTCTATACGAGTAGTTCCTACATCAATTACTACCGCACCTTCTTTTACCATATCTGCAGTGATAAAATGCGGACGCCCAATAGCACAAATCAAAATATCTGCACTCAAAGTATAATCTTTCAAATTTTTAGTTTTACTGTGGCAAATAGTTACAGTGGCATTTCCAATTTTTGCATTTCTTTGCATCAAAATACTCATCGGTAATCCTACAATATGGCTTCTGCCAATAACCACACAATGTTTGCCTGTTGTTTCAATGTTGTAGTATTCTAATAATTTTGTAATACCATAAGGTGTGGCACTTATGTAAGTTGGTAAATTCAAAACCATTCTACCCACATTGATAGGATGAAAACCATCTACATCTTTTGATGGATGAATGGCTTCAATAACTTTTTGTTCGTTAATGTGTAAGGGTAGTGGTAGTTGAACAATAAAACCATCTACATCGTAATCTTGATTTAGTTTTTCTACTTCATTTAATAACTCTTGTTCAGATGTATTTTCAGATAATCTAATCAAAGATGAATGAAAACCAACATTTTCACAGGCCTTTATTTTATTTTGAACATATACTTCAGATGCTCCGTCATTTCCTACTAATATAGCCGCTAAATGAGGAATTTTTTTACCTTGTTTTTGCAAATCCTGAACTTCTGATTTAATTTTTTCCTGAAGTTCTTTTGCTACTTTTTTCCCATCAATAAGTTGATACGACATAATTTAATTTTAAATTTCTTTTCTCATTCTTGCAACAGGTATTCCTAACTGTTCTCGGTATTTTGCAACAGTTCTGCGAGCAATGTTATAACCTTTTTTATTTAATAATTCGCATAACTGGTCATCGGTTAGAGGATTTTTTTTGTCTTCATAACGAATGGCTTCTTCAATAAAACTTTTAATTTCTTTGTTACTTACTTCTTCTCCGCTTTCAGTTTGCAGGGATTCTGAAAAGAAAAATTTGAGCGGAAATGTTCCATAAGGTGTTATCACATATTTACTATTGACGATACGAGAAACAGTAGAAATATCTGCATCAATTTTTTCTGCAATATCTTTAAGCAATAAAGGTTTTAGTTTGCTTTTGTCTCCGGTTGTAAAAAATTCTTTTTGTTCTTCCATTATTTGATACATAGCGGTTAATAAAATTCTTTCTCTTTGCTGTAATGCATCAATAAACCATTTTGCTTCATCTATTTTTGATTTGATAAACTTGCTTGCTTCCTTGAGTTCTTTATTTTTTGATTTGCTGTATTCATTAAGCATTTCAATGTATTCTTTGCTAATAGTTAGTTCAGGAATGAGAGAATTATTCAAACTTAATTCTGGCTTGCCGTCTATCACATTAACTACAAAATCAGGAATAATAGTCATTACTTTTTGAGATGAATATAAATTTCCGGGCTTTGGATTAAGATGAGAAATTTCCTGAATAACTTGCTTTAGTTCTTCTTCAGAAATATTTAATTTATGAAGTAATTTGTCATAATGTTTTTTTGAGTAATCTTCAAAGTATTTTTCAATAATTTTTTTGGCTAATTGTAGTGTTGTGTTTTCGGGGTGTTGATGGAGTTTTTTATTGATTTGAATTAGTAAACATTCCTGAATATTTCTTGCTGCAACACCAATGGGTTCAAATGTTTGAATTATTTTCAAAACTTTTTCAATTTCATCTGTGCTTGCATTTATGTTATACAAAAATAACAAGTCATTTGAAATGCTTTGTAAATCTCTTCTCAAATATCCATCGTCATCAAGACAACCAATGATAAATTCACCAATCTCTTTCTCTTTTTCAGTCAAATCCTGCATCTCTAATTGTTCCATCAAATAATCAGCAAGATTACTTTCTACTTCTGATGAAACTGCTATGTTATTTGAAAAATAATCATATTCGTTTTCTGAACTATAAGAAGTGTTTCCTGTATCATATTTGTATGAATCTTTCTCTTCATCATCCATATAATCTTCAATATTCACTTCTTCGTTTTTAATTTTTTCCTCTTCGGTTAAAGTATCTTCATCATTGATATTTTCATTTTCGTTTGCTAATTCTTCTGATTCTAAATTTGCATTATCTAATGTGTCTAAAGCAGGATTATTTTCTAATTCTTGTTGAATTTTTTGTTCCAATGCTGTTAATGGCAACTGAATCAACTTTAAAAGTTGAATTTGTTGAGGTGTTAATTTAAGTTGTTGTCGTAATGATTGAACTTGTTTCAATGACATTTTTGTATAGATTTAATTTTCAATGTAGCAAAGGTAATAATTTTTTTTGCCTTTTTGTATTAAAATAAATTTATTGTTTATTGCGAAATCTTTTGTGATAACTAATTTAGTATCTGTTATTTTTTGTTTGTTGATGGATACAGCATTAGATTGAATCATTTTTCTTGCTTCACTTTTACTTGGAAAAACTTGTGTGTAAGTATTTAAAAATTCCAAAACATCAATACCATTTTCAATATCAGAATATTTTATATGAGAAACAGGCACACCTTCCATAATATCTTTAAATAATTCTTCTGGTAATGAAGCCAATTCTTCAATCGTTCCATTGAATAAAATTTCTGATGCTTTTACAGCATCATTGTAATCTTCTTCGCTATGAACAAGGGTTGTAACTTCTTTGGCAAGTGCTTTTTGTAAAATTCTTTCGTGAGGGGCTTGCGTATGTTTTGAAATTAATTCTTCAATTTCTTCTTTATTCAAAAATGTGAAAATTTTGATATAATTTTTAGCATCTTCATCAGATACATTAAGCCAAAATTGATAGAATTTGTAAGGTGATGTTTTTTTTCTGTCTAACCAAACATTTCCACTTTCAGTTTTACCAAATTTACTGCCGTCTGATTTTGTAATTAAATTAGTTGTTATACCGTGTGCTTCTTTACCTGTCATTTTTCTAATGAGTTCAATACCTGATGTGATATTTCCCCATTGATCAGAACCGCCCATTTGCAGTTGACAATTATGATGTGTAAATAACCAATAAAAATCGTATGCCTGTAAAATTTGATAAGTGAATTCAGTAAAACTAATTTCACTTTCTAATCTGGATTTTACAGAATCTTTTGCTAACATATAATTGACAGTAAATCGCTTACCTATATCTCTCAAAAAATCTATTAATGATAAATTTTTTATCCAATCAATATTATTGACTAATTCTATTTTTGAATTAGAATTTTTAGACATTATGGAATTGAGTTGTTCTCCTATTTTTTCAGCATTGTATCGCACTTGTTCTTCAGAAAGTAATTTTCTTTCTTCTTTTTTACCACTTGGATCGCCAATCATACCGGTTGCACCACCAACAAGAGCAATGGCTTTATGTCCTGCTCTTTGAAAACGCATAAGAGTAATGATTTGTGCTAAACTTCCAACATGCAAAGAATCAGAAGTAGGATCAAATCCAATATAACCTGTAACTGTTTGAGAATTGAGTAATTGTTCAACATTAGGTGTGGAAGCATTGAATTGTCCCCGCCATTTTAATTCATCCAGAAAATCTTGTTTAATTACTTGTGTGCTCATAATTTATTTATTGCGTGCAAATTAAACAAAATTATTACCAAAGGCACTTTAATTTCCAAAAAAATTCCGATTTAATGCTTTTAGTCAGCAAAGCCATTGGAAACTTGTGTTGGGGTCTCCCATTCCGAGAGAAGCGAAGGAATGGGTCAAGTTCCAATGGCGGTCTGCCGAAGGGAGATTGCCTTCTAAAAGTGGATTTTTTGCTTACTTTTTTCTAAAAAAAGTAAGAGAAAAAATTATTGTTCTAATTATCTGAAATCAGTTTGTTTTGGTATATTGCGATATCCTTTGAAACATTTGTATTGATTATTGTATTTTTGCCGAAAAAAATTTATGTTTGAAAAAGATTTAAATATCTATGTATTACCTTCAATAATTATTATTTTAGGTATTTTCATTGGATGGATAGTTGAAAAATTTACTATTTCAAGATTAAAATTATTAGCACAAAAAACGGAATCAGTAATAGATGATATTTTAGTTCATTCATTTCATCATTTAATTATATTTTGGTTTGGTGCAGCGGGGATATACATTTCATTTCATCAATTCCCAATACCACAAAATACAAAAGAAATTCTAATCAAAATTTTTTGGAGTATAGTTATTTTCTCCTTTACATTATTTTTTTCCCGCCTGTTAGTTGAGATTACAAAGATTTATACATCAAGAGTTTCAGGATTATCCGGTTCTGTTTCTGTATTTACCAATATCGTAAAAATAGTAGTATTCAGTATAGGTGGAATGATTATTCTTCAGCATTTTGGAATATCAATTACACCAATTATTACTGCATTAGGAGTTGGAGGTTTAGCAGTTGCTTTAGCCCTTCAAGATACATTGAGTAATTTTTTTGCAGGAATTCAAATTTTAGTTTCAAAGCAAGTTAGACCCGGTGATTTTGTAAGAATTGATGCTTCTACTGAAGGAATTATTAAAGATATTACATGGAGAAATACTTTAATAGAAACAACGCAAGGAAATGTAATCGTAGTTCCAAACTCAAAATTTTCCCAATCTATTATTACTAATATGTATTTACCTGAAAGAAAATTGTTTGTAAGAGTAGAAGGAAGTGTGGCTTACAAAGAAAACTTGGATGAGGTAGAAAAAGTTTTAATTGAAATAGGAAAAAGTGTTTTATCAGAACACGAAGGTGGAATACCAGAATTTGATCCAGTAGTGAGATTTTATGCATTTGGTGATAGTGCTATATTATTTCGTTTAATACTTGCTTGTAAAAGTTATGAATATCAATTTTCTTTAACACACGAAACTATAAAAAGAATTCACAAAACATTCAGAGATAAAAACATTGAAATTCCCTTTCCCCAAAGAGTTGTTTACATTGAAAAGAATAATTGAACAATAATAGGGTAGAGTAGTGGTGAAAAGTGAAAAGTACTGATATTTATGTCGGTGTTGAAAAATGAGAATACAAAAAAATCCCGAAGGGCTGACAGGATTATAGAAGTGAAAGTTGAACATTGAGAATTGAGCATTGAATATTTACAACATATTTTTTATCAGGGCGTGCCTCTCGCTGACGCTCGGGTCGGGCTGCTACGGGGTTCGCTATCGCTCCCGTGCTCCGCTTCGCTCCGCACCGGCTTCGCCGCCCTCCGCATCCCTCACGCAATTTTTAATTCCCAACATAACTATTACATTTAAGCAATTTCAAAACATATTGTCATAGCAATTGTTGTGAAGTAATCTCATGGGTATTTCATTATTTTAAAACAAGATTGTTTCGGGCTAAAGCCATAATAATGATATTCATTTGTTATTAAAAATAATTTCTACCTTAAAATAATTTTATCATATTTTAATTTACCATCGGTAGGAACGAAAACCTTTAATGGCGGCGTGAGAGATATAACAAAAAATGTGACAGAAAATAATATAGAAATAATTTTATAATATTATTGTCGCCTTATAAACCCAATGTCTTGTTTCATAAATGATATTAAATTTCATTACATTTTTTTTTCTCTGCCCATTTTTCTTATATGGATTTTTAGGAACTGTTCCATTAGCCCTTTTAAAAATGTTTTGACCTTTAATAATTACAAGGGTAGAATAATATTTTTTCCCGTTTATAATTAAGATAATCTCAGGTTTTGTTTTTTTTGTTGTATTTGTCTTTGAAATGGAAAAATTTTTTTCTGTTCTATTTGGCAAAAGAACTAAACTGTCGTTTATTTCTTGATACCAATACTTAACTGAATAGGTAGTGTCTGGAAGGTTACTTTCAATCATTGAAATTTTGTTGACTCTTAATGTGTCTTTAATGTTTTTTATCCCTTTTATTTCAATAAAATCGCCATTATTATTAAGTGGAATATAAATAATAGTTGTATCGTTTATCAAAAATTTTTCTGAAATAAAATTTGGGAATGATTTTAAATTAAATGTTTTTATTCCGACATCTTTTGGTATATTCGCAAAACCACCAAAGTTAACTTTCGGAATGAAATCATAATTACCTTGAATGGTATCTATTATTAAAATCATTTCTCTAGTTTGAGAAGGAGATAATGAAAAATTTAAAAGGATCAATATTGTATAAATAAACTCTTTCATTTCGCTATTGGTTAAGGTTCGCTATCTTTATTTTCTGCTTTTACTGTTCTTTTTCACTTCTCTGTATTTTGATTCTAATCTTTTGGTATAAAAACCTGTTCTACTGCTAAGATATTTTTTACTCATTAAAACTCTCACATTTCCAAGCCAATCATTCAACTCATATCTTTTTTTGCCGAAGTAAATATTTACCAAACTACTTCCACTACCTCCTAAAAATGTTGTAAATGTTGGGATTACAGACAGTGGTGAAAAAGATGGTATAGTTGTAGGTGATTTCATCTCAAATATTACAAAATTTATACTAATAATAGTGTTTTTCTGTTTTATTATGATCATTTATATTATTGTATTGCAGAATAAATCAATATAAAAATAAAAATCAACCAATATATCCTAAGCAAAAATTTAATATAAAATATAAGTTTTTCGCCTTCATTTCCTAGCTTTTTTATTATTTCTTCTTTTTCTTCATCTAAAATTATAAAAAAAGGCAATATTAAAAATATATAACTACAACCTTCAAAAAATCCTCCGAGAGTTCCACTTTTCTCATGTTTTTTTAATAAATAGATTAACTTATAATGCAAATACATCTTTATTATTAATATCAAATTTGCAATGAATCCTATCAAAATTATCCAATTTGGTGTCTCCATAATTTTTATTTTTGGGGATAACAAAAAATGGACCAAAAATTAAGTTTATGAATGTATTTTTTGTTGCAAATT
>DAONJS010000020.1:0-11718 GCA_035405785.1 Bacteroidia bacterium
AAAATATAATTTTTTTACTCCAAAAGTTGCATTTATTAGTTGAATTTAGTTTACACAATAAGCATTACATAAATAAGATTTTTTGTGCGTTTTTAATTTTCATAAAACCTAATATGCTTTTAATAATATAAAAAGATAGAAAACTTTAGAAATACTTTGAATTTTGAATTAGGGAGAATGAAATACAATATTAAATCCCAAAAGCATAATAGGCACGAATACCATTTGGATAAACACCTTCTATTAACACACCACCTTTTTTATTTTCTAACGCTTCTTTCAAATCATCAATAGATTTAATTGGTCTTTTATCAATAGCTGTAATTATAAATCCTTCTCTAATGCCTGCTGATCTTAATTTTCCTGCACTTAATTTAATTACTTTTAATCCATTGGTAATGCTTAATCTTTGCAATTCTTCTTTACTTGCAGGTTCAAATAAAGCACCTAATAATTCTACTACTGCTGTATTTTTGCTTGATTTACTTGATAATTTGATAGAATTATTTAAATCTCTCAATATCACTGAAACAGATTTGTTATCTTTATTTCTAATAAAATTCAAAACAACTTTATCTCCCGGACGATAACGGCTTATTTGCTCTTGAAATTCAGGGATATTATTGACTTCAATACCATTCACAGATGTAATGATATCTCCTGATTGCAAGCCCGCTTCATCTGCGGCTCCGCCATTTACAACAGCTTCAATGTAAATTCCTTTTGGTGATGATAAACCATTTTCTTTAGCAGATTTTTCATCTACTTCACGAATACTTACACCTAAATAACCTCTTTGAACAGAGCCAAATTCTATAATATCTGCCACTACTTTTTTGACGATATTGACAGGAATGGCGAATGAATATCCTGCAAAACTTCCTGTATTAGAAGCAATGGCAGTATTGATGCCAATCAATTGTCCAGAAGTATTTACTAATGCGCCACCAGAATTTCCGGGATTTACAGCCGCATCGGTTTGAATAAAAGATTCAATGGCAGAAGGACCACTTCCATTGCCTGAAATGATATTGATGTTTCTGGCTTTTGCACTGATAATACCCGCAGTAACAGTAGATGCAAGGTTGAAAGGATTGCCCACTGCAAGAACCCATTCACCCACTTTTACATTATCAGAATTTCCATAGGGTAAAAACGGAAGATTGGTTTCATTAATTTTTAATACTGCAATGTCGGTGCTTGGATCTGCTCCTATTAAAGTAGCAGAAAATGTTCTTTTGTCATTTAAGGTTACTTCAATTTCATCTGCTTTGCTAATAACATGATAATTGGTTACAATATATCCATCAGGAGAAATTATAACTCCACTACCCGACCCATGTTCTTCACGAGGAATGACTTGCATTCCATTTCCAAAAAACCAACTTTGAAATGGATTGTAATAAGTTTGTTGATAGGTGTATTTTGTTTTTACATGCACAACTGCATGGATGCTCATTTCAGCGGCTTCCACAAAATTTGGCACTTCTGGAACATTACTAAAGGAAACTGTTTTGACAGGGATATTAGTTGTTTGAACAATAGTATTTTTAGCAGGAGGAAAAAGATAATGATTTAATGATGTAGAGATAATACCTCCTAAAATAGCCACTACAAAATAAGGAACAAACTTTTTCATAGGTAAAAATTTTGGTGCAAATTTATTATCAAAAATTGTTCCTTAAATGAAGGATGGCAGAGCGTTTAAAAGTTTTTAAGAAAAATGGAAATGGAGAAAAAATTTTTTCTATTACATACCAAAATAACTCATATTCCTGAAAATTTTAGAGTGATAATATTTTTTTTCTCACTTTTTTTAGAAAAAAGTAAGCAAAAAATCTCATCCTGCGAGCTAACTCCCCGCTCTGTTTTTTGTAAGAATTTCAGGCAAGGTATGGATAATGCTGTCATCTTTGTTGAAAGAGTTCCATTTGTTTAACCGCTTTTCTACACTTTTAGAATATCAAAAGTTTATTCAGCATTATCAACGCAAGCGCCCTTGCCGAAATTCTAAACAAAAAACATTCACGCTTTCCCACTGACGCAGGATGTAATAAGCGGATTTTTTTGTTTTTATTTTATTAAACAATAGCTTGTTTATCTCTAATTATGTTCCTGCTCGTAATTTTTTCGGGAATTAAAATAATTTTGGTATAATTTTTTTCAAAAACTGCGATTATTTATTTATAATGATTTTATAGGTATCTTACCGAGAATTTTTATCTTGAAGTAATTTTTTGAAAAATGATGTGTTTCTTTAAATAAAAAACCTATGGCTATGAAAAGAATTTACATTTCTAATTTTCAGAATTTTATTAAAGACATATATTTTTTATCTTCATTTGAAGATATTGATGATGCTTTGTTTTACATAAAAGACAATTCAGTAAGGATAAGGATTTGCTTATATTATCATTCTACTATTTGTGAATTATCTCTTAATATAGGAGAAGATTGTATTTTGGAAGGTGAAGGATGGGAATATCTTACGCCCTTTGTTTTCAAGATAAAAGATTTTTTCAACCAAATAAGAAATTTTACAAATGAATCAGGAAATGATTTTAATATCTATTTTGATAGTGAAAGGGAAATGACATTTAATACAGGAACAGATAATTATGGAAGTGTTTTAATAAATAAAGATATAAAAATTTTGAAAGAGTATCCATATAAAGATTATGATGTAGATATTTTTGATGTTAAGATGAATTTGCCTTCGTTTTTGAATTGGGCAAATGCTTTTTTTAATTTTAGAGGGGATAATGGTGTTTTTAGAAAAGTAATGTTAGTTTTTAGGAATTATCAAGATTTTTTTGTTTTGCAATTTGGTAAAGAAAAAGCATGTTTTGTGGAATTTAATAATGTTAATAATGAATGGAATGAAAAATGTTTTTTGTTTGATGTTTTTGTTTTGAAGAAAATGAAAAAGTTTTTCAAGAATGAAAATTTTGAGTATTTTGCATTTTACGATGATCCAAAGTTTAGTAAAAGTTTTTGTATAAAAAAGAATAAGTTGAAAATTGTATCTTATTATGAATCCGAGGTTGATGAATATAGAAGGATTTTGAATATGAATAGAGGGAAAAATTATATTGTTTTGAATAAAAAAGATTTTACAAACGCTTTGATTTATAATATACCATATTGTATTTTTATTGATGAAGGGGTTCGTGTAATATTTATAGGTATAAATAAAGGTAATATTATCTTTACACCACATTATACAATTTCTAGAGATTATACTTTTGAAATAGAGAATAAATATAATTATACTTTTGGTGGTTATTTTAATGCGAATTATTTATTGGGAGAAGTTTTGATACATGTGCCTTATGATGATTTAAAAATTTACTTTGATGAAGAAAAACATACTTTTATCATTACAGATGCGAATGGTGAATACAAAGAAAATTTTGTATTTACTGCATTAGAAGATATTGAACCTATATGGAGAAGATTGGAAAGGGAAATGGATGATGATGATTAAAAAATGTTGTGTTGAAATTTAATTTTGAGCATTTAAATTTATAGGAATTTAATTGCTTCAGTTCATTAGTTGTGAATAGGATTCAAAAAGGAACTTTGATAAATTTGCAACAACTAGTTGATTTTATTGTATTTGGAAAAACGAGTTGTGAATAGGATTCAAAAAGGAACTTTGATAAATTTGCAACAACTATCGCAATCATTTCTCTTTTCAAACTGTTGTTGTGAATAGGATTCAAAAAGGAACTTTGATAAATTTGCAACAACGATAGTTATAACAGTAAAGACAGACAACTAGTTGTGAATAGGATTCAAAAAGGAACTTTGATAAATTTGCAACAACTCCTTGTGCGCCGCAATTGGCGTGCCCTCTGTTGTGAATAGGATTCAAAAAGGAACTTTGATAAATTTGCAACAACGTAACAGATGGATTTGGATTTATTTTACCAGTTGTGAATAGGATTCAAAAAGGAACTTTGATAAATTTGCAACAACGATGAACTCGCTGAAAGCAACGCTATTATCGTTGTGAATAGGATTCAAAAAGGAACTTTGATAAATTTGCAACAACGTCTGTTCGTGTATATGTGAAGAGCGATAGGTTGTGAATAGGATTCAAAAAGGAACTTTGATAAATTTGCAACAACGATACTGACAGGGAGAAGGCAAGTAGAAGAGTTGTGAATAGGATTCAAAAAGGAACTTTGATAAATTTGCAACAACTTACGAAGCACAGCCGAACACATTTGTTTTGTTGTGAATAGGATTCAAAAAGGAACTTTGATAAATTTGCAACAACATATTCATTATTCACCAGATAAAGAGTTCCGTTGTGAATAGGATTCAAAAAGGAACTTTGATAAATTTGCAACAACAAAAGCATTTAACTACACTATTGCTTCGTTGTTGTGAATAGGATTCAAAAAGGAACTTTGATAAATTTGCAACAACACAAACCAATCAATAACCTTAAAAAACCAAGTTGTGAATAGGATTCAAAAAGGAACTTTGATAAATTTGCAACAACATTCAAGTTGTGGAATATCAATAATCTTAAGTTGTGAATAGGATTCAAAAAGGAACTTTGATAAATTTGCAACAACAGAGATTTAATTAAAAAACAATATGATTTAGTTGTGAATAGGATTCAAAAAGGAACTTTGATAAATTTGCAACAACTTGATATGTTCAGCAACTTGCCTTCCATATGTTGTGAATAGGATTCAAAAAGGAACTTTGATAAATTTGCAACAACAAATCTACTTAATACATTATCACGTATCCAGTTGTGAATAGGATTCAAAAAGGAACTTTGATAAATTTGCAACAACAATCATCTATCTGAATCGTGCCATCTATATGTTGTGAATAGGATTCAAAAAGGAACTTTGATAAATTTGCAACAACATTGGCGATGCTATATTCACCTGGACACCGGTTGTGAATAGGATTCAAAAAGGAACTTTGATAAATTTGCAACAACTGTATTTTCTATCTTGATTTTTATGAGGTAGTTGTGAATAGGATTCAAAAAGGAACTTTGATAAATTTGCAACAACAAGAAATGATGACGTCAGATTTGTTTTATCGTTGTGAATAGGATTCAAAAAGGAACTTTGATAAATTTGCAACAACGCGTCAATGATATCCTTCTCCTCCTCTGTGTTGTGAATAGGATTCAAAAAGGAACTTTGATAAATTTGCAACAACAACTTAAAAATAAAACACCCAGAAATATATGTTGTGAATAGGATTCAAAAAGGAACTTTGATAAATTTGCAACAACCATCAAATGATTTAATACCATCTGCGATATGTTGTGAATAGGATTCAAAAAGGAACTTTGATAAATTTGCAACAACCAAAACAAACCAATCAATAACCTTAAAAAAGTTGTGAATAGGATTCAAAAAGGAACTTTGATAAATTTGCAACAACACAATGTTAGAAATATCAATGATATTTGCTGTTGTGAATAGGATTCAAAAAGGAACTTTGATAAATTTGCAACAACAACTATTCAACATCATCTCAAACCCCTTGCGTTGTGAATAGGATTCAAAAAGGAACTTTGATAAATTTGCAACAACTAACTCCTTTATGTCAATCAGTGTCGCCATGTTGTGAATAGGATTCAAAAAGGAACTTTGATAAATTTGCAACAACCTAATTCGCAAACTACTATTACGCAGTTCTGTTGTGAATAGGATTCAAAAAGGAACTTTGATAAATTTGCAACAACTGATCAGCGATGATAACGCATTGCTCTATGGTTGTGAATAGGATTCAAAAAGGAACTTTGATAAATTTGCAACAACAAAGTTGATGAAGTTAAAAGTTCTTATAAGGTTGTGAATAGGATTCAAAAAGGAACTTTGATAAATTTGCAACAACAAAAGTAACTTCTGCAAGTGATGATGGATTGTTGTGAATAGGATTCAAAAAGGAACTTTGATAAATTTGCAACAACAAAAGTGGCTAAAAAGAGTAGAGAGCTTATGTTGTGAATAGGATTCAAAAAGGAACTTTGATAAATTTGCAACAACAAAAAACAAATAGCAATAGTAAGAAGGGCTGTTGTGAATAGGATTCAAAAAGGAACTTTGATAAATTTGCAACAACTGATTTTTGTATAACTACTCCAACCCCCACGTTGTGAATAGGATTCAAAAAGGAACTTTGATAAATTTGCAACAACTTGAAATTGAAAAAGATAATGAAGCAATAAGTTGTGAATAGGATTCAAAAAGGAACTTTGATAAATTTGCAACAACTCATTGTTTGGGGGAATATAGTATCCACTAGTTGTGAATAGGATTCAAAAAGGAACTTTGATAAATTTGCAACAACAGAAACCTCTGTGTTGCTTATTTATCAATGGATTTAGCCATTTTTTAGAATAAAAAAATTGTTGTTGCAAATTAAAATCCCCCGCTTGAAGGGGGATTTTTTTATTTCTATTTAATATGTTTAATATGTTCTATGTTTCTAGAATAATTCTAATTGCTGATAACCCTTTGGAGGATCTTCTTTCTTGGCATTTTGATATAAAATACTTTCTCCAAATTGTTTATCTGTGATTTTTAAAATAAATACAGACCCATTTTCTGGTATGTGTTTTTTGATTTTGTTTATATGAACATTTGCGGCATCGCTACTTGGACAATGTCTGCCATAGATGCTATACTGAATCATCATAAATCCTGCTTCTTTCAAAAATTTTCTAAATGCATTAGCAATCTTTTGTTCTTTTTTGGTAACCACAGGCAAATCAAAACAACAAATAACCCACATGATTCTATAAGCATTTAATCGTTTTGTTTTCATTATTGTAGTTTTGGGTACAATAATTTTCTTTTTTCTCCCAAAAAACAATGGGCTAATGATGTGGCAGTTCGCTGTGCTGCTATCATCAAAGGACTTGTTTCATTATCAATGATGACATCTAATACAGGTATTGATAGTAATTCTTTTTTTAAGGTTGTATTTATTTCTACTTCATCAGGATATTTTTTCATTAATCTAATAACCAATTCGTCTACATAAGGACGGTATGGTTCCATAATGTCATCTGCTAAACAGTAGGCGTTGTATTTGTTTTTGTGATATATACCAATTGATGGAAATAAACCAGCAGAAACCAGTGCTCTTGCTATAACAGATCTTAAAATGGCATAACCATAATTCAATAAATTGTTTGGATATTCACCTTTTGGCCCTCTATTAAAATGAGGTTTATCTGGAAACAAATGTGACCAGTAATAGTTGGCAGCCGCCGCTTCTCTATTAGTAGAATCACCGCTTTTTACTTCTTTCATATATTGATGCAGAGGATGATTGTGAACACCTTGTTTTTCAAGCAAAACAGATTGGTTATATATTTTATGTTGAATAGTTTGAGCCCATAAATTTTTCTTAAGAGGTTCATTTGCCTTTATTTGAGCATGCATTCTTTGTGTTTGAATATGATGTCCTTCAAAAGGGAGCATTAGTGCTTGTGGTAAATAATTTGCATTACAAGAAATAAGTGCTACATTATTATTCATTAGTTCCGATATAGCACCACTTGTAATGCTTATTTGAGGATGGTCAATAATAACAACACCGATGTCTTCAATGGGTATGGATTTTTCTTGTGGAGGATCTGTTTTAATAGTTATCTTTAGTTGTTTTAATTCAGTACGAATGTGAGCGGGGTTACCGAAGTATATGGTTTGTTTTATCATGAATTTTTTTACTTTTCTACGAAAAACAAGCTTGATGGTAATTTTTATTTGTTACTAAAAATAAAAACAATTAAATTTGCCGCAGATCCTATTCACAATAAGGTCTTTATGACCGTTGTGAAAACAGACAGGGCGGGGCAACTCGCCCTTTTTATTTTAAATTTATTTCTGTTATTTCACCTAGATGGTTTACTCTTATTTTTATTGGTCTTATATCTTCTAACGCATTTAAACTACTAACTCGATAATATTTTAAAGTTTTTTTTGTAAAATCGTCATCATTAACTTTCGTTTCATAGATGTGTCTAAAGTATATGTCAAGTCCTTTACCGTTTGAATATATTTTTTGGACTCTATAAATGTGTTTAGTTAATACATTTAATTTGTCATTAAAATCTAAATCAAAATCTTTTATTCCAAGAATGAATAATTCATTCTGCTCAAATTTTTGAATAAGTTTTAGGTTAGGTTCAGGTAACTTTTTGATGAAAGATTGAGGATATAAGTTAGGATTATTTTCTATTTTTTCCCAAACTAAATTTGTTTCTTCAATTACAGTTGGGAAACCATATTTTTTTCTTTCTACTGCATGCCAAAAAGTACATATATGAATTTGTTTTTCTCCATTTTTATCTAAATATATAGCCAAATGATGATTATTTCCTGGCTTTACAAAACCATAATTGTTTTCGTTACTTTTGATAGGTTCAACATTAGATAATCCTGTAAATATTCTAACACTTTTAATTAGTATTTTCTTTTCTTCATTAAAATAAACTTCTTTGAATGCTTCCTTTTCGTTATTGTTGTGTTGTTTTAATTTATCTTCAAGTATTTCTCTAATTTTAGAGTCAACGATATATGGTAAATCTTTTTTTGTAATTTTTTCAAGAGGATATTTTACCACGTATTCTTCTTTGTAACATGTTGCATATTCTAACTTTGTTTTGTTGTCTTTAAGGTATATTGGATCTTTTTTCAAAGAATCAAGAGCTTTATCTACATCATTATTGTATTCTTTTAATCTTTGTTCAACAAGCGCTCTAATATAATCTTTGAATATTAAATGTGGGTAATTAAAAATATATTTAAGTGGCTTATTCTTTTCAAGAATTTTTATTTTTCCATAGATAGTTTCTTTTGATAAAGGTCCTCTGGGAACTAGTACGTTTTTTTGTACAGGAATTTTTTTGCCGTCTTTAATGATAAATCTTTTACCATAAGTAGCCACTTTTTTGCCTTGTTTATATGATACAATAATTTTTTCTACTTTCTCTTCAACTTGATTAGTTAAAAATGGTTTTTCTAAAATAAAGTATTTGTCTATTAAAGAAAGAGATTCTCTAAATTCTTCTTTTCTCTCACTTACTTTTTTGTAAAGTTCTTCTCTTGTTGTTTTAGCACTGAGTGTATTTAATCTTTGAATATAACCTTGCTTAGTACATGCTACTACTAATGCGTCAATAGCATGATGTCTATGGTCATCTCTTTTATCCCAATCTTTAATAACTTCTTTATGATGTATTTGGCCATCAATTGTTTCAAATTCTTTGATTTCTGTAATTCCTTCTTCTAATGGATTGGGAATAATTTCTTTAATTCTTTTGAGTTGTAAATTTTGCAAAATATCGTTCCATCCCCATAACCTTCTTAAGTATTGAGTAACACTACCACTTGTTACCCATACATTTTTTGAAATTTGTTGTAATATCTCTCTTGCCTTTTTTGAAACATATTGGGTTTCTCTTAAATTTCTTTCTATAAAATCTTGTGGAATATCTTTTCCAGAAATTAATAATTTATCTCTTTTTGCCTTTGTAATTACACCTTTTTCAAATAATGAATTTACTCTTTCAATATATTCATCAAGAGCTTGTTTGCCTTTTGAAGCCATATAATCATAAGCGGTCATATCTCCTTTTTCTTGATTTATCCATCTAAAAGTTAGTACTTTGTTAGATTGAGAATCGTCAAATAAAAGAGATTTTGGAATAATATGATCTACATCAACTTCATTACCATTTAATGCATCAGAGAGAGAAAATAATTTACCTGTATAAATACACATTCCATTTGCCTTTGCATCATCATTGCTGACAGATCTAAACAAGCGATATTTAATAATATTTTTTCTGTTGGCTCTTAATCCTAAATCAATTAATTCTTTTTCAATCTTTTTATTTTCTTTTTCGATTTTATTAATGTTTTCAAAGAAATTCTTTCTTTCTTCTTTGTTTAATTTTAATTCTCTTGCTAATTCTACTCTAATTTCAAATAGCCCTTTATTTCTCTCTTCTTTTGTAACCCATCCTCTTTTATCATCAATAATTTCATTAACAATGTGTATCATTTGATTAAGTATTTTCTCTACAACGGGTTGTCTTAGAGAGTTTTTTGCTAATAGTGGAATTTTGTCAATAAGTTTTTTTGCTTCAATATCAGATTTTGTCATTGAATTTGAGTGGTTATATCCTGCAAATTGTGCAGATTCACTATAATCATAACCTTTCATTAAATAAGGTAAAATTTTTCTAATTGCTTTTACGGATTTATTACCATAAGAAAGTTTAGTAAAATCAATTTTGGCTAATCTTATTGCTGTTTCTTCATCAAAACCAAATTTTTTCATTAAAGCATTTTTACATTCATCAATGTCTGGTATAGAATAAATGGTGTGCCACAATTGGTATAATGGTTCGTTAGTAAATTCTGATGTAATGTATTCTTTTATAGTTTCATTCTTTACTTCTCCGCTCTTTAAATCGTAGGAATATGTTGTTTCTCCCATACCGATGATATTAAGGTTAAATTTTGTCCATTTATCAATCAGGTCTTTATTATAAAGTGCTTCTATAATTTTTACTTTTGTGATATTTCCTTGAATACCTTTATTTATCATTTTATTTCCAAGCCATCCATCTTTTTCATTTAAGCCTAATATTTCGAATAATTCTTTTTTAGTGAGTTTTTCATTGTTATCAAGGTATTCAAAAATTTTTCGTTTTTGGTCTATAGAAATTTGATATTTTTCTTTTCTTTTATTTTCGATTTTTATATTATTTATCGTTTCCCAAATTTTGCATACTTGAAAAATTGGGTTACTTCTATGGGCAACTTTTGGCCCTGTAAAAACTTCTTTATCTTCTTTTGTTTTTATGTAAAAACCTTCAAATTCACAAATACTTACCAATCCTTTTTGGGATTTTAATTTTCTTTGAAAATAAATGATGTCATCTCTTAAATGTGAAATAAACTCATCAGTAAGCACATCTGGATAATATTCTTGTTGTTTTTTCATTATAGTATTAAATTCTTCTATATAAGCTTCTCTTGGATAAACTTGTTGTTTTGTTCTATAATAATGATTTTTAGAAAGTTCTTCATAAAATTTTTGGCCAATTGTTTTACCTTCCAATTTTAATTTTTCATATCTATTTAAAATTTGTTCAACATATTCTGTATTTTTTTTATCTTGTGTATCTTCTTGTTTTGATGATTTATATCCTCTTTTTTGATTTAGATGATAAAGTATTCTACCAAGCTCTTGTAGTGAAATTTTTTCGGTGACGGCTTTTGCTCTTAGTTCCCATAGTTTTAATTGAGGTAGATTAAATAATGATTCATCAAACATTTCGTGTTTTTTCAATTCCTTTGTTAAGGCTCTTCTTCTTAAAACATATCTATAATATAACTTTCTTGCTGTTCTTTTCTTTGTTCTCTGTTGATTCTTGGTAATAGCATTATCTTTTCTAAATTCATCACTTTCATCTGTATCAAGTGGAATAATTCTTACCCCCATTGAAATTATTTCTGAAGGCCTACCTTCAAATTCTTTTATTAAAGACCAACCAATTGATGTAACGCCTAAATCTAAACCCAAAATTTTTTTAAATTCCATAATACTTTATTTTGCCTCAAACTTAATCAAAAATTTTTCATAAATCAACTGTTTTGGGGATTATAACAAAAAATGGACCAAAAATTAAGTTTATAAATGTATTTTCTG